>NZ_JACVAV010000017.1:0-81215 GCF_014852035.1 Ensifer sp. ENS03 | reverse complement strand
CCAACTTGTTTAAGCCGTTCACAACGACCAAGGCTGGTGGCATGGGCATTGGGTTGTCGATCTCCAAGCGCATCGTCGAGGCGCATGGTGGCGATCTAACCGTCTTCAGCGGGAGTTTGGGCGGCGCGCGCTTCAGCTTTACCTTGCCGCAATACAACGAGGAAGAAGATGCCGATTGACGACTTCACCGTGCATATTGTCGATGACGAAGAGGCGGTCAGGAAATCGCTCGCATTTATGCTGACGATGCACGGACTGGGTGTCAGGGTGCACGAGTCCGCCAGCGCCTTCCTCTCCGTTGCTCCCAATCTGCGACAAGCCGTGCTCATTACCGACATGCGCATGTCCGATCTTAGCGGACTGGATCTCATTCGCCGACTGGCCGCCCTCAAGACACCGATCCCGTCGATCATGATAACGGGGCACGGGGATGTACCGATGGCCGTTGACGCGATGAAAGCGGGAGCTGTCGACTTCATTGAAAAGCCTTTTGACGACAACACCATGGTCGAAGCGATTCGACGCGCCTCTGAGCGTCTGAGCGATGCGTCGTCGCCCATAGAGAGAGCTGAAGACATTCGGGCGCGCATCGGCACCCTCAGCGACCGCGAGCGTCAGGTTCTAACCGCGGTCGTTGCTGGACAACCGAACAAGGCGATCGCCTTTGCTCTCGACATTAGCCCGCGCACCGTTGAAGTTCACCGGGCGAACGTCATGGCGAAAATGCAGGCCCGCAGCCTACCAGAACTTGTAAGGATGTCTCTTGCAGCAGAGGCCTCAGACTAGCGCGCCATCGTGTTGATCTGGAACAAAGCAGATACTTTCCGTCTGTGCAAAGTTTGAGGAATTATCGCGCCTCGAACCCACGGAACCGCAGTGTCCAGCCCGCCACCTGTCGTCACGATTGTGAAAGACGAAGCTTTGCTCCGCTCCCTGGTCTTCGCAATGGAGGCGCATGGATACCAGGTCGAGCAGTTCGGGTCATGGATAGCAGCAAAAGAACGGAGCTCCGTCGAGGAAATCCTGGTCCTTGACGGATCACTGCCGGCGACGGACATCGAAGCATGCTTGGCGCTGGCGGCCGGCAAGCGAGTGGTATTGCTTGCAGATGAAGACATTGACCGGGTGAGGCCGGGCCGGAACATTCTCGTCCTTCACAAGCCTCTCTCCGGTTCTGACGTAATCGCCGCCTTGGCCGCACTACGTAGTAACGCGTAGTGGAACGAACGAATTTCGCACGCGGCCATGCTTCGTCATGATCTGACCGTCAACAAAGGGTCGGTCCCATGTACGCTTCTACCGCTTCCATCCCCTCCTTCAGCTTCAATGCCGCCGTAGCCCTTGATGGTCGTTCGTTTGCTCGGCCTCGCGCAATCTCATTCTACGGGGCAGAAACTGAAATCTATGCCCAGGGAGAGGTGGCGGGTACGCTCTATCGGATCGAGTATGGAGCTGTTCGGATCTTCCGTCTGCTCGCCGACGGCCGCAGGCAGGTGGTTGCGTTTCACGTTGCCGGAGAGACCTTCGGTTTCGAAGCGCGGACCATGCGCAGCTTCTTCGCTGAAAGCATCGCCCCTACGGGTTTGACAATCCTAACCTTCGAAGAACGAGGCCGCTGTTCTTCAGAGTTAATGGCTCTGGCGCTTGAGTGCATGGTGCGGGCGCAGGAGCATCTTTTGGTCGTCGGAAAGCAGAGCGCGCTTGAAAAAGTGGCCGTCTTCCTCGTTGACCTTTTCGAACGTCAAGGCGCAAACGGCACGATCGACCTTCCAATGACCCGGACAGACATCGGCGACTATCTTGGGCTGACGATCGAGACTGTTTCACGAAGCTTCTCTAAGCTGCGATCCATGGGGGTGATTCGACTCAAAAGCGCACGCGCGGTCGAGGTATTGAACCTCACAAAGCTACGACTGATGAGCGAATAGGCGGTTCATCGGGATCGCGGCCGCGATACACCCGCTTTTGGGGCGAACAAGACTGCCAACGCAGACCGAACGCGGTGTCGCAAGGGCCTACGCAGTTATCGAGCAGCAGTTCGAGACCGGCTTCAACCGGCTTGTCAAGGAAGGCAGTCCTCTATCCCTGCGCCTTGAAAGCGTGCGTCCGCGATCAAACCTTCCCCTGCGAACCGCGGCGTCGAAATTAAAGTCCGACAAATCAGAAGCCGAGTTTCAGGTCGGGGTTGACGGTACGGCGGATCTTGCGAAAAGCGGATCCGAAATCGTCGTCAAGCGCTACGGCTGCCAAAGCGAACTCGGTCATATCGCTTTCGATGCCGGTGTGCTTGTTGGCTTGTTCGATAAGAGCGGTGCTGATCCTACCGCCGCTCTTTCTGCTCTTTTCGCCCAGCAGGCCGGAATGCTCAGCCGCTTTCATGGACCGCATCAATCTGCTGCTACAAGTGAACTTGCCGACCTTCGCACAGCGCACGCGCTTTGCACGCAGCGTTGCCCCTGGCTGTTCTCCCGTTCCACTGTGCTTTCCCATGACAGGCCTCGTGTCTGACAAATCTAGATTTCGTCTAACACAGAGTGGCTCCTCCTCGATATCAAGCCAGAGCTATGTAGCTGTGGTGTGGCTCTGCGACCCACACCACACACAAAGCCACTGGCCGAGTTTCCGGACTCGTCGAAGCGGCCTCTGAGCTGTGAATCGTTCGCTCTGGAACGCTGAGAAAATGCGCGGGTCGCGCGTGAGTCCGAAGTGGCACTTCCCTGCTGTCGGCCTCTGCTCGGTCAACCACGGGATGCGATTGCGCGAGCTTCGGAAGCATCACCGCAACGGCTCCAGTCCACAGCGACGAATCGTTTGATCCACGCCACCACCATCCACGGCCAAGGTCCCGTGTTTGGCGCGCGGGATCTCAGCGAGCCTAGTCTGGAGGCGACGACGCTTTACCCAGCTTCACCGACGGTTCTCGGGCCCAGACGCGCAGCTTGCCGAGCGTCGAGACGAAATCGGATATTCCCTTTTCGCCTGGAAGCTCGATTGTACCCTCATCGAGGCCATCGGCGATCCCGGCTTTTTCGATCAACGGCATCGCCGAGGGGTCGTAGCCGATGAACTTGCAATGCTGGAAGGCGTCCGCCACGAAATCGCGGGCGGTGGCTTCCTTTACGAGGTCGTCGATGGCGTCAGCCGAAGTCAGCAGGACGACGGCGTCAAACAGCACGGAGGGACCGCCATCGATCATGTGATGTGCTTCTATCCAGGTCCCGTCCGAGGCCGTAGCGCCCCCGACCTTCGGAGCGACAAGTTCGCAGGCCCCCTTTTCCTTGGCGACCGCCGCGGTCAGGCCGTTTAACAACGCTGCATCCAGACCGTCGGTGATCAGGATGCCGAGCTTGCGGCCCTCGAAGCGTTTCGGTCCGCGTTCCACGATGCTGAGCGCTGGGGACGGTTCAAGATCCTGCCGGGTTGGCATCGCCGCATCAGCCGGGCTTGGCATCGAATGGAAGCCGAGCTTCTGGGCAACGGCGGTTGCTAGCGTTTCGTCGATATTGAGGAGATGGGACACCATCCGTTCGCGGATAGCCGGCGTTTCGACCTTGCTCAGCTCGAATGTCAGCGCGGCCGCTATGTGGCGTTGCTCGGGAGCGGTCTGGCTAATGTAGAATTGGCGAGCCTGGCTGTAGTGGTCGGCAAAGCTCTCCGGCCGTAGCCGCGCCTTCGTCCCTGTCTCTTCGGCGGGGAAATGCCGGTAGCCGCTCATCGGCGATTCCCGTGGCCCCTCCGCAAAGGAGTTCGGCTGGTAGTTCACTCTACCGATCGGATTGCGCATAGCCATGTGGCCGTCCTGCTGGAAATGCGCGAAGGGACACTTCGGCGCATTAATCGGAAGATGGGTAAAATTGGGACTGCCGAGACGTTTCAGCTGCGTATCGAGATAGGAGAAGTTACGCCCCTGTAGGAGAGGATCGTTACTGAAATCGATGCCAGGCGGAACGTTCTGCGTCATGAATGCTACCTGCTCGGTCTCGGCAAAGAAGTTGTCCGGCATGCGATCAAGGACGAGCCGTCCAATCGGCTGGGGCGCCAGGACCTCCTCGGGAATGATTTTCGTCGGATCAAGCACGTCGAAATCAAAGCTGTCTGCAAATTCCTGATCGAAAAGCTGAACCTGCAATTCCCATTCCGGGAAATTGCCCGACTGTATTGCCTGCCAAAGATCGCGGCGGTGAAAATCCGGGTCGGCGCCATTGATCTTCACCGCCTCGTTCCAGGCTACCGACTGGAGGCCCAGCTTCGGCTTCCAGTGAAACTTAACGAAGGTCGACTCGTCCTTTGCATTGACGAGGCGGAAGGTGTGAACGCCAAACCCTTCCATGAACCGGAACGAGCGGGGGATCGCGCGATCCGACATCACCCACATGATCATGTGCATGCTTTCCGGCGTGAGGCTGATGAAGTCCCAGAATGTATCGTGGGCAGATTGCGCCTGGGGAAAGGCGCGGTCCGGCTCCGGCTTCACCGCGTGAATAATATCGGGAAACTTGATTGCATCCTGGATGAAGAAGACAGGAATGTTATTGCCTACCAGGTCCCAGTTGCCCTCCTTGGTGTAGATTTTTACCGCGAAACCGCGGACGTCGCGGGCAAGATCAAACGACCCCTTGCTGCCGGCAACTGTGGAAAAGCGGACGAACGCCGGTGTCTTCTCACCTGCTCGCTGAAAAACATCAGCCCGGGTATAGGCGGCGAGCGACTCGTAGGTTTCGAAATAGCCGTGCGCTCCATAGCCTCGAGCGTGGACTACCCGCTCGGGGATGCGCTCATGGTCAAAGTGGAAAATCTTTTCACGGAAATGAAAGTCGTCAATCACAAGCGGACCGCGTGGCCCAACGCGCAGGGAGTTTTGGTCGTCGGCAACGGGGCCGCCCTGAGCGGTGGTCAGGACGGGCGTATCGTCTTCCGCGATCTGGTGAAGCTCGCCTCCTTCCCCGCGGCGCACCTTTTGATCATGGATCGTCACAGTTTCCCGCTGCTTCAAGGTCGACTTTTCTTGAGATTTCTTGGCCATGGGGCGAACTCCGTTGTTTCGAATTGATTGGCCGGGGGACTACGCGGAGAGTGCGCACTTGCCTGTGCCGGAATGAAAAAGCCGCCGTTCACGGCGGCTTCTCCATGTCGAGTTGGACTACTCGGCGGCCTGCTTGGAAGCCTTTAAGTTTGCCGCAGCTTCGCCCAGTGCCGTCAGCTTTTGATCGGTGGCGATCTCCTCCTGGAGATTGGCGTCGAGCAGTGGAACGGCTTTATCGAGACCAAGCTGGGCGGCCCACGATTTGAGCGTCCCATAGCGGGCAATTTCATAGTGTTCGACCGCCTGGGCCGACGAGATGAGGCCGGCATCGAGGGCGGGACTGTCACGGTACTCTTCCATGATTTCTTCGCCTTCGGCGAGGATGCCTTGGATGGCTTCACATGTCTTACCCCGCAGAGGTTTTCCGATAATCTCAAAAACCTGCCCCAGCCGCTCGATTTGACCTTCGGTCTCGTCCCGGTGCTTGAGGAAGCCAGCTTTGCCTTCTTCAGACCGCGCAGCCCGTGCCATCTTTGGGAGCGCCTTGAGGATTTGCTTTTCCGCGAAATAGATGTCCATGAGGGTATCGTGGAAGAGATCGCTCAGGACTTTCGTCTTCGTAGCCATTTGGTGGCCTTTCTCTCATTTCGAGTTGAACTACATCAGTTCACTCTTTGAACAGTTCACAGGTGAGGGTCACCAAGTCATCAATCCGCATGACCTCAGACCACACCAAACGTTGTGGCGCCGGCTATGTTCCGGTTTCTGTGAAAAGGAGCGTCGAAAACTCGCAGTGCCAAAGATCGGCGACGCAGTGAACTCCTTCTTTCTTTCTGCAGGATGCCTTTTTCCTTCTGACGATCCCGTGTTCAGGGACGTTTGAAGTTCGGCTTTCGTGAGCAGAATCGGCGCCACCAATGGGAACTCGATTGACACCGGTGGTCCTGAATAGATGGGTTGGGAAATTTAAGTTGGCCAAAACTGGAACAAACAGTGTGCTCGGCGGTTCCAAGCCGAGACTATTAGATTCCTGACAAATACAACTCCGTTTCCCCAAACGCGGTGGTCGTCAAGACGTTCGCGACTGTAGATGTGCGAAGTGAGTAATGCGAAAGATTGTCGTCATCAGTGATTTCCAGGACGGCTGGCCACCGGTTTCAACAGTCCCGACTAAGTCAGAGCGCTTGGCGGCCTGGGCATCGACTTTCGCGGATGATTTGGCTGCTCGGCCAACCGCAGAAGACAATGTCGAGGTAAAGGGTAGCTATCTCGAACGAATGCCAATTGCCTGCGTAGCCGATGGCCTAGTCGATCGGGCGGAGATCTGGAGCCATTGGCTGGCCAGCGGCCCCCCACCAACGGTAAGAGAAAGTTCCTTCCTGACACGGCGCTCGTTCCACCTCGACGGTAACACCCCTCCGTTTTCGTCGGACGACATGCTTGCTCATATCGAGATCTATGGCGCTCCGGATATTCTCTGTGTCTGGGGCCTAGGGGTCGATGAGGAAATCCTGCAGGCTTGTCGAAACAGCTTCAAAATCTATAACTCGATCGACGCGCCGGCGTTGCGGGTCCCTTTCGCCACGAGCCGCCACTTCGATCTGATCCTGACCGGATCAGAAGAACAGAGCCGCGAGGTCGAGGCGTGTCACCCGGGCAAACGCACCGCGGTCCTTCCGATCGGTCCGGAATTTGCAGCACCGTCGATGTTCTACCCAATCGAGGGGGCCAAGCCTTACGACATAATTTATGTAGCCGCCGCGCAAGCCTATAAGCGTCACGATGTCCTGTTTCACGCGCTCGCCAAGATGCCGAAGTCCGTGCGCGCACTTTGCGTTTTCGGCTACGGCGATCGATCGGATCAGTTGCGTCAACACGCGGCGGAATTGCAGATTGATGTCGACTTTGTCGGACCTCCAGGCGTCTCCTTCGCGGAGGTCAACAGGTTGATGAATCTCGCTCGCATGGGCGTGGTGTGCGGGGTCGATGACGGGGCCCCGGCGGTCCTCACCGAATACATGCTCGCAGGTTTGCCTGTACTTGCCAACGCCGAACTGCGATGCGGCCAGCAATACATAACCCCGCAGACCGGCGCGACCGCAACCTCGGACGAGTTTCATATTGCTATTGCCCAGATGTTGTCGCGGCTTACCGACTTTAGTCCGCGCGACGCAGTCCTCCGATCTTGGACTTGGCCACACTCCATCAAGAAACTTCGCCAGCTCATTCGAGCCGAACAGTCAGCAAACAAGGAGGCGCGCGTCAATTGAAGTTGTTCGGGCCTACGAACATCTCAGCGCGGAATGAGTATGGATGTTCTAACCGCAGATCTGAAGAAAAAAGAGAGTTCTTCTAATGCTCGCGCGCCGGTGATTTGTTTTTCACACCTGCGGTGGGATTATGTCGTGCAGCGGCCACAACACCTCATGAAGCGGTTTGCTCGCGACCGACACGTCTACTTCTTTGAAGAGTTTATTCCGACAGACCACCATCTGGCCTATCTGGAAATCCATCCTTTCGCGGGCACGACCGTAAAATCCGTTAGGCCCCGAATTCCCAGGGAATGGACCGAGGCACAACGAAACACGGGTTTGGCCGGATTGCTCGACGAGCTTCTGGACCTTGTTGGTCATCCCAAGCCAGTCCTGTGGTTCTACACACCAATGATGTTTCCATTTGCCCGGCATGTCGATGCGGCCGCAATTGTTTATGATTGCATGGACGAACTTGCCAACTTCAGATTCGCGCCGGCAAATATGGTGAAACTGGAGCGTGAGCTGATGCATCGGGCTGATGTGGTCTTCACAGGTGGCCATAGCCTCTACGACGCCAAGCGCCTCCTGCATGACAACATTCATCCCTTTCCCTCCAGCGTGGATGTGGGGCACTTTCGGTCGGCACGAACGGTGCCGATCAGCCCACCGGACCAAGCGGATCTTGCTGGCCCTGTCCTCGGTTTTTGCGGAGTCATCGATGAGCGTCTTGATCTGGAACTGATAAGCGTCTTGGCGGCACGACGGCCGTCCTGGTCAATCGTTCTCATTGGTCCGGTGGCCAAGATCAGGGAGGAGGATCTTCCTCGCGCACCCAACATCCACTACCTCGGCCAGAAGGACTACAAGGTCCTGCCTGCCTATTTCTCTGGGTGGAACGTGGCTCTAATGCCGTTTGCCATGAATGAGGCCACCCGGTTTATCAGCCCGACAAAGACCCCGGAATACCTGGCAGCCGGGCTTGCCGTGGTCACTACGCCGGTTGTCGACGTCGTGCGTCAATACAAAGACATCAGCGGGGTCTTCTTTGCATCCGATGCGAGCGAATTCGTTGAGGCATGCGAAGCCGCAATGAAATTAAAGCCCCGGTCAGGAAAATGGCTGAAAGGCGTCGATGAATTTCTGTCGACGGTCTCATGGGATGAGACTCACCGGAAAATGGACGGATTGGTGCAGGAAGCGGCTGAAACAAATCTGCGCTCGATATCGCCCATTTCGCGAAAACCGGCAAAAATGAGATCTAGGCGCCGTGCTTATGATTTTTTGATTGTCGGCGCCGGTTTTGCTGGGGCAGTCCTTGCCGAGAGGCTGGCAAACAAAGGCAAGCACAATGTGCTCGTCTGCGATCGGCGATCCCACATCGCAGGCAATGCGTACGATTTCTACAACGAACATGGCGTTCTTGTTCACAAATATGGCCCGCACATCTTCCACACCAACAGCGAAATGATCTTCGACTATCTTTCGCGCTTTACCGCGTGGAGGCCATACGAACATCGCGTGCTTGCTGATGTAGAGGGCAAGCTCTTGCCGATACCGATCAATCGCACAACCCTCAATGGGCTGTACGGACTTGATTTGAAGGACGACGACGCGGCTGCCCAGTACCTCGCCTCCAAGGCGGAGCCGATGGACCGGGTGCGCACTTCGAAGGACGTCGTTATCGCGCAGGTCGGATTGGATTTGTACCGGACATTTTTCGAGGGCTATACGCGCAAGCAATGGGGACTGGATCCTTCTCAACTCGACAAGGCAGTTACCGCCCGCATTCCTACTCGCACGAACACCGACGATCGCTACTTCCAGGACACCTTCCAGGCGATGCCAAAGGAGGGCTACACGAAGATGTTTGAGAATATGCTGGATAGCGATCGCATCGATATTCGGCTCAACACCGACTTTAGAGATGTCCGGGATGAGTTCCCCGGCACGCATATCATCTTCACCGGACCGATCGACGAGTTCTTCAACTATCAGTATGGTCGGCTTCCTTACCGGTGCCTGCGGTTCGAACACACGACCTACGACCAGCGGCGAATTTTGCCCGTCGGGGTCGTAAATTTTCCCTCTGAAGAGATTCCTTACACGAGAGTGACCGAATTCAAGCACATCACCGGGCAAGTCCATCCCAAGACGAGTGTGTGTCACGAGTACGCGTGTTCAGCCGGAGACCCTTACTATCCGATCCCAAGGCCCGAAAATCAGGAGCTCTACAACCAGTACGCGCTTCTTGCTCGCTCGCGCAGCGATGTGACCTTCGTCGGACGACTGGCGAGCTACCGCTACTACAACATGGACCAGGTTGTGGGTCAGGCACTTTCGACTTTCAAGCGATTTGCGGCCAGGGACACGGCGGACCATAGCTTGGGTGTTCGATGAGCCCTCTCATGAAGCCAAAACAAAAGCTCGTCCTTGCGACCGATAGCTGCGATGCATCGGGCATGGGTGCCCACATGCTTATTCTCGGCGAGGGGTTGAGCGAACGCTTTGAAGTTACGATGGTGATGCCGCGAGGATGCGAGGGCAACCTTGCTTCGAAAGCCTTCGCACTCGGCTTGGCGGTCAAAGAGTTCGACGACATCGTCGAGTGCGGCTTGTGGCTGAAATCGGTCGATGCCGATCTTATTCATGTTCACGCAGGCATCGGCTGGGAAGGCCATGGGCTCGCACACGCCGGAAAAGTCGCAGGTGTTCCGGTTATCAGAACGGAGCATTTGCCGTTTCTCCTCACCGAAGGAGAACAGAAGGCGGCGTTCTGCGAGGGCCTTGGCTTCGTCGAGCGACTGGTTGTCGTCTCCCCCGCGGCGCGGTCGACTTTCCCGAGTGAGAGCGTCGATCCAAACAAGATCAAGGTTGTCCGAAACGGAATTCCACCGCTTCGCGATGGCATCGAGGTGCGGTCTGAGTGGGGTTCCCAACGATCAAACACCCTTATATCGGTTGCGCGCTTCACACGGCAGAAGGACCACCTGACCTTGGTCAGAGCGATGCCTCGCGTCCTGCAACAATTCCCCAATGCTGTGCTGCTACTGGTCGGTACCGGTCCTGAAGTCGGCAATGTGAAGGATTTGGTCGCAGAGCTCGGACTTGAACGCGCTGTGTTGTTTGCAGGGCAGCGCAACGACATAGCCTCGCTGCTGGCATCGGCGGACGTTTTCGTTCTCTCATCGCTGTTCGAAGGGCTGCCGCTGGTGGTTCTTGAGGCGATGTCGGTGGGGGTCCCTGTCGTTGCGACAGCGATCGGAGGCACGATTGACGCTCTTGGAGACGAGCATCCCTTCCTTGTCGAGCCCAGCAATCCGGAAGGGCTTGCTGAGGGGATTATCTCCGTCCTAGCCGATCCGGCAGGGGCAGCTCGCACGGGAGAGGCGCAGCGACGAAGGTTCAAGCAACAATTCACCGCAGCCCGGATGGTCGAGGAGACCGCAGAAATCTACCGATCCGTTCTCCATTCAGCGGTCGCCAACGAAAGAGAGCATCGAACCATGAAACGCACGCGCATCGGTTTTATTGGAGTGGGCGGGATCGCGTCCCGCCATCTCGATATTTTGGCGGAATTCGACGACGTGCAACTCGTCGGCTTTGCCGATCCCGCCATCGAACGGGCCCAGCATGCGGCAGGCCGATTTGGCGCCAGAGCCTTTACTTCCTCTGCCCGGATGCTGGGCGAACTGGAACTGGATGCCGCCTATATCTGTGTCCCCCCATTTGCGCATGGCGATGTCGAGCGAGAGCTCATTTCGGCTCGAATTCCATTTTTTGTCGAGAAGCCAATCAGCCTGCATCTCGATCTTGCCAGGGAGCTCGCCGCGGGCATTGCTGCGGCCGGCCTGATTACCGCGGTGGGCTATCACTGGCGATACCTCGACACCGTCGAGGAAGCGCGCCGATGCCTGGCTGAGAACCCTGCGCAACTTGTTTCGGGCTACTGGCTCGATCAGACTCCACCCCCGAAGTGGTGGTGGAAAAAGGAGACATCAGGCGGGCAAACCGTCGAACAGACGACCCATATCGTCGATCTCGCCCGTTATCTTGTCGGCGATATCGTCCGGGTATTCGGCCAGACGACGCATAGAAAAAGGGATGACTTTCCTGATCTCGATGTTGCCACTTCGAGCACGGCCAGCTTTTTATTCGCAACAGGTGCAATCGGAAACATTGCGTCCACGTGTGCCTTGAAGTGGGGGCATCACATGGGATTGAACCTCTTTGCCGATGGCTTGGCGATTGAACTGACAGACCATGACATCATGGTGGATGTCGGGGCGGGGAGGCCGGTGCGCCGGGCCGACGGAGACCCGGTGCGGCTGGAAGATCGCGACTTCGTCGATGCGGTGCGGGGCCGCGAAAATCGCATTCGTTGCCCTTACCATGAGGCGCTCGCGACCCACCGCATTGCTTTAGCTCTGAGCAAGTCTGCCGAAACCGGTCAGCCCATCGACCTCCACAACTTTTAGGAATTGTGCCGATGTTCAGCCGCACCATAAGATCCCTCGGCGTCGAGCGCCCTGGCAAAATGTACTTCCTGGAATATGAGGAAGAGGCGCCAGCCGACGGTCACGTACAGCTCGACACACTCTTTACCGGGTTTTCGGCCGGGACCGAGTTAACGTTCCTCAAAAACACCAACCCCTACTTTCACTCGCGCTTCGACCGCGAGCGGGGGGTTTTCATAGCGAACGAACCTGACCTGACATATCCCGTCCCCTTTCTAGGCTACATGGAGGTGGCACGGGTCGCAGACACAAACGCCGCCGGCTACGCAACAAACGATATCGTCGCTGCAACCTACGCCCACAAGACCGGCCATGTAGCCGACCCGTTTTGCGACCTTCTCGTCCCACTTCCCACCACGATCGATCCGTTGCTTGGCATCTTCGTCGCACAAATGGGCCCGATAGCTGCCAATGGCATTCTCCATGCCGATGCCGATGCGTTCGGAACGGCACTGCCCTTCCTGGGGTGCGGTGTCATCGGTCGACGCGTATTGGTTATCGGAGCTGGGACCGTAGGCTTGCTCACAGCGCTCTTTGCCAAGACCCTTGGCGCTTGCCAGGTCCTCGTCGCGGATCCGTCACAGTTCCGCCGAGAAAAGGCAGAGGCGATGGGCATTCAGGCAATGTCAGAGGAACACGCCTGGCAACACGTGAAGACGCACTGGCACGACGGCGCTGCAAGCCGCGGAGCCGATATCGTGTTTCAGACCCGGGCCCATTCGGAAAGCCTTAACGTCGCACTCAAGGCCGTACGACCCCAGGGGAGCGTGATTGACCTGGCATTTTATCAGGGTGGAGCTGACAGGCTGAGATTGGGTGAGGAGTTTCACCACAATGGCCTTAACATACGCTGCGCGCAGATCAATCGTGTTCCACGCGGTCTTTCATCGCATTGGAGCCAACGCCGGCTTGCGGGCGAAACGATCGACCTGTTGGCCCGTGAGGGCGAACTGATCAAACAGCACATGATCACCCATGTGATCCCCTTCGAGGATGCTCCGGAGTTTCTTTCGGATCTGCTGCAGCGGAGGTTTGAGTTCTTGCAGATCGTCTTCAAGGTGGGGCCATGACGGGATCATGCCGCCCCAAGACCGTCCTCTTCGTCTTCGGCTGGTTGGTGGTGGGAGGAGAGGAAACCGAGGTTCGTCTTCTTGCGGCCAATATCGACCGTTCGCGCTACAAAATCGATGTGGTCGCATGCTTGCACAAGGACGGCATGCCCGCGCAGACGCATCAGCAGCTGCGGGCTTTGGGCATCGAAGTGGACACTGCGCCCTATTCCATGTCGCTCGAAGAGACCGTTGCCTATCTCGCCGACAAAATTCCTTCTTATGACGTGGTGGTTTCATGTCAAAATGTTGCAGACATTTACCCGGCACTTGAACGGCTGCACATTCGCCCGCCGTTGATCGAGCATGGTGGCCTGGTCCTGGAAGCTTTGAGCGGACCGAAACATTTGACCAGTCGCTATGTGGGTGTCTGTCGATCCATTCGCGACGCCGCCGCGTCTCGAATGCCTGGGCGGGAATGTGATGCCCGAGAGATCCCATCTATGGTCGATCTCAAGGAGTTCGAGCCGAGCCGGCGGTCTGCAACGCGCCGGCAACTCGGCATCTACGACGACACGATCCTGGTCGGCTGGGTCGGGCGTCTTGATGCAAAAAAGAATGTCGAGACCTTCATCGAGGCGGCCGCGATTATTCACGCACAAGATCACACCATGCGCTTTGTGATCGTGGGAGGACCAGATGCATTCATGCCCGAATATGCGCAGCATCTGAAGGCTCTGTGTAGCAAGCTTGGATTGGATGCCGTCTTGAGCTTCCTGGGTGACCGGGTCGACGTCGCGGACCTGCTTGCAGCGTTCGACGTGTTCGTCTGGCTTTCGCGGGATGAGGGCATGCCCCATGTCATTTCTGAGGCTGGGGCCGCCTGCCTTCCGGTCATTGCAACGGCCGACAACGGTTCACGACAACAGATCAAACACGGCCTTTCTGGCTATTTTGTCGGACATGACGATCCACTAGCAGTGGCAGAGGCCGTCACAATGCTTGCCGGATCGCCGGAGTTGCGCGCCAGCTTCGGTCTACAGTTGCGTTTGCATGTAGAGAAGACTTACAGCGTCGAAGCGGTGGTTCCGCAGTGGCAGGCGCTTTTTGACGAAGTCCTTGAGGAAAGGACGCCGTGCGCTCCGACCGGACTGTTCCAGTCTTTCTTCCAAGGAGGCTTTGAATGTTCCACCCACCGCGTCCGACCAAGGGATGGGGTGGGTCGGGGTCGGCGCCTGGATATGATAGCCTCGATAAAACACGAACAATATGCGGAAAATGATTACCGTCAGCTGGCGAGCCATCATATCCGCAGCGTACGGGATGGTTTTCGCTGGCATCTGGTCGAGCAACTGCCCGGAACATATGACTGGAGCAGTGTTTTACCGTTAATGCGCGCAGCGCGCACCACCGGAACGCAGGTCATCTGGGATCTTATGCACTACGGCTGGCCCGATGATATCGATATATGGTCGCCTGAATTTGTGAGACGGTTTGCGCGTTTTGCGGGGGCTGCCGCAAAACTCCTGCGAAGCGAAATCGCGGCCCCGCCGTTCTTCGTGCCTGTCAACGAAATCTCTTTCTTTTCATGGGCGGGTGGAGATGCTGCTTACCTCAACCCTTGGGCAGGGCGCAGGGGCTTTGAGCTCAAGGTGCAGCTTGCGCGCGCCTCGATCGCGGCGATGGATGCTATTCTTGAGGTCGAGCCTCGGGCCCGATTTGTCCACTGCGAGCCGGCCATCAATGTTTTGGCCGATCCCGAGCGACCAGGCGATCGACTTGCTGCTGAAGGCCATCGATTGGCACAATACCAAGCCTGGGACATGATTTCGGGACGCTTGTGGCCCCAGTTGGGAGGCGCGGAAAAGTATCTCGATATCATCGGCGTCAACTACTACCACAACAACCAGTGGATCCACGGCGGCCCGACGATCGACGTCGAACACCCTCTCTACAAACCATTGCGCAAAATTCTTGTCGAAACCTACGCTCGATATGGCAGGCCAATGCTGATCGCAGAGACGGGTACTGAAGGCGATCGCCGGTCCGATTGGCTGGCATATGTCGGCGAAGAAGTCAGGGCTGCTATGATGTGGGGAGTGCCTATAGAGGCAGTATGTCTTTATCCTATTGCCAATCATGCGGGCTGGGATGACGGTCGCCCTTGCGACAATGGCCTTTTGTCAGCTGAACCAACGCCACCTCTTCGCAATGTTTACAGGCCGTTGGCGGATCAGTTGTTCCATCAGGTCAAAACGATCGAGGCATTTCTTCAAGAAATCGCAAACAAACATGATGCTCCGCCCCGGAGTTCGCGTGCTTCACGGATGTAATGGCGCAAAGATGGATAGGTGTTTGGAAAGCAGGGACCAAATCCCGTCTCGAGACTTTCTGACCAGGGAAAACGGCGGATTGTCAGATGGTGGAGCGCTCTTCGGAAGAACTCGCAGAACGTCGCGCCCGTCGCGCGCAGCGCCGACAGAGGCAGCGGCTTGCGAATATAGGCCGGGCCGAAAAGATGCATGCGTTGAGATTGGCGCTGGGGACGAATGGAGGCGCGCTCACCATTCCGCGGGACCTGTTACACGGCCTCCATATCGGCTGCTCGGGTTGGTACTATTGGCACTGGAAAGGACAGCTTTATCCGGCAGATATTCCTTCGAGCAAGTGGTTTCCCATCTATGCCCAGCAGTTCCAAACGGTGGAGCTCAATGCGCCCTTTTATTCATGGCCGACGATCGCCGCGGTGAGGAATTGGCTGCGACAAGCAGGACCGAATTTTGTTTACACGGTCAAAGTCTGTGAGCTCATTACCCACGTCAGGCGCTTCGACGACACCAGCACCTTGGTCAAGGACTTTGGCTACATAGCCGACGTTCTCGGCCCCCAGATGGGCTGCTTTCTGTTTCAATTGCCTCCAAGCGTCCGTTACTCCGCCGAGATGTTGCACACCATACTGGCTCAGCTTGACCCTTCCCGTCGAAACGTTGTGGAGTTCCGCCACAAGAGTTGGTGGAATGACGACGTCTTCGACGCTTTTGAGAAAAATGGAACTATTTTCTGCTCCTGCAGTGGCCCTCGGCTGCCCGACGCCCTCGTGAAGACTTGCGATGACATCTATGTGCGGTTTCACGGGCCATATCAATGGTATAGGCACGATTACAGTGACGCCGAACTGAGGATATGGGCGGAACGCATCCGCCGAAGCGGAGCGAAAACGGTCTGGGCTTACTTCAACAATGATCGTGATGGTCATGCGATCAAGAATGCCAAGCGCCTGTCGGAGCTGCTGCTCGAGTGGGCTCCCCTTTGATCAGATTTTGCCTATAGCCCTATCTGGCTCGCCATCTCTATCGGAAACATTGAAGGGCCGCCGTGCGACCCCCCTTCACCATCTGGGACTATATGGCCTGCATTTTGGGGTCGAGCGGTGAGCTCCACCAGGACCTCCCGCCCGGGGCCTCCGACAATTGCCGTTCGTAGCAATGAGGCAGTTGACCGCCCCTGCGGGCATTCACTCAGCGCCTGAGATCGGCGCCGGGAAGGAGCTTGATCGAATTGGCACGACGGAAAAGGCCGACAAAAGAGCGAGGTTCGCAGATGCGCCAGGATCTACTGAGCAGGCGCGCCGCGGCGGCTTGCGTCTGCCGGGTATGCGCTAGTGCATCGGCCTCACGAAGCAGGAGTTTGCGAACTCTCGGGCTTAGTCGCAGACCGGCCGCGGAAATCGAAGGGCACAGCTAACCCGACGTTGGTGTCGCTGGACCGGCCATTCGGCAGTTCACCCTGGACTTGTGCACGCTCTTCCCGGAGGGCGGATGACCTGGGAGATCGCGCATGGAATTCATAGCGATAAGCGAACGCGATCTGCCGCGGCTTGAGGTTTCGTCGAAGTGCGAACGCCGAGCGCACTGGTGTCGGTGGCACGAGAACGGAGCCGAGCACGCGCCACAACGTCGGTCGTTGGAGCGTTTCTTGCTGACGGTGCGCACACCAGACCTTCAGAGTGATCGGCTCATTCGGGTCTGCAGATCCCCCGCCTCGGAGAGCGGTGCGCGAACCGACGTGGCTTTACGCGCCTAGTCGGCAGCTTTGCCGAGTGTGTCAGCAACGTAGGCGCCGCGTTCACCCATCGGGAGCGGTATACCGGTGGTGGAGTCGACGACTGTCTGGTGTTCGAGCTCCGCGTTAATCAGAGCACCTATGATGAGGATAACCGTCGAAATCCATACCCACATCATGAAACCCACTAGCGCGCCGAGAGCGCCGTAAGTCGCGTTGTAGTTCGCGAAATTCTGCAAATAGAAGGAAAAGAGCCATGAGGCGGCGAGCCACATAAACGTGCTGAATATGACACCCCAATTGAGCCACCGTAGCTTCGCCCGCTCGCGGCTCGGCCCGTACCGGTAGATCGAGGCCGTGCCGATAGCGACGAGGAAGAGGATCATCGGCCACCGCACCGTCCTCGTCAGGATTTCAGTCCACCGATCGAGCCACAGATACGCCAGCAAGGCGGGAATGACGCCGATAGCCACGATCAGGACCACCGCAAAAAGCAACCCGGCGAACGTGAATGCGAGACAAAGCAGCGTCCGGGTGACGAATGTCCTCTTCTCAGTTTCGCCATAGGCGACGTTCATGGCATCAAAAAGCGCCGAAATGCCATTGGCAGAACTCCAGAGCGAGATGAACAGGCCGCTGACGAAACCGAAACTAAGCGTTGTCGTCTTCTGGGAGGTCAAAGATTTCAACTGGTCCGAAATCAGAGCGTAAGACCCGGGTGGCAACAGATCGTCCAGCACGCTCATATGGGTTCCGATGTCGATGGGATCGGCGATGAAGCCGTAAAAGGACACGAGGGCAGCAAGAGCGGGAAAGAGTGCCAACAGAAGATAGAAACTCACCCCCGCCGCGATCAGGAAAACACGCTCCTCGAACATTTCTGAAACAACACGCCAAAAGACATCGCGAATGCCTTTCGGCGGTATCTCTTCAGGCGTTGAAGCATTTCGCCCCCTGCCCGGTTCCACGGCTTCCCTTGACTTCGTCACATCGACCTCTTGCCGCTTAAAAGTTATCGCCTCTGCGATTTCTTCGTCCGTCAATCTACGGATGCCAAGCCCCCTTAATCGTCATCGAAAAAATCAAATGTCTGCCTGCGTCGGGAGACAAGACGAAGAGAGCGATCCGGCTGAATGACATAGATCTCAGAAACGCGCCGACCGAATTGGTCTCGAAACTCGTGTGGCACGATGCTGCCTACAGGTGCTTTCGTCAGCTTGGTGCGAGGCTGGCCGCGATAGGTGATGCTACCGGGTATCGGTTCTAAGTTTGGCGAGAAGCCGTAAGTCGCGACGCCAGCGGTGCATCCGCCGAGCGAAACGCTGACAATGACCGCGGCAACTGAATTCCGCATCGTCTTTTTCCTTGATCTGGGCAGGCGGGCTTCATCGCTCGACTGGCATTGGCCGCAAATCCGATAAGCGCGCTAAAAGACGGAAAGTTCCAATCGGCCCCGGACAAGTATCCCAAGCCTATGTGATGGAGTACCTCGCGCGCCGCTTTTTGATTCGTTGATTCCCATAACTGGCTCCTCTCTCAGGCCAAAACCGGCGAGAAGCTTGAACGTTCCGCAGGGCGCTCGTCGCTTTCGCCCCCAAGCGGACGCTTCCGCGCTTGTCGAGCGTAACTGCTGGAAGGGTTTCATGCCGCCGCTATCCCTCCGTGTGGCTTTCTTCGACCATTGACGGGCGAGAATTCGCCAAAAGCGCCGAAGTAAAATTCCCACGTTGCGCCGACGGGAGACACAAATGGACGAAGTCCTGCGGACGTGATGATGGCCAGAATGGGCGGCGTGACAGGGCGTCGGACGTGTTCCGAATGCTAACCCGTGGGGCCCACGATTTGTTGGGGGAGGCAGACACTCGGTTGGAACTATCGGACTTTGCTAGAGGTTCTTCGGTTACTAACCGATCTGCGGCCCCGGATATAATGCAAACCGGCCCCATGGCACTCATGGCACCACCATGTTCGAGGGCTTCAAACTTGAAACGATACCTGTAACAGCTGGCCAGCTGCGGGTGCGACATGGCGGAAGCGGTCCGCCTGTTCTATTGCTTCACGGCCACCCCCGGACCCACGTCACCTGGTGGAAGGTGGCGGAGCGGCTGGCAGACACCTTTCGGGTTATCTGTCCAGATCTGCCGGGATTTGGTCAATCCTATGTTCCGCAGGATACGCCTGACCACTCCGGCTCGTCGAAACGGGCCAAGGCTGCCGCATGCGTCGAGCTGATGGGGGCGCTTGGACATACTCAATTTGCCGTTGTCGGGCATGATCGTGGCGCCTACACCGCGTTTCGGCTCGCAATGGATCATCCCGACAGCGTCACGCACCTGGTCGTACTCGACGCTGTTCCAATCCTGGAAGCTCTCGAACGAACTGGTGAGCAGTTTGCGAGAAAATGGTGGCATTGGTTTTTCTTTGCCGTCCCTGATAAGCCGGAACGCGCAATCCTTGCCGATCCGGATGCGTGGTACGGCGGCGAAATGGAACCGATGGGTCAGGCTGCCTATGAGGACTTCCGAGCCGCCACCCGCAATCCTTCCGTTGTTCACGGTATGCTTGAAGACTACCGGGCTGGGCTGGGTGTCGATAGGCAACACGACCTCGCCGATCGGCGGGCCGGCCGGTTGATCGAGTGCCCGATGTTGTGTCTATGGTCCAGGTTGGACGACCTCGCGGATCTCTACGATGATGTTCTGGCGGTCTGGAGCCCCCGGGCAACGAAGGTCGAGGGCCACTCCATCAGTTCAGGCCATCATATGGCTGAGGAAGCACCCGAGGAATTGTCGAAGGCACTTGCTCGCTTCCTAAGCCAAATCGAAATCTAGTCCTCTTCTTCAGCCTCACACCCGCCAGCCATCCCGCGAAGCGAAGCAGCCATTAGGTCGATCACCCTCCTCAAACCCCAATCTGGACAAACCGGTGAACAAAGGAGCCGCCAGGCGTTTCGCCGCCGGATCGCATGAAGGTAACTGCAAGCAATTCAACGGGAAAATCAAGGAAAGTGGGGCAAACTCACCGACGACGATCTTGATCAAGTAAGGGGAAAAACAAGATCAGCTAGAAGTGAAGATTCAGGAGCCTTACGGCCTCGAGAAGAATCGCGTCCGGCAAGACATCGACGACTGGTATGGCCGGCAAACCTGGTGACGTTGTCTGCCCGCCTTGGCGGGGCGGACTATTTTGATTTAGGAGCGGCGGGAACCGTTTGGAGCGAAGCTTTCCGCGTCCGGCACCAAATCAGAGGTTGGGGCAGCTTAAAAGACCGCGTGGCACGAAGGCGACGTGGGCATTTTGAGACCCTCCGACTCCCTCGAGGGCCTCAAGGTTTTTTGGAGGTGGCTGCAGCGCTCGCGCCGCTGGAGTCGAGCGAAAGGAAGGGCAACCACTCCAATGCTCGATATATTGCATCAACACTCCGTCTGGCAACAGCGCCGGTTTGAAAAGGGAGTCTCCGAATCCGCTCACCCATCACATCGGGTCATTGCCTTTCATCGCATTCGACATGTGCGTTTTGCATTTGTCGCTGTCGTTTGATGCAAGCGCCTCCTTTGCCATGGCGAGTTCTTTGTTTGCGTAGTCCTTCTTCATCTCGTCTTTGATGCTCTTTACGTCCTTCTCGAGCTTCGACATGTTCGATTGGTCACACACGATATCCGATAGGGCAAATGCGGGAGGCGTCGCTGCAACAAACAGCGCAGCTGCCGTTAACATTGTTTTTAGCATCGTGAATCTCCTCTTGATCCAGTAGATGTTGGACCAACCATCGAGCCAAACTCCCGTTCCTTCGGCAAAGTACACATCGTCGTGATCGAGATGTGAGCTTGCAGCAAGCGCCTTTCTGAAGTGACGCCTGAGCTCAGTCTGCGCCCGCCGGGTTCCGCGTGAAAGATTTCGCAGCGATCGGCTCACCCCCCACGCCACCCGCAGCTTCTTTGATTATCGTCAGCTGGAAACGTTGAAGTGGCTTGGCACGCGCGAGCTATGGATAGAGGCTGTCGCCTAGCGGCGTTCGGAAACAGTCATCCAAGCCGATGCGGCGGACCAGACATCGGCTGTGTCCTTCCTGTCGGGCGGCGATTCCCTTTTGGCCGTCTACTACTTCAACAGCCGCGAGAATTCCGAACGCTTCATCATTGCTGCGATGTTCAGCACGTGACGAAGTTCTCAAGCGGCTGTGGCCCGGTGGGCCACCGCGCGTCCGATCGTTGTTTGTAGTTCTTCCTGCGTAAACGGCTTTGTCATTCTCAAGAGCGCCTGAAGTCCCTCATCGTCGGGCAACTCAGAATATCCCGAAGCAAGGATCACTGGGAGACCCGGATAGGACGAGAAAATCAAACGTGCCAGCTCCGCACCCGTCATGCCTGGCATCGCCTGGTCGCTGATAACGAGATCGAACGTATGTCCCGATCCAAGGATCTCGAGTGCGGTGGCTGCCGAAGATGCCTCCACAACGGTATGGCCGAGATCCTCCAGCATAGCGGCTGTCCCCATACTGACGAGAACATCGTCGTCGACTACAAGTACCCTCAAAGGACTTTGGACTTGCGAAACCTCGAGCGCGGTGGTTTCCAAGGGCGTGCTCGCCGGCACGGAATCTTCGGCGACGGGCAACCAAAGCGCGACGGTAGTGCCTTCGTCCTTTCTACTCGAAAGGCTCAAGGCACCGCCGGATTGAGCTGCAAGGCCGTGGACCATCGACAAGCCGAGCCCCGTCCCTTTTCCCTGCCCCTTGGTGGTAAAAAATGGCTCGGTCGCGCGCGCCACAGTGGCCTCGTCCATGCCTTCACCGCTGTCCGAAACCGTTATTCGCACGTAGCGACCCGGCTTGAGGTTAACGGGCATCGATGTTAAATCCTCCTCAGCCGACACGACAAGCGTGCCGCCACCTACCATCGCATCGCGAGCGTTCACGAACAGGTTGAGCAAGGCAAGCTCGAGCTGGTTGCGATCGACGAGCAACGGCGGAAGAGATGCGGGAATGTGTTTTCGCACGTCGATGCCGGGGCCAAGAGCGCGGACGAGTATGTCTTCAATGTTTTGAAAAAGATCGAGGAAATCGATCGGTTGAGGTTTCAGTTCCTGACGACGGGCGAACGCCAGCAAGCGTTGGGTCAATGCGGCACCACGCTCGGCCGCCTGGATCGAGTTTTCGACCAGCCGCTCGCTCTTACCTCCCTGAGGGAGCTGCTTCTTCAAAAGCTTCAAACTGCCGAGGATCGCCATCAGCAGGTTGTTGAAGTCATGAGCAACACCGCCAGTCAATTGACCCACGGTGTCGAGCTTTTGCGCTTCGAACAGTTGCGCAAGCGCTGCCTCTCGTTCGCGCGTCCTCTGTTCGATGCGCTGTTCGAGTTCCTCATTGAGCTGCCGGAGTTCGGTCGCAGACGCCTCCAGCTCGGCTGTGCGCTCGCGGACTCGGTTCTCGAGTTCCGCATTGAGACGTTCGAGCTCGCGGGTCTTGCGGTAGAGATCCGCAAAGACCCTAACCTTGGCACGTAGGACATCCGGTACGATCGGGACCGAAACATAATCGACAGCGCCAGCGGCGTAACCGCGCAATCGGTCGGGTTCCGCCATCATGACGGCCGACACGAAGATGATCGCCGTGTTTTGGTATCGCGGATGCTCGCGGATCATGCTGACGAGTTCGAACCCGTCCTGTTCCGGCATGCACACATCGACCAGGATTACGGCGATGTCACTTCGAAGAAGATGCTCCAGAGCTTCCCGTCCGGATTGCGCCTTCAGGAGATTTTCACCCAGATCCTGGAGGACCACTTCGTAGCTCAGCAATTTCGTCGGTTGATCATCGACAAGAAGAATGTTGACAGGATTCATGCCCAAACCCTCAACGATGAAGCCACATACGAAGAGCTGCCAGCAGTTGCTCAGTATTGACCGGCTTTGCAAGGTAATCCGAAGCGCCTGCCTCCAGGCATTTCTCGCGATCTCCCTTCATCGCCTTGGCCGTGAGCGCAAGGATGGGAAGCCTGCGGAATTTCGAATCCGATCGAATGACCTGCATGGTTTCATAGCCGTCCATCCCGGGCATCATGATATCCATGAGAACGATGGCAACGCCTGGTTCGTTTTGAAGGACCTCGATGGCTTCGCTGCCGGTCGTCGCTGTCAGCACCCGCATACCCCGCCGTTCCAGCACGCTGCTTAGCGCAAAAATATTACGCGCATCGTCATCGACGAGCAACACGGCCTCCCCGAGCAGATCCTCATCCGAACTGTGCAGCTCTTCGAGCATGGTTTGCTTCGCCGCGGGCATGTCAGCTACCACCCGATGGAGGAACAACGCGGTTTCGTCGAGGAGTCTTTCCGGCGATTCCACTCCCTTCACGACGACGCTGCGTGCCATGGAGTGTAGTCGTGCGTCTTCCTCCGGAGAGAGTTCTCGCCCCGTGAATACGACAACCGGCACTTCAACGATGTCATCGTCGTCCCGAATCTTCTCCAGAACCTCAAAGCCGGTCATGTCGGGGAGCGTCAGGTCTAGAACCACACAGTCGATGGGATCGTTACGGAGGGCGACCAGAGCCTCCGCACCGGACCCCACGCTCGCAATGTCGATGTCATGGTCACCAAGGAGTGCGGTGACGCTCATGCGCTCGGCCTCGTTGTCTTCGACGAGAAGGAGGCGTTTGCGACGGGGCTCGGCGTAGTTTCTTAATCGCGAAAAAGCCTTGCCCACGCTATGTGCGGTGGTGGGCTTGGTCATGAACGCGAAGGCACCTCGCGCGAGGCCGTGCTGCCGGTCTTCATCGAGACTGATGATCTGGACCGGGATGTGTCGTGTTGCCGCGCTCTGCTTCAAATGGCTCAGTACGGTCCATCCGAGCATGTCCGGCAAGAAGATGTCGAGCGATATCGCGGCGGGTTTGAACTCATGGGCGAGATCCAATGCGTCGCTACCGCGGCTGGCGACCAGGACCTTGAAGCCGTTGTCACGGGCAAGGTCGACAAGAACCCGCGCATAGTGAGCGTCGTCTTCGATGATCAGAAGAACAACGTCGCCGGGTTCAATCACGCCGCGATCATCATCCATCTGTTCAGCCACTTTCTCGCCGCGCCATGCGGCTGCAGCCTCCGCCAGTTGCACCACATTGGTTGGAGCAGGAACAGATTTGAGCGCCGTCGACGCACCCACATATGTCAGCGGTAGAAAGAGCGTGAAGGTGCTGCCGATCCCGGGGGTGCTGCGCAACTGAATTTCTCCGCCAAGGAGGTTTGCTAGTTCTCGACTAATGGCGAGACCGAGCCCGGTGCCGCCGTATTTGCGGCTGGTCGAAGCGTCAGCCTGCTGAAATGCCTCGAAGATAATGCGTTGCTTCTCCGGCAAAATGCCGATCCCGGTGTCAGACACTTCGAACGCGATCACTGAGGGAGCGTGTTGGAGCGAGGGGTGATCCGAAGACCAGCCCTCCGTTGCCGCGGTCACCCGTAGCGTCACGCCGCCCTCTGCGGTGAACTTGAACGCGTTCGACAGCAGGTTCTTGAGGATCTGCTGCAATCGCTTGGAGTCTGTGATGACGCTTCTGGGAACGTCGTCGCCGATCTCCACCAAATAGCTGAGGTTGCGGTTTTCGGCCTCGTGGCGGAATGGCCTCGACATCATCTCCAGCAGGTTGTTGATGAATATCTCCTCAGCATCGACCGAAACCGTCCCGGACTCGATCTTCGAAAGGTCCAAGATATCGCTGATGAGGTTGAGGAGATCGGTGCCGGCTCCGTGAATTGTCTTGGCGAACTCCACTTGCTTACCCGACAGATTTCCGTCGGGATTGTCGCTTAGTTGCTGACCCAGAATGAGGATCGAGTTTAGCGGCGTCCGCAGCTCGTGGGACATGTTGGCAAGGAACTCGGATTTGTATTTCGATGTCAGTGCAAGTTCGGTCGCTTTTTCTTCCAGAGCCCGGCGGGCTTGCTCGATTTCCTGGTTCTTGCCTTCGACCTCGACGTTTCGCTCTTCGAGCTGCTGTGCTTTTTGTTCAAGTTGCTCGTTGGTCTGCTGCAACTCTCTCTGTTGGGTTTGAAGTTCCGTTGCCAGCTGCTGCGATTGCTTCAACAGTCCCTCTGTCTGCATGTTCGCTTCAATCGAGTTGAGCACAATCCCGATCGATGTCGTCAGCTGGTCCAGGAACGACAACTGCAGGTCTGTAAAATCGCCAGCCGAGGCTAGTTCGATGACTGCCTTGACCTGACCCTCGAATTGAACGGGCAGCACAATCGCGCTCTTGGGAAGTGCGGAAAACACGCCTGAACTGATCGGAACGACGTTGTCCGGCAGATTGGTAATGAGAATACGGCGTGCATCGCTCGCGCATTGTCCGATTAACCCCTGACCAAAATCCAGACGCGCCGGGTGGGTAGCATCGATCCCGTGGGCATAAGTCGACAAAAGCGAAAGTGTCGACCGGCGCTCGTCGCTATCAACCTTATAGATGACGCCCTGGTGTGCGCCGACCAGCGCTGCGAGCTCGGACAGCAGCATCCGCCCGACCAATGTCAGGTCGCGCTGCCCCTGCAACATATTGGTAAACCGGGCCAGGTTAGTCTTAAGCCAGTCTTGCTCGGTGTTGCGCTCCGTCGTGAGCCTTAGGTTGCCGATCATCGTGTTGATGTTGTCTTTCAACTCGGCCACCTCGCCGCGGGCCTCGACCTGGATTGAACGCGTCAGGTCACCTTTCGTCACAGCCGTCGCCACCTCAGCGATCGCTCTGACCTGCGTCGTCAGGTTTGCCGCGAGCAAGTTGACGTTGCCTGTGAGGTCTTTCCAGGTCCCGGCGGCGCCAGGAACGTTTGCCTGCCCGCCGAGCCGGCCCTCGACACCCACTTCGCGCGCCACGCTCGTGACCTGGTCGGCGAAGGTTGCAAGCGTACCCGTCATGTTGTTGATCGTCTCGGCAAGAGCGGCAACTTCGCCTTTGGAGGCAACCGTCAGGTTCTGCTTGAGGTCCCCGTTTGCAACAGCAGTCACCACCTTCACGATACCACGAACTTGCTCAGTCAGATTGGCAGCCATGACGTTTACCGTGTCGGTCAAGTCCTTCCAGGTTCCAGCGACACCCGGCACCTGCGCCTGTCCGCCGAGCTTTCCCTCGGTACCCACTTCGCGGGCCACACGCGTCACTTCGCCTGCAAAGGCGTTGAGCTGATCGACCATCGTGTTGATGGTGTTTTTGAGTTCGAGGATTTCCCCTTTGACGTCGACCGTGATCTTTCGGGAGAGATCACCGCGCGCGACAGCCGTGGTGACTTCGGCGATGTTGCGCACCTGGGTCGTCAGGTTGGCCGCAAGCAGATTGACGTTGTCGGTCAGATCTTTCCATGTGCCGGCGACACCGGGAACAACAGCCTGGCCACCCAGTCGGCCATCGGTACCGACCTCGCGCGCCACACGGGTCACCTCCCCCGCGAACGAGCGCAGCTGATCGACCATCGTGTTGAGCGTGTCCTTCAGGAGCAAGATTTCGCCGCGGACATCGACGGTGATCTTGCGCGACAAATCGCCGTTGGCAATCGCGGTCGCGACCTCGGCGATGTTGCGGACCTGGTCCGTCAGGTTGCCGGCCATCGAGTTGACGCTATCGGTCAAGTCCTTCCAGGTGCCCGCGACACCGGAGACCTGCGCCTGCCCCCCAAGCTTGCCCTCCGTCCCGACCTCGCGCGCCACGCGTGTAACCTCGCCGGCAAAGGCATTGAGCTGATCGACCATCGTATTGATGGTATTCTTGAGCTCTAGGATTTCGCCTTTGACGTCGACGGTGATCTTGCGCGAAAGATCGCCCCTTGCCACGGCCGTCGTGACTTCGGCAATGTTTCGCACCTGGCCCGTCAGGTTCGATGCCATGAAGTTCACATTTTCAGTGAGATCCTTCCAGGTGCCAGCAACGCCTGGAACCTGTGCTTGACCGCCAAGCTTGCCCTCGGTACCGACTTCGCGGGCGACGCGAGTAACTTCGGAAGCGAAACGGTTCAACTGGTCCACCATGGTGTTGAGCGTTTCTTTCAGTTGAAGGATCTCGCCTTTCACGTCGACGGTAATCTTGCGTGAAAGGTCGCCGTTGGCGATGGCGGTCGACACCTCGGCGATGTTTCGAACCTGAGCCGTGAGGTTACCAGCCATGGAATTCACACTGTCGGTCAAGTCCTTCCACGTGCCGGCAACGCCTGGGACTTGTGCTTGCCCGCCCAGACGCCCCTCGGTGCCAACCTCACGGGCGACGCGCGTTACCTCCCCTGCAAAGCCATTCAGCTGGTCGACCATCGTATTGATGGTTTCCTTGAGCTCAAGGATTTCTCCCGACACGTCGACAGTGATCTTGCGCGAGAGATCTCCTCGGGCAACCGCGGTCGTGACCTGTGCAATGTTTCGAACCTGGGCCGTTAGATTGCCGCACATGGCGTTGACGGAGTCCGTCAAGTCCTTCCAGGTCCCGGCAACGCCTGGCACGAGCGCTTGGCCGCCGAGCTTTCCTTCCGTTCCCACTTCGCGTGCAACACGCGTTACCTCCGAGGCGAAAGAGCGAAGCTGATCCACCATCGTGTTTATGGCCTCTTTCAACTGCAAGATTTCGCCGCGGACATCGACGGTGATCTTTTTCGACAGATCGCCGTTGGCAACCGCGATCGTAACCTCGGCGATATTGCGCACCTGTGCCGTCAGGTTTGACGCCATCGAGTTGACGCTTTCGGTGAGGTCCTTCCAGACGCCGGTGACTTCAGGGACCTGCGCCTGGCCGCCGAGCTTGCCATCAGTGCCGACTTCACGGGCGACGCGCGTGACTTCCGAGGTGAATACGCTGAGCTGTTTGATCATCGTATTGACGATATTCGCGGATCTTAAAAACTCCCCCTTGAGGAGGCGACCATCGACGTCGAGCGGAACGGTCTGCAAAAGATCGCCTTTGGCGACTGCGGCAATCGTACGGGTTACGGCAGCCGTGGGCCATACGAGATCATCGATCAGCGTATTGATGGAGTCTTCCATATCGGACCAGGACCCGTCGGAAAGCCCGAAGCGGACTCGGGTGCTTGTGCGTCCGTCGCGCCCCACCACTTGACCAACGTGCGCTAGCTGCTGAGCCATCTTCTGGTTGGCGGCGACCAGGTCGTTGAAGGTATCGGCTATCTTTCCTGTGATACCATCCAGGTCAAGCCTCATCCTGACCGAGAAGTCTCCTCGCTTCATCGCGAGCAGTGCTTCGAACAAGGCGCGTGCGTCTTCGCCCGCCATGATTGCCGGGTCCAGAGGATCGACTGAGCCCATATTGTCACGCCGGACATCGCCACTTTGTCTTCCCACCTTGGTGTTCTCCGTTGAGGCAAGATAGATCTACCGCTCGACCCACAAATTGCCATGGGCACCGCGCGGCTTGTTGGAACGCTCTGGTCCAATGGGACGCGATGCCTTCGACGAAGAAAAGCCAAGTTGCACAAAGCAGAAGAGGCGGGGGACATCCCGGTCAATGCCGCGCCACTTGTCTCGGCCCCCTTCTCAACATCAATGGGTGGAATGCAGACAGTACAAGGCGGTGGAAATTGTCTCCCCCGACCCAAGGTTGGTCGCAAGATGTTGGCGACGGTAACGGATTACATGATTCTACTCCTGAGTCGGCCGGATGTTGCCGACCGAGATCGCACCGGAAAGCACGCCCCTCCTGAGATCCGATCTTCCTCTTTCAATCTCGACCACGCTGTAAAGTTTTTCGGATCGAAACGCACTTGCCTGCAGCGTCGTTACGTCCTCCGCAGGAGCCGCGTCGACCTCCATGAAATCCAGCTCGCCGCCGGCCGCCACAACCCGGGCATCCCCGGCAGTGCGCGCAGCCACCACAACCACGCCGTGCGGTGGAGCGTTTGCCCAGCGGGGATCATTTGCCTCCGCAATGGGAACAAGCCGGTAGACGTTGAGGGTTTCGACCGCTTCACCAGTCGCAACAACTCGCGCGTCCGCCATTTGCGCCTGGCTTTCGAGCGAGCGTCCGAACGTGGTTCCAGGTGCTGTTGGCTGGCTATTTCTGTCATCCGTTCCATTGTCGTTCGACATAGGATCCTCCCGATGTATTCACCGTGGCCTTTTGCCTGTAGGGATCAGATTCTGCCGTCACGTCGAGCCGTAAGCAACCGTAGGATCGCTGCACCCGGTGCTCCGGGACGAAAGTGTTGAACCACGCGGGCGAGTACGAGCGTTGTCGCCGCCGCTATGACGATCCTCAACCACATATGGACGTCCCGGCGCGATGGAACGTCCAACCCCTCTGTTTTCGCGTGAATTGGCACCAGCCGCGCCTGCAATTGAGCGAGCTCTCGGCGCAATTCTGCGATCTGCTCCTGTGGGGAAGGGGAGGCTTCCGGCACCTGCTCGTCTGCAGGGCTTTCTTCCTCGAGCTCAGCCAGATGTTCTTGCAACTGCGCGAGGTTTTCAAACCCCTTTGCTTTGATATTTACCATTGCAACTTCTCCATCGGAACGAACTTGGCGGCCGGCCATCAGTGAAACCCGCACGAGAGACGGTGGTTCCGTCCAAATGTGAAAAGACACCTGCGCTCGTTCAAGGGTTGATAGAGTTCATCGCGCCAGACGCCGGGAGGAGTTCAGGTGGCGAATTCCTTGCAAGCCTGGGCAAGGCGGTTCATAGGCGATGAGCCTGTGGTTAGAGGGCCCCCCGCGAGAGGATTGTTACGTAACCTGGGTGAAGCGCGCGCAACGACGTCGGCTGCACGGATCTTCAGGAGTTTCCGATCGTGCGGCAACGGCTCCATGTCACGCCTTTTTGCCTGGCCGACGACGTACCCTCCGTTTGAAATTCCCAGGAACATTTTGAAAGGCCGAAGGTTTGCGCGCCAGTGATAGCGAATGCAGGTCCTTGCACTTCGCTGCCTGATCGCTCCGTCAGATACGAGGTCCGAGATCATGACATACATTGCATCCCCAAGAACTGCGAAGGGCACGTTGGAGAGGTCGGCCGACTGTTACCAGTGCTTCTCGTCCATTCTTTCAGCTCATGAAGGGCGGGACAGTTGGCAAGACTTCGAAACCGAATGGGTCGCCGCGGCCGTCGAGGCCGGATGGGAAGAAGATGAGGTTCGCGCAGCTTTGAAGAGATTTCGCTCGGCCGATGAGTCCGCGAGCGCGAGTTCAGCAATGCCTGACGCCGAACAAAAGTCGACCTCCGAGGCGCTCTCGGCTCAAGGGCCGAGGGATGAACAACCCGAGGGCAACGAGTCTGCGCGAGGGCTTCAAGAGAGTGCCCAACGAGAGGAGCGCCGGATTGAACTCCAAAAAGGAAGCCCCTTGGCAAAAGGGGAGGAACGTTTCGAGGAGCGTTCGCGAAGCTCCGACGGCAAAAGCGCGGGAGAGAAACAAGACCCTAAGGCATGAGGTGTCGCGATACCGGCGGGATCGAAGGGTTTGCAAATCCCTTGTTGGCTCACCCTCCCCTGTTCAATGTGGAAGCCTGCAAGCACGGACGCATGTCGAGCGGTATGAAAAGACTTACCACCACAAGCATCGCTGCGGCCAAGCAGGAGGCGATTGAAGCCGCGGGAGTTGCAGCCGATACTGTTTCCGCAGGCGCATTTCTCGGTCCTGGTGGTTGAACGCGGTGCTTTGCAGGGTGGGTTGGCGGCGTCTAACGAAACACGGCAATGACTTTACGCGAAGAGTGAGAGCAGTGGTCCGCAAGCATTTCTGATCCTACGAGGGGCAGGTCATTGACGATGACTGTGGCTTTTTATCTCGCTGGAAGAAACCACCTGGCAATTAGAGGATTGGACTGCTCGAAATCAAGGAACCGGACATGCATCTTATCCAGATCTTACTGCCTCTCAAACGACAAGATGGGCAACCGTTCGGTTCCCAAATGTTCGATACCGTTCGGCATCAACTTGCGGAGGCCTTCGGCGGCATAACGTTTTACAGGAATGCTCCCGCGGAAGGAAATTGGGTATCCGGAGCTGAAATGGAGCGTGATCAGATCGTTGTGGCGGAAGTAATGACAGAAAACCTCGACCAGCTATGGTGGCGGGTTTATCGCCATGAATTGGAGTGTGCGTTTGGCCAGCAAGAGATTGTCATTCGAGCGTTGCCGATCAAGCGGCTTTAAGTTCTTTCGCCGTCGCTGGAAGCTTTGTTAGTCAGGTTCACAAAGCAAGGATCGGGCTGCCAAGGCAGGCCTGTATCGAGCTGAAACTCGCCCCTGCCCGCAGTGACAAAACTTGAACCCATCAATCGATGGGAGAATGAAGGCGGCGTAATTGCACACTCACCTTTTGAGCACTCACCTTTGAGGCTTCGTCGAAGCCCGATATGGCGCGCACTCCACTCCTTTTATGCGAGATGTCAGTGCGCATTCGGCCCAAACTCGCAATCCAAGATCTTGGCCTCCAAGATCTTGCCTTCACACGAAGGGTCTTCGAAACGGCTTGCGCCAAAACGCAACATTCCACGTACCAGCAGGCCCGCTGACCTGCTTGCAAACTTCATCGCGATGAGTATCGGTTTGGAAATACGGATGAAACCTCCCTACCAGAACGCTATCTGGTTCGGAACCGCCGGGTTGCGCCTGCTGCTGAGGGCAGCTCACCCAAGTTGCGGCAAACGCGACAGGGTAAAGGTCGGGCGGGCCTGCGCAAACCTGGCGTTTTCAAAAGCGAAGCGAGACAGGCTCTCGATTCCGCCATCGGGCTTCAGTCCCATATGGCCGCGTAAAAGTTTCAGGCTGGTGGTCCTCCGCCGCCGAGGGAACATTCCGCATCGGCAACCGTTCTCGAATACCGATGATCGATTCCCGCAACGGATCAAAGGCAGGGCTTCCATCGATAGTTTTAAGAATGGAGTCCTATTGTGTAGCACGGTTCGTATACCACGCGCGCTCTAAGACCCCGTCCAAAGGGACGGGGTCATTTCTTTTGGCGCGCAGGTACTATTTCAAGATGCGAGTGTTCTCACTTTGTCTTGATACCGTTTCCCCGATAGAGGGTTAGGCGCAGGGCTCCCACAAATTTCCCCAGTGAAGTCTCTCGACAAGATCCCCTAGCCTCGTCGCGCCCCGACGGGGCCATTCCTTTTCATGCCCCCAAGATTTCGCGGAAGCAGTTTGCTTCGTTTAGACACGACGGTCGCAGCATCTCGTTGTTCAACCGGAGGAACTAAAGCTCGCCCCTAAACGGCGCCCAAAACACTCAGGATAGTACCCTAGCCCTGTAGGCAAGTTTTTAAGCCGAGTCGTCCGACGGAACCTTTCTCCTCACCAAAGATTACATAACATATAGCTAAATTAGTGAGGTCGAAATGAACACGATACATAGACTTCTGATAAGCACCGGTCTGACCGTGGTGTCGGCAGGTTTCTTATTCATAGCCGTCCCGGCGCAAGGGAAAATCGCCGAGCGCTCCATTTTCCCGGGTCAGTGTGGCCCGATTGGAGACGCAAACAAGATCAATGGAGCCGGAGGAGCACAATGTGAGCGATTGCCGGCGACAAACGCAATCGCCCCGACAACAACGAATGGCAAAACGGATCGGACCGCCACCAGTCCGGGCGGTAACACCAACCCGGGTACTCCTGTTAGCGGCGGTGATCCCGGCACCGGCAGTGGCGGTGATCCCGGCACCGGCAGCGGCGGCGATCCTGGCACCGGCAGTGGCGGCGATCCCGGCACCGGCAGCGGCGGTGATCCCGGCACTGGCAGCGGCGGTGATCCTGGCACCGGCAGCGGCGGTGATCCGGGCACCGGCAGCGGCGGCGATCCTGGCACCGGCGGCGGCGGTGATCCCGGCACCGGCAGCGGCGGTGATCCTGGCACCGGCAGTGGCGGCGATCCTGGCACCGGCAGTGGCGGCGATCCCGGCACCGGCAGTGGCGGCGATCATGGCACCGGCAGCGGCGGGGATCCCGGCACTGGTTCAACGGGTGATTGAATAACAATCAAAACCCCGCCCCCCGCGGGCCACACTTGCCCGCCCTCTGGAGGCGCTGCCTTTTACCGTTGCCTACCACTTCAAAAACTACGCGCCTGATGGCCTTAGCGAAACTGAGGCCCAGCGCCATCGCCGCACAGAGACAGGAACCGATCAAGGTCGGGAAGGGCCCAGCGTTTTTCCAACCTCCTGGCCCAACAAAGCACACTGTCCTCGGCCCCGTCGTTGACTTCAGGACCGTTTCTTATTGGAGGCCAGGAACTCTCATAACGAAAGCGTTTCTCAATTGTCCTTATCCCGTTTCCCCGATCGAGATCAGGCCCGAGCTTCACGATCGTCCCCAAGTGAAGTCTCTTCGATAAGCGCCTCTGGCCTCGTCGTCCCGCGACGGGGCCATTCCTTTTTGTGATCGCTCGGTCGCTTCCAGGCTCCGTTTCTCCGTGCCAGCCCCTAGCAATAGACTATTCGCGCAGCGATTTTATTACTCCGCCCTGGACTGACAACGACACCAGAACAGCCTTTCCGTTCCTGCGGTTCGCTTTCAGACGCGGGCCAAGATCCTCCACATGGGACCTTGGTCCCACAGGCGCTGACAAAGGTCCCATGCCACGCGTCGGACGGAACCATTTCCCTCACTCAAGTTTATTTTGCATGAAGCTAATTTAGTGAGGCGAAAATGAACGCGATACGTGAACTTCTGATAAGCACCGGTCTGGCCCTGGTGTCGGCCGGGTTTTTATCGACAGCCACCCCAGCACAAGGACAGATGATTGAGCGCTCCGTTTTCCCCGGGCAGTGCAGTCCCCGTGGGCCGGCAAACCGGATGGTCGAGGCTGCAGAAGAACAATGCGAGCCGCTGTCGGCCGCGGTGACAAGTGCAATCGTCCCGACAATATCGAAAGGCAATCCGGGTAAGACCGACACCAAAACGGGTGCTGGCAGAAACCCAGGCACCCCATCTACCGGTGGCGGCGGCCCCGGCGCTGGCGATCTGGGCCACGGCAATGTTGGCGACCCCGGCACGGGCGGGGGTGATCCGGACCACGGCGGTGGCGGCGACCCCGGCACGGGCGGTGGTGATCCGGGTCACGGCGGTGGCGGCGACCCCGGCACGGAGGGGGATGATCCGGGCCACGGCGGTGGCGGCGACCCCGGCACTGGTGACGGTCCCGCTCACGGTAGTGGCGATCCCGGTCACGCAGGTGAATGACCAGATTAATCGTGTCCAGCGGGTTACGCGTGAGCTTCGCTCCTATCGATCCGGGCGGCCGCTCAGTTCCCCGCCCTCAGAGTAGGGCCAAACATGACTGAAGGCGACGTCAGATGGACGCCAGCGAAATCCCGTTCTTCGTCTCTGACCTCATCGAAGCAGCCTGCGACGTCCCTGCTGTCGGCCACGACAGCTACGTGATTGGCGAAGTTCAGGAGCACTCTTCAACGCAGGAATTGCTGAACCAAACGGAGATCGCGCCACCTGAGGTGGGAGTTGGTGGCCGATCGGCCTATAGAGCTAGTCAGCATTCGCGCCCATCGTGTACCTGACGAGGCAGAATTGAAGGTGAGAAGCCACCTTTTTCGTCGGCCGAGGTTACAAGGTCTGCTTCTGATCCCTCGTTGACACCGGAGCCTTGTGGGCTCGTTAGTCGCCTTTCGGGGCCAGCTTTTTCGCGATCAAATGACATGGAAACCCTCCGTATGCGGAACCCGCACCTATCCAGGGCCGTTGTACTGGGAAGGAGTATCGCTATGGCAACCAAAGTCACCAATGCAAAGCCTGAGCAGGCGAAGCCGGAAGACGTCCATCACCCCGCCGATCGCAAAAAGCACCGCGACGAGGAATCGATCGCGCCGCCAACCGTTCAACCTCCTGACGCCAAGGATACGAGTGAAAAACCGGAAGTGAACCCTGTCACTGGTGTAGCGACCTAAGCTCAGGCCTCTTCTACTTGTCTCGCGCGACCGTTCTGGCATCTTTGTCGTTGCTGTTATGCCGACGACCGCCCTCGGCCCGTTAACGGCTCGCCCCCCTGTTTCCTAGCGCACGCCGTGACCCGTCAAGAATGACGAGGGCTTTGCGAGAGCATTTTGTCGCAAATGCCGACAATGTTGATGCTCGGGGTCGTTCTCGTTGCCTGGGCACGGTCGTCTGTGTCCTTTCCCCGCGGCCGCCGTGAACCGTCAGGCGGTCAGCACTACCTTGATGCAACCATCCCTCTTATCACGGAAGGTCTCGTAGAGACCGGGACCATCCTCAAGCGTCGCACGGTGCGTGATGATAAAGCCGGGGTCGATTTCGCCCTCTTCGATCCGGCGAAGCAGCTCGAGCGAATAGCGATTGACATGCGTCTGCCCCGTCCGGATGGTCAGCCCCTTGTTCATCGCCGCGCCGAACGGAATTTTGTCGAGAACGCCCCCGTAGACGCCAGGCACGGAGACGATTCCGCCCGGCCGACACGCCATAATCGCCGCGCGCAGCACGTGGGGTCGGTCGGTTCCCATCAGTGTCGCTGCTTTAACTTTGTCAACGATGGCGTCAAACGAGGCGGTGGCATGAGACTCGGCGCCAACTGCGTCGATGCACTTCTCCGCGCCATGCCCGCCAGTCATTTCCTTGATATAATCGGGAATCGTGCAGTCGATTTCATCGAAATTGATGATTTCGGCGCCAGCCGACTGCGCCAGAGCGAGCCGCTCCGGTACATTATCAGTGGCAATGACGCGGGCGGCGCCCTGCATGAATGCGCTTTTAATGCAAAACTGGCCGACCGGGCCACATCCCCACACCGCGACAATGTCGCTGGCTTCGATCTCGCAATTCGCAGCGGCCATCCAACCGGTTGGAAAGATGTCGCCGAGAAAGAGAGCCTGCTCATCGGTCATTCCGCCCGGAATGATGATAGGCGAAATATCGGCATAGGGGACGCGGACGTACTCGGCCTGACCGCCGGCGTAAGCGCCGGTTAGATGAGAATAGCCGAACAGACCCGCTGTCGGATAGCCGAATGCCTTCGCCGCGTTCTCGGGGGTACGATTGCTGCGCTCGCATAGAGACCAGTTGCCTTTGAGACATTGCGGACATTCGCCACAGCAAATCGTAAAGGGCACGACGACCCGATCACCAACTTTGAGCTTCTTGTTGTCGCTCCCGACTTCGACGACCTCGCCCATGAACTCGTGACCCAAAGCCGCAGATTGCGCAGGCCGTCATCTTGATGATCGCATCGCGGCTATCCTCGATCTGCGGGTCGGGGACGCTGTCACACCGGATGTCGTTCTTACCATGCCAGCAAAGGGCTTTCATCGTGGTCTCCTTTGGATCAGTTGGGTCAGACCTGCCAAGCACCTTGGTCTTCGTCGTGACGACGAGCAGTAGAGCAAGCAGAGCGATAGTGAAATCGCGGCGCCGCCTACACGTCGATCAGCGATGCCGAGGCAACCATTGCCCCGGCAAAAAGGACGTCGAGGAAGAGGTAGAATGCAAAGCTTAGCTAAAGGACCCTCAGGAAAGCGTTTCGAGGTCATCCCGTTGTCGTCCACCAAGGGCGGCTGCGGCACTCGCTATGAATGCTCCGATGATGAGAGATAAGGCGCCGACAAGGGCAAATGTCGCAGCCGCCTTTCGGGCAGCGTCAGCAGCTTTTTGAGCGGCGACCTTGGCCTCTTCGATCCGCGCAAGTACCGTATCGACCCGGGTTGTCGCATCGGCCTCCGATAACCCGGTACGTGCCGCGACCAACTGGGCCAGATACGTCTTGTCCTCCGGCGACATTTCGCCAGCCGCAGCGCTCGCGACCAGAATTCGGGAAGCTTGCGCTGCTGCGGCTCCATCGCCCTCGGCGCCCGGCGCCGTCAGGCGAGCGGGATCGGTTGGACGGAAAAGGGAGTCGACAAAATAAGACGGCATCCCGTTCGAATCGCCCACCTCAGGACCGCTCGTTGCGCCCGCTGACGCCCCAAGGGCCGCGCCTGACGCGACTGAGGAAACTGCCTTCACCCCCGTTCCGACTGCAGCGGAGGTGGCGGAGCCGAGGACGAACACGACAAGCATCGTTGCTAGCGCCCAGGCCAGAAAACCATGCGCTGTATCACGGAAAAAGGTCTCGTCGGTATGAAGCCCGACCCATTTGGTGCGCAAGCGCCCGGTCAGATAGCCGCCCAGGCCCGACGAGAGCCATTGGACGATCACCAGCCAGATGGCGCTTGAGACCGCGAAAGTGGTGGCGCTGGCGGATTCCCCAGACCACGGTGATATCAATGTAAGGCCAAGGCCTGAGCCAACGAGCATGAGAATGAGCGTCAATGTAGAGGCCGCGAAGGCACCTGCAATGATCGGCGCCCAGCTGACGGCTGGAACGGATGATTCGGCCGGTGTTGAAACATCGGCAAGCACTGACGGTGCCATGGCAGCCTCCTATCGCATGAAAAGCATCAACAGAATAATGATCGGTATCGGGACACCAAGTAGCCAGAGTAGAATACCGCGACCCATCGACGTACCTCCTTAAGCTAAACGCGGCCCAACCGCTGCTAACCATGAACCCAGATCGTGATTGTTCTGGAGCGGTTACGGTTGAGAGCGCCTTCACCCAAACATTGCCGCATGAAAAGGTTCCATGCCCGTCGGCAAAAAGGGTGATGAGATGCCTCGGCTGCGTGCAGTCTGCAACGGTAGGGGCGTTGTGTCGTCCGGCGTGTGCCGTCGCAATGCGCCACCGACCGTCCAACGCCGATGCGAAATGAAAAACCAACTATGTGCGCGGCTTTTCGTTGAGGTGGTCTACTCGGCCGCCCGCTTGGACGCCTTCGGGTTTGCCGCAACCTCACCAAGTGCCGTCAACTTCTGATCGGTGGCGATCTCCTCCTGGAGATTAGCGTCGAGGAGCGGGACGGCCGCATCGAGGCCAAGCTGAGCGGCCCACGATTTGAGCGTCCCATAGCGGGCAATTTCATAGTGTTCGACGGCTTGGGCCGACGAAATGAGGCCGGCATCCAGTGCGGCCGTGCCCTTGTATTCTTCCATGATTTCTTCGCCTTCGGCGATGAGCCCTTGGATGGCTTCGCAGGTCTTGCCGCGGGCAGATTTGCCAATCAGTTCGAACACCTGCTCGAGACGCTCGATCTGTCCTTCAGTCTCATCACGATGCTGCAGGAAACCAGCTTTGCCCTCTTCCGACTGGGCGGCGCGGGCCATTTTAGGAAGGGCCTTCACGATTTGCTTTTCGGCAAAGTAGATATCTTTCAGCGTGTCAAGGAAGAGGTCGTTCAATGTCTTCTCAGGAATTTTAGGGTCCGATCATTTTATTGAGAGAGACCTACCCAACCATCGAGCAGGAAGCACGTTCCGTGGGTCAGGAAATAATCACGGGCTGTTGACACTGCCGGCAACGGCACCTCTGTTGCCGCTAGCGCGCGCCACGGTCCGCTCCTAGCCGTCGCTCAACGAGCCATCCCGCATTCCCCCCAGATGCCGTCAACGTTGACGATTTGCTCGTCTCTGGATCATCGCGGCTAACGCAGCGAGTCGACTTTGCGGCAGCTTGACAATGAAAGTATCAATGTCGCGTCCGAAGTTCGACTATGCTTTGTCGCCGTCGATACCCTTATCGATCACGCCGGCCTCTTCGAGTTCGGAGCGCTCCATGTTTATGCGTGCAAGGGAAATCTGCAGCAGGTCCGGGCCAGTGCTCATCGCCCCCCCTCCCTGCTGTCGAGGGTTCATCGTTCCCTGAGTAGATTGCCGCGCTGCGTTGTCCGGTTCCGCGGCTTCTTCTTCATCGATGACCCTTTGATAACAATCCTCGATATCCTGGGCGATGCCGTCGGACCATCTGTGCCGCCGTCAGTTTCAATGATCTCAGCCAGTGAGTTCATTACAACGCGACCAAGGTGTTGCAGGGCGTCGCGATGATGATCGGCGCCTCCGCCCGCGAACGCCTGGCCCGCATCGTCGATCGCCTGACGCACGGCTTGAAATGATCCGTCAGTATGCAGCTTCGTGTTCACAGCACCGCCTCCTTAACGCCCGGCTTGGTGCAACAGATGAATCTTTCGCCGAGCCCAGGAGCTGGGGCGGACGTCTTCCACGACCAAGGTCCTTCTCCCCGCGAAATCGGTCAGAAATTCTGCGCGGGCTGGGCTACCGCGGAATTGCGAGCCCGCGCAGGGAATCGGAACACCGTTATCAGGGCTACCAAGGCGGGTGCGCCGCATGGTTCGGCAAGCCGCGAGCGCGGCGGCGAGTGAGCGTAGCGCTGCCACTCCACCTGTCGATGAACGACGCGGAAACATTCTACCATGGAAACAGCCAGAGTAGCTGCCATCGCGATGGTCGGCGCAGCAGCGGAACCTGGTTTTTCTCGAGCGCTGTCGTGAACGGATTGTCAGCGCTAGGACATCCAAAAGTAAATATCCGCCGGCCCTTTTACCTGTCTATGCTCCTGTCTTGGAATGAGGGTCGGAGACCGTCTTCGACTCAGGGGACCCACGAAACCGCAGAAAAATCGATAGGACGACGAGAACTGCAGTCGATAAGAATTCCGATTGCCAATTTTGGAAAGACTCAAACCACAACCTCGCACTGAAGAATTGTTCGCCAATCGAAGGTGCTTGCTGCCCATGCAGCATGGCCTCAACCGCCTGCGCAGACGCGCTCTCCCTCACGTGCATTAGAAAGCTGAGTACGAAGAGGAGAAACAATGTCCAACCGAGCGAATAGGAGTAGAGAGAGCTTGCCATGCCGCCCATTCTTACGGGCAGCGGTGCTTCGGCGTTGTCTTGGTCGTCCGCAGGGTTGCTATTCTGGGATGACGGCTCGTCGGGATCTTTTGACTCTGCTGAGCCGCGCTGGAACAGGAACGCCGTAAGCACCACATAGGCACTCATCTGCAAAAACTCCGACTCCCAATTCTCGAACAAGGCGGAGAGGAAATGACCGCTTATAAGGTAAGCTGGCAGCGTTACCATTTGCCCTCCGTGTTCGGCCAATTCGTCGTTATAGACGTGGAGTCCGGTAAAGAGCATGCCCACCACCGTGCCCAACGAGGCCAGCAGCAATACGATCGTCAGGCCGTTGTCGCGCAGTATTTTCATTCAGATCTCCACAATTAGCTAGGGATCAGACCATGCCCGCAGTCACGCCTGCCGGTGGGTTTCTCCTTTCGTGCCATTAACGAAGGCCGCTCAGACATGGCTGGACGTGCGCCGCGTTGCGGTGTGTATAACGCGGAGCAAATGGCGAAGGTCCCGCAACTACAGTTAAGACAAATGTTGGCGATCATTGCTTAACCTGATGGTCGGTCATCGGCCATGCCTCAGGTTGGAAACTCTTGGAAGAGGAGTACCCGTGCCACCTCGATCTCGCTGCGGCCCCCTTGCTGGCCACCCTGGTCGTTGCCTTGGTCACTCCTGGCGACTCTGCTGGCCGCCGCCCTGCGGAGCAGGGTGGTTCCGTTGATCCTGCCATTGGATACTCCGTTGTAGCTGTGGCCTTCCAAACCGGGGCACCTCCAATCGGTTCCTCAAACACAATGTTATTTTCTAGAGAGCGTCGACAGAGAAGACAGCAAGCGCCTAGCCCTACAAGCGCGGCAACGTCGCCCTTCGGGGCCTCAACACCCCCGTCCGCACGTGGCATGAGGAACTTTTCTCGCCGTTCGCGACTGGATGCCCAAAACATAACTTAGGAGGCACGTCGTTGGATTTCGAAGCAATAGGGCGCTCGCGCTTACTGATACAATTGCCCACATATCGTCCCCAGATCGAGCTTTTGCGCGTTCCCGAGCTGAAAGATCTCCTGCGCGCGTACGGATTTGCGGCTCATCAGCGCGACCAGGTGCGGGCAGTTGAAGGCCGGAATTCCAGTCATGTGGCCGAACTCGACTCCGATTGCGCGCGGATCGAGGTCGATGTCACCCGATTGCTTAAGAACGTGGTCACGACACGCTAGGCGCCATCCCTCCGGTTCTGAGGTTGAAGCGACTGCGCGGCAGACCGTGTATCGATATGACAGTAGGAGAACATCACATGCCAAATTTCTACTTCAGGACAACTGATCAGGAAGGGTTCAGCGCCGAAGATCGGGCGTTCGAATTCGCAGATGAACAGGCGGCGATCAAAGAGGCAAAGGTCACCCTGGCGGAGATGGCGGCTGACGGCCTTCCGCAGGACCCAATTTCTATGATCAGCATCCAAGTTCTCGATCAGCATCATGCCCTGCTGGTGGAGCTGAGATTGGTTCTCGAAGTCATTCCGAACACAACTAAGGTGACTGCTGCCGATCGATAGATCGCCTCAAGATTATGCAGTGGAACTATCGGAGCAACAAATGATAGGCCGGGCGGCCCAACTGCATCTGAGACCGTCCGGCCTCTTTTACCGCACCCGCAACACTTGCTCGCACAGATCGTTTCGGATGGCAGTGGCGGCAACGCCCGCCTGCCCCATTGCGCGACTGATTTGGTCCAACCCCTGTACAACGTCCCCCGCCGCGTACAAGCCGCTCACGGTCGTCCTTTGATGGGCATCGACGGACACGCATCCTTCACGTGATAACCGAGCGCCCAGTCGCGATGCTAAATCCGACCGCACGTCCGAGCCCAACGCTGGATAGACCGAAGCAAAGAAGAGACGATGGTCTGGTGTGTTTATGACGAGAAGATCGCCCGCGATTTCGATGGAACTCACGGGACCGCGCTCCAGCTTGACGCCGATCTCCTGAAGTTCAGAAATCTGCGTCTCATTCAAATGAGGCCTATCCTCGCACGAGATAATGGTGAGGTGGCGCGTATAGCTTCTCAAGAAAATCGCCTCTTGGAACGCTCTCGTCCCAACCCCTATAACGCCTACGGTTTTATCCGTAACCTCGAACCCATCGCAAACCGGACAGTACCGCAGAAGCCCCCGGGCTAGCGCGTCATCATGAACGGCCGCCGGCATCTGCGGTCGCCGATTGATGACCCCGGTCGCCAGAAGCACCGTTTTCGCCCTCCAATGACCAATCGGGGACATCGCCTCGATCAGCGAACCTCTCTTGCGCAGCTCCGTAATCTGACAATACCTCACATAGGCCCCGTATCGCTCCGCTTGCGTTCGCATACGAGCCAACAACTCTTCGCCACTCACACCGTTTGGGAAGCCCGCATGATTGTGGGACACGGGAATACTGGCGGCGCGGCTTGCTTGATCGTCGAACACCAAAACGGAGAGGTGGTAGCGTGCCAAATATATAGCAGCGGTAAGGCCCGCTGGCCCACCGCCAACGACGATGCAGTCATAGATTCGTCCATTCGAGGACTGGTTCATGGGCAGATCTCAGCAGGAATTGCGGCCTAATAGGGTTCAACTGTCTAAGAGGGCAACGGTTCCCTCTGAGCGCCAATGCACCCTCTATGGCTTGGTGCGCGATCCTCTTTTCCGGCGGGGCCTTGCTGATTTATGGGTGAAACGCACGCCTCACGTAATGATGCGCGTCCCCGAAGCTAGCGAGCTACCCGCTTCTCTCTTCCGAGAAAAACCCTGAATTTCTACTGAAAGTTTGATCGCTAATAGGCGCCGAACGGCGTGAGAACGGGGCGTGTACAAAAGTGGATTTCTAATCCCTACGGGTTAATGAACATTCGACCCTCTTTTCCGTTGCAATCTCGCAGCGGTTGAGAGCCAAGCATCCAGCGCTTCTTACGCGCAGAACAGTTCGAGAACGTCGCTCTTATAGACGAGCCCCATTTTTCCCCGGCCGAAAACGCGGAGCGGGCGGGCAAACAGACCACGTTGCCAATAAAAAAGGCCGGGCAAAACCCGACCTTCTACACACGCCTCAGCGGCACTGCCAGTACATCCGTGGTCAGTGGCCAGAAGCGAATTTTTTAGGCAGCTGCGAGGTTGTCAGCTGCGTTCTTGCCAGAGCGTGCGTCCCGAACGATGTCAAAGGTGACCTTTTGGCCCTCGACAAGCGAACGCAGACCGGCTCGTTCGACAGCAGATGCGTGAACGAATACGTCCGTCCCGCCGTTCTCGAGTTCGATAAAGCCGAAGCCCTTAGCGCTATTGAAAAACTTTACGGTTCCAGTGTTCATGACAATTCCTTTCAAAATCATGATTCCCCGACCGACATTGTGACAGCCAAGGCAGATAGATCGACTTTGAGAGGGAAGGTCGGCTTGAACGCGAAAGGCGAGAAAACAAAGCTCAACAAGCAAATATCGATGCCTGTGTATTTATAGACCGAATGTGTCGCTAGCAAGTCAATGGGGACTTTATCTTCGCATCGCGCACAGGCAGTCACTTATTCGAGCGGCGCACGAACCACCTCCCATCGGACGCCGCGGTCTGGCATTTGCTGCATGATGCGCTCGGCGGATCGCTAACGGAAGAAGTTCCTGCCGAGTGTCAGCCTCGACTTTGATGAAGAAACTAGCGTCAGTGCGCCATTTCGTGTAGGTCGGCGACAGCCGGCGCTTCGCGCCCCAGCCGTCGTATGCCCCAGACCGACGGGTATGGGAGGTGAAGCTTGATCATGCTGGCACCTTGACCGAAAGATCGGAACAATCCCAACGCGAGATCAGTTGCCCTCCTAAACAGGAGTCCATCATGATGCCTACCGAACCGATCCCGAGGCCGCCCCAACCTGATTTCCCGCCGGACATGCCCCCGGACGTGCCACAGCCACCGATCGAGGAACCGGAGCCCGACATCCTTCCTGACGAAGTTCCCAACCCGAACCCGGATGAGAACGACACGCCACCGAAGCTCAACGTCTGACGGCGGGGGAGCAAGCATAAAGAAAAGGAACAGCCGTGGTTGAGAGCTGGAACAAGTGCGTGATCATCGAACTTCCCGAGCTCGACGGGGCGCAGATAGTCTGGACACCGAACAAGGCCACGGTCCTGCTTGGTGAAAACTGGCCTGCCGCCTCGGGCGTCGCTTACTTCGACGCCGTTAATAAATGCAGGGACGCAATGGTTGGTACCTACCCATGGGAACAAGCCCGAGTAGCGTTCGTCGCGGCGATCGCCGAGGCCAAGGTTACAAGATTGCGCTGAATTGACTCTCGTCATGCTGCCCACCCGCTTTTCGAGGGAGTCCAGAGACCGATTGCTCCGGTCACAGGCAATGGATCACCGCCAGCTTCTGCAGTTTCACGCCATCGACCCAGTGCATCCTGATCCCGATGCCGAAGATCTGAGCTTCGAGCTCGGCGAGTTCGTCCGTGAGGAGTGTGATCTCGTTCACGCCGTCCGCCTCTTAAAAATTTCACGAAAAACACGGAACCACCTGCGCACGATTTGCATTCATAGCCCCGGTGAGACAGGGAAATTCGAAATGCTTGCTGCGACCTGGGATAGCACCCTTATAAGTTTGCTTCCGGGAATGTCCCGTGCGATAGAGATCAAAGACGCTCGAAACGCCATGTTCGTCCTGGCCGAGAGATGGCCGGTGACCTACGGCCCGGCCTTTCAGCGCGCCCTCGCCTTCTGCGCTCGCGCAACCGAAGGAAAATGCTCTCCAACGCGGGCTAGACTGGCTCTCCTTGCCGCAGCTCGTGAGGCGAAAGTGGCTGTTGTTGAACAACACGATCATTTCGGGGGAGTCGGTCATCGGCGCGTCCTCCAGACTTCCTGCGGGTCGGTGTCTTCCGCTGCCATCTGCTCAAACGCAGCGGCCTGACGTGCCTCATGCTCTGCCAATCCACTCTTCCGTCAAACCATCAATGGGTGCGTATTTTTGGGCGAATGCTCGCGAGCCCGGCCAGCATACGTTGGCCATGTCCCGCGTTAGCTCGACCCTCCTTTGTCGCATTCGGTAGTCTGCCCAGGCAGAAACGCTCGAGCCCTTGGAATCGAGCATTCTAAGCATTGGACGTCTTCACTTGTCCCGCGAAAACACCCTTATTGCCCCGCAACAGATCGGCCCTAACAGCTGTCAGTAGACTAATCGCGTTCGTATCGTTCCAGGAATTTCGCGTAGAGCCTGAAGAATTTCGTCGGCATTTTCGGAAATGCCATCGGCCTCGACCACCACATAGCCCGTGTCGCCAAGCGTCTGAAGAAACTCAGCGACGATGTTCAGCCCGCGCGACGAGAAGATCTCGTTGAGTTGGATGAGCATGCCGGGGCGATTTTCATGCACGTGAATGAAACGCGTGCCGTTCGGGCGCTCGGGCAGTTGCACTTGCGGAAAGTTGACGGCGCCCATTGTTGAGCCGATGTCGGAATACTCGACCAGCTTCCTTGAAACTTCTCCGCCGATGCGTTCTTGGGCTTCCTCAGTGGAGCCGCCGATATGCGGCGTCAGAATGACGTTGCTCAAACCTTGCAACGGCGTCTCAAAACGCTCCTTGTTCGATGCCGGCTCCTTAGGGAACACGTCCACCGCGGCACCCGCCAGATGCCCGTCGTTAAGGACTTTCGCAAGCGCATCGAGATCGACCACCGTCCCGCGAGAATTGTTAATGAAGATGGCGCCCTTCTTCATGCGGCGCAATTCGGTTTCAGTGATCATGTTATGCGTCGAGGGTGTTTCGGGAACGTGCATTGTCACATAATCAGAGATCTCGAGAAGGTCGCCGAGCGAGGCCATCGACTCCGAATTGCCCCGGCGCAGCCGATCTGAAAGATCGAAGTAGCGCACGACCATGCCCATGCTTTCGGCAAGCGCGCTGAGTTGCGATCCGATATTGCCGTAGCCGACAATTCCAAGCGTTTTGCCGCGGACCTCCCGGCTGCCGACAGCGGACTTCTCCCACCCACCTTGATGCGCCGAAGCCGAGCGCGGAAAGATCTGCCGTGTCAGCATAATAATTTCGCCGATCACAAGCTCGGCCACCGATCGCGTGTTTGAATAAGGTGCATTGAACACCGGAATGCCGCGCCGCCGCGCAGCATCCAGATCGACTTGGTTCGTACCGACGGAAAAACAGCCGACGGCGATCAATTTCTTGGCGGATTCGAAAATCTCGTCCGTCAACTGCGTGCGGGAACGAATGCCGATGATATGAGCGTCGGCGATGTGGCGCTTAAGATCCTGGTCGTCGAGCGCCTTCGGTAAATGAACGAGGTTGGTGTAGCCGGACGAAGAAAAGTAGTCCACAGCGGTCTGGCTAATACCTTCTAGGAGAAGCACGGAAATTCGCTCGCGTGGGAGAGAAAGTTGGCGGGTCATAAATGTTGCTCCGATGTCCGGAAGGTCGAAATGGCTTCAGCGACTTTGAAGATTTAAGCGGCCGGACAGGCAAATATCAACACACTGATACGGCAAAAAAACTCAAGGTACTGCGGCGCTTGCTAAGGCCTGCACCGGTGAAGGACCGGGGTTCCGTAGCATCGACCGACGGGCGCTCACGCCCCAGTCGGTCCATCTAATCCTGAAATGCCGGTGCAAGCAGGCCTGCCCCCGACCCAACGTGGTTCTCGGCTCACGGATTGAGATCGGGTATATTACTGAGGCTGCCCGCCCCGGCATGCCCCTCCCCGAAGCGATCCGGCCCATTGCGAGCAATTGCAGGCACTGTGTCTCTCGTCGCGAGAGTTTGCGAATACGGCTGAGCCTTCGAAAACCGACCGCCTCAAACACAGTTTCATGGAGATGGCTTGCAAGGACCTACATTTCGTGAATGAAAGAAGTTCGCAATGTGTCCATTGCTGTCTGGGAAGGCGCCAAAGTCACGGAAAAAGGCTGCGTTCGCCATTTGGCCCACGGATGGGAATGGTCAAACCATAAGAACCTATGCCATGGGTGCGGACGGATCTGACCGGAGCTCGAAAAAGACCAGTCCACGGGCAGGAACCCCCACCGGATAATGTCGAGGACCGGATCTACGTCAAAGTAGCCCGGTTCGAGATAGGTCGTAACCCAGGCCTCTGGATAGGTGGTGCAATAATACGGGTACGAATGAGAAGCTCCTCCGGCCCAGACAAGAAACGTCATGTGAGACACGCCGTATCGCCCGCAAAGCTTACTCAAAGCGGGCGAGAGGTGTCCTGATACTTCGCAGCCCGTAGCGTCCTCAACGACAGGGACAGTATGCGATGGCCGACCCTCAGACGAGCGCTTCGAAATTCGGACATGACGTCCCCCGCCTTGGCACCGGGGTTAGATCCTAACGGCAGAATATCGCAGCTCGAATTGTAGGAACCGACAGTGTGCGACGCGCGAAACACCGTTCGCGGGGTTGGGCGCAACACAGCAATAGGGAACGTCCTTCGGGAAATTGGAATTTCGAGAAGCCTATGTGCCCTTTTTATCCAAAGTCTCGGCCGACAGGGACCAACCGTTCCGGTAGCAGTACCCCGCTCCGTCAGGGGATGACACAATTAATCGGCTATCGCGAAGGCCTCACCGATCGCGGGATCCGTAGGGAACTGAAATAATTCGCGTATTCTCAAACCATAAAAACGCATTAGCAAACAACCTGTTAATGACATAACGCGGATTACGAAACTGCAACATTTGCTGGGTGTGCGATACCTTGGCTGGCTTCCCCGTCACAGACTAACCGCATGCCGCGCTGGATGGCCTATCGAAGAAAGTGCAGAGGATCTTGAAGTCGGTGCGAGCAGTGCATTCTGGCTGCGGCAGGAAACTCGATCGGCGGACATGGCACGCGAAGTATTGCCAGCCTTTCGCTAGCTCACCGCGACCAAGGCCGGTCCTATGCGAGGAACATTTCGCAAGGCTCTCTGTTCGGTCTGCTCACAGTCACAGCGGCTGCGGCGGTGCCCGGCTAGAATCCTGGTCGCACGTTTATGGAGAACACTTGGAAGCAACGCTGCTCATCGGCTATCTCGCCTCAATTTGCTCAGTGGGTAGCTTCGTTCCGCAGGTATGGAAGGTCGTAAAAACAGGCGATACCTCGGCGCTCTCTGCCCGGATGTACGTTCTCACCGTTACCGGTTTTGCGCTGTGGACTGTCTTTGGTGTCCTCAAAGGAGAGTGGCCGATAATTATCGCCAATGCGATTTGCTTTTGCCTTTCAGCATTCATCCTTTTGCGGAAGCTTGGAGGCTGCGAGCGCGGGAATAGAAGAGATGACCGCAAGGTTTGAAGCGATTCATACCATCGTATATCGGAGACTCGGCGCATTCGCGGGATGGCCCGCGAATTACGGCGTGTGGGCGTGGGGAGACGAAATTGTCTGCGTCTTCGCCACAGGCCGTCTAGGAAGGGAAAGCGAAAACCTTCATCTCGAAGATCAGCATCACGCGTTCACTCCGGTTCAGGCGAGAAGCCTCGATGGCGGCCTGACTTGGCAGGCAGAACCATTCTGTGGGAGCGTACCGGGTGCGCGCAGTCTTTCGGCGGACGAACATTTAACGAAGGACTTGGAAGCAGGACCCAATGTGGACCCGGCGTTTGATCTCATTACTCTCCCCACCCCGATCGACTTTGCCGATGGCGAGCAAGTCGTCATGGCAGCCCGCACCGGGATATCGGGGCGATCAGTGAGCTGGTTTTACGTCAGCAAGGACCGTGCTCGCTCGTGGAATGGGCCTTTTAGGTTCGAAGGGTTGAAGTCTCACGAAGAGGCGCTCTCTGCGCGTACCGACATCATAACGCTGGGCCGACACGACGCTTTGTTTATGCTCACCGCGCCGAAAGCCGATGGGACAGAAGGTCGTATCCTTTGCGCCCGCACGCAGGACGGAGGATTGAGTTTTTCCTCGGAAGGATTCGTCTGGGATGAACAGACGGGGTACGCCATCATGCCGTCGTCCACGCGCCTCGCAGACGGCACGATTTACACAGTCGTTCGTCGTAGGGCCCATGATCGGTTCTGGCTGGAGGCATATCGGTCAGCGGATCTGGGGCGGACTTGGTCCTGTGTCGGTACGCCTGTCCGGAATACGGGAATCATGGGCAATCCGCCTGCGCTTGTCGCTCTGCCCGACGAAAGATTGGTGCTGCTCTACGGTTTTCGAGATCCACCCTTCGGACTAAGCGCTGTCGTCAGCCGCGATAGGGGCGGAACATGGTCCGAACCGGCGGTTCTCCGCGATGATGGTGACGATGCGGACCTAGGTTATCCATGCGCCTTGGTTAGACAGGACGGCAAGATTATTGTTGTATACTACTTCAACGATCGAGATGGCCCGGAGCGCTTTATCGCAGCTTCTATCCTAGAAGTACCAACCTTAAGTTGAGACTCAATCCATTTGGGCCCCCGTCGGACTGGCATGCATGGGAATTCAGACGAAGGTCGCACACGTCGTGCGACTTTGACAGTATCGCATCGGCCCGAGGTCTGATCGGGACACGTCGTGCTTGGCTTTGCTGAAAGGGAGGTCCAGCCACTAAGGAAATCCACATCGATATTTTGTCAGGACGGCCCTTGCGGTAGGCCTCCGGGAACTTTCGAGGCGAATTTAGCTTTAGGGCTGGGAAGGCTGGAGGTGAACCATGGCGAACTTCAACAACATTCCCGTCGCAGATTTCGCCTACCGACTTGAGGCGATGACAAAGGACGAAGTCTTTTCGGTCATGACTGATCTGGAGGCTGCGAGTGAACGTGTCGAAGGCGCGGAACGCGACGAGGTGTTGGCGCGCATTGTAATAACCGAAGAAGAAATTGAAAAGCGATTTCCGGGTCAGTTGCTCGCGCCATATCGCGAGTGGAAGAGACGCAACCGGTGAGATGGATGCACGGGAAAGGAGCGCCTGACAAGGAGTTGGGACCGCAGACTTGGACACAGCCGGGCGATGACCGCGCTCGGTCTTTCCAGCCCGCGGGGATCGATGAAACCTGGCTCGCAATCATCAATACCGGGTGTGATCGCTTTGCCATAAGACGCATCTCAACTGCGCAAACCATTCCCGAACGTGGCCCGAGGAACCTATTGGCTTGGCAGCCGTTGATTCGGGGAAAGGAAGGTGACATGAACCAGATTATCTATCTCGTCGGCCTCGTCGTTATTGTGATCGCAATTCTAGCCTTTTTCGGGATCGGTTAGATTGATTCACAGACAGGTGCGGCCGATGAGTTCACGAAGCGTCGTCTGGCCATTGTCTCGGCAAGAATGCTCCGCTGACGGATCAGCGATTCTTGTGCCCTGCCTTCCGTAGCTCTGCGACTTTGCGATCCAGATCCACTTTGTACGGTCCGAATTTTGCAAAGAGTTCGCGCGCGGCCAGTGGTTGCAGCCCATGCTGCGCGATAAACTCATTCAGGTCGTAACGCGCATTCCAGCCACGCACTACCTTACTGTATTGCTCTTTGGTGTCTTCGTAGCGCATGGCAAGACTTTCAAACTTAGGAGGGCTGTAGTACGGTTCGCATCCGTCGACTAACTCGAGTGCCACCGAATTGGTTCCAGTGATGCTGGCCTCCTCAACAGCCAGCACTGCGCGCTATGATAACAGCGCGCGCCGCTTAGCCCACGCCGGCTCATCAGAGCTGAAGGACATAATCGTTTTCGACGATCACGAACCAGTCGCGCGGGCGCTTTTGATCTTGCGCCATTCCTGGAATCCCTATGCCTGCCTATCGCTGCGCTCCGGATTGTTATCGGCTCAATCGCCGCTTTCATGTTCCTCACCGGCCGCTGGACGGTGAACCGTGCCCGGCTCGCTGAGATGTGCCGCGTATCATCGCGGGCGTGTGCCGAGTCAGTTTGGCTGGCCCTCTGTGAGCGAAAGGTAAAAGTCCTGACGCATGAAACTCGCCCGTTCCAAGTAAAAGTCCAGACGCTGAAATTTCGAAGCTGAGGCGCAGCGGCGCGTTGGCCGGAAAAGGAGACCGTAAACGATAATCGCAAGGTGTCCGGCTTGAAACGATCCGGGAGCTCGCTCGGCACTGGTTTGAGCAGTACAGCCCGGAAGGCGATACCATGCTGCTGATTGGCGTCAATGTCAGCGCTGGTGCCGCCTCGGCTCGCACCCAGCTTTATGTAACGGCCGATCGACCGAGGTAGGCGTCGGTTCCGGCGGTCCGCCGGAACCTGGGCATCTCCTCAGTTCTAAACGGGGTTTTGCGGTCCCATGACCGGAAACCAACTCGGCATCGACACAGATATGAGGAGGGAACGTGGCAAATCATCCCAAGCTCCGTTGACGCGCGGCCCCTTCAACACCATCTCCTGCGGAATGCCCAAGACGAAGACAAAGAGCAAGGAAAGTGACGATCCCGAACTGATCAGGGAGTGGCCGCTTCCCGTGGTGGCGACCCTCGGATCTGGTGTCAGGCTTAAGGGTATTCTGCAGGAAATCCGGTCCCGGCTACCATCCACGATCCGGAAGTCGCTGGATATGCAGCCAGGCGGGCTGATCCTCGTCATGCCAGAGACTTCGAAGACAGCCTTCAGAGCTACGGCATCGGCCGTCTCCAGCGCGTTGGACGGCATCGCCAACCTTCCGATCATTCCTCGAGAGATCGAGGATATTCTGACGATCACGGCATCAGAGCGGAAGCGCTGGCTCGCAGACGGTCGTCTGCCCAGCGCCGGGACGCGAACGGTGAGGCTACAAGGACGCGCAAGGAAGATCACCTTTCACATATTCGATCCTCGTGTCGTCGAAGATCTACTCGACCGTGGCGCCGTGGATGAGTGGCGAGAAGAAGATATAGCGGCGAAAGCGGAAAATCGCAGGCGGGCCGCGTATCAGGCGAAGTTGACGCGGTCGCTGAGGAAAAAGGAAAAAGTCAAACCAAGCGAGCGAGCCGACGAAGCCGCGACCGGCTTGAGCGGATGGGACGAATTCGGGAGCGACGGTCTCCTTCGATAGGAGTGCCGTCTGTGGAACTTTCCTGCTGGTCGCGGACGGGCCGCTCCCAGTCCCCGACGTAAGCACGGTGACAATTCGAGTAGAACGCGCCGACTTCCCGGTCAACGAGCGTCATGCTCGCGACGCCCCGTCGGCAGGCAATGGCGACCATATCAGACTGGTCCAGAGGTTTCCTTCATTTGCAACAACGCCACCCGTTTTCGTCGCCATTTACCTCGCACATCGCTATCCCCGCGTAAAAGAGGCGGTATCCAGCGGGGGCAGACAAAACGCACGATGCGTCGCTTGGCAATCGCTTCTCCGCGCAGATGGAATCCTCACCCAGGAATTCCTCTCATCAGACCCGGGGCGAGCCATCTAGTCCGTCTACTCACGCTCGACGAACTTGTTGAAGCGGCTAGTCTTGCCGCCTTCCGTCTTCTCCTGATGAAGAAAGGCAAGCCGGCTGCTCTCGAAAATCTCGAAGAACTCATCCCAGTTGATCTCTTCAAGGTCCTCGTCCTTCTCGCCAAAGTCGATCCGAAGAATGCCACCCTTGCCCTTCGTGCGAACCGCAGCGGGCCGGCCCTTACGCTGTTCAACCCATTTACGGATTACGTCATGGTCGGTGGTCGTCGAACTGCTCATTGGATTCCTCCCGTTTAGCAGTGGTTCCGATGGAGTGACAAACTTTTGGGGCCGGCCGTCGGTTCCGTGGAGCACCTCGCTATTCGTGATTTTCGTAGCGTATTCAGCAGCACAAGGCTCTCTGCGTACTTCGCGCCATTCTCCCCAGCGTCTCGACCTGCGCGAGGTTGCCCTCGTGATCGGCCTGTTTGACACGCCGAAACAAGGCGTTCGCCGCCGCCCGGCGAACGGCATCCTCCCTAGGCCTCGTGGTCGCGGCGTAACATCGCATTGACGGCCGCCAGGATCTCGGGGAATCCCTCCTCCGGTAGACGGTCGAGAGTCCATCCCCTCCCCTTTCGACAACATCATGCAGGTAGGGCACGACTTGGGCCTCGTTACCCTGGACGGCCTCTGCCACCCGCCGGCAATGTTCGAAATAGAAGCGACGGTCTTATCCGTCTGTGCCTCATAGCGACAAGCGGGGATTCTGCAAAGCATGCTTATGAGCCTGAAGTGCCGTTGCCCGTGCGCCTTGGCGGCCTATCCGCCAAGGCGTTACACCTCTTCCTCCTTTTTCTCCGGAGCTTTGCGCGGAGCCACGGCAGTCCCGCGACGACGGTCTGACAACATGCGGGCAGTCCCAAATACTGGTTCGGTTCCAGAATTGAAATCTAGAATTCCTGTCCAGGGCTGCTCCGGTGATCCTCTCGATTTTTCTGCGCTTCGTGTCTCGAGAGTCAAAACCTGTTGCCCCGCCTCACCCAAGACGGGAGGATTGCCCTAGCAAACGGAACATTGAGAAGACGGAGCAGTTAATACCGGAAAGGAGACGTGACTATGGGTATGAACAAACCTCGGGACGGCGCGCCCGGTACGACCGACCAATCCCCCCGCTGGGAGGGCCCCAAAGAGTCTAGGCCGCGTGGCTATCTACCAGCCAAAGACGACCCCGACACGGCATGTGACGCCGTGGGCGAGACAAACAATGACCCCGAGCGCAACCGCCCCTCCCACGCCTTGAAAGCGAAGGAACGCCGCGGTGGAGAATAAACGCGAGACCGAAGCGTTCGCCGCGTCCCAGGCGGGGTTCGCCCATCCCAGGCGGACCGCGAGGCCTACGGGGTTGCCAGCGCGAACCGACCGTCATCACCGGCTCTCAGGATGCCCGGGAAAAAAGAATGGGACGTGGGCTTCGACAGCGAACCGCCAGATCGTTCGTGAAACAGTCAGTGAAAGTCGATCACTCCCGCGCATGTCGGCGCCGGTGGGGCATAATCCATCCGTGTCGATAAAGCCGTCTCCGCAGTCGTCCATAAACCATCGATCGCGAAGAGCAACCACCCTTGCACCCGCACGCCTACCAACCAGCCAGAAGGGCCGCGAGCCTGTTAATCGGTCAGTAGTAGCTAAACGCAGCATCTCATCGCACACCTCGTACTTTTTCGACCGCCGTTTCCAAGTGCGAGTTTCTGGTCATGGATTGCTGCGGGCCCCAATCTTTCCCAGCTCCGAAGTTCTCTCAGGGTAGGCTAGGCAAAAAAGAACCGCCCGCGGCTTTGGCGGGCGGTCCTTTTTCACGTCAGAAAACCCAGCGGGTTCTACTCGCGAGCCGGCAGATCGGGATCTTCCTCATCGGGCTCCGGCTCCCGTGGGGAGATTTCATCTTCTTCGTCGTCGTCCAATTCCTCATCTGCGTTTTCTTCATCAGATCCGGGGAGGGGCTTTCGTGGATCCTGCTCATCGCTGTGTCGAACACCATTACCATTGCCCACGGGATCATCAGGTCGTTCGCGTCCTTGTCCGCTTGCCATCTTAAAGACCTCAACTCTTTCGATCGCTGCTACGGCTCGCGCTGGAGGCGCCACTGGATCCGCTTTTCTTGCCCCCGGACCCGGAGCTCTTCCCGCTTCCGCTTTCTCGGCTGCTGGATGCACGCTTGTTTTCGTTCTTGCTACCTTGCTCGCCAGCTTTTCGATTTTGCTCGCTGCTGCCGCCTTGGCCGCCTTGGTTTGGCATTTTCGTTCTCCTCGGTTCGCGCACCACCGTCCACTCGGCTGGTGTATGCGTCCAAACACAGCCGAAAGGAAATGTTCCGCGGTCTCGGTGCTTTATAGCAGCGACACTGCGCCATTCGTCATTTACTCCTCAGCGCCGCTGCAAAAATGGCAAACATTTCATGTTATCTGTGTCCAAGATCGGCTCTCGGACTCAAACCCGTCCGGTGACGCCGGCTTGCAGAATCAAACGATCGACCACCGGCCAGTCCTCGATTTGGGGCGATACGGATCAGCGCGCGGCGATAAAACCTCGATGGGTCAAGCCTTCACTATCGAGCGATCTCGCCGTCCGCGGTACTGCCCCCTTTCGGGCCGCACGCGGCCAGGTCGATCGTTCATCAAGGAACCAAGAGGAATATGATCATGCCTGCCGCAATCAGGCTGAGCCCCGCCCAATTTCTCGTTGGACCGAGGAAGCCAAGGCCTTGTCCTTTTGGCTCAAGTGTCGGAGGTGCGCCATCGTCGGAAGTACGCGGACGGCTCAATGGGCGCCCCGCAAGTGCCTCCCAGCAAAGGAGAAGTACGCCGAGCACGATGCAAGCGGCACTGATTAGAACGAAAATTGACACAGAGACCTCCTCATCTGTTGCGCGTTCCCCGGCGATTTGGAAAAGGAGCACCGCATTCTCTTACCAATCCCGATGCTGCCACTCTTTGGGTTTCGCTAGGATCCAACTCGCCAAGCAGCAAATGGTTCTCCACGGACGGCTGACCAATCAGCAGCCGACCCGAGTAATGGTTGACGTCACCGAAACCATTCGGGCGGTTCCCAGGCGTCGGTTGCTGTCGGTCATCGCTTTTCCTGCGGGCACTTGCTTGCTCGCAACGAACGCGGAGCGGAGGAAGCCGGATGACGGGCGCTTGAGGGGTGAAGTCCCCTGCCGCTGGTGTGGATGACAGTATGACGTCTTTGCACTCACGAAGCACTCCAATACCTCGATCACCTCGCTACGGAGATATGGGCGGAGGGCTCTCCAATCGGAAATGCATGTGAGGGCACCGATGGACCCAACTTGTCACACGCCAAGTCAATGATTTGCGCAGTCATGCCAATACCGACGTATTCGGCGCCCGAGACTTTGCTTGCGGTCTCGCCCGCATTCCTGACATTTGAACGCAAGCCGGATCGCCTTACTGCGACGCGATCAGACTCCTCAAAATCAACCGCAGATTTGCGTGTCGCTGCAACGTCCGCTGCCCCGACCCCTTTAACCTTATTCCGAAAGCGTGCGCTGAATGTAACATTGAAAGTGCAACTTGGCGTAAAATGGTAAGAAGAAACGCGGCAAATACAGCAGTAATGCCACGGGCTGGGGGGCCTTCACAACCAAGTTGTTCGCAGGAGCAAGAACTGTTGCGAGTCCTGGCCGGCAAGCGAAATCAACGAGGCTTCAGGGTGAGCGAATGAATGGCGGACTGAGGTTACTTAGCGCGGCTTGGCGGCGCCGATTTACCGGGATGTTAGTGGTTGCTGGTAGTGTGGTGGCTTGGCCGGTATCGGCGCAGAACAGAATCGAGCCGGAGGCCGAGCGGATCCTCGCCGCAATGAGCGAAAATCTCAAATCGACGCAGACTCTTAGTGTCGCCTACGACGCGGATCAGGAAGTCGTCAATCTGCAGGGTCAGAAGATCCAGTACAGCGCCTCCGGCTCCATCGCCGTCGATCGCGCACAAGGTTTTCGAATGAAGCGCATGGGCCCCCTTGCGAGCGCGGAGGTGATATTCGATGGCGATACGATATCACTGCATGACAAAACACGGAACGTTTACGCGCAGTTGCAGAGCCCCGGCCAAAGTGTGGAAGATGCAGCCGAGGAGCTTCGCGCCACTACCGGACTTGACGCTCCGGGAGCGGAATTTCTATCAGGCGATCCTTATGCCGTCCTCACTGACGGCGTGACAGAAGGAATCGTTGTCGGATCGGCATTCGTCAACGGGGTGGAGTGCGATCAGCTCGCCTTCAGGACCGATATCGTCGACTGGCAGATCTGGATCAGCAAGGGCAGCGGGCCTTTGCCGCTCAAATATGTGATCACGACCAAATGGACGACCGGGGCGCCGCAGTATACGCTGCGGCTCAGCAACTGGAAGTGGGATGGAATCGACGCCGCGCAGTTTAAATTCACGCCGCCAGCGGCTGCCAACAAGCTGGAACACGTCCACGCCGATGTCACCGGCGAGCTTTCTCTGGAGACGGGGCAATGACGACGAGCAAGCTGCACGGAAAGATCCTTTCAGTCGCCATCGCCGGCCTAGCGATGCTTGCGGCAGACACTCTCGTTCCCGCGCCGTTCGGTTCGATCGTACCCGAGGCGCAGGCGGTCGTGGGACGCCCGCTGACACCAGGAAGTGTCGCCGGTGTTGCCCGCCGTACCACGCGCCGAGTGATCCGCCGCTCCACGATGTATGTCGCCGCACTTCCCACGGGCTGCGTCAGCACTAGTGTCAATGGCACCGCGGTGTGGCATTGCGGCGGGGTCTACTACCAACCGTACGGCGGGCGTTACGTCCTCGTTTACATCGACTGAACTCAGTGCATTACATCGCAACTCAATTTTTTGATGGAGGGACAGAATGGATATTACGCGTCGTGACTTGACGGCCGCCGGTCTTGGAGTACTGGCGGCAGGCTCTCTCGCTAGGCCTGCTGGTGCCGCCGACGGTTTGGTGGCAGATCTGCCGGAAGGGCTCGATGAGTTCGCGCTCGCAGTCGAAGCCTACATTTACGCCTACCCCCTCGTGACGATGGAAGTGACCCGGCGCGTGATTACCAACGTCGCGGAGCCCGAGGGAACCCGTGGCCCCATGGGGCATCTGATCAAGCTGCGCCAGTATCCAGACGCCAAGTTTCGGGACGTGACGGCGCCGAACGCCGATACCCTCTATACGACGGCTTTCTTTGATGTGGGGGACGAGCCTTGGGTGGTGAGCCTGCCCGATTTGAAAGACCGGTATGCCCTATTTCCGATGCTGGATGGCTGGACAACTGTCTTCGACGTCCCGGGAAAACGTACCACAGGCACCGAGGCTCAGACGTTCGTTGTTACCGGACCAGGCTGGGAAGGAACACTTCCCGAAGGCGTGACCCAATACAAGTCGCCGACAAGCATCGTCTGGCTGCTTGGACGCATCTATTGCACGGGGACGCCGGAGGACTACGCAGAAGTTCATAAGCTGCAGGATGAAGTGAAGCTCTATCCCTTGAGCGCATGGGGCAAGGAGTGGACCGCCCCCAAGGGCAAGGTCGATCCGGCCATCGATATGGAGACTGCCGTTCGCGAGCAAGTCAACAGCATGGACGCCATCGCGTACTTCACCCTCTTTGCCGAGCTCCTGAAAAGAAACCCGCCGACCGACGCGGATGCACCTATGGTCGCAAAGCTCGCCGAACTCGGCATCGTTCCGGGCCAGGACTTCGACAAGGCCAAGTTCGATCCCGCTTTTGTGAAGCGCGTCCCTGAGCTCGGCTTCGCGCGCATCATGACGCATTTCAAATTCAGCGACGGCGACGTACAGGACATCGACGGCTGGGGCTTCACGACCAAGACCGGCATCTACGGCACCAATTATGTCCAGCGTGCCTTGATCACTGCGATCGGTCTTGGGGCGAACCGGCCGCAGGATGCGATCTATCCGACCTCGCTGAAGTCCGGCGACGGGGTAATCAAGCGGGCGTATAACGGGTCCGAGAATTACGTTCTCACGTTCAAAAAGGGACTTACGCCACCGGTTTCGGGATTCTGGTCCTTGACCATGTATGATGCGGGCTACTTCTTTGTCGACAATCCGCTCAATCGCTATTCGATCAGCGCGCGCCAACCGCTGAAGGCCAATCCGGATGGCTCGATCGACCTGTTTATCCAACATGAATCGCCCGGATCCGACAAAGAATCGAACTGGCTCCCGGCGCCCAAGGGAAAGTTCATCCTCATGATGCGGCTCTACTGGCCCAACGAGAGCAATCCCTCCATCATTGATGGTTCCTGGACGATACCGCCGGTGAAGAAGGTGAGCTGATTCTGTCAGCGTGCATGCAGCTGCCACGGCTCCGGTCCTTGGCGGCTGCAAACACGAACTATCGACGTCCATCAGTGCAAGCATGGTGCGATGGAGATACACCGCGCCATGATGAATGAAACCACGTTAGTTTCGGCCCTGTCTTTGGTTTTTGGAGACCAATTTTTGACAAATGGGGTCTGATCTAGTGGACCGAGCTTCTATGTACATTCTTCGGCCTTTGCTATTCAGTTTGTTTCTGTGCCTTTGTGGGCTTACGAACCTACAGGCGCAAACGCCTGCGGCCCGAATTGCGCAACCGTCCAAGATAGACGAACTGCTGCGTCTTCTCGAGGATGAGGACGTAAGGGTCTGGCTAGAGCGGAAGCAAGACGCCCTTTCCGAGCCCCGCGACAATGAGGCAGTGTGGTTCATCGAGGAATGGGAGGCCCGCTCACGTGCCCGTTTCAATGCACTTCTTGCCGCAGTGCCTCGGGTCGGCGATGAACTTTCCCGAGTCGTGTCTGCGATTCGGCAAGAGGCACGGAGCAGCGGTTTGGTGCCCGCGGCGCTGATGTTCGTTATCATCGCAGGGATTGCGGTTAGCACCGAATGGATCTTTCGTCGTTCACTGCCAGAGGCCCTCCCCCGGGGGCAGGCCTACACGGAGATTCTGACGCTCTCCATATTCACGGCGAGCGTTGCGATCTTCTTTTTTCTGTTCACTTGGCCGCCACTCATGCGTGTGGTCCTACTCTACTCGCTCGTCGCATTGATCGCCTGGAGGCTCGCGACCGCGCTCTTGCGCATCGCGCTGGCCGCGTCCATAGTGTCGGCCCGCTCCTATTCGCGGACCCAAATATTCGTCGCACTGCTGGCGGCAACGATGGCATTCTCGGCCATATGCGAGCGGCTTGCAGTTGCAGCTGACGTTCGATCGGCTCTTGCTATTGGATTGTCCATTCCGCTTGTCGTTATAGCAGTCGCGATGATCTGGCGTGAGCGCTCCAGCAATGTCGGATCTTTGCAAGGCCGTGTCTCTCGCGCCATGGGCATCTCGGGTGCAGTCGTCCTGTGGCTGCTTTGGTGCGGCGACTTCCTGGCTTTATTCTGGCTCGGCATGATGCTTGCCCTCGTGCCCCGCGCATTGTCGATTGCCGACAGTCTAACCCTTTCATTCTCGCCCTCGCGTTCAAGCCTACCGGACGCTAAGTCGGTGCTGCTCGTCCGCGGAACGCGGGCTATTATCCTTATTGCAGCGGTCGACTGGGTCGCATTCGTTTGGCGCCACAATTTCCCTTTTGTTTCCGGTGAAGTGACACTGATCCGGACGATCATTGCCGGGGCATTCAACAGCGTCGTGATTCTGCTCATTATCGACCTCGTCTGGCAATTGGCAAAAGCCTACATTACAAGCAAGCTGAGCGACGTTGGCGATGAAGGGACGTCGAACGCGCTCGCGCGAGAAAGCCGGCTTCGCACTTTGCTCCCTGTTTTCCGCAACGCCTTGGCAGCAGCACTTCTGTGTGTCGCGGGGCTCACGGTTCTTTCGGAGATGGGCGTCAAAATCGGCCCGCTGGTCGCAGGCGCGGGCGTGGTCGGTGTTGCAATTGGATTCGGCTCGCAGACCTTGGTCAAGGATGTGGTCAGCGGTATCTTCTATCTATTGGACGATGCCTTCCGGGTTGGGGAATACATCGAAGCCGGAAACTATACAGGCGTCGTGGAATCCTTCAGCCTTCGTTCCGTGCGACTGCGGCACCACCGTGGGCCAATCTTCACCGTACCGTTCGGTTCGCTTGGCGCGATCAAGAATGCTAGCCGCGATTGGACTGTCGACAAATTCCGCATCCGTGTCCCTTTCAAAACTGATGTTGATAAAGTCCGCAAGCTGATTAAGGAAATCGGCGCCCAATTGCAGGCCGATCCGCAACTCGGATCGCTCTTTATCGAGCCGCTCAAGCTCAAAGGCGTCGAGCAGATCGGTGAATACGGAATCGAACTTGGTATCGCTTTCACCTGCAAGCCGGGGGAACAGACTGTGATCCGTCGGAAGGCTTACGCGATGCTGATGCAGGCTTTCCATGACAATGGGATCGACTTTGCACAGCCGGTGGTTCAAGTTAGCGGTGACGAAAAGGAAACAGCCGCCGCGACGCTGGCCGTGCGGCAGCGTCCAGGTAAGACTGTTACGCCGGACACCGTCTAGCCGGCTCGATTCCGTAAAAAGCCACGTGAAGAAGAAAGAGGAACTGGCTTTAGCGCGGTTCGACTATAGGCCGCCACTCCGTGCTGCGGATTCGCTGTCAGGATCAGCAGTGGACAGGTTCTCTTTGACGCGAAACTCGCGAGGTCCAAATCCGGTAGCCTTTCGAAAAGCACGGGAAAAACCAGCGGGAGAAGAATAGCCCAGATCCTCCGAAATGTTGGTGATCGAGACGTTCCCATCACGCAACATTTCCGTCGCACGTTGCATTCTCACCGCACTGGTCAGGCTACGAAAGTCGGCGCCTGCCTGTCGAAGTTCACGCTGCAGCGTCCGAACGCTCGTGTCCATTGTCCGCGCAGCATCCTCGATCGACACATCGCCCGCGAGGAGTTGTGCCCGAATCTGTGCAGTGGCGATTTCCAACAAACTCCGAGGTGCACCCCCTGGACGATCGCGAGCCACGTCCTCGAGAGTCAAGATCGACCGAGATGTTCGTCGCGACGCAGCCATCAACCGATGCCGCTCAACGACCACCGCCACTGCTGGCGCATTGAATATCACCGGGCATTGAAACACGTTCTCAAAAAGCGAGGTATGGCTCGGGGTCGGGATGTCAAGTTCGATGCGAAGGGGGTGCCAATGGTCAGGCAGATATGCCTTGAAGAGACTCAGCAGTTCGCCAGCAGCAGCACATGCGACCGACTCATAACCCCGAGACCCGGCCAGAGCGAATTTGTAACCAAAGCGTAGTTCCTCCTTCGTTGTGGTGACCGTCAAATTGTCAAAAGTACTGTGATACTGCAGTGCCACGATACTTCGTTTGATCGCTTCGCCGAGCGTGTCCGCTTCAGTGATAAAACGCCCGAAGCTGCCATACGCGGAAACGTCCATATTGGGCACGAGCAGGAGACCGAGATTCGCGTCGCCCACTGCTCTCGCCATGGCTTCGACGAAGCCCACCACGGACTGCTGAGGAATGTAGACATTGCGATCCTCGATCAGCTCTACGTCGAAGCCCGCGGCGCGGTTGGCACGCAGCAACGCTCGCTCGCCGAGCTCGCTTCGAACGAACGCGGGCAAGCCTTGCAAGACATGGCTCGAGATCACGGGAATCGGTGCGATCTGAAATGGTTCCTGAAAACGATACTGGCGGAAAATGAATAGTTCTCACATATTCGACCGCCGGTATATTTGGCAAGTGGTATCCGCAGATCGGTATAGATATAAGGTGCCCACGCATTATTCGGTTTCCCTCGATACGCAGATGACGGCGCCCACTTTATCGGGGCGGAAGTTTTGCCGCAGGCTTTCAAGGCACAGCATGCCGTTAGTAATCCTTTGAACCAATAGCGTTCGCGGTTGCGACGGGCTATTGCGAGAAAAGCCACCAAAGCCGTGGGGCGCCCCATTCATCATCACGGCATCTAGTTCTGAAGATGCAACGGAAGCGAAGCCGCGTCTTATCCTTTTACGCCAAGCTCGGCCGAAGCTCCGAATATTCGCGCTTTGAAAAACAATCAAAAGTGGTATTTATCACTAGTGAAACAAGGTTGCTGAGACCGGACGTGGCGTCAAATGATAAGTTCGTCGCCTGGTTTCATTGTAGGTACGACTGAGATGAACAGGAGCAGCGGTCAGCCCGTGAACTCCTTGTACGCACACTGAAGGGACTCGCCGGTGCATTCTCAATCGGCTCACGTCGAATTGCCAGGAACTTCTCCGCGCGATGGCATGATGGAGGGATCGGCCCATCGCGTGACGGTCGACGGGTTCTTCATCGACGAGACGCCGGTGACCAACGCCCAGTTTTCCAAGTTTGTCTCGGCCACTAATTATCGCACGTTCGCCGATGCCGTTCCCGACCCTGCGGACTATCCCGGTATTTTGCTGGAGATGCTGTATGCCGGTTCATTGGTATTTCAACAGCCGAACGGAACCGTTGGTCTCCAAGACTGGACTCGATGGTGGTCCTTTGTGAATGGCGCCTGCTGGCGTCATCCATACGGCCCCGGAAGCAACATCAAAGGACTGGATGACCATCCAGTCGTTCATGTTTCCGACCAGGATGCGCTCGCATACGCGCGGTGGAGCGGATCTTCCAACATAGGCCGAATGGGAGTTTGCTGCCAGGGGTGGGCTCGAGGGCGCAGAATATGCGTGGGGCTTAGCCCTGCCGGACGGGCCGGACTCCGAGGGCGTGCTCTACGCTCTGGGTGCGTTTTCGGGAGGTGTCGCTTTGTGGGTCGAGAACGGCAAGCTCATCTGCGAGTACAATCTGATCGAGATCGAACGGACGCGCCTCGAATCGTCAGATCCGTTGCCGAACGGAAAGATCAACATCGAGTTCGAAACACGCAAGGCCGGCCGCAATCACGACGCACCGCTCGACGTCGTTATCCGCGTTGATGGCAAAGAGATAGCGAAGGGCCGCGTGCCGCGCTCCGCTCCGCTCGCGTTTTCGGCGAATGACGCCTTCGATGTGGGCAGAGACAGCTACACTCCAGTCTCCCTCGCATACTTAGACTGCAAGCTTGAAGATCGAATTTGAAGTGAGCGATGGCACGCTCGGAGCCTTGGCGCGGCGACGTTTCGATCGCCGCTCTTCTTTCTGCCGACGTGCATACTGTGCTTAACGGGAGCGATTAAATTGACGCTGTGCCTCTTCCGGAACGCCAAGGGCGGCGTACCATCCTGGCCGTTTTTACCGTCAGTCGCCTTATGCGTGACGCTGCTCTCTGCATGTGCGGGCCGTCCGACAGGGGTGCTCGCGCCGGTAGCGGCCAATCCCTCGACCGCTCAAGTCGAAATGCTGGTCACGACGACCCGAGGCCGGGCGGAAAAACCGGGCGAGATGTTCAGCGGCGAGCGCGCGCTCAGCCCGACATTCGCCGACATTACCGTGTCGATACCGCCTGACACGGTTCGCAAGGCGGGCGAAGTCGCCTGGCCGCGCAAGCTTCCACCGAATCCGGCGACGGATTTCGCCGCGCTGAAGGCTGAGGAAATTGACCGCGTCGTCGCCGAAAAATGGTTGAACAGCCATGTGCGCAAGAGCCCGGACGGCAGTGTCCTGGTCTTCATCCACGGGTTCAACAACCATTTCGAGGACGCAGTTTTCCGTTTCGCGCAAATCGTCCACGACTCGGGCGCGCGCAGTGTGCCGGTGCTCGCGACCTGGCCGTCGCGCGGGAGTTTGTTGGCCTATGGTTACGATCGTGAAAGCACCAACTATACGCGCAACGCCGTAGAACGCTTGTTTCAATATCTGGCGCGTGATCCCGAGGTCAAGGAAGTCTCCATCCTGGCACATTCGATGGGCAATTGGCTGGCGCTGGAATCCTTGCGCCAGATGGCCATCCGCAACGACGGGCTGCCGGCAAAGTTCAAGAACGTCATGTTGGCAGCGCCGGACGTCGACGTCGACGTCTTCGGTTCGCAGATTGCCGACATGGGCAAGCGGCGACCGCGATTCACACTCTTCGTTTCCCGCGATGACCGTGCGCTCGCCGTTTCTCGGCGCGTCTGGGGCAATGTCTCCCGGTTGGGAGCGATCGATCCGGAGCAGTCGCCCTACAAAGAGGAACTGGCGGCCGATGGGATCACCGTCGTGGATCTCACCAAGGTCAAGGCAGGTGACAATCTGCACCATACCAAGTTCGCAGAGTCGCCCGAAATCGTACAATTGATTGGTAACCGTCTGTCTGGCGGCCAAACCTTAACCGACAGCAGACTGGGGCTGGGCGACCATATCGTCGCGGCCACTGCCGGGGCCGCACAAACGGTTGGTACCGCTGCCGGCCTGGTCGTTGCTGCTCCAGCTGCGATCGTGGATCAAAATACCCGGCAAAACTATGCCCATCATGTGGAGACACTCGTCGGACCCTCCGGCAGAGCAAGATCGAACACGGCCGATAGCGCATGCGGGAAGGAAAATCAGACGAGATCCGGAAAATGCAACCCATAGCCCGATAGAAAACGGCACCCGAAAGACACTTGATCAGGCCGCGGTCTCACGCCGGGTTGAACGAAGACCTACAACAAGGTTGCTCGCAAGAGCGGCCCTAACAGGAGATATCATGAGGATTTGCATCGTTCGTACTCTAGCGGCAATCGGAACTTGCCTCGTCGCTGGGACGGCAAAGGCCACGGACATCTATTCCCCAATGACGCCCGAGCTTCAGCAGACGACCACCGAAAGCGGATGGACCTTTTCCTTTGCCCCCTATTTCTGGGCGGCCGGATTGTCGGGGGAGGTTGCTCAGTTCGGGCTGCCGGCGGTGGATGTCGATGCCAGTTTCAGCGACATCTTCGACCATCTTGAGTTCGGTGCGATGGCGATCGGCGAAGCCCGCAACGGTCCGTACAGCATCTTTGCCGATGTCATGTATACGAAGATTTCGGGGCAGTCGGGCACGCCAAGAGGTGTGCTTGCGACAGACGTCGAGCTCACATCGGAAACCTTCGCCGGGCTGCTCGGCGCGGGATACTCCGTTATCGATAGCGATGCAGCGCGGTTAGACCTGGTTGCTGGCATGCGCGTATGGTCCGTCGAAAGCGAGCTTTCCTTCCACGGCGGCGTTCTCGATGGGCGCACCAGAATCGATCAGGCAACCTGGATAGACGGTCTGGCCGGCTTCCGCGGCACCTATTCGCTCACATCCGAAATCTACCTAATCGGCTGGGGCCTTGTCGGTGCTGGTGGCGCTAATCTCGATTGGGACGTGGCGGCAGCAATTGGCTACCGGTTCAACGATACGATTTCGGCGATTGCCGGCTACCGCGCATTGGGCGTGGATTACAGCAATGACGGATTCGTGTTCGATGTCACTCAGCAGGGTCCGATGCTGGGGCTCACAGTGCGGTTCTAAGGAAGCACGCACTTTCTAGCCTTTGGAGCGGATCGACCTCGACCTGTAGCCGGATCGCTATGTCGAACTCGAACCGTACGCTGTCGATGCCGCGATGCTTTACACCGGATACTGTGGAGGCGCCAAAATGCTGAAGTTCAAATCAGACTTTAGCCATCATGGTTCCATCATTCAAACATCCCTTGCGTTCCGGCCGGGAGACGACTAATGCCCGGCGGCTAGCAGTTGGGGACGGGTGGCCATCCGCTCGAGTCACAAACGATCTGCCTCGCTTTCGCCAACGGAAGCGCAGGCACTATTGACCGCGAGGCAAACACCGCTGGACGTTCGGCGCGTTGCCATGATCAAACTCTGTTCGAATTACCGCACGAATTCGAGCAGTTCTTGTTTAGACCCGGGTAGAAGGAAGTGGGACGGGGCCATCTGGGCCCGGTCAGCATCGGGTCGAGGCTCCGCCTCGCGCCATGTCCCACAAGGCGGTTTCATTGTTGCAGCTCGCCTCAATCATGAGTGGCCAGGATGAACGTGCAGAAGGGGGCGCCAGCTTCGTCGCTCAAGCAGCGTTCTGGCGCGGAACAAATGTATTCGCCTCGCCGTTGGACTTTGGAACGGCCGCAGGCGTGCGTAGAAGTAGATCAGGAAGAATTCCGATGGCCCGCAGGATCAAAGATGAGAAGGTCCAGAAAATTAACCTCATGTTGAGCCAGGCCGTTACGGCGATGCGCGTTAACGAAAGATTGCTGTGTGAATTGTTGCGGTGGGCTGCCGAGCAATGCAATGATCCAAACCGGTTCATCCATGATGCCGTGGAGAATGCTAGAAACGATCTGATACGAGCCGGCACGGACGAGAGTATGACGTCTTTGATCGCCACTCACGAAGCGCTAGAATACCTCGATCATCTCGCGACGGAGATTCGGGCGAAGGGCTCTCCGGCCGGAAATGCCGGAGAGGGGGTTCATCCTCAATTTCTGTGATTCAGCGGCAGCATTCTCGCCCTCATCAGTTCTGGACCGGCGCGACCGTACATTGCTCGCTTCAGCATCTTGAGGCGGTTGATCTGCCCTTCGGCTTGACCGTTGCTCCACGGGAGTTCGATTGCATTTTTGACGGCATCAATATCCCGGCGCAAAACGCTGGCGAAACGCATGATTGCCGTGAGCTCGGTGTCGATGGCATCGTCGATCCATTCATCCAGTGCGTCCGGGCTCCTGCTGCGCAAGATACCGTTGAAGCGCATGGCCAAGCCACGCATTATGGCGAACGCTCGAGAGCCCTGCTTCAATGCATTGACCTTTCTGGCCTGGCGATCTGTCAGCAAGCGGCGCGGCTTTATGCACAAAGCTGCGGCCACCACAGACGAGATCATATGGCCCGTGTCAGGATCGCGAACGGGTTCTGAAACATCCATCTCCGGAGGCGGCCCGTCGGGTTGAATGTTTTCGACCTCACGCCACACTTTCAACAGGCGCTCCAGATTGGAGCGGCTGCCCGTGTAACCGCGGTTCTTGATATCGTAAAACAGATGGCGCCCTACCCGGTTTCCATCTTTCCAGCATTCAGCCAGAAAAGCTTCGAAATACAGTGGCGATGTCGGATTCAATGCCGCCCGATTCCTGTCTCGAGGTGCATTGGAAGTAAGCCAATTCGCGATGCTGCGGCGCTCGTTTCCGGTCCGCCTTGCAATCTCGCTGTAGGTGAGGCCCTGCTGCCGCAAAGCTTGAAACGTGTCGAATATTTCCTGACGAGATTGCCTGTGCGCCAAGCGGGCACGGCGCTGTTGTGACCTGGCGCTGGCGATAGCATCTTCAGAGAGAATGGGTCTAACATTGGCGTGACCGTAGACGCTCATCTGTTCCTTGATCGCCTCCCTGAGATTTTGGACCAGATGAAAACGGTCAGCCACCTGGAGGGCTTGCGGGGCGCCCTCTCGGGCTGCCTGAGCATACAAACCGCAGCGATCTCGGCTCACGACCTCGATCGTTGGACGCTCTTGCAACCAAGATTTTGCGCTCTCGACGCTGCGGTCCTCTAAGATATCGACGACCGAATGACGCTCAAGATCGACCATAATCGTCCCGTACCGCGAGGAATGCCGCCAGCTCCAATCATCAATACCCACGACCCGAACAGTATCTTTTCGTGTGGACGCCGGATTACCGCGCTTCAATTGCCGCAAGATCGTGTCGTCGCTGACCGGCATGCCGAGCCGATGCATCAAGTGCTCTCCCGGACGACCGCCCATCCTGTGGCCAACCAAGTCCACAATTTCAGCCATCCGCTCAGTGCGTCGCATGTAGGGTGAAGCAATCTCAGGCACCCTGTCGGTGAAGGTTCGTCGCCCGCATTTCCGGTGTCGACACTGCCACCGGTTCAGTGCAAGCTCGATTTTCACAACTTGCCCTTGAACAGGCAAGTCCTGGAGGCGGCGGTTATGCCAGCCGTGTCGATGCCGGCTTTGCGTTCCACAATCCGGGCAGATACCGACAGGTTTCGCAGCGGCAGAAACAACCCAGTTTTCTTCGTCTTGAAGGGTAATACCCAGAACTTTGACCCCTGGGCCGGGTGACCATTTCAATTGCGCTCGCATCCCCGCAGATAGCGGTTGCGGCGCTAACACTCTGTTAACCACAGAAATTGAGGAAGACCCCTTTCAAGTGCCAAACGACAAGCAGCCCGTCAGGCCGCAGGCGGCGACCACAATAGTCGTGAGACACCACTCTTTGCTGCAAGCATCGCCCGCCGGGCCTTTTCCAAGTAAGGAGATATCCAAATGAAGGCGATCATCTTCGATGACTTCGGAGGCGCGGATGTTCTGCGCCTCGCCGATGCACCCATGCCTCAGACGATCTTCTGATCAAGGTCATGGCGGCTGGTGTCAACCGCGCTGATCTTCTTCAACGCGAAGGCGTCTATGGTGCTCAGACTTACGGGGACAGTGACATACTCGGCCTCGAGGTCGCTGGTGAAGTGACCGCCGTCGGAAACGAAGTAACCGGCTTTGCCGTCGGCGACCGTGTCATGGGGATTGTCGGCGGCGGGGCCTATGCCCAGTATGCGCGGCTCGACAGCGGGATGGCGGCTGCCATTCCGACCGGGATGTCCTTCATCGAAGCGGCCGCAGTCATGGAAAGCTTCGTCACGGGCTGGGAGGCTCTTGCCCACCTCGGACAAATCGCAAAAAGCGAGATCGTTCTCATTCATGCTGCTGCAGGCGGCATCGGATCTGCGGCCGCCCAGCTTGCGATAGCGGCAGGAGCAACCGCGCTGGCCACCGCTTCGGCGGGCAACATCGGGAACGTGCTTTCGCTGGGCGCCGAAGCCGTGTTCGATTATCAGCGGTCGGACTTCGAGGCGGAGGTCGTCGATGCGACAGCATCTCGCGGGGTCGATCTGATCATCGACTTTGTCGGCGGGTCCTACCTCGCCCGCAACATTCGTAGTCTTGCTCCCGGTGGTCGGCTTGTCCAAGTGGGCCTGTTGGGGCGCGATGACAACGCCATCATTCCACTCGGCGTCGTGCTTCACAACCACCTGCGGCTGATCGGAACGGTCATGAAGTCACGGTCGAGGGCGGAAAAGAGAGCAATGGTCCAGCGCTTCACCGAACAGGTTCTGCCGATGATGGGACAAGTGCTTAAGCCGGTCATCGGAGCGGTATATCCGCTCGCGGCTACATCGGAGGCCCATCGCCGAATGGAGGCTGGCGGGTTGTTTGGGAAGATCGTTCTGACAGATTTTTATCGGTGATGCCGGATACGCGGTGAGCTCTTGGGCTGAGTGAGATTCCGAATTTCGAACCGACCCCACGATCGGGGATTGACTTCGACCCAAATCGTAGATATTTTATATCCATGATTAGGAGATGCAACATGAAACTGAGCGAAGGCGTAGAGCAGGCTATCCACTGCACGGCGTTTCTTGCGGGATTGTCTGAAGACGGCGTCCTTTCGGCGGCAGCCCTGGCCGAACTCCACGGCGTATCGACGAGCTATCTGCTGAAGCACCTGCAGGCGCTGTCCGGCGCGGGCATTGTTGCGACGACGCCGGGGCCGAAGGGTGGCTATCGGCTGGCCAAGGCGCCTAAGGACATTAGCTTTCTCGACATCGTCCTTGCGGTCGAAGGACCGGCGCCAGCTTTCCGCTGCGCGGAAATCCGCCAGCGGGGGCCGAACCCGCTGCCGCAGCGCTACTTTACCAAGCCCTGCCAGATCAACGCCGCGATGCTGAAGGCTGAGAAGGCCTATCGCGCAGAACTCGCCAAGGTGTCCGTTGCGGACCTTCTGGCGGATCTGGATGCAGACGACGACGGCGGAATCGCCGCACGAGGATGCGCCTTCCTCGAACTCCACGAACGCAAGACGGGCAATCGCGCCTCGTCATAGGAGAAAGCACCATGACCAAGATGAAGAAAGTCGTCGTCATCGGCGGCACGGGCCTGATCGGCTCGAAGGCAGTGAAACTGCTGCAGGACGCCGGCCACGAGGCCGTCGTCGCAAGCTCCCACAACGGCATCAACGCCTACACGGGCGAAGGACTGGCCGAAGCCCTCGCGGGCGCTGACGCCGTCATCGACGTGTCGAACATGATGTCCTTCGACAAGGCCGTCATCACCGACTTCTTCGACACGTCGAGCCGCAATCTGACGAGCGCCGAACAGGCCGCGGGCGTGCGTCATCACGTCGTCCTCTCGATCGTCAACGCGGACCGCCTGGCCGCTAACCCATACATGGCCGGCAAACTCGCCCAGGAAGAGGCCGTCGCAGCATCGGGCCAGGCCTACACCATCGTGCGTGCGACACAATTCCATGAATTCACGGAGACGCTGGTGGACGCGTACTCGGCCGACGGCGCGGTGACAGTGCCGGATATCGACTTCCAACCGATCGCGGCCGGCGACGTCGCCGCTGCTTTGGTGGAAGCCGCGCTCGGCGAGCCGAAGAATGGACCCGTCGATCTTGCCGGGCCCGAACGGGGACCGTTCGGATCCTTCATCCGGACCTATCTCAATGCCAAGGGCGACACTCGTCCGGTCGAGGCCGACGCGGCCGTAGACTACTTCGGCGCTCCCGTTGTCACCGGCTCACTGGTTCCCGGCGGAGACTCCATCAAGGGCGCGATCACGATCGCCGAGTGGCTCAGAGCATAGGCAGGAAAGAATGATGAAAGCCATATTCTATGCCGCTACTGCACTTGCGGTCTCTCTGACCACAGCGTCCGCTCATGACGTCGCCAATCCTGGACTTGCATATGACACGAAGGACGCGAAGGTGAGGCTGGTTTACAAGCATCCCCTCCCGGACGTTCCCGGCAAGAGCGTGAAGGGCGTTCTCGTCGAGTACGGCCCCGGCGGCTACAGCTCTGCCCATACGCATGCAAAGTCCGCACTTATCTACGCCACGGTTCTCGAAGGCGCGATCCTAAGCGCCGTAAACGGCGGCGAGACGAAGATCTTTACCGCCGGTCAGAACTTCACCGAACTGCCGGGAGACCGCCACGACGTCAGCGCCAACGCCAGCAAGACCGAGCCGGCGAAGCTGCTCGCCGTCTTCGTCGTCGATACCGATGACACCGCCCTGACGACGCCGCGCAAGCCGTAGCGCTACCTACCCGACCTACACCATCCCCTACTGCACAAGCAACGACGATTTCTCCGGCGAACGGAGAACCGTGTCCACGAGAAAGGAAAACAATATGTCCCGCATGAACTGGTCCGAAGTCGCCCCCGAGGGTGCGAAAGCGCTCTTCGGCGTCCATCACTACGTCACCAAGAAAACGAACCTGCCTGAAGAGCTGGTTCATCTCGTCTTCCTGCGCGTGTCGCAGATCAACGGCTGCGCCCATTGCATCGACATGCATAGTCGCGATCTGCGCAAGACAATGTCGGTCGATAAGATCACGCTTGTGCCGGTGTGGGACGAGGTGCCTCACCTGTTCAGCGAGCAGGAACGAGCAGCACTGGCCTGGGCTGAAGAAGTCACGAATGTCAGCCAGACCCATGCCTCCGACGAGGCCTATGCCGCCGCCGCCGCCGCTTTCGAACCGAAGGAACTTGTCGATCTGACGATTACGATCGCCGCGATGAACGCGTTCAATCGCCTTGGGGCGCCATTCAGGCTTCCGGTCGCAGCCAAGGCCTGATCGCGCCAGTAGCGCAACGCATAGGCACCCCCTGCCGGGCCGTCGAGGCCCGACAGGGTGTTCCGGCCTGCAGTGGCGGTGCGACCATCCGCGTCGCCCTCTCCCAGAGACAGAAGGTATTATCCGGATCGACCACTTCAGTGTGTTTCTGAAGGTGAGCCGCTGTTTTACCACTGCGTGATACCGACTGACCATAATGTAGCCGGTCGTCGACCGCCCAAAGGCCTCGCCTGGCGACATCGCAAAGCGCTAGTCTGCCGATATGCCTCAGCCTCGACGATCACCTACTGGCAAGCCGGTTAAATGCTCAGAAAGCAGCCAGAGCCGTTCAGCAGCCTGTGGATCCATGGCCCACGGGGCCACACCTCTGGTCCCATCCGTCTCTGTCTGCGGCAGGGCGACTTCGCAATCTTCGCAGTAGACGCCGCCAATGCCGTCGAGTTCGGGTCGCGTTGCTGCCCAGACGCTTGTTGCTGCTCCCTGTTCCGGCGTCTTGAGGTCGCGCGCGGGGTCGACCCGACGATTGCCATTCTCGTCGTAGACATCAAAAGAGTTGATCTCGTCTTCGGTAAGATGGCGGGCGAGATCGGTCAGGATAACGCCCGGATGCAATGAAAATGCTCGCACGCCAAGCGCGGCTCCGCGGCGATCAAGTTCCAGCGCGAACAAAGCATTTGCCGTCTTCGCCTGGCCATAGGCCTGCCACTTGTCATAGGGGCGCGTCTTGAAATCAATGTCGTCGAAATCAACCGGTCCGATTTGATGGCCACGCGAAGATACCGAGACCACCCGCGCGCCGTTTGCCTTGACAAGGGCTGACCACAGGCCTGCAACCAATCGGAAATGGCCGAGATGGTTGGTGGCAAACTGGCTCTCGTGCCCAGCCTCATCACGGGCAAGCGGCGTTGCCATGATGCCAGCGCTGTTTACTAGGATTGAGATCGGCATGCCCGTCGCAACGATCTTGCCAGCAAAGGCGGCAACCGATGCGGGATCCGCAAGATCCATCGCTTCGATAACAACATTGTCGATACCGGCGAGTGTGCGTCCGGCCTTTTCGCGATTGCGGGCCGGTACGATGACATGAGCACCGGCACCTGCCAGCGCCCGCGTCGTCTCGATGCCGAGACCGGAATAGCCCCCGGTGACAATTGCCATCTTGCCGGAAAGATCGATGCCCTCGGTAACCCCGCGCGCCGTGCTGAATGCGCTGAAACGAGATCCAATAGGTTTCTGTTCGGACATGTTGTTACTCCTTCATTTGTGGCTCTGGTGTCCCGCCCCTATATCAAGTAGGTTCTCGGAGCCCCCAGCCTGCAGAATCCGGATTTTTGTCGTGATCGTCCAAAACATTCATGATCCCCTGTCCGACGTGCTCAGCGCCATAGATGCGCGGGCGCTGTTCTCCGTGCGATTTGCCGCCGGAGGCGCATGGTCTGTCGCTTTTCCACCACCGGGCTATCTGAAATTCAATGCGGTCCGCGAAGGCGGTGCCTGGCTGATTTCGAAGGGAGAGGCGCCGTTGCGCATTGAAGCCGGGGATTGTCTTGTGGTCAGCGGCAAGGCGTTTACGCTTTGCAGCGCTCCCAACGTGAAACCGATGGCGGCGGCAGAGGTGTTCGCAGGCGGCAATCTCGATGTCTCGGTGGGCAATGGCCGGGATTTCGTGCTCCTCGGAGGCAGCGTCAACCTCGACACCGTCGACGGGTCACTCCTGACTGACGCCTTGCCGCCGATCGTAGTCGTCGATCGCGAGGAGGCAGGACCGATTGGCTGGCTACTTGAACAGTTGGACCTGGAGTGGAACAGCACCGCGCCGGGAGCTCGCATTGCCTGCAACGACCTCCTGCGGCTGGTATTTATCCACGTCCTGCGTGCCTATATGGCGCGCCAGACAGCGCAGCATCCCGGCTGGCTCGCCGGCCTTGCGGATGCCCGCCTGGCTCCGGCACTGCGGGCAATCCACGCCGATCCGTCGCACCGCTGGACGGTGGAGGCACTGGCATCTCTCGCGGGCCAATCCCGCTCCGGATTCGCCGAAAAATTTCGCGCCACCGTCGGAGCATCCCCGATAGACTATCTCGTGGGCTGGCGGATGCGGCTTGCCGCCGCTCGCCTACGGCGTGGCAACGAGCCACTGCCACGGATTGCTCAGTCGCTCGGCTATGCGTCTGATAGCGCGTTTGCCGCCAGCTTCCGCCGCGTCCTTGGCCAATCGCCCGCACGTTACCGTGCCCTGTATCGCGAAAAAAAGCAGAGTGAGGCTGTCAAGTCGTGACTGCTGTCCTCCCGACGGGCCCGTCACGTACGTCGGGAGATACAACGGCAAACAAGTCGCCATTATCTGTCAGCGCTTCCAGTCCAGGACTGAGGCGAGCTGCTGTTTAACAAGAGCTACACGGAGTCTAATGTTCTACTTCACTCGTACCAAGACGCGACAGACTTATACTCAACCATATTGCCGAAACAAGAAAATAGAATGCTCCGAAGCCTGCATATCCGGCGACCGTGGAGATCAAAGGTTCCTCCGGCATTTGCGCTTGGTACATGAAGACAGCGCCTGCCAGAGCGGACTGGCCGCCGCTCAAGATCATCGCCCACTGACCTCCACTCGTTTTCCAACGCCGGAGGGCAGTTCCAAGCTGAAGCAGGCCTGAAAAAATCGCCCATAGGCCGAATGCGCCAAGAACCCAGTTCATGCTCGTCGTCAACGCGATGATCACGGCAATTGTCATGATCGAGCTTGCAGTGACATTGATCGCCTGGCTGCGGTTGACCGCCAAGCCACCGCTCCTGGCCGCGTCAATAACGTTCGCGGCGGCGTCCCAAGCCGGATAGGCGATCAGGAGTGCGGCAGTTATCGCAAATGATTGCTGCCCTATGGTCAAGGCAGCTGTGACCCACAACAACGAGAACGCCGCACGCGTGAAGTAATATTGCTTGAGCCATTGCTCGTTTCCGCTCGCGGCAAGGGAGGTCTGAACCGCCGCCTGAGATGGCAAGCATAGTAGGCCTTCCATTCACGACGACCGGCCTCCAGGGGTCATGTTCTAAAGCCGTTGGCCGCGGATCATCAACGTGAGCCCTGATGTTCTCAAATCCTGCAATTTGAGCGCGTTCGGCCTCGGACGAACTATACATCGGACGTTCCGGTGTCGTGCATCCGCTTAAAACCGTTAAGAGGATCGACACGCTGACGAGTGCGGCGTGAAAGGGCATTCTATAATTCTCTCGAATTGAGAGCTTTATCCAGTCACTCCGTCGGAGAGGGCAGCCACCGTTTGCCGGCGGCGCTGAGGAAGGATCTTCTGAGGCAGATCAAGCTCAGCCTACGACTTCGGTGTTTCCGGATCTGTGGCGGGAAGTTTTACAGCCGCCAACATGGCGCCTATGGCCGCCACACCCATCGCCAGACCGATCCACACGCCGTAGAGTTTTTGACCGAGAATCAGACCGCCGATCAGAGGCGATGCAATGTCCGTGAACGCTCCGAGCGATTGGGCGGAACCCATGACGACCCCTTGACGGTTTCCCGGCACATGAACGGACAAGGCCGCAAGATATGTTGGCTTGGCCATGGCATCGCCTGTGCTCACGCAAAGGACCGCCAATGCCAGAAAAGGCACCGTGGTCGCCAGGCTGGCCACCAAAAATCCTGTGCAGACCAGGCCGAACATCAAAAGGATCAGGTGGCGTTCGGAGAGCCCCCGGCTGAGCCAACCCAATACAACGAGCTGGACCAAGATGTTGATCACTCCGTCAGCCGCGACGATGATGCTGAGGTGCTGGGGGCCGAAAGGCTCCCCATTCCAGATGAACGTCTCCGCGAGGAAGACTGGCATTTGCGAGCTATAGATGCCGTAGGCAAGAAAATGGCATAACATCACAAGAACCAGGATGCGAACGACCGGCGAGGAAAAGATGGCACGAAACGAGATTTTCTCGCGTTGATATCTTGTGGTCTGAGGAGATGCTCCTTGATCTCGCTTGAGCGCAAACACTGTCAGCCCAACAGCGCCGATCGAGAGGAAAAGGGCTGCAAAGATTGGCATTGTCAGCGAAGTGTTAGAGAGAAACCCTGACAAGCCGGCGCCGCTAATACCGCCCAAACCTACGCCACCGGTCAGGATACTAAGGGCCTGCCTCCGATCCTCAGGTGTCGTGTGGTCAGCGACGTAACCTGCGGCGGCGGAGAAATTGCCGCCTGTCAGTCCAAAGAGAGCGCGCGCTACAATTACGACGAACACATTTGGCGCAATCGCGAGGAGAAGAAGACTCGCGGCTGCCATAAGTTGGCTCGCAAGCAGAATGCGTTTCCTCCCGAACCTGTCTGACAGCTGACCGAGGGTGGGTGCGGCAACAAACTGGATGAATGCTTCCGTCGCAAGGACAAGGCCGAAGATGAACGGGCCTGCCCCCAAGTCCCGCAGGTAGAACGGCAAGACAGGCAGGACCGACGCCATTCCAGCAGCATAGATGCAAACGATCAGAAAGAGTGGCGCCAAGGTTTGCCAGTTCCGGCGCATCTTGGAAGCGGTTTTCGGATACATGGTGTCGCTCATCCCCACGTCGCCCCCTGAGTAAGGTCGAAAACAGTACGCGATGTACTGTCGTCCTTAGGCCATGCCTTGTCGAAATCCGCGAACGGGACCTTTCTAAAATTGATGTCCAGATTGCCGGGGATCGTGGCACGCAGCACCTCGCCGGTGATTTCAACGAGCCTTTGCACGGATACGCTGCCAATTCCGCAGCCCATCAACTCGAGCGCTGACGCTCTTAACAAAGCACCCGGCAAAGAGATCTCAGAACTAGCGGCGGACCCCACCTGCACAAAACGCACCGGCGGCCGGTCGCGGCCAGCCTTTGCAGCGGCGGTCAAAAGGCACACCGCGCTCTTTCCCCAGAGATAGTCGATAACGATATCGATGCCTTGTTCAAATTCGTCCACCAATCGGCGTTCGAGGGCTTCCGGTTCTGCCGCGAGCTGGATGGTCGTGACGGCGCCACTCTGCTTGAGTTCGCCAAGCGCAATCGGATTTCTACCGGTTGCCACAATCTTGCCGGCGCCAAGCCATTTCGCGATCCGCACTGCGAGGCGTCCGGCTGTTCCGGTCGCTCCGTTGATCAATACCGTTTCACCCGGCTGCAAACGGGCCCGTTCTGTCAGCGCTGCCCAAGATGAAGCTCCCGGATTGGCAACGGCAGCGGCAGTAAAATCGTCGAGGTCGTCTGGAAGGGGAACACAAAAGCGAGGTGCTGCGACCACGTACTCAGCCATGCTTCCAAACGGCGGTCGGGGAAGACCAAAGTAGACACGACGCCCGTCATCGAGCTTGCCAACGCCGTCGATTCCGACGACGAAGGGAAACACCTCGTTCGCGCTGTAGTGGGCACCCGAAACACGCGCCTTGGCGACATGGCTGATCGCGGCTGCGGTGACTTTGATCCAGTTCTCTCCAAAGAGAGGGGCAGGCGGGGAGACTTCACCCAAAACGGGTTCCCTTCCCATCGCCGCGACGATTGCCGCCTTCATCGGCGTTCCTCCTGCAAAGAGGTGAGGTTCACTCCAGCCAAATAGCTTTCTATGTCCTCGTCTCGTTCGGCATCGAAGACGGCGCCAACGTATCCGTCCGGACGGACCAGGACGCACTCTCCCGGCATCAGTGAGTAGGCGTCCTTGAAATGCTGCCACGCGTCGAAAAACTCGCCATCGGAGCCGATCCGGTGAACGTGCAATCCCGCACGTGACTTGACCGTCTGCTTTGGGAACTCGTATGCCAGCAAGGTCCAATGAGGTCCCTTCAGCAGATCGAAGACGCGGGTGATCTGTCCTCCGGCTCCGCGAAGGGGTGCATCTGGAGCACGCGTGCCGGCAGGAACAGAAGGCTGCGTTGCCGTGCAATTCAGCGACAGTCCGGAAAACGGATAGTCGATATCGAGCTGACGGACGTCCCTGCCGCGTCGCATCTCTCCTTGCTTCTGGGCGTCAAGCAGGCGGCTTGCCAGGCCGAGCATGGTGGCTGCGACCGGTCTCCTCTCTGCCTCGTAGCTGTCCAGCAAGCGAACTGGCGCGCCGCGCAACACGGCAGAAAGTTTCCAGCCCAGATTGTAGGCGTCCTGCACACTGGTGTTCAGGCCCTGGCCACCAGTCGGCGGATGGACATGGGCAGCATCGCCGACCAGGAATGCGCGGCCGCTCCGATAACTGTCAGCCAGGCGAGCGTTCATTTCGTAGTCTGAGGCCCAGTAGACAGCGCGCACGACGACGTCGCTTTGACCTGTGCGCTCTGAGACAAACTTCGTCAGCCCTGCGGGAGTGAGATCCACGTGCGCTTCTTGCGCGACAGGTCCCTGGATCTGGAACAGATCTGTGCCGGCAAGCGGACCGATCCAAATCTGCAAACTCATGTCGCCGCCCCTGGCGAAGCGGTGAGCGACCTCACGGGAAAGCCCGGAAAGATCGACGTCGGCAACGACAGCACGCGCATCAAGCGTGCTCCCGGGAAAACCGATCCCAAGAGATCGTCGCACGAAGCTCTTGCCGCCGTCAGCGCCGATCAGCCAGCGTGCCCGAATGATTTCTTCGCGCTCATTATGCGCAACAAAGGCAGTAACTCCGTCCTCATCTTGCTCGAACCCCTTCAACTCCAGACCGAATTCAACCCGGCCACCAAGTTCGGCCAGGCGCGAGCGTAGAATCTGTTCGGTTATGAACTGAGGAACCATGAGCGCCAAATGGTAGGGCTCCGCCGGCGTTGGCTGAATGATCTCGCCCATGTCAGTATCGCTGTAGCTTCCATCGTCCCGATAGGTCCGTTGGCGTGGATAAAGTCCGCCTGCTGCCACAGCCTTGTCGAGAATGCCGAGGTCTTCGAATATTTCCTGGGTTCTGGGCTGTATTCCCTTGCCGCGCGACCCGTGAAATGGCGCGTTCAGCCGATCGATCAATCGGAAGGAAACCCCGCGCCGCGCAAGTTCAATGGCGAGCGTCAGGCCAGCCGCACCCGCTCCGCAGATGAGTACATCTGCAGCGAAATCATTTGTCATCTCTGCCTCCATATGTGTATTATGCACATAAATGGAGATGGGACCGATGTCAACAAACAATGTGCAAAATACACGCACCTCCGCGATGATGCGCGATCTTCACGGTGCCTTGATCGAGATCGTCAGCGCGATGAACCGTCCCCAGCGCGACGACGAACTCATGCGTGAAGCAGGGATTACGCTGGATCGCGCGCTGTTTCGCCTCCTGATAGCCATCGAGCGTTTCGGGCCGATCGGCGTTGTTGAGCTGGCTGAGCGCATAGGGTTGGATTACACGACGGTTAGTCGGCAAGTCGGTAAGCTCGATAGCCTGGGTCTCGTCGCTCGCAAGGGAAGCGTTGCCGACCGACGCATTCGAGAAGCGGACATAACGAAGGAGGGAAAGCATATGACCGACAAACTCGATGCAGCGCGCGAGCGGATGTGCCGAGCGATCTTCGCTACATGGGAGGAGAAGGATGTTGAAGATCTGGTGCGGCTGATGTCCCGATTTGCCGAAGCGTTCAGACACGATAAGAAGACATGAAGGTCAAGGATCGCTAATCTATCGGAATTCTTCACCACTCATCACGACTTGTGGAAACGCTACCCAACGTCCAACGGTTAGGCAAACACGCAACGCGACAACGGCGAGCGCGAGAAGCAGGATGCCGACAGTGATGCTCGCGATGCGATGACTTAAACTACCTTGCCGAGCATGAAGGGCGCCTGCGTTTTCCCGGCTGAGTCCTTTCCTTCGGTTGCGTAAGGAACATCGTGCGCAGGCATCCGGCAACCTTTAGAAATTCGTGCTTTCTGCATTGGTTTAGCTTTTCGCCAACGCGGAAGAAGGTAAGGTGTGGAAATCCACACTCCCGCCACTGGACGAAGGCCTAGTCAGGATGGCGAAAACACCTGCGAAACCCGCAGTGGGCTATCTCCGGTAGGCAATTCAGTTGTTATTGAGAGCGCGCTAAAATGACATCAAACACGTAACCTCGCCTTGCTCGGAAAGATCAATCTCGCGGAGGCGCGGAACCCGATGCCCTCGCCTTCGTTTGTCGTTCAGCAAGCGAGGCTGCATGACCGACAGCAAGCGTATCATGAATGTCCATGAGATCCCGAGTTTTGTCGCCGAGGTGATTGCGGCGGGTTGCGACATCAACGCCGTGGGCAACGACATGTATGTGCTTGGCGACGTCGACGAGCAGCAAGAAGCCAAAGAGGAATTGAGACGGATCGCCCAACGGTACGGCAACCGCGCATCCCTCAAGTCTGAGATTATCACTTACCTTCGGTCGATTGGACGGTTCGTGGATGTGACCTGGCCCAAAACTCTCCACTAGCGCCGGGACTGGACCCGCAACATCCGCGACCGCGTGTTCACCCGTTTGCATGATTGCCCGACACCACGGCGCGGAATAATTTTGTGGCCGCAAAGCTGCGCGACGAGGGTCGAGTTAATCACGACAGAGGCTACGGCTTCATAGCGCCGGTCGCAATATGGTGGGACTTCCGCGCGGTCCGGGGAGCGATAAATGGGAACCTATCTGATAACCGGAGCAACCGGTGGCATCGGTGAAGCAATCTGCCGACGAATGGCCCCGCATCATTCTTTGATGCTGGTGGCGCGCAATCAGGCCAAACTCGATGCCTTAGCTGGGGATCTTGGTGGAACGCACCGGGCATGGGCGACCGACATAGGTGAGGATCGCGCCATCGATGCTTTCGCATCGAGAATGGAAAGCGAGCATGTCAATCTCGATGGGGTGGTACTCATGCCACCGCAACCGCATGCTGATGACGATCCAATGCCCGCCCCTGACGTCTGGCGACACTTGTTTCAGGTAAGCTTCATCGGCCCGCTGGGGTTGCTGAAAACCGCGATCGCACGCATGAACCCGGACCCCGCCCGGGGCCGGCGAGCCAAGATCGTCATCATCTCCGGCATCTCGTCAGCGCAAGTCCTGGGCCACTACGCAACGGCCAACGTCATCAGAACCGCTTGGATCGGCGAAGCCAAAACGCTCGCCTTCGCGCTTGGAAGCCGAGGTATTCACGTCAACACCCTGTCCCTCGGCGGTACACTTTCTCCGTGGTACCGAGACAAACTCGAAACGAAGGCGCAGAAGAACGGCATTTCCTTTGAGGCGCAGCTCGCCATCGAGACGGACAATGTTCCACTCCGCAAATATGGCGAGCCAGCCGAGGTTGCGATCGTGGTCGAGGGATTGCTTTCGCAGTTTTCGGATCACATGACAGGCTTGAACATCCTGCACGATGGCGGTTTTACTCGCGCCTATTAAGGGCGTGGCGCCGCTGACCTTGACACCCTGGGCGACCGGCACTTGAGTCACGAAAGCGCAAGACTGGTTCCCCAACCCGACCGTCATCAGGTCCATCATCCGGACTGAAACAACATTCCAATCGCCGTTTCGGCAAGGCAGAGGTTCGGCTTTCCATGTGACAGCAGCATTGCCTGGATGATAAACGTCAGTTCGAGTGCAACTGGGAATCGCGGAAGAAGACATAATGCTCACTGGTCGGGCCGGCTTCATGCGCACCATTTCGGATTGCGTGCTCCACAGAAATTCGTCACCCGTCAAAGCGTACGGATTTGCCGCCACCGCGGTCTTGATTGCCTTTGTCCTTCGCTATTTCCTAATGGGTGTTCTAGATGATCGGGCAATCTACATTCTTTTCGTGCCCCCCGTCCTCCTTGCAGCCGCAATCGGGGGCATCGGTCCCGGGATCCT
>NZ_JACVAV010000016.1:0-103619 GCF_014852035.1 Ensifer sp. ENS03 | reverse complement strand
TTTCGGACTGGCCGCTGCTCAACGCCCTGCTCAACACCGCATCGGGCGCCACCTGGGTGTCGCTGCACCACGGCGGCGGCGTCGGCATGGGCTTCTCGCAGCATTCGGGCGTCGTCATCTGCGCCGACGGTACCGACGATGCGGCCAAGCGCCTCGAACGCGTGCTCTGGAACGACCCGGCAACCGGCGTCATGCGCCATGCCGATGCGGGCTACGACATTGCGCTCGATTGCGCCAAGGATAAGGGCCTGCGCCTGCCCGGCATTCTCGGGAACTGATCCAATGCAAGTTTTGCATCCCGCGGACTATAAGCGCATGCCGTGGAAGAACGGCAAGGGGGAGACGGTGGAAATCGCCGTCTTTCCGCCCAACGCGACCGTCGAGGACTTCGACTGGCGAATCAGCACGGCGACAGTCGTGAGCGACGGACCATTCTCAACGTTTGATGATATCGATCGGACGTTAACTGTCCTAACCGGGGAGGGGATCGAACTCACGGTCGGCGGATCGACCCCCATCATCTGCTATCCAGATAGCGACCCGTATACCTTTCCAGCTGACGTGACCACGATTGCGAGGCTGGTGGACGCGCCAATAAGCGATCTCAATGTCATGAGTCGAAGGGGGCGCTGTGGGCATCGCGTTCTACGGCGCACGTTTGATCGCGAGTTGGAAGTGGGGTCGGATACGGCGGAGACACTTGTCATTATCGCCAGTTCCTGTCAGCTCAAGAGCACCGGAGAAGCGTTGGAGTATCTCGACGCCATCCGCCTGAAAGCCGGCGAGAAGATTGATCTTCGCGCGAGTAAAACCGCGTCCGTCTTCACAATCGAATTGATGCTTTCCCGACCCAGTTCCAATTAACCAGGGGATTTCACATGTTGGAAACAGCACCTAATCAGAACCGCCCACTCGATCAGCCTAACTTGGTTGAACACTACGGACCAATTGGTATTCGGGCCGTTGTCGCAGCATGCGCGGTAAGATCTCCTGAGAAGCCCCGATCCGAGACCGAGATCGACTGTGGACTACGGCAGGCAGAATTCTGGCGATTCTTTGAACGCTGACCGTAGCGATGCACCGCTAGGTCGTTGCCAACTCCGGGTACCGGATCAGCTTGGACGAAACATATGTCGTCAGATTTCAATGCGGAGCTTCATGCTCGACCTTCCATTTACTTTACCGGTCCTTCGCTAGTCGAGCACGTGGCACTCATGCCGACCGGATCGGTCAAACAGGATGGCGAGCGTTGCGTATCCGGCAACCGGGGCGAAGACGATAGCGTTCGCACTCAGGTAGAGTATCACACGGAATTCGTCACGGTCACCCGCGTGACGACGTTAGAAAGGGAGGTGAAGGACTGGCCCACGTCAAACCTTTCTATGCTGAACGTTACAGACCTCATAGGTGCAAGCTCAGCACAGCTCGTCTGCCGAATAGGCATTCTAGTCCTGGGGCCGGCACCCTCCGAGCTAGGGCCTACCCTTTTAGAGTTTGGATTTCGCGATACCGCTGCATCATCGATTGGCGGCGGCGCGGCTCAAGTGTGTTCGGACTTTCGTGTTCGAGACGATCAATCCAGCCGCATACTCCTTTTTAATAAGGAACTGAACGCGTATCGACTCGGGCGGATGGTTCGCCGCGTATGTGAAATCGAAACTTATCGCTCCATGGCTTTGCTTGGGCTTCCGGAGGCTCGCCGATTGGCTCCTCTCCTTCGGAGCTATGATCGAGAGCTTGTTGAACTGACAAACCGACATCAGTCGATGCGGACGTCTGAGCATCGGACTCTACTTGAAGACATCTCGCGGCTCTCAGGCCAAATCATTTCTGCTTCTGCTGAAACGCGGAATCGCTTTGGCGCCAGTTCGGCCTATGCAAAGATCGTAGAGGAGCGTATTCGCGAGTTGCGCGAGACGCATGTGCCTGGCTTTCAGAGGTTCGGTGTGTTCGTCGCGAGGCGGTTCAAACCCGCCGTCAGAACCTGCGAAGCATCCGCCTTGCGACTGGATCAGCTTTCAAACGCGACCATGCACCTGATCGATCTCCTACAGACGCGAATCCAAGTTGAGATCGAGTATCAGAACGCTGTCCAAATTCAGGCCGTTGCGGAGCGAGCCGCGACGCAAGTCAAAATCCAACGGGCCGTCGAAGGTTTTTCGATCATTGCGATTAGTTACTATCTACTGGGCTTGCTGAAGATCTTGTTCGAGACGGGTGAGCATGCCGGTTATCACGTAAGCCCGATGGTGATGCTTGTATCGATACCTCTTGTGATTGGGGCGGTGTCAATCTCGGTGCTTCGCATAAAGCACGCACTTTCCGTACCCGCTTAAGGTCAATTCCCAAACACCTCTGATCGATGCACCGAACCAGTGCGTCAAAGTTCTATAGGACAAGGCCGCTCGAAGGTGGTGTCAGAGATGGATCGGCCAGTCCCGCGTTTTAGCGAGCTAGTAGATGCAACGATTTCAAATCACATTAAGATTGATCAACGATATCGGTAATACATGCTGGGACAACATTGATTCTCTGCTTGTACCTCATTTCGTTGAGATCGGATTTGAAGATTACCTATACCTTCACAGCAACAGGCGGGATGTCCTCACTAACTGGCCGAGATCTGTAGCACTGGATTACGCAAAAACAAAATACCCGCCAGAATTCGACGAACCGTCTATTCGGATGGGTGCAGTCACATACTTATGGGGAGAATCGGCCACAAATCCGGCAAGCGAGCGGAGTCTAGAATTCTTGCCCCCCATACCCGCCAAGAGCGGCATTGTTCTGTTCATCATAGCGTCTTCGACCGACTACTCGGTTCTCTGTCTGTCGCGTCGCGTTGATGGCCCATTTGACTATGAGCTAGTTCCAGAAGTAAACATGGTAGCGACCGCTCTTAGCATGAAAGCCAAAACAGCCAGAACCGGCTTCGAAGCGGGTTCATTGGATGTTCTTAGTATAAAACAGCAAACAATACTACGCTGGATTGCTGAAGGTAAATCTAATTTCGCGATTTCCGTAATTTGCGGGCTTACACAACGTAATGTTGACTATCATGTCGCTCAGATACTATCGAAACTCGGCGTTTCTAGCAGAGCACAAGCGGCTGCAATCTTTGCTGCTTTCAATCGCCAAACTTGAGCTTATCCCCGGATGACTCACAAGCGCCAACCCCTCTCGGGCTACAGGATGCTGCGACTTCCCGTCATAAGGAAACCCGTCCAATTTCACTCGATGCCCGGCAACAGGGATGTAATGAGCTTCGCCAACCGGTCTGGAGGAGATGCCTGGCTGAAGTACCATCCCTGCATATAGTCGCATTTCATATCGGCGAGCAATTCAACTTGTTCCTTGGTTTCTACACCTTCTGCTGTGACAGCTTTGTCGAGGCTATGGGCGATGTCGATTATGCCGCGAACGATCGCCTGGTCCTCCGGGCAAGCCGCCATATTGGCAACGAAGCTACGGTCGATCTTCAGTTTATCAATGGGTAAATGGCGTAAATGGGTCAGCGAAGCGTTTCCTGTTCCAAAGTCGTCAAATGCAATCTCCACGCCCGCCTCATGGAGGCGACGAAGCCCCCGCTCCACACGTTCTTGGTGGATGCCAAGAAACATGCTCTCCGTTACCTCGACGCAAAGTTTCTCCGGGCCGATTTTGGTTTCTTCGCACAGCTCGAAAAAACGATCCACAAATGCGTCCGATCGAAAGTCGGAGTTGGTGAGATTGATTGCGACATTCTGCAAGGGAAACTGCGCGGCCAACATGTCCGCCAAGTCATAGAATGACTTTTGGAGAACAAACATCCCGATAGCTGCTCGTACTGCCGGATCCGAGAAGCCGTCTTTGAAGGTGCTCGGCGTCAATAATCCCTGTTGCGGATGCCGCCAGCGTATGAGCGCTTCCAACGAGATCAGCCCGTTGCGCACCACCGGCACGATTGGTTGATAGTGAAGCTCGAACCCATCCCGTCGAAGGCCATGCTCAATCTCCGACAGTAGCTGGGACCGGTGTTTGGCGACCGTCTTGAGATTGGCATGGAAGAGTTCGAACCGGTCGCGTCCAAGGGACTTTGCGTGATAGAGAGCTAGGTCAGCCGACTGAAACAGGTTCTCTGCATCATTCCCATCTTCGGGGAACACGGAAACGCCGAGACTCGCCGAAAGGCGCCGTGAAGTTAAGCCAATCTGGATTGGCTGGCGGATTTTCTCAAGGGCTTTTTCAAAGAAGGCTTCTGCGGCGGCCGGCGTGACATCGGTAAGTATTATGCCGAACTCGTCACCGCCCAGCCGGGCGGTGAAGCCTTTCGTTTGGCATAGTTCCCGGAGACGGGATGCCACGGTCTGTAAGAGGTAATCGCCCGCGGAATGCCCAAACGAGTCGTTGATTTCCTTGAATGTGTCTACGTCCAGAAGAGCGAGATGGAAGGTGCGTCCAAAGTCTGTAAGTTGCCGGATTGTCGTTTCCAGAAGTTGCCGGAAACTTCGTCGGTTCGGCAGACCGGTCAATGGGTCGAGATTAGCGATGCGTTTCAGCTGTTCTCGACTTGCCCACCGCTCGACTTCAAGCTGCTTGCGGTCCGTTATATCGAAATGGATCGACGTGTAGCTGTCGGCCTTTCCTCTCTCGGAGAGATTGGGAACGATCGTCGTGTCGACCCAATAAAGTGATCCATCCTTTCGCCTGTTGCAGATTTCTCCGTGCCAAATTCGCCCTTGCTCGATTTCACGATACATGGCTCGGAAAAACGCTACATCGTGCTGACCTGATTTGACCTTTCGATGGTTCTCGCCAATCAACTCTGTTTCGCTATACCCGCTGATCTCGCAGAATTTGCTGTTCACATAAGTGAAGGTGCCGCGGAAATCCGTGACTGCAACGATAACGGCAATGTCGAGCGCACTGATGATATCCTGCTTGGCCCCGAGCCGGGGCGCTCCCCAGAGTTTGATTGCTGCGTCTCGCAGAGATTGCGTCATCTGTGCGGCATTGTTCCCTTTGGAGCAGCATATTTCACGTTGAGAACCCATCGTATTTCACCACCTTCAGGCTTTGGAAGGACGCTAGATTGGCGTCCTGGAGCAGTGTCTGAATCTTCCCAGTTTTGCCACTACTCGTAGAGCGGGCCCGTATGGACCAAGCACGCATTGTGTATGCGTACGCATGGACGCGCGACGGCGGTAGGGTGGGATCTGTGCTGGGCAACACGGGTCAGCCTGGGACGGCTCTTCAAGAGCTTGCTTAGGGTCCAGCGAGACGACAGTTTCGCTTTTCCGCATCATCACTGCACCAGCACAGGCGGCTGGCACTTGACGCCGGTGACGCGCACATCGGCCTCGCCGACCCGGACGCCGACGAGCAGGAGCAGGTTGTAGAGGAGGTCATCGACCGGCTTGGTGACGGAACCCAAGGTCTGAGCCAGGGCCTGCTGGATGATCGTCGGGCTGCCGAGCGTGAGGAACAGAACCTGGATGTTGAGGTCGAGGTTGTTGAGCAGCGTTTGGGTCGTGGAGGTGAGAATATCCTTGGTGGAGACGCTTTTGATCGATCGAGCCGCAATCTCGGATGGGCTGAAGCTCAGGCGCGAGACCTTGAGATTCTGTGCTTCGACATGAGCGAGCGCATCGATCTTGACGACGAGGGCATCGACGAGGCGGGCCCTTTGTACGCGGGCATCCGACGAGAAGTTCGAGAGCACTGTCGGGTCGACGTCGCCGATGGCGATCTCGGCAATGCCTGGCACCGCGTCCACGCTGACCGCCGCGTTTTCCGGAGTGCCGCCGTAGCAGCGAATGTCGGCAAGTTTCGCCTCGGCATAGGCAAGTTCGACGTAGATCGGCAGTCTGACGCGGATGCCGGCAAGGGCCGCAAGGCCATCGACGTTGACTTCGACGGCGAGGCGGGTCTGCGCGGTGCGCACGGCTGCGCCCGGGGTTCCGAGGCGATGGCTGGGCGTCTGGACCGGCGGCTCACCGATCGCGAGCTTGACCTTGGCGGAGGCGATGCCGGGAAGCCCGGTCACGGCGTTGAGCGCGATCTGGTGTTCGCCATTGGCAATTGCGGCGGCCGCGGAGACGATCTGCAGCGCGCTGATCTTCATCGCCCAATCGGAACCGGCATCGATCTGCAGGCTCTTTTTCGGATCGAGGTTGAGGATCTGGGCCAGTGTGACGGTCTTCTTGTTGTTTGCGGTCGAAAGCTCGATGCTCTTCAGCGCGGCTGTCACTGTGCCTGAAAGACCCTGGACGAGCCGCATCGAGGAGAGCAGCTGCGGCATGGTCAGATTGGCCTTCAGCACGTCCTCATAGGAGGCGGCGGTCAGGTTCAGCGTTGTCGCGACGATTTTCAGGAACGGCTGGACGTCGATGTCGGCGTCGATGAGAGCCTGATAATCCATCACCTTGAGGGAGATGGTCGTGCCGAGCATTTGCCCGAGGATCGAATTCAACAATCCGTCGTTCAGGCTGGCGAGACGCGAGCCGACAGAGAAGGCGGCAATCTTGGAGCTGGCGGCCGTGCCGATGACGCTTAAATCCGGCGGCGCGCTGAACATGGAGGCTAGGAAGATCTGGCCTTTCTTTTCCAGCAGAACCTGAACGGCATCGGTCGGCGTTGCGTCCTTGACGAAGCGCTGTCCGGCCTCGACGGAAGGGTCGGGGATATAGCGACCGCGCGCCAGCGTGGCCACGCCATCCACCTTGCCCGTGCCGACATCGCTCAGCGGCAGCACCTTGCCATCGACCGTCATCAGCCCGGTCGGCGTGGCCACGGCGTAGTTGAGGCCATTGTTGGAGAAATGGTCGAGTACGGACTTCTCGGCCGACGAGATGTTGGCGGCCGCTGCGATCGCGGCAAGGTCGACCGCCGACTGCATCTCACGTTTCTGCACGGTGAGATAGCCGTAGTCGATGCCGAGCCCCATTGAGGCGACGACCAGCGGCATGACCAGTGCAGCGGAGATGCCGATATTGGCGTCCCTTGATTGGAGCAGCGTGCGCAGTCGCGTTGATTTCCACGACATGTCAGACCCCTCCCACGCGTATGGTTGCAAAGCGCTCGATCTGGCTGCTCGGCATCGCGAATGTGAAAAGGTTAAAGATCGGGAGGTCGGCGGCGTCGTATTTGATCCGAACGGTGAACTGGTTGGCGTTGCTGGCGTCGTCCTTGACGGTCACGGTCATGCGCGAAGATTTGATGAAGGCCTGATCCATCGTGGTGCGCCGGATGTAGTCGGTCGCGAGGCGTTCACGCTCGCCTTGGGATAGTCCAGCGATGGCAGTGCGTGCGGCATCGGCGGCGATCTGCTGTATGGAATGCGCTGTGCTGAGATAGACGCCGTAGGCGATCAAGGTCAGCACGCAAAGGAAGAAGAGCGGCGCTATGATTGCGAATTCGATTGCAGCGGCGCCTGTATTGGATCGCCGAATCAAGCGTAGCCGACGCCTGGACTCACACAGCGAAAGGCGAGCTTTGTCGCTCGCTGGCGTAGAGCCCCGATAAAATCGCAAAGCCAACTTGAGCACCTCGCTCGATTTAATCTCGATTTTTCTTTTTTAGAAGGAAGTGATGATCGCTTCGCGTGAACAGGTAAGCAGTTGTCAAGGAATGCGATGTATAAGCATGATAGGACCAGCTCCTGGTCGAGATCTAAGCGGGAGCTGTCAGCGGTCGCGCGCGGATTCCCGATCTGATTCAAGAAAGACGCCGGTTTGGGTCGAATAGCCGTGTCTTCCGCGATGACGTCCCTTCGGCGATCGCCGTGCTTTCCTATGTTTCCCACGCTTGTCGAGGAAACGAGGTCACCCGCCTGCTCGCAAATGCCGCTGGGGAGGTCACCTAAATAAGCAGGTGATATATTAGCACAACCGTACCGGAATCGGCGAAAGCGACCTTCCCCGCGTTGGACTTTGTCCGGTATCTGACTGCATCGGTTTGGCCGATGTAGTTTTTCTTCCCCGCGTCCAGAGAGCCATCTGGGTGCGAGCCTTGCCCCGCCATCCTTGGCGGGGCTTTCTTTTGACCTTCTCAGACTGCCTATGGTGGAACGTAAGATTTTCACCGCGCCGATGACGCCAAAACGCTAGCGAAGCCTGATCAAACCGGGGGGTGACCAAATGAGAAAGCTAGTCGCAGGAAAGCTTCACGGCATCCACGTAACGGAGGCCAACCTCAACTATCACGGGTCGATCACGCTTGACCCCAACCACTGCGAGGAAGCCGGCATCCTGCCGATGGAGTTCGTCGAGATCTGGAACAAGAATTCCGGGGCTCGTATTTCTACTTACGTCATTCTCGGTGAACGCGGATCCAGGTGCTGCATCCTCAATGGCGCGGCCGCACGTACCTGTCAGCCCGGCGACCAGATCATCATCTGCAATTCGGTCTATCTCGAGGAGAGCTATCTTAAGTCATTGAAGCCGAGGATCCTGATTTTCGACGAGAACAACCACGTGCGAGATCGCCTCAGCTATGCGGTTGGCGTCGATGCGGCCGGCAAGTACACGTTCGAAATCCTCGACCAGTTTGATAGGACCTTGCCCGTCCCGCTCGTGGTGTCAGGCGGCTGAGTGCATCGCCGATCCACGGTGGGTGCCGCCGTACCTCTTTGAAGTTGAGCCGTCTGTTACAGCGGGAATCCGCACAGAGGCCGCGCCTGTCGTGGGCTTCCGCTCATTTCTCGCGGCCAGTTCCATAATAGTTCTTATGCGATATGTTATAACATTACCGACGCGAAGCCGTCCGCATCGAGTTCGATGCTGTCTGACCAGACATAGTCGCCAGTGAGATACGCGTGCACTGCATCCACAAAATAACACTAGGTTGCATATTGTTGTTGCACTTTTTATGGACGTCATGCATGCCACCCCGGGACCGGCGTCGCTTTTGTCACACTGGCCGAGCTTCAAGGAGATCTGTGGCATGTTGTTTCGATCCCATAGCCGCGACTAGCTCGGCCTTGGATATTGCTTGAGCGTCCACATCAGGTCCGGACGTGGCAAGATACGTGCCGCCAGCGCCCGCCGCGAGACCCACGCTGGCCGCGATTGCCAAAAGGATTTTCTGGTTCATTACAACCTTCCCGTCAGGTTCTGAGGTTGAACCAGAAGCGTTCCTTGACGCCCTTGTCGTTCGGAATGTCGAAGAAATAAGGATTTGAACGTTGTGGACGAGGCCTCGTGATTTGGACCTTGCACCCGTTGTCGCTCAGATTGTCCGGATCGTTATAGAGAGTACGCAGTTCGATATTTGCTCGATCATTGGCGCCCGCGTTGCCGTATCGGGCGTGGAAGTCCCTGCGGTTCTCGCACCGGTCGACGACCTGAACACATTTGTTAGGAGTCCGCTTCACCCCATCGCGACCGCTTTCGCTGTAGCCAATGCTCGTGCCGGCCGGGCAATCCTCATATTGCTCGCGACCAGGTTTGCCCGCCTTCGCCTCGTGGCAGATAGGCCAAGAAAAGCCGGGCTTCTTCATCGCGTTGATGAGCTTCGTCATCGGCGGTACGCAATAGGGGACGCCTTGCCACGACGGACTTTGGGAGGCGGCGCAGAGGAGCACTTGACAGCCCCAGGTGGCGTCTTGTGCCTTGGCGCCTTGGGGAGCAAGGGCAAAAGCGGCGAGACCGACTGTGGCGAAAAACATCCGTTTCATTCAGGTGGTCCTCATGATGGTTGCGGCGGGAAACAGCCGATCGACGAAGAGCCGCGTCGATCGCGCGCTGGCGGGTGCTCTTCTTGAGCGAATTCCGTCACCTATCGGTCGGTCCTCCTTGGCTTCCGCCGAGCATCGATAAAGGGGGGCGAGATTTCGCTCTCGCGATCCGCGAGAAGATTGGCGTCCGCGATCGGCTGGCGGCCGAGCGTCTTGTCTACGGCTTTGCGCCGCCACTCGTTCATATCGAGAACGTAGGTCGCCCACATGCCATAGCGGGCTGCCATGGCGTGCCGCTGATAGGCCAGGTACTGAGTGTTATACGAATACGGCGGGGCCACGCGGGCCCAACCAACCCGGAGCATCTCTAGCGCAATATCTTGCCCGCTCGTCGTGCAACGGGCCTGCGGGATGCCATCATGACCATAGGCGATGACGCGACATTCGACCGGTTTGTTGCCGACGGTCCTTTTGAGCCAGGACTTTGCGAGTGGGCCGCAGGGAACGGGCGAAGGTGCTTTTTGTCGCCGGCGGTCCAGCCACTTAGGGTCGAGCGCCCATTGTGGCAGCTCGCAGGCGTCTATATCGGCGAGGCGGACACGCTGGGAGAATTGTGGATACCAGAGGGTCCGGCCATCCATGACCGCGACGCGACCCTTGAAGACTGGATACGCGTGGGACGGAGCGTCGCCCTGCCGCCGTCGGGTTGCATCGGGATTCCCGACGAGGTCAGCCGCGGTAGCTGGCAGAATGATCGCAGTGAGAGCTGCGGTAGCGGCTAGGCATCGCTTCATTGATCCGCTTTCTTGTTTCGCGCATTCACCTCGCGGCTCAGAAGAATGGCCGGGTGCTGAACGTCTTCGAACTGCCAGAGGCCGGCGCGCTTATCGCGGGCAAGCTGCTCGGCCACGGCATAGGGAACGTGATAGGGCAGGCCCTCACCGTTGAGGGCCGCGAAGGCGTAGCCGCTCGTGATCAGCACATTCGCCAGATCGAGCCGGTCTTTTCCAACGGTCGCGTAGCAGACCACGTAGGCGATACCGTCCTTTTTAACGATCGGCGCGCAAACAGGCTTGGTGTCTTTGATGTATGCCGCGAGTACGGCAAGGGAGGCCTCGCCGCAATCGCGCTTCTGCCCATGATTGTCCGTGTAAGAGGTGCCGCGCAGGCAGGATTGAGCGCCATAGAGCCGGTAGCGCTTGCCATCCGACGTCCACGTATCGCCGGTTTCCAAGGTGACGCCAGGCAGCAGATCGAAATATCCATCTGGCGCGGCGGCGACGGATGTCGGGAAGAGGGCCAGTAGGAGAATGAGAACCTCTCTCATTGCCCCTTTACCCTTGGATCGGCCCACATCCCGAAAGAGCCTTTTTGCCCGATCTCCTCGGCTTTGGTGAGATCCGAGCGAGCGGGCGTTCCGTCAGGTTTCTGCGATATGCGTAGCGCGCCCAGCGATAGCAGCTGCTCCTCGAACATATCGACGGAATCGAGAGTGCCAGGAAAGTTGTAGTAGCCGTAGCAAGTCGCGTTCTGAAGGGGTGCGCCTTGCTCGCTCACGAACGCGCGGCAAAAGACGACCTTGGGGTTTTGCAGCATGATTTGGAGCTGCTTCTGTGCAAAGTCGTCACAGCTCCCGGCGAAGTCTTCACTACGGTTGACCATTTCACCTTTGCAGGGCTCGAGCCCGTAGAGGCGAAGCGTCGTTTTATCGTCAACGCGGAAGTCCGTGGGCGATACGGCCTTGAACCCCGCCGTGGTCGCGTAACCCTTGCGATCGGCGACTTTGCCACTTCCGTCGTAGTACTCGATCACCAGCACGGTCTTACCCGGCGCTGCCAGTGACTTGATGTAGTTCTTGTCGATGTCCGAGGCAGACAATGCGGGTGTTGTCATTACACCACCTACGAGCGCGGCAATGATGGTCCGTTTCATTTTCTAGCCCTTATCCAAATTGCTTCTGTCGATCCCCCCGGCAAAAGGGGGTTTCAGTGATCTTCAAAAAGTTGTATCGCTGAACCAAATCGATGTCATTAGCTCACCAATCTAAACAGTTTTCGTTTCAATCACAACACCGCAAGTCAGGCGGAGGACGATGGAAAAAAGGGCTAGAAAAGCAGGCATTTCGGGAAGGTGCACTTTTGTCAGCGCCGCCCTTTTGTCTCTGGCTTGGGGCGGGACTGCACACGCCAAGGACGATAAAATAAATGAAAAAATCGTAAAAAATCAAAGCGCTTGGCAAAATCGCGGCGAGCCCACCCTCGCGACGAATTTCGAAGAGCGTTGGTCTGGATCCGAGAAAGAGTTCGTCTTTGGCGCCGACGGCGTTGTGAAACCGGCGACCGAAGCGCAAGAGCACCTCCATAATCTTGGGGGATCGAATCAAATTGATGCAATAATAGGCCACGCATCATCTGCAAATGATGACACCTTTGGGCATGGAGTTTCGCAAACTCCGACAGGAAGGTTAGAGCAAATTGATGCATCCGAGCCGGCTGAAGGCGGCCAATCCGAAGCACAAAATTGCGGTCCCTCTCCGCTGGACACAGACGAAATCAAATCATTGGTTGTCCGGACGGCACGGAAATACAGTGTGGACGAGCGTTTTGCGACGGCGATCACCTGGGCGGAAAGTGGTTTTGACCAGAGCCGCAATTCACCAAAGGGCGCGCGCGGGCCGATGCAGCTCATGCCGGCGACGGCTGCACGCTTTGGCGTCGAGGACATCTGTGATCCTGCTCAAAATATCGAGGGCGGGGTGAAATACCTGCGGGCGCTCCTCGACGAGTTTCAAAACCCCCTTCTTGTTGCCGCCGCCTACAACAGCGGCGAGCAGCGGATTTATGAGCACGGCGGTATCCCACCATTCAAGGAAACCATCGGTTACGTCGCCAAGGTGGTCAACTACCAGCTCGGGCTGCCGATACCGTCGGCAAAAGGCAAGGCGAGAATAGCCGCTTCGCAAGCGGTCTCAGATGCGGGTGACAGCGGCGATGCCGGCGTCGTCGCCGTGAAAAAAACCGGCACGTTTGTCGGTGGCGTAATGCACTTCTAAAGGAGAGATATATGCAGACGGGAGTACAGAGGGACAAATCCCAACCGCTGAAGCTTGTGGCGATGTTCGGCATGGTAGCAGCCATTCAGGTTGCTGGCGCCGATATTGCCTTTGCGCAGGCAGGCGGCGGAGCCGGAGGCGCCTTTGCGCCGCTTCAAACGGCCGTCCAGATGATCGTTGACTTCATCACCGGCCCGTTTGGTCGCCTGATGGCGATCATTGCTGTCATCGGCCTTGGCTTCCTCGCCTTTGCCGGACGTCTCTCGTGGTTCACAGCGGGTGCGGTTGTCATCGGTATCGGTCTTGTGTTCGGAGCCCCGGCGATCGTCGACCAGATGATTTCGTCCGTCGGCAGCAACTGAGCATGAGCGAGTTCTCCGACGAAAAGCCGGCTCTTACTCCGTTGGTGATCGGGTTAACTCGATCTCCAACGCTTTGGGGCGTGCCATACATGGCGGTGGTGCTGATCGTCGGGGTCACCATTATCGGCTGGCTGGCGACGAACCACTTCCTCGCGCTGCTGATCGCGCCGGTCGCTTACATCGTTCTGTTCTCGCTTTGCACCTGGGACAACAAAATCCTCGACGTTCTGCAGGTGACGTCTCGCAAGACGCCTCGCACGCCCAACAAGCGTTTTTGGGGCACCAACTCTTACGGACCGTGATCATGCTGAAAGTCATAAAAGAAGAGCTGGGATTTGGACGGGTCGCTAGCAACGAGCGGCCCATGTCGATTCATGTCCCCTATCTCAGACATGTCTCCGACACTGTGATCGGGTTGGAAAACGGTTCACTCTTGAGCGTCATCAAACTGGATGGGCTGTTCTTCCAAACAGAAGACCAGGCTGAACTGAACATGCGATCGGTCGTGCACAACACGATGATCCGCGCATTGGGGTCGAGCCGCTATTCCCTTTGGTCCACAGTGATCCGCCGCGAAGTCGAAACCGAGATCGGTGGCGCGTTCGACGAGCCATTCTGCGATCTGTTGAATAGGCGCTACGTTGAGCAACTGCGTCACAAGCGCATGTTCACGAACGAAATCTATCTGACCATCGTGCGGTCAGGAATGCGGGGCGCTCTCGGCGTCGGGGACTCGCTAAAGAGGCTCTTCGACAAGGCCAGCAAAGACGCTCGGGTCCAGCAAACACGTGAAGATGTTTCCGAGCTTGAAGAACTGATCGGTAACATCGTGCGCGACCTGCAGAAGTACGGTGCCCGAGCGCTTGGAATTACCTATCGTCGCAGAAGTGACGCCGAGGCGACGATCGAGGGGCATAAAAAGAAGGAACAGGGCGAACCCTATTCCGAACCCTGCGAATTCATCAATGCGATCCTGACCTGTGGCGTGCCGCGCAAAATGCGCCTGCCGCGCATGGGCATCCGCAACTACGTCGGCACGTCGCGGCTGCATTTCAGTAAGCGGACAATGCAGGCTCAGGCGGCAGTCGATGAAGATACCCGTTTTGGCGCCCTGTTATCGATTAAAGAGTATCCGCCCTTTACCGGACCGGGAATGTTGGACGGCCTGCTGCAGGTGAACCATGAATTCATTCTGACGCAGTCTTTCACCATCGCCGACAAGCCGATTGCGCAAGAGCGGATAAGTCGGCTGCAACGGCAAATCAGGGCATCGGATGAATCCGGCAGCGCGGTCGAGCAGGACATCGACTATGCGCTCAATAGCCTAATGAACCAGGAAGCCGTGTTCGGCTTCCACCATCTTTCGCTGCTGTGCTTGTCCCGCGACCTCGCCAGCGTCAGCCGCACCGTGTCTGAACTCGGTGCGTGCCTGACTGACATGAACATCAATTGGCTTCGCGAGGACCTGAACCTCGAAGCGGGCTTTTGGGCGCAATTGCCCGGCAACCACAGCTACATTGCCCGCAAGGCAATGCTGTCGAGTGCGAATTTCTCCGGTCTCTCATCGATGCACAATTTCGCAACGGGTCAGGCTGATCGCACCCATTGGGGACTGCCGATCACGATCCTCGAAACGACGTCGCAAACGCCGTATTGGTTCAACTTCCATCGCCGTGACATCGGCCACTTCCTTGTCACCGGGCCGACCGGCTCCGGTAAGACGGTCGTATTAACGTTCCTGCTCGCGCAGGCGATACGCGTTTCACCGACACCAAAGGCCGTGTTCTTCGACAAGGACCGGGGTGCGGAGATCTTTGTAAGGGCGATTGGAGGCTCATATGAGGTATTATCGCCGGGCACGCCGACCGGCTTCAACCCGCTGCAGCTCGATAATACCGGCCCGAACCGCGAATTCCTGCTTCGGTTGCTGAAGGCAATGCTGCGCTCCGGAGATCGGAGCGAATTCAACCAGGAAGACGAGGATACTCTCGAACGGGCAATCGTCCGTTTGATGCAGGAGCCTGCCGCGGAGCGGAATCTGCCGAACCTAGCCGGATTGCTGGTCGGTCGGTCGCGGGCGGATGCCAACGATCTTCATTCGCGCCTTCGGCCTTGGATCGACGGAGAAAAGGCCTGGCTCTTTAACGCCGCGCATGACGTCCTCTCCTTCTCGGGCCGGAGCGTGTTCGGCTTTGACATGACAAACATTCTCGGAAACGAGGACCTGCGCACACCGGCGCTGATGTATTTGTATCATCGGCTGGATGAGCTGTTGGACGGAAACCCCGTCATGTTCTTCATGGACGAAGGTTGGCAGCTCCTCATGGACGAGACCTTTTCGGCGTTCATCGTCGACAAGATGAAGACCATCCGTAAGCTCAACGGCATTGTTGGCTTCGGAACTCAGTCCGCGGCGGATATCGCCAAGGCAAAAGCCTCACACACGTTGATCGAGCAGTCCGCAACCAACATCCACTTCCCGAACCCCCGCGCCGACGAAGAGAGCTACATCAAGCGCTTTGGCCTGACGGCGAAGGAATTCAACTTCATCAAGAACACCCCACCCGAAAAGCGAACCTTCCTCATCAAACACGGCAATGACTCGGTCATTGCCCGCCTCGATCTCTCCACCATGCCCGATCTCGTGAAAGTGCTCTCGGGGCGCAAGGAGACGATCGAGGAATGCGCAGCGCTTCGGGAACGGCATGGCGACGAGCCTGAAAACTGGCTGGCCGAATTCTGCGGATGGGAGAAGGCCGAATGAGGAAAAGTCCTGCTTTGTGGGTAATTTCTGCACTGGCTCTTGTCGAAACCGCACCGGCGCTCTCTCAGGTGCCCGTCATCGATGACAAGGTTCTCAAGACCGATACCACGCGCGACCAGACGACGACGGAAATCAAAAAGACCGACAGCGATCGACACGCCGTCAGCAAAGGTGTGACGTGCTCGGTTTATCGGCCAGGGAGAGGCGGCGATCCGGCCTCGGCGGCGACTGCCAATCCGGAGATTGCCGGCTTGGTAAAGCGTGTTGCTCAGGAAGAAGGTGTCGATGAAAAACTCTTCATGGCGCTTGTCTACCAGGAGAGCCGCTTCAATCCCTGTGCGAAATCGCCCGTCGGTGCGATCGGGCTCTCTCAGCTTATGCCGGGCACGGCAAAGGACCTCGGAGTCGATCCCCACAACATCGAAGACAATCTTCGGGGCGGTGCGCGTTATCTAAAGCAACAACTTCGCCGCTTCAATGGCAACACCAATCTGGCGCTGGCCGCCTATAACGCCGGTCCCGGAAACGTGCAGAAGTATGGCGGAATCCCCCCTTTCAAGGAAACGCAAGGGTACGTCGCGAACATCACCCAAAAGTGGCTGCCAGCGTTCGGTGGTTCCGACGTGGCCAATATCCCGGTGAACTACGGCGGGGGCTCGACGGCCTTCACCGGCATGCGCGACTCCACGATTAACTCCATGGCGACCTCCCAATCGATCGTTGAAAGCAGCGGAAACGTCGCGTCGTGGCTGCAGCAATTGGGCGGAATGTACAGCGGCACGGTCCAGGACAGTTGGGACCACAACTCCGGCGCTCGCAATGCCAACCTCGAAATGATGAACCAGGTCATTCGTCTTGGCACGACGATGGCGGATCTCATGAACTCTCGTAGCGCCGTCGATGTTGGCGGCCTGTCCGGATCATCGCGCACAAGCGATTTCCGAACTGAGAAAGACAATGCGAACCGCGAAACGACTGGTCTTTGCGATCCACGGCAAGGGCTTGAATGGAACCCGACGGAGAAGGCTTGCGTCCAGAAGCGTGAACGTGAGGCCAACGTAGAACTGATGTTGAACGCTCAATGAGGAGAACTGCGATGAGACGTTTAATTTTGACGGCCTATTCGCTGACCTTTGCATCCACAACTCTTGCCCAAGTACCGGTCATCGACGGCGCCAATCTTAAGATTGCGCAGCAAACGTCGGCGACGACCGACAAGATTCTTGGCACCAACAAGGAAGTCCTGAAAACGGTCCAGGAGACCCTTCAGGCGGTGACCGGCGATCGCGGCAGCGACGCCAACCAGATGCAGAACCTTGCCGTTGGCAACGGATTCAGCGTTTCCCAAATGCCGTCCTTCGACAGCCTTATGTCAGGCGGCGTGCCGAATTTCGGCAGCATGGGCGGTGACATTGGGAAGGTCGCTACGACCTTCATCAACGGCCTGCAACTCGTGAAAAACCTATCCGGCCAAGCAGGCAGCTCGTTCTCGGGCGACAAGTCATACGAGGAAATGGTCAACACAGTTCTCGGTGTCGCCGCCCTCGTCACCGGCTCGCAAAAGGCCGTCCAGACCCGCCGCACAGCTTTCGAGCAAGCGGGCGCGAACATCGGTCAAGCCAAGGATATCAAGGGTTCAATCGACCAGAATACACAGCTGCAGGTGCAAGCCGGCCTGACGGTCAACGAATTGATCGGCGTGATGAACGGCGCCGTGTCTTCCCTCCAGGCCGATAACCAGCGACGCCTGACGGACATCTCCAACTCAAAGAAGGCACTCACCTATAGTGACCAGTAAAATCATCCTGACAGCGAAGGCTCTCCTTCCCGTCTTGATCGCGGCCGGCCTCGCCGGCTGCGGCACGGCGGCGAAGGAGAAAACCGCGCCCTGCAAGAGGCCTGCCAACCTGACCTCTTACGCGTCGGATCCTCGTCAGGAATGCGGCCCGATGATGAGCATAAACGGCGAGGCCGCTGCGGCTTTCGCGGCGATCGACGCGATGGCGACTGAATGAGGACGGGTTCCCACCGATGAACGATTTCCTTGGCGCGCTGCTGGATAGAATTGAACAGACTGGCGCAAATTTCTCAGCAAGAGCATACGGGATTGTCGGCGACGAAATCGTGCCGCTGCTTACCATCATGTTCATCGCATATGTGGGCTACTACGGGCTGCAACTCTTCATGGGAACCGCCCGCATCAGCGTTAGCGAGATCATAGGGCGCGTGACCCGCATGTTGATCATCCTCGCGCTCGTGAGGGAGTGGGACTACTTCAACACGCTGTTCTACTCCTGGCTGAACGACACGCCGGAAGACGTCGGCCGGGCGATCCTAACTGCCACAGGCACCGGGATAACGGAGCCGACCAACGGCCTATCGATGATCTGGAGAACCGCCAACGAGGCCGCTTCCGCGTTTGCGGAACAGTCGGGTTATTTGACAATTCTGCCGTCCATGGTCGGCTTTCTGATCATGTTCGCCGTGGCGGTGTTCATCGCCGTGGCGTTGGCGATCCTACTGCTCGCAAAAGTGATGATGTGGGTCCTGATAGGGACCGCGCCGATTTTCATCGGTTGCATGCTTTTCGACCAGACAAGGGGCCTCGGCGTCGCGTGGTTCCAGCAGGTGCTGATGTATGCGTTAATCCCGCTATTCGTTTATGTCGTGGCCGCGTTCCTGATTGCAGCAATGGATCCGGAACTGACAAAGGTCAGCAGCGCCGCAAGCGAAAGGCGCCTTCAGCTCAGCGACATCTCCGCGTTCCTGTTGCTCTGCGCCGCTGGCGCGTTCGTCCTCTTCAATATTCAGGTTCTGGCCCAGGGGATTACCGGCGGCGTAGCAGCCGGTCTCGGCAATGTTGCTCGGGCGGTCGGCCGGTTTGCGGGAGTCTCAGCACCAGTAGCGGCCTTCAAGGGTGGGCGGAGGGTGGCGGGAGCAGTTGGCAATGCAGGCATGCAAGCTAGGGCGCGGACCCACGAAGGCATGAAAGCCAACATAAGAAACGCCAGTGCTGAGGCGATGCAGAACCGCATCAGCAACAACAGCATGCCTCGCTGAGAGGCGAACGTAAGGGCTAGAACGAATGGCGGATACAAACGAAACAGCTCTTCGGAGCTATTTTCAGGATGGCGATCGCTGGGAACAGGAGATCGTGAAGAAAGCCAAGCGATCGCGCACGATCGCGTGGATGGTCACGACGATTTTCGCAGCGATAACCCTGCTGTCATTGACAGCTTTGGTGATGCTCGTCCCGCTGAAGAGCTTTGAACCCTATATCGTCGAGGTCGACAAAAACACAGGCTACATGGAGGTCAAAACCGGTCTCACCCGTCCGGCAAACCTCACCGACCAACAGGCCGTAACTCAGGCCTATGTCGTTCGCTACATTCGATCGCGTGAAGGTTACGACCCCTTCGCCATCGAGCAGAACTTCGGCATTGCCGCCCTGCTCTCCACTGGCGATGCAGCCCGCGAGCTGCAGGAGCTCTACAGCGCAGCAAATCCGAACAATCCGGCAAAGGTCCTGGGCAAGAACAGACATGTGACCGTTGATATCAAGTCCGTCACCTTCTCGAATGCGAGCACGGCCTTGGTCCGGTTTTCGACCACCGAAAAATCGGACACGGACTCGATCGTCCGGCATTACATTTCCGTCGTCCGCCATCGCTATACGGACACGCCGGCGACCAATGAATGGCGCTTCGAGAACCCCTTGGGCTTCCAGGTCTATAACTATCGCCGCGACCAGGAGACGGTAACACAAGGGGGCGCTGAGTGATGAAACGCTTCCTGCTTTCGGCCGCGAGCGGGGTCGCGATGATGACTCACGTCTATGCGGCACAAGCGCCCCGTCCCGGCTCTCTCGATTCACGCGTGACCAGCGTAGTCTACCAGTCCAACAACGTCGTGAAGGTTTCGGCGACTTACGGCATTTCCACGATGATCATCTTTGACGAGGACGAAAAGTTCGAGACGATCTCGCTTGGCGACACCGACAGTTGGCAGGTTGCCCCGTCTGAGAAAGGCAACATCCTGTTCGTGAAACCGATCGCGAAAAATGTCGCCACAAACATGAACGTTGTGACCAGCAAGAGGATCTACTTTCTCGAGCTCAACGACCATGCCCCGACCGACGGCAAGCAGGTGTTCGGGATCCGTTTCGTGTACCCCGAAAAAGATCTGAATGCCTCGCTCCGCAAGGAAGCCGAGTACCGGGCGGCAAACCCAAACATGTCCAAGATCGACAAAGCGAACGTCAACATCGACTATTCGTTTTCCGGTGATCCGGCTTTGAAGCCGGCAATGATCTTCGACGACGGCAAGAAGACCTTCTTCAAGTTCAGCAGCCGCGTTCCGGCGATCTTTGCGGTCCAGACCGACTTTTCCGAGACACTGCGAAATTTTAGGAAAGAGGGCGAATACATCGTCGTCGATGGCGTTGCGACGCAATACACACTGCGCGACGGCAACCAGTGGACCTGCATCTTCAACCTTCGCAAGCCCGACTTCGGCGCTCCGGATCCTGACATTCTCGGTCCCGCCCACGACACAAAAGCGGCGAAACGAAGAAGGAGCGGCAACGAATGAAGATCAGCCCCGAACTTGAAGCCATGACGGCGGCTGACGAGACGGCCGTCAGCAATCGTCGTGTCGGTCGCAACCAATCCCTGGGCATGGCTGCCCTCATTGTGGGCGGAGCTGTCGCCGCCTACTTCGTCCTTGCCGCAGCCAACGAAAAGCCGCGTGACGTCGCTGATAGCGACGAGGAGTTTCAAACCACGACCTTCCGGCCACCGTCATTTGTGCGTGATGAAGAAAAGCCACAGCCGCGGCCCGAGCAGGAAATTATCAAGCTGCCTGAGCCTCCTGAGGTAGTTGAAGAGGCGCCTGTCGACACGACCGAGTTCAAGGTTCCAGCTCCCCCTGAGGTCGTTGAACAAGCCCCAGAGATGGCCCCTGTCGAGGACTTTCCCGACCGGTATAAGTCCGGCCTGATCTCGCTCGATCAAAAAGGGAACGGGACAGGCAGCGGAAGTCTGTCGGATGAAGGAGAAACCGGACTGTCCGTTGCCGGCGAGGATCGCAACAGCAAGTACTTGGCTGGGGCCTCGAGCCTTGCCGACCGAACCGCGAAGGCTCGGCAGATCGAGCGGATCGACGCGATGATACCGGAAGGAACTTTGATCCCCGGGATTCTCGAAACCGCAATCAATAGCGACCTTCCCGGTCAAATTCGTGCGATCACGTCGCAGGACGTTTATTCGTTCGACGGCCGGCGCGTGTTGATCCCGACCGGGACCCGTCTCATCGGCGAATACCAGTCCGAAGTGACGCGCGGGCAGAAACGCATCTTTGTCATCTGGACCCGGCTTCTTCGTGACGACGGCGTCTCAGTGCGGCTCAATTCAATCGGGGCAGACAGCTTGGGCCGCTCCGGTTTGACCGGCCATGTCGACAACAAATGGCGAGAGCGGTTCGGCTCGGCGATCATGCTTTCAGTCGTCGGCGCCGGGGCCAGCTTCCTGACGGGATATGGAAGCGACCAGGCGTTCGGTGACGACGATAGCGACGCACAGCGTGGCGAAGAACTGGCCCGCGAAACGATCACCGAGACCTTCTCCGACATGGCGAACCAGGTCTTGGGCGAAAACCTCCGCATTCCTCCAACCATCAGCGTCAGCCAAGGCGAGCGCGTCTTTGTCTACGTACGTCAGGACCTCGATTTCGGCGCAATGTACGATGATCCGATCACCGAAGCGATGAAGGAGATTCAGCGTGAACGTCGCGGCAAGTAACGCAAGTACCATCAGGCGCGATCCGCATTACTTCCTCAATCGCGCCCTCGAACCAATCAAGCATTTTCTTGACGACCCAAAGGTGGTGGAGATCGCGGTCAACAGGCCGGGTCAGGTCTACGTGGAACGGTTCGGCGCCGATCATATGGAGCATCATCTGATCGAAACGCTGACGCTCGATGAAATCCAGAACATCGGTGAGCGCGTTGCTGCGGCGACCAACCAGTTTATCAGCCGTGCCAAGCCGATCCTCAGCGCCGCGCTCCCCACTGGTGAGCGTATCCAGATTGTCCTGCCGCCGGCAGCACCCGAAGGCGGCTCCATCTCGATCCGCAAGCAGGTGGTCAACAACTTCACGCTCGAGGAGTATCGCGATAACGGCTCACTCGAAAAGGTATCGGTGGCCGTTGGTGGTCTCAGCGACATTGACCGGCAATTGATCCGGCACCTGCGCGCAAATCGGATTTACGATTTCATCCATACCGCCATCACCAAGCGGGTCTCGATCCTGATCAGCGGCGGCACGTCCTCTGGTAAAACGACCTTCCTCAACGCCTGCCTCAAGAGCGTGAACCCAAATGAACGCATCATCACGCTCGAAGACACGCGAGAGCTATTCCCGCCGCAAGCCAACGCGGTTCATATGATTGCATCGAAGGGCGACCAGGGCACCGCGGATGTGACCATTCAAAACCTGCTCGAGTCATCGCTGCGCATGCGTCCCGACCGCCTGTTTGTCGGCGAAATTCGTGGCTGCGAGGCATTCGCATTTCTGCGCGCGATTAACACCGGCCATCCGGGCAGCATGTCCACGGTCCATGCGGATACGCCTATGGGCGCGTATGAGCAGCTCGCGATGATGATGCAGCAGGCCGGCATGTCGGCCGGTTTCTCCAAGCAGGATCTCATGTCGTACATCCAGATGGTGATACCGATCGTTATCCAGCTCCGCCGGGAGGGCGGCAAGCGCGGCGTTTCTGAGATTTTCTTTGCCCGGGATGAAACATGACCAAGGGGCTCCAGGCCTTCTATCTTCTCTTCTGCCTCGGGATAGCGTTTGTTGTCTGGATGCTTGGGTACGGCCTGGGGCTTCAGCTCTTCTATAAAGACGGGCGGATTCTCGAAACAACCATCACCAGCAATCCTTTTGCTCCAATCCAACAGTTCTGGCTCTATCGAACGAGCCCTTCCCTGCAGAAGGTCGCGCTTGGCTCGATCGCGCCGGCACTATTGGTTGCAGGCCTCGTCGCTCACATCGGTCTCAAGCCGATCACCAACCCCCTTGGAGACGCTTCTTTTCAGGACATGGCCTCGCTTCGGCGGGGGAAATGGTTCCGCAAACACGGCCATATATTCGGGCGTCTGGGGCGCGGCATTCTTCGCACCAAGGACGACCGGCATCACCTGATCATCGGCCCGACGCGCTCCGGTAAGGGCGCCGGCTATGTGATTCCGAACGCGCTCATGCATGGAGGTTCGATGATCGTAACCGATCTCAAGGGCGAGGTGTTCAAGGCAACCGCGGGCTATCGGCGTCAGAACGGCAGCCAAGTCTTCCTGTTCGCGCCAGGCTCGGAAACGACCAATCGATACAACCCGCTTGACTTCGTGCGCTCTGAGCGCGGAAATCGAACGACCGACATACAAAATATCGCCAGCATTCTGGTGCCCGAAAACACGCAGTCGGAAAACTCAGTCTGGCAAGCGACCGCACAGCAAGTCCTTGCCGGCGTGATCAGCTACATCACGGAGAGCCCTTTCTATAAGGACCGGCGAAATCTAGGCGAGGTCAACTCCTTCTTCAACAGCGGCGTCGATCTGCAGGCGCTCATGAAGTACATCAAGGAAAAAGAGCCCTACCTGTCGAAGTTCACTATCGAAAGCTTCAATTCCTACCTCGCTCTATCTGAGCGGGCGGCCGCCTCTGCCCTGTTGGACATTCAAAAGGCCATGCGGCCTTTCAAGAATGAGCGGATCGTTGCGGCGACAAACGTTACCGACATGGATCTGCGGGCAATGAAGCGCCGGCCGATCTCGATCTACCTGGCGCCCAACATTACCGACATCACGCTGTTGCGTCCGCTCCTGACCTTGTTCGTGCAGCAAGTGATGGACATCCTCACGCTCGAACACGATCCCAACTCCCTCCCCGTGTACTTCCTGCTCGACGAATTTCGGCAGTTGAAGCGGATGGACGAGATCATGACGAAGCTGCCCTATGTGGCCGGCTATAACATCAAGCTCGCCTTCATCATCCAGGACCTGAAGAACCTCGACGAGATCTACGGCGAAACCTCGAGGCATTCCTTGCTCGGCAATTGCGGCTATCAGCTCGTTCTTGGTGCCAATGACCAGGCAACCGCCGAATATGCGTCCCGGGCGCTTGGGAAGCGCACGATCCGCTACCAGTCGGAATCCCGAACGATCGAGTTAATGGGTCTGCCCCGTCGCACGAAGGTAGAGCAGATTCGGGAGCGCGACCTGATGATGCCGCAGGAAGTCCGGCAAATGCCGGAGAACAGGATGATCCTGCTCATCGAGGGACAAAGGCCGATTTTCGGGGAGAAGCTTCGGTTCTTCCAAACGCAGCCTTTCAAATCGGCAGAAGCGTTCTCTCAAGCACACATTCCGCACGTGCCGGAGGTCGAATATCTGACGCCGAAGCCCGTGCCGGCGACGGCTCCGGAGTATGCCAATGGCGGAGACCCTTGCGCTGGAATGGCCCCACCTCCACCCGTGAAAGAAGAAAAGCAGGCCGCGTCCGCCGGAGACCCGGCCGAAATGCAAGTTCATCCAGTGGCTGCGAAGGATGAGGCCCCCACCAAGCGAACCGTTAACAAAAACGCGCTGAGATCGAAGCAAGAGGCGGCGCCAGCGACCGAAGCGGAAGCGCCGGCTCATCTGGTTGCGATGGAAGCCCGGATCAAGGCTCTTGAAGTGGGATTGAAACCGCGGGCCGTCCAGCTGAAGGCAGCAGTCGAAGCAAAAGTCGAGAAGCTTGGTTCCAGGTCACCTACAGCGCGTCGGAATTTCATGGAGATCTTCGACGCGACTGTGCCTGATCCTATCGACGTCGGTGTGGTGCCGATTAGTGCGTAGCGAGATACGTTACTGCAAAACGAACTGATCCTTTATCAACCCCAAGCGGGATTTTGGTCAACGATCCCGGTCTAGTTGTCTAATTTAGTAAAACTCTATACCCTGCGTCAGGGTTTGGACTGTCGCTCTGCGGCCAGCATAGCATGCGTTGACAGCGTTAACGACTTACAACCACAACCGTAGGCGTTCCGCCGTCATCACTGCTTAATGCTGCCTCGACTCACCGCTTTCCGAGACAAAGCGAAAGGCACCGAGGGCTCATTATGAAGCAAAAATTCTTGGTCATCGGGTTCCTCGCACTTTTGTCTATCGACGCGCAGGCAGCTAGTCCAGACGACTTAAGGCTTCATTACTATTTCTTAAGGGGCTCTCTGGTTGGCCAATCTCCTTTCGCCAAGTCGGTCAATGAGTTTCGTAGCCACTTTGACCGTTTGAGGGCAGATCCTATAAATACTAACGTCAGTATAATGCAGCGGACTCACGAGCTCATCGAGTTGCATCCAACAACAGCAGGCAGTGGCGCTTCGGCTCAAATACTCGATGACCTTCGCACCATATCGGAAAAGAATTACAAAGACTCTAAAAAGGTCTTCAAGGCACTTTCCCTCTATTCAATGTTTACTCGTTACCTGACGAGCGGCCCAATGCGGGCCCCTCGCGCCTACGAAGCGCTAGGGCTGCAATCAGAGCAAGAGTTGGAGAAATTCCGTGACAACATGATTTATCTGACAACAATGAGCAATGCTGGCGCCCTTACACAAGATGAACAGCAGGCGCTTGATCTCTTCTTTCGCTACTACATCGGCGTTCCAAGTCGCCTTGGTGTAACGGAGATTATGGCCGATCCCTTGATGTTGCCTGTAAAGGATTCCGCGGCAATCGAAGGTCGCCTAAAGGAGCAACTCGGCGGGGATTTGAGCAACCTGAGGAAGGCCAGCCGAGTGACGCAGGACCTTGTTGCTACGCTCCGGTCTCAAATTAAAGATGAAGGTCTTCGACAAGCCTTGCGGGACGCCTCCGCCGAGCTCCATCAAGCCACATCATTCGCTGAGATTGACGAAATCCTGAAGCGGCTCAATGGTATTGCTTGCGAAGGCGACCAAGCGCCGGCTTGCGACGAGGGCAAACGTCAAAGCATTAAACTTGCGGAGAAGAAGAAAGAGCAGATCGCTAGGTCCGAGTTTGAATACGGCATCGAACAATCCATCGAGCTTGGCATTGCGGTCGGCAGACTCACTAAAAGTGACGATCTCACAAAATCATTTCAAGCATTGAAAGCGGTGAACGATGCATATCAAGCGGTTTCAAAGGGCATGGCCGCTTTCGGGAGTGCCAGTACGACAATGGGTCAGGTCGGAGCAGTCGCTGGCGCTGCATCGGGCGTGGTTGGCGCCGTCGTCGCAGTTTCAGCGATTATAGACGGCGGGGGAAAGACCGCTGATGAAGCAATTCTGGAATCTCTCCAGGAACTAAAGGAAATGATCGTAAAGCTCAGCGAACAGATCGAGGCTGGGTTCTCAGATGTCGCAACTCGAACGGACAGAATAGAGGCGCTTCTAAAATCCTACAGCAACCTCTCGTCGAAGAACGACTTTACTCTTCAACAGGAACTCGTCGCCCTACGTGCGGAGGTCAGAGAAGGCCTACAGCCACTGAAGTTGGTCAGGCTATCCTATGCGGAGAAGGCCTATGATCAATATAAGAGCCTTGGCAGAATTGGGACGGATTTTTTACTCAGTCTCCCCAGAGAGCCAACATCCCCTCTTCCCGCGATGACGAAACGGCTATTAACCAGCCTATTCGCTGAGCTTTTTATTATCACAGCAGCCATTCAGAAAGGAGAGTACAACATTGCTATTAGCGAGGGCGAGGCAGCGGAGGCGCACTTCAGCGTCATCAACGAGCTCGCAGCTTATCCGCCAAGCCTATTTCGTACGGCCTTCCTCGCTCAAAATGCAGTTAACGCCTCCCAAGTTTCAAACTGCTCCGAGGTCAATCTCATTGGATTGCTGATGGTTTCCGAGGCGGCCGGGCAGGTTAACGGGGTGCTGGACAATGTCTCTCATTTTCAGCTCTCGGACTACTTGTCAGATTCGACAGTCAATCAAGAACAGTTCAAGCATCAGCTGAGAGCGGGAGCCAAGTTTGTTGCCGGTCAGAGAACAGCGGTAGCCAAGTGCGTCTCGAAGGCGCTGTATCAAGACTTCGAGGCGACCCAAATCCGCCGCCTAATAGGCCTTTTGGAAGGGCAGCTCGACACGTTCTTTGAAGACGGCTCCCGTCTCAATGATATGCTTGTCACTCTGGTCGCCAATTATCCATTGCCCGGCGGCTTCCATCGTGAAAGCTTCTTTGCTGGACAGCTCATTCGAGAGGCAAGGTCATTTGATCCAGAGGCTTGGGAACGGGTAGCGCCGATGCCTTCTGTGCTGCCGATCCATGGATTGGGAACACAGGGGTTTCAGATGACACGGTCGGATTTCACAGGGTTCGTTCCCACATATCAGATCCGCCTCGGCCCCTCCTTGGGCGCGGACTTTCAGTTCTTTATCGAAAATTGGTGGAGCCCCGGAAAATATCTCCTTCCGCTGCAAATTGCACTAACCTCGCCTCGAAACAAAAAATTGATACACATGTGGCGGGGCCAGATTGATCGAGAGTGGCTGACAGACCCCTCCCTTTATAGCGACACGTTTCGGGGTTCCAATGCAATCTACTTTAGATTGATTCCGGATAGTTTGCCCCGAGTATATGCAATGCTGAATGACAGGGGCATTGGCCTGTTGGGCACGATGGACGCCCGACAGGGGCAACGGGGCAACGCATTTAAATGGGTTCCCGGGCGAGAAACGGTCTATTGCAATATGCTCGATGGTTTTTACGAGTGTAACGGTGCAGCCAAGCAAAATTACAAGACATACAATCAGTTCGAGCCTGGAAACTTTTTCCTCGGCCCAGTATTAGCCCCTCACAACGGTGACATGTTGAGTCTTCCGCCAGCTCGGCACGTGAGCCTCGATTGGTTTTCAAGTTTTCACAATAAGTATCGAAAGGAGTTCAGCGAAGGCATGATTGCCTACGTGAGCTTCCTCCGCGACACCGCGACTGAGACGTTGTCGCCGTGCCTGCAGCGTCTCGTTCAAGGGGTAAGCTTCACATGTGACGTTACGGGGTTCCGCAATGTGTTCCCTGATCGAAGCGACGAATATCGCCACATTGAAGAATTCAACCTGACGCGCATGACTCTCGACCCCACCTCAAAGGAGACTCAGCGAACTATGGAACTGACCGACCTGGCGCGGATCTCATCAATTAAAGTCGAGCCTCACGCAGATGAGGCGATATCGCAAATTCAGGCTTTTCTTGGAACGTTGAAGGAGCGGCTCGCAGCTCTTCAACGTGAACCGAGGGCCGAAGTTGAGCTGTCTTCAGACGTCGACCAACTTATCGCGAATGAATACGATTGGCTCGATAGACGGCTTAGACCGTTTGTAGTGAACCAAGCGAATTAAGAAACCAAAGCCATCAGATAGGTCATGGTGTCGTTCAGCCAAACCATTACATCACGGTACCAGGCCATGACCGATTCATGGGCCACCTGGACAAAACCTAGAAACATCACAAATACGATAATTGCGCCGAAGAACTTCCCGAACCCCTCGTCACCTTTGGGATCGTTGCTCTGGACGACGTATTGTTGGCGGTTGTCGTTCAACATATCCGTTTAACGGTCCCGATCGTCGCGGTCGCGTTCCTTCTGTTCGATCTGTTCCCGCTCAAGCTCCTCGAGACGAGGGATGTGCTGCTGGGCGGGATCGGTGCGTGTTGTCTCTCCGCTACGCTGCGCGGTTTCCCGATCCTTATTTAGGCGATCCTGGAGGCGATTTGTAGCCTCGACAGCAGCAGCGAGATCGTGGGCTTCTCGCGCGTCATTGTCGGGCGGCCGCCGATCTTCCTCTTCGCCGCGCAAATCACGCTCTTGCTCCGCGGTGACATCCGCGGTCGAAGGTGGCACTCCCGTCGGTCGACCCACCTGACCGATCGCTCGCTGCAGATCGCCATCATTCTCAGCCACTTGGCGAAGATAGCCGTTTCCTTCGACAGCCAATTGAGCAGCTTTCTCAATCGCCTGATCAAGACCAGCCTGCATCGCCTCCCTGCGATCGGCCGCAAACTCTCCGGCTTCGATCCGATCGAGACCTTGTCGGTAGTGATCGTGAGCGTCCGGCGAAGGCATTTTCGCTTGGTTGAGAGGCCGAGATTATAGGTCGCGTTTCATCTCGTCTGCCATAACGCGTTCGACCACATCCGGATCGCATTGTTCATCGACGAGAAACTGGCGGATTCCACCATCCCATGTCCGTATGTCGGCGAGGAGATTTTGGAGCTCGTCCACGCCGTTCTCGGTCAGGCCCTTTGTGCCGTGTTCGCTGCCGTCGCGGACATAAAGCAATTCGCCTTCGCTGATATTATCCGAGTTGGCGGTCACCTCTTCGATCAACTCGAGGTTCTCGCCGATCATCTCAGCGACCTCTTTGAGGGTATAGATGATCCTTGAGCGCGCCATCACGCAGCCTCGTACCGGTCGTTTGCCGGAGTCCACTGCCACGGGAGCAGTTCCTCAAGTCGATCCTTCGGATGGCTCTGGATCCTGGTCAGGACGTCTGCCAGATAGGTCTCTGGATTGTGGCCATGGAGTTTAGCTGTTTCGATGATGGTCAGGATATTGGCGATGCGCTCGCCGCCCTTGTCTGACCCAGCAAAGAGCCAATTTTTTCTTCCAATTCCGAGTGGCCTCATAGCGCGCTCAGCTATGTTGTTATCGATTTCGACACGGCCATCGTCAATGTAGACGCTCAAAGCTGCCCATCGCGAGAGAGCGTATCGCATCGCTTCGGCAAGCTTTTGTTTCTGCGGCAGCGTCGAAAGCGTCGTTTCAATCCAAGCCTTGAGGTCCGCCAGAATGGGTCTGGCGTGTTGCTGGCGCAGTGTTCGCCTCTCGTCGGAAGACATGCCGCGGATACGATCCTCGATATCGTAGAGTGCACCGATGCGCGACAGAGCCTCGTCGGCGATCGGAGATGGCTTGAGCTTGATCACATCATGGAACTTGCGGCGCACATGCGCCATGCAGGCGGCTTCGATGATCTGGTTGCCGTAAAGCTTGCTATAGCCAGCATAGCCATCCGCATGCATTACGCCGCTGAAGTGAGCGAGGTGTTCAGCCGGATGCACGCCCTTTCGGTCGGGGCTATAGTAATAGGCGATCGCTCCGGGCGTGGGATCCTGGTAGCCGCTGCCGTCGAAGACATAGACCCAGACCCTGCCGGTCTTCGTCTTTCCTCGTCCTGGGTCGAGAACATCGACCGGCGTATCGTCCGTGTGTATTCGGTCGACCGCGGCGATATGGGCTCTGATCAGCAAGATGAGGGGCGAGAGCAGAACGGACACACGGCCAACCCAGTCCGCCATGACAGACCGGGAGATGTCGATCCCCAGCCGGTCGTACATCTCGGACAAACGGTAGAGTGGGATATGATCGTCAAACTTGGCGACCATGATGTGTGCGAGCAGTCCTGGTCCAGGTTTGCCTCGCTCGATCGGCAAGCTCGGCATCTCACCCGATACCGTTGTATCGCAGTCCTTACAGACCATGCGCTTCTCGATATGCCGGACGATCTTCACAGAAGCCGGCACATGCTCCATCACCTGCACCACCTTGTCGGCCGCCTTCAGGAAGGACTTGCCACCACACGTCGGGCAACTGCAGGGCGCTGTGTACACCCGCTCTTCGGTTGGAAGACCATCCGGCAGAGGCCTGCGTTTCGGCTTGTCGGGGGTATCATCCAGATCTGGCAGCAGGCCTTTTCCGGAACGAGCATCAGCCTCGGCGCGAGAGGCTTCGATCTCCTCGAGCATCAGTTCGAATTGCTCAATCTTCCGATCGATCTTTTCCGAGGATGCGCCGTGCTGCCGATGTCGGAGCAGTTCCAGCTGCGCGCGCAGAAGACCGATGATCGAGTCGCGTTTGATGACTTCGGCTTCTTGTGCGCTGAGTTTCGCCGCCTGTTCAGCGACGAGCGCGCGCAATGCCAATAGCTCGTCCTGACTGTCCAGCGGCGGTGCTTTCATGCCCAAAAACATAGCCGATTTGCAGCGAAAGCACTAGCGTTTTGCCCCGGATGTGCCTGTAAAATATAGCTTTTAACCCGTGCGGCCAGGGGCGGAAGTCCACGCTGGTCGGCGCCAGTCAATCCCTTCGACAAGCATCGACAACTGGGCCTGCGTAAGATGCGCAACACCATCTTTCGCCGTGGGCCAGGGAAAGTATCCGCGCTCGAGAATCTTGTAGAATAGGCAGAACCCTTGGCCATCCCACCATAGAAGCTTGATCCGGTCGGCGCGCTTTCCACGGAAGCCGAAGATTGCGCCGGATCCTGGCGCCTCCTTGAGGACCGTCTCAACGAGCGTGGAGAGTCCATCAATGCCACGCCGCATGTCGGTCACTCCGCAGGCCAGATAAACCCGCACATTTCCCGAAGGCCCGATCATGCTGCCTCCACACAAGCGACAAGCGACGATAGCACTTCGAGATCCATATCCGCTGCAATTCTCAGTAGACGGCCATTCCTCAAGACGATTTCAACGTCCTTGCATCTCGACCGAGCACCGATCCTCTTGGAACCGTCACTCACGCTCTCCGACGCTCCGATAAGCGAAACCGGGATGAACGATGGGGTCTGTGGAGGTTTCAATTCGGATGGCGAGAACTTCTTTCGCCAGGCGTATATTTGTTGCGGAAGAACGTCGTGCCGGCGCGCTACATCCGAAACGCTGCCATCCGCGCTGAACGCTTCTTGCAAGATCGAAAGCTTCAGTTCCGTGGACCATCGACGTTGTCGCTCGGCACCCGTCAGGATCTCAACCTTGGCCATTCATACCCTGTTACGTCACAAATGAATCATCTGTGACGTAACTTGCGCCAATTCCCCGCCGGACCAAAATCCGCTCACCGGACGCTCACTAGTGATCGATGTCAAGCATGGCTTCATTGCCGGCCTCGACGACACCCGCACCATGCTTGGAAGCAGCGGTATTCCATGCCTCGTTGATCGGATCGCGGGGATCGTTGCGTGCCTCTTGGTTCCCCTGCTCCGCCAACGCCTCTTTACGCTGCTCGTACAGCTCCACCAGCTCACGCTTTTGGTTGACGAAATCTCGGGCCAGGCCCGCGACTTCATCAAAGTCGGCACGATCCTCTGACGCGACGGTGCGCTGCAGTTTGAACAGAGCCGTCTCCACCTTTTTCTCGTAAACCTCAAATTCTGCTCGTGACGTTTCGCGCAATTGCTGACCCTCCAGAACCATCTCCTCCAATGTAACCAAATTGGTGCGGAAATTCGATCCAAAATCCGCATGAATTACGGCGGTGCTGGTTTCCGTCTGCGTCGCCAAAAGCCCAGATTGCAAGTATTCTCCATGCCTTACGGCATAGGTAGCGGTTTGCTGATCCCCACTCGCCAAAGCGATTTTTTGCCACGAGCCCTGCACCTTTATGATGTATTGCCGGCTCCTGTCGCTCTTAGGGACCGTCCGTCGGCCGCTGCGCTTGGCGTCATAGCGCCCCTGCGCCGCCTCGCTCGTCCCGACATGCTCCGTGCGGCCCTCCCGGTTCACCGGTTGAACCTGAGTGCGCGTGAATGCCGGGGGGCTGGCAAACTCACGGCGATCGGTCATTTCCATCTCGATGCCATGGTCGCGCGCCTTCTCAGCCATGACTGATCGCCATTCCCGGAACACTGCCGGCGTCGTTTCGATGCGATCACCGGAGTCGGATTTCATGGCGACGATCGCATGAGCATGAACATGCGGACGCTTACCCCCCGCGCCTTCTTGCTTCGGGTCGCTCTCCGGATCGTGCATGGAAAAGGCATAACGATGTCCTGCAAACTGGTGTGCCAGGAAGTCGCGCACCGCCCCCTCGAATGCCGCAACGTCGGTTCCGGCCCGCGCCGACATGATAACGTGCATCACGTCTCGGCTCTTCCGGCTGTGAAGCTCGCCGCGCCATTCCTTCTGTACCAGGTTAGCAGCTGTCTTTTCGTCAGCTATTTGTCGACCGCTATCGTCGCGGAGGTCCCGATATCGTTCGACGAGGTCGCGCAAACGGCTGGCTCCGAACTCGACGCCATTGCCGTAACCCTGGAACGAGAATTTGGCCTCTGCGTCGCGAGCGGCCGCGCTGGTGTCGTGTCGGCTCTGGATGATTGCTGCAGCCTTGGCGTCGCCCGTCAGCCGCTCCCCCTGCCCGCTCCTGAGCACTACGAGCCCTTGAACGGTCAGAGAGCCGTCGTCACGTTTCTCCACGGCATAGGCATAGCGGCGATCGCCAAAGCCGCTCGTCAACGAGCTTCGCACCAGCTCGTGCATTGCCGCGTCGGATGCGAAGGCCGAAGTCGCGATCTCGATCGTAAAACTCCCGATGTCTCGACTTTCGGCCCGGTTCTGAAAAAGGTGATCCCAATCGCCCCGGACACGCGCGAGATCTTCGCGTCCGTCCAGGATGCGGCCACTCTCGTCCTCGACCTTAAGCTCTCCGGCGCGAGACACGTAGTTCAACATGGCACCGACGCGAGCGCCGCCGCCATAGGATGCCATTTTAACAACTGCCGGCTGGCTGCCCTTCGCGACTGCCGCTAACCTGACATCCATGGGACGGCTCGCGCCTTTCGGCAGCTCCTCTTCTGATCGAGGCGCACGCCGCCCCTTCCGTGGACCTCCTGGACTGCCAGAAGCGCCGGAGCTGCCACCTCCTCCACCAGCCGAGCCTAGTTGGGCCAACTGGTTCAGGCGCTTCCGCATTTCTTCCTCAGCCGAAGCACGACGGCCGCCAGCCGACATTTCCTGCAACAGCGCTGCGCGCCGCTGCTCCCACTCACTGGTGAATGCGCCGAAGAAGATCTCCAAACGCTACCTCTCCCCTCGACGCTGATAACCAGCGCGCCGAGTCAGAGCACGAAGCTCGCTCATGACAGCGGCTTGAACCCGCTGCACGTTCTCAAGGTTGATGTCCAACTCACTCGGGTGCACGCCCCGACCGCTATTGAGCGCCCTTGCGACCTGGTTCAGGTTGATGCCGATCATCCGCATGTCTTCAAGCAGCGCCGCCATAACCAGGCGATCATCGCCGGTCAGGATTGGCCGAACGCCCGCCCCTTCCAGATTCAGGGAACGGAAAAAACTGGAGACTGTCATGCCGGCGGCGGCGGCAGCCGTCTCGATCGCCGCATGTTCGTCATCCGTGACACGCACGTGCAGAGTGCGATCCTTCTTCGGAGGCTCAAGAAGAGCGTTGAACGTCCCCTCATTCATTTGGCCGTTTGCCCCCTACTGGCGCTTGCGACAGATGATCGAGGGCTCGTCCCTCGATTGCAGGAAAATGGCGTAGCACATTTTTCCGTATCCTGCCACTCTCAGTATAGGGAAATTCAACGTAACACCTTCGAGCCGCACTCGCTACGCTCGCCCTTTCAATTCCTTCAGACCGGGACTTCGCCCGGTCGTTCAATCGTGGAAACGCTCACCAAGGTTCACCTCCGAAATCCGCTTCTGAAGCCCTTTGTCTGCCCCTCGTACTCAGCGGCAAGGGACGCTCCGCTCTTCGCCCTTGCCGCTTCCGTGCGAGCGTCAAAGCCGGCCTTACGCGGCTCCGAGGTTCACTGATCTGACGGCGCCTCCAGGAGCAACCGCAGGGGCCTCGTGTGAAAACTCCACACGAGTTAACAACACGAAGATTCCACACGATGTGGTCACATAAACACAGCGACACATCATGGGGATCATTGTTCCCATGATGCGGACTTGGTTTAATGGCAGAGATGTACTACACCGTATGATAGTAGCATGTTGCGATATCGTGTGAGCGATTGCTCACATCATGTGTGCGTTCTCGGCCCTGAACAGCCGCGCCGGACACCCAACTAGCGGCCGAGACACGTATCGGTTGGCAAGAGGAGATGCCACATATGCCTCTATGCATTTCAGCGGTGAGCGGCAAAGGCGGAGCCGGAAAGACGACAGCGGCAATTCTGATCGCAGGAGAATATGCCCTTCAGGGAAAGCGCGTCCTTCTCGTCGATGCGGACGGTCGGCAAAACCTGCAGGAATGGTGGAAACGTAGCGATGCGAAGGACAACCTTCCTGAAAACATCGAACTGGTCACCGCGGCCCGCCAGACCGCCGTCGAACAGCTTCTGGAAAATGACGCGAACAGGTTCGATGTCGTCCTGATAGACTCTCCCGGCCAGGACACCGTTCTGAAAGATGCGATCATCGCCGGATCACATATCGTGCTCACGCCAATCCAGCCGAACCAGGACGAGATCAAAGCGGCAGGACAGGCCGCGGCTGACACGGCGGATATTTCAGACAAAGTAGGACGACTGATCCCCCACGCCAATTTAGTCACCAGGATAACGTTGCCGGCCAGAGCGCTTGAAGCGTATCGGCTGATCAGACCTTTTGTGGAGAACCTTCGAGAAGGTGGCTACGACTCCTATCTGCTCGAGACCGAACTCATGGAGCGCAATTGCTATCGTGAGATCCGAAATGGCTACGGTACTTTGCAGATGCTGGACCTCACGGATCCGGTGAAAAAAGCGAGAGCCGAAGTGATGAGCCTGGTTCAGAACATCGAAGACCTTCTCTCCCGAAGGAAAGGGGTAACGGCCAATGGCTAAGGGTCAAACAACGGTTTCAGACTTTGCGGTCGCACCGCGTCGCACCCGTACAGTGGACCCAGCTGCGAAGCGGGATGATGCTCCCCTGAGCTTGGAGCGGCCGTCAGAGGAAACTGGCGCCGAAAACCAGCCTCACGCACCTGCATCCCTTCTTGAGGCTGAGCAAAGGCCAAGCCGCTTGATAGTGCCGACAGAGGAAGCCCGGCGCGAGCGGTCGGTGAGCAAAGCCCTACAACGAGAAGATTCGAGAGTTCGGCTGCGTGACCTGAAGAGGGCGCACGATCGCGAATCCAAACATTACGTCAACTGCCCATTGAACTATGAGACGAAGAAACGGCTGGAAAGAGCGTCCTTCGAGAACGACGTGAAGATGACCAAGATCATGCAGGCGGCAATCGATCAATACCTCAAAGATAACGGCTATTGATTTGGCTACCATCTCGAGGCGCCTCGTCTCGGCCACCCGACGACATGAATGAAAGCCTCACCGAGAGCATATTGCCTCAAGAGGATCCTGCTGACGCCATGCCCGAGACGTTACGTGGCCAACCGACGTTGAAGCGTGGTCGCAGCTGTTCGTATGGGCGAAATCGGACATCATTGGGCATCGTATTGGCTCTGAGTTGAACGTCAGACGTTGCCTTCGAATTTCCGACGAAGAACTCGCTTGCGAGCTGGCTGCGCGACTCGCCCTGATTAGCGGCGAGAGAGAAATTGCAGCTGTTTTTCAATGCAAATCCCGAAGGTTGGAGATGGTAGCCGCTAAGAATCGCTAATTGCGTTTTTCTCCTGTTTGCTCTCTCTTAGATGCAAATAGGCTCGAAGCTCCGGGCAATGTTGAAGCATTTCGGTTCACCGCCTGAAGGAAGCTTACCATCGAAAATAACCCCCAAAAAGATAGTGGACTCCGAAGCGTTCATCTGAGATGGAGCAAGGCAAATCGATGCAATTTGGTGCGGAGTGGCTGCCGAGGGCGGCTTGCATAAGAGGGTATGATCGGTGAGTGATTTAAGCAGCTATATGGGCGCGCGGGATTTAGTGGAAACAAACGATCCAGAACTGGAGAGGCCCGTCTATCGCAAGACTGGCTTCGACGGCATTCAAACATCGCACGAGATGGACGAGCGCATATCCGCTTTTCTCAAGAAAACTCGTGAGGACAAGGGGCTTTCCCGCGCCGAGCTGGCGCAGCTGCTTGGACTTTCCGTGTCCGTTTATGGAAGGTACGAGCGTTCCGAGTCACGCATGACGGTTCCTCGCCTTATTCATCTCTGTGAATTGATGGGCTTCATGCCGATCGACATGATTTTCGAAACCGCTCCCCACCTGTGGGGCAAGACACCGGAAGAGGCAGAGGATCGCCGGACGCTAACCAGGCTCATTGAACGCTTACCGCATGATACCATGCGCGATCTGATCGGGCTCCTGAAGCGCATGACGCCGGCGGAACCGTCGGCGGACACTGTGGCTACGAGCAGGGGTGAAGGCCGCTAAGCATCCTGGTTGCTTCCTGCTCTTGGATAATAGCCATCACGGCATCAGCTAAGACCTCGAACGCGGGTACAATTGGGCCCGACCTCCAGAATCGGCTGGCGGCGATATTCCTTTCAAATTTACTCGACTTTTTGCTGTGGTAGCCACGATCGGAACTGCCGACATGGTTGCGCCTTCGTTCTGGTCCCCGCCTACTTTTGTTCCCTATAATTTTAGGGGTTTCTCATTATTCACAACCGAGAGCGAACCGAAGTTCACCCGTTTGCGTGATTGCAGTGAGCCAAGAGGGTGAATAGGCTTCGCACGACTGCAGAGCCACTACAGTGAACGAGGATGATGATGGCAATCGGTACTGTTAAGTTTTCAATCAAGACAAGGGTTACGGCTTCATCGCACCTGAGAACGGTGGAACGGACGTGTTTGTCCACGTGTCCGCGGTTGAAGGTGGCAGTCCGCTTCGAGACGGCCAAAAGGTCAGCTACGACATTGGCCAGGACCGCAAGACAGGAAAATCGCGAGCCGAAAACGTCAGGTCAGCCTGAGTTGCCAACTGTACAGTGACAACGACGAAAGTCGCGAGCTGTGGTTCAACGCAGGAGTCGCTGGCCTTCGAAGCGAGGTCAGCAAACCACAATTCAGTTTGTTTCGAACCGTTCAAGCATTTTTTGGAGCAGGATGTTTTCCTGCCGAAGCCGTTGCGCGAGCAGCGCTTTCAGCCGGCGATTTTCTTCCTCGAGCGCCGCAAGGTCGGCAATTGCTTCGGGAGTAGCGATGACCGTCCGGCTGCCAATAGGGCGACCCCGGCGCGAGCCCTGACGCTTCGGCTTCGTTTTTTGTCGGATAGCCTGCGGGCGATCCACTTCCAAGGGTGGGATCGGAGCAGAACCGGAAAAAACATCAACGCTACCAGTGCCGCCTTCTGTCGGGTCCGCCAGATCTGCGATTGGGGCAGCAGCCTCGATTACGGCGCCCTCGTTTGGCAAAACTTCTGCAGTGGTCTCTGGAGAAGGCAGCTTCATGCGCTGAGCCGGTTCGAACAGATGCGGTGCTTCTGTTTCCGCAGCGCGCACAAGCGCTTTGAGGTCCGTATCGCCCCAAATTGAAGACTGGCTGGTAGTCGACCGCCGGCGAGCCGATTTGAATTCGACGACAAACTTTCGCTGTTGCGGTTTCATGCGGCTCCAACGTTTACGGGTGGGACATCATTTTAAGGCGTGTCATACCGCCCGAGCATTTGTTTGAGCTGCGTGTTCTGCAACCGCAACTTTTCTGCAAGCCGGCGTCTTAGTTGCCTGATGTCCTCGTCCAGTGCGATCATCTCATCGACGAAGGTCATCGGCGGCTGTGGGGCACCGGAGCTGCCATCTCCATACTCGACGACTTCGGCCACTGCAACATCGCCAGCGCTCGTTTTCCGGCGGCGCCTCCGCCTTTTCGTCGGCGGTGGCTGTGGTGGCCTGGCGGGTTCCGGAAGCATCACCGGAGCGTCGGCAGGTGACCGGTCGACTGTTGTAGCGACCGTCCCGTCATCTTCGTCAGCCGCAGCATCGATGTTCGAAACGTCGAGACTACTTGCCTCCTCGTTCGAGGCTTCCACGATCGGGTCGGCAACTTCTCGCGCCGGGTCCTCGGTCCCGATTTCAGGAAGGGTCTCCGGCTCCTTGCCCGTTCTTCCCAGGGACGCCAGCTGGACCAGATATTTCCATGGCGCTTTCATAGTGCGCCGCCAACCCGATCAATGGCACCCGCATCCTTGGCCGCAGCCCTCGGACGAGCTCCAGCCAGAATGCGATGACAAAGGCCAATCAGGCTATCCGATTGGCCCTTCCCCCATTGATCAGGCAAGGCCCAACCGCTTGTGCAGTTCGGCATTCTCGGCCCGCAGTTTTTCGGCGAGCGCCTTGCGCAGCCGCGCGTTTTCTTCTTCGAGCTGGAGAAGATCTGCGATGTCGTCGAGAACTGGAGCTGCAGTCGTCGTCGCCGTCGGCTGCTTTGCCTCACGGGTTTTCGCGATGCAAACGCCGCATTGAATGCGACAAACCGCCTGAGCAAGCAAGTCGAGCCTCGACGTTCCTGACGATACATTATGCGATCATTTTAGCCCAGAACGTGAACATATGGGCAACGAGCACTTTCAACGGATCAGCCGCTCTAGATTGCCGAAGTGGAGCGACGAGTAACACTAGCTCCAACATCATTTTGCCACGCTCCTTGCAGCGTTAACAAACCGTCCGACCCAGGCTTCTTCGTACTGGCGAAACCAGCGTTCGAGTGGCATCTTGCGCCAGGGGGACGCTAATGGTGACCGTGGGCAACTCAATCTCGATTGATTTAGCGCTTTTGAACGATGATCGCTCCGGGGGCCTGACGCCGTCGACGTTGACACCGGTACAGCGCCTTACAGGAGTGCTCCGGGCGCAGCTGCTGAATGCGGTGGATGCAATTCGCTCAGGCCTCCTCACCTACGAAAGCCTCCGCAATATCAGCGAGGTCATCGGCGGGGAGTACGGCGACCGCGTCATCTTCGAACTCCTCCAGAACGCTCACGATGCACACGACGAGGGTGAAGATGGCTCCATCCTCCTCAAACTCATGATCCACGGACCCGAGCGAGGCGACCTGTTCGTAGCGAACAGGGGAAAGGGGTTCACTTGGGAGAATGTGAACGCGATCCGGAACGTGGGCGTGTCTAGCAAGTCCGTTGGAGAAGGGATCGGCAACAAGGGTCTTGGATTTCGCAGCGTCGAGACCCTCACCGATGATCCAAGGATCTATTCGCAGACCGAAGCCAGATCGGCAGAGGCGTTTGACGGCTATTGCTTTCGCTTCGCGGGGCCTGACGAGGTACTGCAGGAGACCCTCGCCATCGCAGAACGTGAAATAGCGGAGCGCGTATCGACGGTCCTTCCTCGGTATCTCGCAGCCGTTCCGCTCATGAGCCAGCCTGAGGAGATAAGGGAGTTTGCGAGGCTCGGTTTCGCAACCGTCGTGCACCTTCCCTTGAGGAGCGCCAACGCGGTGTTGGTCGCGCGCGAACAAGTTGGCAACTTGGCCAAGACAGAGGCGCCTCTCCTCCTTTTCCTCGATAGGCTCGCCCGCGTGACGGTCGAGGTCAACGATATTGAGCTCGAAGATATCGACGCCGTGAAGCCAAAGACACTTACCCGCACGGTGCTAAGTCGGCCGCAGCTCGATCCTGGCTCATCCCTGCGGTACGAGATCGTGAGCGTGGGTCCCGGCAACCGGCGCTTTCTGGTCGCGCGCCGCGAAGTCGACCGTCGCCGTCTCTCCGAGGCCGTCGAAGCCAGCATCAGCAAGGAGCCGCAACTTTCCCGTTGGCGAGATTGGCAGGGCGAGCCAACGGTTGCCGTGGCCGTGCCGCTGTCGACCAGCGAGGTGGAGCGCGGACGCACATACAACTTCCTGCCCATGGCCTCAGAGGTGCCCTCGCCCATTCGTGGTCACGTCGACGCTCCCTTTTACGCGTCTATCGACCGGCGCAGAGCAAACTTCGACCTTCCGCTGAATTCCATTCTCCTCGATGAAATCGCGGAGACCGCGATGCGAGCGGCAATCGAGCTGAAGCCAATGGCGGACGAGATTGGCAGCTCCGCAATCTTCGATCTTGCGGCCTGGTCACCGGACGATGTGCTGCGTCTGCTTCGCACGTCGAAGCGGATTGGAACCGACTGGCGTGATTGCCAAACAGTCCCGGCGGCAGGTGACAATGGGGAGTGGGTAACGTTCCGAAATGCCCGCATCTGGCCCGAGCAAGGCTACAAGCTTCTGCGCGTCCGCAGGCTGGTCAAGGCGGGGGTCAGGAACCTTGCTGATCCGGGTCTCGGCCTACAGCGGCTGGAGCGGCTGGGCAAGCTTATGGAGGCGACCAACATCAGGTCCATGCCCGACGAAAGAGGGCTGGCCGAGTGGATCGAGTCGGTTGCGCGCTCCCTTGATCAGGACGGCTCCCCGGCCAGAACCTGGGGAACTCTCTATGACGAGGCACGAAAAGCCCTGACCTCAATGAACGGGCTAAGGCAGCTTGCCGGCAAGTTGATCATGAAAACCAGGGACGGCGGGCTGCACGCGGCGATGGGTCTGCCGAGTGGCGCACCGGTGTTTGTCCGTGAGCGCAGCTCAAGTTCGAGAGACAGGGATCGCGCGCCGCTTCCGCCTTCCACGGTCGCCAGCAAGTTTGCGATTCTCGCCGACGATATTCCCGTATCGCCCGAAGTCGTCTCAGACTTCATAAAGGCTGGCCTCCTGCGTCGATACGATGCATTGCAAGTCTTGCAGAGCGTTCCGTCGCTGTTCGGCGACAAGCCCGCTCCAAAGCGCCGGGAGGCTGCCCTCAAATGGGCTTTCGACGTCTGGCGGGCCGAAGGACCAAGGTCGGAGAGGGTTTTGCGCGAAATTGACTTGCATGTCGAAACCAGAAGCGGATGGCGGGAAGCAAGCACCGCACGCTTCTCGGAGGGTTGGACGCCGGAAGGAAGAAAGCTCTCGACATACCTCGCCGAAGCGGCGTCCCTGTCTCCCGATTGCGTTCAAGCGGCGAGATTTCTGCTGGTCTCGGAGCCCGATTGGGCACCCAAGTCGGAATCGGGCCGACGACTGTGGACGGACTTTTTGCGCAAGGCAGGCGTGCGTAACGGGTTGCCGTTGCTGGACGACGAAGACGCGCCCAGGAGCGGTACTCCAAGCTACGTTTGGGATGCGTTCCGCAGGAGAGAGACGCCAGCGAAGGGTCGATCCCGCGATTGGATTGCAGCCAACTCGCGGATCAACCTGCTGAACCCGCTCACCAATTACAGCCGCAAAGGAGAGCTATGGCGTTTCCCCGGCCAGATCGAGCACGCCGATCTGCCATCGGAGGCGCGCCATCGCCTGGCCGAACTCATCCTGGTCCAGCTCGCGGATGAGGATCAGACGTGGCTGCGATGGCATCTCGGCCGTTATGAGCGATGGGGCTCCGACCAGAATGAACGGGAGTTGCTAACGCCCGCGGCGGTGTTTATCGCGGCCGAGCCTTGGCTGCCAGTTGAGGGCGAAGCTGAACGGTTCGAGCGACCTAGAGATCTTTGGTCCAGCCGCGATCGGAAGCAGAAGCCGCCGCGTTACGTCGACCGCCCGCGCGAACGCCTCGCAGACATGATCGAGGAGGAAAAGCACCTTACCACGGCGATGTTCCGTCACCCGGTGAGCCTCAGGGACTGGCCAAACCCGGACGAGGCCGTGCGCAAGCTCGCCGACCTGGCGCGCGGGTCGGCAGGCCTTGCTCCACGCGAAAGGGTCAACTTTCGACGTGTCTATCAGCGTGCATGGGCGGAAGCGTGTGTCGGCGACCTGCCGCTTCCTGCCGACCTGTCCGTGGTCGTAGCAACCTCGCTCGGCCTCGCCGTGCTCACCGGAAAAGTGGCTGAGCCGCCACGGATTTTCTTGACCGGTGACCCGCTCCAGTCGGAGACCAAGGCCATCACCGCGGCGGGGCAAGCCGTACTCGAACTCGGGGAAGAGGAACTCGTTTCACCGACCATGCAGAAGCTTCGAGCGAGCGGCGGCTTCGACACTATGAGCATCGATCGCAAGCAAGTTGAGGTGTTCCTGGACGATGAGGTTCTGGTGCCAAGTCTGGCAAACCCACTTCTTGCGAACGACGGCCTGGAGTGGCTACCCGAGGCAGCCGTCCTCGCCAACGAAGTGCTCGGTCGCGAACTTGAGCGGCAGATTTCGAGCAGCACGATTGACCAGCGACTCCGGCGCGTCCGGGTTCGCCAATGCGGCAGAATCACGCTTGCGGTCGCCGGCGCGGCCGTCGATGAGGTCCTTCCGTTCTATGCCTTGCCGGACGACGAACTGCCGACACTCGTCATCGGCGACAATCAGGACATCACCTGGGCGGTGCTGGCCGACGCTGCGCCCCATCTCTCCATGCTGCTCGACAGGCGCATGCGGTCATTTGAAACACTCCTGCTCCGTCTCGCAGCCAGAGGTGTCTCATTCGATCCGCGGCAGCGCCCTAGCGACGAAGATTTCGCCCGGGCACTGGGCTGCAAGGTTGAGCTGGTACGTGAACACGCACTGGCACTGCGGGCGGACGGCGACCTGCTGATCCGACGGCTCCTTCCCGTCGTCGCTTGCGTGACGGACTTGGAAACGGCCAAGACGCTTGGAATCCAGCTCGGTGACTCGGCACTCCGGTCGCAGGTCCTGGAAGCGCTCGTTACGATCGAAGACCGGCTCCCGGTTGGCCCGGCTGAACTCCTGGACGAACTCGCCCGGGCAGACTTCGCGGAGGTGCGCCGAACGTTGGGGCTGAACTATAGCCGCCTTAACCAGATGCTCACCGCTCTCGGGCAGCCGATACTCTCCAACGAAGGAGAACTGCGCCGGCTTTTCGAGATCTGGAAAGGCGAGCTTCTGGGTCCGGCCATCGAACGCGTCCGTCGCCGATACTGGCCGGATTTTCGGTCCGGGTCGACGCTGGACGACTACGTACGCCTTAGATCGCTCGACTTCCTCGAATTCCAGTCCGAGTGGATCATGGAGAAGGAGACCCTCGAGCGCGAGGAGGTGAGCAGCCTCCTGGACAGAATGCTGGATGCTCTCATTGGCAAGGATGTCGAACTGGAACTTGAGCCGGTGAACTTGGTACGGAATCGCTCCAAACGTACGCTCCAGAAATTTATCGAGGATGCGGCATCGACCATCGAGGCATGGTGCTTCCGGAACGGACGGTCGAACCCCTGGGGTGACGGAACCCTGGCGGTTCTCAAGTCGGTGGACCAGCACGGTCTTCTCGATTTCGCTTCGATCGAACGCGGCCACGAGATCGCGACAATCGTGCGAGCCGGCTGCTGGCCCGCGGATATGCCACATGTCGCCGATCCGGCGGCTCTCGGCCTCGACCCTGATGATCTCCTCGGCGCGAAAAAGCGAGAGCAGGAACGCCTGGAGCAGGCAGAGGTGAGCAGGCGCACCGTCAGGTTCGCAGGCTCGCCATTGGACACGCGATCGAAAGACTTCGCGCAGACCCTCATCGCATTGGCAGATGCGCAGATGAAGGATAACGCTTGGCTCACGCGGTCGCGCCGACGCTTCAACCTTGCCGAGCAGGCATCGCCGGATAGACGTAACGGAGGCCCCGGCGGAAAGAGCGGCAAGCGGCGCCGTCACGAACGGGTCTCCGAGGATGTCAAATCGGCTATGGGGTTCGCGAGCGAGTATCTCGCTAGCCACTTTCTGCGCCAAAAGCACAAGGACCACTACAACGACCGCTGCTGGGTGTCAGAAAACCGGAGCAGGTTCGAGATAGACTGGGAGGGAGATGACCGGCTCGGCTTCGATTTCAAGGTGCAGACCATCGAGGTAGAGTGGCGCTACGAAGTGAAGTCGAACTTCGATGAGGCCTTCGAGTTCGAATTCACCCAGAATGAGATGCGCAGCGCCGCCGAGTGCGCTTCGGAAGGCAGCAAGAAGTACAGGATTTTGTACGTTCCCTATGTGTTCGATCCATCCCGTTGGCGGGTGATGGAGCTTCCCAACCCCATGAGTGATCGGGGACGTCGCCTCTTCCGTGCGGTCGGGACAGGTTCCACCCGGTTCAAATTTGAGCCTTCATGACGAGATGTACGCCGGACTGGGTATCGTGTGCGCTCGGGGTGAGATCCGCCGAAAGCCCATTGGCTGTGAACGGCATCGATAGACTTCGGCACATCTACAATGTGTAGCATGGAAATGCGTCACGCCCTAAACGACAAACCTAAAAAGGCAGAACAAACACCTCATCAGATGGAAAACCAACAACATGCAATTGAATGAGACGGGCGACCCTAGCCTCGATTTCCCCGCAGATAGGGACGTCGAACGCCTCGCTCAAATTTTCCGTGACTGCACGCAACCTTACAAGCTGCTTCTATTTAAAGCCGTTATCGCGAGACTGATTAAGGGCGCCGGCGAAATCATGCTTTTCGACGAACTCCTTGCCGAGATTTTGATCGCGGTGTGGTGGCCCGTGGTCGTTAGCCGTTTAACGATCGGCAACGCCGCCGCAAACGATACGCTTACCGCCCTCGTGCACTCACTTGGCAACGCTGTGCAAGAAAAGCTGTCTCCGCACGAAGCCATCGAGCTCGCCCGCATGTACGCCGAGCGCGAACGTTCCCGCGGCTGCCTGCGATATGTTCCTGAGGCTTTACTCAGTCCTTGGAAAGCGTCAGATGGTCTGCCAATTTACCAAATCTTCAAAGAAGGCATTGAAATACCCCCGCAATGGTACCGCTATTTCAAAGCAAATTTGCCGATTGTCAAAGGTTGGGCTGACAACGCCTGGCTTTCTTGGATGCAGGCGAGAAATCCAAACGTACCCGTCACCATCGAGAAAATCGGCCCCCCTTCCCGAAGATTAGGACTATCTAAAGAGCGAGCATATTTCCTGATGGCGATGAACCGGATAGGACTTGATTGCATCTATACCAACCAACCTCTGGACAGAACAGGCTTCAGTCTCGACCATTTCTTACCCCGAAGCTTTGTAGGACATGACCGGGTGTGGAATTTGGTGCCAACAAGCAAGTCCCTGAATTCCGCCAAGGCAGGCCGGCTGCCGAGCCTCGTTTTCCTCGACAGCCTGGTTACACTTCACCATCGCGTAATAACCGAATTGGTTGCGCTTTCTGGAGGCCGGACAGGCATTTGGCTAGACCAATATTGCAACGATCTTCGGATAGCTCCTGCCCGTCTGCTGGACCAACCAGCTTTGCGCGAAGCCTACTGGGGTGCAATTCCCCCGCTACTCACGACCGCGAAACGGATGGGATTCCCTGCTGACTGGTCGTTAGACCTCGACTAACCGGCCTAAAGCCTGTCGAAGACCGAGCCCATCCTCGGACTGAAAAGGCGCTCGTAAGTCTTCATTAGGAACGCGTCGGTCATGCCGGCGATATGGTCGCAGATTATACGTAGATCACGACCGCCTTCTATGTAGGCATGGAATGCATCGGACGGAAGAAACGCTTTAGGCTCACTCGCGATCACCTCGAATACCGCAACCACCATCGTCTGCCCCTTAAACTCCAGGTGCTGCACGTTGGCTGATTTAATGACGAGATCGTAAACCATCGATTTTAGCGCTGACAGGAGTCCCGCCACGTCTGGGTGCATCGCAGCCCGGAATCTCAGCAAAGGATCCGTGAAGACGTCCTTGCTTTCGACGAGAACGTTCGAGATAAAGAAATAGACCAGCCGGCTGATGGCATGCTTCCTGCTGTCACCTCCACCGAAAAGCTGGGTGACGAGGCGCTCATATACATTGTTCGCCGATTCATTTGGATACTTCTGCTTTAAGGCGTCCAGATAGCGCGCGCACACTTCGTCGGTTATACGGTTTCGAAAGGCCTTCTCGTCAATCAGTCCGAGCGCTATGGCATCTTCAAGATCATGGACACCGTAAGCGATGTCGTCGGCAACATCCATGATGCTGCAATCGAACGATTTCTCACGAGTCTTAGCGTGCTCTTCAGGGCGCCGCTGAAAATCAACAAACCTCTCCGTATCCTCTGGCGTGAATGGTGTGAAGATCCAATCGACAACCTCCTTTTCACTGTCTAGGTAGCACTTCGGCGGAATGGATTTCTCACGATCAATAATTCGCGTGACCTGGGTCCCCTCTTGGAGACAGGGGGCGAGTTCAGGATTGAAGACCGCACTGAACGCAGCTGGGTATTTTAGTACGCCGAGCAGCGCTCGGCGTGTAAAGTCGGCACCATTGTGATCCGAAAAGCGCTCCAGACGGGAAAGTATGCGCAACGTCTGGCCGTTTCCCTCGAACCCACCGGCATTTCTCATACAATAGTTTAAAGCGATCTCACCGCCATGGCCAAATGGAGGGTGCCCGAGGTCGTGGCTATAACCCAAGGTTTGCATCAATCCAAATTCTGGCAGATGCGGATACACCGGCTCATGCGAATAAAGATCCCTCAATCTCAGCAAGATCCCGGTCGCGATTTGCGCCACTTCCAATGAATGGGTCAGGCGTGTGCGATAAAAATCGCTGTCACCAAGGTTCAAGATTTGTGTCTTGCCCTGTAGGCGGCGGAAGGATCCAGAGTGAACGACACGGCTGAAGTCGATGTCGAAATTCGTCCTCGAGTCATCTGGATATTTTTTCCATCCGCTCCGCCGCTCTTCCCACAAATCCGCTATCACTGAAGCCTCCCCGCTTACTTCACCATCCGGCGCCACCTATAAGCGAGAAGTAGTAGCCAAGGAAGATGCCAGCGTACAACTGATTGGCATCGGTGCAATCCAAGAACTGGTGTTGGCAAAGCTGGAAGGCGGATCCTGGATGAGTAGCCCACTTCGCCGATTCCGAATGGCGCGCAATGAAAATGGCCCGCGTGATCGGGTTTACGAAATGGCCCCCCCGGGCGATTTCCAGAGTTTGGCACGAAGTCAAAAAATTGTTGAAAATTCGAGCTTTGCTTGATTTCTGAAGTTTTGTGGTGCACGGTGATGCTGCAATTTCCACGGGAGATCTTATGGCTCGGCCGCGAGGACAAAAGCACCCAGTCCGACTGAGTGTTAGCCTAGATGAGGGGGATCATGCCGCGATATCTCGCCTGGCCGCTGATATGAATTTGTCGGCCGCTTGGGTTGTTCGTCGGGCTGTTTCCGAATTTGTTGCGCGCCATGTTGATGATGCGCAGGCCGAACTTCCGCTGTCCCTGCGCGCATCGAAAGAATACCGATAATGGCATTTGTCCCGCTTTTACTCGACGACGAGGTCTCCATCGAGGAGACCTGGGCCTCGATTGTTGATGATGTAAAAAGAGAATATCTATCCGAGCAGCAAAAATACCCATGGATCATTGGCTTTTCGGGCGGTAAAGATAGCACCGTTGTCACACACGCGGTGTTCGAGGCCCTGCTTGACATATCGCCGTCAAAGCGAACCCGCCCGATTCACATCGTATCAAACGACACGATGGTCGAATCTCCGCTGGTGATTAGCCACCTCGATCAAGTGAGTGCTCGAATTGCCGAGGCCGCTGAAAGCTTGGATCTTCCAATCACGGTCGCACGAACTCAGCCTGATCCTGACAAGACGTTCTGGGTTTTGCTGCTTGGGAAAGGATATCCGAGCCCGAACATGACCATGAGGTGGTGCACCGACCGCCTAAAGATTCAGCCGACCAGCGGGTATATCAAAGACCAGGTTTCGGCATCTGGGGCGGCAATCGTGATTCTCGGGGTGCGCCGTGACGAAAGTCAATCCCGCCAACGTTCCATCGATAAGTGGCGCAACGGTCGGGGCGGAAACCTTGTTCCGCACGAACGGTTGCCAGGCGCATTGATTTATCGGCCCATCGTTGACCTTGGCATTGAAGACGTTTGGGAAATTCTTGGGACCTACCATGCGCCTTGGGGCGGCGACCATTCCTCGCTTATTAAGCTCTATCGAGATTCTGAGGGCGGCGAATGCCCGGTGGTCCTCAGTGCCGACGAAGCGCCGGGATGCGGCACATCAAACAGCCGGTTTGGATGTTGGACATGCACCGTTGTGGAGAAGGACAAGAGTCTGCAAGGGTTTGTCGATGCTGGTAAACATCATTTCCAGCCTCTGATCGATTTCCGCGACTGGCTTCGTTCCATCCGCAACAATCCGGAGATGCGTCAAATCGTAAGGCGCAACGGTAGGCTTTCGTTTGACCTGAACGGCAAACACATCCCTGGACCTTTCACGATCCAGGCACGCCGGGAAATCCTTACTCGGTTGCTGGACGTTCAAGATAAATTTGGGGACCAGCTCATCAATGATGACGAGCTGAAGCTTATTTATCGGCATTGGGCCGAGGAATTGCAAACGCAAGGGGGCTTGGCGGATGTCTGAGGTTTTTGCTGAGGAGGCGCAGCTAAACGATTTGCCATTGTGGGCAGATGATGAGGCGAGCCAGGTTCTGAGCGCGATTGCCCAGGCCAACAACGTTCCCGTGGATGTATTGGCCGAACTTGTCGGTTTGCAACGCGCCAGACAGCATCAAGAACGCGCAGCTGGGATTTACCAACGGATCGAAGAGATCCTCGGACGAATGGATTGAGGGCGGGGCACACGGGGAAATGTGGATATCTAAAATCGAACTCGTTTGCTTCAAGTCCTATCAACGCCAGGAATTCGAATTCCCTGAGCCGGCCGAAGGTCGCAATGTCGTGCTGATCGGCGGCATGAACGGTTACGGAAAAACCTCTATCCTTGAAGCCCTTTACCTTTGCCTTTACGGCAAAGACGCGATGTCGCACCTCGCACGCGCGGGCCTGAAGACCGATGAAACGCGAGGATATCCCACCTTTCTGGAGAAGGCGTTCAACGGCGAAGCGCTACGGGATGGCCGAGATACGATGATGGTCAAGGTGGTCATCCACCGGACCAAGAGCAAAGCTGTCGAAATAGCCCGGAAATGGTATTTTCGGTCTAACGGCAGTTGGACCGACGAAGAGGCGACCTATCGGGAGATCCTCCGCGGAGTGCCCCAGCTGCCGCGCTCTGACGGGAGGAACTCATTCCATCTCTCCGAAGCCCTGGACGAGTTTTTCGTACCGGCTCATGTCGCGCCATTCTTCTTCTTCGATGGCGAGGAAGTAAAGAAGCTTGCTGATCAGGGTCGAGTGGAGCAGGTGAAGCAGGGCCTTGAGGGTCTCCTGGGCGTCGTGCTGCTGCGGAACCTTGCAGATCGCTTGAAACAGTTCGAGCGATCAAAGCGCGAGACCGTGGCGAACGTAGACGAAGACAGGCTATCGCTTCTCTTTAACCAGCTCTCGGAAAACGAGCGAACTGCTGGTGACCTTAGGAGGAAGCTTGACGAAGCGCGTCATCAACGCGGCCACCTCGACGGTGAGTTTCAATCGCTCCTTGAGCGCGTGACCGCAGCTGGCGGCGGAGGTGGAGACACAGCGACCTACAAAGACTTGATCGAAGAGCGGGAGCAGATCCGCGGCCAGCTGCGCGATACACGCCGCAAGCTTGAGGATTTTCTTGCTGTAAGGCTGCCCTTCCACTTGGTCGCAAAGGACTTGGTGGTCGCCTATCAAACGCAGTTAGAAAAAGAACAGCGCTGGTTTCAATGGGAGGCCGAAAAGCGAGCGTTGGAACCCAGACAACTCGAGTTCAAATCGGCGTATGAACAGCAGTCTGATCCGGCCATTGACCCACCATTGACGGATGAGCAGCGGGAAGCCATCCGCGGCCGCATGAATGCGGCCTGGGCAAGTCTATTTTATCCACCACCCAACGACTGCGCAGAGGTAATCGACCACGACTACCTCTCTGCAGCGGAGCGCGAAAGGGTGCTTTCCACGCTCGGCAGCGTGTCACTCGGCTATCAAGAAATACAGAACGTGCTGCGCATTGAGGCTGATCTCAACGATCGAATTGACGATCTCGGGCGAAAGATTACGCGCTTGGAAGGCATCGATCGCGACGGAACTCTAGCATCACTGACTTTAGAACTGAAAAATGTGCAGGAGCGGATGACCGCCCTAGACGACGAATGGCGAGCTGACGATCGGCGTTTAGTGGCCTTGGATTCTCAAATATCATCGCAGCGCGCGGACTATGAACGCGAACGTCGAAAACTGGACGAGTCCTCTCCGGCACGCGCAATCATCGAACGATCTGATCGGGTGAGGAAGGTTATCGAAGCCGTCATCCCGGCTCTTTTCCCGCTCAAGGTAAAGGAACTCGCTGCCAACATGACCTCGGTCTACAAGCAGCTCGCGCACAAAGATCAAGTTTCCAAGATTGAGATCAAGGACGATGGCACGACGATCATTCTCGGAAAATCGGGTAAGCCTCTCGCCTTTGATCGATCAGCCGGCGAAAACCAAATCTTCGCAACAGCGTTGATCGCAGGTCTCGCCCGCGTCTCGGGAGTGAAAGCTCCACTAGTTGTCGATACACCATTGGGTCGCCTCGACAGCAGGCATCGTCAGAACATCCTTAAATACTGGACTGGAGAAAAGAACCGTCAGGTAATTCTACTGAGCCAGGACGAGGAAATCGACGCAGCGTTTCTTGACCGTATCCGTGACAATATATCGAAGACCTACCTTCTTGAGCACTCCGACGTCGGCGACGGCATCGGCAGGACAAAGGCGTTTGAGAACAGGTACTTCCTCGAGGAAGTAGCATGAGCACCATAAGTCTTCAGCAGATCATGTCCGCGCGTTTTCGCACGTCGGCCCACGCGGACAATCAGACTAAGACCCTGATGGAGGTTCTCGGCCTGTCTACAAAAGCCGCGGTTGCGAGATTGGCGATCGGCCGCTCACTTTCGCTCGGAGCTCTTACCGATGAACAAATCGATGCCAAGGGGCTCGAGATTCCCGCCTCGTCGCTCTTTACGCAAGACGATGTCGCGATTTGGGTCGGCCTGATCTTAACTCATGCACGAACCTTCGGAAGTGCAGCAACAGAGGGCATGGATACATTCCGCAGTAATCTTCGGCTGCACTGGCATCGTGGCGCAGGCCTGCTCTACGAAGACTGGAAAAACAGCAACGAAGATTTCGACAACTTCGTCGGCACGCTTGTCAAACGAAGGGCCGATCTGCCTGATCGGTCTGTCGTTCAACATGAGGATGCGCGCACAAAGCCAGAGGTCGTCCTGGCGGACGACCAGTCAGGACAATTGGTACGAAGCCTGTCGGAGATCGGCGTAAATGCCGAGGTCAAGGGTGTGATCCATGGCCCCCGTCTGACTCGTTATCGTGTAGCTCTGCGCGACATCAACCAGCTGGACAAGCTCAAACGAGGTCTGGAACGCCTGGCTCTTGCATTGAGCCTGCAGCAGCAAATGCCTGTACTGAGCGCCGGCGACGAAGCACGAACAGTTATGATCGACATCCCCAGGCCTCGGGACACCTGGCGTGTCGAAGGCAAGGGGGCGCTCCTGGACGCGCTGCGGGAGGTGTCGTCCAATGGGCACCATCTTATCGTGAGCCCCGGCGTCGACGTTATTGGCAAACCTGTTCAGTTCGACCTGGCGAACGCTCCCCATGTGTTGGTTGCCGGCGCAACCGGCCAAGGTAAGAGCGTGTGTGTTCATTCCCTGCTCGTTTCTTTGATAACTAAGCACTCACCTTCGACCCTGCGGCTCGCGTTGATGGACCCCAAACAAGTTGAGTTTGGTGTCTATTCCAGCTCTCGTTTTCTATGGCGTGACAGCATGGCGGTGGGAGCTGCTGCCTGCCGGACGATGATTGAAGATCTCGTGGCAGAGATGGACGACCGTTATCGTCGGCTTGGCGAGGTCAATGTGAACAATGTTGCAGATGCTACCGCGCGTGGCCTGCACCTTCCGTTCATCGTGGCCTGCATTGATGAGCTGGCCGATCTTGTTCTTCAGGATCGGGACATAGAGCATAAGATTGTTCGGTTGGCGCAGATGGCGCGAGCGGCCGGCATACATCTCATTCTTGCAACGCAGCGCCCGGATGCGCAAACCTTCCGAGGACTGCTCCGAACTAACGTTCCCGCACGTATCGCGCTTACGGTTCAGAAGAGCTCGGAATCCCAGATCATTCTCGACGAACCGGGCGCCGAGGATCTGCTTGGGCGCGGTGACATGATTGTCAAACTATCCGGCAGTGATGCGGTGCGCGCGCACGGCTATCTTCTGTCGCTGAACGATGTAGAAACCGTGGTGCGCAAGTGATTTCCGACAACGAAACTGTTTATCTGCTCGATATGAGGGGACTAAAGTGCCCTGTGCCCGTCGCGCGCACTCGCAAAGCCGTCCGGAAATTGCCCTCTGGCGCCAATATCCGAGTCGAATGCACCGACCCACTTGCCGACATTGATATTCCGCACATGGTCAGCTCGGATGGTCACAAACTGCTCGATAAAGGCGTGGCCGAGGACGTGAGATGGTATTTGATCCGTCTGAAGTGAGAACTTTTAGCCAATGTTTCCTGCTCTCGGCCAGGCCGAGAAGACAAACCTGAAACAACGGCCAGGAATCGCTCTTCGAAACTCCGAACCATTGGCCCCTGGTTTTGTCATTGAAGTCAGGGGAATCTGCCACATAAGTTGGTTCAAGGATCAGAAGGTTTCGGAGTTCTGTGTAAAGCTACTGCATGTTTCCTTTAATCGTAGCCAATTGAATGACAAAACATGCAGCAATTCAAAGTAGCAAAGCGAGCTTTGTGCGTCTAATAAGACGCGCGGCGCTGTAGCAACCGAGACGGTATTTTTTTCCAGCGTCATGAGCCTATTGCATCCAAGATTCTATTTCGAATAACACTACGCCCAGATCCCGAGGCATTTCTGAAAAGATCTTCGCTAAAGTCGATGTGAGCAGCTGAGCGAAGACGGTTCTCGAAACTTTCCACAGTGGCATTCCGGTTCGCAATTGCGGCGGGAGCTATCAGGCGCAACACATCCAACAGCGCTTGGATGCCGACGGTTTTCAGAATGAAGGAGCGCGGAGCTGCTGGCTGCCAAAACAGTTGATCAGCGGCGCTAAGAAAATTCTCTACTATTTTGTAGAGCAGCTGATCATTTTCTTCGATGTACAGATCTCGCAAAGGCGAGCGATCACGACGGAGATCTTTAATATCCGCGCGGGTTCGAGGCTTCGCGAAGATCGAACTATCCTTCGTAAAAAGCGCGTTTGAATCAGCTTTGGGGTTACTTGATATAAGTCGCAGAATTCCCTGCACCAAAACAGCTGTCGAAACCCTCCAATGACCTCGATCGACCTGTTCGTCACGGAAGTCGTTTTGCGGAGCCACAGCTATTCGGCCAAACATGGGAGATTCTTTGTCGGATCCAAGCCTTCGGGTAAGGAAGACGGCCAATTTTTCAGGGCTCCACCTTGAAGAAGGCTCATCCTCGAGATTGTATCCGAAGAGCTCGTAAGTGAGGCTCTTATCGACTGGCTTTTGCGTCGAATTTATAGTTGCGAAAATATGGGCTTGGAGAGGCTTCGGCAGGTCGATGTACACTGAACAGAGTAACTGATCGTCACGATGCTCTGCAGAAGCCAAGCCAAATGCGAACAGTCGGTGTTGACCGTCAATGATCGCCGCTAAGCGCTCGGGGGAAGGAATTGTGAGGACGTAGCAGCCCGGGCCCTTTTCCTCGACCGACCAACGACGCTGAAATTCTCGTTGTTCATCGGCTTCGTTGTCTGCTTCGCCTTCAACGCGCCCGTCTTCGCGATAATTTGCAGCGAGGATGATCGAATTAGGAAAAGCAGAATCATCACGATTTATGTAGTTGGCAATTTCGTTCAACCGCTTTGGTTGGCGCAGTCGCTGCGTTCCAGTTACTTCATATGTTTCTCCGTCAGCCAGTTTTTCAGCACGGAGAGCCTCGGTGAAGCAAAGGTCGAGTAACGTCCGAGCGGACAAAACTACTGCGTAAAACGCCCCAAGGGGTTGTTCCACACGAAGCGCGGGAACCTGCAAAGGATAACTTGTATTCACGTCTCAACATCCGTTTGCTTAGAGTTCAACTTCCCGCTTGCCTTTGAGCCGCCCATTGACGCGTAGGGTTTGATTGTATCCCTGAAAATTTCCTCTTCGCCGTTAGCGATCCACCACACGAGAACCGCGATCAAGCAACAGACGATCCCGCATATGACGGCGATGGTTTTCGAGATCTCAAACGGATCTGCCGTAAATACGAATGTTAATAGGGCGCAAAGAAACAACGATATGAGCCCTGCCATGCGCGTCGGGGAGTTGTCCTTATCGAGGACAAGCTGAACGGCTGAAGCACCCATGATCGCAGGGAAAACAGTAAACAGTGCTAGCACTATCCCCTCTGAGTTTTGGGTCTTACCGGCCGCGTATCGAAACCACTCGATGTACACCGAAAGGCCACCGAGCACGAAGATAGCGAGAAATAGGTAGCCCCAAAAGTTCGTATGCTTCACGGGAGCTTTAAGACGTTTACCGATCTCTTCCTTGAGAAAGGCAAAGCCGCTCAGTTCCTGCTCTAATTCGTCCATGACATCCGCCAAAAAATAAGCGACTTCCATATCAGTTCGGTTAAAAAGAGTGACGGCCTCGATAGTCGCGCCACCTTTTCACCACAATTTGAATACCACGCCCAGCCATAACAACAAGACGCTATGGCAATCTAAGCATGTATTTCTAAAGAACCTCTGCGTTTGGTAGATAGTCCAAGGCTTGGCTTGGATTGGTTTAGGCAGCCGCACTGTAGATTCGATGCCCAATGGTATCGTTATGCTCAAATCACGCCCCATGCCCGAAACCTCCCCCTCCCCGTCATCTCCCGCAGGCCGAGTTCGCCGACAATCCGCCGCGCCGCCTGCGGCGTAACCTCGAGCGTCTTCACGACCATGCCGGCCGAGACCAGCGGTTTTGCCATCACCAGCTCGACCAGTTCCGGCAATTTTGAAGACGTCCGGCGCCCGTCCAGCTTTCGGTCCATCATTGTCTTCGCCAGCGTCAGCCGGTCATGCTCTTTCAAGCCAATCTCGGCGGCCGCAAGTAGGCCATGGGCGATGGCCAGCAGCCGGGTTTCGCGATTGCGATGCCGGCGCCGATCGACGGGAATGGTTTTCAGGCCGAGGTTGATGGCGGCAAGATGTGCACCGGTGGTGACGCCGGCCTGGCGCAGTATGGAGGCGACCAGCAGGCGACCAAGCCAGGGCGCATGCTGCAAGACCGACAGCTCGTTCCAGGCATCGAGGGCAACAATCGCCCGCATCACCGGCGGCAAATCGGCCGTCTGGCGCAGCACGCTCCGCCATTCCTCCAGCCGCTCGTCCTCGTCCCAGTCGAGATCGTAGACTAGCGGGTCGCGATTCTGCGATCGGCTCGTCGGTGCGGCCGCCTTTGTCAACACCGCTTCCGAGCGCGCCAGCACCGCATCGATGGCAGCCAGCTCGGCGTCGAACGGGCTGACATGATCATCGCCGTCCTCCGCCTCCCCTTCCACAGGCGCATCAACAGGCACTACCATGCTTTCGCGCTCGAGGGCGCCTTCTTCACCAACTGACGGCGCAGGCGCGCTGGCAACAACGTTGTGCCCGCGTAGGCTGCGGAGACCGTCCGGGCTGAGCGGCCAGCCGGGTGGCTGCGCGGCGATCCGCCGGCGGGTGCGCAAGACGTCGCGGGCGATGGTCAACTCATGCGTCGGCGTGCGGATGTCGTGGCTGGCATCGTGCAGGACGAGGTCCTCGAGATGGACGAGCTCGCCGTCGATCCACAGCGAGGCGCAGGCATCGGCGAAGTGCATGCGTTCGAGAAAGCCCGCGCCGACCGCTGAACGGGCGATGCGCTCGTCGAGACGGGCGAGTCCGATGCCGGCGTCGGAAACCGGCCGCAGCAGGGTCCGGATGGTTAAATGGGCGAGATCGTAACGCATTGAAATCATGGTAAATGATTTCTTAAACGAACTCTATCTTGAATTTAGAGTTCCTCACTGGGTATGGCCAGTAGCTGTGCCTTTCACTATCGATAGGTCCCAAGTATCGATAGTTATGTGGTCTACCGGTTGACCAACCAGTGAGCGCGCTCTATCGTGGCGCAGAACGTCAAATTCGCATTCGTCGGCAATCTGCGCGACGAGACGGTTTTCAACGGAGTTTCCCATGAGCGTCACCGTCAAGGCCCCTGAACATTAAAGGGGCACAGATATACGGTAGGCGGATCAGATAGTGAACGGGATGGGTCGGAAGCCGCTGTCGTCGAGCGCGGGCTTGTCTTCCCAGAGGTAATCGCCGGTGAGATTTACGTGTTCCCATGTGAGTGGCGAAAGACTGCTGAGCAGATGATCGGGGACGCTCTGTCCGGCGTTGCGCAGGGCATCGACGACACGACCGGTGTAGATCGTGTTCCAGTAAATGATGGCGGTGACGATCAGGTTGAGGGCGGATGCCCGAATTGATAGGTTTTCCTGGCTGCGATCGCGGAAGCGGCCGAGACGATGGAGATTTACGGCACGCACGAGGCTGTTGCGGCTTTCCCCTTTGTTCAGCTCCGCTGTGGTGCTTTTCCGCAAATCCTCGTCGTTGATCCAGTCGAGGGTGAACAGGGTTCGCTCGATCCGGCCCATCTGACGCAGCGCCTGGGCGAGGCCGCTCTGCCTCGTGGTCGCCGACAGTCGCTTGAGCATTAGCGAGGCGCTGACGGCCTCGACGAGCCGGGCGAGCGCCAGGGTGAAGGTCTCCTCCCTGAAGTGCCAGATCGCCATCTGCTGTAGCTGGCGACGTGTAATGCCGGGGCAGGCAAGCGACATCTTCGAGAAGCCGAGATTGGTTGCTTCAGCGATGAGCGCTGCATAGAACACTCGCATGTCGTTCGGTGTCCGTCCTGTCTGAAGATGCTCGAACAGGGAACTGAAACCGGTTATTCGATCGATGTCCGCGACAAGGTCTGTCAGCCTGATCGGCGGCATGGCTGTTGCCACTCGTTTTGCGAATGCGATTGCGGCTTCGGTCTCAACGGTTTTAACGGCGGGCACCCGTAAACCCTTCGCGCCGATACGAGTATCACCCCGGCCGGTTTCCAGCCGGTTCGCTGCCTCGCGCAGTTTCTGATCCAGTGCTTCGGCCTTTTGGACGAGATATATCTCGACATCGACCGGAATGGCGACGGGAATACGGGCCTCGGCCTTGATGATGGCATAGGTCTGCTGCGAGATCATATCCTCATCGAGCGCGCGATACGTGCGAGACCCTTTGATCCAGATCTCGTTGGCGGCGATCCGGTTCTTCAGCTCAACGATAATGAAGAGTTCCAGCATTCTGTGATCGACCGATCCGTCTGCCGCAACGACTTCCTTGCTCCAGCGTTTGTCCACCAGAGCGAGCGCGTTCTTCACCCACGGCGGATTGGTTGAACGGCGGCGGCCATTTCCTGCGGCCTTCATTTGCATCACGACGCCGATGAAATCGCTGTTTTGACGGTTTCCCTCGAAGGTGAAGGCTGTCAGGAACGGAGCGGCAAAGCGCCGGATAAGCAGATATTGAGCCGGGAGGTAGACGATCAGGTCATCGTCCTTGCGTGTACGAGAGGCAGCCTTCGCCGCCTCGGTTGCCTGCATCAATTGTTCCCAACTGGCGACCGCGTTGACGGCCTCATCGAGGGAAAGCCCGGTTTCCCGTTTGGCGGCAATCGCCTCGCCAAAGCTCACGAAAAAATCCAGCGCAGATGTCGCCGATGAGGCGTTTTCCAGCAGTTGCTTGTCCCGGGTGGCCTCTGCCTGCCGGAACGCCTTTCCGATCAGAACCTCGAACATGCCGATCGCCGCATCGGTGAGGGCGATTTCCATCTCCAGAAGGAAGGCCACAAGCGTCGCATATCGGCGACCGGGCCGCATTTGCTCGAAATTCTGAGCTGTCAGGCGGCGACCTTCCTGCGCCATGCGGCGCACGCGATGGGCCGGGACCGCCTGAAGCACATCGTTGGAGATACCGACATGGCGCACGGCCTCAAGCCGATCGATCAATCCTCGCATGGCCGCTTCGCCGGCCTTTCCAGGCGGCTCACGCAACCAGGATATACCGCTTTGACGAACGCGCGGCCCGGTGCCCAGCAGTGCTTCCATCCTGATGATGATATCCGGTGGCAATCTTCCGGCGACATCGGCGAAAAGGGTTTCCTCGGCCTCGGTACATGCCTGCCCGGCCAACCTTTCGAGCACCGTGATGCCGGGAATGACGATACGCCGGCGGCGCATCTCGTCAGCAAGAGACGCAACAACAAATTTGTCTTTCGTCGAAGCGATTGCCACGCCGCGCGCGAAGGCAAGCAGGTCGGCGCGGAGCGGGTGAGACAATTCGCTGAACCCATAATGCTGGCGAAGGACAGCCAGTTGCTCGTAGCGAGTGGGCGTTCTTCGTGCGAAGCTTGCAAGCGCCTCCGGTTCTATCCTGAGCTGCTCTGACAGAAACGCGATCGCGCTTTCCGGGATGACCTCCCCACGCTGGATCAGTCGGCCGGGATAACGGAGTGCACAGAGCTGAAGTGCGAGACCAAGGCGGGTGTCGTCACGCCGCCGCGTTTCGAGAAGGCGATGGTCTTCGTCATCGAGGCTCCAGTGACGTATCAGGGTGTCTTCATCGGTTGGCAGTGCAAGAAAATTCTGCCGTTCGGCATCCGTCAAAATCATGCGGCGAGGCATCGGTACTCCATTTGTCACAAAAAGACCGGAGATAACCGTTCACGGATCTTACATTGCAAGACGGGTTATGTGACAATCTACAGACTTTGGCGCGGCCAAATGAAAATTGTCACGCAGACGGACGTATAAATGACAACGTTGATCGGATATGCGCGGGTGTCGAAATCCGATGGTAGTCAGGTCCACGATCTGCAACGCGATGCGCTGACCCAAGCTGGGGTCGAGGCCGACAATATCTATGAGGACTCCGCGTCAGGAAAGAAGGATGACCGTCCCGGTCTGGCGGCCTGCTTGAAGGCGCTGCGCCGTGGCGACACACTCGTCGTCTGGAAGCTAGACCGCCTCGGCCGTGACCTGCGTCACCTCGTCAATCTCGTGGACGACCTCACGAAGCGGAGCATCGGTCTGAAAGTGCTCGCCGGCGAAGGCGCATCGATCGACACATCGACAGCCAACGGCCGGCTGGTGTTTGGGATATTCGCCGCGCTCGCTGAGTTCGAGCGGGCGCTAATCATCGAGCGGACCAAAGCGGGCCTGGCGGCGGCCCGTGCCCGCGGCCGAAATGGTGGAGCGCCGTTCAAGATGACGACAGCGAAACTGCGCCTCGCCCAAGCTGCAATGGGAAAGCCGGAAACCAAAATCGGCGACTTATGCGCCGAACTCGGTATCACCCGGCAAACACTGTACCGGTTCGTCGACCCGAAAGGCGAACTACGAACCGACGGTGAGAAGTTACTTGCTCGTCGCAACCGTAAAACCTGAAACAAGGAGCTACTATGGAAAATCGGACCTGGGTTGAAATCGTTGAAGAGAATGTTCGCAAATTTGGCGATCTCGTCGTCGGTATCGATCCGTCCCTTCCCGATATTCCACGTGTCTTGGCGCGAGATGATGCCGAGAGTTGGATTGCAGGATACGTCAACTTCATCCTCGACACCGTCGAGGGAAATGTCGGATTCGTGAAATTCCAGTCCGCTTACTTCGAAGCACACGGCCTCGTTGGATTGGCCGCGCTCTCCTCTGGAATGAAGAGAGCGAAAGCAGCGGGAATGGGCGTCATACTGGACGCCAAACGCGGAGACATCGGCGCAACTGCCGCAGCGTACGCCCGCGCTTATCTGACACCCGTTTCCGATGGTGGTAGCGGAGATTTCGAAGCAGACTGCCTAACGATCAACCCCTTAATGGGGCCGGACACCCTGGATCCTTTCGTCGAATGCGCAAACCGGTTCGGCAAAGGCCTGTTCGTGTTGTGTCGAACTTCCAACCCAGGCGCGAGCTGGCTTCAGGACAAGATGGCGGGAAACAGGTTGATTTCCGACCGGGTCGCCGATTTGATCGGGGCGCTCGCGGTGACCGACGCCAGTTCTTTAAGTCCATTCGGGGCTGTGATCGGTGCAACAGTACCCCACGAAGGGCGGCGCCTGCGACATCTGTTGCCTCGTTCGATCATTCTCGCGCCTGGCTTGGGTGCCCAGGGAGGTGATGCCGCAAGCATACATTCTCTGCGTGGTACTCGTCTTGGTGATCTGCTGGTGCCCGTCTCGCGAGGATTGACGCGCGTCGAAGATCGGGACGTTCCAATGGAACTCTACCGCGCGATGATCGTGGAAAGGGTCGATCAGTTCAAAGCAGCGATAGCGTACGATTACAGCGCGAGCCAAGCCAAATCAGGCTAGCTCCAATTTGGCGCTGCCTACCGTATATCTGTGCCCCTTTAATGTTCAGGGGCCGTCAAGGTCGCCGAGGCCAAGGCCCATCTCTCAGAACTACTGGCGCGCGTCGAAGCCGGCGAAGAGGTCATCATATCTCGCGGCAACGATCCGGTCGCCCGGCTCTCGCGCGTTCAGAAAGAAACCGAGCTGACGACGCTCATCGCGGAAGTGCGCGCGGCCAGGATGCGGGCAAAACCGGTCACCAACGACGAGATCCTCGACTGGAAACGCGAGGGACAAAGGTTTTGACCGTCTTTGTTCTCGACGCATCGCTCGCTGCTGCCTGGCTGTTGCCGGAGGAATACAGCGAGGCGGCCGAGCGGCTCATCGCCGGCATCGCCAGCCCTTGCCCGGTACCCAACCTGTTCTGGCACGAGACGCGCAGCATTTTGATCAGCGCTGAGCGGCGACAGCGGATCGCCGCCGGCCAGGCGCTGAACGCGATGGCCCGGCTGCGCCGGCTGCCGCTCGAGGACACGGGCGCCGGTCAGGACGGTTCGGTGCTCGAGCTCGCAAGCGCGCACGGCCTGAGCGCCTACGATGCCGCCTATCTCGACGTTGCAGTCCGTCAGTCCCTGCCGCTCGCCACGCTTGACCGCAAGCTCGCCGGCGCGGCCCGCGCCGAGAGGATTCAGGCGCTGGGGCCGTTCGAGAATGAGCATTGACCCTACAGCGTCGGAAATAGAGCGGCGCGCCGAAGAACTCGACGCCCTGGACGCCATCCTGCCCTTTGATCGCCGCGACCAGCTTGCTGCCCTGTTGACCGATGACGACGTCGCGACGCTCAAGCATCTTGCCAGCGAAGGCATGGGTGATAACACCCTGCGCGCACTCGCCTCCGACCTCGGCTATCTCGAGGCGTGGTGCCAGCTCGCCACCGGGAGCCCACTGCCCTGGCCGGCGCCGGAGAGTCTGCTGCTGAAATTCGTTGCCCACCATCTTTGGGACCCGGTCAAGCGCGCGGAAGATCCGAGCCATGGAATGCCATTCGAAGTGGAAGCTGGCCTGCGCTCGAAGCGGCTGTTGCGCGCCGACGGGCCCCATGCGCCCGAGACCGTGCGCCGCCGGCTGACCAGCTGGTCGATCCTGACCCGTTGGCGCGGCCTGACAGGCGCCTTCGACGGGCCGTCGCTCAAATCGGCGCTACGGCTTGCGGTTCGCACCAGCGCCCGGCCGCGGCAACGCAAAAGCAAGAAGGCTGTCACCGGCGACATCCTGGCAAAGTTGCTGAACGCCTGCACCGATGAACGCCTGGTCGATGTTCGCGACCGCGCGTTGATTCTTCTGGCATTCGCTTCCGGCGGTCGCCGCCGATCGGAAGTGGCAGCGCTGCGTGTTGGGGATCTGATCGACGAGGATCCCGTCCAGGCGGATCCATCGATCCCGGACTCCCCTCCCCTTCCCTGCCTCGCCATCCGACTGGGTCGGACGAAGACGACCACCAGCGATGACGACGAACATGTGCTGCTGATCGGCCGACCGGTCACCGCATTGAAACGGTGGCTCGAAGTAGCCGGCATCAAAGACGGCCCGGTGTTTAGGCGCATTGATCAATGGGGGAACATCGACCGTCGGCCGCTGACGCCACAGTCGGTCAATCTGATCCTGAAAGGCCGTTGCAGGCAGGCCGGGCTCGACGCGACACTGTTTTCGGCGCACGGATTGCGGTCTGGCTATCTCACCGAGTCAGCCAATCGCGGCATTCCCCTCCCCGAAGCGATGCAGCAGTCGCTACACAAGTCGGTGATCCAGGCGGCCAGCTATTACAACAACGTAGAACGAAAGAATGGACGAGCGGCCCGTCTCATCGTCTAGGATAAGACTACGCTCCGAATAATGTATCGGCCCGCTTCTCAAACGACTGCCATTCTTCAGGTTCGGCGTCCGGCTCCGATTTTCCGCGCTGGTCAGCGGCTACTGCCGCCCGCGACCATGCTTCAGCGCGCTGCATAAGCGACGCCATCTCTGCCCTCAAATGATGCGAGCGTTGGAGATCGGCGGCGCGCTCGGCATTCTGGCGCGGATCATAGAACTTACCGATCTGCTCGCCGGCAGCCTTTCGTTCCGCTTCCAACTGCGCCGTCAGCGCGGCTAACTCGGTCTTCGCCGCAAAATAGCGTCTCATCACGACGATGAATTCGCGTTCGTCAGTTTCCATTATCGCTCCCGCACGTTCTGTTAGGTCTGCAAATTATCCTCGGATATCCTGCCTGACTTGCGATCCGCGACAGCCCGTAGGTGACCTTCTGACCATCTTTCAGTTCTCGCATCCCAGGCCGCTCCACCGCAGAAATGTGGACGAAGACATCAGCATCGCCCGCCACATGGCTCGCCTCGACATGAGAACAATTAGACGGTTCCACGCTCAGACAAGCCTGAATGGTACGAGCACTGCTAAACTCGCGCCGTTCGATTCCTTTCTCGTCTGGCTCCAGCTCAAGAAGCAAATCTGCTACCGACAGCGGCGTTGGCCCGAAGCAACGACATCAGCACCGGACCGAGGGAAAACTCCCCTCGGCGTGCCTTTGACGTCAGATCCCGCAGATAGCCCCCGGCAGAATTGATGTGCCCTGCTCTTTCGAGGATACAGGCGATCGTCGCCGCGGCGTTTTCAGGCCCCATCACTTCGCAGGCATCCTGGTAGGCGCTCGGGCTCACCCCAAGCATCGATCGAACGAGGACTGCAGCTGCCATCAGATCGCGCCAACTCGAAACTGCGCCGCCAGGCCCGTACATTATGATTTCCGGGCAAGCCTGCAGCACCATGCCCAACGGGAACGCCTTTATAGGCTCGCGCTTCGGCCCCGGTTTTATTTCAGGTTTCGCCTCCTGCTCCTTTTCGGAGCTGGGTTCAAGTTCATGGATGGATTCGGTATTTGAATTCTGTATGTGACGCTCATCTTGAGCATCATTGGAGCTCATATTTTCGGAATTCATCTGCATTTCCAGCAGATTGAGGATTTCCGCCCGCAGCATCTCCATTTCGTCGAGGATCGCGGTCAGGTCACCGATGGTCGGCGTGCGGGGAATCCGGCCAACAAGCTCGATATACATAGCCTCGATCGCACCCCAGTCGCCGGAAGCGCCCTCCTCCATGGCTGCCGAAATGAGCTTGCGCACGTCGCGCCGGCAGACGGTGAGCTTCTCTTTCGTGCGACGGAAGTGCACGCGATCGGCATTGACCTGCTGGGCCAACTGCGCGAGTTCTTCGGCGCGGGCAAGCAAGGGTGATAAATCGAAGCCATAGGCCTCTTCAATCTCACCCGCGCGGCCCTTACGGGCGTATCGCTTTCCGTTGGCACTGTCTTTGCGCACGATGAGGCCCGCGTCTACAAGTGCTGCCAGCTGGCGGCGCAGGGTGGCGCCGGCGATTCCGTGCGCGCGCACTGAAAGCTGCGCGTTCGATGGGAATACAATCATGGCCCTGTCCTGCGACAACTCCGCATCCGGATAGAACGTCAGCAATGCGTCGAGGACGGCTAGGCCGCGGTCCTGGATGCCAAGAAGCGTCCTTGCCTCCGAGGCGTCGCGAAACACTTTCCACTTGTCGGCTGCTTTGCCTGGTTTGATTTCGGCAGTCGTGAACTGCCTTTTGACCAAGGCAAGCGTCATCGGCCGTCGCCCGAAGGGCGTCGTCACATTTCCAACCTGCATTTTTCTTCACCTCTCACAAGGCAAAAGAAATCTGCTCACCAAAACGGCGCCAAGACTCTTGACGGGGATTCGTGGAAATGCGATTCTCGATCTTGCTACAGATATGAGAGAGGCTTCCACGACGGAAACGTTTGGGGGCCTTTTTCTTTTGCGGTTATGCTCCTCGTTTAAGTTCTCGTGCCCTATCGGGCACTTCTCTGCATAAACTGGTCGTGCAGACTTTCAATTTGCTCCGCAACGAAGTCGACGAAGTCGCTCGACACTGACTTGTTGAAGGCCAGTTTCGAGCCGGATTTCCCATGGCTCACCTGCCCAAGCACCAGGCCGTGCGAAACGAGCTCCGTCCCGTTAACGGACAAATCTGACGCCTGGCTCTCACCGGAAAGTGCATCGAAAACTCCGGCGAAACGGACATTGCTGCCACCGTTGCGGATTTCATCCTTGCTGAGGGCTTTCCTGGCGACGTCCATAGGCGCCTGATGCCCCGACCACTTTGCTTCAAAATCGACCCACCGCCGGCGGCCGACCTCAGGAGCGGCGCCGATCTCCTGCAGAATATCTCGGGGAAGCGCGTTAGCGAGGCGGATCATCTCCGAAACGTGAGACTTGCCGGTGTTCAGCGATTTGCAGATGATCTCGCGCCCGAAGCCGGACGCCTCTTGTGAGTGAGCAAACAGGCAACGCTCAATAAATGAGAGGTCATTGCGATTGCTGTTTTCCTCCCCCTGAAGGACCACAGCTTCCTCGTCGCTCAAGTCTCGGGCAATCGCCTTGAACTTGGTGCCGAGCAGCTTTGCCGCAGCAAGGCGACGGCGTCCGAAGACGATCTGGAATGGCTTCGAGCCACCCGGTACCGAACGCACGAGGCCCGGCGTGCTTTGTCCGTGCTCCCCCATCGACTGCATCAGCTCAGTGAGGTTGGCTGCGTCATAGGCCGAGGCAAAGCGGTCCGGGATATCGGAGTCGAGCACGTCCTCCGGATCGATTTCGATGATCTGGCCACCGTCCTTCAACAGCCTGTCGGCAAGTTCGCTGCGCTCTTGGATTTGCCTGACCCCCGCCGCAACCTTGAGAAGATGCGGTGATGTCGTCCTTTGAGCCCCTCCCCTGTCGGGCGAGGCTTCGAGTTGACCAAGAACGTTGGCGAAAAGACCTTTGGAATCTTTGCGGCTCATTCTCTCCCCCATGCCTTCCAGAAGAGGCTTTCCAGTTCGGCATTGGCCGCATTGATCGACTCGATGGCGCGGTCATAGGTTTTTGGTGCGGAGAAACGCGCTCGCTGCACCTCATAGAGGCTTTGCTTCCATGTGAGCGCATCCGCGACCGCGGTCGACTTGATGACAGAGTTAAGCAGTAGATCTTCGCCGAATACCTGACGCATCAGCGCAGACATGTTCGCCTGCGGATGGTCGTTGGGCTCGAACTTGGTGACCAAGAACTTCGCAAAATCCCATTGAGCGGACGTTCCGACCTCATCAAGGATCTGCATATAGGAGGCGGCCAGTTCGAGGAACTTGGCGGTCGAATCGACATCCAGCATGTGTGCAGGCACGGGGATCACCACGCCGGTGGCGGCCGTCAGCGACGACAACGTCAGGAAGTTCAGCGACGGCGCCGAATCCATCAAGATGAAGTCGTAGTCGTCGGCGACCTGCTCGAGAGCTTGCGAGACGCGAAGCAGGAATCCTGTCCCGCCAGCGCGGCGCATCTCGAGCGCGACGGCCGTTTCGAATTCGGTCAACTCAAGGCCGGCGCAAATGACATCGAAGCCAGCGATATGTGTTTGGTGGATGATCGACCTGGTCGGGATCGGATCCTCGAAGCGGATCGCGGAATAAAGCGTATCCCCTCCCCTGTAGTCGAAATTCGGGAGGTTGCCGTGGAGGGCCGTCAGAGACGCCTGTGGATCGAGGTCGACTGCGAGCACGCGGTAGCCGCGAAGAGCCAGGTAGTGACCGAGGTGGATCGTTGTGGAAGTCTTGCTGGAACCGCCTTTGAAATTGGTGACCGCGATAATCTGGCACTGTTCGTTTCCGGTGCGCCTGGGGTTCATCCATTTCTTGCGGCCGTTGGCAGCGAGTGCCATTCGGAGTTCGAGGACCTGCTCCAAAGTGTAGAGGCGCCGGCCGTTCGCGATCTCAGGTGAAGGTCCCTGCTCCTTCGCCGCGACTTGCCGGATATAGGCTTCGGTCACATCAAGGAGCTGGGCGACCTCGGTGGAAGTGAACTTTCGCATGCTGCGCCGCGCATCCGGCGGAAATTGCGCCATGCTCAAATTGCTCAACGCCAACTCAAGCTTGCTGGAGAAGTTTTCCATGAAGGAGAGGCTGCTGAGATGTCGCGTCATAATGAGAATCCTCGGTGGTCAGTCCTGCTACTTAACCGTCGCTGTGGTTAACGAACCGCTAACAACCACGTAACTACTCAAAAACCCGCAATTTCGAGTTTTCTCCGCAACTAATGGGTAATCCGATTCGGGCGAACGCATCAATTATCGCACGCCATTTCTGATCGCGTATGAATAGCCTTCTTGTGCAAAGTTCCCCGCGGGGAACCCCGTTTCCTTGAGAGGTCTGGATTCGAGGCAGATCCTCTCACGAGCCACCGCGATCGGCGCAAGGTATGATCGAGTTCCCCGCGGGGAACTTTTCAACAATCAGGGGCGCTTCGCAGCTACCGTTGTCTCGATCACTACCGCGGTTGGTAGTCGTCGAACCAGAATGATGAATGGCGTCGGGCGATGGTTCCCAGGGATGGCAAAGGGGAATGCGATGTCATGACGATACGGCCGTTGTCCGAACATACCTCCAAAAACGCCCATTGATCGCGGCGTAAGCCAATGGAGATGAGTTCCGAGCGCTTCGTCGGTGCAATCGGGAAACCATTCCGATGGCGTCCGCAATGGGTCACACATCTCCAGAATTCTGGTTACCCGGATACTTCCGATCTTCCAGTCATCCATTGATGCGATCCTTCATCGAAGAAGGGGCTGAGCGCTAGACATCACATTTGCGGCCCTCCCCTGCCAGACAACGCGTGAGAGGGATAAGGCACCTTGCGACGGCGCGGACGCCTCACCCCTCACCTTCCAAACACGTGGAACGGGCCGTCACCAACGTGACGATGCGAAAGTTCCCCGCGGGGAACTTGTGTTCTCCGTCAGGCTGGCGCAGCGCCAGCCTGTTGCAGCCCGTGAAGGTAGTCAGCAGCAGCCTGAGCCCTGGCGGCCGCGGACACGATCGCACGCTTGTCGTTCTTCAGCACCTTAAGCCAGCTCTCCAGGTAGCTCGCGGTATTGCCTCGAGGGTCGTGGGCGACGCCAAGATCAGCGCAGAGAAATGAAGCGGAAAGCTCGGCAACGAGTTCCTCGATGGCGTAGCTTTCACTGCCGAACCGCCCGGTAAGGTTACGATTGAGGCGATGCTTTGCACCGGACCAGTGCGACATTTCATGAAGCAACGTCGAGTACAGATGAACCTCATCGACGAACCGAGCCCGCTCGGGCAACAGGATGTCGTCCGGGGTGGGACGAAAGCAGGCTGTCGTGCCGCCATAGGTGATCACCGCGCCGGTGTTGCGGACGAAGGTTTCGACCGCCTCAAGGTGCGGAACCTGCGTCGTCGGGAGCTCCTCGGTCGGCCGATAGAACTCCTGCGAAAGTTTCTCGATCTGCTCAACGTTGAAGGCCGTGTAGCCCTTGAGATAGGGAATGCCGCGATTGTCATCGTCCTCGCGCTCCTTAGGGGCGAAGGTGCCGTACTTGACGACCAAGGTGCCTTTTTCGCCCTTTCGAACCTGACCGCCGAATTCCTGAGCCTGGCGGTAAGTGAGCCAGGTGTTTTCCTCGTAGCCCGCGAGCTCGCTTGCAAGCCACAGCATCAGGACATTGATCCCGCGGTAGGCCTCGCCATTGACTCGGCGGGGAACAAGGGAGCCGCGGCTGTTTCCGCGCCAGGGCCGGACCCACGGCTTGGTGCCGGCTTCAAGCTGCTCGATGACGGCATCCGTAATGCGCTGGTAGGTGTCCTTGATGTTCTGCATTGCCGTCTCCTTCCGTTGGTTGACGGCAGAAAACGGAGATGGCCGAAGCGAGCCCATGCACCCAAAGGGCCGCAACAGAGAGGAGGACCGCGCCAGCGGTTGCATGGGGGAGGGGCTATCGTAGCTTGTCCGTCAATCCATCCAACGGAAGGAGAGGGCGGCAGATCATAGGAGACTGTCCGCAATCGGAAACGTCGTTGCAGCTTTAAAGCCGAATGGGATCCTTATCGCTCATGATTGTCGTCATCGCGCTCGCGGCCTCTCTGTGCCCCCAATTGCGCCTGGATCGCCTTCAGATCGGGATTCCGGTCCTGCTGTGGCTGCCCGGCCGGCGCTGGCCGCGACTGAACCTCTCGGGTCTGATGCTCTCGTCCCAGGCGGGAAAAGTCCGATCGGGCGGTAAAGGTGATTTCCCCGTCGTCCAGCAATCTTTCCAGCAAGTCGGCGCGATCGGCAACGACAATGCCGCGTTCGGTGACAAGGCTCATAAGGCGGTCGTCGGCTCCGAGAACCGTGCCGGTGATTTCCTCGCCAGCCCGGGCAGTGCGAACGTTGTGGTGGAGGGGCTCCTCGCCGCAGGTTCTCAAATCCGCGAATGCCGCTCGGATGGCTTCTCGGCGACTAGGATCCAAGGCGTCCTGCACCACATGCTTCATTGCATCGCTCGAGGGATTGTTCGTGGTCTCGATCGACGCATCGATCATGCGTGGTTTGCTGATAACGGAAAAATCGATCTCGTGCCCGTAGTGGCGCCCAAGTTCGGAAATGAAGGCCTCTTGCGCTCTGCCGTTGCCCTCACGAAACGGATGCACGTAATTCAGTTCGGCAAGGACCTGGCCGGCACGTTCTGCAAATTGCTCTGGCGTGGCATTGCGCAGTGCTTGCGGATCCCGGATCGGTTTCAAGGCTTCGTCCAAGCCCATTTCTATGCGCGACCCCGGCAGGAACGAGGTGCCGCCCTTAGACAACCCCCCGATCGGCACGAGACGCTCGCCGTCGACGACAGGCGTTTCGTTGCGCGTGTGACCGGCCCACTCGTAGACGTCCTGAAAAATATAACCGTGGATCGCCTTCAGATGGGCCTTGTCAAAATTGCCCTTCGGGCCATCGCCTTCGGCGATTTCGAGCATCCGCACGGCCGTCGCGCGATACTCTTTCACGCGCAGCTCGGAGTGTGTTTCAACTCCCCATCTGTTTCTCAAAACGTCTGTCCGGTCCGGATCGTCCGAGGAGTTGGGGTAGGTGTAGGAACCTTTGGGGCGCTCTTCAGCCATGGCAAGCCCAACAAAAAGCCGCCGGCTCTAAGCGGGCGGCCTCTTGTTCTTGAGAGTTGATCGGTGAGCTATCTAACGGGTCGATCGATCATGAGCGCCCGGTATTCCTCGCGGGTGATGTCGCCGGCTACATAGCGTGCGGTGGTCGCCTCGAGGACGGGATCGTGAACATAGCCCTGCCGCACGTTGGCAGCGCGCGCCTGCTCCGCAGCCTTGCGCCGTTTCTCGACAGCTTCCGGGGAACGATCCGGACGGCGGGAATGAACGTTCATCGGCAAATCTCCAGTTGCGGGATACGTTAGCAGGAATAATGCTGTAAATCCAGCATTTTGCCGGATCTACCGGCCTTTCGAGGGTGTGCGCCCGGCAGGATGCCGGGCGCTGTGAGCGGCTCAATCGCGGGCGTCCCACTCGATGATCGCCTGCAGGGAGGCGTCGTCCTGGCCCGGGAACCGGCCGAGATTGGCATTGTAGCGGAGCTTGCGGATCGAAAGAGTGTAGTAGGGCTTGCCCTCCTGGTTGTCTTTCTTCCAGATGCCGCCGACCTCGATATCGTGACCGCGCGGTGATTTGGCGTAGACGCGGTGCGTCGGGGCCTTTTCATTGTCCGAGTCGAAAGGCACAACCTTGATGTCCATGTCCCGGTCGATGGTGGAGATGAGGCCGGTGCCCTTTGCGGTTGCGAGATCGTCGCCCTCGAACTGGATGTAGTTGGTGATGTTCATGTCTTTCACTCCTCTTTGGCGGTTGCAATGATCGTTCAAACGGCACGGCGGTTAGCGATGGGCACCGTAGGCCGGAGCAGGAGCGGAGGAAGCTGGAGGACGCGAAAATTTGGTGCGCGAGGAAGCCGAAGGCGGGGAAATTTTTGTGGCGTCCAGCTTTGCGCAAATTCGCGTCGACGTGCGAACGAGCGTCACAAGCAACCGCTTTAGAGGAGTGTGGCTTGAACCTCTCTGGCAACGTTTCCCCGTTTCTCCAGCGACATACAACCGCAAATTCTGCATCAATATTAATCACGATTGCGGCGATATCAACAGGTTTTCCAGAGTTTCGACGGAACGCGTGAAGCAATACGGCGCAGGAAGCCGAATCCGCCATTGCGCGATACTGGCTATTTCAAGGGTCACGGCATCACGGTTGATTTGGAACGGCGGTAGACGTGCGGGCTTTCGATCTCAGCGGACCATATGCCCAAACCGTTGTCGCGGGCTCTGTTCTCGGCTTGGCCGTACTCGACCTCACTGATTGAGTGGGCCGCCGGCAAATACCGCAACATTGCCTCTGCCATTCCGGCTTTCACCATCGCTAGGCCGATATCGATGTCGCCGAGAAAGCACTGGCCGACCAGGCGCCGATACTGATCCTGGTCAATGATGTCACAGCGCACATGCTGTCCGTCGATCATTCTGCCGAGGTAGCTCCGGGCTGCGACGCCACAGCGCCATACCTTTCCGTCTTTCAATCCCGTCTGATCACGTTCGCAAGCATCAATGGCCGCGATCCTGATGCGCTGGTTTCGAATATTAATGGTATCGCCATCAATAACCCGGGCACGGCCCGAAAGATCGGCCGCTTCGACCGAACTACCAATGACAACGAGGATGGCGAAAACTGCCGATAAGGCTTTGCGTTTCAATGTTTGATCTCCATGGAATTTCGGGCGGCGAGCCCGAAAACCGAGCGGGCAAGATGCAATTCGCCCGCGGCGGCGCGGTCCGTAAGGGCCCGCAAATAGCCTCCTGGCGACTTAACGTCCTGCCGGTCGTATTTCTCTAGCGTAACGGCGACCGCAACGGCGGCTTGCTGCTCGCCCATCTGTTCGACGGCGCGGCGCCGGGCATCTTCGGAGATCCCGGTAAATCGGCACATCAGCGGCGCGGCGCGCGCCAAGTCTCCCCAGTTGGCGGGCGCAAACCCATAGGCCTTCAATGCTGGTAATGCCCTCACTACGTCTTGCAACGCGACTTTTGCGTGCGGCAAGCGCTGTGGCCGGTTGATTTCGCTCCGGCGTCGCCTCAGGCTTTCCTCAAAAGCCCATTTGCTGGCAAAGCCAGCCTTAACGGATTTGTGTTGTTCGGCGTCAGCCGAACGCCGTTCATCGTTACTATCTGCAAGAGGATAGGGGGTTGTAGTCTGTTTGTGCATGCCGTTTTCGACATGCGAGCATGTCATATTCTGAGTCTCATGCCCTTCTGCTGATCGACGCGGAAGTCGCATCAAACGCTCGACGAACCACTCCAAAAGGGCGGTTGCCCGACGCAGCACGCTGCTGGTGGCCTTTCCGGCGGTCCCGATACGATCGCTGACACGTTCGATGCGGCCTTCAATCAGTCTCACAACTCGCTCGGTCTGCTCGGTGGCGATCGCTAGGGCTTGGTGAGCGGTGCGGAGCGCGCCGCGGTAACGCCGCAAAGCCGCATCTGCTGCCTTCTTCTCAGCGCGTGCCCGCCTGACCATCTCATCGAGCTCGGCAAACCGAAAGATCAAAATGCGCAGGTCGATCCCGCATCCATCCGTTATCTCGCCTTCGCCATTGCGTATGGGATAGCGCTTGTAGTTGCCGCTATCCTGCATGGTGATCAGGCCGGCGTCGAACAGCCGCGACAACATGCGGCTGACGCGACCGACCGATCGGCCGATTTCGAACGCCAGCTGCCGGTTGGACTTAAATATGATCGGACGACCCGATTTGTCGAATGTGTCGGCCTGGGCCGTGTTGATCAGAGCTAACAGCAAATGGCTTTCCGTTCCGTTGATCAAGCCCACGCATGGGAGGCTTTGAACAAGTATCGTCAACTGGGCGCGTGTAACTGCCCCCATTTCCGCCGACTCTGCCAGTCGACGGAAATGGGCACGCTGCGGGGTTATCCGGCGACCGGCGGGCCGCAGGTTCATTTGGGTTTCCCCCATTCCTCGTCTCCATTTTGAGACCAGGCAAAGCTTCGCCGTTCACCGAATAGGTGCATTCACCGTTGACAGGGAAGGGAGGGTCTGCGAGAAAGGATTTGGCTAAATTATCGACTCGCAGACCGCTTCCGGAATTTCTCGGGAGCGGTTTTTCTTTTCTGGTCGGGTGTCTCTCCGCAAAATGATGGTCAGATTGGCAGCCGGAATTTGAACCGATTCCGCTGCTTCGGGAACATAGCGACAGAAAGCATATTGGCGCAACAACGTGCGCCATCAGATGGCCCCAAAGGCGACTAGAACCCCTTACAATTGACTGGTTTTTCGGTGATTTTCTGCCATCTCCGCAAATGAGGCTTTCATGCGCGGCCGCCTATACCCGAAGCAATTTGATGCGGAATCAGTGTCCGGATCGGACAATCCATGGGCGGGAAGGGGTGTTCGAGGGGAGGGGAATGGGCCTACCCTCGACGTGATTAGGAGCCAGGTCGTCACTGGCTCCTAATCATCGGCGCAGAGTGCGGGAGGCCGATCACGGGGAGAAGAACGTGACCGGCCCGCGACTGAGGTTACTCAGCCGCTTCGGGGAACTGACTATCGTCAGGGTTGCGCCCGGCTTCAATTTCCGGGCCTACCTCGGGCGATGCTAAGCGAACAGGGAACGGTAGCCAGCCGCTTCCGGCAACAATACGATCTGCGATCGCTACCGCTTCGGATTTCTTGGCGGCAGCGCGAACCACCAGTTCCGCTTCACTGCCTTTTGCCTCGGCGACAGCCAGTTCGATGGTCGTCCGGTTGACGTGTTTGAAATAGCTGTCGCCCGTTGTTTCAAACCAGTCCGGCATGTGCATCTTGAGCGCGTGTCCAAGCTGGTTCGCCTGCTCAAGGCCCTTCTTCCGATCCGTGAACTTCTTCTCTACCGCAATGACAGAGTGTGCCGCCCCAAAGGCCAGCAACGAAAGCACGGTGTCTTGTGGTTGTTCCATCAGCCAGACAAACAGGTCGGCGGGATTGCCGGGGAGGTGATGACCATAGTTGTCCGCAAGGTCGTTAAATGCGGTAAGCCCCTTGCAGCTTTCGGCGTCCTTCATCGACGGCTCTAATCGCTCATGGGTGAGCGACAATTGAAGCGCGCTCTGCTCCGAGTGATACGGGTAGGCCACGCGCAACAACATGGCGTGAACCACGGCGACAAGCGCCACCTCGGGGTTGTTGGCCAGTTCGATGCGCAACGCGGCGGTCTTGTGAGCCGTCAGGTCCTCGATCAGCGCAGCCGAGTGGCTGATGGTAGGGACCTTGGGCTCATCTGTACCCTTGCGGCCCTGCAGGCTCTCGCCCTCGTCGTCCCCGTCCTCCGTTTCGGCGTTTTCGTCCCGCTTTACGAAACCGCGCTCGATGGCGAGCCGACCGTAGTAGTCGAGGAAAACGAAGGCTCCCGCCTGTTCCAACGCCTCGGAGCTATAGGCCTCCGTTCGGGCATTGAGCGCGTCGATTCGTTTTTCGACGTCCGCCAACTTCGCCTCTGCCTCGTCGCCTGCCATGTCGTTTTCGATGAGTGCGGCAAGATCGTCATATTCGGCTTTTGCGGCATCGAGCGCAGCCTGATCTTCCTCGGAAAGAGCGATCCCTTCCGGATAGTGCCGTTTCATCGTGTGATAGCCAACGGGCGCTGTCGCGGAGCATTCAATCCACTTCCAGCCTTCGGCGCGAACAGTCGCGGCGGTCGCATCGAGCTTTTCGGCGACCAGCTTCTCAACCAAAACCGAATCCAAGGCGTAACCGGCGTTGCGGTCATCAAACAGGTCGCGCTTTACCGATCCACCGGCTTCCTCGTAAGCCGCCAGTCCGCCTATGAACTGGATGCGTTTGTCCGTCGCTGGAATCATTTCCTCCGTGAGAGCTCGCCGGATCGAGTGGGGCTCACGGTTCCAAGACGAAAGCGAGTTCCAAACAGTCACCTGCCTTTCGTGGTCATCGCTGACGGTGAAGGCCGATAGCTGCGCAAAGCTCATGTCCTCGTCGCGGAACAGCTCCAACAGCACCGGCGACACGCGTGCGAGCGCCAGCCGCTTGCGAACCACGGTTTCGGTCGTGCCGAAACGAGCCGCGATATCGGCCACTTCCTTGCCTTGCTTGGTAAGCGCGTCGAATGCCTCGTACTGATCGAGCGGGTGCATGTCCGCGCGCATAAGGTTCTCGGCAAGGCTGATTTCCGTGGCGATCTCGCCTTCCCGCTCCTTGCACTCGACAGCGAAATCCTTGGCGATCTCCCCCGCCTCGACCAACAGATTGAGGGCAGCAAGGCGTCGGCCGCCCGCCGTCACGAAGTAGCGGCCCTTCTTGTCGCCCTTGCGAACAACGAGGTTCTGCAAGAGGCGATAGCCGTCTTCTCGAATATTGGCGGCTAGCGCCTCGACGCCCTCGGCGTTGTAGGTCTTGCGGACGTTCTTCGGATCGGCGTCCAGCTTGTTCAATGGAATGCTGATGATCTCGGTCATGATGTTTCCCTTTTCCATTTTCCCGCGAAGCGTTTCTCGTGCCCGAAGGGGCAGGAGCCCGCTCCTGCTCTCGAGCTCGTGCGGAACAGCGGGGGAGAGGGGGCAAGGGGACAAATCGGAGGGGGATCACCCGCCCAAGGCAACGCCGAAGGGGCGACGCGAACCCGCGTCCGATCCTGCACGAAGCGAGCAAAGGTGAGCGGAGGAAGGACGGGGAGACCGATTTTCCGCTTGCAGGGGAGAGGGGGCAGGGCCACCCTTTCCCTGCCAAAGCAAGAATGAGCGTACCAGGCGCAGGCTCAGCAAAGCGGCCGCAGACCGTTCGCGCACCGCTTGACCGGTTAAAAGGCCCACCGCAGGAGGTTCAGCATAGCGCCGGCGATCAGCCGGGAACCGGGACCGACTGGCCCCGGCAAGCGGTTCTGCCAGACTGTGGATGGCTCCAACGACGAGTGACGCCCTATTCCTCGATCCGATATACTGCGGCGTTGTCCTGAATCTCCCGCCGGCCCTTATAGCTCGAGTGTCGGAGCTTGCCGTCGGAGGTCCAGCCGCGAAACTCGATCTCGGCGATGATGGTAGGCGCGACCCAGACGATGTCGCGTTTCCCGGCGTAGGAGACAGGGGGCTTTTTCCGGTCCATGGCAGCTTGTTCATAGTGAATCGGAGCTGCGACATCTCCCTCATTTTGAAGCCCGTACCGACGCTTCCGACGTAGACCACTTGGTCACCGCGATAAGCGCCCAGCATGAGAGACCGGAAAGCTCCGGCTGAACGCTCGTAGCCGACAATAAAGAAGCTTTCGGACTGGACGCATTTGACCTTCACCCAGTCGCCAAGGCGGCCGGATCTATAAGGACGACCGAGATGCTTTGCGATGATCCCCTCGAGTCCGTGGTCGCATGATGCCCGGAACAACTCTGCTCCCGTCACGTCGAAGGCTTCAGAGAAGCGGATCGCGGATTCTGGGCGAGCGGAGATCAGTTCTTCGAGGAGATGTCGACGCACCCGCAATTCCGTCGTCGTGAGATCGTGGCCGTCGAGATACATGAGATCGAAGGCCATGAACTGTGCCCGCGAGGTCTTCTTACCAGCTCGGCCGCCAAGCGATGACTGAAGGAGGCTGAAATCGGATCGGCCCTGGTCGTCGAACATGACCGCTTCTCCGTCGATGATCGCAGATGCAACGCCCAGCTCCCGCGCACCTTCCTCCATTTCCGGGAAGCGGCTGGTCCAGTTGTGTCCGTTCCTCGTTAGGATACGAATCCCGGTTGGCTCGATGTGGATCGACAAGCGATAGCCGTCCCACTTGATTTCGTAAGCCCAGTCAGGTCCTTCAGGCGGCTTCGACTTCAGGAGACAAAGACAAGGTTCGATCCTGCGAGGCATGTGATCGAGCAGAAGGTTTGGCTGCGCCGGATCCCGGCGGCGCCGAGGCTTCGACCTGATAGGCGCATCGCTGTCTTGGAGAAGAGGTTTCGATCTCGGCGTTCGTGCCATAGCGGTACTCGGTACGGTGCTGCAACACCGAATATAGATCGGGAAGGGGCGGATTCCGAATCCTAGGCGCCGATCAACAGATTTCGTCCGCCACTGCGAACAGGCAGACGTGCGGCGGCTTTGGACATGAGACAATTCAGCCGGAAAATCGTAATGAAGTTACTATGAGTAGATTCATGGAAACCGAAACCGCATTGATCGAGCGCCTACGCGCCTTGAAGGCTTTGCCGGAAATGTCGATCAACGTATTCGACATCGGTGTTCCATTGACTGCGACAGGCTTCACGCAGGATGAAATCGTAGAGGTCCTGTATGCGCTCGAACAGGACAAGATCATCACGCTATTACCGGGAAATCGACTGCTGATGCGCAAAGAACTGCCGGACGGCTGAGCCGTCGTAGCGTCCGGTATGTTACCGGGGCAATCGACCAATCAGAACGGTGTTGTCAGTTCGGTTGCCACAGTCGCAGCGGAACCTGCCTCTCAAGTTCATCAGATATTGATCGCCCCAACGTGCAAGCACTGTGTCTTTGTTGACCCAGCCCACTCGGCCACATGCCGAGCATCGTGCACCCAATACCTCCCACTCCTGTAGGCCTTTGATCGTGTTGTACGTCGCAGGATCATGCTCGATGAACGATGAGGGCTGAAAAGGCGCGGTTAGTTTCATTGCTCTTGCTCGATAGGAGGAAGAGAACAAAATAGGAACATAGTCTTAGGCGAGTCAAGGCCGCGATCCAAAGACGGGGCGATGAAACGCGCTATCAACAATCCTCCAGGCAGGCGGCATAAAGGCACTTATCAGATACCACGTCGTTGAGCTGGGCCTTTCCGTCGGGCGTACTTAGTCTGCAATCAGCCCGACAAGTTTCCGGTCCACCGCACAGGTCTCGATCAGCGATGCGTCACCATTTAAGACGGCAACCAGTTCCCCAGATGTCATCGACCGGAACACAAACACGTAAAGAGCCATCGCGCCCAATACCTCCTCATCATCGAGGTCGCCTTCCTTCAATTCGGCACGCTGCTCAAGTGCAGCACGACGGCAGTCGGCCTCATGCTCAGCAAAATACAGGTTATGGTCGGAGCCCGGCGTGACCTGATACGCCCAAAGCGTGAATTCCATCTGGATCCCTTCCTCAATCAACGCTCCGGTTATAGTCACGGCTCGGCACGTTCGAAATTGTAGGATTCGACAAGGTCCGCAACTTGCAAAGGTTCAGTAATGTGCGAGGCTGACTGTGGTTCCCGCCCGCGGCGCTCCGAGTATGGAGCGCTCCGCACCACGGGCTAAGCATCAGCGAAAGATCGTCGACGAGATCCGAAGTTCGGGCGGAAAGCCGCGCCCGTGTCAGCGCGGCCTTCTCATTTCGGCGTGTTGCCGTTGCCAGCCTTGGCGCTGAAGTCGCGCTGATAGCTGACCTCAATCTTGGCGATGAGCGGAAGCGAGACTGCGACCGAGATTTTCAACTGGCCTTTATGGTCAGTTTGGCGATGTGCCAATTGATGTAGAGACGAAGGCGGCGGCCGGTCTTCTGGCAGAAGGTTACGAGCGCTTTCATGAGGTGGATCCTCCTAGTGGTGCTGCGTGATCGCGAAGCTCGAATACGGCAGGCACTGACGAGTGCACCGCGGAGCGGTCGCAACGGAGAGGAGAACCCTTAGGGTTGCGCGCCAAGGCAGGGCCTGCAGTATCGTGCGCAGCATTAGATTACGGACTGCCATTAAGGAGCTGTCGGAAAACGCGGCATTCGTAGCCCAGGCCCACTGCCTTCGTCGTCAATCGGCGGGTCCCCATCCGGCCACCAGGGCCGGGATCCCGGGTTGCGGGTACAGCGCGCTCATGACATCAGTCTTCAACGGCTGACAATGACAACATGTCGAAGTGAGCCGACCCGCCATGGCGGTCGGCCGCTGTGGTTGGGGAGGGGAGCACGAGGGGAGGGGCGTCTGGGGCTCCCCTCGTTCCGGTCCTGGCCCGTTCGATGCGAGCTTGGATCGGCCGGGGAGGGCTCTTACCGCACTAAGCCCAGTCTTTCGCCAAGGCTCGGCGGCTGCGGCGGTCCAGATTCCTTGATCATTGCCAGCATCATTTCGCGTGTCAGGCCGCGAACCTCGTAGCCTTGTGTCCGCGCGGCCTCGACGATCGATTCCAGGGTTGAGTATTCATCAAGGAACGCGCCCAACCACAAGGCGCATTCGTCGGTATTCGGGTGGGGAAACGCTTGTAAAAAGAAGGTCCTCAGGGGCCGGTCATAGCCAATCGTGGCCTCGGGATCGGCGTTGGTCGCAGACTTCACTTCAACGGTGTAGCGGCTCAATGTCGGTTCCTCTCGTGGCGTGTTCGATGGCCGCGCCACGAGTGGCGCGGCCTCTTTCTATTTGAAAAGCGGCATTGTCCGCTTGTTCGTCAGGGCGGCTCGTTCCGTCGCGAAGGTGTAGCCGTCCCAATCCTTCTAAGCCTCCCAACCTCTCGGCGTGGCGCGTCCATACCAGACGCGCACCTGCACTCTATCGGCAGCCAACTCCTGCGCCATGGAAGCCGTATGGCTTCCGCCCGAGCCAGAAGGGGTATCGAAAACCTCGACGCTGCGGCGCTCGTGTCGCATTGTGCGGCCTCCTACAGCTGGAAATGAGGCACAAGCGCCTGATTGGCGCGGTGGCAAGCAAGAGCGTAGGCAACCATCTGCGCGATTAAATCGGCGTCGGTCGCGCCCGCCCTCGTGGCTCTGTCGGCGATGTCCTCGGCGAGTTCACCATCGTCCTCGCCGACATGTTTGTTGCCGACAATCCAAGAAATCTGTCCGGTCGGCACTTCCGACCGGAGTTTCCCGGGAAGGGCGGATATCCGCCCCCTCCGTGTGCTCGCTGCGGTTCCAGCCTCTTCTGCCTCCGTAGCCGTCGGGAAATAGGCCAAGATCAAGTCTCGGCGCTGCGCGTCGGCAGCGCTGATGAACGCCTGCCCGCCGTCGTCGGTCTTGTAGAGCGCCCAATCGGCGGCAGCGCCGCCGAAATAGGGATCGCCCGTGCCGTGAAACTCCATTGCGAAAAAGATTGTGGGGGTCATCGGAACGTCCTTCTCAAAATGGGGGCGTGATCAGGCGGCGCTGGCGTCGATGATCGTTTTCAACACGCGCTGCGCTGCGTAGCGTCCGGCCTCGTTAAGGTGCCGTTGCCACGCACCTTGCGACGGCGACCAGCGAAAGCCGTTGGCTTTCAAGACGCGTCGTGTCGTATCGTCGGGTTTGTCGGGAAAGATCAGTTGGATACGCGCTATGTCGGCGTTCTCCTTGATCTCGACGGCGCCTGCGGTCGTCTCAAGCTCCTGGCTTAGGGTGCCGCGTTCCTTCATTCTTGCGAGGACTGCAAGGCGCTGCTGAAGGCGGCGGAGCTCGGCGCGGCTGTTGGTCGTGCTGAACCCGCGCCGTGATTGCCACGGAGCCAGTTTGATGCCTCTGGCTGCTGCTTCCTCAGTGAGTCCTGTGTTTGCCACGACGGCCGCGATCATGTCGTCTTCCGTGGCAAGGTCTTTCTCCATGCGCCGGATGATTACGTTTGCCGCCTTCATTTGGTCGATCGAAAGCGCTGTCGCCTCGATGCGCGTCATGATCTTCTGCAAAACAGCGGGATCGCCGGAACGGTTCGGTTTATCTTCCACGCCATGCGGGAACGCTTTCCGCCTGACGGCCTTCCGGGCGGCTGCCTCGTGCGCCTTAAGATCGGCTCGGCGAGCATCGGAAATCCGCATTCGCTTTTCGTTGCGGGCAACCGGGAAGCGGGCGGGACCAGTGACAAACCAATTCATGCAACGGCCTTCCGCCGCCCAATAGCGCCGCGTCAACTCGACGTGACGGCAGGCGAAGGTTTCGATTTCCGGCTCCGGGATCGGTGCGCAAGCTTCGTTCCAAAGCTCGACAACGTGTGTGGCGAATTGGTTCAGCCGTTCGGCCAGGTCCGCTAGTTCAGTCTTTGCGCGCCGGTCGGGAAAGTGCGTCAGGGCATGAAACTGCGGCTCGATGTCCTCCGCCGCGATGGTTGCGGCGAAGGTCCCTGAGACAATGGCCAGGATGTTGTTTTCGAAGGTTGCGATTTTCATCATGCCTCTCCCTCGACAAGGGTGGGGGCACGTCGCTCGATGCGGGATTGCAAGCCCGCCAGCGCGCCGGCAATGATGATGCCTCCGGGGGAAATCTCGTCTGTCTTTGCGAAAACCGGGTCCAGGACCGGGCGGCAGCATTTGAAATGCTTGGCCGCGTCCTCAAGACTGACAAGCGGCGACGTGTAGGGGGAGCTACCGCCCCCGCCGACAAGAACAATCTTGCCCGCGATCGGCTGGGGGAAGCCCTCAAAGATGGTGAAGGCGGTCAGGCCTTCCTTCAACCCTTCCTCATCGACAAGAAGCGTGTGGCGCTCGTCGAAACGTACGACTTCGAGGAGGCGGCAGCCAATCAGGTCGTAAACCGGCCGGATACCCGTCGAGACCGGAAGCCCGACCGGCTTAAAAATCGTCGTCTCCGGGTCCAGCACATAAGCGGTGTTTGCGCGTAACATATTCTAGCCCTTTCCATTCCGCGAAGCGGTCTAGCGTCTGCCCGAGGGGCAGGAGCCCCGCTCCTGCTTCCGAGTTCGCGCGGAGCAGCGGGAGAGAGGGAGGCAAGGGAACAAAACGGAGGGGGTTCGCCCGCCCGAGGCTTAGCGCCGAAGGGGCGACGCGCATGATCCGTACAGGCGGATCCGCGTCTATCCTGCACGAAGCGAGCGATTAGCGAGCGGAGGAAGGACGGGGAGACCGTTTTTTCCCTTGTGAGGGAGAGAGGGCGGCGCCTTCTTTCCCTCCCTCGAGAAAGCACGCCGGCCGCCTAGCGGACGCCATTTCAGATACAGAAAGGGCCGTCCTGCCTCGTGAACAGGACGACCCCTTGGCGCATGACAAGAAGGGCTAGCGACTTGCCATCACCAACTCATGATTGACTTTGCCGGCGCACCATATGCTGGTTTCAACGGGCGTGTAAACCGGGAGTCAGAGGCAATTTGATGCAAGGACGCGAAGCGGACGTAGCGCACCCGATCGCTACCCGTAGAGGCGAAGACCGCCTTCAGCGGGCTTCGTGCCAAAGGCATAGAGCGGGCCCGCGTCAGCGATGCGCCAAATCGATGCGAAACCGGGCGGCGTAGTGCCGACCATAAGCTCAGGCGGAAAGGCTCCAGTAGAGGAAAACTTTCGTTCGTCGCCAGCGCATACTCAGCGGGCCGATTTGGCAGTAGCCGATAGAAACCGCTTCAAGCTCAAACCCGCCAACAGAATGTAGGGCGGCCTGGCGAGCGAATAGTGACCACAGTTTAGATGCAGGATATTTGGCCTGGCTCCGGCGACCTTCAGCCCGTGCATGAACCTCTCCGATAGCTCTGGCAACACCACCTTGTCTCTCTTCGCGAGCACAACGTGAAGATCGAGATCAGGACGCGCCAAACGATGCGCGTAGTTCTCCATGTTAAGTGGAGCCCAGGCCCTTCTTAGATCGGTCAGCCCGATCGGAGGCTCAAGGCTGTCGCGTATCGCTCGCGTTGCGCGCCCCGTCCAAACCATATCCGCGAGACTTCCCGCCGTCAGAAACAATGAGGCCTTCGACACAGCCGGATCGTGAGCCGCAATGAGCCCCGCAACCCAGGAGCCAAGACTCATGCCGAGAACGGCTATCTCTCGATAGCCTTCGCTCCTCAGCCAGCGTAGGAGTTTTCGCCCATCCCAAACCGCCTGCCTCACAGATTGAATCGTTCGGCCGAGATTTGCGCTGAGCATGTAATCGGCGTGCGAGGAGCCCGGACGTCGGCGCTCGAAATGGTAAGGCATTGCAATCTCAACAACCGTGATGCCACGCCGTGAGAGAAATTTGGCGATCTGACGATTTCGCGAGGTTGCATTCCAATGGTGGAAAACCACAAGAACCTGGTCGAACGATCCGCTTTCTGTGATCTTTGCCCAGACGACGTTGTTCTCGTCAATGTCAGTAGAAATGCCCGATGAAAATCTGAGCCACCCATCTTGCTTCTGAAAACCTTGATCGCTCCCACTCGCCTCATCGAAGAAGGCTGGATCAACGACGGCCTGGTCCGCAAAATCAAAAAACGCCTCGAGACTTATGACCTCCTTCGCGCCTGGAAAGGCGCGTTCCGCGTCGAGGACGAAATCCGTCGTTTCCTTTTCTTCTTCGCCGCGCCGCGCCCGCCGCTCATCCCATCGATCAAGCCAATTATGATACACGCTGATGATTTCCTAACTCACTCGCTCGCCATTGCCCAAACCCTGGATCAAACAGGCCGTACACCGCAAGGAGCACGCCGACGCCCAAAAGGATCGAAAAGCCTGCAAACGCCCCGACCAGCAAGTAACCGCCAACCAGGAGGCCTACAACAGCCGTCATCTTCCATAAAAGCGCGCGAAAACGACCATCAGCGCGCAAACGGATCGAACCAAACAGGAAGACAACGCAGGTCGAAATAACGATAAGAAGACTGCTGAAATGCGTCGGCATCCTATAGCCGACCCCGTCGCTTACATTATTGCGACCATGAAGGGCTGAAGACATATCGCTGACCAACCAAGCTACGACATTCTCGCCGCTCGATGTCAGGTAGGAGCTCTGCACCTTCATGCATATGGCGATCACAACGCCCAATACCGTGCACCGAAAAATCCCGCGGATTACCCTGAGACCGACTTCATCGATCTCTTGCCGACAGTCGGCATCAAGCCGATGCTTTGTCGCCTCGCCAACTCTCCAGAAATCATAGACCACTGTATAAAGCAGAATTAGACCGACAAAGAAGACATAGAAGCAAATGGACATGTATAGATAAGCAATCCCTGTGAACAGGACCGCTTCTGGCACCGATATGACCTCCGGGCGCACAAGTGCGAACTTGCCCCAATCCATTGCATAGTTGCCACCGCCGTTTACCAATGGGATCAGGCATACTTCGATCCATTGAAAAAGACCTGCGAATAGCAGGCAAATCAAAAAGACCAACCAATATGTATAGGAAGAAGCTTCGACATTGCGCTCCCAGTCGATTTGCATCCGGTCTGCCTGCGCAGTGAGCTTTAAGCGCGCCTCATTTTTCCAGAAACCCAGCAGCTCTATGACGAACGCACAAAACAAAGGGAGCAGCACCATGAAGACGAAAGTCCAATTCGGCGCCCAAAGAAATCCAACCTGTTTAACAACGCCATCCGGCCGGCCATAACTAGCGTTATGGATCCCGGTGACATACGACAAAAACCCGAGGGCAGTTGCACCTGCAAACACCGACGCCGGCAAATTCAAGGGCGACCCGCGACTGAAGAGCGCCTCCGATCTCGTCGCCAAACCGAAATGTCTTGGCCCCTTGGCGAAAGTGTCCCTTGCCGATTCTGGCGGAGACTTCGTCTCATCGTCGACGATCGTGGTCGGCGTCGGATCCGGGATCCCAACGCTGCCCCCGGCCTGCTTCGAGTCTCGCCGCTTGGCGGCTAAACGCGATTGCGCCGCACTGAGCTCCATCTGCCATTCGCTGGTTGCCAACGGATCATCGCACCCGAAAACCCGTGCGAGCCACCGAATGTTGGCAGTGCTAATTCCCTTCTCATTTTCTTGAAACCAAAGCTGCACTGTTCGCAGATCGACCCCGATCCGGTTCGAATCGATCTGGGAAATCGCTTCTGCAAGAAGCTCGGGCGTCCACGGGCCTGCGGGAAATCCGTCGCTGCCCAATGGCCGACCCGCTCCAGCCGCAGCCAATTGTTTGAACAGCTCCTTGAAATCACTTCCGTCCTTCGACGGCGCAAGAAAAAACTTTCCGTTCTTTATCAATGGCTTCAGGCCCTGGTTTCGTTTCATTTCGCTAGGTTTCGTGTCCTATCGTGCCACCGCCCCTCAAATCATCGTCTGATCGACTGGATGCAACTTTTAGCGCCTCCGAGATGAAGCGCGCAACTATTGGAAGGAGGGGGTCTTTTGCCATCGGTGAGGCGCTCAATCATACCAATGTCGTCGGCATCAGCGTTTCCGCGCAGCATAGACACCGACACCCTTTCAAGTTCGCTTCGGTGCCATAGCAACGGAGCCTATTCTGCAAGAATGCGCTCGGCTTTGAGCGCGTTAGCTTCCGACGGTATTTCGTATCTGGAAATCGCGGAACCTGACGGCGGGAAGGGACACGAGGAACAAAGTGGGTCGGAAACTGCGGTTTCCCTTGCTGAGTTGATAGATCGCCATATCGCCGCGCAACTGGCGACGGCGGATGCTGTTCGTGCCTGGGATGAGCGCAGGGCGGCCGGCGATATTACGAACCTCACCTATGCTCATCGACTGTTGGACGTTGCGCGGGATGAAGAAGCTGGCTGGCTCGCGATCGTCGATTACCGGCCGCGGGGCGATCAGGAATCGAGGCTAAAGCTGACCTATATGGCGGCATACCTGATCGCAACACGCGGCACACTGAACGCCAAAGAGATGAATTCGACCTTGGAAGCCCCTCGGGGTCGGTCAGGCGGCGCGTAGGTCTAATTAACCTTTTTATGCCGGCTGCAGGCTACTGGGGCCACAGACTCTGCGCTGAAATCCGACAGCGTTTCGAGGGATAGGACGCGGCGCCATTTCCCCTCGTCGATTCTTTGCTGGGAGATACCGTACATGGAAACACGCCAGCGTAAGCATTTGGGAGTTAGTGAGATTCCGGCCTTTATTGATGAGGTGATCAACGCTGGCTGCGATATCTGTGCGGTTAGGCGCGATTGCTACATACTGGGCGACTTGGAGGAGATGGATGCGGCGAGCGGTGAACTGCAGCGGATAGGTGAAAAGTTCGGAGACCGCGATTTCCTGCTGTTAGAAATCGTCGCACACCTGAGATCGCTCGGGCGTTATCTCGACCCCGGCTCGTCGGTGAAGCATTGGTCGGAGAATCCGAAACGACATTGAAACGCGTTCGAAGCATTTTTTAGTATTTCCTATTTTAGGAGCAGTGCTGCTCCGCAGTGCGTGGGCGAACAGGCGAGAATTGATATGGTTACGGCAAGGTGAAGTTTTTTACGCCGACAAGGGCTTCGTTTTCATTACGACGGATACGGGCGGCGCGGACGTTTTCCTTCATGTCTCCGCACTCCGGTATGGCGATATATTGAGAGATGGGCAGACGGTGTCTTACGACCAAGTTCGAAAGGCAGGAAGATCGAAGGCCGAAAACGTTAGATCGTTTTGACGAAAGACGGCCGGCTTGCCGAGTTGTGGCAGGGGCTGATGTGGCGATTGTCGCAACTAACGGCGCGGCAACGAATGGTACAGGCCCCACAGACAACGCTTCTAAGGACATAAAGCGATTGATCAATGGGCCCGGCAGGATTCGAACCTGCAGTAATCGGTTATGAGCGGACGGCTCCAACCATTGAGCTAAGCTCGTTACCGTGATTACCGCGCAAGACGCCGCTGCAGTGGCGGCGGGTCCTCCAGTTTTCTCTGCATCAGCTAACTGCGGCCTCACGCTATCCCAAAGCGCAGCGATCCAGTAAATCCTCGACCACCTGCTGTTCGCACACCCCAAAAGTGACTTCGTAACCGGTGTGCAGCTCACACCTGGACGAAAAGTTAAATGCCGCCATGCCAGAAGCGGACGTTATGAATGACCTATGCTCTCCACCTGCTTGATCGAGAACTGCACATCGATATGGTGCAACTTACTTCATGGCACGATTTTAAAGGGTATTCCGTGGAAGTTTCTAATCTACAGACCTGCCCGGAGTGGGCGGACACAATCGCTTCCCGTGCTTGGAATGCTTGGTGGACTGATAGTGGTGTTTCTTTGGCTGAATATCGCGCCCATCTGGATCCGATGATGGAAGGCGAAGACGTCCCTCTCGCTCTTGTCGCACATAAGGAAGGCAAGTATCTCGGCTCAGCATTACTAATCGAAAATGATCTCGATGATCGCCCACAATATTCACCATGGATAGCCAGCGTGAAGTTCGCAAGGATGAGCGGATCGAAAGGCTTGAGAAGTTGGTCGCCGCCTTCAAGCAGGCTGCCTTCGGCCGCAAGTCCGAGAAGGCTGATCCCGAGCAATTCGATCTCGCACTGGAAGACCTGGAAACGGCCATTGCGGCCGTCCATGCCGAAGACGAAGCCGATAGGCCTTCGGACAAGCCGCGCACCAAACCACGCTCCGCTAATCGCGGCTCTCTTCCCGCCCATCTCCCTCGCATAGAGGAGATCATCGAGCCGGAAAGGCTGATCTGCTCTTGCGGAGGTGGCTTGCATTGCATCGGTGAAGACGTGTCCGAGCGGTTGGATGTCATTCCGGCGCAGTTCCGCGCCCAGAAGTATCCGATCTTGGTCCTGCGGGAGCCGGGATTAAGGACCGGCGCACGGGTCTCGTCCATGAACAGCTTAGTCGAGCGCTTCAGGTCGGCAATCAGGGCGTCGAAGACCGGGCGCAGTTCGAATGCTGTCCGACCGACCCAGTCAGCAAGTGTGGAACGGTCAAGATCGATGCCTTGGCGGCTCATGATCTGGGCCTGCCGGTAGAGCGGCAGATGATCGGCGTATTTGGACACCAGCACATGCGCGATAGTCGCTTCCGTCGGCAATCCGGCTTGGATCAGCCACACGGGCGCTGGAGCCTGGGCAACCCCGTCGGTGCGGCACGGCACGCATATCTGGGACGACGGGTGACGATGACATCGCCAAATATTGGAACGGCCTGGGCCTGTTCCTCACCGATGGCCGCGTCGAGATCGACAACAACAGCGTCGAAAACGATCCGGCCAATAGCCCTTAACCGGAAAAACTCGCTGTTTGCAGGGCATGACGCCGGAGCCGAGAACTGGGCGACGTTGCCACGCCGATTGCCGAGGAAGGCGTGAAGCGGATCGGTGAACTCTATCGGATGGAGGCTGAGTTGCGCTGCCTCGACCCCGAGGCTCGTTTGTCTGGACGGCAAAAACGATCAGCACCGCTGATCGCCGACACGCCGGTGAACCCTTGCAATATCCGCTCGGCATGCTGCCCGCCACGGCCTGCAGCATAGGTGAAGGCCACACCTGGTGGAGCGCCGCCGCCCCACGGTCGGTCATCACGAGCTAGCGCTCCACGGCACGGACCCGACGCCAATCGAGCCCTGCAAACAACGCCTCGAACTGAGCATGGCCCAAGGTCATCAGGCCATCCTTGATGCCCGGCCAGGTGAATGTATGTTCCTCCAGCCGCTTGTAGGCCATCACCAGCCCGCTTCCATCCCAGTAGATCAACTTCAGTCGATCCGCATTACGCGACCGGAATACGAAGACCGTCCCGGTAAATGGGTCCTTGTGCAACTCGTTCTTGACCAGTGCCGCCAAGCCAACATGGCCTTTGCGAAAGTCGACCGGCTTGGTCGCCACCAAGATCCGAACCCGGTTCGATGGAAAGATCATGCCGGAACCGCGCAGGCACGCGCGACGGCGGCGATCCGGGCGGCAGATGCGCCTTCTTCCAAGCGGATGGTGATGGAACCAACGATGATCTCAGGGCGAGCGACTTCTTTGATCGGCAGCTCCGAAACCGGCGGATCGACGATCACCGCTGCGAACTCCACCGCATCCTCAGATGCAGGCAGAACCAGCTTGCCCTGCCGCGCCATCGTTCGCCAGGTGGACAGATGGTTCGGCTTCAACCCATGCCGCTCGGCGACCTCATTTACGATCGCTCCGGGCCGAAGGCTCTCCGAAACGATCTGCGCCTTGACCTCGTCCGGCCAGTGCCGGTGAACCTCACGTCCAGGCTTCCTGGTCCTGAGAACCTCCAATGTAGTCTCCATGGAGAAACTCCCGTTGCTCGTCCATGGATAGGCGATCACAGATCAGAGCGGCGAGGACAACGTGGGAGTGGAACAGCGGTTACGTGACTTCTACGCCCGCTGGGGATTTTCATGAAGCGCGCTCCGGTACCAGTTCACGATGACGCTTGATAACAGGCTATGCCGCGACTGGAAACATAAGGTTCGCCCGACCTCCAGTTCGAGGATCCAAGCGCCGGTAGCGCGAGGATCGATTTCCTCTTCAAGGAAAAATTCGAGCATTGCATTCAATCCTGTGTCCAGTGCGCGGGGCACCGGTACGCAAAATGCTAAATGTATTTATCCATACATTGACATTCTGAATAGTTTTATTCATACATGTGGGCACGGCAATTTTTTATTCACATGAGCAAAAGGAGCATCCATGCCGTCCTCTGAAATCCTAATCTTCGACGCTCCGAGTGTCGGAAAATCGTTCCGGGCCAAACTCCTGACGCAGGACAATCCGGATGTCGTCGAGCAGGTTCTCGCCCAGCTTCCGCTCAAGAGCGTTCTCGGCCACGTCGTCATCTCCGGCGAAGCGATCTGGATGCCGACCCGCATCGTACACCTCGGCCGCAGCAACATGGTTCAGCGCCATCCAGGCGCTGTATACCTCTACGCACCGGGTCAGACGATCTGCCTGACCTACGGCAAGATCACCGAGAGCGCGAACGTCAACAAGTTCGCCGAAGTCTTCGAGGAAGACCTGCCGATCCTGCAGGAGCTCGGCGAGATCGTATACGAGCATACCGTTGCTCTGCCGCGTCGCACCGTCATCGAAATCAATGTTCGGAAGGGCTGATCATGTCCGGAATCAAGAAATTTGAAGGCAACTGGAAAGAAGCCAAGGCAATCATCGAAAAAGAAATCGATCGCGTCTGGTTCGAAGAGCCGACCGAGATCCAGAAGATCCGTTTCGGTGTCATCGACAGCGGCGCAGGTACGCGCGAGCAGTCCTTCACGGTACTCGTTCACCTCGAAGCATACCTGATGCTGGTTGGTGCGGACGTTATGTACCGCTTCCTTAAGGTCTCGCAGTACGAAGACATGCAGCTCGCGACGATGAACCGCCTGACCCGCGAGTTCCTCACCGGCACGTTCAACGTTTTCGAGTTCATGACCGACCTCGGCCTTACGAACATGCATGAAATCGGCCAGATGTATTCTGACGCTCTCGATACGCTCGAGACCAAGGAACAGTATGTCGAGCTGACCGGCGCAATGATGACCTACGTCATCCGTATGCACCGCTGGATCCACTTCATCTTCCCGTGGAACCTCGGCGTTGCGTTCCCGCACCGTCTGCCGGCGGAAGTCCAGGCGATCAGCAAGCTTGTTCAGGCGCTCTAAAACCCTCCCAGGACGCCAAAGAAAACCCCGGCTTTGCCGGGGTTTTTTCGTTTCAGCTGATGCCAGGAAGAGCGGGCTCAGAGGATGCCGGTAGGCAGATTCGAGATCGAAGCTGTGGACACGTACACCGCCTTAGCCATTTGCCAGGCGGTCGACTTTTTCCCAGTCAACCTTAACGCCCAGCCCATCACCTTGCGGATATTCGCGCAGCCATCGCTATAGGTAATCGTAGAGGTCAGAATGTCGTTGCTCAGCATCAAGGGTGCGGGAAGGGCGGCACCATAGCTCATGTCCCTCAGCGCGGACGCGGTCTGCAAATAGGCCGATGTTTGCAACAGGCTCTCACGGCCGGGTCGAGTGGACTCCTCCTGAATGCTCAGAGCTCGAGTTTGTTTTTGAGCTCACGGCGGGCGGGATATTAGAGCTTTTTCCGGTGCAGCGGCTCCGTTTCAAGACGCCGCAGCCCACCCAATGGGTGGTCCAACCACCCACGGGATTGGCGCGTTCACTAGCGTCCAACCGTTACGGAGTGGCGGCAGCTAATTGCGACTCGAACAAGGATCAATCCAAGTGCGCGAAATCTGGCAGCTACTGGGAAGCTCCAGAACCTGGCTACTAGTGCAATGGCCGGGCTGTCGTCCGACTGATACTCCTCCAGCATCGGGAGTGACAATCTGATCGGAAGATAGTTGAATTCAGGTGCCTCTATCGGTGTCATGTGTTACCCCTTTGTTTTATGCATTAAAAATAACACTACACCATTGTGTGAATATTTCCATACGAAAATCCATGCCAAGCTGACCTTCTGCGTATTCCGATGATGCCGGACGGCTATGGAGTGCGCCCCAGGCTGAGACAAGGAAAATCGCGGACAGTTTCCCGCAAGGAGAGGAAACTGGGGCATGGCCGGACGGCAAAGAGTTATAGATGAGGACCGAAAACTGGAGCTTCTCCAGCGCATGGAGGCGGGCGAAACCGCCAGCAAGTTTGCAGATGAGATTGGCATCAGGCGCCAACGTCTTTACGAGTGGCGCGATCAACTCAGGCTTCGTGGTAATTTGAAGTCACGTCGGCGCGGCCGGCCAACGAGAGCGGCGGGAGGAGCCGACGGGGACTTGCAGCTGCAGAGTGCAGTCGATCTGCCGGCGCTTCAGGAAAAGGCACTGACTAAGGCCAGGCGCCGGACCAGGGAATTGGAGCAGAAAGTCGGGCAACAGCAACTCGATCTCGATTTTTTTCGCGAAGCCTTGCGGCACTTCGAGGAAGATCAGCGTCGGAGCAGCGCCCCTGGCGAAACTGGATCTTCAAAGTCATCCAAAAGATGACGACCGGCCTGTCGCAAGGCGAATTCAACGTCAATAGAATGTGCTGGCTCGCTGGCGTCAGCCGCAAGTTATTACCGTCACTGGCTGCATTCGGCCCCGCGTCGGGCTGAGACAGGTTTGCGCGATCTCATCCAGAGGACGGCACTAAACAACGCGCACTACGGCTACCGCCGGATCGCGGCCCTGTTGCGGCGGGAGGGTTGGCAAGTCAACCACGTGCATTCAACGCATCATGCGTGAAGACAATCTGCTGTGCCTGCGCGCGAGACCTTTTTGTTCCTGCAACGACGAACTCGAGGCATGGTTGGCAAGTCGTGCCGAACCTTGCCGGGGCATGATCCTCAGTGGGGTCAACCAGCCAGGCGAGCATGAGCCGTGTCGGAAATCCTTATGATAACGCCAAGTCAGAGAGCTTCATGAAAACCCTGAAACAGGAAGAGGTGCAAGGTCTCGCCTATAAGGGATGCAGATGATGCCCGCAGGCGCACCGGCGCTTTCATCGATACCGCTTACAACACGCAGCGCCTACATTCGGCGCTCGATTATCTCACGCCAGAGGAATACGAACAGAAGCATTCAGGTGGACGACAGATGGAAAAGGCGGGATAGCTGAACGCGGGACGGTGTCCGCGATTTTCCTTGTCTCAGCCTGGCGGTGCACTCCAATCCCGTACACGCAGACCTTCTGCCGGAGGCAGCAGCGCCACGCACACAGCTCCCACGTTGTCCCTGCCGGAACTAGTCGCCCGGTGGCCTCCTCGACCCGCTACCTGCTAAACCCGCCGCTTGCAATCACACTGCAGACGCTTTTTTGCGTTTGGAGTGAAACAGAGCTATACCGTGGACTCAATTTTGAATATTTTGATACATGAGAAATCGTGGAGGTGTTTTCGTGTCGGAAGGCAACATCGAGATTGCTGATGAGGACGTCGCGACCAGCGCCACAAACCTTCAGCCTTCAGATCGCCAAGCGCTGCGAGCGGAAATCGAACGGAGAACGGCTGGTCAGCGGCTGACGCCTGCCCATCGCAGGATCGCACAGCAAATGATCGAGAACAGCGCGCAACTCGGTTTCCTATCGAGCATGGAACTGGCCGAACTGGCAAATGTGAGCCAACCGTCCGTTACGCGCTTTGCCGTGGCACTTGGTTTTGACGGCTACCTTGAAATGCGCCGGTTCTTGCGAAGCGCCCAACCCGTTGCCGACCTGCCAGCGGAAACACATGCAAACCGCTATCAGACGGCGATGCTAGCCGAAGCGGCAAATCTAACGGAACTTGCGCAATCGTTCTCAGATAAAAAGGCAATCGATGAATTCGGCAAGGCACTGGCTAATTCGCGGCCACTCGCAGTTCTCGGTATACGAGCGTCAGCCGGCCTTGCGACCCAATTCGCGTATTTTGCCGCCAAGGTACACCCGGATGTTCGATTGCTGGCGGCGGGCGGATCCTTAGTGGAGGATCAGATCGAGCAATGTTATGCTGCCGGCGGGCGTACCATGGTGGTTTTCATGATGCCTCTGCATCCCCGGGAAACTTTGAAGGCTATCGAATTGGCTCGGCACGCAGGGATGAAAATAGCTCTCGTTACTGATCCTGACTTCACCGATCATGAGGGGATTGCGGATTTCCTGCTTACCGCCCGAGCCGAGAGCCGACTGGTTTTCGATTCCTACGCTGCGGCGACTGCCCTCGTGTCAGTGCTGTTGGACGCGATGTGCAACAACATGAATGGGGAAGCCCAAAAGCGACTGGATTCGATCGATCGTTCGTCCAAGCGTCGTAAAGTTTTCGTCAGTTAATCCGTACAGGAGCCGAGGCGGCGGGGCAGGGCGCTGATATCTTGTCTAGTCGGCCGCAATACGGCCGACTAGACTTGGTCGATTAGTTGCCAGGCTTACGAACGCTTCCCAAACCAACCGTGCGGTCCACGATGATCAGCAAGACTATCGAAGCAAGGATGAGGATCGTAGACATCGCCGCTACGAATGGTTCGTACTCGTACTGCAGATAGGCGCGAAGCTGCAGGGGCAGGGTTGTCCAGTCCTTGTTCGCGAGGAAGACCGATACCGTGTAATTGTTCCACGACAGAACGAAGACGATAATTAGAGACGGAATGATGCTTGATTTCAGTAACGGCAGAGTGACACGCCGCAGCGCTTGTGCCGGCGTGGCACCTACGCTCAGAGCCGCTTCCTCCAACCGGGCGTCGAAATTTTCCATCTGTGCCATTACGTTCCGAACGGGATAGGGAAGCGTGACAACGATGTGGGCCGCTAGAAGGGTCCAAACGTTATTGACGATACCCATCATGAATATGATCTGAAACAACGCCAGCGCGACGATAACCGCCGGGATGAAAAGCGGCGACATCAAGAGTGATGACACTACGCCCTTAGCAGCGCCCGTGTATCTCTGCAGGCCGATTGCGGCAAGCACGCCCAAAGCGGTCGTAGCGACAGCAGTCGCCACCCCGAGTATCGTGCTTGCAACAGCCGCTGTGAGGAAGTCAGGCTTCTCAAGGATTGTTCCATACCATTTCAAGGTGAAGCCTTGGGGCGGAAACACCATCGCGGTTGGGTTGAAGGAAACAGCGATGAGAATTAGCAGCGGGGCCAGGAGAAAGCCGAAGAAGAGGATGGCCCCCACATACCAAAGCCCAGTCGTGAGAAATGTCTTTTGCATAGGACGGCCTTTCAGGTTGCCGGCGCCAGCGTGGCTGGCCGGCTGGCGGAGCGAACCGCCCACTGGTACACGCCAAGCATCACCATAGTAACTATCAAGAGAATGACCCCGATCGAAGCGGCAAATGGCAGATTGTTGGACTGCGTCGCGGTCTCGTACGCTGCCACGCTCATAAACCGGACTCGCCCACCTCCGAGCAGGATAGGTACCACGAAGGACTCGACATTGATGCCGAAGGCGAGGACGCTGCCTGCAAGAATTCCGGGCACGCTCATTGGCAACGTCACTCTCTTGAAAGCTGCGATCGGTGTCGCTCCCACAGTCATCGCAGCGTGCTCCAACTGGCGCGGGATGGACTGCAGCACTCCATAAATAGACATTACAACAAAGGGAACGGCGACCTGCACCATACCAATGATCACGGATGTTTCGTTGTAAAGTAGTTGCAACGGCCTATCGGCCAATCCAAGACCGACGAGGAGCTGATTGACTGGACCAGTGCGGCCGAGCACCACCATGAGACTCAACGTCCGGACGACAAGATTGACCCAAAGCGGCAACATCACAAGAAGGATCATCCACGTCTGGGCGCGCGGCTCGGCTCGAACGATCAAGAAGGCCCCAAGATAGCCGATAACAACGGAAAAAACCGTGGCCACCGCCGCCATTCTGATTGTGCGCCAAAGCAGGTCGTTCAAGTAGTAACTATCTCCGAGGAAGCGGGAATAGTTAGAAAGCGTAAACTCGCTCAGCACCTCGCCAGTCGGGCCGGTTGCCATGAAGCTCAGAATGAAAACCCAGATCAGCGGAAGTACGAAAAACGCACCAAGGATTGAGAGTGCGGGTAAAATGAGAATGCCGGGTTTCCTCATCGCGCTCTTCCCTCTTTGGGAAGCAGTCTCGCTGTACAATGAACTGCCACAGTTTCGCCCTGGCGCAATTCCGGCGCGTCATTCATGCGCTTGACGCGCATGGGATGTTCACCGATACGAACGATGTAGTCGCTCGATTGCCCGAAGAACATAAGACGTTCCACCTTTCCCTGAAGGACGTCGGGATTGAGGTTTCCATCCAGCTTACTGAGCGAGATCCATTCCGGTCGGACGAACCCCACCGCTTCTCCGGGGTGACTCGCCTCGAATTCTGCCTTAGTTGGCACGCGGCTCCCGTCCTGTAACCTGAGATGCAGCCCACCGCTGCCGTTTTCTATAGCCCCACGGAAGAAAAAGGCTTCTCCCACAAACCGTGCAACATACTCTGACACAGGCTTGTTGTAGACGTTATCTGGTGTGTCCAACTGCTCGATCACTCCCCGGTTCATTACCACCACACGGTCAGAGAGCGATAGAGCCTCTTCCTGATCGTGGGTTACAAACACGGTTGTCAGCCCCAGAGTTTGCTGCAGTGCCTTCAGCTCGACCTGCATGTCCTGGCGCAAGTTCTTGTCGAGGGCACTCAACGGTTCATCAAGCAACAGAACATGTGGCTTCAGGACAATTGCGCGTGCAAGCGCAACACGCTGCTGTTGACCGCCAGACAGTTGGGACGGAAGCCGATCTGCAAGCGCCTCAAGTTGGACCATGCGGAGTGCTTCTATCACCCGTTCATGGATCTCGTTCTTAGGGGTCTTACGAAGCTCAAGTCCCATGGAAATGTTGCGAAAGACCGTTAGATGAGGCCAGAGCGCAAAGTTTTGAAATACAAAACCAATCTTGCGCTTCCAGACGGGATCATTCGTAACGCACCGACCGGCGATCACGATGTCCCCGCCAGTCGGATTTTCAAGTCCGGCGATGATGCGCAGCAAAGTGCTCTTGCCGCACCCGGAAGGCCCGAGGATAGACAGGAATTCGCCTTCACGCACATCAAGGCTGATGTTTTTGAGCGCCGCGAAATCCGCCCAACTTTTTGTAATGTTCTTTACGCTAATCTCGCCCATCACATCACCATAGGTTTGAATAAAGGGCCCGGCGAAGGACGCCGGGCACGTCGGAAAGTTGACCAGTTGAGATTACCGGGCGACGACCTCTTTTTCCCACCGCTCCTTCCACGCATCCATTTGCGGGACGATCTTTCTCCAGTCGGAGATGAGCAGCGAGTTCACGACTTCGTCACTGTAAGGCACATTGACGCCCGACAAATCCAAGCCCATGCGCGCCGGAGTATAGCCGAGATCCGTTGCGTAGGTTTTCTGGCTTGCCTCGCCGAGGAGATTGTTCACGAATTTCATGGCAAGCTCTGTGTTCGGACGGCCCTTGACGACATGAACAGTCGAAACTAGGCCGATAGCACCTTCCTGCGGCACAGCGAACTGAAGCTCAACGCCTTGCTTGTTGGCCCAATCGACACGCCCGCGCAGCCAGCGAGCCATTACGACTTCACCGTTACGGAAGAGATCCAGGAGCTGCGGGTGCTGGCTGTAGAAGACTGTGATGTGTTTGCCCAGCTCAGCCATCTTTTGGAAGCCGGGGTCGATGTTGTCTTCACTTCCGCCATTGAGCTTGGCCATGAGAACGAGCAGCTCGATATTTGCTGCATCGAACCCGGCTGTTGTAACAGCGCCGGAATATTGATCGTTCCACAAATCCAGCCAGGAGGTGGGAGCGGGGTTAACTTCCGTTGGCTTGTAGGCAATGCCGTACTGGCCGAAGTTCGTGATTACCCCGTAATCGGAAAAACGAGCTTTCGGGTATAGCTTTTCCAAGTTCGTTACGATTGCAGGGTCGAGCTTTTCAAACGCACCCTGCGCTTCGCCGCGGGTGGCCCATGCCATGTCAGCATGCACGACATCGACTTCCTTGGCCATTGCCTTGGCCAGCCCGTCCGCACCCGATGCGGGCACGAAAGTGATTTTGACGTCGTTTTCCTTCTCGAACGAGGCAATGTTCTTTTTGATGGCGTCGGTGTAGGCACCGCCGAAAGCTGCGACGACAAGCTCCTTGCTTTGTGCAAGAGCCGAAGTCGCCATCGCCAGAGTGAGTGCGGCAGCAGTCAACATGATCTTCACTTGAGTTCCCCTTGTTTTGGTTTGGGTAGACATTGCGAATGTATGGAAATTTTTATGCTATGGCAAGATGTAATTTTCCATTCAGTCGGATGCCGTAATCAAGCAAGCTGACTACCCAGGACAATTAGGCGGTCACAACCTCACGCTTGCCCGTGGGCAGGTCTGCGGAAACGTCAGACTCCTAATGTGACGCGGAAACCCGTTCCATCCGCTCGAATCCGGATGGCGAACGGCCGCGTCATCAGTGGCATTGTGCATGTGCCAGCCGTCTCTTGATACATAACCAGACAGGAGGAGAGCTCGAGCCTAGATTGTGTAAATAAGCAGCCGAGCAGGCGACGACGAGCGACGCCTGTCCTTTATCCCGAGCAGCAAACATGTGCAGAGCCATGTTATTCCTGAGCCGGATTAGAAATTGCGCTGAAGGCGGACGAAGCCCGCAACGTAGTCGCGGTCGGTCGTAGCCGTCAGGTCTTCCGGGTTGTACTGAACCGATACGCGAGCGGCGAGGCCTTCGGTGACCGCGTAGTCGAGCGTCACGCCAGCTCGCCACTTGTCGAGGTCGTTGTTGAACTCGTTGCCGGTGCGCAGGCTATCAAAGTACTGTACACCGGGGTGATCTTCAGCTTGTCGGTGCTTGAAGGCGTACGAAGCTGCAACGCTCCATTCCGATGCGCGCCAATAGGTGTTCGGGTTGGAAGCCCAGATACCGGCAACCTGCAGCGTGCCCGGGCCGGGGTCTGCCGAGAGCAGCGCGCGGATCGCGCCTTCTTCCCATTCGGTGTCGTAGCCGCCGAGCAGGTCGAAGGAAACACTACCGAGCGTAGCCGAAACGATACCTTCGATGCCGACGCCGTTTGCCTTGGTGGACCAGCCCTCAAGTTCGTCAACGGCGGTGGCGACCAGATTGGTGTTACGCAGGCCTTGCCTAAGAGAAGAGGCCAAAAGAGGCGCCGCCAGTGCCTAGTGCCTAGTGCCTAGCGGCGCTGGGGGAGTAAATCGAAGCCAGGGTCGTTCGAGCTATGGCCAATTCGATGGACTTGGCCGCAACCGCCAAGTTGTGTCTTTCTCAAAATTCTGTACTTCGGTCCTTGCCACTCCCGGCTAAGCCGGTGGCTTCGAGCATTTGCACCGATGTCTTTCGGAACAGGCGCAGTGTCGAAAAAGGATTCAGCCCCGACTCAGTTGACGCGGGCTGGACGCGCGCGGACATGAGGGCAACGCTTTGAAACCGGAACGTCCCTGATAAATGCATGATGCCCCCCGGAAACGCCCAACAACAATCCGCTCCCTCCTAAAACGCATTGCAACCACTCAAACCAATCCGTAAGGACAGCTAATATCAGGTCCGACAATCCGCGTATGAATATTTCAATTCATACAAAGACGGCTAAGCGATTCTGCCCATGGAGGAACCGCCTGGCAGTCGATGAGCACGAGGTTCCCGTGAATAGGTAGACCTATCACGCCATCAGAGCGTCTAACGTAGTTCGGAAACGCCGCTCTATCCTATCACGATCGCGATGGCGCCCGCCGGCGACTTGTTTCGCCCCATGTACCCACACACAATCGGGCTTTGGTGCACCGGCGAAAATAATGTGATCGAGGGTGGCGTGTTGCTTGGGCTGCCGATGAAGATCATACGACACCAAGTCGGCGGGCTCTCCCTGCGCGATTTTGGCTGTAGCGGCTAAGGCCGCGCTGCCGCCCATTGTCGCCTTCTCATACAGGGTTTGACCCGTAGAGCCGTTTGGCGGAGCAATGACATTACGCGCACGTTGAGCGAGACGCTGTGAGTACTCTAACTGCCGCAGCTCATCACTGACCGCAATCAAGACATTGGAGTCGGAACCAATCCCGAATGAACCGCCGGCCTTAAGAAAATCCGTAATGGGAAAAATTCCATCGCCGAGATTGGCTTCGGTAATCGGACAAAGACCGGCGACTGCCCCTGCCTTGGCAACAGCAGCCGTTTCTTCGGCCGTCATATGGGTCGCATGAATTAAGCACCAGGTGTCATTGATGGAGAAGTTCGAGAGAAGATATTCGATGGGTCGAGCACCGCAGAATGAGATGCAATCTTCGACTTCCTTTGTCTGCTCGGCGACGTGGATATGGATCGGCCCGCCGTTCGCTACAGGCAAGATCTGTCGGATTTCATCGACTGTTGCCGCCCTCAAGGAGTGAGGTGCGATGCCAATCCGACTATTGGGCAAGGAAGAAATTGATTTTGCAGCTGCTTCCGTGAGCTGGGCGAAACCTTCTACCGAGTTGATGAAGCGCCGCTGCTCTTTACCCGGTGCCTGTGCGCCAAAACCGGAATGGGCGTAAAATACGGGCAGCAGCGTGAGAGCAATTCCCGTATCATTGGCAGCCGCAGCGATCCGCTCTGCCATTTCAGCGATATTGGAATAACGGTTTCCGTCCTTGTCGTGATGCAGGTAATGGAACTCGCCGACTCGACCAAAGCCAGCTTCAAGCATTTCCATGTAAAGCTGCGCAGCAACTGCCTCCATTTGGTCCGGTGTCATTGAGAGCGCGAACCTGTACATCAGAGTTCGCCAACTCCAAAAGGAGTCATCACCGTCGCCGCGCGTCTCCGTTAAACCTGCCATCGCTCTCTGGAACGCATGACTGTGCAGGTTCGGCATAGCCGGGAGCAGTATGTCGTGACGTTCTCCGGCGGCTTGCTCCGGCGGAACTTCCGAGCTGATCGCAGCGATTTTCCCTTGTTTCAGAGTTAGTTGGACGTTTCTCGTCCAGCCGGTTGGTAGAAAAGCCTTGCTTGCGTAAAGCTGTGACATTTTTTGCTCCTGGTATGAATGATATTTTTCATCTTGCAAGTTACGTGAATGGATATATACATATTGTGAGTGAAGCAACCCGAAATTCAGGAGGCGGGGGGTGGTCGAAGTCTGGAGAAATGCCCGTCTGATCACGGCCGCTTCCGATAAAAACGGACTAGATATTGTCGAGAACGGAGCGATCGTGGTCGATGCCGGACGGCTTCAATTCGTCGGTCCGGAAGCCCTTCTGCCTGGTGAGTTACTTCAAACCGCCGCCGCAACGGACTGCGGAGGCCGCTGGGTCACGCCTGCCCTGATCGATTGCCACACTCATCTCGTGCACGGCGGCAACCGCGCCCGCGAGTTCCAGATGCGGCTCGAAGGCGCCACATATGAAGAGATCGCACGGGCCGGCGGTGGCATCGTTTCCTCGGTGAAGGCGACCAATGCGCTGAGCGTCGATCAGCTTGTCGAAAGCGCCCTGCCACGCCTCGACACGCTTCTTTCCGAAGGTGTTTCGACGGTCGAAATCAAGTCCGGTTACGGGCTCAATGTGACGGCTGAGCTCAACATGCTGCGCGCCGCGCGCAAGCTCGAAACGCTCCGCCCGGTCCGCGTTGTCACCAGCTACCTCGCCGCGCATGCGACGCCGGCAGACTACAAGGGCCGCAACGGCGACTACATCACCGACGTCGTGCTGCCCGGCCTCGATGCGGCGCACGCCGAAGGGCTGGTCGATGCGGTCGACGGTTTCTGCGAGGGCATTGCCTTCTCGACCGCCGAGATCGCCCGTGTCTTCGACCGCGCCAAGGCACTGGGCCTGCCGGTCAAGCTGCACGCAGAACAGCTTTCCAATCTCGGCGGCGCCAAGCTCGCGGCAACCTATGGTGCGCTCTCGGCCGACCATCTCGAATATCTCGACGCCGAAGGCGCCGCAGCCCTTGCCAAATCAGGCACGGTTGCCGTCCTGCTCCCCGGTGCGTTCTATGCACTCCGCGAAGAGCGCCTGCCGCCGGTTCAGGCGCTGCGCGACGCCGGCGCAAGGATCGCGATCGCCACCGATTGCAACCCCGGCACCTCGCCGCTGACCTCTCTGCTTCTCACCATGAACATGGCCGCCACGCTGTACCGGCTTACAGTTGACGAGTGTATTGCAGGCACGACCAGAGAGGCCGCACGCGCTCTCGGGTGGTTGCACGAAACAGGAACGCTCGAAGTCGGCAAGTCCGCCGACTTCGTAGTCTGGAACATCGAACAACCTGCCGAGCTCGTCTATCGCATCGGCTTCAACCCACTTCATTCCCGCGTATTCAAAGGCGAAAAGGTATCACCATGACAATTGTTCTCCACCCGGGCAGCGTGCTTCTCAAGGACCTTGCTGACATCTACTGGAATAACGGTTCGGCAAAACTCCATTCGTCCTTTAACGCCGCAGTGATGAAGGGGGCCGCACGGATCGCCCAGATCGCCGCCGGCAACACGCCGGTTTATGGCATCAACACCGGCTTCGGTAAACTTGCCTCGATCAAGATCGACAGCGCCGATCTGGCAACCCTCCAGCGAAACCTCATCCTCTCCCACTGCTGCGGCGTCGGGGTGTCGCTGCCGGAAAATGTCGTGCGCCTCATCATGGCGCTGAAATTGATCTCACTTGGTCGTGGTGCCTCTGGCGTCCGCATCGAGCTCATCCGGCTAATCGAAGGCATGCTCGAAAAGGGCGTGATCCCGGTTATTCCAGAAAAGGGCTCGGTCGGTGCCTCGGGCGATCTTGCGCCGCTCGCCCACATGTCTGCAACTATGATGGGCGAGGGCGAGGCCTTCTACTGCGGCGAACGCATGGCCTCCCGCGATGCGTTGGCGAAGGCCGGGCTTGCGCCGGTCGTGCTGGCCGCGAAAGAAGGGCTTGCACTGATCAACGGTACGCAGACCTCGACGGCGCTGGCGCTCGCAGGATTGTTCCGTGCCCATCGCGCTGCGCAAACGGCGCTTGTCACCGGTGCGCTGTCGACGGATGCGGCAATGGGCTCGTCTGCACCATTTCATCCGGACATCCACACGTTGCGTGGCCATAAGGGCCAGATTGACGCGGCTGCCGCGCTCCGCCAGATGCTCGCAGGCTCCGAAATCCGGGACAGTCATGTCGAAGGCGATGAGCGTGTGCAGGATCCTTATTGCATCCGCTGCCAGCCACAGGTCGATGGCGCCTGCCTCGACTTGCTACATTCGGTGGCCCGCACCCTCGAAATCGAAGCGAACGCGGTTACCGATAATCCGCTCGTACTTTCCGACAACCAAGTCGTGTCAGGTGGGAACTTCCACGCGGAGCCAGTAGCGTTTGCCGCCGATCAGACGGCGCTCGCAATTTGCGAGATTGGTGCGATTGCCCAGCGGCGCATCGCGCTCCTCGTCGACCCGGCGCTCTCCTATGGCCTACCCGCATTCCTGTCGAAAAAGCCGGGCCTGAATTCGGGCCTGATGATCGCCGAGGTAACGTCCGCGGCGCTGATGAGCGAGAACAAGCAAATGTCGCATCCGGCCTCCGTCGATTCGACGCCCACCTCGGCCAACCAGGAAGACCACGTTTCGATGGCCTGCCACGGTGCCCGCCGGCTCCTCGCTATGACGGAAAACCTGTTCGGCATCCTCGGCATTGAGGCGCTGGCCGCAGTGCAGGGCGTTGAGTTGCGAGGTCCGCTAAAAACCAGTCCGGAGCTCGTAAAGGCCGTTGCGGTGCTACGCTCTGCCGTACCGGCGCTCGAGAATGATCGTTTCATGGCGCCCGATCTTGCCGCTGCGGCCAGCCTGATCGCCTCAGGTGCGCTTGTTTCATCAATCTCGGACGGCATTCTGCCGATTCTGGAGGCTTAGCTTATGGAAGTCTTCGAGGTCACGCAGGGCACGTCCCCCCTTGTTCTCGCCCTGCCGCACACCGGCACCGTCGTTTCGGGCGACATTTGGGAGCGGCTTAACGACAATGGGCGAACGCTCGCCGACACGGACTGGCATATTCATGAACTCTACGACGGGCTCCTGCCGGAGGTGACCGTCGTTCGCGCCACCTTCCACCGCTACGTGATCGACGCCAACCGCGATCCCGAGGGCGTCAGCCTCTATCCCGGCCAGAACACGACCGGATTGATCCCGGAAACGGATTTCGACGGCAATGCGATCTGGAAAGATGGCGCCGGCCCAACTCCAGAGGATGTTACTGCCCGCCTGGGTGCCTTTCATGCACCCTACCATGCCGCGCTGAAGGCGGAGATCGAGCGCGTCAAGGGGATGCATGGGATAGCCATCCTCTACGACTGCCATTCGATCCGTTCGCACATCCCCTTCCTATTTGAAGGCAGATTGCCCGACTTGAACGTTGGAACGGATGATGGCCGCACATGTCATCCCTCCATCCAGGCGGCCGTGGTCAACATTGTCCGCAATGCCGATGGATACACGCGGGTGCTAAACGGCCGGTTCAAAGGCGGTTGGACGACCCGCCATTATGGCCGCCCGGAAACCGGCATCCACGCGATCCAAATGGAGCTGGCGCAGTCAACACATCTCTCGGCCGAAGAACCGCCCTTTGCGTATGACGCCGTAAGAGCAGACCGCATTCGTGCCCGGCTCAAGGACATCCTGACCAGCCTCGAACGTGTCGCATCTGAATTGAAGAACTGATTATTGGGAGCCATTGACCATGAACAATCCGCGCCACAACATTCGCGACGTGCGCGCGCCCCAGGGCACCACGCTCAACGCCAAGAGCTGGCTGACCGAAGCGCCGCTGCGCATGCTGATGAACAATCTGGACCCGAACGTCGCGGAAAACCCGCACGAGCTGGTCGTCTACGGCGGCATCGGTCGTGCCGCCCGCACGTGGGCCGATTTCGACAAGATCGTAGAGACGCTAAAGG
>NZ_JACVAV010000015.1:0-117688 GCF_014852035.1 Ensifer sp. ENS03 | reverse complement strand
TGGCGCTGCCCAATCGCGAGATGGCGAAGCTGTCCGAGACAGCCGCAGCAGCAATCGTGGCCCTACGATCAAACCGCTAGGCGGAAGTCACCTTCGAGCTACCTGTGGTGCTCACCGGACGGATACGTTCGATGACATGCACGCGTGGCTGAAACGGGAGCGCGCCTCGCTCAGCAAATCGTCCGAGGTGATCGAGCCGATCGATTACATGCTGAAGCGCTGGGATGGCTTTGCCCGTTTCCTCGACGATGGCCGGATTTGTCTCACGAACAATGCGGCCGAGCGCGCGCTGAGAGGAATTGCCCTCGGGCGTCGAAACTGGACCTTCGCCGGTTCCCAGCGTGGGGCCGATCGTGCCGCCATCATGCTCTCCGTCATCACGACTTGCCATCTCAACGACGTCGACCCAAAGGCGTGGCTCGCCGATGTGTTTAGCCGCATCGCCGATCTTCCCGTCTCCCGCCTGCACGAACTGCTGCCGTGGCAATGGAAGACACACAAAGGGACGGCTATTGCGGCGGCCGCGTAAACAGCTCCCGGAACAATGCTTCCGAACGCGCCAAGCCTTCATCGGTCAGGATCAATGACTTCGACTTGTTGACTGGGTCGCCGATTAAGCCCTTCTTGTGAAGCCGATCCGTCGTTGCCCAGTCGAAGCCCTTCCAGGCACAGCGTTCGTTATGAAGCGTCAGCCATAGCAGCGCCAAAACCGCATCGTCGATCTTGTCCTCATCGATCTCCATGAACCCACGTTACCACGCGCGGCGCTCAAAATCCTGCGGCCCTGCTCGGATGGATACAGAATATCCGTCGTTGAAGTTGATGAAGAAAAAGCGATCTTCCTCACCGATGAGCGAAGCTATGAAATCATTCTCCTCCTCCGAACCGATTGTAGCGAGGTGACCGCCGCAGCGCTTCGCGGCCATATTCGCCGAGTTCCATGTTCCCCATTGTGCCTGTATCACCAGGTACATATGGCCCCTGAACGAGCCGTAGACCTTCTCCTGCCATGGGTCGCATTCAATGGCCTTCCAGACGCGCTGATCGGTTTCGAGGCCGACAAAATCCTTCGGTAGATACCGCCGCGCTTTGGGCGAAGAATAAAGACCGTCGGCAGCACTGACCACATTGATGCCAAGCGCCTTGGCGGTCGATTCACCAAAATAGCCCGTTTGCGTAAGTCCAGCGGCTTTCTGGTAGTCGTTTATGGCCCTTCGGGTCTGCGCACCGAACACTCCGTCGGCGCTTCCCGTGTCATAGCCCTTCGCGGCAAGGGCCAGCTGGATCTCGGTTCGCTTGGCCTTGTCAGGGACAAGTTCGTTCTCGCGTTCCTGCGGCGTTGACGAGGACGGGGAAGAAGCCGCGTCAGGTTCCATCACCGCCAGCATTTGCCGGGCGACATCGGCGCTTTCGCCATCGCGATGTTTTGCGAGAAAGAACGTCCATACACGCGCAGTGTTGATCCGCAGCGCCTTCTGAAAGTCTGCTTCGGCCGCCACAGTTTTCGGATCTGTCACCGGGGCGGCAACTGGTGCCTGCTCTGATTGTTGCAAGGCAGGCCCGAAGTAGAATTCGAGCGAGAGCGAAGACAGGATCTGCGGCGATTGCTTGCCGGCAGTTGCCTCTCTCACGTCGCGGATGACCCGCTTGAACGCTGTCCCAATCTCAAGGCCTGGGCTCGCCAGGTGGCTGACGAGCGCCTGAGTGAATGGCGAATTCTCGCCGCGTCCGTCAGATGCGACTTGCCCGGGTGCCGCTGCAAAGGCGACCATGGTGCCGGCACTTTCCGTCTCAATCGGGGCCAGTCCCCGCGTCGCAAGGCTTCGGGTTGCACCTTCGATTTCTTCGTTGAGCCGGTTGGCAAGCGGATTGTTGCGGCAGGCGTCCAGAAAGACGAGCGCGATCTTTGCCTTCGTCTCGATCGCACGCACCACATCGGCAAGTGCGAGGGTCTCGGCATGAACGTCGAATTCGTTCGCAAGCTTGGCGTTGGTGGCGACGAGATAATTTTCGCCGCGAAGCTGCATGCCGTGACCGGCATAGTAAAAAAGCGCTACGTCGTTTGCCGCTATTCTGCGCGAAAAGCGCGAGACCGCTTCGGCCAACTGGCTGCGGTTCACGTCGATAACGATGTCAGCATCAAATCCTTGGGCGGAGAGGAACGCTCCGAACGCGCGCGCGTCGCGAGAGGCGTTTGGAAGCGAACCGGCGGCTTCGTATGTCGAGTTTCCAATGACGAGCGCCAGGCGTCGACCGCTTTCGGCTGCAAACGCATCAGTGGACGCGATCAGAGTGAGTGCAAGCAGGGATAACCATGAAAACCACATTCGCATCGTGCTCGCCTCTCCCCAAGGCCGTCACAGAATCGAACGTTTGATATCGCTTGAATATTCCCCGCAACCGGCGGACTGGGGTATTCGCTTCAATTGGCTGCTACTCGATATTGCATATTAGCAATTGGTGTTGTTTGGGCAAGCACCCGCATGCCGCTCGCCAAGAGGATCGCATTGACGACCTATCAGGCCTCATTCAACTAAGTTGCAGACAATATTCTTGTGAAAAACCGTTCCTTGGGGCACAATTTATAAACGCAACTGAAACTGCGGCGCTCCCTGAAATCCGGCCATCAAGCGCCGCGGAATAGTTCGCGCGGGAGAGGCTGCGTCATGGGCCAGGGGTTCTTCCTTCTGTTTGCTGCGGGGGCCGTGGTTACCGCCCTTACGGTCGTCCTGGCTCGGAACCCTGTTCATAGCGCATTGGCGCTGATGGCGTGTTTCCTGCAAATCTCGGCAATCTTTGTCCTGCTTGAAGCGCCGCTCCTCGCAGTCGTGCAGATCTTCGTCTATGTCGGCGCCATCATGGTCCTCTTCCTGTTCGTGATCATGATGATCGACGTGCGCGAAGCGGTACTGCAGCGGTTTGTGCCCGGGCGAAATCTACCCGCACTGACCCTCCTCGTCCTGCTTGGGGTCGAGATGCTTGCGCTTGTGCTCTGGAGCGGCCGCTTTTCGGCGGTTGAGCCCGTCGCGTCGCGCGGTGGCGACCAGGTGAGGCAGCTGAGCACGGTCCTTTTCGCTGATTATCTCCTGCCGTTCGAAGTCGCTTCGATCATTCTTCTCGGGGCACTCGTTGGTGCCATCGTGCTCGCCCGGAAGGAGACCGGGTGATGGTTCCGCTCTGGTGGTACATTTCGCTCGCCGTGATCCTCTTCGTGATCGGAGCCGCGGGTGTGCTGCTGAGGCGCAACATCCTGGTCGTGCTGATGTCGCTGGAGCTTATGCTCAACTCGGTCAACATCAATTTCATCGCCTTTGGACGGTACTACGGTGACTTTCGCGGGCAGATCGTCGCGATCTTCGTCATCGCCATCACCGCGGCGGAAGTTGCCGTCGCCCTCGGCATTCTGGTCGCCCTCGTGAGGAACAAGCCCACCCTCAAGATCGACGACGTGACGACGATGAAAGGATAGCGGCTTGGATCCGGTGCTTTCAATCCGGCCGCTACTTGCCGTCGCCGTCGCAGGGCTGGCGGCACTGGCAGTTCTCGTTTTGAACAAGCACGACAAAATCCGGGATGCCGTCTCGCCGCTTGCTGCGGTCGTCATGTTCGCGATCGTCATCTCGATGGCACCCACGGTGCTTTCGGGTGGTACGCTCGATCTCCGCCTGTTCGAGATCCTGCCGGGCATCGCCTTCGCCTTCCGCGTCGATGCGCTCGGCATGGTGTTTGCCACCGTTTCCTCGCTCCTTTGGATCGTCGCAGCGGTCTATTCCATCGGCTACATGCGGCACCTGAACGAGCACGCGCAGACCCGCTTCTTCGCCTGCTTTGCCACCAGTCTCGCCGCCGCCGTCGGGGGTGCTTTCGCGGCCAATCTGTTCACACTGGTGATCTTCTACGAGGTGCTGAGCCTCGTGACCTATCCGCTCGTCTACCACCACGAGGACGAAGAGGCCTGGGCAGGCAGCCGAAAGTATCTCGTCTACCTGATGGGCGCATCGAAAAGCGTGCTTCTTGCCGCGCTGGCGCTGACCTACCAGATTGCCGGATCGCTCGACTTTGTGCCCGGGGGCCTGATGGCGAGGGTGGACGCCTCGGCGCCGCTGCTGACGATTGTCTATTTCTGCTACCTTTTCGGCTTCGCCAAGGCCGCCGTGATGCCGATGCACGCCTGGCTGCCCGCCGCAATGGTTGCACCGACGCCGGTGAGCGCGCTCTTGCATGCAGTGGCCGTGGTCAAGATGGGCGTGTTTTGCGTGTTGCGCTTGGTGTTCGATGTCTTCGGCGTGGATCTGGTCGCAAGGCTGGGGCTCGGCATCGCAACGGCCTATCTCGTCTCCTTCACCATCCTTATGGCGTCGATCTATGCTCTGACCCGCGACGACCTGAAGGCGCGGCTTGCCTATTCAACGGTGAGCCAACTCTCCTACGTGGTGCTGGGTGCCGTGCTTTTGTCTCCGGTCGCGATGATCGGCGGCATCATTCATATCGCCGTGCACGCCTTCTCCAAGATCACGCTCTTCTTCTGCGCCGGATCGATCTACTGCGCCTCGGGAAAACGAAACATCAGCGACATGGCCGGCATCGGTCGACGGCTGCCCTGGACGATGGGAGCCTTTTTCGTCGCTTCGCTGAGCATGATCGGCGTGCCGCCAACTGCGGGCTTCGTCAGCAAGTGGTATCTTGCGCTCGGTTCGGTCGAAGCAGGCGAGATGGCTTTCCTCGTCGTCCTCCTGGCAAGCTCGGTCCTCAACGCCGCCTACTTTCTGCCGGTGAGTTATATCGCCTTTTTCGGAACAGAGGCGCCGGGAGAGGCAGAACCTGTCCGTGAAATTCCGCTGGTAACGATCCCGCTGGTGGCGACCGCTGCCCTGTCGGTGCTGATGGGCATCTTCCCAGGTTATTTCATCGCCTTGGCGGAAGGAGTGGTCAGATGATCAGGCACATCGTCGATTTCTTTGGCGACGAGCGCTATGCGCGGCCTCGCCGCCGGTTGTTCTATCTCGTGCTCGTTCTGATCGTCGCCGCCGATTTCCTGGTTCCGCGCGACCACGCCGAATATCTGTGGGACCGCTTGCCCGGCTGGTCGGCGGCTTATGGTTTCGGCTCCTGCGTGCTCATCATTTTCGTCTCAAAGTTCCTCGGCCACCAAGTCGGCCTCATGCGGCGCGAGGACTACTATGATTGACTTCGTCCATCCCGGCATCCTGTTCATTCTCGGCGCCGTGCCAATCCCGTTCCTGAAGGGATCGGTCCGCAAGGTCTTTCTCGTGCTCGTTCCTGCTCTGGCCATCGTCGCGGTGTTGACGATGGAGCCAGGCAGTTATGGCGCGGCGCGCGTCTTCGGGCAGGAAATCCTGTTTGCAAAGGTCGACAAGCTCAGCATCGTCTTTGCCACCGTCTTCACCATCATGGCGCTGATCGGCATGGTTTACGCGCTGCATCTGCCGCGGGCAGGTCAGCATGTGGCGGCCTTCGTCTATGTCGGCAGTGCGCTCGGTGTGGTGTTTGCCGGTGACTATCTGACCCTCTACCTCTTCTGGGAGGGCATGGCGTTCGCCTCTGCCTATCTGGTCTTCGCGCAAGGGGGCGAACGCGCGATCCGTGCGGCCTTCCGCTATCTGATGGTGCACGTCACGGGCGGCGTCGCTCTGCTTGGTGGCATCGTGCTCCACGGGTTCGCCGCCGGTTCGTTGCTCTTCGGTCCGATCGCCGGAGGCGGTGCCGCGGGAGCAATGGATATTGGCGGCTATCTGATCCTTGCGGGCTTTTTGTTGAATGCCGCGGTGCCGCCGCTGAACGCCTGGCTGACGGACGCCTATCCCGAAGCGACCGTTACAGGGGCGGTGTTCATGAGCGCCTTCACCACCAAGACGGCCGTCTACGTGCTGGCGCGCGCATTCCCGGGGACCGAGCTTCTCGTCTGGCTCGGTGCTGTGATGGCACTCTACGGCGTCATCTACGCGGTGCTTGAGAACGACTGTCGGCGGCTGCTTGCCTATCACATCGTCAGCCAGGTGGGTTACATGGTGGCGGGCATCGGGATCGGCACTGAAATGGCGGTAAATGGAGCCACCAGCCACGCCTTCGCACACATCCTTTACAAGGCGCTTCTCTTCATGGGGGCAGGGGCGGTGATTGAGGTCACCGGACGGCGGAAACTGACCGAGCTCGGCGGGCTCTACAAAACCATGCCGCTGACGGTCGCGCTCTATATGGTTGGCGCCTTCGCGATCTCAGCCTTTCCGTTCTTCTCGGGTTTCGTCACCAAGTCGATGGTGATCGCCGCCGCCGGTCAGGATCACAGGGCACTCGTGGTTCTGGTACTCACGATGGCATCGGCAGGCACGTTCCTGCACACGGGCCTCAAGCTACCGTACTACATGTTTTTCGGGCCTGATCGAAAGCTGGAGGCGCGCGAGCCGCCCAGTAACATGCTGGTTGCGATGGGTATGGCGGCACTGCTTTGCATCGCGATTGGTGTGTTCCCGGGACCGCTCTATGCGCTCCTTCCCTATCCGGTCGCCTTCGAGCCCTATACGGGCGCGCATGTCACCGAGAGCCTCAGTCTGCTGATGTTTACCGCACTGGGCTTCGTGCTCTTCCTGAAAGCGCTCGATCCGGAAAATACCATCAGCATCGATACGGACTGGTTCTACCGCAAGGGCGCGCGAGCCTTCCTGTGGCTCGCCGAGAAACCGCTGGCGCGATACGAAAAGGCAGTGAGCAATGTGTCCGACGCTCTGGTCCTGCCGCTCCTGCACGGGACGGCGCGCGCCGGACTGCGGGTGGATCTAAATGGCGTCGATGCGGCGGTGAACGGGCTTGCCCGCGCCATCCTTGCTGGCGGCGGCGCGTTGCGGCGGTTGCAGACCGGCATGGTCACCCACTACGCGCTGGCGATGATCGCCGGCGTGATCGCGGCGATCACTGTTTTTGCCGTCGTGTGGCAGTAGGGGGTGTGATGGCGTTCCCGCTGCTCAGCCTGATCGTCTTCATACCTGCCGCCGGGGCGGCGGTCGTGATGCTTCTGCGCAGCGACGAGGCGGTGCGGTGGGCAGCGCTCGGCTTCACCTTGCTCGACGTGGCGCTCGCCATTGCGATGCTGTCCGGTTTTAATACCGCAAGCTCAGAGATGCAGTTCGTCGAGAAGCACCCGTGGGTGCCGGAGCTTAGCATAACCTTTGCGCTCGGCGTCGACGGGATCAGCGCGCTCTTCGTGTTCCTGACCGCGCTTTTGGGCTCTGTCTCGGTGCTCGCCTCATGGGTCGCCATCGACCGCAAAGTGAAGCAGTTCATGGTCTGCCTGCTCGCCATGCAGACCCTGATGTTGGGTGTATTCACGGCGCTCGACCTGTTTCTGTTCTATGTCTGCTGGGAGGCGATGCTGATCCCGATGTATCTGATCATCGGGGTCTGGGGCGGCGATGGCCGGGTCTATGCGGCGTTCAAGTTCTTCCTCTACACCCTGGCGGGCAGCCTCCTGTTCCTGATCGGCGTCATCGTTCTTTACTTCGAGGGTGGCAGGACGTTCGACATCCTCGCCTTGATGGCACTCGACCTGCCGTTCGACATTCAATCCTGGCTGTTTTTTGCCTTCCTCGTCGCATTCGCGGTCAAGGTGCCGATGGTCCCGCTCCATACCTGGCTGCCGGACGCCCATGTGCAGGCTCCGACGGCCGGCAGCATCATCCTCGCCGGTGTACTCCTGAAGATGGGGGCCTATGGATTTCTGAGGTTCTCGCTGCCGATGTTGCCGGAGGCTTCAGTCTATTATTCGACCTTGATGATGGCTCTCTCGGCACTCGCGATCGTTTATGGCGGGCTGCTTGCCTTGGCGCAGGACGACTTGAAGAAGCTGGTGGCCTATTCCAGCATCAGCCATATGGGCTTCGTGACGCTTGGGATTTTCGCCCTCAACCCGCTCGGGCTTCAAGGCAGCATCCTGCAGATGTTCAATCACGGCGTGACGACCGGCGCGCTCTTTCTGTTCGTCGGCCTGATCTACGAGCGGACGCACACCCGCAGCATCGCCGACTATGGCGGCTTGATGAAGGTGGCTCCCGTTTACACCGGATGTCTGGCGCTGTTCGTGCTGTCGTCGATGGCGTTGCCGGGAACGAACGCGTTCGTGGGCGAGTTGCTGGTGCTATCGGGCGGGTTTGCGGCCAACCTCACCCTTGGCGCAGTCGCCGTATTGGGCGCGTTGCTGAGCGCGGCCTATCTGCTTGGCATGTATCGGAAAGTCGCTCTTGGTCCGCCGACCGTCGGCGCGCGGTTCAAGGTTCGTGACGTCAACGGCCGCGAACTGGTGGCGATCCTGCCGCTTGCCGTCTTCGTGCTTTGGGTCGGGTTCTACCCCAAGCCCTTTCTCGCCATCATCGACAGCTCGGTCACGCATCTTTTGCAGCAGGTCCACGACAGGGGGAACGGCCCATGACCGCCGCAGCGCTCCTTGCGTCGATCCTTGTAAGCCTGCCCGAAATCATCGTGATTGTCGGGTCCTCAATCCTGTTGATTGGCGGGCAACTCTTGCCGAAGGGAAAGGACGCTCTTCTTGTCTGGGCGTCGATCGGTGTGGTGCTGGTCGCTGCGGTGGCGACATTCACGCTGTCAGGAGGGGCCGAGCCGGCCTATGCGGGCATGTTCGTGGCCGACCCCTTCTCCATCTTCTTCAAATCGCTGTTCTACCTGTCGATCCTGCTCACGTTCCTGCTCTCGCGAAATTATGCCGATATCGAAGGGATCGGCGGCAGCGAATACTATGTGCTGCTGCTGCTTGCGCTTGCCGGCATGATGATCATGGCGTCTGCGACCGATCTCCTGTCGATCTATGTCGGCCTCGAACTGATGGTGCTGTGCACCTACGTGCTGACCGGCTTCCTTCGGCGTGAACAACGCTCAAACGAGGCGGCGCTCAAATACGTCATCCTTGGCGCCGTCTCGACCGGGATTTTTCTTTACGGCGTCTCGCTGGTCTATGGCCTTACCGGTACGACGCAACTGGACCGGATGGCGGCGGCAGTCAGCAATGATCCGCTCGATCCGGGTTTGCTTTTGGCGGTGGTCTTCATTGTCGCCGGACTGGTCTTCAAGATCGGCGCAGTGCCGTTCCACATGTGGGTGCCGGATGTCTACGAGGGTGCCCCGACGACGATTACCGCCTTCATGTCTGTCGGGCCCAAGGCGGCAGGCTTCGCGGTGATCCTCAGGGTGTTCCTCAACCCGTTGGTCGCAAGCTCCAACGTCTGGATCATATTGGCCGTTATCGCGGTGGTGACGATGGCGCTCGGAAGTTTCGTGGCGCTGGTGCAGGATAACTTCAAGCGCCTGCTCGCCTATTCCAGCATCGCCCATGCCGGCTTTGCCATTTTGGGCATCGTGGCCGGCGGTGCAGACGGGATCGCCAGCGTGATGCTCTACCTTCTGATTTACACCTTCATGAACCTCGGCATCTTCGGCGCCGTCATCATGATGCGCAACGGCAATTTCTCGGGTGAAGTCATTGAGGACTATTCCGGCTTCGCCAAGCTGCATCCGGGGCTGGCGCTGTTGATGTTGCTCTATCTGTTTTCGCTGGCGGGCATTCCACCGACAGCAGGCTTCTTTGCAAAGTTCTACGTGCTGGTCGCGCTCGTCGAGCGTGGTTTCGTCCTTTTGGCCGTGATTGCGGTGCTCCTGAGCGCCGTCGCCGCCTATTTCTACATTCGCATCGTGATGGTGATGTTCATGCGCGAACCGGTGCGGGCGTTCGAGCCAGCCCTGACGCCCCTGGTCGGTGCCGCACTCGCCGTCACCGCCGCCGGCACGATTGGCATCGGCCTGTTTCCGGCGTGGTTTCTGAAGCTCGCCCAGCAGTCGGCCTTCGGCGGCTGAGCGATCGCATTTGCATTGGCCTATCCGACAGAATAAACTAGCAGTTTAGGAAAGGAATGCCCTTAGCCGCCTACTGGGCGGCCGCGTTACCGGCCCGAAAGAGCCGATCGCGGCTTGAGCAACGCCCCCGATGGTGACCGGGCTGCGCGATATGTCTGCAGCGGATTTCCTGCCGGTTCTTTTCATGATCGCCGGAATTGTTCTGGTGGTGGGGGCGACGCTTTTTGTTTCCTCGCTACTGCGGCCGTCCAATCCCTATCCCGAAAAGAACATGCCCTATGAATGCGGCATGGACCCGGCAGGCGAGGCAGCCGGGGGACGCTTCAGGGTCCAGTTCTTCATCCTCGCGATCCTCCTGGTCGTCTTCGATGTCGAGGCGATGTTTCTCTTCCCCTGGGCAGTCGTCCTCAAAGAGATTGGTCTCGTCGCTTATCTCGAAATGTTCGTCTTCATCGTGCTGCTTCTCGTGGGTTTTGCCTACGCCTGGCTGAAGGGAGCGCTGGAATGGGAGGAGTAGGAAACACGATCCAGGATAGCGTACTGTTCACCACGGCCGAGAGCGTCATCAATTGGAGCCGAAGGTCGGCCCTGTGGCCCGAGACCTTCGGCATCGCCTGCTGTGCCATCGAAATGATCTCGGCGGGGTGCGCGCGCTACGACCTCGACCGGTTCGGCGTGGTGTTTCGCCCTTCGCCGCGGCAGTCCGATGTGATGATCATCGCCGGCACGGTGACCCGGAAGTTCGCGCCCGTCGTGCGCCGGCTTTACGATCAGATGCCGGAGCCGCGCTGGGTGATCGCCATGGGGACCTGCGCCATTTCAGGGGGCGTCTACAACACCTATGCGGTGGTGCAAGGGTCTGAAACCTTTGTGCCAGTCGATGTCCATGTGCCCGGCTGTCCGCCACGGCCCGAGGCGCTGATGCATGGCTTCCTGCTATTGCAAGAAAAGATCAAGAAGTCCCGCGCGCTCGCCGGAACACCTCTCGATCGGGTGGGGGCATCATGAGTGTCGAACCGTCTCTCAATCGCGCCTTGATCCTGGAGCGCTTCGGGGAAGCGATCGAGGATCTCGGAACTGCGCATGGCATTGATGTCTTTGTCGTTCCACCCGAAAAGATCGTCGAGTTCTGCCGGTTCCTGAAGGACCAGCCCGAGTTCAGGTTCAACTTCCTTTCCGACATCTGCGGCGTTGACCATTATCCCGAAACGCCGCGCTTTGAGGCGGTGTACCATCTCTATTCGCTGCCCAACCGGTGGCGTGTCCGCATCAAGTGTCGGCTTGGCGATCCGCCCGAGGTTGCCTCGGTCACCGGGGTCTGGCGCACGGCCAACTGGCATGAGCGCGAGGCCTGGGACATGTATGGCATCCGGTTCCAGGGGCATCCCGATTTGCGCCGGATCTATATGTGGGAGGGCTTCGAGGGCTTTCCCCAGCGCAAGGACTTCCCGCTTAAGGGGTACAAGGACAAGCTGAACCCCTTTGGGGCCGAAGGTCCGCCGCCGACCCAGCCCGACCTCGCCACGCGGAACATTCCATAGGAGGAAAGGTGCGGGCGGTTTCCTTTTGGACCGATCCGAAATCACATGAACCACGGAGACCGATCGATACCGGAAAGTTGAGATGACCGAAGTCACCGAGCTCACGAGGCCGGAAGGAGAAGCGCTCAACAGCAAGGAAGTGCTTCTCAATCTCGGACCCCAACACCCCAGCACCCATGGGGTCCTCCGGCTCGTGCTCGAACTGGACGGCGAGTATGTCAAGCGGGTGGACCCCCATATCGGCTACCTGCATCGCGGCACGGAAAAACTGGCAGAAAGCTTTACCTATACGCAGATTTTCCCGCTGACCGATCGGCTCGACTACCTCTGCCCGCCCTCGAACAACCTGGCCTTCGCGCTCGCGGTGGAGAAGCTGCTCGGCATCGAGGCCCCGATCCGGGCGCAATATATCCGCGTGATGATGGCGGAACTCGCGCGCATCTCCGGTCATCTTTTGATCACCGGCGCGCTGCCGATGGATCTCGGCGCCATGACCGCGCTGCTTTACGTCATGCGCGAGCGCGAAATGATCATGGATCTCCTCGAAATGGTCACCGGTGCGCGCATGCACACCTCCTTCTGCCGGGTCGGTGGGGTGCGCGAGGACCTGCCTGACGGGTTCTTCGCAAAGATCAGGGAGTTCTGCGACATCTTCCCAAACCGGATCCGCGACTATGAGCGGCTGCTCGAAGACAACCGGGTGTTCCTCAAACGCACCCAAGGGATCGGCGTCATCACCGCCGAAGACGCCATTGATCTCGGGCTCAGCGGTCCGAACCTGCGTGCTTCCGGTGTCGACTGGGACATCCGTCGTGACGAGCCCTACGAGATCTACGACCGGATCGATTTCAATGTGATCACGCGCGACGAAGGCGATTGTTATGCGCGCTGGCGCTGCCGGGTCGATGAGATGCGCGAAAGCATGCGGATCATCGAACAATGCATTGAGCAGATGCCCGAGGGGCCGTTCCAGGTCGACATGCCAACGATTGCCTTCCCCGTCGACAAGGAACGGGTGCATTGCTCGATGGAGGCCCTGATCCAGCATTTCGACCTGTCGGCCTATGGCTTCAGCGTGCCGAAGGGCGAGGTCTATTCGGCAATCGAAGCGCCCAAGGGGGAGCTCGGCTTCTACATCATCAGCGACGGGTCGCCGAAACCGTTCCGCATGAAGGTCCGGGCACCCTCGTTCGTCAACCTTCAAGGGGTCTTCGGCGTCACGAACGCCCGCTATCTGGCGGACATGATCGCCGTGCTCGGCAGCCTCGATCCTGTGATGGCGGAGGTCGACAAGTAGCGGAGATTTGGACGTGATGGCGATGCGCGAGAAGATCGAACAGGCGGCGGCGCGGTATCCCGACCAGCGCTCGGCGATCATGCCCGCACTTTTGATCGCGCAGCGCGAACATGGCCATCTGCCCGGCCCGGTGCTGCAAGAGGTCGCCGACATCCTCGGCGTCGAACGGATCTGGGTCTACGAGCTCGCAACCTTCTACACGCTCTTCCATACCGAGCCAGTGGGCAAGTTCCACCTGCAGCTCTGCGACAATGTCTCCTGCATGCTGCGGCGATCCGAAGATCTGCTGACGCATATGGAGGACGTCCTTAGAATCAAGAAGGGCGGCACGACCCCCGATGGGTTGTTCACGCTCTCGACCGTCGAATGCCTCGGCGCCTGTGAAATGGCTCCGGTCATGCAGGTCGGCGACGACTATCACGGCAATCTCGACATCGAGCGGATCGACGCACTGCTTGCCCGGCTGCGCGCCATGGTGCCTGACACGGCCGGCGCCGATCTCGCTGCCGTCGAACGGCAGGGGGAATAACCATGTACGAACCGGTTCTTCTGAAGAATGTGAACGTGCAGGATGGGCATCTTCTTTCCACCTATGAGGCCGGCGGCGGCTACCGAGGGCTTGCGAAAGCCCTCAAGGAACATACGCCCGACGAGATCATCGATCTTATCAAGCGGTCGAACCTGCGTGGCCGGGGCGGAGCAGGGTTTCCGACCGGCATGAAGTGGAGTTTCGTCCCCAAGCGGGCCGACAAGCCGAAATATCTCTGCTGTAACGCCGACGAAGGGGAACCTGGCACCTTCAAGGACCGTATCGTCATGGAGCGCGACCCGCACCAGTTGGTCGAAGGCATGGCGATCAGCGCCTATGCGATCGGGGCAGAGGTCGCCTATGTCTATGTTCGCGGCGAGTATGTGCTGGCGATCAGGCGGCTGGAACAGGCGATCGCCGAGGCCAAAGCCAAAGGCTATCTCGGAACGCGGATACTCGGCTCGGACTTCAATTTCGTCGTCCACGTCCATTGCGGTGCTGGTGCCTACATCTGTGGCGAAGAGACTGCGATGCTTGACTCGCTCGAGGGCAAGAGGGCGCAACCGCGCCTGAAACCGCCGTTCCCGGCGGTTGCGGGGCTCTATGCCAGCCCGACCGTCATCAACAATGTCGAGACGCTGGTCTGCGTACCGCATATCGTGGCGCGGGGCCCTGACTGGTTCCGAGGTATTGGACCGGAGAAGAGTCCCGGCCCGAAGCTCTATTGCGTAAGCGGGCAGGTGCGCATGCCCGGCCTCTACGAGCTTCCGATGGGGATACCGCTTCGAGAACTGGTCGAGGACCATGCCGGCGGGCCGCCGGCCGGTCGCAAGATCAAGGCGGTAATACCAGGTGGTGTTTCCGCACCGGTGATCCCGGAGCCGGGGCTTGACGTCGGAATGGACTTTGACTCGCTTGCTGCTGCCGGCACGATGCTGGGTTCGGCAGGCGTGATCGTCGTCGACGACACGACCTGCATGGTCAAGGTCGCCACCCGCATCATCGAGTTCTTTCACCACGAGTCCTGCGGCAAGTGCACACCCTGCCGCGAGGGGTTGAACTGGGTTGTGAAAGTGCTGCGCCGGATCGAGGCGGGCGAGGGCGCTCCCGGCGACATGGAGCAGCTGGACATGCTCTGCAAAGGCATTTTCGGCAATACGTTTTGTGCTTTGGGTGACGGTGCTGCGATGGGGTTGCGGGCCTCGCTTGCGCATTTCCGCGAGGAGTTCGTCGCCCATATCGAGGAGCGGAAGTGTCCGTTCCACTGAGGAGCGTTCTAGCGCGGGCGAGTAGGTCATGGTGAGCGTTACGATCAATGGGCAAACACTGGAAGTTGCGGCAGGCTCGACTGTGTTGCAGGCCGCTCAGCGATTGGGCATCGAAATTCCGACCTTCTGCTACCTGAAGCGCCTGCCGCCGCTTGCCTCCTGCCGCATGTGTCTCATCGAGATCGAGGGACTGCGGCGGCTACAGCCGTCCTGCGCCACAGCCGTCACTGAAGGCATGGTCGTGCGAACGGACACGCCGCTGATTGATGAAACACGTTCGTCCATGCTCGACATGCTGCTTGCCAACCACCCGCTCGACTGTCCGATCTGCGACAAGGGCGGCGAGTGTGAGCTTCAGGACATGGTGATGGCCTATGGCCCGGGGAGAAGTCGCTTTCATGATCCCAAGCGCGTTTTCCATTCTCGCGACATTCGCCTGAGCCCGGTCGTCATCATGAACGTCAACCGCTGTATCCAGTGCCAGCGCTGCGTGCGCATGTGCGAGGAGGTCGTTGGCGCGGTCGCCCTTGGCACCGTCGAGAAAGGCATGGATACGGCCGTCACCGGCTTTGAGGGCAGCCTTGCCAGTTGCGACCAGTGTGGCAACTGCATCGAAGTCTGTCCGGTCGGCGCGCTGATGAGCTTTCCCTATCGCTATAAGGCTCGGCCCTGGGATCTCGCCGAGGTCGACACGATCTGTCCGCATTGCGGCACGGGATGTCAGCTGACCGTTGGCGCGCGCAAGGGCGAATTCATGCGTGTCCGGTCCAAGGAGGAACACGGCGTCAACCGCGAAACGCTCTGCGCACGCGGCCGTTTCGGCCTCGACTTCATCGAAGGGCATGATCGGATCAAACGCCCGATGATCCGCCGCGACGGCACCCTTGTGCCGGTTTCCTGGGACGAAGCAGGAGACTATCTGCGCCGGCGGTTAGCAGCGGTCGAAAGCAAGGCTTCCGGCGGAGTTGTCTCGCCGCGCCTGCCCAATGAAGTGCTCTATCAGTTCCAGAAGCTCATGCGCACCGTCTTTGCGACCAACAACATCGACTGCTCGTCGCGCTGGTCCACACCCTTCGACGCGCTTGCCCCGCTGATGGCAGGCTACGCCCGTGCACCTTTGACGGAGGTGATCGGCGTCGACCGCGTGCTTGTCATTGCGGGCAACGTGACCGAGGAAAACCCGGTTACCGAGTATCTGCTGCGGGATGCCGCCAGGCGGCGCGGGACTGGATTACTGATGATCTCGACGCGACCGTCCCGCCTCGACGCCGATGCTAAGGCTGTGGTTCGTGTGCCGCCCGGCGGAGAGGCCGCGAGCCTTGCAGCCGTGGTTGCCGGACTTGCTGCGGCCGCCGGCGAGAAACTGTCAGGTGACGCTCTTGCAGAGATCAAAGTGGCAGTCGGCGGCCCGGTGGCTGGCAATGGCGGCGATGGACCGGATCGTCTGGCCGCAGCACTTAACGAAGGCGGCACTGTCACCGTGCTTGTCGGTGTCGACCTCCTGAGATTGTCAGACGCGCGGGGAGCGTTGCAGCAGCTCACCAATCTCTTGCAACTGCTTCGCCTCCTCGGCAAGACCCCAGCATTGCAGTTCCTCTTCGACCGCGCCAACCAGCTGGGCGCCTTTGATATGGGGGCTCTGGCGGGCGGTTTGCCGGGGCTGCAGCCGGTTGTCGACGAAACGGCGCGCGCCGCGCTTGCCCGGAACTGGGCCGCCGAAATCCCTGATGGGCCGGGTGCTGATCTCGACGCGATGCTGGATCTCTGCGCCGCTGGGCAGATGGGCGCGCTCTACCTTGTCGGAACCGACCCCCTGATCGCCTATCCGGACAGAGAGTTCGTGGCGCGGGCCCTTGGTGCTGCTGATCTCTTGATCGTCCAGGACAGTTTCCTTAACGAGACGGCCGCACTGGCCGAGGTCGTCTTGCCAGCGGCGGGCTACGGTGAAGAGCCCGGCAGCTTTACCAACAACGAGGGTCGCATCCAAAAGGTCGCCAAGTTCCGGGAACCAGTCTTTGAGGCGCGGGGCAATCTCGCTATCTTCGATTTTGTCGCAGCTGAGCGCGGCCAAGTATTGCAGCCTTCGACGCATGTCGAGGTCTTCGATGAGATCGCCCGGCTGATACCGGCCTATCAGGCGCTCACCTGGACCGGACTTGGTGCCGACGGTGCCTTCACGAAAGAAGGCCCGACGCCACCGGCGGAAGCCTTCCATGCGCCGCCGACCGTTTCGCAACCGCACGACGGGCTCGTGCTCGTCACCGGCAACTGTCTGTTCCACAATGGCTATCTGACCGAGCGTTCGGAGATCCTGAACACGGTCGCCAACGATCCTTATGTCGCGATGAGCGCTGAGGATGCGGCTAAGCTTGGCCTTTCGGACGGCGACCAGGTGGTCGTTTGTTCAACCCGCGGTGAACTGGTAGCGCAGCTCAAGGTCGAAAAGCCGTTTCCCAAGGGTCTTGTCTTTGTTCCCGAAAACTATCGGTCTCTTCGCCTCAACAGCCTGATGAGGCGAGGTGAATACCCGTGTCCGGTTAAGGTTCACAAGGCAGAAACAGCGCACGCAATCGAGGGCACGAACCGGGTCTGGCGTGGAGCATGAGGATGTGCGCGCGAGGCGCCTGCAAGGCCCGCGTCCCGACCTGTGGGCGCAAAGCCACTCTCAGTGGTAGCCGGCCCCGGCAATGTATTCGTGCAGATGCCGCTCCGTGCGCTGCGCCTCGTCGAGCCGGTGCTTGACCACGTCGCCGATGCTGACGACGCCGACAATGGCCTCCTCCTCAATGACCAGCACATGACGTGTCCGTCTCTGGGTCATGATCGACATCACCAGGGGCAGCCCATCGACAGCCGAACAGATCGCCACGTTGCGGTTCATGATCTCGGCGACCGGCATCAGCGCTGCCTCTGGCCCGTATTCCGCAAGCGCGTTGCAGCAATCCCGTTCCGAGACCGTGCCCATGTACCTTCCGGGCGCGTGGCTGACGACCACGAAGCCGATATTGTTGTCACGAAAGAGCCGCAGTATCTCCACCATCGCCTGGTCGGGAGCAACTGCGATCACTCCAGCACCCTTATCCTTCACGATTTCACCGACAAGCATCTGAGCCTCCTATCTGCGCGCCCCGGTTTGCTGCTCCTCACGTTCGCCGGATATTGCGCCACCAGTTGTATCCGCGCGGTTCGCTCGTTTCGACCAGCACGTCCTCATCGGTATTCAGGCGTGCGGCGACGACACCACCGCCGGTCATTGCCTTTCCAGGTTTTTCGAGCAGATCGTCGCGTCCGATCACGAGGTCGCGTGACGAAAAACTCGAGAATTCGTATTGCTGGCCAAGTGCGATGGCGTCCGCAGGGCAGGCGTCTTCACACAGGCCGCAGAACAGGCACCGGGCCGTGTCGATCTCGAATTTTGCTGGGTGTCGGTTGCCGTTTTCGTCCTCGTAGGGGACGACTTCGATGCAGTCGCAGGGGCAGATGCGAGCGCAAAGCTCGCACGCGACACACTTGATCTCGCCCTCTTCGTCGCGTTTGAGGAAGTGATGCCCGCGATAGCGCGAGTAGGGGAGCCACTTCTCCTTGTCCGGATACTGCATGGTCACCGGCTTGGAGAACATATAGCCAAAGGTCAGCGCAAAGGCGCTCGCCAGATCCGCAAAAAGCGCCCAGCCGATCCATGTTCCAGCTCTGTCGACTACGCGTGACATCGTCGCGCCGTTCTACAGCGGCGTGCGTCTATTCCAACGCGGTAGGGTCGCTGTAGTCCCTTCGATTGCTGCACGCATCTTCGTCAGATCGACACCGAACCTAGAAGGCGCGTGGACAAGCCGCCCTGGCTCCTAAGTGAAAGCAATACCAGTGATAATTATGTTCGCCATTGACAGAGGAAGCAAGACTTTCCATCCGATCGCCATCAGTTGGTCATAGCGATAGCGGGGCAAAGTGAAACGGAACCACATAAAAACATAAATGAAGAATGCCACCTTGAGCGCAAACCAGACAAGCGGCGGCAGCGGAATGAGAATACCGTTCCAGCCGCCGAAAAACAGGATGACGGAGAGGACCGATACCAGGAGCACGATGACGTATTCGCTGACCATGAAGAACGCGAAACGGATACCGCTGTACTCGGTATGGAACCCTGCGCCGAGATCCCCTTCCGCTTCGGCCAGGTCGAAGGGAATGCGCTGCGCTTCGGCCAATCCGGCAACGAAGAAGACGAAGAACCCGATCGGCTGATAGACGATGTTCCAGAGATCGCTCTGGGCGCGCACGATGTCCACCAGGCTCATCGACTGTGCGAGCATCACGACGCCGATGACTGCGAAACCCATGGGGATTTCGTAGCTGATCATCTGTGCGCAGGTCCTGAGGCTACCGAGAACGGCGTATTTGCTGTTGGCGGCCCAGCCGCCGAAGATGACGCCATAGACCTCCAGACCGATCACCGCGAAGACGAAGAGCAATGCCACATTCAGGTTGGAGACGTAGAGCGTGATCTCTGCATTGAGCACTGAGACGGTCTCGCCGAAGGGGATCGCGACAAACACCACAAAGGGCGGAGCGAGCGCCAGGATTGGCGCCAGCTTGAATAGGAAGCGATCTGCCTCTGCAGGGATATGATCCTCTTTCGTCAGGAGCTTGATACCGTCAGCCACTGGCTGCAGCAGGCCGTGCCACCCCACGCGCATCGGACCCATGCGCTGCTGCATGTGGCCGGCAATCTTTCGCTCCAGCCAGGTCAGCGGCAAAGGCAAGAGTAGAAGCATTGCGATGAGCAATGCGATCTTGAGGGCGATAAGGCCAAGGGCGACGAGAAGTTCCATGATCCGCGGCCATCTATTCGACAGGCAGAAACGTGACTGGGCCCGACCCGGCTTACCCTTTAAGCGGGTCCTTCCAGTTTTCTCCATGTTCTCACGAAACGGCGGCCGTGGACAGGCTGCCGTTTCCTGTTCTGGGATTGGCGGCGAATGCCGAGTTCGTCAACGCGCTGATTAAGCTGCGGGCAGGTATCGACATTCCCGGTGGACCGCCGGAATTGATCGTTCATGTTCGTGAAGCTTTCATCGCCAGAAACCGGGGATTGGGTCCAACGCCTGCGCCGGTGACCTTCGTTTCGTGGGGAAAACAATGATCTGCAAAAGATCAAGACGCTTCTCGATTTTGTCGGGCGATCGTGTGTCTCGGAGCTGACAGTCAGCGATGCAGACACGACTGTCGTCATTCGCAATCCGGCCCGTCAAGCCGCGGTCAGTCTGGAAATCTCGGCCCCTGTGAGGGCAAAGCCTTCGGCGGCCGAGCCGGCAAGGTTGAATGATCAGGCGCAAGGGCAGCTTGTTCGCGCTTCGACCTCGGGCATCGTGCATCAGTCAAGCGGTCCGGGATCCACTCCAATCGTCACGGAAGGCAGCCAGGTGGAGGTGGGCCAGGCTCTGTGCATCGTGGAGGCGATGAAGGTCTTCACGACCATCTCAATGCGCGCCTGTCCCATCCGTCAGAGATCCGCCTCGATGACGCCGGCGATCTTCGAGTATCCTCCGAATGTTGGTAAGTGCTGCAAGCATCGTTTCCGACATTCTTATCTCCTCGGATTAGGTCCGAAGAATCACATGGTAGCCCTTGTGTATCAAGGCTACCGCTGTCTTTGGTTGTCTAATCGCTCCCCGCAAATCAAGTCTTTTTGGCATTATTTCACTATGGCCATTTGCTCGGCTTGTCGCACGTGGCCGCCGGATTTTCGATGAACAACTGCGTAGCATGGTCGTTACGTAGGAATACTTCTTTGAAGTACGTTTGCCAGGAGCACGGTTGTCTTCGCGGTCGGCAACTGAGGCCGCCGCAGTATGGGTTTCGCTGGATGGGTCTTCCAATGTTGATAACGCAGTTCAAGACGTAAACCCTTGCTGCAACCAAATACGCGGAATAACCCGACCCACGTCCCGGCAAGGACGTCTCGATGCATCCGAAGCAATGACGCAATTCTGATAGCTCCTTGACTTACATCACTGCGCTCCCGACGTTTTTTATCATCAGTTCAGGCGGTTGTGCCGATAGTTCTCTCAAAGAGCTGCCCAGTCTTTAGCATCGTGTGCATGATGACGGCGAGCTTTCTCGCCACAGCAATCACCGCCCGCTTGAAGCCGATCCTTTCCCTCAGCTTCAGGCCCCATCTGCATGGGCTCGGGTCAGGATAACCCCAGCCGCTTCGTACAAGAATCTTATCAAAGAATGACTCGCAACAAATTCCCGAATTGGGAACCTTGCGCTTGTTTCCAAATTGGGAATCCGTCAAATAGGAGTTCAAGTGAGCGTTATCGCTAAATCTGCGCTGGTCCGGTTTTGGGATAGCCTACCCAAAGGAGTCCCAGAGAGACCGCGCGAGCCGCAATGACGGAATGGTACACCACCGCATCGAAGGCAAGCTGGAGTAATTTCAGCGAGCTAAAGAAGACACTTAACTCAGCTGATCTGGTGGCCGGTAACACGGTTATCTTCGACGTCGGCGGCAACAAGTATCGCATCGTGGGGCTCGTCGCTTTTCGGTCAAAGCGCATTTTCGTACTGTTTGTCGGGGCACACGCCCAGTACGATGCGATTGACGTCAAAGACCTCTGACGTGAAAGGAAGTCGAGATGTTGGATTTGAAAGCTTTTCGGACGCTTCAGAGTGAGGCTGAGTACAACGCCGCATTGAAGGAAGTTCGGCCGTATTTCGAGAACGAGCCCGATGAAGGCTCTGAGGAAGCTGCGCACTTTGATGCGCTGGTTCTTCTAATCGAACAGTACGAGGGCAAGCACTATCCGATCCCGACGGCGAGCCCGGTTGAGGTGGTGAAATCGGTGATGGCTGCGAATAATTACACGCGCGCCGATCTCGTGGCGGTTATTGGCTCGAAAGCACGGGCGGCCGATCTTCTGAACGGCAAGCGGGAAATCAATCTGGATCAGATTAGAAAGCTCAGCAAAGAATGGAACATCCCGGCTGGTTCACTGATCGGCGAAGTGGCGGCCTAAGGATTCCGACTAGGCTCGACCCCATCAGTCCGATCGACCCGGCGAGCAACGTCGTTGATGCGCTCGGTTACGACCCGAATCATTCAACCCCGGACGATCGAATTCGTTCTCTCAAATTCGAGTCCTGCCGGGCCCACCATACCACCATACTGAGCGCTAAACGGCCATTCAGAGCCGCGGACTCCTGTACCGGCGCCGTCGAGCCCTTCCCAATCGTCAGACATCAGCGTCTTCCTTCGCGGTGGCGCACAATGCACGATTGCACTCAGGAGGGAAAGAGCGACTCGGTCACTGTAGAGGATACGGCCGATATATCCGGCGTCGTCAAACCCGAGCCAGTCGAAATCGGTCGGCTGCGGTCTGGCGATCAATCCGGACCAGGTCCGCGCCCAGGTGGAGGGCGGAATCGGCTTTGGGCTGGGTGCGATACTTGGCGAGGAGATCACGCTGACGGACGGCAAGGTCGATCAGAGCAATTTCGACCTTTACACGCCCCTCAGAATTGATGCGATGCCAAAGGTCGAAGTTCACATCGTCGCCTCCGCCAATCCGCCCTCCGGCATAGGCGAGCCCGGCGTTCCGCCCATCGGCCCCGCAGTCGCCAACGCCGCCTACAGGGCGCTCGGCAAGCGGATCCGCGTCATGCCATTCGTGAGATCGCTCAACACGTGAGCTCGCATGCCCGGCCGGCCGCATGGCCGGTTGGGCATGGGGCCAGACCTTCGGCGGTCACGCGGGTGGCAGAAAACCGTCGCGCGCGCCGATGAGGCCGTTTATGCCGAACCGAGGCGCTGGCTCTGCGCAGTTTCGTCTGCGTGAGCGCGCGCGCCGATCCGCGCCCACTGCTCCGCGCTGCCATAGTGCTCCTGTGCGGCCGCTACGGAGGGCGTCGTGGCGATACCGAGATATCTGCTGCTCATTCCGTTCCTAACTTTCTAGACCGCCGTAGCTAACTTCAATCCTGTAGGGCCCAGTCGGCCACCTCCCAGCGCATCTGGCCACGGTCGGCGACGACACGGCCGAGCCCTGGGAAGGGCATGTGCGTGGCGGCGATGAGTGCGCCTTCCGAAGCGGCGCGAGGGAAAAAGCGGTCGCGCATTGCCTTGGCCGCTGCCCGGTCCTGCTCGAACAGGAAGAACACGTCGGTCGCCCCCGGATGCACGACCGGAAAGATCATGTCCGAGGCCATGATGAGGCTCTTTCCGTCATCTTCGACCCGCACGCCGATATGGCCGGGTGTATGGCCGGTCAGGTCGACAATTGAGACGCCGCGCACAATTTCGCGTTCTCCGTCAATCGCCTGGAGTTTCGGGTAGAGGCGCACCACCTCCTCCGCCATCTTAAAGCTGGTTTGCAGATAGTCGGGCGCGCCGCTGCGCTTGGCCGGGTCGGTCCAATGGGTGACGTCGCGACGATCGATGTAGAGCTCCGCCTTTGGGTAGTTGTTCTTGCCTCCGGCGATCAGACCGCCCATGTGGTCCTGATGCATATGCGTTACGATCACCGCGTCGATCTGGTCAAGCTGCAGGCCAAGCGCACCAAGCGCCTGCGGCAGTTTGCCGGTCTGACCGATCGAGCCCGCTGCACCGGCATCGATCAGGATGCGGCGCTCGCCATCATCGATGAGATACTGGTTGAAGAGGAACCGCACCCCGCTCGGCCGGGCGGTGAACTGAGCGACTGCCGCCTCCTCCACCTGGGCCGGCGCGCGTCCCGGAAAATAGTCGAAGGGCATATCGGCGTACCCGTCTGTCAGCGCCGTCACCGTGAAGCGACCGATGCGGATCTGCGCCAGCGGCGTAATGCTGACCGGCGTGTTGGGGGTATTCTGCGCGGCGGCAGGGGCCGGTGCGCCACTGATCAGTCCTCCCCCGAGGAGGCCGAGAGGAAGAGCGCTTGCAAAGGCACGACGTGAAAGTTGAGGCATGACGTCTTTCTCCTGATCATTGGCAATACGGGGAGCCGGCCGGCGTCCCCTGGATCGACGCAAAAGCTAGGATATCCGAAAGCAATAGGGTATCCTGCCATTTCTGGAACTTTCCTCTCAGTTTCCGGAAGGATACGATGGATCGGTTTGAAGCGATGTCGGTGCTGCTGGCGGTGGTGGACGCCGGCAGCCTCTCGGCTGGATCGCGGCGATTGCATGCACCGCTCGCCACGGTCAGCCGCAGGGTCGCGGATCTTGAGAAACACCTTGGCGTGCGCCTGGTCGTGCGCACCCGCCGCGGCCTCTCCTTGACGGATGAGGGGCGCAGCTTCGTCGCCGCGTCACGTCGTATTCTGGAGGAGCTGGACGCGGCGGAGCGGCAGGCCAGCGGCGATTATGGCGCGCTGCGTGGAGGGCTGCACGTGACCGCACCGATTGCCTTCGGCGAGCGCCATCTGCTGCCAATAGCTCTGGAGTTCCTGAAGGAGCAACCCGATATCAACCTGCGTCTGACCCTCGCCGATCGTCAGCTAAGTCTGGCGGACGAGCACGTCGATGTGGCCCTGCGGATCGGACACTTGGCGGACAGCGCGCTTATCGCAACGCGCGTCGGCGCCGTCCGACGGGTGATCTGCGCGAGCCCCGACTATCTTGCCCGCCGAGGCGTTCCGCTTCAGCCGGAAAACCTCAGCCACCATGATGGCATAAGCTTTCAGGGCTTTGCGACCGCGCCGGAATGGCGCTACCGCCGGGACGGCGCGGCCTTTGCCATCGAGCCGCGCCCCAAATTCGCGGTCAATACGACGGAGGCTGCCATTCAGGCTGCAATAGCCGGTATCGGCATTATCCGCGTGCTGTCTTACCAGATCTCCGATCAGTTGCGCTCCGGCGCTCTGCACGAATTGCTGACGGACTTTGCACCGGAACCGCTACCTGTGAACGTTATCCATGGACCAGCCGATCCCCTGCCGCTGAAGGTGCGGTGCTTCCTCGACTGGATCGTCCCAAGCCTACGTGCTCAGCTGGCTTACTAGCGTCCCGCTTCAGGCGCACCCCGTTGATAGCAGTGAGGCGCACCGGTGCGAATGCTGCAAGATGCGGCTGTCCTTCCCTAAGTGCCTAACATGTCTATGCTCCGCAGCGCATCCTCAATATCTCCTTCGGCCTAGGTTAGGCCCCTTGGAAAACGTATGTGAGCGCTGAGAGGGGCCGTCATTTCTTTGGCGAAGACGTCTGGCGTGTGATCGTTCGGTCAAAAGCTCACGCGCGCGCCAATCTTCCCGCCGCCCGAGCGCGAACCATCGCCCTCGACGTTAAACAGCAGTGAGAAGTCGATATTCCAGTTGTCGTGGTTGGAGAGAGTGAGCCCGGCGGAGATCCTCCCGAACAGGCCTTCGCCATCAAGCGAGGCAAAGCCGATATCCGCGCCGATCGACGGTGATAGCGTTAGTCCGTTTTCGAGCCCCAGCGTTCTCTCGACATCGAACCCGACGCTGAAGCGGGCTTGTTCCTCTATGAAGCCCTTGAGATCGATTGTTTCGCCAAGGGAATTGGAGACGGAATAGTCCTCTGTCTGCAAGACACGCTCCGCCGAAGGCGGACGCTCTTTCTGGCGACGCGCCCCGATCCAATCTTCGATTACGGTTTCAAGGCGGCCAGGAGGGCTTTTGCCGTTTCGCCAGATGAGGCGGGATTCTGGCCGGTGATGAGCCGGCCATCGACGACCGTGTGGACGCCCCAGTCTTTAACCTTCGAGAAAACGGCGCCGAGACCGAGCAACTCATCTTCTACCAGGAAGGGCACGACCTCCGTCAAACCGACGGCCGCTTCCTCGGAATTCGTAAAGCCCGTGACCTTTCGCCCATTTACGAAAGGTGTGCCGTCCGGGTTCTTGACGCGGTGCAGAACGCCGGGTGCGTGGCATACAAGGGCAATCGTCTTGCCCGCCGCAATGAAGGCTTCGAGCAGCTTGATCGAGTTTCCGTCCTCGGCGAGATCCCACATCGGACCGTGACCGCCGGGATAGAAGACGGTGTCGAAGTCCCCTTGGTTGACGCTGTCGAGGCGAACCGTCTCGGCGAGCTGGGCCTTGGCTTCCCGGTCTGCCTTGAAACGCCGAGTGAGGTCGGTCTCAAACATCGGTTCATCGCTCTTCGGGTCGAGCGGCGGTTGGCCGCCCTTGGGTGATGCAAGGGTGATTTCGGCTCCGGCATCCCTAAAGACGTAATAGGGAGCCGCCAGCTCTTCGAGCCAGAACCCTGTCTTCTTGCCGGTGTTACCGAGGGTGTCGTGCGAAGTGAGGACCATTAGGACTTTCATGGATCATATCCTTTACACTGGAGGCGTAGATTTGAAGTCCGATCAGCCGCGTCGGCTTCTCGATGCACTGATATTGGCGTCGCAATGATATTTGGGAGATCTAGGTCTCACAATCCAGCTTTCCATCTCGATGATGGACGAAGGAGCGAGAACTTCAGCTCGCTCCCGGGCGGCGATTGATCGCCGCCCGGGTGGCCGAAAAGGCTGGTGCGCCCTTCAGGTCTGACCGTTGCGGGCGTCGACCGGCAGGCTGGCTGCAGTGCCATCCGCGCGCGCCAGGACGAAATTGTCGAAGTTGGCGATCGAGGCGCAGGAGTGGTTGGGGAACACGCGCACGCGACTGCCGAGCGGCAGGGCGCGCCCGGAATGGGGGACGAACCCGTGTTCCTCGGACAGTCGCTCGAGCGTCCACCGGCCGGTTTCGCCATCGCCTTCGGCGCTGACGACCGTGCCGAACCCTGCGCCACCCATGCCATGTGCGCCGCGATCGGAGCTCATGGACTTCGAACCAGCGTCGATGATGAAGTGCGCCTCGTTCGACGCAACGACGCGGGCGACGACTGAAAGCGCGAGGTCGTCGGCGGTACAAATGCCAAGCCGAAGGGCGGTGCCGTCCAGAAAGACGTAGTTTCCGGGACGGATGCAATCGACTTCCCGGGGCAGCGGTGCACCGAGGCAAGTCGGCGTTGCGCCGACGGAAATGCAATCGACGGCAATTCCGCGTTGCCGAAGCCGCTCGGCGAGGCCGGCGAGGGCCTCGGCCTCGTCGTGGGCGATCTTGGCCAGGGCATGGGGCTCAGGAGCCGCGTAGGCATGTCCGGCGTGCGAAAGCAGTCCGGAAAATCGCAAACCGGGGGCGCCGGCGATGCTTGCGCACAGTTCAGGCGCTGCCGGGTCATCGGGTTTGAGGCCGACGCGGCCGAGGCCAACGTCGACCTTGAGGAACACGCCGATCTCGATGCCGTGCCGGCTGGCGGCCTGCGACAGCGCATCGACACCTGTTTGGCTCGCCGCAATCGCGCGCAGTTCCACGCCCCGCGCCTTGACCGCAGGCAGAAGGCCATCGAGCGACGCCGCGTGGACGATGGGATAGGCCAGGATGATCGACGGAATCTCGGCTTCGGCAAAGACCAGCGCTTCGCTGGGCTTGGAGGCGGTGATACCGCGCGCACCTGCGGCAAGCTGCTGCCGGGCGATGTGGAGGCTCTTGTGCGTCTTCACATGCGGAAACATCACCACGCCGGCTGCATCGGCGCGTTGCTGCATGGCCTTGATATTGCGGGTGAGCCGTTTGTCGTCGACCTCGATATAGGGTGTCGGTCGCTCGGCGGCCGCTGGACGCAGGAACATTGCGGCCGTGGTCCCGCTTGCGCTGTCGCGGATATCTGTCGACGCCATGCCGGCAGCGCTCGCAGCCGGTTGCGTCACTTCGAAAGTGCTCATGTTGGGATACTCTGATCTGGAACGGGGTATAGCGGCTACTGTCAGGCGGTTGCGACCTGGCGCACGTAGTGGGTCGATGAGATCTGCCGCATCGGCAGTTCGCGAGGCACGAAGTCCGGCGCACGCACCGCACTCGGAATTTCGTCGGACATCGGCTGGCGCCCTTCCGGACGGCGCGTCGGATCGGCAATCGGCACGGTCGATAGCAGCTTGCGGGTATAGGGGTGCTGCGGATTGCTAAACACCGAGCGGCGATCGCCGATCTCGACGATTTCGCCGAGATACATGACCGCAACGCGGTGAGCGATGCGCTCCACCACCGCCATATCGTGGCTGATGAACAGAAGAGCGATCTGCATCTCGCGCTGCAGGTCCATGAGTAGGTTGATCACCTGCGCCTGGATCGTCACGTCGAGCGAAGCGACTGCTTCGTCGGCGACGATGAGACGCGGGTTGAGCGCAAGCGCCCGGGCGATACAGATGCGCTGGCGCTGCCCGCCGGAAAATGCATGCGGATAGCGCTCGAGATGCTCAGGCGAAAGCTCGACCTTTGCCAGAAGTTCGGCAGCGCGGGCGCGCATGTCCCCGGTCGAACCAAGCTTGTGGACCCGCATCGGATCCATCAGCGACTGCTCGATCGTCATGCGCGGGTTGAGCGAAGAAAACGGATCCTGAAAGACCATCTGCGCTTCGCGCCGAAATCGCGCGAGGACAGGGCGCGGCGCGCCGATCAGTTCGGTTCCATCAAAGCGGATGGAGCCAGAGCGCGGTCGATCGAGCTGCATGAGCGAGCGGGCGACCGTCGACTTGCCGCAGCCGGATTCACCGACCAGCGCCAGGGTCTCACCGGGAAAAATGTCGAAGGAGACGTTCTCCACCGCATGCACCCGGCCGGAGACGTGGCCGAACAGCCCGGCCTTGAGATCGAAGCGCGTCACCAGGTTTCGCACCTCGACGAGTGGGCGAGGGGATTGCGTCATATGAGCCGGCGCGTTCATTCTGTCGCCTCCGCGGGCTGCCGCTCCGGTTCGAACACCAGCAGCGGAAATTTCTCCGGCGCATCCTTGTCGGCCATGCTGCCGAGGCGCGGCACGGCGGAAATCAGGGCGCGCGTGTAGGCATGTTTCGGCTTGGCGAAGATGTCGTAAACCGAACCCGTTTCGACGATTTCACCCTTGAGCATCACACAGACCCGGTCTGCGACTTCCGCGACGACGCCCATGTCGTGAGTAATGAACAGCACCGACATGCCGATTTCGTGCTGCAGGGCGCGAACCAGATCGAGGATCTGCGCCTGAATGGTCACGTCGAGCGCGGTCGTCGGCTCGTCGAGGATCATCAGCGACGGGCGGCAGGCGAGCGCAATAGCGATCATGACGCGCTGGCGCATGCCGCCGGAGAGCTGGTGAGGATACTGGTCGAGCCTGCGTTCCGCATCGGGCACACGTACTAGCTTGAGGGTGTTGAGCGCGATCTGGCGCGCTTCCCCGGGTGTCTTGTGCTGGTGATGGATCACCGCTTCGGCAATCTGGTCGCCGACGGTAAAGACCGGGTTCAGGCTCGACATCGGGTCCTGGAAAACGATCGAGATGTCTGCGCCACGAAGGGCTTCGACCCGCTTTTCCGACAATGTCGCGAGATCGGCGACCTTACCGTCCTTCAAGCGCATCAGCACCCGCCCGCCGGTAATCGCCGCGCCGTCATACTCGGTCAAACGCATGATCGTCATGGCGGTCACCGATTTGCCGGATCCGGACTCGCCGACCAGCGCAACTGTCTCGCCGCGCGCGATGCGGAAGGAGACGCCTCGCACCGCGCGCAGCTGTGAGCGGGTGCCGGCCGCGAAGGAAACCTCAAGATCTTCCACGGATAGGATGACATCCTCGGGCAGTTCAGGGGGCGCGGATTTAGACAGGAACATCAGCACATAGACCCGATTTCGAGGGGACGTTGCCCTATCAGGTCTCGCAACGGGGTTGCCTCCTGTCAATATGCTCGGGTGGCGGAGAACTCCCTGCGAGGCAGGCCGTCAGTGCCCGGGCGGCACGCAACCGGCTTTTGTCCGTGCCGCAAAACCGAGTGAAATCAATGTGTCGCGAATGTGGCAATCGAAACTATGCGCTTTCTGCATCGTGTCGCCTGTCTTCGCATATGGCCTCGGTCAGGCGATTTGGGTTATGACGGTGCCTCAGGCGGCGTCGATGCCGGCATCGAATCCGTTCTTGTACTGTGGCAATGCCGCACACTGCTTGAGATGCTGCCACAACCCATCGCTGTCGGCGCTACCAGGGCCCGCGCGCCTGAAGATACGGATCTCCATTTCGAGCGACATCTGTGGTCCGCCGATCTGGACGAGGCGGCCTTGGCGCAGGGCTTCCGCCACACAGATCTGCGGCAGCCAGGCGACGCCACGCCCGGCGACGGCCATGTGCTTCAGGCCATCGGCGAGGCCCGACTGGTAGACGATGCTGAGATTGAGCGGCCGACGCCAGCGCGACTGGATCAAAGTCGCCAGCTTGCCGATGTAGCCGTCGCTCCAGGAATAGGCGAGATAAGGGATCTCCGTGCTTTCGGGCCCGTCGATGTCGAACAGCGGTCGGCCGCTCTCGTCGGCTCCCGACACCAGGATCAGCCTGTCCTTGCCGATCTGCAGGGATTCGAACGGGCCGCCTTCCAGCACAGGAGGGCCATCGGGATGCACATAGGTGATGGCAAAATCGCACTGGCCCGAACACAGATGATCGATGCTTTCAAGGAAGTCGGCGGCATGCATGCTGGTGCGAAGCGGTATCCGCGATATCAGCGGCGAGCCGATCCATCTCGGGAAAAAATACATCGCCAGCGTATGCAGCGAGGTAAATGTCAGCATGGCCGAGCTTTCGCCGGCGACATTGCGGCAATCGGTGCGCAGCCTGTAGGCCTCACGCACGAGACGCTGGCAACCCGGAAGGAACATCGTTCCCGCCCGTGTCAGTTGCACGGGATAGGTGCTGCGGTCGATCAAGTCCGCGCCGATCCAGTTCTCAAGCGATTTGATGCGGCGACTGAAGGCCGGCTGCGAAATGTTGCGCGCAGTCGCCGCCGTCGAAAAATTCCGCGTGGCGGCGATTTCGAGAAAATCTTCAAGCCATTGCAGTTCCATGCCGGCCCTCATGCGTGATTTGCATAGTCTATCCTAATTACACATTGGACAGACCTGCAAGCGCTCTTCTAGCCTCCCCTATAACGAGAAGAAAACTTCCGCCTCCACCAAATGGGAACAACGATGAAACGCACCTTAGCCCTAGCTCTGTGCTTGGGGCTCGGCATCGCGGCTGCGCCCGCTATGGCCGAGACCAAGAACCCCGGCACTTTCGTCTTCATGTGGACCGACGACATCCAATCGTTCGATCCGGCCTATATCGCCAACACGCCGAGCTCTTACGGCGCTCTCAACATCTACAGTCGGTTGTTGAACTTCAACGGCTCGAAGATCTCCGAGTTCGTGCCGTCGCTCTCGACCGAAGTACCGTCGCTCGAAAACGGCCTCATCAAGCAGGCGGCCGATGGCTCGGTAAGCTATACCTTCCCGATCCGAAAAGGCGTTTCAGCCCACAAGGTCGGGATCAAGGGCGCCGACGGCAAAGTCACCTGGGAATACTACGACAAGCTGACTGACGCCCAGAAGGCGACGATCGAGCCGGGTTACGGCCAGATCACGCCCGAAGACGTACGCTACTCGTTGCTGCGCGCCATTCTTCAAGGCCAGTCGTGGATGTCGAACGCGATCACCGAGGTGATCACAGCCGGCAAATATACCGACATCGCCAAGTGGGTTGAGGCCGAAGGCGAGGTGAAATCCATCAACGACGCCAGCCCCGAGATCCTGCGCAAGGTCTATGACCAACTCGCGTCGCAGATCGTCGTCGATGGCGATAATCTCACGCTCAAGCTGCCCAAGTCGTTTCCGGCCACGCTTGGGGTGATCGCGCTGCCCTTCGGCACTTCGGTCGTCGACAAGGAATGGGTTGCATCGGTCGGCGGCTGGGATGGCTCGGGCGACACCTGGAAGGCCCACTACCGTCCGGAACTCGGCGCCAATCCGCTGTTTGCGGAAGAAAATGGCACCGGGCCGTTCATGCTGGAAGAGTGGGACCGGACCGACCGGCGCATCACGTTGAAGCGCTTCGACAATTACTTCATGGGCCCCGCCAAGCTTGAGCGCGTGGTCATGCGCACGGTGCCGGAATGGACGACGCGGCGCCTGCAGCTTCTGTCCGGTGACGCCGATTTCGTCACGGCACCCGTCGAGTTCATCGATGAACTCAGCAAGACTGAAGGCGTCAAGGTCATTGACGGCCTGCAGAAAGTGTTCTCGCGCGGCATCTTCTTCGCCTGGCCGCTCGACGACAACGACAATCCGGCGATCGGCAGCGGCAAGCTCGACGGCGCCGGCATTCCGCCGGACTTCTTCGCCGACATCGACGTGCGCAAGGGTTTCAACTACGCCCAGAATTACGACGCGCTCCTCACCCAGGTGCTCCTCAACAAGACCGTGCAGTCTCGTGGGCCGACGGTTCGCGGCATCATGGGTTACCGCCCGGATTCACCTGTCTACAGCTACGATCCCGCCAAGGCCGAAGAACACTTCAAGAAGGCATTTGACGGCAAGCTCTGGGATACCGGCTTTGCCTTCACCGCCTATGTGACCGAAGGCAACCCGCAGCTGACGGCGGCACTCTCGGCGCTGCAGCAGGGCCTGTCGCGCATCAATCCGAAGTTCAAGATGCAGATCCAGGCTCTGCCGTGGGCATCCGTTTCGGACAAGCTCAACAACCGCGAAAAGCCGGCAGCACCCTTGACGGTGATGGGTTGGGGTCCTGACTATTCCGATCCGGGTGGTCCGCTCGGTGCCGCCAGCTATTACCTCTCGCCCACGGGTCTCGTCGGCGGCATGGTCGGCCAAGGTTATCGCGACCTGATGGCGGAGAAGTTCAAGCCGCTCCTGGATGAAGCCTGGGCATCGGTCGATCCGGCGGTTCGCGAGCCGATCTACGCCAAGCTGCAGGAGATGTCGTACGAATACGCCACCACCCAGTTCCTCTGGGAAGATTTCGGCTACGTCGTCACCCGCAGCAACATCGACGGCTATGTCGACAACATGATCCTCTACGGCGCCTGGGACTTTTACCCGGTCACCAAGGCCAACGACTGATTGGCGAACGGCATGTCGGGCGGCAAGACCGCCCGGCATGCCTTTTCTCTTTTCCCTGAAATCGGAACGTGTGAACCGTGCTGAACTACGCACTCAGACGACTGATGATGCTGCCGATCGTCCTCTTCGCGCTGTCGTTGATGATCTTCGCGCTGCAGATGTCGCTTTCGCCGACACAGAGACTGGCGGCCTATGCGCCGTCGCCGGATTATCTCAAGGGTGGTCAGGAGAGCATCCGCCGGATGATCGAGCAGTACGGGCTCAACGATCCCTTCTACATTCAGTACGGCCACTGGATCGGCGGCGTTCTCAGCGGCAATCTCGGCTGGTCCGAGACCGCGCGCCAGCCGGTGTCGACGGCGCTGATGTCGCTGTTTCCGGCGACGCTGGAGCTGGTCGTGCTCGCCTTCGTGCCCTGTCTGCTACTCGCCGTCTACCTCGGCTCGCGCGCCGGCGTCTATCTCAACCGCTGGCCGGACCATGTCATCCGCATCTTCACCATTCTCGGCTGGTCTTTTCCGGTTTACGTCTTCGGCCTCTTGATGCTGCTGATCTTCTATTCGGCGCTTGACTGGTTTCCGCCCGGCCGGCTCAGCCAGTGGGCGCAAACCGTGGTCAGCTCCGGCGATTTCGTGCGCTACACCGGCGCCAATACTATCGACGCGCTGCTCAACGGCAACCTGGCGATCTTCGGCGATGCACTTCGTCACCTTGCGGCTCCCGTCATCACGCTGACCTATGTCAACGTCGCCAGCATGACGCGGGTGATGCGCACCTCGATGCTGGAAACGCTGCGCCAGGACTACGTACGCACCGCCCGCGCCAAGGGCCTGCCGCGCCGCGTCGTCGAATTGCATCACGCCAGGCGCAACGCGCTTCTGCCGCTTGCAACCATCGCCGGCATGGAACTCGCCGTGATGATGGGTGGCGTGGTCATCACCGAGACCATCTTTGACTACGCCGGGCTCGGCCAGTTCGCCGCCAAGACCGCTGCCAATCTCGACTTTCCCGCAGTTCTCGGCTTCGGCCTCTATTTCGCGGTCGTCCTGGTGCTGATGAACCTGGTCGTCGATCTCATCTATCCGTTGCTTGACCCGAGGGTGAAGACGCAATGAAGTTTCTTCGTTACCTCGCACGAAATCCGGTGTCGCTGTTTGGTGTCGTGATCCTCCTCGCCTTCGTGCTGATCGCCGTCTTCGCGCCCGTTCTGGCGCCGCCGCAAAGCTTCCAGCTTTCTCCCTACGACACACCGCGAGCCGGCTTCCTGGCAACGCCGCAACCGCCTTCGCCGGAGGCCATATTCGGCACCACGCAAGGTCAGTACGACATCTTCTATGGCGTCGTCTGGGGTACGCGCACGGCATTCAAGATCGGGCTGGGGGTCGTGGCGATCTCCGTGCTGATCGGCACGGTCGTCGGCGCTGTCGCGGCCTATTACGGCGGCGTCGTCGAGGAAGTGCTGATGCGCATCGTCGACGTGTTCATGGCCGTGCCCTTCCTGATCGCCGCGATGGTGCTGACGGCGTTGCTCGGCAAAGGCATCGTGCCCATCACGATCGCGCTGACGACGTTCGGCTGGATGAGTTATGCCCGTATCGTTCGAAGCGAGATCCTGAGGATCCGCGAGATGGATTACATCCACGCAGCCAGGAGCTACGGCGCCAGCGATCTCAGGCTGATCGTCCTGCATATCCTGCCCAACGCCATGTTTCCGGTGCTGGTTCTCGCGACGATGGCGACCGGTTCCATGGTGCTGTCGGCCTCAGCGCTCAGCTTCCTCGGCGTTGGCACCGAAGAAGGTTATGCCGACTGGGGCCAGTTCATCGCCTATTCGCGCAACTGGATCGTCGGTCAGCCCGGCAATCCCTTCCAGTTCTGGTACACGCTGGCCTTCCCCGGCGCGGCCGTCTTCTTCTTCGTACTGTCGTGGAACCTGGTCGGCGATGCGCTACGCGACATGCTCGACCCACGCCACGCCCATTGAGACCCAATCCCTTACGACCAAGGAGCATTTTCCATGTCCTCTCTGTCTGCTGCTTCCATCGAGCTGTTCGAGGATCTGATCCGGTACGAGGTCGAGGACAAGGCGATCCCGTCGATCTCCTACGCCCTCGTCGACCGAGACGGTGTGCTTGCCGAAGGCCATGTCCAGCGCCATGACCGCCATTTCGACATGGGCAAGGACACGTGCTTCCGTATCGGCTCGATCACCAAGACCTTCACCTCGCTGGCGATCATGCAACTGGTCGAAAAGGGCCTTGTCGATATCGATGCCGACGTCTCGACCTACCTGCCCGGATTTAAGCCGGTGAACCCGTTCGCTGGCGCCGAGGGCGGGCCTCACGGCTCGGTCATCAGCCTGCGCAAGCTGATGACCCATACGGCCGGGCTCGTGCGCGAACCGAAGAGTGGCCACTATCTCGACGCGACCCGTCCTCCGCTGGAAGACACGGTCGACGAGCTCGCCAGCTCGACCTTGAAGCAGGATCCGAGCCTCGGGGTGATGCATTACTCCAACGCCGGCATCGCCGTCGTCGGTCGGGTGATCGAGGTCGTCACCGGCCAGAGCTATTCCGACTATGTCGCTGCCAACATTCTGAAGCCGCTGGGCATGGACAGTTCCTCCTGCGGCATGGCGCCGGGCATTCGCGAGCGGCTTGCGCCGGCCGACATGTGGACGCTCGACGGCGATACGCCGGCGCCGGTGTTCAGCCTGGGCGGCTCGCCGGCCGGCAACATCTTTTCCACCACGGGGGATATGGCACGCTACGCCCAGTGCCTGCTGCGCGGCGGCTTTGACGCTGCCGGCAATTCGATCATCTCGCCGGCGTCGCTGCGTGAGATGTGGACACCGTTCGGTAAACGTCCGGCCGGCCACGACAAGACGCTCAACGGGTATGGCCTGTGCTTCGGTGCCGGCGACGTCGACGGCTGGACCTCGGTCGGCCATGGTGGCGCCGTCTATGGTTATGCTTCGCAGATGATGCTGTTGCCTGCCGCCGGCGTCGGCGTGCTGATCTTTGCGACCCTTGATTTCGCCAACCAGATCGCCTCGCGGCTCGGCGTCGACGGCGTGCGCATCGTTCTTGCCGAGCGCAAGATGGGCAAGATGCCCGAGCGGACACAGCGTCCGCCGGAGATCCCCGAAGCGCAGTTCAAGGCCTTGCCGGGCTATTACCGCGACGACGCCACGCAGGAGATCGTCGAGGTCAAATCCAAGGACGGCAAGATCTACCTGATGGGCGAGGGCGTTCCGCACCGGATCCGTCCGGTGGCGGGCAACGATTTCGTCATCGACGGTCGCATCTACGGGCGCGGCGCGGACTATGCCCATATGAACCTCTCCTTCCCGGCAGCCGGCAAGCTCGCCTGGCGGGATACAAGCTGGACACGCATAGAGACGCCTGAGGACGAGACCGTGCCCGACGCCATTGCGCCGCATCTCGGCGAATATGGGCCGGACTTCAACATCACCTACCTGACCTACAGCCATGGCGGCCTGAAGTGCCTGATCGAGTACTTCTGCACGCACACATGCGAACCGGTCGAGGAGGGACGCTTCCGCATGCATGGGCGGCTTTACGAAGACGAGATCCTCGAACTTGATGCCGTCGACGACAACGGCAAGAGCGGCATCCGCGTCGGGCCGATGTTCCTGGCGCGACGCAGCCCGTCCCAGGCCGAAGCGGCGTGACCATGACCGCTCCAATCAAGATGGAGTCACCTCTTGGCGCCCGCATGTCCATCGGCGGGCGCGAGGTCGACTATTATTGCGGCACGTCGTACTTCTGCCTGCATGGCCACTCCGAAGTGATCGAGGCGGCCTGCGAAGCGACGAGGCGCTACGGCATGGGGCCGGGGACGCTCGCCCATATGCAGGTCTATGCCGATTTGCAGGAGCGGTTGCGCGACTGGTTCGGCACAGACGAGGTCGTCTACATGATTTCCGGCTACACCAGCCCCATGGTGTTGCTGCAGGGGCTGCGCGACGAATTCGATGTCATCCTCATGGATTGCGCGACGCATTACAGCACCCGTGACGCGATCCCGACGCTCGGCAAGCGGGTTCACGAATTTCGGCATGCCGATCCGGAGGATCTTGCTGCGCAACTGTCGTTGCATGTGAAGGCGGGCGAGCGGCCGGCGGTGCTGACCGACGGCGTCTTTCCGTCATCCGGACGGTTGGCGCCACTTGGGGATTACCGGCAGGCCATGGCCCCCTATGATGGTGCGCTGCTCTGCATCGACGATTCCCACGGTGTCGGCGTTCTTGGTGAGACCGGCCGCGGATCGCTGCAGCACGCGGGGCTCGAAGGCGAGGGCAACTATCTCGCCGGCACGATGAGCAAGGCGTTCGGCGCGCTCGGCGGCATCGTTCCCGGTAGTGCGGATTTGGCCGCCAAGATCGCGGGCAATGCGATGATCATGCGTGGTGCCTCGCCGGCGCCACCGGGTCTTGCAGCCGCTGCAGCCGCATCGTTGCGCGTTCTGCAGGCGACACCGGAAAAGCGCGCCAACCTCGTTCGCAACGTCAAGCATATGCGCAGCGGGTTGCGGACCCTCGGGTTCGACGTTGCCGACACGCCGGTACCGATCGTCACCATCAAGGGCGTCACCGACCTCGAACAGCTGCGCGATCGTCTGGCGGAGCGCGACATCATCGTCAGGGTGCAGCAGCCTGGTGGTTATTCCGACGCGTCAGATGTTGCGACCATGCGGCTTGCGGTGTTTTCCGAGCACACGGCCGATCAGATCGAACGGCTCCTGCAGTCGATGGGCGAACTTCTCTAGACCTGCGTGTGGAGTTCTCACCGACGTTGGCGTCGGCGAGAACTCCGCGCTAGCGACCGTGCACGCACGCCTGCTCGTGAGGGAGTTATCCATAACCGATTGAAATCTCGGGAGTTAGGCGATTCTTGCATGGAGTTTTGCCCAAATTGAATTGGCCTGTGGCGGCGAGCTGCACCAATGTTCCGTTAAACGACATGCAAATCGCCGATCACCGGTCAGACGTGCCTCGCCGATAACCAAGTCTGCCAAAGTGGCCGCTGAAGCCCCCGCGGTTGGCGGCGCCCATCGCGTTGGTTGGCCTTCGCGATGCCTGCCTGAAACGACCGCATCTATCCCGCTCTTCCCGATTTGACCGATAGAGGAACCCACCCATGAAAGTTTTCATCTCCGCTGACATCGAAGGCACCGCAGGCATCGCGCAATGGGACGAAGCCGAGCGCACCCATTCCGACTGGACCGAATTTCGCGCCCTGATGACCGCCGAGGTGGTCGCTGCCTGCGAGGGCGCGCGTGCCGCCGGTGCGACGGAAGTCGTGGTGAAAGACGCCCATGACAGCGGTCGCAACCTCATCCTCGACCGCCTGCCGGACTATGTCCGCATTGTGCGCGGCTGGTCCGGCCATCCGGATGCGATGATGTTCGGCCTCGATGCCGGCTTCGCGGCCGCGCTCTATACGGGCTATCACTCCAAAGCGGGCAGCGAGGCAAATCCGCTCGCCCATACCTCCACGATGCGCATCTCGCGCCTGCTTTTGAACGGAGAGGTCGCCTCGGAATTTACCGTCAACGCGCTCTGTGCCGCCGGTTACGGTGTACCGTCGGTCTTCCTTGCCGGCGATGCCGGTATTTGCTCTGAGGCGCGGGCGATGGTGCCGGGGCTGAAGTCCGTGGAAACGCTGGAGGGTAAAGGTCGTTCGACGACGTCGATCTCGCCTGCTTGGTCGCGCCGGCTTATTCGTGAAGGCGTGGCAGAAGCGCTGTCCGGCGATTTCACTCAGGTGCTGCCGTCCAGGGCCGAGCGCTACGAAGTGGTGATCGAGTTCAACAATCCGACAGATGCCTATCGTGCCGGCTGGTATCCCGGTGCATATGCGCACGGTCCTCGCGCCGTCGCCTTCAAGCATGCGGATTTTGCGGAGATCCTGCGAGCGCTGGTCTTCCTGAAAGCCTGATCAAGGGCGGGTCCCGTGCCTGGACGTCGCAGGATAGAGCCACTGGCCTTGATAGGTAGCAACGCGCCGAAACGGGCGCTTTCCGACCGTCACGCCGCCCTCGCTGGACGAAGCTGGCTCAACCTTGTTGCCTGGCTAGCAGCGCGTTGCCTCCAACAAAGGTGGACGCACGGCCGGGGTTGACGGGATGACGGTGGGACGTATCCGAAACAGGAGTGAACATCGCTTCCTGGTCGATCTTCAAGCTGATCTGCGCAGTGGTGCATATCGGCCAAGTCCGGCCAGACGCAAGCTCATTCCAAAGGCCGGGAAACCGGGGCAATTCCGACCCTTGGGCATCCCCACCATCAGAGACCGCGTCGTACAAGGCGCGGCCAAAATCCTTTTGGAGCCGATCTTCGAGGCGCAATTCTGGCATGTCTCTTATGGGTTTCGACCCGGCAGAAACACCCACGGCGCCTTGGAGTACATTCGTCGGGCAGCCTTGCCGCAGAAGCGGGACAAGGACACTCGGCGAAACCGGTTGCCATATCCTTGGGTTATTGAGGGGGACATCAAAGGATGCTTCGACAATATCAATCATCATCACCTGCTCGAGCGGATGCGCAAGCGCATCGGTGATCGACGAGTGGTGAGATTGGTCGGATTATTCCTCAAGGCCGGTGTTTTGACTGAGGATCAGTTCCTCCGGACGGACGCCGGTACCCCTCAGGGCGGGATCATCTCACCTTTGCTCGCAAACATCGCCCTTAGCGCGATCGAGGAGCGATATGAAAGGTGGACCTATCACCGCAAAAAGACCCAAGCCCGTCGCAAAAGCAACGGGGTGGCGGCAGCGGCGAGCGCCCGGGACAGCGGTCGATTTGATAACTGAGTTCAGCAACAGATCTTCACCAAACACCTGCCGCAGCCGGACCTTCAGGTAGGTGGGATGAGTAGGCGAGTGGTGGTCCGATCGATGCTGGGCGTCAGTCCAAGCGCCTACCAGGACGCCTGCGAGGCGATGGGGCCGGAAAATGCGGCTGCGACAATGGCCTGTATTCTCGAAAGGGCAGGGCACATCAACTCGGCCGGCGGATATCTGCGCAATCTGACGGACAAGGCGCGGAGTTTTCGCTCGGGCCGGTGTTGATGGCTCTGTTGCGGGCGAATCCAGTGGTTGCTCGAAGCGCCTAGCGAACGGCTCTTTGGGGGTGGCAGTGGCTTGAAACTTCTCGCTACCCCGGCGAATGTCGTAGTCGCTTGCGTTACCGTCAATAGAGTCATATATTTCGCACAATAAATGAGTTGCTGGATATGGCGGAATGATCATGCCTCAGGTTCTGAAATCTTTAGAGCACAGCGGTCCCTTGGTGCTGTCCTATATGGATCGCTCGGGAAAGATCGCTGTGGAACGGGTCGCAACCGGCTTCGGCATGTCTAAGAGCCAGTTGGCCGAGACGGCGGGGCTATCCCGCGAAACACTGTATAGAAGTGAACGTAGCCTGGGCGCGAAAACGCAGAGCCGTCTTCGGGAAATGCTGGAGATTATCAGTCGTGTCTCAGATTGGGCCGGTGGTAAGGAGCAGGCAATGGCTTGGTACCGGGCCCAACCTCTACCAGCTTTTGGCGGGCGTACGCCCGAGGCTCTCGTAAAAGACGGCAAGGCCGCGGCGGTGCGAGATTACCTCGATCATATGGCCCTAGGGGGCTTCGCTTGAGGTTTGTGGGCAATTGTTACCGTGCGCACGATCCACGCTGGGCTTTCAAACCGGTTTCAGGAGATGGCGCGGCTATAAGAGGCGCGCGGTTCAACCCAAAAGGCGTGCCAGCTCTCTATCTCGCCCTTAGTGTGATGACGGCGGTAAAGGAAGCCAATCAAGGGTTTGCCCATCGCATCGACCCTTGTGTACTTTGTTCCTACGATGTCGACTGTGATGACATTACGGATCTTGCTTCTGAAGTTGGTCGGGCCTCGAATTCCGTTTCGGTGGAGGAAATAGCCTGCAGTTGGGCCACCACGCTTTCCGAAGGAAGGAGACCCCCATCCTGGTCGATATACGATCGACTCAAGGCGAGGGGCACGGCAGGCATCATAGTACCCAGCTTTGCGCCCGGCGCCGAAGAGGGAGATCGAAATCTGGTGCTTTGGAACTGGGGCCCCAACCTGCCGCATAAAGTGCAGGTACACGACCCAAGTGGTCGGCTTCCGAAGGATCAACTGTCCTGGGATTAGGCGCATCGGCGCAATTAACGCGTTCAGGCCCTTTACGACTGCGTCTTGATCTTGCAGCCATATTACGCCCGCTCTACCGTGCTTACAGCAAAGGTAAGCAACCAAGATCCGGAATTTTGGTCCGGTGCGATAGACGCGACAGCTCGCATGCTTTTCGTTGACGCCGGAACCGTCTACTAATGTGAGCGTACCAGTATCATTCGAGCCTATCGGTCCGACACGACGATGATCAAAGGAGGATACTTTGGCAACCGGTACAGTAAAATGGTTCAACACAACAAAAGGCTTCGGTTTCATCCAGCCGGATGACGGAACTGCCGATGTGTTCGTCCACATTTCCGCGGTAGAGCGAGCTGGTCTACGCGGACTCAACGACGGCCAGAAGATTACCTATGAGCTGGTGAAAGACCGCAAGTCCGGCAAGATGTCGGCGGACAACATCCAGGCCTGAGCGCATTGCGATTCTGCAGCTTACTGCATGCAGTGTTTGCTCTGCTCCAGCGGTGCCTCTTGGCCGGAACCCGCCGGTATGACCGGCGCTTTCAGGTGATCAGCCGGGCCGCGCGACCTTGTTTTCGCTCAAATCGGTCGGCGTATGGTCGATCTGGCAGACGTCGAGTGGGTGCGGTGCGTGGATATAGCCTGGTCGCGGTTTTAACCGCAGCAGGTGCTTTGGATTGGCCGACCGCTTTCTGGCGATCTCTTCAGGCGAAAACAGCGCCGGGATGCGCCGGGCAATGGTGACATAGGACGGCAGGGCAAGACCAGCCTCTTCACAGCGCGCACGGATTTCGGCGACGACCGGTGCGAGAGGAGGCGCCTCGAGCGTCAGCCATTGCTCGCGCAGTGTCTTGCTGATGATTGCCTCGATGCCTTCTGACGCCATCGTCCGCCTCGTCGGCGCGATCCTGCTCGAGCAGAACGACGAATGGGCTGTCCAACGCGCCAGATACATGACGCTGGAAACCATCAGCCAGATGAGCGATGATCCGCTCATCAGCCTGCCAGCCGTGGCGCGCTGATCATCCCGGCCCATGCCGGAGAACGCGGCGACCAAAGCCGCCACTTACACCACTCCCTGGGACATGATCCCGAACGTAGCACCGACGACCCTTTGTAAGTCCGCAATCCTTGATTTCAGTCATTTCAGCTATAAGGTGGAGGCATTGCCCAAAGGGGATTACAGGCCAATGCTCCCAGAGAAGAAGGACCGTTCGCCTGTTGCGCTGGAACAGCGCGACGTCAGCGCCGACCAGCGCATGTTCTCACCTTCCGCTGCGCGAAATTCGGCGCCGATCCTCGCGGTCCTACAACGTGTCCTTCCAACACGTGGCACCGTGCTGGAGATTGGATGCGGGACCGGTGAGCACGCCGTGTGTTTTGCGGGGGCAATGCCAGACATCACCTGGCAGCCGAGCGATCCGGATGCCGACGCCCGCGTCAGTACGTCTAGCTGGATCAAATTCTCAAGGCTGAAGAATGTGCTGGCACCGCGGGATATTGATGTGTGCTCAGGACAATGGATCGTCGAACAAACGGGGCATTTTGACGCCATCTTATCGATCAATATGATCCACATCGCGCCATGGACGGCAAGCTCAGGATTGTTCGAAGGAGCTGGCCGTTTGCTTCACGATGGTGGGCTTCTCCTTCTCTACGGTCCCTTTATGCGCGACGGCGTACACAACGCCCCCTCGAATGCTGCTTTCGACGCCGCTCTAAAGGAGCGCAACCCATCTTGGGGTGTGCGTGATATCGCTGACCTTGAACAATTGGGTGAGGCCGCTGGACTTGTTCTCCGCGAGACGATCGAGATGCCTGCCAACAACATGTCGCTGGTCTTCTGCAGAGGTACTGTCTCAACGACAAGCCGGCGCGAAAGAGAGATGTGACCATGCAGTAAGCTGCCGTCCGAGATCGATGCTCGAAACGTGCGGTATAGGCGAGAATGCGGCCGAAGGCGGAACGCGACAGGCGCACTGCGCGGGGTGTGATCTAACCGGAACCCGCCGGGATGGATACCGAGGTTGTGCTTTTGGAAGGAGAGACGAGAACGATGCCGACACCAGAGCAACCCAGCCTGATAGTTCGACAAAAATCCCCACAGAATACCGAGTTTCCATTTGCGTCGCTCTCCGATTTGCTGATCCCAACCGAGCTGTTCTTCGTGAGAAACCATTTCCCCTCGCCGGACCTCGATGCGCGAGACTGGAGATTGCGCGTTGACGGGGCGGTGGCGCGGCCGCTCGAACTTGATCTCGACAGCATCAAGGCGATGCGGAGCACGACCTTGACTGCCGTCGTCGAATGCGCCGGGAATGGCCGCGTCTACTATGTGCCACCGAAGGAGGGGTTGCAGTGGCAGAACGGAGCCGTCGGCAATGCTGCGTGGACAGGAGTTCTTCTCAGCGAGATATTGGAAATGGCGGGCGTTAAGCCTAACGCGCGTGAGGTCCTGCTTGTGGGCGCAGACAGCGGCGTCGTCGACACGAACAAAAAAACGGCTTCTCCTGGCCCCATCGCTTTTGCGCGTAGTCTACCGCTTGAGAAGGCCATGGCGCACAGCACGATCCTTGCCCATTCGATGAACGAGGAGCCGTTGACGCGCGATCACGGCTACCCGCTGCGCGCGGTTGTGGGTGGCTGGTTCGGCATGGCTTGGGTCAAGTGGATCACCCATATCACGGTTTTGGAACAACCATTCCTTGGCTACTGGCAAGCGCGTGAGTACTTCCGTTGGGAGCGCAACCTCGGGGAACCGAGCCTAGTCCCCCTCACGGAGATGGAGGTCAAAGCGCAGATCGCGCGACCCGTGCAGGGCGCGCGTCTCATCGCCGGCCAACCCTATCGAATTTTCGGAGCCGCCTGGGGCGGCGAGGCTGCTATCCGGCAGGTTCAGGTCTGCACCGAAGATGGAAGTGGCTGGCGCGAGGCAAGCCTCCTCGAGAAAGAACGTCCTTTTGCATGGCGCTTGTGGGAGTACACGTGGACCCCTGAAAAGGTGGGGCAATACAAACTGCGATGTCGCGCGATCGATGCGGCGGGGCGCGTGCAGCCCGACCAGCAGCGTTCCGACTTCGAGAGCTACGCGGCCAATTGGATCGTACCGGTGGAGGTTACGGTCGTTCCCGAGCCGCAGACCTATGAGGAGGAATTCGTGATCTAATCAACCGCATGGGGAGAAATGGCGGCGAGTGTCACCTGTTAGCGGTTGTGGATCCGCTCGAACACTCTGCCGAGCGCTCGCGTCAGCGCTTGGGTTCCGCCCCTTTCGTCGAAGTCCCGGAACATCTGTTCGTTGGGGCCGCTCTTGGTGGCAAACTCGCGGCTCATCTCGACGAAATCGACATCCTTGCCTGCGTGAATTGCCGCTTCAGAAAGGCCGGCAAACAGGGGCGCGAGATAGGCGCAGCCCTGGCAGGCCATTTTGGGCGAGCCATTCTGTCGTGCGGTGCAGGATGCTGAAATAGGTGGCCATCAAGGCGCTGGCTGCGGCGAGAAGGTCATATTCCACCTTGCTCTCCCATTCGACGGCGTTGTCGAGCACGTCGAAGATCGCCGCCGTCGCTTGGTCCCCAGGGAAGACTGCCGTGACGCCTTGGCCACGGGCAACGAAGGGCAGAGGGGTCGCTTGGGTCAGATGGACGCCTGCGACGAACCAGCGGTTTGTCGGCGAAGTCACAAGGACCCGTCGGCTCCGCTTGACAAAAGACCGTGGTTTAAACTATAGGGTAATCGATAACCCAACGGAGTTCAGGAGCATCGTGGCAATCTCGCTTTCTGACATTGCGGAGCGTGCAGGCGTCTCGGTGAAGACGGTCTCCGGCGCATTGCACGGCGGCTCCGCGCGCATGTCGGACGATACCCGCCAGAAGGTGAAGGCGATCGCCGAGGAACTGGGTTACGTGACCAATCTCGCCGCGCGCGGTGTGCGTCAGGGATGGCTACCGCTGGTCGGCGTCGTTTCTGATGGCCTCATCACTTCGCCGTTCGCCACCGAAATCGTGCGCGGGCTCGATGGTGCTGCGCGCAGTGCAGGCATGGCAGTGTTTGCCGTCAACCACAGCAGCGGACAGTCAATCGGCTCCGTGGTCGACGAGGTGCAGCAGTTCCGGCCGCGTGCCGTTGCCTATGCCGCCATGTACCACAAGGACGTCGATCTGCCGCCGGCACTCGCGGGCTCCGTCGGCGTGATGATCAATTGCCGCGAGGCCTCCGGGCGCGTCACGTCACTGGTCCCCGACGAAGAAGGTGGGGCGCGCGAGATCGTGCTTTACCTGCTCGCCTCTGGCCGCCGCCGCATCGCCTTCATCAACCTGCCGGGTATCCTTGCCGGGGCGCTACGAGAGAAGGGTTTTCGCGCAGCCCTTGAAGAGGCCGGCATCGAACCGATTGGTGTGCTTCCGGCCGTGCGCCGCAGCGTTTATAGCGACCGCGCTCCGAGCCTCGTCGCGTCGCATGTCGAGACATTGCTGGCCGCCGGTCAGCGGCCGGACGCGATCCTGTGCGGCAACGACCGTGTCGCAATGGAAGTCTATGCGGCTCTAGCGCGCGCCGGCCTTAAAATCCCGGACGACATTGCGGTGGCCAGCTTCGACAACCAGGTCGAGCTCGCCTCGCGGCTGGATCCGCCGTTGACGACGATGGCCCTGCCGCACCGCGCGATGGGGCGCCTGGCCATGGGGATCCTGCTCGCAGGGGAGCCTGAGCCGCCGCATCTGCGAAAGCTGCCGTTTCATCTGGTCGAGCGGGCATCGGTCTAGCAACCAGCATTCTTGTCGAATTGAATAGGAGGAGAAGATCAATGACGACTTATTTGGGTAATCGTTTACTTAGTGCGCTTTTCGCGTCTTCTGCACTCTTGTGGAGCGCCGGTTTTGCAGAGGCAAAATCCGTCATCCATGTGATGCACCAGGGCGATCCGGGTTGGGTGAAGGCCTATGGCGACGTCGCCAAGCGCTTCGAGGCAGCCAATCCCGATATCGACGTCGAGATGATCTACGCGCCACACGACGCCTATAACGAGAAGTTCAGCGCAGCCGTCATGGCCAAGCAGTTGCCGGACGTGATGGAACTCGACGCTCCGTTTCTCGCCAACTACGTCTGGTCGGGCTACCTGCAGCCCATCAAGCCACTCGTCGACAAGGATGTGCTCGACGACATGACCGGTTCGAACATTGCCCAGGGCACCTACCCGATCGACAAGGACCTCTATGCGATCGGCCTTACCGACTCCTCGGTCGTACTCTACGGCAACAAAAAGTATCTCGAAGCCATCGGTGCACGCATTCCGAAATCCGTCGACGATGCATGGACGCGCGAGGAGTTCGAAGGCTATCTCGAAAAGCTCTCCAAGCTCGATGGCGTGAAGTGGCCGATCGACACGTTCCGCGGCTACGGGATCAAGACCGAGTGGATTACCTATGCCTACGGCCCGCTGCTCGAAAGTGCGGGCTGCGACCTGATCGATCGCAAGGCTTGGAAGGCGAGCGGCACGCTCGACAGCGAAGCCTGCGTCAAGGCGCTGGCGATGATGCAGACCTGGGTGAAAAACGGCTGGGTTGTTCCGACCTCGTCCGGCACCAACCAGTTCTATGCAGAGGGGCAGCCGGCAGCGCTTGCCATGGGTGGGCACTGGTTCTACGCCGAAGCTGCCGCTGCGATGAAGGACAACATCGTCGTCATGCCGCTGCCGAAGATCGGCGAAAAGGGCGTCAGCCCAAACGGCACCTGGATCTGGGGCATCTCGGCGAGCTCCGAAAACCCTGAGGCCGCCGGAAAATTCCTGAGCTTCCTTCTGAAGGACAAGAACTATCGCGACTATGCAAAGACCCAGTCGGCCTATCCGGGCCTGAAGAGCTTTGCGGCAGAATCCCCGCTCTACGCTGAAGGCGGGCCGCTTGCCGTCGCCTTCGAGCAGGCCTCGAAAACCGCCGTCGCCCGTCCGCCCCACCCGGCCTATCCGACGATCACCTCGGCCTTCATGCAGGCGGTCGACAAGATCTTCAATGGCGGTGATGCGCAGGAGGCACTGACGGCTGCGGCCAAGAAGATCGATCAGGACATCGAGGACAACGCCGGCTACCCGCCCTTCGACGAGCAGCAATAGGGCGAATTTTGCAGGGCCGTCCCGCTGGCCGGCCCCGCGCGATTTCGGGAGGATGAGCGATGAGGAGGAGACCATGACCTTGCAACAGACGTCTACGGCCGCGCTGCCACGCCCCGCCAGGCGGCGCGACCGGCAGCGGTTCTGGCAGGAGGTCGCGATGATCGCACCGGCCGTGCTGCTGCTCGCCATCTTCCTGATCACGCCGTTTCTTCTATCCTTCTGGACGGCGATGACCAATCAGCCGCTGGTGCCGCGTCCGACGCCGGTGCGTTTCGTCGGCCTCCTGAATTTCCAGCGGGTGTTCGCCGATCCGCTGTTCTGGACGTCGCTCTGGAATGTCACCCGCTTCACCGCTTGGGTGCTGCCGGTTCAGTGCGGTCTTGCCTTCCTGACGGCGCTGCTGCTGCACCAGAAGCTGCCGATGCAGAACCTTCTGCGCGGAATGTTCTTTCTGCCGGCGATTACATCCATGGTGGTCGTCTGCGTGATCTGGGGCACGTTGTTCCAATATCCGAGCGGTCCCCTCAACCAGATCGTCGGTTTCCTGTCCGGCGGCATGATCCAGCCGATTGACTGGCTCGGCGACCCCAATTGGGCAATGTTCTCGATCGTGCTGCTCTCGGCCTGGCAGGCCTATGGCTTCCAGATGATCATTTACCTCGCCGGCCTGCAGGGCATTCCCGAGGAACTTTATGACGCGGCCCGCATCGACGGCGCGAGCGCGTTTCGCCGCTTCTGGCACGTCACCATGCCGGGCCTGCGTCCGACCCACGTCTTCGTGCTGGTCATCACTACGATCCAGGCCTTCAAGCTCTACACGCAGGTTGCGATCCTGACCCAGGGCGGACCGAAGGAAAGCACGGAGACCGTCGTGCACTACATGGTGCGTGCCGGCTTCGAGGAACAGAAGCTCGGATACGCATCCGCCGTCTCCGTCATTCTCTTCGTCATCGTTCTTCTGATCGCGCTTCTCCAGCGCAAACTCCTGAGGCGCTTCGATGTCTGATCTCGTGCTCAGCCAGCCAGCCCCGCTGGCGATCCCCCGCGGCAACAGCAAGACGGGCCTGCGTGTCGTCCAGACCGTCTGCATCTTCATCATCGCTCTGGTGATGATTTCGCCGCTCTTCATGCTGCTGATCGCCAGCCTCAAGGATGACCGTTTCCGCATCCTTGCGGACATGGGCAGCTTCCGCGCCTTCTGGGTCAGCGATCCGACCCTGTCGAACTACCGCGAGATCGCCAATTTCTCCGGCGAACTTGCCTATGGTCGCTACCTCGTCAACTCGCTGGTGATCCTCGTCGTCACCGTCGTGTCCGGGCTGATCATCAATTCCATGGCGGGCTTCGTTCTCGCCTGGGGGTCGCTTCGCGGCAAGGCGATCCTGCTCGCCCTCGTGGTCGCGCTCTACGTCATCCCGCAGGAAAGCATCATCATGCCGCTCGTCGTGATGATGTCGCGGGTGGGCCTGACGGATACGTTTGCCGTGCAGATCCTGCCCTGGGTGGCAAGCCCGCTCTATGTCTTCCTGTTCTACCAGTTCTTCGCCCAGCTACCGAAGGAACTCTACGAAGCTGCGGAGATGGATGGAGCGTCGGCGTTTCGCATCTACCGGTCGATCTACATGCCGCTCAGCCTGCCGGCGCTTGCGACGGTCTCGATCCTGATGGGGATCGAGAGCTGGAACCAGTATCTGTGGCCGACGCTGGTCACCCAGACCGACTATGCCCGGCCGATCTCCGTCGCGATCGCCACCTTCTTCGGACAGGACAGCATTTACTGGGACCGCGCCATGGCCGCGTCCGTGCTGATGATGATCCCTGTCCTCATCCTTTACCTCGCCTTCCAGCGCTGGTTCGTAAGTTCGTTCGTCGGCTCCGCCGTGAAAGGTTGATTATGACTTCGCAGACAAAACCCGCGAGCCCCGTGCTTGAAATCGTCGAGGCCGAACTCCCGGCCGGGACCGTGCTGCATCTCTGGCTGAAGGCGCGCAAAATTGGCGACGAGGCAATACTGTCCGTCACCTTAGACCGCAGTGAGATTGCCGGTCCGTCCACGCGCCGCGCCGGGGAGTTCGAATTCTTCGCGGTGACGCTCGGGACGACTGGCCGCACGGTGCTTGCCTATGATGCGGAAACAACCGCGCTCTCCGTCGCCTATGCGTTCCACCCGCAGACGGTAATGGAGGAGGGGATCCGCGTCCTCCATTGCGACGTCCGCACGGCGCCGCCCGAGGTTCCCGGCAGCTACCATTTCCGACCGCCCTTCGGCTGGATGAACGACCCGAACGGCTTCGGCCGGTTCAAGGGTCTCGGTCATCTCTTCTACCAGCACTATCCGCATCGCTTGCGTTGGAACACCATGCACTGGGGCCATGCGGTCTCGAAAGATTTGATCCGCTGGACGCACCTGCCGATGTTCCTGTTTCCGGCGGACCACCTGTCGGAAAAGGACGATGGCCGTGGCGGCGCCTTTTCCGGCTCGGCCGTCCCCGTCTCCGGGCCGGACGGGGACGACATCCGGGTCTTCTACACCGAACACGTTCGCGACCGGGAGCCGGAGGAGCAGATCCAGCTCTCGGCCGTCAGCCGAGACGGCATCGTTGCCGGCCCGTCCGAGGTGATCCTGCCTATCCGTCCGGAGGGTCTGAACCTCACGACTGATTTCCGCGATCCCTATGTGTTCAAGGGCCCGGACGGCCGCTGGAAGATGCTGCTTGGCAGTCGCGACCGATCGGGCGGTGTCGTCCTGCTTTACGAGACGGCGGATCTGCAGGGTGCCACGGGCTGGACCTTCCTCGACATCATCCATCGCGAGGACGGTTTCGGCATGACCGCAGCGGAGTGCCCGTGCATGCTGCCGGTCGGCGGCATGGCGGATGATCCGGAGACCCGCTGGGCGCTGATCTTTGGCCTGCTCACAAGCCGTGACCCGGCCACCGGCCGGCGCAACCTCACATCCGTCACCGTCGGCCGCTTCGACGGCCGGGCGTTCACGGCCGAATTCGAACAGGAACTGGATTTCGGCTCCGACGCCTACGCCTTCCAGGCCTTCGTCGACGGCGACGAACCGGTCGGCATCGCCTGGCTTGCCAACTGGACAGACTTTTCCAAGAAGGACGATTTCCCGACGGCGATGACCTTGCCGCGTCGCGTGCTTCTCGATGGGGGTGCCGTGTTGACGCCGCCGGTCGCGGCAGTCGAAAGCCTGCGCCACAGGCTGCTCGATGAAACAGCCCTTGCTGCGGGCGAAACGGTTCCACTCGAAAGCGGTGCGGTTGAGATCGTGCTTGCACTGCCCGAGGCCGGCGCGGCTTTCGAGCTCGTCCTCGATCACCCGGATGTCGCGCTTGGCGTCAGGCTCGATGACGAGGGCCTTGCAATCCTCTTCGATGCCGGTACCGGCAAGCCGCCACCGCGATATCTGGCGTCAGGCGCCAGACCTTCGCAGCTGCGCATCTTCCTCGATGCGGGCTCGATCGAGGTCTTTGCCGACAACGGCCGCTGGACAGGCACCAAGCGCATTCCGGGATTTGCCGCCGCGCGATCGGCAAGGCTGACCGGCGCCGTGACGGGCGCGAAAATCTGGCAACTCAAGATTTGAGGGAGGAAGAAAAATGGCATCGGTAGCGATCGACCGCGTTCTGAAACAGTATGGCGCAGCCTCAGTCATCCACGGCGTTTCCGTGGACATTGAGGATGGAGAATTCGTCACGCTCGTCGGACCGTCCGGCTGCGGCAAGTCCACGCTCCTGCGCATGCTTGCGGGGCTCGAGGACATCAGCGGCGGCGAAATCCGCATCGATGGGCGCGTCGTCAACGACGTCGCACCCAAGGAGCGCGACATCGCCATGGTGTTCCAGAGCTACGCACTCTATCCGCACATGACGGTCAAGGAGAACATGGGCTTCTCCCTGAAGCTCCAGGGTCGAGACAAGGCGACGATCGATAAGCTGGTGAAGGAGGCCGCCGGAATTCTTGCGCTCGAACCATTGCTCGACCGCCTGCCCAAGCAACTCTCCGGTGGCCAGCGCCAGCGTGTCGCCATGGGCCGCGCCATCGTTCGTCACCCCAAGGTATTCCTCTTCGACGAGCCGCTGTCCAATCTCGATGCTAAGCTGCGCGTGACCATGCGCAGCGAGATCAAGGAATTGCACCAGCGGCTCGGCACGACCATCGTCTACGTTACCCACGACCAGATCGAAGCCATGACCATGGCCGACAAGATCGTCGTCATGCGCGCCGGCCGCGTGGAGCAGATCGGCAAGCCGCTCGACCTCTACGATCGCCCGGGCAATACCTTTGTCGCCACCTTCATCGGCTCGCCGTCGATGAACCTCTTTGAGGGCAACGTCGGTGATGGCGGCTTTTTCATTGACGGCGGTGTTTCCCTGCCGCTGCCGGCGTCGCTGGGTCACGGTGAGGCACGCACCTACGGCATCCGCCCGGAAGATCTGGAGATAGCCGAAACCGGCATACCGGCAACCGTGCTGACCGTCGAGCCAACCGGCGCCGAAACCCACCTTCTGGTGCGCGTGGGCACGCACACGGCGGGGGTCGTGCTGCATCGCCGCGTGGACCTGAAGCCTGAGGAGCAGATTTATCTCCAGCCGAACAACCAGAAGATCCATCTGTTCTGCGCCGAAGGAGCCCGGGTCAACTGATCCTTTGGCCCCCAATTGAGCGTCGACAAACCGTGATTGCTTCGCGTCAGTCTATGCCGCTTCGAGCTTCTTCGCGCAGCGAAGCAGCATGCCGTAGAGGTCACGCGGTTCGTCGGGATCAGCGAGGAGGTCGAGTTCTGTGAACATGGCACCCCCGGCATCAATCGGCCTATCGGCGTGCAGGTCGCTGGTAACTCGAACGGCAACTACGTCGAGCGTCGCGCCCCGTTCGTCGAGGCGAACTCTGTCGGCAACACTTCGGTTGGCTTTGGCTTGAGTGGAGGGAAGCTCACCCTTGCGCCTCGGCCTTTCGAGCCGCGCGCGTCCAAATTCGTCGTCAGCTTTCGACCGCAAGAGCCGGCTGACCGGGATCGCTGGCGGGCGGCGGCACCGACAAATCGGCAATCGGCAAGGAGTCTTTACCTAACACGCCCTTTGCCGACTAACAGATGCCATCCGGCTGCGGATCACTTGCTCGGTTAGAAATGCTAGGGATGTTCGATTGGGCTTCGAAAGATAAGGGGCTCCTGCCTACCAGCGCGCCCGAACGCCACTCGTCGAAGAAAGGCCCAGGTATAGGCCGATGCAAAATCCGATAAGCGCGGCCGTACTGACGATTGTCGTTGCTGTTCCGGGATTTTCCCGCGCGGCCTCTATTGCGCCCTGTCCTTGCTGTCGGACCGTCTGGGCTGCGTTCCTAGCTATTCCAGAGGCGCCTTCAGCCGCAGAATTGATCCCCTCACTCACAGCTTGCTTCACCTCCGCGATCTGCGATCGCAATTCGGCGATTTGATCTTCAATCGATTGCTGGTTCACACCAATCATCTTCCACCTCCTGGTTTGTGAACGCAAAACCGTTGAGCTGCGAGAATGTTCCAGCAACGGGGAGTGGGGTCGCCGCCTGTCCCTGACTCTCTGCTGAAGTGCGGCAACGCACAGTATTCCTCCCGCGTTTGCGCAACGCGTATCTTCCGGTTCTGTGCATTTTTGATCGCATAACGTATCGACGGGAACTGAGCCTCCCATGAGCAGCTTCATCAGGTCGGCAAGTTCGGCGCAATCAGCGTCAACGTTGGGAAATAGGTGCGGTAACGGCCGACGTCGCGTGTGAGCAGCGAAATTCCGCTAACCGCTGCGTGCGCACCGATGAAGAAATCAGGGAGCACCCCTGTCCGCGTTCCGCCTGCTTTGCGATATCGTGTGAAAACCTTGCTCGCCAGAAAGAGGGCCTCACGCGGTACCGCCGTCAACTCCAACCCCGCTTGATCAAGCAAGCCGTCAACGTCTTCTATCCGATCGTAGCGGACGGAGAGTTCGGCGTAGACGATGTCGTTGATCCAGATTGCTCCCCCGAGGCTTGCGGCTTCCAGCTGGGCTATCGACCAATCGGCCCAAGTTGGATCATCGGTAACGACGTCGAGAAGGACATTCGTGTCTACGAGTATCACGGTTCGCCACGCGTAAGCGCCATGATCGCGTCAGTGTCGAGGCCCTTGCCCGCATGCCCTCGTAGTTTCGCGAAGCGGCTGGGCGGCTGCTTTTTCGTAGCATGGACGAGGACAACGCTTCCATCTGAAGTGCGTCGGAAGTCTATCTTGCTTCCAGGCACGATACCCAAGAGATCGCGCACAGGCTTGGGAATTGTAATTTGTCCCTTGGATGTAACTGTCGTCGTCATGGCCGGACCTGTGTAAGGAATGATTTATCCAAGGTATTACTTTTTGTCGCGGTTTTCAAGGAATTGGGTAGTAAGTTCGATTCCCTTCAAGGCGCTCAATTGGCCTCTATCAGGCTGCTTGGCGACTGACGCCCAGCGTTCCCCGGCTTGACCGTCGACAAACCGGGGAACGTGATTACTTCGCGTCAGTCTATGCCGCTTCGAGTTTCTTCTCACACCGCAGAAGCATGCCGTAGAGGTCACGTGGCTCGTCGGGATCAGCGAGGAGGTCGAGTTCTGTGAACATACCGTGTTCGGCAATCTGGTCCCGGACGTAGCGGAGGGCGGAGAAGTCCTCGATCGCAAAACCGACACTGTCGAAGAGCGTGATCTGATCCGGGCTCTTGCGGCCCTCTGTCTCGCCGGTCATGACCTGCCAGAGTTCGATGACGGGGTGCTCGGCCGGCAGCTGCTGGATTTCGCCTTCGATGCGTGTCTGCGGCGGATATTCGACGAAGATGTCCGAGCGCAGCAGAATGTCCTTGCTGAGTTCGGTCTTGCCGGGGCAGTCACCGCCCACCGCGTTGATGTGGACACCGGGGCCGACATGGTTGTCCGATAGGATCGTCGCGTACTGCTTGTCGGCGGTGACCGTGGTGATGATGTCTGCGCCTTCGACCGCCTCTTCGACTGAGGTGCATTCTTCAATGGTGAAGCCGAGGCCCGCGAGGTTGCGTGCGCATTTCCGGGTGGCGGAGGCGTCGATATCGTAGAGGCGAAGCTTGTCGATGCCGAGCAGCGACTTGAAGGCGCGAGCCTGGAATTCGCTCTGCGCACCATTGCCGATGATGGCCATGGTCCGGGCATTCGGCCGGGCGAGGTACTTCGCCGCGACCGCGGACGTTGCCGCAGTGCGTAGCGCGGTCAGGATCGTCATTTCGGTCAGCAGCATCGGGTAGCCGTTGCCGACATCCGAGAGCACGCCGAAGGCCGTCACGGTCTGGCGGCCATCGCGCGTGTTCTTCGGGTGACCATTGACGTATTTGAAGCCGTAAAGCGTTCCGTCGCTGGTGGGCATCAGCTCGATGACGCCTTCCTGCGAATGGGAAGCGACGCGCGGGGTCTTGTCGAAGACCGGCCAGCGGCGGAAGTCCTCCTCGATTGTGGCCGCCAGGTCCGTCAGGAACCGGTCGATGCCGACCTTCAGAACCAGTTTCATCATGTGGTCGACGCTTACGAACGGAACCACGTTCAGTTTCGGATCAGTATTCATTTTTCCTCCAACCAAAGAACAATCGAAATCAGCCAGTGACAGTCGGGCGATCCATCACCCGCTTGCCCATCAGGCTGGCGACGAGATCGACGAGCAGCCGAGCGGTCTTGCCGCGCTCGTCGAGGAACGGATTGAGTTCGACAATGTCGAGGCTGGTCACCAGCCCGCTGTCATGCAGCATTTCCATGATCAGGTGCGCCTCGCGGAAAGTTGCTCCTCCCGGTACCGTGGTGCCAACGGCCGGCGCGATGTCCGGCTCGAGGAAGTCGACATCGAAGCTGACATGCAGGAGGCCGTTTGCGGCCCGGACCCGTTCGATGAAATTGCGGACGAGGACGGCCACGCCATGCTCATCGATTACGCGCATGTCGTGCACCGTGATGCCGGTGGTGCGAATGGCGGCCTTTTCGGCGGCGTCAACGCTGCGGATACCGATCATGCAGACGTTTTGTGTGGCAACGGGATGGGCAAGCGCAGGGAAGAAGCCATCGAAACCGGTCTGGCCGGTATAGTAAGCGACGGGCGTGCCGTGCAGGTTGCCGCTGACCGTCGTTTCGAGAGTATGGAAGTCGGTATGGGCGTCCAGCCAGAGCACGAACAGCGGCCGCCCGAGTTCGGCGGCTCGGCGTGCGAGACCCGGAACGGTGCCCGCGGAGATGGCGTGGTCGCCGCCGAGGAAGATGGGCATGCCTGCCTTGCTGTGTTCGTAGGCAGCAGCAGACAGCGCTTCGACCCAGGCGACCGTTTCGCCGAGGTGATGGACGGCCTTGTTCGGATGGGGCATCTCGTCGAACGCCCGCGGGCTGAGATTGCCATTGTCCTTGACCGAATGGCCCAGTTCTTCCAGTGCCGTACGAAGGCCAGCGATGCGCAGGGCGCTCGGCCCCATCTCGCAGCCAAGCTGCCCTGCCCCGATTTGCAGGGGCGCGCCGATGAGCGTGCAGTCCATAGTGTACTCCCGTTTGTTTTCATGATTATAAAAGTCATCGATGGCGGATTGAACATTGAATTTTGGCATATCGAGATGCTAGTTTGACCAAATTGATAAGAACGGAATCCAAATCGGCATGGATGCTCTCGACCAGAAGATCGTGATGCTGTTGCGCGGCAATGGGCGTCGAAGTGTCTCGGACCTCGCGCTGGAAACGGGCGCCTCGCGGGCGACCGTGCGGGCGCGCATCGAGCGGATGGAGCAGGACGGGACCATCCTCGGCTACACGGTGATGCTGCGTGCCGATGCGCTTGAAGATGTCGTTCGTGGGGTGATGATGGTTGAGATCGAGGGCCATGTGACCGATCGGGTGATCCGCACGCTCGGCGGCTTTCCTGAAATCTCGCAGATTCACACGACGAACGGCCGGTGGGATTTGCTGGTGGAACTCAGCGCATCGAGCCTGGCCAACTTCGATGCCGTGCTGCGCAAGATCCGTCTCGTGCCCGGCATTATGGGCAGCGAGACGAGCCTTCTTTTGTCCACGCCGCGGTCGACGAGGGCGAAGCTCTAACCTGACGAGCGTCTACCTGGAAACTCACGTCGACGGGTGTCGCTGCGGCTGGCGCGCCGCGTTTTCCTGCAATGGGTTGGCGCACCGGCGGCACAAGCGCCGGCGACAATCATCGAGCGCTTTGCCACCTTGAGGATTGCGACGGCTTTGTCGATAGCCATCCGGTCGCGGCCGGGCCCCGGCCGACGAATGATCGGCCGGGGTAATTATGACATCGAGCGGGGCTCGACAAGAACGGGCGCGGACGCGCGGAATGGTGCAATGCCGTCGGTCAGTGCAGGATCTGGCTGAGGAACAGCTTGGTGCGCTCGTGCTGCGGATTGTCGAAGAACTCGGCCGGCGAGTTCTGCTCGACGATCTGGCCCTGGTCCATGAAGATCACGCGGTTGGCGACCTGGCGGGCGAAGCCCATTTCGTGGGTCACGCACAGCATGGTCATGCCTTCTTCGGCGAGCGACACCATGGTGTCGAGCACTTCCTTGACCATTTCCGGGTCGAGCGCCGAGGTCGGCTCATCGAAGAGCAGGATCTTCGGCTTCATGCACAGCGAACGCGCGATCGCCACGCGCTGCTGCTGACCACCGGAGAGCTGGCCCGGATACTTGTTCGCCTGCTCGGGGATCTTGACGCGCTTCAGGAAGTGCATCGCCAGTTCCTCGGCCTGCTTCTTCGGCATCTTGCGCACCCAGATCGGCGCAAGCGTGCAGTTTTCGAGGATCGTCAGGTGCGGGAAGAGGTTGAAGTGCCGGAACACCATGCCGACTTCGCGGCGCACTTCATCGATCTTCTTCAGGTCGTTGGTGAGCTCGATGCCGTCGACGACGATCTTGCCCTTCTGGTGCTCTTCGAGCCGATTGATGCAGCGGATCATCGTCGACTTGCCGGAGCCCGACGGGCCGGCAATGACGATGCGTTCACCCTGCTGAACATCTAGATCGATGTCCTTCAAGACGTGGAAAGCGCCGTACCACTTGTTCATGCCGGCGATCTTGACTGCTGACTTTGACATTTTTTCTCCTCCAGAAGTGTGCATTGGCTGCGCCGCGCGGAAGACGTTCTCCGCTTGCAGTTCTCGTGACTGACGATCGTGTTGGCTTATCGGCCTGGGATGGCGAACCTTGTTTCGAGCCCCTTGAAGACCGGACCGAAGGCGGCGCCGATCAAGAGATAGATGGCACCCGCGATCAGGAACGTTTCGAATGGTGCATAGGTCTTGGCGACGAATACGCGGGCTGCACCGGTCATTTCCATGACCGTGACCGCGCTGGCGAGGGTCGACCCCTTCATGACGAGGATCAGTTCGTTGCCGATGCTTGGCAACACGGCGCGGTAGATCTGCGGCAGGACGACCTTGATCAACAGGACGTATTTTGCCAACCCGAGGGCTTTCCCGGCTTTCCACTGCCCTTTGGGCACCTGCCGGATTGCACCGGCCAGGACCTCAGCCGAATAGGCGGCCGAGTTGAGGGCGATCGTCAGGACGGCGCAGTAGACCGGGCTACGGAGGATGGGCCAGAGGACGCTCTCGCGAACGGCCTCGAGCTGTCCTAAGCCGTAGTAGACAATGAAGAGCTGCACGAGAAGCGGGCTGCCACGGATGACGAATGTGTAGGCAGACGCCGGAAGCCGCAAGCACCTTGAGGGAGAGGACAGAGCCAGGGCGACCGGCAGCGCGAGCACCTGTCCCACGAGGAAGCTCGCCAGGGTGATGATCAGTGTCAGAACGAAGCCGTTCTTGATGGTGATGAAAGCGGGAAGAAAAAGATCCAATGACATGGGACTACCGCAGATGAGTGGTCAGGCGCTGGTTGTAGGCATTGATGAAGAGCGTCGAGACGCCGGTCACCAGCACATACAGCGCCGCAGCCGTAAGGTAGAAGGCGAGGGGCTTGTGGGTTGCGCCGGCCGCGACGACGGATTTGCGCATCAATTCCTCGAGTCCGACGATCGAGACCAAGGCGCTCTCCTTCAGGATCACGAGCCACTGATTGCCGAGGCCGGGCAGGGCTCGGACCATCATCTGCGGCAGGACGATGAGCCGGAACGCTCCGGGCCTGCGAAGGCCGAGAGCGAGTGCCGCCTCCCATTGACCTGACGACACCCCGACCAGTGCGCCGCGGACGATCTCCGTCAGATAGGCGGTCGAGACGACAGTCAGCGCTGCGATGCCGGCGGTGAGAGCATCCACTTCGACATAGACGCCGAAAAGACCGGTCAATAGAACCGTGCCGCCGTAGAAGATCAGGAAGATGACCAGCAGTTCCGGCAGACCCCGAATGAGGCTGACGTAACCGGCGATGACCTTGCGAACCGGGGCGGATCCGTAGACCGCGGCCGGTGCAAGCACGACCGCGAAGATCAGTCCAAGGACAAAGCTTCCGACGGCGACGGAAAGCGTGACGAGGAAGCCCTGCAGGAGCTGGGGAAAATACTGGACAACCGCCTCGATCATGACCCGGTCTCGCGTTGCTGGTAACCAACGTCTGCCGCCGATCCGCACTGGCTGGCGAGCGCGGAGAAGAAGTCTGCGGAGAAGCCGATCATCTGGTGGAACTGGTCGATGAGGATGTTCTCATCGGGAGAGTGCAACATTGCGCCATGGTGCGTGATGCCCGCACCGAAAAGCGTGGCGCCGAGCTGATGCACGAAGGGGTGCGCAAGCCCCGAGGCTGCCGAACTCGGCTGAAGGATGGCAGGCTGGCCGAACCACTTTTCCAGCAACTTCGCCCCGAGCTTGACGGCCCAATGCGACGGATCGCTGCGAACACCCAAGACCTCGGCGTCGTGAACGATCAGCTCGATATCGTAAAAGCCGTTGTCGTCCAGGTGCAGGCGTACCAGGACAGCGACGGCTTTGGGGTTCTGTCCAGGGACGAGACGAAAATCGAGCTTGGCGGTCGCGGTCGCCGGCAGAACCGTCTTCGTGCCAGCGCCCTCGTATCCGCCATGGATACCGTTGACGTTCAGGCAGGGTTCGAAGTTGAGGTGCTCGTAAAAGTTGCATGGCGTCACGGCGCCAAGAAGCTTTTGCCCCCCGGTTGCCGCCATTAAGTCTTCCAGCGGAAATGGGGGCGAAGCGGCAAGTTCGCTCGTCGCTCGATCGGGCTTGATGCCTTCGTAGAAGCCTTTGATCAGGACACGGCCGGCTGCATCGCGCATGGAAGCGACAGCAGAGGCCAGCCGCCATAGGGGATTATCGAATATGGCGCCGAGGCTGGAATGCAGATCAGCGCGTGCGGTGCGAACGCTCAGCTCGATCGCCAACACGCCCTTGAAGCCCATGAGGACCACCGGTCGGCCGCGTGTATCGACCTCCCCGAATTCCCACCAGCAGAGGTCAGCTTGAAGGCCTGGATAACGTTTCTCAAGGAAGCGTACGAGCGAAGGACTTCCGATTTCCTCTTCGCCCTCGACGATCCAGATCAGGCGAAAGGGTAAGGGGCCGGGGTGTCGTTCCCGGAACAGGCGCCATCCGGCAAGGCGGCTGACGAATTCACCCTTGTCGTCTGCCGCACCGCGGCCGAAGAGCGCGCCGTGGCGCTCCGTCAGGCTGAAGGGCGGTGCCGTCCAAAGATTGACAGGCTCTTCAGGCTGAACGTCGTAGTGGTTGTAGATCACCAGTGTGAAGGGGCCCTCGCCGATTTCTCCGGTTACGAACGGACCGACGTCCCCTGGCTCGATTGCAGTTTGGAAGCCGGCGTCGGCGAGAAGAGCGGCAACCTTATCGGCGCACGCATCGAGGCCTTCAACTCGGGCGCTGACGGAAGGGATCGCGACGAGGTCCGTCAGGTCTCGCTTCGCTTCGATCTTGATATGGTCTGGGAGTGTCATCGTCCAATTCCTCTCGCGAGGAGGCGGGCTTGCTCGCCCCCTCGCGTGGTTCATGTGTTCGTCATTTCTTGGAAATGTCGTAGCCGAACCACTTTTCGGAGATCGTCTTGATCGTGCCGTCGGCGAGCATCGCTGACACGGCCTCGTCAACCTTGGCGGCGAGTTCCGTGTTGCCTTTGGCGATGGCGACGCCCTGTCCCTTGCCGAATTCGGGGAAGTCCGCGCTGGTCAGGAGCGGGCCGGCATAGACCAACTTGTCAGCGCCACGATCCTTCACAAGCGGCTCCAGTGCGGATCGCTCCATCAGGCCGGCATCGATGCGTCCCGCGACAACGTCGTCGGCAATCTGGTCCGGGCGGTCATAGACGCGCACGTCCGCATCCGGGAAATGGGCGCGAACCACCTGCTCATGGGTTGTGCCGGTCTGCACGCCGATCGCGACCTTCGCAAGCTTGTCCTGCAGATCCTTGGCGGACTTCGCCTCGGCAACCAGGCTGCCCGCGGCAACGACCATCGCGTTTGGGGCGTCCGCGTAGGCGACGGAAAAGTCGACCTTCTGCGCCCGTTCCTCGTTGATTGAAACGCCCGAGATCACCAGGTTGAACTTACCGACCTGCAGGCCGGGCAGCAGACCGTCATAGGCCTGGTTCTGCCATGTACAATTCGCCTCGATGCGCTTGCAGATTTCGTTACCGACGTCGCGGTCGAAACCGACGACCTCGCCGGCGGCATCGACGGACTCCCACGGCGGATAATCTGCGCTCGTGCCGACCCGCAGATCTTGCGCACTGGCGACACTCGCTGCCAGCGAAATCGTCATGACGGCAAGCAATTTCTTCATGTTCACTCCCCTTTCGTTATGAGACATTGCATCTCCACCGCCCTGATCACGCGGCCGCGGTTTGATAGCCCTTAAGAAATTCGGACATGCGCTTCAGGCCTTCCTGAAGGGTGGTGCCGTTGTTGGTGAAGCCGATCCGGACGTACCCTTCCATGTCCATCGCGCTGCCAGGCGTCAGCATGACGCCGGTACGTTCCAGAAGCCGGATGCAGAACTCTTCCGAGGACATGGGCAGATCGTACTTGAGGAGTGCCGTGGTGCCGGATTTCGGTTTGATCCACGAGATCAACGGCTCGTTGTCGACCCAGTCGGAAAGCAAGGCGAGGTTGGTGCGCGTGATCGCCTGGCTGCGCGCAAGAATCTTGTCGCGGTTCTCCAGTGCAATGGCTGCGAAATGATCGTCCAGCATGCCGACGCTGATCGTGTTGTAGTCGCGATGGACGGAGACAGCATGGATCAATTCTACGGGAGCGACGATCCATCCAAGGCGCAGGCCGGCAAGCGCGAAAGTCTTGGACATGCTCGCGGTGCTGATGCCTTTCTCATAGAGGTCGGCGATCGACGCCGTCATTCCGTCGCCTTCCTGGTCCGTACCGCGATAGACCTCGTCACACAGGATCCACGCGCCGCAGGCGCGGGCAATCTCGACGATTTTCTCCAGATAGGCGCGATCCATCAGCGAGCCCGTCGGATTGTTCGGATTGTTGATGGCGATGAGTTTCGTGCCCGGTGTTGCAAGGCGCTTCAACTCTTCCAGGTCTGGCAGGAAGCCAGTCTTTTCCGTGAGCTTGAGGATTTGTACGTCGGCGCCGTAGCTTTCCGGGATGGAATAGTGCTGCTGGTAGGTCGGCAGGACCGAGATCACACGGTCACCCGGTTCGACCAGTGTTGCGTGCACCAGGGCATTCGCACCGATGGCGCCGTGCGTGACCACGACATTTTCTGTACTTTGCTTTTCGTAGAGGCCAGCAACCAGCTTGCGGAGGCGTTCGCTGCCTTCGATGGCGCCGTAGGTTAGCTTCATGGGCAGAAGCTCGGAGAGGATCGTGTCGGTCTTGCCGGCCATCTCCAAGAGTTCAGCGACTGTCAGCGACTCGACGCAGGTCTCGGCGATGTTCCAGTCGCATCTGGTTTCGTAGCGGTTCATCCAGATCTCGACGCCGAAATTACGAATCTTCATTGCCTATCTCCTGTGCTGTCTTGGAATTGGTTAGCTGCGTGCTGCGGAAAGCAGGGCGCTGGCGGTTGCTATGTCTTCGAGCCCGAGCCCGATCGAACGGAAGAAAGCTGGACGGCCAGTGTCCCGGGCAGTCGCTCGGCCCGACAATAGCTCGGGCAGGTCGCCAACAAGGCGATCCGTGCTCCACTGGCCACGTTCCGCGGCAAGTTTCATTTCGCCGGCCGCAGCCGGCGTGGTGGCCCGATAGTCGCAATAGACATCGAACCGATTGAGCGTGTCGGGGGCGATCTCGTGGGCGTTGGCGACATTGGTGCTGATGGATGTGACGAGTACGCCCGCGCCGAACCTCGACGCGTCGATGACCGGTGTGCCGGACGAGGTGCATAGCATGACCACGTCGGCGCCGGCCGCGGCCGTATCGGTATAGGTGGATGTCGTCACCGGGCAGCCCGATTCGAGCTGCACCGGAAGACCGTGCCGGTCGGCAATATCCGGAGAGCACAGACGAATTTCCTGCCACGGACGGATCGATGCGGCATGCCGAAGATGCGCAATGCCGATTTCGCCTGTGCCGATGATCGTCAGGATCTTTGCCTCCTTCGAGGCGAGCAGATCGGCGGCAATCGCGGTGGTCGCGGCCGTTCGTTCGGTCGTCAGGCGTTTGGAATCACACAGGAGCAGCGGCTTCCCGGTCTCCATCGACATCAGAAGCGTCCAGGCGGTAACGGTCGCCCCATTCGTGCCGGGGATATAGGGCGACAGCTTCGTGCCAAAGACACCATCGCTTCCAAGAACGCCTGGATAGGTGATGAAGTCTCCGCCGCCGGCTGGGAACAGGCTCAACGTCTGTGGCGGCTGCACAGCCCGTCCATCGGCAAGCGCGATGAACATACGCTCCAGGGCTGCGCGAACATCTGTCCGGGGCAACAGTCGGGTGATATCTTCGTCGTTGAGTACGACCAATTTCTGCATTGTGACGATCCCAAAAAGGCGTGCGAAGTCACGCTGCATGGACGCCAAAGCCTTGGCGCCCCATGCAGGGCAAGACGCACAGAAATGTGTTGAGCTGTGAAAGCCGGTAGTCTAGAAGGACCATATGAGCAATATATTGCACAGTCAAGACCGGGCCGATGTGTTGGCCCACGTTTCCGGAAACCTCCGCCGTTTAAGGCTCGCCTCGGGCCTGAGCCAAACGGCGCTGGCAGATGCATCCGGTATCAGCCGGCGGATGATCGCGGCGGTCGAGAGCGGCGACGCGAACATCAGCCTTTCCAGCCTCGATAAATTGGCGACCGCGATGGGCGTAGACTTCGTCGAGTTGGTGCGCGATCCGTCGAGGGAGACGCGCGCCGAGATCAACGAGGTCACCTGGCGCGGAAGCCAACCGGCGAGCGCCGCGATGCTGCTTTGTTCAGCGCCGGCCTCGCGGGAAACACAGATGTGGCTGTGGACCCTCGGCCCGGGCGACAGCTACGTGGCCGAGCCGGACCCCGAAGGATGGCACGAGATGCTTTTCGTTGTCGAAGGAGCGCTGCGTTTGATCCAATCGGGCGAGGCGCAGGACTATGCCACGGGCGAGTTTGTCACTTACAGCACGGCCCAGCATTATTCGTACTGCAACGTCGGAAAGAAGATCGTCCGCTTCATTCGCAACGTCGTCTCATAGATCGAAATACCGCCCGGCAGGGAGATAGTGCGCGGCTCCGCACAGGGATTTCTCGGATGGCTTCAGCGAAACAGTTCAATTATCCCGTTTGGACCATGGTCGTTCGAGAAAAGTCCGGTGGGCCGACGTTGCAGGAGCAGCTCTTCATCCAGTTGCGCCGGCTGATCGTCAACGGACAGCTTGCGCGCGGCGCCCGATTGCCGGCCAGCCGGTCGATGGCGAGAGATCTCGCGATATCGAGAAACACGGTCAACATTGCCTATGATCGCTTGGCGGCCGAGGGCTATATCAAGCGTCGCCCGAGTTCCGGCTTCTACGTGGAAGAGAGCCTTCCAGAAGACTCGGTGCGGCCTGGAGGAGAAAGAGGCCTGCCGCCTTCGAGTTTACCGGTTGCGCTGTCTGCACGGGGGAGAGAGGCGTCGGTACGGCATTGGAGTTGGTCGCGCCAGGACAAGTTGGATCTCAGTCCTGGCATGCCGGCGCTGGATATCTTCCCCTACAAGCAGTTCGGCAAGATCGCCGCCAACTATTGGCGACGCTTCACGGTTTCTGACCTCGGGTATGGCGAAGGCGGCGGTCTGGCGGTTCTTCGCCAACAACTCGCCATCTATCTTAGCGAGGCGCGCGGTATTCGATGCGAGGCTGACCAAATCATCGTCGTGGGAAGCACGCTTCAGGCTGCCAATCTCGTCGCGCATGTTCTTCTCGACGCCGGTGACGTTGTCGGCGTCGAGGACCCGGCCTACGCGACGCTCTTGTCCACTCTGCGTTCGGCTGGGCTTCGGCTCACACCCGTGCCCGTTTCTCGTGACGGACTGAACGCTGACGACATCGCGCATCGTGCCGCGGATGCCCGGATGATCCTGGTTTCGCCGGTCGGCCAGTTTCCCGCGGGTGCAACCATGTCGGAAGCGGCGATTGAACGGCTTCTCGCCTGGGCCAATACGTCGCAGCGCTGGATATTCGAGGACGACTTCAACAGCGAGATCAGATGGCGCGGTACGCCGCTCGTGCCGCTCGCCGCGCGCAAGGGTGGCGAGCGGGTCATCCATGTCAGCTCCTTCAATCGTGTGCTCGCCCCCGGGCTGCGGCTTGCTTATCTCGTCGTGCCGCGCGAGCTGATCACCTCGTTTACGGCAGTGCAAGACAGCCTTTCCTGCTATGCGCCGCTGACGCACCAGCATACGGTCGCCGACTTCATGGCGAGCGGAGAACTCGCATCTCATATCCGGCGCACGCGCGCTCTCTACAGGGATCGTGCCACCGCGATGATCGCGTCCCTGAAAGAAAAGCTGGGCGACGTGTTCGATGTGCCGGAACTGGACGCTGGTCTCCATTTGACGCTTACGGCGCGCGAGCCCTTCGACGACGTCGAGCTTTCACGGCTCCTGCGCGGGGCATGGATCGACACCCCACCGCTCTCTTCCTATTGCATTGAGCGGAAGGATCTTTTTGGTCTCGTAGCGGGATTTGGAAATCTCTCCACCGAGCGGCTGGCCGGGGCGGTTCAGCGGATGGAGCTTGTCACGAGGCGGTTTCTGGAGAAAGCCGGCAAATCTTCCTGAAGCTCGGTCTGGTACCATCAGTTCATGGGAATTGGTACTTTAGCTCGTTCTGCTTCCGCGCCATCCTTTGTTCCAGAAGACAGGTTCTGGAGGGAGGCCAGAATGCAAGTCGGATCCAAAGACATGACCAGATAGTCGCGCTCACCAGCATCGCCGGAGCAGGTACGTGCTGCTGGCTTTGAACACAGGTCGCCGCCAGCGACACCTCATATGCAGCCGCCCGCTTAAAGCAGCTGCCCTGTTCCCATGCCGAAAAACCGCAGCCTTTTGACAAGGAAGGTCCCATGAAAAAGATCATCGTATTCACCTTCGCCGGCCTTCTGCTCGGCGCAACGTCGTCGCAGGCCGCGGCGCTGAAAGTGGCAGCCGACTGCACCTATCCCCCGTTCGGATATCAGGACGCGAACGGGGAAATCAAAGGCTTCGACGTCGATGTCGCGCGTGCCATAGGCAGGCAGATTGGCAGTGAGGTCGAAATCATCTGCCAGGCCTGGGACGGCATGATCCCCGGCCTGCTCGCCGGAAAGTACGACCTGATCTCCGCATCGATGTCCATCACCGAGGAGCGGCTGCAGAGCATCAATTTCTCCGTTCCCTACCGCTCGTCGGCCGCCCGGTTCGTCGGACTAAAGACCTTGGACGCCAAGCCGGTGACGGATGCAGGCGAGCCGAACCCGGAAGGCGTTGCCGGTAAGACCATCGGCCTCCAGCGCTCGTCGACCTATGCGAAATACATCGCAGAGAAGTATCCGCAGGCGACCGTGTCCGAGTATGACAAGGTCGACAACATGATCCTCGATCTTCAGGCCGGCCGCGTCGATCTCATTTTTGCTGGCCCCATCAAGCTCGACAACGATTTCCTCAGCAAGCCGGAAGGCAAGGACTACGGTCTCGTTGGTCCGGAAATCGACGACGTATCCTACTTCGGCCCCGGTATCGGTATCGGCATCCGCAAGGCCGACGAAGATCTTCTGAAGAATGTCGATGGTGCGCTGACCGCCATGTTCAAGGATGGCAACTTCAAGGCGATCAACGACAAATACTGGTCGTTCAGCGTCCTTCCGGCCTCCGCAAAATAATCTGCGACGACAACCGGATGGAGCCGATTGAGGGCTCCGTCTTTCTTTGGAGACGACCATGGATCTATTGCAGGGATGGGGTGACGAGATCGCCCACGGCACCCTTTTGACCGCTCTCGCTGCTCGTCGGCCTGTGCTGGGGCATGCTGGGCGCGTTGGCGCAGATGTCACCGAACCGGGCCGTGGCATCCCTTGGCCGTGGCTTCAGCCTGGTGATGCGAGGTACCCCCGAACTGTTGGTCATCCTGATCGTGTACTTCGGCGGCACGGTGGCGCTGACGAAAGTGGTCAACCTCTTCGTCGCGGATTTCGGCTTCGTCGAGGTGCCGCCTCTCCAGGCTGGCGTCTTCGCGCTCAGCCTCGTCTTCGGTGGCTATGCTGCCGAAGTCCTGCGCGGTGCGTGGCAATCCGTTCCGAGCGGAGTGATCGAGGCGGGGCACTCGCTTGGCCTCGGGTGGTTCGTCATGTTCGCCAAGATCCGTCTGCCGCTGCTCATGCGCTTTGCATTGCCAGGCCTCGGCAACAACTGGATTTCGCTGATCAAGGATACCTCGCTGATCTCGATCGTCGGTTTGCATGAACTGATGGGCCTGTCGCAGATGGCCACTTCGGTCACCCGCCAGCCCTTCACCTTCTACATGACGGCCGCCCTGATTTACCTGGCTCTGACATTGGCAAACACGCGCCTCATCGCCTGGTTCGAAGGACGGTTGATGCGCGGCGAGAGGAGGTCCCCAGCATGAACTGGTCCCTGATGCTGGAGAGCGTTCCGGCGCTGCTCTACGGTGCGCTCGCCACGGTGCAATTGCTCCTTATGACCCTTGTTTGCGGAGCCCTGCTCGCCTTGCCGCTTGGCATCGTCGCAGCCAATGGTCGCCCGATCATCCGGCTCCCGGTGATGGGCTACATCACCTTCTTCCGTGGAACGCCTCTGCTGGTGCAGGTTTTCCTGGTTTATTACGGATTTTCGCAGTTTCAGATTGTTCGCAGCAGCATCTTCTGGCCAGTCCTCCGTGAAGCCTGGTTCTGCGCACTGCTGACGCTCGCGCTCCATACCGCAGCCTACACCGCGAACATCCTGCGCGGCGCCATTCTCGCAATCCCGGCCGGTCAGAAGGAGGCGGCCGTCGCCTTGGGCATGCGCCCCTCGCTCATCTACCGGCTCGTTATTCTTCCCCAGGCGTTGCGCATCGGCATGCCGGCCTACGGCAACGAAATGATCAGCATGATGAAGGCGACCTCGCTCGCCAGCACAATCACGATCATGGAGCTCACGGGCACGGCAAATAACATCGTCGCCCGAACTTATGCTCCCTACGAAGTCTTTATCTCCGCTGCGCTCGTCTATCTCTGCGTCGCCTGGATGCTCTCGCGCCTGGTGCGGGCGATCGAGGCCCGACTTTCCCGCCACATGCGACCGGCCGTAGAGGCACAAAACACATTGAGGAGGGTACCCGCCCATGCTTGACCAGTCGCTTCAGCTTTTTTCCAGTTTCGCCAGCGAGATCGCCGATGTTGCGCGGCAGATCGTGCGCACTGCTGCGGCCGGCCCGCGCCGCCCCGTTGCGAAATCGGATTCGAGCCCGGTGACGGAAACGGATCGCGCGGTCGAGCAGTCGCTGCGCGAACGCATCGCAGACCGCTTCCCTCGCCATGGGGTGCTCGGGGAGGAGTTTGGCGCCGAGGGTTTGGGGGAGGAGTTCGTCTGGGTCATCGATCCTATTGACGGCACCAAGGCTTTCGTCGGCGGACTTGCTGTCTATGGCACATTGATTTCATTGACGCATGGCGGGACGCCGGTCCTTGGACTGATTGACAATCCTGTCACCGGCGACCGCTGGCTGGGATTGTCAGGGCGCGCGACGACCCTCAACGGTGTTGCCATCCGGACCGCATCGACCGCTCTCCTTTCGGAGGCGTTCATGGCCAACGGCAATCCGGAACCGTTCCAGCAAAACGAGAAGGATAGCGTTGAGCGCCTGCGCCTATCTACGCGGTGGTGCGTCTATGGTGGGAGCTGCATGGCCTATGGCCGCGTCGCGGACGGCAGCATCGACATCAGCATCGATGGAGGGCTCGATCCCTACGACTATTGCGCCCTTGTCCCGGTGGTGACGGGTGCGGGCGGATGTATCACGGACTGGCAGGGTCGGCCGCTCACGCTGACTTCCGGCAATCTGTGCCTCGCGGCCGCCAACGAAGCCTTGCATCGCCAAGTCCTCGAAACGCTGAATTGATGCAGGTCTGACTGGAGGGCAGGGCTGCTCTGCCTGGTGATGGGGCGGCTCGGACAGACCCTGAAGTTCTCGGCTCTCGTTTCTCCGGTCTTGCGATCCTGGCCGACGTCATAGCTGACCTTCTGACCGTCTCGCAGAAGGCCCCCCGTCGATCGCTGAGACGTGGACAAACACGTCCGTTCCGCCGTTATCGGGAGAGATGAAGCCGCAGCCCTTTTCATGGTTGAAAAACATCACGGTAACAATTGCCATTACCATTCGCTGCGCGGACGTCGCGATGGCGGGTGCTGATTCTACGTTATCGCCTCTCGCAACGCTGAAATTTGCAGCAAGTCGGTCAAGGGAAGGCGATTGATCAAACTTCACTGGTCCACCGAGGTTCAGATACGTCAATTCGGTTAGCTGCAAGCAACGCAGACTAAGGTGATGACGAGTCACCAGGCGGTATTTGAACTGAGAACTCTCGCACCGGCTGAGACGTAAGTTGCCTGTCTCGTCGCCGGCGGTAGGCATCGGAGCGAAGCAGGTCCCGCCAATTCGGGCTTGTGAAAAATGCAGTCTGAATCAGCAATTCGGCAAGCAGAAGGTTTGGAACAAACTGCAGCGATCGTAGGGGCTCATAGATAAGGTCGAAGTCTGCCCCAAACCAAAGGGATAGATGCAGTTCAGCGCGGAAAGTCACATTTGTAAGGGTCAGGGCGTAATTTCGGATCATCCATTCAGCATGACGAGGATATCGCCCTTGCACAGCCCGCAACCAGGCAAGAGCGGCCGTGACGAACCATAGGATCGACAGAACGGCAAAGCCGAAAACCGTCAAAGGCCCCTCGGTTTCGTTCAGGCTCATCTTCAGCGTTGCGATTGAGGTGACAAGCACTGTCAAGATGTACGCGCGGCCGCCCCAGCGGTGAACAGTGGGGAACCGTTGCGGGAGCCGGTCAAAGAAAAGAAGTGCCCCGCCGACAAGAAGCACCGGCGCCGTAAAAAGGTGCAAATACAGCTCGACCTTTTCATTCTCGAGGTGATCAATGGCTCGATGAAATATGGTGTGAATATCCACCAAGATGAACCGCGAATTCAGTATTGCGACCGAAATCGCCGAGAGGGTCATCAACAGCCAAAGCGATTTGCGAAAACGTCTTAATTCAACCATGGCACGCCCGCCAAAAAATTGCATACGTTACAATGGTTTAAGATGAAAACAGAAATTCAATTTGAGGTCGTGCCTCAAAGGCGCGCTCAGTGTAGTTTATTATTAGAAAAATGTCATGTAGTTGGTCGTTGTTAAGGCTGCAATTGTGCGGTCTGTAGTCAGTTGACGCGTTGCTGTGTCTCTCCTGATGTCGGATCGTTGCGGGCGCGCAACACGAATGGCTGTCGCAAATATCTGCCTGGTCCGATGCCTCAAAGGCTCCAGTGCCTGATATCGTCAGGGATCTGCGCGCGGGCCAGCGCTCCCTTGACGTCGACAAGCACACCACCGCGATCAAGCATCCGGCCGATCTCCCCATCGTTGGCGAGATAGGTGTCGTGCGGCACGGCGAGGATCAGCGCCTGCAATTTTTTGAAGTGTGAAAGGTCATCAAGAGCGATGCCATATTCGTGTTTCGCTTCATGCGCCGAACAATGCGGGTCGTGAACGAGAGCCCGAATCCCGAAGCTGCGCAACTCGTCGACAATATCGGGTACTCGAGAGTTGCGCAGGTCTGGCACATTCTCCTTGAAGGTCAGCCCAAGAACGCCAACCCGGGCAGTGCTGAGTGCAATGCCCATTTCGACCATGAGTTTCACCGCTTTCTGCGCTACAAATCGCCCCATTCCATCGTTGATCCTGCGGCCCGCAAGGATGACCTCGGGACGGTAGCCGACTTCCTCGGCTTTTGCCGTCAGATAGTACGGATCGACACCGATACAGTGTCCGCCGACCAGCCCGGGCGTGAACGGCAGGAAGTTCCACTTGGTCCCGGCTGCAGCGAGAACCTCGCCCGTCGGAATGGCAAGTCTTTCAAAAATCATCGCCAATTCGTTCATCAGCGCAATGTTGATGTCGCGTTGGGTATTCTCGATAACTTTCGCCGCCTCGGCCACCCGGATGGAGCTGGCGCGGTGGATGCCTGCATGGATGATGGCGCCGTATGCGGTTGCGATCCTTTCCAGGGTCGCCATGTTCTGTCCTGCGACAACCTTGACGATCGTCTCTAGCCGGTGAACGCGGTCGCCGGGGTTGATCCGCTCCGGCGAGTATCCGAGGAAAAAATCCCGACCACACGTCAGGCCGGAGGCGTGCTCCAACTCGGGACCGCAGATCTCTTCGGTTGCGCCCGGAAAAACCGTGCTTTCAAGCACGACCATCGCCCCTGGCGTCAGATGAGCAGCAACAGCGCGGCAGGCGGAGAGCAGGGGCGTAAAATCCGGTCGCTGCGCCTTGTCGACCGGCGTTGGCACAGTGAGAACGTATAGCGTGGCATTCCCCAGGCATTCGGGATCATTCGAAATCGTCAGTCGCGTAGCGGACAGTTCGGAGCTCGAAATTTCGCCGGTGTCATCGCGTCCGGTTCCCAGGGCCTCCACTCGCCGGCGCGAAATGTCGTAACCCACGACGTGCTCTGCCACACGTGCGAATGCAACGGCCACCGGTAGTCCGACATAGCCGAGCCCGACGACTGCGATACGCTCCTGAACCGGGAAACCGCTCACGGGGCACCTGCTCCCTGTAGTGGAAGACTTCTGTCCCGCGACCCAGGAAGCACCGGGTCCAACCCAAGGCCGGCAAAAAGCGTCTCATTGACCGCATGTACGTCGTAGCGCTCCTCCGCGCGGCGACGAGCTTCAGCGCCCATGGTTTCGATCAACGTGGGGTCGGCGATGAATCTCTCCATCGCAAGCGCGAGAGCATCAATGTTTCTGACCGGGGTGACGTAGCCGGTGACGCCGTGCTGGACCGGCTCTGCGCAGCCGGGTGCATCGCTAGTCACCACCGCTCGGCCTGTTGCCATAGCCTCGAGAATAGTGCGTGATAGTCCCTCCCTATAGGAAGGCAAGACGAAAACCGAGCAATCGGCAAGATGGGGCCGTACGTCCTTCGTCTGCCCGAGATATTCTATCGCACCCTCAGCGACCCAGCGATCGACTTCGTCGCGCGAGATCGCTGCGGGATTGGAATCGAACGGTCCAAGCAGTCTGAAGCGGGCTTGCGGATGGCGCATCCGAAGGATCTTTGCTGCCGCCACGAATTCATTCACACCCTTGTCATGCAAGAGACGCGCGATCATCAGGAAGACCGGCGGCCCGATCGGCGGCGGGCATGCAGCAAACCGTTCAGTGTCGACGCCAGAACCGGGTACCAGCGTCAGAACGTCTTCTGCGACGATCGCGCGCGCCTTCAGTTCAGCCGCGTCCGTTTCGTTGTAGACAAAGACGCGCTCCGCGCCCTTCAGAGCCATGCGATACAATTTGACGCTCAACCACCGCAGCGCAATCGTGCGCAGCGTGTGTACCCGTTCAACAAAGACGTAGCCGAGGCCCGTTACCAGCGCGAAGCGGTGCGGTACGCGCGTGAGCTGGGCGGCGAGCCCGCCGTAGATGATCGGTTTCATGGTGTAGGGCAGAATGATGTCTGGGCGGATTTTCCGAAAGATGCGCACGAGTGCTGCGAAGGTTGTTAGATCGCCGATTGGTCCGGTCGACGTTCGGGCCAGTGGTATGCGGATGTAGTGAACGCCGAGGCTTTCAAGCACAGCGGTGGTCTCCGCGTCGTCGTCTGGTCCCAGTGCATAAACATCGCAGCCACGCTGCCGAAGACCACGCAGCAACTCCAACCGGAAATTCACCAGTGACGAAGTGAGGCTCGCAATCACGGCGATCCGGGGAGAACGGATGTCCACCTCTGATCTGCCACGAGCCGTTGCTGTCACTGCGTCGATCCCCCAAGGTACGTCGGCGAGCTGCTTGCGAAGTGCCAAAGCGCTAACTGCCTTCCGCCTGGATTGTCGTGTCTTGTCGTACGGCTGAAGCGGCGGCCTCGGCCATGTTGAGTGTCGGCCAGCCGTAACGCTCGCGCAGGCGCGCGGCTTCTGCGGCGATAGCTGACATCGTCGCGAAATTCTCGTCCTGGTCGACGCCGAAATTTTCTGGATGAAACCACAGATGAAACACGCCGCCTCGTTGCGCGGCACGGCGCATGGCGTTCAAGATCCGTTGTAACTTCAGACCCTCGCCAGCCGCCAGGCGATGCGAAAAGGGTCTCAGGAAAAGGCTTGCCGGGACGTTGCACATCCCATCATGCCTCTCGACCCCAAGTTCTCGTCGGGCCCCCATTTCAAGATAGCTGTCGGCAAACCGAACGGCCCGCCGAAGAACGCCTTCTCTTTCGCGAGCCACACCTCCGCCGCCAGCTGCGCGTCCCGTTCCCCGGTAAACCGTAATTCCGGCCTCCCGGCAGACCGCCAGCGCCGCAGCGCTGACCTGGTTGCGTGGAAAGACGATCGTGCGGATGGAGTATCCTTTGGCAGCAGCGACATCGAGCGCCGCATCGATGTCGGCAGCGAGAGCCTCGTACGTTTGGCCCTCTTCAAGGCAATAGTAGTGGGAGAATGTATGCGTGGCGATTTCCTGATGCGGTCGCCTGCTGATGTCGCGAATAAGGCTTGGGGCGAAATGGTAGGGATCCTTGCTTTCATCCGCGCCTACGGTGTTCAGATATGAGTAGTTCGAAAGACGCGGATTGCGATAGGAAGGGCGGATCGCGGGCAGGCGAGCAAGGAGTTCGTCCCGACCGTCGCAGAAGAGGAATCCGACTGTCGCCCAGGTGCAGCCAAGTTCGTAATGATCGAGCAGGTCAAGCATCCGCGGAACCATGTGGCGCACTCCAAGGATGTTGCGGCCATAATTGGCAACCGTGCGGGAATCATTGACGCCCCACATAAGCTCAAAATCCAGAGACAGGACAAAGCCTCCCCCGTCGCCCATTCGACTTACCCATAAGTATTTCTGTTTACATAATTCGAGCGATGCTTGTCATTGTCGCATCTTAATGTGCTATCATTTCCAATGAACTAAATTAAACTTGGAATTTATTGACAGGGTATTGTAATGGTACAAAATCGGCAAGAGAGATTATTGGTTTGCCCTCCAACGGCAGCGTTGGTGTCGGCATGTTTGAGCTGTTCCTCTACGTAAAGAGTCAATATGTCCGATGTCCGTGCTCGTAGGAATGATGAACACGTCATTGTGCTCGGGGCAGGCCCATCTGGCCTTGCAGCATCACTCGCGCTTTGTCGCGGCGGATTGCGGCCGCTTGTGCTGGAGCGGGATGACGATGTCGGTGGATTGATGCGTTCATTCAGGTGGCGTCAGTTCACTGTCGATCTGGGCCGCAAGGAACTTTACACCCGGTTTCCCGAAGTCGATGCACTTTGGAACGAGGCGCTTGGCGGTGCGTACGGTCCGTATCCTCATCGTGTCGGCAGCCTTTATCGCGGACGCATCCTTGAGTTGTCTGGCAAATATCGCGGAATTCTGCGTGGCATCCCTGTTCCCTGGCTGGTCCGTGGAGGACTGTCGATGCTGGGAGGCTGGGCCTGCGCAGCGATGCGCTCCCCGAAATCCTACGAGGCCTATTGGCATGGTCGCGTCGGACGGGTTTTTGCAGAGTTGCTGGCGCAGGGCTACTGGGAGAAATTCCGCGGCCGGCGCTGGGTGGAAATGCCCGTGCCACAAATGGACGACGAAGTCCCCTCGAAACGCTCCCGATCATTCGAAATTGCGCGACAGGCCTTACGACTTGCCCAACGCGGAGGTGTACAAACTCAAGCCGCCTGGCGTCACCCCACGCACGGTACCGGCCAGATTTTCGAAGCGCTGCGCAGCGAGATTGATGCCCGTGGCGGCAGGATACGGTTCCAAGCAGAGGTCCGGGCGATCCGACCCCAGGCGGACGGTTCATTCGAAGTCGACTATTTGGAGTCCGGCGTTGTTCACAGTAGAACGAGCCGCCATGTGATTTCCAGCCTGCCTATTGAGAAGCTTACGGAGTTGCTTGGCGCCGGTCCGAACGATGTGGATTGCCGCGAAGCACGGCGGAGCGTTATCCTCGTTTATCTTTTTTTTGACGAACCACCACAGTTTCCACACGCTTGGTTGGAGGTCAACGATCCCCTGACATCCATCGGGCGCATTACCAATTACGCGGCATTTGGCGGGGCAATGGTTCCACCAGGGCATTCGAGCCTCTGCATTGAATATTTTTGCCAGGCCGACGATCCGATTATCCAAATAGGAGACCAGGCCCTTACTGAGCGCACTCTCAACGAACTTGCTTCCGCTGGGCTGGTCGATCCGGGAAGACTGATCGGCTCTTCTGTTCGCCGCCTGCAACGCACAAACGCCGCAGCAAGTTGGCGCGAGCAGCAGACGGAGCGACGTCTGTCACTTCTGCGAAGCTTGGCAAGATATCCAACGCTCTACCACGTCAACAGGCCGGGGTCCGACTGGGCTACGCTCGCGGGTTTGCTCGCAGCAGAGGCGGTCCTGACGAAGGATCGCGCGGTCTTCGATCAGCGTGCCGATCCGACGGTCAGGCATGTGGAAAGACCCATCAAAGCCTCCGGTAGCTGCGGAGATCACGAGATGATCGGACCAGCGGAGGGGCACGAAATGGGCGCACCGAATTAGCACGGCGGGAAACGGCAAGAATGCGCGTGATGCATATTATAACCAATATGATGGGGACTGGCGGTGCGGAGGTGATGCTGCTGCGACTTGCGAGCGCGATCGGAGGCGAACGTCCAATTATCGTGTCTCTCATGGATGTCTCCGAACGACATCGGCAGGTGATTGCGGATCATGATCTCGATGTTCGTCCCTTGAAGGTTCGGTCGACCGCCGGAATGATGAAATCGGTGCTCACGGTTCGCCAGCTCATCCGCAATGAGCGGCCGGATGCATTAATGTGCTGGCTGTACCACGCCATGGTTGTCGGACAGGTGGCTGCGTGGCGGGTTGCTCACGAGGTGCCGGTTTACTGGAACGTCAGGCAGTCGTTGGACGACATGAGTTCGTTCAGCGCGAGCACCCGTACGGCGCTGCACTTGACGCGTCTTCTGTCGAGCCGGCCAACGGGGATTGTCTTTAACTCCTCGCGCGCCCTCCATTTGCATCGACAATTCGGCTACCGAAATCCGAACCTCGTCGCGATCCCGAATGGTTTCGATTTCGTAGAGGAAATACCAGTGAACGCCCGCCGGCCTTTGGTATTCGGCATTGCCGGTCGGTTACATCCGCAGAAGGACTACGCGACCTTCTTCGCTGCCGCTTCACATGCCCACCGGTGCCACCCGGAGATCCGCTTCGTCGCTGCTGGATCTGGCCTGACCCTCGATAGCGCCATCGTTCGCCAGATGATCGCTGATGCAGGCCTGCCTTTGAGCGCCATCGAACTACGCGGAAATGTTTCAGACATGGCGGGTTTTTATCACGACATCGACGCTCTTGTACTTTCGTCACGCACAGAAGGTTTCCCCAATGTGGTGGCCGAGGCGATGAGTTTTGCCAAACCTGTGATTTCGACGGACGTGGGCGACGCGGCGGTTATAGTCGGCGACAGTGGTTTCATCGTTCCGCCTGGCGACGTCACCGCATTGGCCGATGCGATGAATCGTATGCAGGGTCTCCGTCCATCCGAATATGCAGTGCTCGCCGCAGCGGCCAAGCGCCGGGTCGACAGCGTTTATCCGCTTGCACGTGTCGCCGAACTTTATGACTTGTTTTTCCGGGGAGCGCCCGCGCCCCCGGCTGCATCAGAGCGGCAGTCACGGTCTGTGTAGTTGCCCCGCCAAGCAGGTCTTGCGGTGGGGTGATGCCATCTGAGTAAGCGGTGCATAGACCCCACCTGGCTATAGCAAGCCAGCGGGCCTCTTCGTCTGCACTCTATGATCGAAGCCGTTGCGGATCGGTTGTCGCGGCATTTCTTGTAGCCGCGGCGCCTGTCGACCCAGGTCGCATACGGTCGAGCCACGAACAGACTTAGTGGATCGCTCCCCCATCGCAGCGAACTCATTTCACCGGGGCAGCAAGCGGCGTATCCTTCGCGACGATGTAAGTCGCAAGCTCCGACGCCTCGCCATCGCCAACGTTCTTGGCGATGTGCGCAACACCCGCCGGAATGAAGAGGGCTTCACCGGCCTTCAGCGTTACCGGCTTCTGACCCTCGAGGGTGTACTCAAGCGTACCTTCGAGCACATATGCAATTTCTTCGCCGGGATGTTTATGATTGATAGATGCAGCCTTTGGCGGGAAATCTACCCGGACCTGAAGCGCTTCCTTGCCCGGCACGCTGATATCGCTTTGAACCAGACCAGTCCGTTTGAGTTCCTGCGCCTGGGCAACGCCGCCCAGCGCGAAACTGATTGAAGCCGCCGCGGCAGCGGCAGCGATCGCGATGCTATGCATAATTTTCATTTGGAACCCTTTCCAGTGGTGGCCAGTTGTCGAAGTTGGAGTGTGCAGCCGAAGATGCAGTCGCGCTTTTGCGGCGGGACGTCAGTCCTCACGAAATCCGTTTCTATTACCGCGTTCAGTTGACGCGCTGCTTGTGTATGGATTGTTTCGCGATGAGCAGGGGTTTGTACCGAATCTGCGCCAATAGATTGGCTGAAACGATTAGTTACAAATTGCGATGATGGTTCGTCGAAAGCCGGAGCAAGTCGAGCCAGGCTATCCTTGACACTGCCCGCGCTGCGTTCTGGTATCTTTCCAACCCCGAAAGTCAGTCGGTCACCGCGCGGTGGGCTTCTTGGCGGCTAAGCCGGCGGCGCTGAGCATTGAGCTATCCACCATCACTTTTCTAAGGACAGCAGAACCCATAGATCAATCGCGTGGCGGCTTTCCTGAAATCTCGCAGATTCACACGACGAACGGCCGGTGGGATCTGCTGGTGGAACTCAGCGCGTCTAGCCTGGGCAACTTTGATGCAGTGATGCGCAAAATCCGTCTCGTGCCCGGCACGGCATTATAGGCAGCGAAACGATCCTTCTTTTCCACGCCGTAGTCGACGACGGCGAAGCTCTAACGAGCGTCGATTTAGGTCACGCCGCGGCGTGGGGCGGCTGCGACGATATCGATCGCATCTCCGCTGGAAACATGGACGACCATCAGCGGGACGCCGGTCACCCCACACCAGCTGCATTTCGCAAGATCCTCGCGCAGCTGCCAGGGCGTCGAGCAACTCGCGGTGCCCGTAGCCCAGAATGAAGACAGGATGCTTTGCCAAACGCAGTTTCGCCGAGACATGAAGGCGACGGAAGCTTACTTCCGCTAGAAAGCAGACGGCGTCAATGGAACGGCATTGCTGCTGCTCCAATTCAGACACCAGATGCTTACGTGCAAACCGTGTAGACCGGCGACGCTTCAGCAGCGGCATTCGCCTGATGACGTTGTTGGTCGCGAAATCTGGTAATATCCGCCCCAGTTCTGCCTAATGGACCCGCGATCTTGGCTTCCGTGTTTGGAGATATAGCGCCATGCCGACCCGGCGACATTTCCTTATCAGCTTCGTCGCCACGCCGATTGTTCTGCCGAGACTCGGCCATGCAGCCGGCGGTTCCGTGGAGTTGCCGCTTACGGCCAATTGCGGTGATGACGACGATCTGACGCCGGCACAGACCGAAGGCCCGTATTTCACACCGGAGAGCCCTGAAAAAAAGGACTTCGCCAGCGATTCACCGGGCGGTGAAAGAATGACACTTGTTGGCTACGTGTTAACCAAGGACTGCCAGCCGGTAGCCAAAGCGTTGATCGAGTTATGGCATGCCGATGAGACCGGCACCTACGACAACAGCGGATACAAACTCCGCGGACATCAATTCACGGACGCAGAAGGCAAATGGTGGTTCGAGACGATCGTGCCTGGGCTGTATCCTGGTCGCACCCGGCATTACCACGTGAAAGTCCAAAGGCCGGGCGGGAACGTGCTGACGACGCAGCTGTATTTTGCCGATGAGCCGGACAACAGGCGTGACCGCATATTCAATGCAGACCTGTTGCTCGACATCAAAACGACGAGCGACGGAAAATTCGGCCGCTACGATTTCATAGTGGCGTGACTGGCACTTCATGATTTCCCTGATGACCGTTCACCTCTCCGCCTACGCTGTGTGGACCGATCTCCGCGAATGGACCGACACTGAAAACCGTGCGCACCAAGGCCAAGGACTCTGGGTACTTTAGACCGGATCGTTTCGCTTTGGCGCTGTCGTCGCCGTTTGCGGCCATTTTTTCTCCCCCTCCCGGCTTTCAGATCGAGCCGGAACCAATCCTGACGTCGTAGGTTTGAAGATCGTCCTGGCTCTCTTACACCAGGATTTTGGCACGTACCTCCTAGGGTCCCGTTATCGGCTTTCGGGGCCCCTTTTTTTTCTTCGGTGCTGGAACCTCTGTCAAATGTACGCGTTTCTAGGTCTGCCTACGATCCACCATCCCCCGCGGGATCTAGGCTAGGCTCCATCTAATAGCCCAGCATGGAGCCCATGGCACCTCCGTGCCGAGGCCCCGCTCTCCCCGGACGGGGCCGTCTCTTCTCCAACTGGGAACCACTTTCACACGCGGCAGTTAGAGGATAGGCAATGATCCTTTCCGGGATCACAGCCCGCTTCATGGAGTACTCCCATTCCCCGCGTAGAAGCGCCAACGATACCAACTGGCCCCGACACCCCATCGGGGCCATTCTTCCGTTTGCTCCGAATTCCGGTGAGCGTTTTGTCCCTGTGGGAACCGCTCGACCTCACAGTAGTTTCTCGTTTCAAAGCGAGGATGTCATGATTGAGAGCAAGCGCGAAATGAACGCAAATGAGATCCCAAGTTTTGTGGCCGAAGTGATCGCGGCGGGTTGCGATATCAACGCCGTGGGACACGATATGTATGTGCTTGGCGATGTCGATGAGCAGGAAGAAGCCAAGGAGGAACTTAGTCGGATCGGCGAGAGGTATGGCGACCGCGCAGCTCTGAGGTCCGAGATCATCGCCTACCTTCGGTCCATTGGTCGGTTCGTGGACGTGACATGGCCCCAGACCATCCATTAGCGCAGCCTGCGCGACCTTACGGAGCCATCTTTATTCAACGGCAGCAGGAACCTATCCGGGACCTATTGGTTTGTTCATTGCTGATGATCCCGGATCCCTCCGGATCAAACGTAGAGAGCCCCATCGTCGTGCCGTCGGAGGTGGGGTTCTTCTTTCTGCTTACCAACCTTACCCCATGATCACGAAGATGATCCGCCGTATCGCCTCGGCCTGACTTATCCCGAGCGCCCTGGCCGCAATTCCGGTGACTCCAAGCCACCGATGCCTCAGCTTCCATCGCCTCACGTCATCGGTCACCAGCTTCATCTCGGAGACCTCCTCCCCAATCGTTATCGCGGACGCCTCCAGATGGCCGACGCGGTCGACAAGCTGGTTCATGCGCCAATGAACCACTTGCCGGCTAGTCGTCGCCTTGTCTTGACGGCCAGACCTCGGCCAGGCGCGCGGCCGAGTAATTGAGCTTCTCGATCACCCGCTGCATCGTGCCGCCGGTCTCGTGAAAGACGGTCGCGAGCTGTCGGCGAGCCACCGGTCGTCGATTACCTTACCGGCCGATTGGGGCCGATAGGATGACACTCACGGCGCCGACCTGGGATGCATGAGCCGGCCGCCAAAAGGCGCGCGCGTCGCATAGGCGAGGAACGTCGTTCTGTTCATCGAGTTTTCCTTTAGTGAGATGAAAAAATGAGATAAAAATCGCCGGCCGAAGTCGACGCCGGAGCTGTTAAGGGCTAGTCATAGCCCGTTTTGAAGACCATATTTTGTCTGATCGCTGGACCATGAAACGGGCTCCAGCGACTGATGGACCATCATCACTTTCGCCTTAAATGGAGGAGGTTATGTTTGATCGACTGCAATCCGGATACATTCTTCCCGAGGGGCTCACCGTCATTTCCACGGTCTTTGATAAGGTCGTGAACGCACGGAATATCCCCCGACAAAGTGAAGAAGGCGAATGGCTGGCTCGCGAGGCGCTCCGTTTGTTCATGAGTGGCGTACGAGACGCCTGGGAACTGGAACGCCGACTTAAAGATGCTCGCCGCCCGCTCGACCATTCACCGCCATCGGGAGGCGTTGGCATGGTCGTGGATCTGCTGCCAGAGCTGACGGCATGGGCGCAGAGCTTGACCGCCTCACAGCGTGCGGCAACCGCGCTCACCGAAAAAACACTCGAATACGCCATCGAAAACATCGATGAATTCGTGGCGACATCAGATGTCAGGAGATGGCTGGTCCGTGTGATGTTGGACCTCCGACTTGGCCGAAGACGAGGCCAACATCGAACGTAGGCCCGGAGGGGCAATCATCGGGATTTGCCTCTTTGTTAGGAACGCCAGCCACCATTCACGAACGGCATGAAGCCGGCTGAGGAACACATGGGCTATGACTGGAATGGTGCTCGCGGGCGCCGGATGAAGATCGCGCGAATTGGAACGGCCGTCGCGCTGGCCGCCTTGTTGGTGTCCGTCGCGCCGGAGGTTGTGACGCGAGCTATTTAGAGGGTAATAGACGATGGATACTTTGGGGGCGACGGTGCTGATCGCAGGGCTGTTCTGGCTGACCAGAAGAACACTAGCTGGGGGCCTCGTACGCAACCTTAACCAGGGTCGAAACCTTCCCGTCGAGCAAAATCGCCGCCTGGGACCGACGCCTTGACTGGCTGGGGTCCCTGCCGGCTTGGCCTGGAGCCGCGTTCGTCTTCATCGGCGTCTCCATGATCTCCTGGCCCTGAGTGATTGCACTCGTTCAATCTACCCCATTAAGCATCGCGAACCCGGCGCCGGCTTTGCGGATCGATCAAAAGCGACTATTTTAGTGATGTCTTTCGTACCATGCAGGAGGCATCCATGGGGCTTGGCAGCACAACGGTCCAGGGTGAATTTCTGGGTTCTTTTTCTATCGCGTCCATTGACCCGCTCCTGGGGGTTTTCGAACTATCAACTTCCGCTGGTACGACGATCGAGGTTCAGCTTGACCGCTACAGCGCTGAGACATTGATGTCGGCACTTGCGCAGTTCCTGGCTCAAGGGCAAGCAGCGGAGTTTGACGACGGGATGTGAAGGGTTTGCTGGGTGAGGCGAGCTCTTTAGGGAGGAAAGGAGAGGCCTACTTGGGGGTGATCGCGCTGATCGCAGGTGTGTTGCGGCTCGATCGAACGGCCCTGCCGGAGGGAACTATCCGCAATTGCTTGACTGGATCCCCGCGATGCCGGCTTGGCCTCGAGCCGCGGTGATCGTCGTCAGGGGGATTGTGATATTGATGTGAAAAGGCTCCAGATCGAAACGGGTACGATCCAGAGCCTTCGTCTGAGTGTTGCCTTCCATCTGCGCCTTCGATTTCGACAGACGACGCAATTGAGAGCGCATTCACTCGCAGAATGCAACCAAACGATTTCTGTTGCTTCGTCGGCTGGACCATCGAGGGCGAGCGGTCGTCGCTCTGGCGGCCGGTCCGTCGAGGAATCGCGGACCTGCTCTGCGCGGTGATGGCGCCCGCCGGTTACTGATATGCGTGGGGCAGGCAAAGTAGCCAGGCAACTTGCTAATGAAGTCGTGTTCGAGGAGACTGCGTTCAGCCTTGCCTTTAGGGGGTGTAAAATGGACTTCCAAAAGGTCGGTAGAGCCCGGATGATGATGCGCTTGCCACGACATCGGAAACAAATTGCCGACGCAAACTTCGTTGCGATAACCGATCTGCTCGAAGCTTACGGTAAAGCCGCTGTGACCCGTGACGAACTGCGCGAGCAGGCGGCTCCCGCCCCAGCACTTTTGAAAGAATATGAAGACCTGTGCCGGAAGTTGGAGGACGACATCCTGAGAATGCTGAGTGCCGTCAGTCCACGTATGATCCGCTAGCGCACGAGAGCGATGTTGACAGCGATGTCTTTCGACACTCCCGCCGCACCGTCCGGAACGGACGCAATCGTCGCCATTCGGAAAACGCCTCCGCAAACACGTTAGGATGTTGTTCTTCTCGAGTGGCAGATGCCGAAAATGGATGGAAGAGAGACTGCAATGGCGCCCCGCTCGCTTGGGATGACCGACACGCCGTGTCTCATCATGGTAATGGCCCATGGCCGTGAGGAAGTAGGCAAGGCGGCGGGAAGGGCGGGAGTATCGGATGTGCTGGTCAAGCCCGTTCAACCATCTGCTACACGATGCGGTCATCCGTGCGATGGGGACGAGCCGCCGACAGGGCCGAGGGAGGCGCGCCTTCGCTCCTGCGACACAATTAGATGAATACAGCCAAAGGGTGAATACTGCATCTTAGAAAACTAATCGTTGACGCGCCAATCCAAGTCACTTATACATGCGGCATCGATCTTTTGCTTGCCGAGCTTTGTCTACCGCGCGACTGGCACCGCGCTTTAAGCGAACTTCCCTTTCAAAAACAGTCGGTTTCCACCTGCTCAGCATAGGCTGAGCGGTCCCTCACTCTATGCTTTGAAAGGGTTCATCATGACCACAGGCACAGTAAAATGGTTCAACTCCACCAAGGGCTTCGGCTTCATCCAGCCTGATAACGGTGGCGCAGACGCGTTCGTGCACATCTCCGCCGTCGAGCGCGCTGGAATGCGCGAACTCGTCGAAGGGCAAAAGATCGGCTTCGAGCTCGAGCGCGACAATAAGTCGGGCAAGATGTCTGCTACCAATCTGCAGTCTGCCTAAAATTGAGATTTGCTTCCCTCTGACCACGGATGTACTGGCATTGCCGGAAGCAGTTTCAACAAGGCCGGGCGTTTCGCCTGGCCTTTTTTGTTCGCCACGCCGAACTAGTTGAGGTTCCAATGATAGAAGCACATAGCAAATCCCGTCAGCAGGCGGAGATCGCCTTCATGAAAGTCCAGACGCAGTTCTTCTCCAAAAACAACGCGATGGAAGAGGTGGAATCCGTTGCTCAGGCCCGGGATGCCAAGACTCTCCGGCTTCGAGAGGAACGCCTTGCAAAGGAGTTGGCCGACCGCTTGTCGGCGACACGCAACCTTATCGCCAAACGCGCCAAGGCGCGCTGATCTCTGACGCACTTACTATTGGGATACGAATGAAGAACGCCGGAAAAAACGACATCTCCGACCGCCGAGCCGCATCGGCAGACGCCAAAGCTGCTCTCTTGAACGCCTACCGAGCGGCAAGGACTGCAGCAGAACCAGGGAGGATGGCAAGGCAGGCCGAGCGCGAAGCCCTTTCCACCGCTCGTGAAGAGCGGCGCGTTGAACGCGAGCGTCTGAAGCTTGACGAACAAAAGCGTATCGAGACCGAGGCGACAGAGCGGCAGGCAGCCGTTGAGGCGGCAGCGGTCGCCGAAACCGAAGCGCGGGCGATCGCCGAAAACGCGCGTATAGCGCGGGTGATCGAAGATGAGGCGGTGCGAAAGGCCAACCGCGACAGGCGCTATGCCAATCGCAAGGCAAGACAAGGATAATTTTTCCGTTGCGCCGTTACCCGACAGCATGGCGATGTCATGCTCGGGACACTCAATACGAAAGGGAACGCCGATGGCACCGGATGCGAATGAACTCCAGGCGATCAACACGTCGTGGCAAATCGCAATCCAAGAAATCCTGCGCATGGTTATACGGGACATGTACCATGCCGGCGGCGAGGCAAATTTCAAGGCGCACATCAAACGCATCGAAGAGGCCGCCGTCGACAGCATCTACACCGATCTAAGGCTTCGAGGGACCAATGAGTGGACCGAGGTGCTCGTCAAGGAACGGGCGAGCAATTTCGTAACCACCTTGCTGACGTCCTTTACGTACGACCGAGCCTGACTGGATGCATACGCTCGCTGCGATCAGCGATTTCACGTTGCTTCATCAACGCCGACTAGTCGCCAGGCTGGGCGGCCCTCACCGTCATCTCATCCCAAAGCAATGATGCTGTCCGTGCGAACGCGCTATAACCGGCTTCAAACGGATGGCCGTCTCTTTCAGGATAAAGGCGCTGCCCGGCAACGATCGCATCCTGCAGGGCATCGGCGGTTGCGGCAAGCGCGCTTCGATACGGCAAACCGAGCTCCTTTGCGGTCTCGCGAATCTTGTCTTCAAGCGCAACCTGACGTTCAACGCTGAGGACAAATTCCGGCGCAGCTGACGCCAGCCGGTCATGGCGACGCAGGCATTCGAAGATTACGCGCTCTTTCGATGGAATGAGCAGAATGCCCACCCGCCCCGGCCGCTGCTGTGCCCAATCGGCCGCAAACCGCTGGAAGTCGCTGAACATTGCTGCGGTTTCGGGTGATGCCAGATCCGCCATACGGCCGTGGTCGTCGACATAGCGTTTCAGGACGGAAGGGCATCCGTCCGGAAACGTATAGTATTCGGATGTTTCGCCATCGCCCGTTTTGAACAGTCGTGCGTAAAGGCTCTTCAGTCGTTCCCCGATCTCATGGTGATAGGCACTCAGGATCGCGACATTCTCGACAAGCTGCGTCTTGAAGCTAACGGATTGCGCCTTGGCACACTGCGAATAACCTCCCGCGTCACCGAACAGGGCCTGCAGATGAAGTCGCTTCTGCTCTGAGAGCCAGAAGTCGGAACGTGCGTTCATGATATCACAGGCGGAAAAGACGACCGCGAAGTCGTTGGCAGGGAAAACGGCGACAATGTTGCCTTTCGCGCCCGCGGCCAAAGCATCGTGCACGATGGCGTGATAAGTGTAGATACCGTAGCTTCCAACACCGAAGTTGTACGTGCGTTCGCCCGTCATTGCCCCGAAAGCCGCCGGCCAGGAATGCGCACTATCAACGTTGTTGCCATAGGTCATCGAATCGCCGATCGCCGCGACCTGAAAGTCAGAACTTACTCCAGGCGGATCCCGGAAGCCGTCCTCGTCTACGTCGCCGAGTGCCGGATCGAGGCGATAGCCATATTTCTCGTCGATGCTCTTGTGCGTCCGTGTGCCGATCGGAAACGGCGTGAACATGCGCAGCATTGCTTCCCCGGCACCGAGCGCCACGGTGAGCGAGATCAACAGCAGCAGCATATTTTTCAGCATGTCCCCTCCGTCTCATACCCGATGCGAAACCGACCCGGGCTAGGTGTCGGTCGCAGCCGCGCAGTCCCCCACATGCCTGCCGCGCGGCGGTCCGAGCGATCCCGTTACTTTGCGCCGGCTTCCCGCGAATGTCGGAAAGGTCGACGAGAGGAAAGTCAGCCGGATAAATTCCCCACCGACAGCTTAAGCAAGCCATGAACGTTCACTGAAGGAATGCGAATTATGTCGCCACCAACAAGTACGAGCATATATATGCGTAATAACTAATATGAATCTATCATGCGTTTGGCCGTGCCGCCATTAGCCCGGATGGAGGATGAACCGCGCGAGCCGTCTTCGGTCAGGCAAGAGCAAGGCTCGGGCTCGCGTTGCCTGCCCCGAGCGACGCCGGCGACCCAGGTGCGAAGGGCCTGGGTTGACTCACCCTAGTTGCTGCTGATTGCGTAATCTGCACCATTCATTTCCGACAAAAGGAAGATTTGGCCAAATTTGCTCAGCAAGTTCGGTGTCGCATGCAAGTCCTGCGAGTAAGCTCGCGTGGCGTTGCGGGCAGAGGTCTATCGATCGCGCATTTCCCCGTTAGATCGCGAGCGACAGGATTTATATAGCTAGACAGTCTAGCCAACTTGGAGTGGAGCTATGGAATGGCAACTGCAGGACGCCAAGAACCAATTCTCGAAGGTGGTGCAGAAGGCCCGCCACGAGGGACCGCAGATTGTCACGCTGCGCGGGGAGCACACCGCCGTTGTACTGCATGACTACGACGCCCTACGGGCTGGCCGGCCGACGTTGGTCGATGACCTGCTTGGCGGTCCCGCTTGGGACGACCAACTCGCTGATGCGGTGAATGTACGCATCAAGACGCCAAGCCGCGATGTGGCATTCTGATGTACCTGGTTGACACAAACATTGTGTCAGAGGCGCGACGTGGCATGTCGCAGGCGGTGTCTTGGCTGCGCTCTGTCGATCCGCTCAGCATCCACCTGAGCGCGCTCACCCCCGGCCAAATCCTGCGCGGCATTGCCCTGAAACAGAGGTCGGATCCAAAGACTGCAGCGCACCTCACCGAATGGCTGCGCAAGCTGCGCCACGACCATGGCGACCGCATTTTGCCTATAACAGACCAAATCGCGGTCGAATGGGGCCGCATCGCGGCAATCCGCCCCCGCGGTGATATTGACGGGTTGATCGCCGCGACCGCGATCGTCCACGATCTCATCCTTGTCACTCGCAACGTCAAGGATTTCGAAGACACAGATGCCTCCGTAATCAATCCTTGGGAAACGTCGGCGTGAGCCGCCCGGCGCGACGGACACCCTTCGAGGATAGTTTTTCGGACCAACTGTTCGCCGGGGCTTGGATCTTGCGGTATGCAATTGATTGAGCCTCCGCAGTGAGCGGAGGCTCAATCACGGTCGTTATTGCGAGACGCTCGCGTTGCATGGCGATGCCGAGCCGACTTTCCCATTGCGAGAACCTTATTGTAGGTCGGCGGCGATGACACGCTGATCGGCGTCCGGGTAGCGACCACCCATATGCTCCATGTTTGGGGCGCGCGCGGACGAAGCACCCATCGCTGAAACTTTGACGCAATCACTTTGTGCTGCTCCGCCGCTCGATATCCGCGCTCACCGCGGCCGCCTCTCGACCGATCTCCCTGAGCAGGCCGGTGACCGGATTGTGGAAACCGACGAGATAAAGGCCGAGCGCGGCGGCTTGGCGAGTGACGCCGCTCTTGCCGGGCCGCAATGCCGCCGGCAGGAACTTCTCGAAACTCGGCCGGTAGCCGGTCGCGAGGATGACGCTGTCGAACTCCGCATGCCTGCCGGAAACGAAAGTGGCACCGCGCTCGGTGAAACGCTTGATGTCTGATGCCACTTTGATGTCGCCGGATTTGATCGCTCTCACCGTGCCGACATCGATGACCGGGATGCGTCCGGCGTTAATCTGCTCAAGAATGCCCTGCTTCGGCCTGGCGATGCCGTATTTTTCGAGCTTACCTAGCGCGAGGTCGAGGATGGTGGGGAACAACCGGTCGTTCACAGCTCGCGGCAGCGGTCGGGTTGCGATGGCGATGATCTGGATCGGCACGCCGAACAGCTGGCGCGGCACGATGTGGATGCCGTTTCGTACCGACAGCGTCGGGCGGGCGCCGCACTCGGCAAGGTCGAGCGCAATCTCAGCGCCGGTGTTACCCATACCGACAACCAGAACCGACTGGCCGGCGAAGGGCGCGGCTTCAGTGTAGTCAGCGCTGTGCAGCCGCCTGCCCTTGAAGGCCTCGATTTCGGGCAGGCTGGGAACGAAGGGCTCAGCATTGTTGCCGCTGGCGATCACGACGTGGCCTGCGCAGAATGTCTCCGTTCCGGTCTCGACCAGGTAGCCGCCGTCCTTGCGGCGGATGGACTTGACCGTCTCGCCGAAGCGCGGTCGTAGCTCGAAGCGCTCGGCATAAGCGTCGAAATAGGCGACCATCTTCTCGCGCGGCACATAGCGCGGATAGTCCTTGGGGAATGGCATGTGCGGCAGCGCGGAGAACGCCTTCACCGTATGAAGGTGCAGCCGCCGGTAGTGGCGTCGCCAGGCGGGGGCGATCTCATGCGCCATTTCGAGGATGACGAAATCCAGCCCCGCCCGTCTTAGGCAGGCGCCGACCGCAAGGCCGGCCGGCCCGGCTCCGACAATGACGACATGGGTATCCACTCGATGGTCGCTCCCAGAATGGAGCCTAATGCGACAGGGGTCGGCGGACAAGTGGGCGGGGCGCTGTCTCCCCTTGTACTCCGCCTGTATCGCCCGGGTTGCGTTTCCATGCCTTCGGCGAGAATGTTTTTTGGGGCGGGAGCGGCCGAGCGGTCGTTGCAGCCCCAATTAGACGGATTTCATTTTCCACGCGCAAAGAAAAAGTGAGGAGAGACCGGAAGCCTTTCGATCTGATCGCATAATGTATCGACCGGAAGGTGTCTCACTGGGGTAGGGCCGGCTATGCCGCTCTACCGGGGAACAACTCCAGTTCGCCACGAAGCGCCACTTCCTCGGTGTTGAGGTTACAGCCGGCCTGCATGTTCATCCAACATTCGGGTATTGTGCAGAAATAGTTGGTGGCGCGCGCCAGAGGTATCCACCGGCAGCTTACCGTTCGGACGGCGATTGCATTGATCAAAAAATGGGGCTGGAAGTTCTCTGCGCCGATAGGGTCATCTCATTTTTCAACCAGGCGACAAACGCCTCTATCGCTTCGAGTTTCTTCGAGAGCGGGTCGAAGGCTGCCCAGTATGCTGCTTTCTGTGAGCTCAACGAAGCCGACAAGGGCCTAACCAGGCGCCCCGCCCGAATATGCTCCCGAACAAGAAGGCCTCGCCCCATGGCGACACCCTGACCGTCAAGAGCAGCTTGCAATACAATGTTGTAGTCAGTCAGCCGGGTCTGCTTGGCCTTCTCAAGCGGAAATCCGGCTGCCTGCGACCACAGCTGCCACTCGAGGCCGCTCTTGGCCTGTAATATCTCTTGGTTGAGTAGGTCTGATGCGGATTGAAACTGGGATCCGTCTCCGTATAGCACCGGGCTCAACACCGGGGACAAATCTTCGTTTGCGAGGTGCACGCAGGACTGCTTGCTCGCGCTAAAATCGCCAAATCGGATCGCGATATCCGCTTCTCCGCGCCCGACATCGACAACGCGCAGGGTCGGATCCAATTCGAGTTCGATCGCCGGGTGGCTCTTGAGGAAACTGCCAAGTCTGTTGACCAGCCAGTTCGCGGCGAAAGAGGGAAGCAAGCTCACACGCAAGCTGGTCTGCCCGGATCGCGAGCGCACCCTCGCGGTGCCCTCCGACAGCACAGTGAAGGCCTCGTCGACGGTGGCAAGAAACATTGTGCCTGCCTCGGTCAGCTCAATGCTTTTACTCTTGCGACGAAAGAGTGGAGTCCCGAGAGCACTCTCGAGCTGCTTGATGTGGTGGCTCACCGCGCTTTGCGTAATGAGCAGTTCCTCGCCGGCCAATCGAAAGCTCCCTCGGTTTGCTACCACCTGGAAGACCCTGGCCGCGGAAAGGGGTGGGAGGAACGGGGAACTGCGCAATGCCGATGCCTCGCGGATCAATGACGGCTGACATTAACGAATTCGATCGCAGGGCGCAAAGCTTTGAATTGGCGGGCTCCTCGGATTTCTTTCATGAAGCAAGAAAGAAAAGGAGAAAGCGATGACGATTTCCATCCGTGACCAACTGGTTACTCTTGACCTGGAACTGCCCGCACCGACGTCTCCGGCTGCGAACTACATCTCGGTGGTCCGCACCGGTAACCTGTTGTTCATTTCCGGTCAGATCAGCAAGGCGCCGGCTGGTGAGATCATTGCAGGCACCCTGGGTGCGGACATATCTCACGAGCAGGGGGTGCAAGCGGCGCGTATCGCAGCCCTTAATCTTCTCGGACAGATCGCTGCCAATACAGACGGCTCGCTTTCGTCTGTCCGTCGCATCGTGAAGCTTGGCGTATTCGTCGCGGCAACGAGCGAGTTCAAGGATCACTCGAAGGTTGCAAACGGTGCCTCCGACCTGATGGTTGCGGTGTTCGGCGAAGCCGGGCAGCACACGAGGGCCGCCATTGGTGTCAGTTCGCTTCCCTCGGGGGCAGCCGTCGAGATCGATGCGGTTGTGGAACTGGAGCAGACCAGGTGCTGACCGACGCAAAAATCGACAGCCTGCGCAACGACACACCCGGCTGCGCCCAGCGAAGTCACTTCAATCACGCCGGAGCTTCGCTTCCACCGAGGCGGGTCACCGAAGCAATTATCGGGCACTTGATGCTGGAATCGACGCGAGGCCCGATGGAAGCTGCCGCACTGGTTGCGCACGAGCTCGCGATACTTCGTGCCAATGCTGCCAAGTTCATCGGCGCCGACGAAGGCGAGGTTGCGTTCGGTGGATCGGGGTCTGCCCTTTGGGGGAGCGTGTTTGCCGCGTTGCCACAGCTAAGGTCGGGCGAGCGCATTTTAATTGGCCGACAGGAATGGGGCGGTAATGTCGCATCGATGCAGCGTGCGGCAAGCCATGCCGGGGCAAGTATCGAGACCATTCCTTGCACGGAAGACGGCAGTGTCGATCCGAACGCTCTTTCCGCAATGATCGACGACAAGGTGCGCATGATCTCGCTTACATGGCTTCCTGCCAACGGGGGACTGATAAACGACGCCGAAGCCATCGGGCGGGTCGCCAACGCGGCTCGCATCCCATACTTCGTGGATGCCGGGCAGGCACTTGGTCAACTCCCAATCGACGTGTCGAGGATAGGTTGCGATGTTCTCAAGGCGGCCGGCAGGAAATACGTTAGAGGGCCGCGCGGAACGGCTCTCGTTTACGTTCGCTCCAATTTCCTTGAGAAGCTCGATCCCGGTTTCGTTGATGTGAGCTCCGGCCCTCTCGTGAATGGAAAAGTCGAGCTGAGGAAAGACGCTCGTCTATTCGAAACGTCCGAAGCGCCTATATCACTGCTCCTGGGGCTCGGCGAAGCGATCGCGCTGGCTTCGGAGTTGGGTGTCGAGGCAATCCAAGCCCGCATTGCCCTACTGGCAACCCGGCTTCGGGAAGGGTTGAAACGTATTCCGGCGGTTGAGGTGCGCGATCTCGGGGAGAAACAGTCGGGCCTTGTTTCTTTCACCGTGGAGGGAATTTCGGCATCGGTTGTGAGAAGCAAGCTAGCCGAGAAGAGTATCTCAATCGGAGCAAACGGCGTACCCTACACGCCCTTCGACATGACCGCGCGCGGACTGCAGGAGATAGCTCGAGCCTCGGTCAGTTATTTCAATACTGCGGGAGAGGTCGATGGCCTCGTCCACGCGGTTGAGCAAATCGCAAAAGATGTGATCCAATAGAAGGACGGAACCACGATGGATTTGGGAATAAGCGGTAAGCGCGCGATCGTCTGCGCGAGCTCGAAAGGGCTGGGCAGAGGCGTGGCGCAGAAGCTCGCAGAGGCGGGCGTGATCGTTACCCTGAACGGTCGTAACCGGGACACGCTGGAGGCCACCGCGAGGGAGCTTCGCGAGCTGACAAGTGCCGAAGTCTATGCCGTGGCAGCGGACGTGACGACCGTAGAAGGACGGCAAGAGCTTCTCGAAGCGGAACCGAAAGCCGACATCCTCGTCACCAACGCAGGGGGACCGCCGCCTGGGCTCTGGTCTGATTGGGAGACGAATGAATGGTTGAACGCACTGAACGCCAACATGCTGACCCCGATCTTGCTGATGAAAGCGGTTCTGCCCGGTATGATCGATAGGAGCTGGGGGCGCGTCGTCAACATCACCTCCGCCTCGGTAAAGTCACCGATCCCGGAGTTGGGCCTGTCCAACGCATCGCGCAGCGGACTGACCGGTTTTGTGGCAGGGACGGCAAGGCAAGTCGCGAAACATGGCGTAACGATCAACAACCTCCTACCGGGGTCACATGAGACTGATCGTGTAGCCGTGCTTCTCCAGCGACGGGCAGAAGTGAAGGGCATCTCAATCGACCAGGCGCGGCAGGAGGCGCATGCGGAGAATCCGACCGGGCGCTTCGGCACGATTGAGGAGTTCGGCGCTGCCGCGGCATTTCTTTGCAGCCAGTACGCAGGCTATATTGTCGGCCAGAATATTCTGCTCGACGGTGGCGCTTTCAGGTCGACGCTTGCTTAAGCTCCAACGTCTCACGGCATCGCGGACCTCATTTCCGTGTCAGAGGGTATTCGAATATTATCAAATACCCTTTGATGATCAGATCGACTTGAGTTTGACGCGCTGTTCCGGCTTCTCCGCGTCTTCCTTGCGCTCGCTGTATCGGTCGACGAGATAGGCCGACGCCTCAGCAGCGTGAATTTCATCAGCTCCTCGCAGAGGTCGACAACGCGGTCGTAGTGGGACGATGGCTTCATACGCCCATTTCCGTCGTACTCCTGATAGGCCTTGGCGACTGACGTTTGGGGATCGTGATCATGCGCATCCAGCGGCCGGGCAGCCGGAGGGTATTGATGGCATCGAAGGACTGAGAACCATCCGACTTGCATGACCGCAAGGGACTTCCCCTGCGTCGTACAGATCGAGCCGACGGACAGCGGGATCCAGTCGATCTGCGCCTTCATGATCCTGGGGCGCTCCGGGCTGCCCCAGACCTGGCCCTCCGACCATGCCGAAAGTTCCCGGCGTTCCTGGACCTTCGGATGGCGCACGGGTGCATCATCCGGAAGCGGTAGGCCGGAGGGATCAGATGAAGCACACCTCAGCCCCGAAATGCTCCCAAATACCCCCAGTGCGCTAAGGAGGCGGAAGGCGACGGCTCTTGCTTTTCAACCCACAAGCGTCCCAGCGATTAACTCTAAGGCCCTGGTCGTAAGTCGCCCTCAGAGCCTCACTTTGCTGGACGATCCCAGGCTCCATCCTCAAGACGGCGATCCTCGATCAGTTTCCCCACCTGAAGCAAATCGGGCGCATCCGCAAGCGTCCGCGCCAAAGCATCGTTCCGCGGATCCCTGCAGCCGAAATTGAAGACAAGCTGGTCAGAACGTCCGACCTCGATCCACGTCACCGAGACTGAAGCATGATCCGTGGCAAACTGTCTGCACCGCGCATGCCCCACGGTAATGGTCTCCGTTCCTTGTGGCCGATGCGGTGCGAGTGCCGACTGAAAGGTGGACCATTCCTTTGGCGTGATCGAGAAAGACTGTTCGCCATGAACGCTTGTAAAGCGCCGGCCCTCGAACATACCCCCGCTGGCGCTCACCTGGAAACGGTAAACGGGGCACTCGCCGAGACATGGTTTGCGTTCGACAATGATGCTCGGCGTCTGGCTTTGCTCCACCAGCAGCGCTGCCGCAGCCATTATAATCTTCGCAACCAGAATCATATCGTGCACCCTTTCAGGACCCTGGGCCGGTCGTCAGGTCCGCTCAACACGTGTGTCACGGGTCAGCATCTTTTGCGTGTTAAGAAGTCAACCTCAACCAATACGCAGTCCCAGTCAACGCCCTTTTGTGGCTGACAATCTTGACCTGTATCCGGGCGGGTCACGCGTCTGCCCTTAGCGAGGGGCCGGTCGGTTGGAACAAAACTCCCAAGGTACTGTTTACCTACAAATATGCAGGAGGATCAAACATGGCCGATATCGGGCTGCCTATTCCGAAGGCGATCGTCGATCCCACTAAAGATTTCGTGGGCATTCCGGCACAGCAGAGAAACACTGCTAAGGAAATCAATCGACTTAGAAAGCAGGTGCGTCGCTTGCAGACGCGTGTTGAGAACATGGGCATAGTGGCAATTCGTCCGAGGCGAAGGACGTATCGACTGGTAGGCGCGGCTGTAACCATTGCCTTTGCGGGGCTTTCATGGGCCCTTTGGAGATCACGCGATACGGCGACTTTTCGTCGAATAATATCGGTCGCGCTTCCGTTTCGCGATCCCGGCAACTTCTGACCTCTCGCCCCAAGGCCGGTTTTTCAAGCCAGGATCGCCCCCCGTCGGGAAGCGGCGACCGAGGACGCGCCAATCGGCTCCAGTACGGAGAATATCGATGGAACTCGGCCCGGGTCCGCGGGGATAATCGGGGCTAGCCGATCTCCCCAAGAGTCTCGCCGTCGCATGCGAAACGTATGTAGGCTGGCTTGGCGAAGGCGAACAGCTTTCTTGCCAATTCAGCGGTCGACAGCGGTGAGCAAGGTTACCGCGCGACGTTTGGAAGCCGACGGGTTGACGGCTCAGTGGATCGGTCGTCCAAACCCTCTGTTAAATCTCTGCCGCTAGTCTGTTTCAAAAGGGGATACGGAAAGGCATTTTGATGAGAGGCGCGGCGCCGGTGATGTATCAGCACTTCCTGAACAAGCAAGAGTCCTTCATGTACGATCGGGAAACCAACTTCCCAATGGAGGACACGCGGAACGATGCGCGCATCGAATACACTGAGAAGGGCATGACGCAACTGAGCTCTCGTCGCTGCGAGATCATCAAGCTTTCGAAAAGCGGCGCCCTGATCAGCATCCTCACGCAGTACACGCTGCCACAGAATTTCTACCTGGACATCCCGAGCGCCCGCATCCAGATGGTCGGCTGCCTGACAAAGCGGGTGCATGCTAACAACATTATCGAAGCGCAGTTCCTGCGCATGCTGACGGACCGCGACCTCAATCGCATCTTCGTCTACAGCACCCATCCGAACCACCGTAATCGCACGCTCGACATTTACCGCTAGAAAGCAAATCGTCGGCGCCGCCGCCAACGCAGCGCCTGCGGTAGCGACCACCAGGCCATCCCAAAAGGGAGCGGCGATGTCCCTCAAGGCGCCGAGTGACTGGGCAGATCCCATCAAGCACCTTGACGGTCTGCGAGCACATTGACGGACAAGGCAGCTCGGTAGGTTGCTTGGCATGGCATCGGCTGTGCCTAACCACCGCGCCGCCGGCAGAGGATATTCTTCACACGAAACACCTGCCATCGGACAGGCGGGACCTGTCCTTGGAGGAACAACAATCCGGCGCGGGGGTTTTCGACTCCAGTGTAAGGAATTTCCTGATGGGATGGATTGAGGTCGATCATGGCGGCTGACAAGCTCTCAACCTACAAGAAGAAACGGGACTTCAAGCAGACAAAGGAACCGAGCGGCGCGGCCGCTGTCAAGCCGGCCAATCGGCTTCGCTTCATCATCCAGAAACACGACGCGACGCGCCTTCATTACGATCTTCGCCTCGAACTCGACGGCGTGTTCAAGTCCTGGGCTGTGACGAAGGGGCCGTCACTTGATCCGCATGACAAGCGGCTGGCGGTCGAGGTGGAGGATCATCCGCTCGGCTATGGGGATTTCGAGGGCACCATCCCGAAAGGCCAGTATGGCGGTGGCACGGTCATGCTGTGGGACCGGGGCTATTGGGAGCCGGAAGGAAACAAGTCGCCGGAGGAAGCCCTGAAGAAGGGCGATTTGAAATTCGTGCTGCAGGGTAAGCGCCTAAATGGCAGCTTCGTGCTCGTGCGGATGCGCAACGACCGCGACGGCGGTAAGCGCACCAATTGGCTGCTGATCAAGCATCATGACGATCATTCCGTTGAAGAGAACGGCGCTGCCATCCTGGATGAGAACATGACCTCGGTGGCTTCTGGACGAACCATGGAGCAGATCGCAAGCGGCAAGGGGCGCAAGCCCAAGCCGTTCATGATGGCGAGCGGTGAGGTCGAGGCCGACGCAGTCTGGGATAGCAAGCGAGGGCGCGCAGCCGGTAAACGCAAAGAGCGGGGTCGGGAGGATGTGGCGGCGTCGACCGGGGTTGACTTGCCCGACTTCATTGCTCCGCAACTCTGCGAAACCGTGGAGCGCCCGCCGGCCGGGAAGAACTGGCTGCATGAGATAAAGTTCGATGGATACCGCATCCAAATGCGGGTCGGTGACGGTGAGGTCATGCTGAAGACCCGCAAAGGGCTGGACTGGACGGCCAAATATCCGGAGATAGCGAGCGCTTCCTCCCAACTGCCCGACTGCATTATCGACGGCGAGATCTGCGCGCTCGACGACAATGGCGCTCCGGATTTCGCGGCGCTTCAGGCCGCCTTGTCGGAAGGCACCACCGGCAACCTGGTCTATTTCGCGTTCGACCTCCTGTTCGACGGCGGCGAGGATTTGCGGCCGAGGCCGCTTACCGATCGAAAGGCGCGTTTGCAGGAGCTGCTAGCAGATGCGACCGACAATCCTCGTCTTCGCTTCGTCGAGCATTTCGAGACGGGCGGCGATGCGGTCCTGCGTTCTGCGTGCAAGCTTTCCCTCGAGGGCATTGTCTCGAAGCATGCCGATGCGCCCTACCAGTCCGGCCGTACCGACACCTGGGCGAAATCGAAATGCCGCGCCGGGCATGAAGTGGTTATCGGCGGATACGCCAACACGAATGGCAAGTTCCGGTCGCTACTTGCCGGCGTCAATCGCGGTGAGCATTTCGTTTATGTCGGCCGCGTCGGCACAGGCTACAGCGCCAAGAAGGTCGAAACACTGCTGCCAAAGTTGAAGGCTGTGGAAACGACGAAGTCGCCGTTCACGGGGATCGGCGCGCCGAAGAACGAAAAGGAAGTCGTCTGGGTGAGACCCGAGTTGGTCGCCGAGATCGAATTCGCTGGCTGGACCGCAGACGGGCAAGTCCGCCAGGCCGCCTTCAAGGGCCTGCGGGAGGACAAGCCGGCCGATGAGGTGGAGGCGGAAAAGCCGGCATCCCCCGCGAAGACCAAAACGCCCAAGCCCGCGCCGATGGTGAACAAGGTCCCGCGCCGCAAGGGCGCGAAAGCCGAGGTCATGGGCGTGCTCATCTCCAATCCGGACAAACCGTTATGGCCGGACGCCGACGACGGCAAGGCCGTCACCAAAGAAGAGCTGGCCCGGTATCACGAAGCGGTCGGCTCTTGGCTGATCGAACATGTCAGGGGCCGGCCGTGTTCGATCATCCGCGCGCCTGACGGCATTGGCGGCGAACAGTTTTTCCAACGCCACGCCATGCCGGGTACGTCAAACCTGCTGGAGCTGGTCAAGGTGTTCGGCGACAAGAAGCCGTATTTGCAAGTCGACCGTGTAGAAGGCCTCGTCGCCGTCGCCCAGATCGGCGGCATCGAACTACATCCATGGAACTGCGAACCAGGAAAACCGGAGGTGCCGGGCCGGCTGGTTTTCGACCTCGACCCCGGTCCGGATGTGCCGTTCGCGGCTGTGGTTGCGGCCGCCCGTGAAATGCGGGACCGGCTTGATGATCTGGGACTTGTCAGCTTCTGCAAGACGACTGGCGGCAAGGGACTGCATGTGGTGACGCCGCTGGCCGTGAACGCGCGTACGCCACTTTCATGGGCGCAGGCGAAGGGCTTCGCCCGTGACGTCTGCCAGGAGATGGCCCGCGATAATCCAGACCTTTATCTCATCAAGATGACGAAAAGCCTGCGGGAAGGCCGCATCTTCCTCGACTATCTGCGCAACGACCGCATGGCGACGGCGGTGGCCCCGCTGTCGCCACGGGCGCGTCCGGGCGCCACCGTGTCGATGCCGCTAACCTGGACGCAGGTCAAATCCGATCTCGATCCGAAGCGGTTCACCGTGCGGACCGTACCGGCGCTGCTAACGAAGACGATTGCGTGGGAGGACTATTGCGACGGACAGCGCGAGCTCGAACAGGCCATCAAGCGGCTCGGCAAGCACAAGGCTGCGGCATGAGCTCTGAACGGCAGGGGCGCCAAGACTACATAGGACGCATGAAAAATCACACTGTCCCCATCGAGCACCTGACCCGCCTTCGGCGCATCCGCGGCCTGGTACGGTTGATGGACACGGCGCTCCGCATTCCCGGCACGCGCGTATCGCTGGGCGCGGACTCGGTTCTTGGCCTTATCCCAGGCGTGGGCGATTTCGCAGCGGCGGCTATCAGCCTCGTCATCGTAAACGAGGCGCGCCGTCTCGGCGTGCCGAATGACAAGCTGGTGAAGATGCTTGTCAATGTCGGCTTCGACACGGTCGCAGGAAGCGTGCCGGTCCTCGGCGATGTCTTCGATATCTATTTCAAGTCCAACCGCCGCAATCTGCAACTCGTGCTGGACCACTTGGGCCTCGACCACGCTGACCTCGATCGGTAACGCCGGTCAGCTGCGGGTTCCAAGCGTGGCGATATCGAACACCGCGGCATTGTCCTGGATTTCGCGCAAGCCCTTATAGGAGGCGTGGCGCAGATTTCCCTCGACCGTCCAGCCGCGGAACTCGATCTCGGCGATCAGCGTCGGCAGCGCGAACACGTAATTCTTGCCCTTGACCGGCACGACCGGTTTCTTCGTCTTCAGCTTGTCCAATGTCTTGCGCAGGTATTCGGCATCCTTCGCCTTGAACCCGGTCCCGACAGAACCCACCGACACCCAGCTATCGCCCCGCCGGGCGGCAAGCAGAAGGCTGCCGATCCCGCTACGCGCTGCAGCGGACTGCTCATAGCCGACGATCATGAAGCTCTCACTTTGAACGCATTTGACCTTGATCCAGTCGCCTGTTCGTCCCGACCTGTATGGCCGCTCGCGGTGCTTGGCAACAATGCCTTCCAGCCCCATCGAACATGCATTTGCCAGCAGCTCGACGCCATCACCGTGCGCTTCTTCCGACAGTTGCACCGCGCCGCTTGCGCCGTCGAGGAAATCCGTAAGCAGATGCCGGCGAACCGAAAGCTCCGTCTTCGTCAGATCGTGGCCATCAAAATAGAGAAGATCGAATGCGACAAAGACCGCCTCCGTCGAGGCGCGCTTGCCGCCGCGGCCCCCGAGCGAGCGTTGCAGCGCCCCGAAGTCCGCATGGCCCTCCTTGTTGAGGACCACGGCCTCGCCATCGAGGATGGCGGTCCCGACGTCGAGCCTCTTTGCGGCTTCCGCGATCCGTGGAAAGCGATCGGTCCAGTCGTGGTCGCCGCGCGTGATGATCCTAACACCCTTCGGTTCGATGTGGATGGCGAGGCGATACCCGTCCCATTTGATTTCGTAGAGCCATTCCGGTCCTTCCGGCGGCGTCGGCCGCAGAAGCGCCAGGCACGGCTCGATGCGGCCGGGCATCGGATCGAAGGGCAGAGTGGGCTGGTCGCGATTGCGTCGGCGGACCGGCCGCGACTGGAGCGCAGTACCGGAGTCATCGAGCAAGGGTATGGCCGATCGGCGCTTCGCTTTCATGGCGATTCATCATGCGCAAGAGAGAATACGAACATAAGTGCCTTCCGTGAAGTTTTCAGGATGAGCGCTTTCCTTTTCCGCTCGCCGCCAAACTCTGGCGAAGAGCGTCCATGATGTCGATGACGTTGCTGCCAGCCGCGCCGGTCTCTTCCTTGGCCTTGCCCTTCTTCAAGGGCCTCAGCCCCTTCTTCTTTTTCGCGATAATGTCGAGGAGAGCGTCCTGCACGGGGTCGGAAACCATGTCCGGGGACCAGGTCTTGGTGTGCTGCTTGATGAATATCTCGACAAGGGGAACAAGATCAGGGTCCGATGCATCGTCGATATCCTCGAAATAGGACTCTTCTGGCCGGACCTCGTCGCCGAAGCGTAGTGTCCAGAGCACGATACCTTCGCCGCGCGGTTCGAGCACGACTGCCCGCTCGCGCCGGCCGATGACGAGTTTCGAAATGCCGAGCACCTTGTCGGACGCCATGGCGTCGCGAATGACCGCGAAGGCCTCATGGCCGACGGGATCGTCGGGCACAAGATAGTGCGGCTTTTCGAGATAGATCCACTCGATGCTGTTGCGCGGGACGAACTTATCGATGTCAATGGTTTTGACGGTGTCGAGCGCGACGGCATCCAGTTCGTCGTCCGTGAGAAGCACAAAGTCGTTCTCGCCGCGGGGATAGCCCTTAATCTCGTCATCATCCTTCAGCGGTTTGCGCGTGACCGCGTCGACAAATTGGGAGACGACGCGATTTCCGGTCTCTTTGTTGAGCGTGTGAAACCTGACTTTTTCGCTCTCCGACGTTGCTGGCGACATCGAGACCGGGCAGGTGACGAGCGAGAGCTTCAGATAGCCTTTCCAGTATGGGAGCGGCGCCATGATCGTGCTCCTCAGCCGGCTTTACGCTGTCCGGACGTCGAGCCGCGCGATTTCGAGGCCGCGGCGCGCGACGCCGGCTTGCGCCCGGCGCCCTTGTTGGCATTGGCGGCGGGTCGCGTCAGTTGACCGCCGCCGGCCTTCAGCATCTTCGCGCTTTCGCGTAGGGCGGCCAGTAGGTCGTCCGGTTTGGAGACCTTGACCTCCTTTCGCTTCGGCAAGGCCTTGCCTTCAATTTTCTCCTTCACCAGCTCAGCGACCGCCGTCTCGTAACGATCGTCGAACGCGGCCGGGTCGAAGGTTCCTTTCTTTGTTGCGATGATGTGCTTGGCAAGATCCAGCATCTCACCTTTGATCCGCAGCTTCGGCACCTCCTCAAACGCCTTCTGTGATGAGCGGACTTCGTAGTCATACTGCATCGTGGTGGCGATCAGGCCTTTGCCGTGGGTGCGGATCAAGAGTGTGCGTATGCGACGAAACAGGACCGTGCGCGCGACCGCAGCGACCTTCGACTTCTCCATTGCATCGCGCAGCGCGGTAAAGGCGTCTGACGAAACCCGGTCGGTCGGCACGAGATAGTAGGGTTTGTCGAAATAGACGTCGTCAACGTCGGAGCAGGGAATGAAGGCTTCGATCTGCAGGGTCTTGTCGCTGTCCGGAACGGTAGCGGCCACCTCCTCCGGATCGATCATGATGTACTGGCCGTTTTCGATCTCGAAGCCCTTTGTCTGATCCTCCCGCTCGACCTCCTTGCCGGTGTCGCTATCGACGAAGACACGGTTAACGCGATTGCCGGTGCGGCGGTTGATGGTGTGAAACGCGATGCGTTCCGAGGTGCTGGCGGCCGTGTAGAGGCCGACTCCGCAACTCACCTCGCCGAATTTGATGAAGCCCTTCCACTGGGCGCGATGACCGGCCATCTTTAAAACTCCCGCCTCGAGGCAACCAAAGCGAGTCAAGCGAATCACGAGCGAATTTGTTCCGCCTCGAAAGGAATCGAAAATCAATAACCTAGGCATGCGTTGGCGCCCTTTTTAACCAGTCTCGACCATGGCGCTGATTCGCTGCATCTTTTCGGGGCGGCGTGCGTTCTTCCGAAGCCACAACTGGAAGGGAGGATGTCATGACGAAACGTGAATTCGTCGATAGCAGAACCGATAGGCGCTATATTCGGCGCCGCGGGAAACGCCAGTTCAAGGAAAGTATCGATGTGAACCGGGTCCCCGTTCGCCGATCAGCGCACAAAGGCGAAGACTGAGGCAAAACCCGGCAAGGCGGTCGCGGAGATTGGCATAGGAAGCATTGGCGCCCGGGCCGCCCTCTGTCGTAGCGACGGGTGATGCGATGGCCGACGATGTCGAGATTGATCATGAAGACAAAGGGGCCGGCGAGCGCGTGTCGGTCGCATTTCCGTTCGACCGTATGACCGTGCAGCGGTTTCGCGAGGCTTTTCCACGCGCCCGCTGGAGCGACCGGCGAAAGGCCTGGATCGTCCCCGGCACGACCGCGCGCCGGCGCATCGATCGCTGGCTGGCCAGGGAAGACGCCCGCGTCGATCCATACGCAGAGGGAAAGGGCAGGGATGCTTATGCGTTCGAGCCGATCCTCAGCCCCTATCTCAACGTCGACAAGGACGGGTTTCGCATCCGGACGCCTTTTTCACGCAAAGTGGTCGAGGAAATCCGGCAGGTTCCATTTGCCCGTTGGGATGGCGAGCATAAGGTGTGGCGGGTGCCATTCGCTTCCTATGATGATCTTGTCGATCGCTGGGGGGCTATCGAGGCGGAAGCGCAGCGAAATGAGCCTGAAGAAAAACGCAAGCGCGCCGAGGCGCGCAAGGGAACCTACGAGGAAAGACTGTCCCGCCGCCGGGCGGTCGAGCGCAAGCGCCGGCGCATCCCGCTTGCCGTCGATGATTTGCCCCCGATAGGTCGGCCGCTTGCGACGCCGCTCTACGGGATCGTCGTAGTTGGAGACATAACCGGTGAGCTGGTCGATTGCCATGAGGTTGCCGACCTTTATCCACACATCGCCGGGGATCACGTTTGGGGCCTATGGCGAACGCCTTCGCTGGAGGAGCTGGTGCAGACCTGGCCCTCGAAAAGGGCGCCGGAAGAGCGTGAGCGCCAGCGCGGCTGGTGGCTGCCCACTCTTGAGGAACTGCGCGAGGCGCGGCTGACCGCCAAGGCGCGCGAACGCAGGGCCAGACAAAAGGCTCAGGCCTGAATTCAATCCGATGGTGGTTCGATCTCGATGATGACCGACCCATGGCCGGTGGTGTGCTCCAAGCCACGAGGGCTAGGTGGGACACTCGCCTTGCTGAGCCAGGGCGCAAGCGCCGGGCTGAGGAGAAGATGGTCGATACGCAGGCCCGCATCGCGCTCACAGGCGCTGCGCCAGTATTTCCAGAAGGTGTAGATGCGTTCCTTCGGATGAATATGGCGGATGGCGTCGGTCCAGCCTTGGGCTAGGAGATCGGCATAAGGCTTTCCTGACTTCCGGCCGGAACAGCGCGTCGTCGCGCCAGCGTTCCGGTGCGTAGACGTCCAAAACCGTCGGGGTCGCGTCCTTGGTTTACAAAGGACCTTCAGTTCGTTCGATCGTTATCGCCACCGCCGCAGCCACCCGACCGCTCTCCGCCGGGCCGTCGACGTCAAGACGACGACCGGCTCCCGCTTCACAGCGGATGCCGTCGTCCTCGCTTATCGTTGTTTTGGGTATCCATTCCCGAACGACGGGAAGGTCCCCTCATGGCACGTATCAGCAGGACCGGCCCCTTCGCCGCATATCGCCGAACTCATTGTTGCCCTCGATCCTGATCGTCCATTCCACAGCCATCGTCGCCTGCTGCATCGAGGCAACCAAGAGGCCCACCAGCACTGGAAACGCCCTCAAGAAAAGTTACCGGCCTAGTCAAGAGCGCAGCCATATAAGGCGATGATCAACTTGGATCGGCGCCCATGACAAGTCCCTCGATGTCGTGCTTTTGGGTAATCGGCACGAGCTCGTCCACGACGCGGCAGACGAGGTGCTTCTTGCCGATTTCCGGCAGGGCATCGTACCAATCCCGCGTGACCATCATGTCGTGCAACTCTGCATGCCCGGCGCCCGGCCTGTCCACACCCAGCACCATGACGGGTCGTGCAATAGGGGACTGATGCTCCGTGCCTCGGTGCACCGTCAGCGCCGAGCGGCAGGAAATGTCGCCGCGCTGCGGATACTTGCGTGTCGCACGCTCTTGAAACCGGCCCCAGAGCGCCTTGGCCGGGAACATTTCGTGCTTCCATTCCCGGCCATCGTCATATTGCGTTCCCGGCGCCACTTCGAACGGCCCCATATCCTCGGTGACGTCAACGCCGGTGAGGTTGAAGGCAAGCGAGGTAATCTGGCGGTCTCGATAGGTCTCTACGGGCGAGGGGAAGTCGCGATGCCACGGCTGGTATTTCGCGCCCTGGAACGGCACGTCGAGGCCTATCTCCACGATCTGGTAGTCCGATCCAAGCACGTTGGTGCAGACATCCACCACCCATGGATGGGTGATGAGATCCACGAAGCCGCGGAAGGCCTGGGGATGGATTTCGACATACCAGCGGCGCGGTCCCCGGCTGACCGCGCCGCCGGGCCTTTGAATGGCCGACCAGAAGGCCGTCATCATGTCCTCGTGCATATCGTCGGCCCATGCCAGACTAAAAGCACCCTTCAGCCCGATGATGCCGTCTGCCGCCAGCTGGGCCATCTGCGCAGCAATATCGTAGTCGGGTGCTGGCTTCGTTTTCATCCGGTTCTCCTCCCAATTTTCAACAAGGCTACTGCGACTAATAAATATTAGTCAATGGCCGATTTTTATTAGTTGGTGTAGAGAGGGCAAAACGGGGGCGACATGAGCGGTGGAAAAACGAAGACGCGCGTAACCATGATGGATGTGGCCAAGGCGGCCGGCTGTTCGCAGGCGACGGTCTCGGTGGTTCTCAACAATGTCACGGACATCAAGATATCGCCTGAGCTTCGGGCGCGCGTGCTGGATGTCGCGCATAGGCTCAGCTACGGGCTTGCAAGCCCCATCCGTCGCGCGGGCCTTGAGGATCTTCGCGGCGGCTGTATTGGCTTCATCGTCGATCAGCTCGCGACGACCCCGGAAGCCGTCAACGCCATCGAGGGCGCGCGGCACGCTTCCTGGGAGAACGATGTTACAATTCTCGTGGCGCAGACGCAGGGACGGGCCACGCACGAGCGCAAAGCGGTGGCCAGCCTTCTGCAGGCCGGTGCGCAGGGGATCGTCTACATGTCCGTTTTCACCCGCCGCATATCGCTCGACCCGGTCTTCGAGGACCTTCCCGTTCCGCTCGTGCTTCTCAACTGCTATACCAGTGATAACCGTTTTCCCGCAGTGGTTCCTGATGAGGTGACCGGCGGGCGCATGGCGACGGCGACCCTTATCAGGAAGGGGCATACACGCATCGCAACGATCGTCGGCGAGAGCTTCATGGAGGCGGCGCAGGATCGCCTCGCGGGCTATCGTGAGGCGCTGGCGGAGGCGGGGCTGCCCTATGATGACGGCCTGGTGGCTGAAGGAAACTGGACACCGACATCCGGTTTCGAGGCTACCCAAAAACTCCTGTCGCTTCGAGAGCCGCCTACGGCGATCTTCTGCCAGAACGACAAGATGGCGATGGGCTGCCTAATGGCAATTGGCGAAGCAGGTCTGCGCGTTCCGCGGGACATCTCTGTCGTCGGCTACGATGACGACGAACTGTCGCGCCATCTGCGACCGCAACTGACTACCCTGGAGCTTCCGCACCGGCCGATGGGCGCCTGGGCGATTGAGCACCTTGCAAAGAAGCCGCGCTCAACGCATCACAGCCTAAAAAAGCTTGGCTGCACGTTGGTCGTCCGGGGCTCGGTCAGTCGTAAATCGGCCTGACAAGATCAAGGCGATGGGTAATTATTTCAGCGGACGAAAATCTTGGAAACTCCAAGAGCGCGCGTGTTGCTCACCCGCGTAAGATAGAAATGGCCAAGAGAAATTCATCGCCCCCGAAACCTTACCAGCTATCCCACTCCGGGCCATCGGCGCGCGTCGCCGGTCTTGACGCCTGATCCGGCGGCGCGTGACGTCACGACGTGGCTCTTGTCTACTGCGGTAATCGGAAATGGTCGTCGATGAGACGGCGGTGGCGAGTGTCCTTGTGCCAGCCGATTGCCTTTCGGTAGCTGCCGAAAAGCTGCCTTTCATGCACGCCTTCGACGGTCAGGCCGTGGACGGCCTCAGCATCCGGTTCAACATACAGCGCATCGACGGGGCAGTAGAGTTCGCACATGAAGCAGGTCTGACATGCATCCTGACGCTTGATGAGCGGCGGTCCTTCGCGCTGTGCTTGGAACACGTTGGTGGGGCAGACCTGGACGCAAAGATTGCAGTCGGTGCATGTGTTGGTGTCTAGAACTTCAATCATTATTCTGCTGCTTGCTTGTATACGCCGGGATCGACCACTTCCTGCCGGACGGCGATGTGGTCGAGGCCGCTGAGGATGAGCCTGTGGTCTTGGGCGGGGTTTTGCGTCGGATAATCCTCCCGTCTGTGCATACCGCGCGTTTCGGTACGAGAAAGCGCCGCGCGATACATGAAACGCGCCGTTGCCAGCATGGCCTGCGCCTCCCGCAGCTTGAGGGAATGATCCTCGTTGAGAGCGGTTGCCCGTCCGACGTTTTCCCAAAGCGCGTCCAGCCGCTTCAGAGATGCCGAAAGAGCCGAATGCGTGCGGAAGTAATTGATGTCGAGGGGGAATACCTCGTTCTGGACAGCCTTGATGATCTCTGCCGGGTCGATGCCCTTCGTGTCAGAGAGCGCGATGCATGCCGGGCCGAAATCGGTAGCGCTTACCCGCTGCAATGAATAGGACGCGGCAGCCGCGCCAGCAAAGGCACCTGTGGCGATCGCCCAGGCCGCGTTGTGGCTGCCACCGCCGGTGAACCCGCCGCAGATCGGCTCGCGGGTGGCGTTGTCGCCAGCGGCGTAAAGCCCAGGAACAGTCGTTGAACAGTCGAGGCCGGTCAGCCTCAATCCACCTGTACCACGGACCGTACCTTCAAGCCTCAGCTTGACTTCGAAGAAATCGGTAAAGGGATTTATGCCGCGCCTATCGAACGGAACGAAGAAGTTCGGCTGCGCGCGCCTGAGGATCGCCTTGACCTCGTCAGTCCCGGCAAGGTCCAGCCGCGCAAACACCGGCTCCGAAAGCAAGGTGCGGGCGATGATCGAGCGCCCACGGGCCGAACCCGCTCCATCGATCAGGCTGTGGTCCTTCCGGTAGAACTGCGCAAAGCGGTAAAGCGCCGTCTTGGTGATCGAGGCGAAGGCGGGCGAAATCGCGTAGGCGGAGGAAAATTCCATGCCCGAGAGTTCGGCGCCAACCTCCGCGCCCATCAGATAGCCGTCTCCGGTCAAGACGTCGCAGCCGAGTGCCTTGCTCATGAAGGCACAGCCGCCAGCGGCAAGAACGACGGCGCCGGCGTTCACCACCCAATGACCGCCGGCCTGGCGCCGCAGGCCGCTTGCGCCGACGACGCGTCCTTCCAGTATCAGCAGTTGCGTCGCCGGATGATGATCGAGAATGGTGATCCCGGCATTCCTTACCCGGCGCCGCATCAGCCGCATGTATTCCGGCCCCTGGACCGAGATACGCTGCTCTTCGCCGTCGTCGTTACGGGGGAAGGGGTAGCCCCAGTCCGCCAACCGATTAACACTCTCGAACGTCTTGTCGAGGACGGGCACCATCCAGGAACGTTCGGACAGATAACCGCCCATCGCCTCGCGGCTGGCCATGGCTGCCTCCCGTTCCGCCGGGTCCGGCGGCACATACCAGATCTGGGTGCCGGCCGAAGCCGTGGCACCGGAGCTGCCGCAATATCCCTTGTCGACCAGCACGACCTTAGCGTTGCTGGATGCAGCTTCGATGGCGGCCCAGCACCCGGCGGGTCCACTGCCAATCACGAGCACGTCGCAACCGATTTCGACGGCGGCGACGCTTGCCTCACCTGACTGTTGCAATGGCACACTCATGACAGGGATCCTTTCGACGAAGAAATATCGTTGCGATTTAAATCTATGCAATGCATAGATTTTTGAGTCGTTTTTGCCGGAGCCCGCCCATGCCTCTCGCCAGCCTCGCCATGTATGTCAGTCCGCCGCCCATCGAGGAGGCGACGCGGCTTTTCTGGAAAGCATTGGGGGACCGATTGCGTGGGTATGGCCTTGATGCGCCCGGGGCGCTTGACGAGACCGTCGCCTACAACGAGGCGTGGTTCCGTCCGGACCTGCTGTTCGGCCAGACCTGCGGATATCCCTATGTCCAGCACCTTCGCGGGAGGGTTCAACTGGTGGCGACGCCCGTTTACGACTTGCCTGGCTGCGACGGCCCGCACAAATGCAGTTTCATCATCGTCAATGCCCGGTCGTCGGCCAGCTCGCTCGGCGATCTGCGCGGGATGCGTGCGGCGATCAATGAACCGGGCAGCAATTCCGGCTACAACCTGTTTCGAGCTGCGGTGGCGCCACATGCGGTCGACGGCCGCTTTTTCTCGTCGGTCATCGAGACGGGCGGGCACCGAGCAAGCATCGATGCCGTAGCGAGTGGCGCGGCCGACGTCGCGGCAATCGACTGCGTTACGTTCGGCAACACACTGCGCTTCGATCCCGATCGCGTGGCCGCGGTCCGTGTTCTTGCGGAGACGACGAAGGGACCCGGACTGCCCTTCATCACATCCGCCTTGACCTCGGCCAAAGACCTCATGATCCTGCGGCGTACACTGGCGGAGACGATCGGCGATCCTGAACTCGGCGGCGTCTGTGACACGCTCTCGCTCAAAGGCATCAGCCTCCTGGGCGATTCCGACTACGAGGCACTGGCCGAGCTTGATCGGGACGCTGCACGCCATGGTTACCCTGCTATCGTCTGAGGGATGACGGCCGGCCTCACGTTCCGACGTCCCAATCATCATGATCTCGGGCGTTGGAGACGCCGATAGCCGGGCGGACGCCATCAGTGTCGGTGCAGACGACTATGTGATGAAACCGTTCAGCGTGAAGGAACTGCGTGCCCGCGTCCATCGCCTGCACGAGGCGCGGATAGGCCGCAACGCTTTGCGGCAGAGCGTTGCTTTCAAGATCGGCAATATCGATTGCGACATCGGACGCCTGTCCATGGATTTCGGCGGCGCCAGTCGGCCGCTGACCGCACTCGAAGGACGGATACTGCAGGTCCTTCACGACAGTGTTGGTGAAGATTGCCCGAAGTCTTGCATTGCAAGGCAGGCGCTCTTTCGCGAGTACGATCCGCGCGACAAGACCATCGACGTCTACATCAACCGGTTGCGCGGCAAGCTTGCGGAACTGGATGCCGCCAGCGGCGCTGCCATTAAGACGATCCGCGGCGTGGGCTATCGCCTGAGCGATATCCAACAGCAGGGATAATGGAAAAGCCTTATGCTTCAGTGTGAAAACCGTGATGTGATTTCCGCGAAAGCGGTCGGTGCCAAAGGATATCCACCGGATGAGTCGGCTCGCCTCAAGCGTCTGAGAGAATTGTCCATCGTCTCAACCGGCCCGGATCCGGTGCTGGATGCGCTCGTCCATGCCGCCTGCCTTGCGGCCGATACGCCGATCGGTCTCATCACATTGCTTGACGGCGAACGCCAATGGTTCAAGTCGAAGCGGGGCAGGGGACAGGTCCCGCAGAGCGGACGCTTTCTGCGACTACACAATCCGGTCGTCGAGGCCCTTCGTCGTGCCGGATGCCGCTCGCGATGTCCGCTTTGCCGAAAACCCTTTCGTCACCGGAAGCAACAGGATCCGTTTCTATGCCGGCGTGCCGCTGGAGATCGAGCCAGGGCTTCGGCTCGGCTCGCTCTGCGGTCTCGATCAGGTGCCGCGACGCCTGGGGGCGGACGTGCGCGGTTTGCTGGATCGGCTGGCGCGTTGCGCAGTGGAGCGTCTCCTGCAATCCGAAGACCGGTATCTGTTGTCCCGGATCGACCCGGGCCGGCTCGATCGTGCGAAAGCCGACAAGGCGGCGCTGGCCATCGCGGAAGAGGCGCTCGCACAGGGTCTCTTCGTGCTCCATTACCAGCCGAAGATTGCGCTCGATACTGGACGGCGCGTCGGCTTTGAGGCACTTCTAAGGCTCAAGAAACCCGATGGATCGGTTCTCGGCCCCGCGACCTTTGCCGCGGCTCTGCACGACCCAATACTCTCAAGGCGCATCGGCAGCCATGTGCTGAAGAGCGCCGTCGCACAAGCCCAGGCGTGGGAGACGGCCGGAGTCGATTTCGGGCACATCGCGGTCAACGTTTCGTCGTCGCAGTTTATCGCGTTTCCGGGCAGCCCCTGCCTTGTCGATGAAATCCTGGCCGCGACCCGGTCGGCAGGACTGTCGCCTCGGCATATCCAGATCGAGGTCACGGAGGGTGTCATGCTGTCGGAACAGGGCGGCGACATCGGCGTGCAGCTTGAGGCGCTGCGTGCAGCCGGCTTTATCGTCGCGTTTGACGATTTCGGCACTGGCTTTGCTTCCCTCGTGCATCTGAAGGAGTTTGCCTATGACCAAATTAAAATCGACGGTTCGTTCGTGCGTGCGATGACCGCCGCGAACGCCGATTATGCCATTGTGAAGGCCATCATAGATATGGCAATGGCGCTGGGAAGGAAGGTCGTCGCCGAAGGCGTTGAAACGGTGACAGAATTCCACGCACTACGAGAACTCGGCTGTCACTATGGCCAGGGATTCTTTTTCGGCCGACCCGTCGGCGCCTCTGATGTACGGTTTTTTCCCGCCTAATGGACGGGACCGCGGGCTACCTCCCACGCATTTGTCGCGCCATGCAGTAGTTGCTTTGTGTGTAGCCGTCGGAAAACCTACGGTCTTAGCACAGCCGCTCAAATGTCCGCTTGGCCGTGTGCTGCTGCTTCACCAGTCCTCCCACGCGTCTGTCTGAATGTCATTGATGAAGACGGCAACGCTCGACGGCTTACCCGCCGTCTTCGTCCTTGTGTAGCCCGGCGGCAGCGAGAACCGACATTCGCTCGGTTTTACTCAGCAATGCCCGTCAGCGCGGCTTTGATGTGGTATTGTCACCGCCCGCCCGCTCTGCCGAGGCATAACGATGACCGACCACCTGCTCACTCAAAGTCTGTCGATGATCGTGGTCTCGGCCGTTGCCGTGGCGTTCTTCGCCGCACTGCGAATGCCTGCCGCCATGGGCTACCTCCTGGCGGGTCTTGCGATGGTCCCTATGGTCTGAACCTCGTGGCACTCGGTGACGATACGCTCTTCCTCGCCGAACTCGGCCTGATCTTCCTGATGTTCATGGTCGGGCTGGAGTTCTCGCTGACCACCCTGCTGGCAGCGCGCACCGACGTCCTCTTGGCAGGCAGCCTGCAGGTGGGAGGGACCCTGGCAACGATTGCCGCCGTGCTCTGGTGGCTCGGGCTTGATCCCCGCATCGCCATTCTGCTTGGTGGTGCTGTGGCGATGTCATCGACGGCCGTTGCCATGAAGCAGCTCGCCGAGCAAGGCGAGATTTCGAGTCAGCATGGACGCTTTGCCCTTGGCATCCTGTTATTCCAGGATATAGCGACGATCCCCCTGCTTGTCGCCATAGACAGTTGGTCGAGGCGAACATCTGTTGATCCGTTCGATCTCGTGGGGCGTCTCGGGCTAGCGGCGATCGCACTCATCGCAGTTTCCATCGTCGCCCGCCCGCTCGTCCGCACTGTCCTTGCCGGTGCTTCCAAGTCCCGCTCGAACGACTTGTTTCTCCTAGCGGCGCTTTTCGTTGCGCTCGGGGCCGCCTATCTCGCTCATCTTGCTGGGCTGGCTTTGCCGATTGGCGCCTTCATAGCTGGTATGGTGATTGGCGGGAGCGATTTTCAACACCGAGTCGAGGACGATTTGCGCCCGTTCCGTGATGTGCTTGTCGGTCTGTTCTTTGTCACCGTGGGCATGCAGATAGATCTCCGGCTGATCGTGGTGTTTCCTGACGCCATCCTCGCTTGGTGTGCGGTCTTTCTGTTCGGCAAAGCGCTCACTACCTTCGTTGTTGGGCTCATGCTGCGCAGGTCCCCAGCGATCGCCCTCCGCGTCGCAGTCATCCTTGCCCACGGCGGAGAATTCGGCCTGCTATTGTTGGCCCTGGCCATGAACAGCGGCCTGCTGCCATCCGAGATCGGTCAACCGGTCCTAATTGCCCTTGCGCTCACGATGGGTCTAGCCCCACTGCTGATTCAGCGCAGCGCGTTTATCGAGCATCTCGTGGGTAATCGGCGCTCCCGCGTGGCCGCAACCGAGACTGCGCTTCGCACAACATGCGAGGCGCTCGATCGACATGTTGTGCTGTGTGGATGCGGACGTGTCGGCCGCCTCGTTGCGACCGCGTTTGAGGAGGCGAAGATACCGCACATCGCCGTTGAGTCCGATCTCGCGAGGTTCAAAGAAGCCCAACGACACGGCCACACTATCGTGCACGGCGATGCCGCGCATCGCCGGATTTTGTCCGCCGCGGGCCTCGCAAGGGCCAGGTTGGTCGTCATAACTTTTGACAGGCACGCCGCCGTCGAACGAATCCTGAAGTTTGCGAGCGAGCAGCAAGTGGCAATTCCCTGTGTTGTCAGTACGGCTGATGACTACGATATCAAGACTCTTGTCAAAGCCGGCGCGAAAGTCGTCTTTCCTGAAAATCTTGCGGCCGGTTTAGCGCTCGCCGACCAATCGCTTCTGCTGTGTGGCCTCACGCAGGAAGAGGCAGGGCGGATCATTACCACGCTTCGCGCTGAGCTGAATCCGGAGCTGCGGGAACGGGTCGGAATCTGATCGTGCTGTTAGTGCGAGGCGGACGGATCGACATTCAAGATTGCTAATCGCTGATTCAGGGGCTGCCGTGTTGAGCACGGAACCTCGTGATGGCGTTGAAATGATATGAGTTGAACAAGGTGCACACGGATGCGTTGGCCGGCAAACTGACATTTGTTTGTGAACGGACGTTTATGGGTTCTGCTTTGGGTGCGCCCTGGCGAGACCTGCCGGAGCGATATAGCAAATGGAAAACGGTCAATCGTCGGTTAAGCCGCAGGTGTCATGCGCAGGGTGACGAGTCGCCTGTTGCCTTCGCACCGCTCGACGCTAGTTACCTGTGATCAACGGAGGGCAAAAATGGACACAAGCGTTATGTCGAAGGCCAAAACAGGTGTCGAGGGGCTGGACGACATCCTTTCGGGCGGTTTGTCACGTCGCCACGTATTCCTTCTCGAGGGGGCGCCGGGCACGGGGAAGACCACGATCGCCATGCAGTTCGTTCAGCAGGGCGCCGCCCTCGGAGAGAAATGTCTCTATATCACGTTGTCCGAGACCGAGGATGAGCTACGCGACAGTGCCCTGTCGCACGGGATGGAAATCCATAGAAATATCGAAATATTCGAGCTCGTTCCGCCTGAGAGCCTGTTGAACGCCGAACAACAGCAGAGCTTGCTCTACTCGTCGGATCTGGAACTCGGCGAGACCACCAAAATGATATTTGAGGTTTTCGAAAGGGTTCAGCCGAACCGCGTTGTGCTCGACAGCCTGTCGGAAATCAGGCTGCTTGCCCAAAGCTCCCTTCGCTATCGCCGGCAAATTCTGGCTTTGAAGCACTTCTTTTCGTCTACAGGCGCCACGGTCTTGCTTCTCGACGACATGACCTCCGACAGTCTCGACAAGACGGTTCACAGCGTAGTGCACGGGGTTATTCACCTTGAACAACTGGCGCCGAGCTATGGTTCGGAAAGACGCCGCCTGAGGATTACCAAGTACCGCGGTCAGGCATTCCGCGGTGGTTATCACGACTTCATCATCAAGACTGGAGGTGTTTCCGTCTTTCCGCGATTGCGAGCGATCGAGCACCGCACGGAGTTCGAGCGCTCTACGTTAAAGAGCGGGATCGCTGAACTTGACGCGTTGCTGGGTGGCGGCATCGAGCGGGGATCGAGCACGCTGTTGATCGGTCCTGCGGGCATGGGTAAAAGTCTCTTTGCGCTTCAATTCGTCGAAGCGGCCGTCAAGCGTGGCGAAAAGGCCGCCCTCTTCATCTTCGATGAAGAACTGGGGCTGCTGTTCCGGCGCATGAAAGACCTTGGCTTTGACTTGGAAGACTACCAGCGGGACGGCTCGATTCACATCGAGCAGTTGGATGCAGCTGAGGTTTCACCTGGCGAGTTCGCCCAGCGTGTGCGCGAGCACGTTACCAGATTTGACGCAAAGACGGTCGTCATAGACAGCATCAACGGCTATCAGGCCTCCATGCCGGAGGAAAGCGCGCTCGTCCTCCACATCCACGAGCTGCTGCAGTATCTGAACCGCCAGGGCGCAAACACCTTCGTAACGGTGGCGCAGCATGGTCTGGTCGGTGACATGAAGTCGCCGGTAGACGTGACCTATCTCGCCGACACCGTCGTTCTGCTGCGCTACTTCGAGGCGGTCGGCAAGGTCAGGAGGGCGATCTCCGTCGTGAAAAAGCGGACCGGCAAACACGAGGACACGATAAGGGAGTTTACGATCGGCCAGGGCGGCCTTTCGCTTGGAGATCCCCTTTCGGATTTCCAGGGCGTGTTACGCGGCGTCCCGACCTTTGTCGGTGAAAACCAACCGCTGCTGAAGTCAAGTGAGGGCGAGGACGATTCCAAATAGAGACGCCATTGCTCTGATCCATGCCCCTTTGGGAAGGGACGCGCAGATCGCGGCCGCGCTTTTGTCGGAAGCCGGCATTCGGCCGAAAATCGGCAAGGACGTTGCCGCTTTCGTCTCGGCTCTGGATGAGGACATTGCTTTTGCTGTCGTGACGGAGGAGGCCTTGCGCTCGGCCGACCTTCGCCCACTTTCGGCGTGGATCAAATCGCAACCGAGCTGGTCCGACCTTCCCTTCATCATCTTGACCCATCGAGGAGGTGGGCCTGAGCGTAACCCTTCCGCTAGCCGCCTGTTGGAGGTGCTGGGGAACGTCAGCTTTGTAGAACGACCATTTCATGCCACGACGTTCATCAGCGTTGCGAGGTCGGCGCTGCGGGGCCGCCGACGCCAGTACGAAGCTCGACTCCGGATCGAGGCGCTGGACGAGGGGGAACGGCGGCTAAAGACGGCGCTTGAGGCAGGCCATCTGGGTGCGTGGGAACTTGACCTCACCACCTATGCTTTGATCACATCGATCACCTGTCGGGGGGTGTTTGGCAGAAGCGCTGGCGGGGCGTTTACCTATGGCGACCTCCTTGCCGCTACTCATCCTGACGATGTGGAGAGGATGAAAACGGCGATGCAGGCCACCATCGAGAGCGGGGCCGACTATGCAATCGAATATCGTACCGTCTGGCCCGACAGGTCCATTCATTGGGCGGAAATGCGCGCGCAGCTTTATCGCGACCGGAGTGGGAACGCGGTCAAGTTGGTTGGCGTCTCTTCTGATATAACCGCCAGGGTATCGTCCGAAGAGCAGCAAAAGCGATTGAACGAAATCCTTGAAGAGCGTGTCGCCGAGCGGACGGCTGAACTGCACAAGGCTCACGGAACCGTCATGGCGGAAGTGGCCCAGCGCGAGCGTGCCGAGGCGCAGCTTCGGCAGGCCCAGAAGATGGAAGCTATCGGTCAGCTGACAGGTGGAGTCGCTCACGATTTCAACAATCTTTTGATGGCGGTGCTAGGAAACCTGGAGCTCCTGCGCAAACACACTGGTGGTGACGCGAAAGCCGAGCGTTTGATCGATGGTGCGCTTCAGGGCGCAAAGCGCGGTGCGTCGCTAACACAGCGGCTTTTGGCATTCGCGCGCCGGCAGGACCTCAGTGTAGATCCAGTAGATCTGGGCGAGTTGGTGAGGGAGATGACGGATCTCCTTAATCGATCAGTCGGCACGGGCATTGTGATCGAAATTCGCATTCCCGATAGAATGGATCCGGTACTTGCTGACTCCAACCAGTTGGAGCTCGCCCTTCTCAACCTCGTGGTGAATGCCCGAGATGCTATGCCGAACGGCGGGACGATCTGCATATCGCTTCAGGTGGAGAATGTGGCGAAGCCGGAGGGCGAACTCGCGGCGGGTCGGTACGGCGTGCTCTCCGTTGCCGACGAGGGCCACGGCATGGATGACAACACGCTGCAAAAGGCGATAGAGCCGTTCTTCTCGACCAAGGAACTTGGCAAGGGGACGGGTTTGGGCTTGTCGATGATTCATGGCCTCGCCCTTCAGTTGCAAGGAGCGCTGCGGCTCACTAGCACGCCAGGGAAAGGCACCAGAGCCGAGCTCTGGATTCCGGTTTCGGACGAAAGCCCAGTTGGGTCAAAGGACACGGAGGTTTCGGAACCGGACCAAAGGGTAAAACCGCTACGCGTTCTTCTGGTGGACGATGATTTCCTGATCGCCATGAGTTCGGTCGACATGCTCGTCGATCTGGGCCACGAGGTCGTCGAGGCGCATTCTGGAAAGGAGGCACTCGCTCATCTTAAGGACGATGGCCGCTTCGACCTGCTCATCACGGATTATTCTATGCCGGAAATGACGGGGGGAGACCTCGCAAATGCCGCGCGGGACCTATTTCCGGATCTTCCGATTCTCATTGCATCGGGATATGCCGAGCTGCCACCCGGCATCGATTTCGACGTGGCGAGGCTCGCAAAGCCCTACAGTCAGCAACAACTCGCCGTGGAGATCGAGAGTGTCCTCAGGGGTCTAAGTTAGACCAACGCGATAGGTTATGAATGGCTTTGGCACGGTGCCGATCGTCACGTCCTCTTGTTAGACGCCACCCCAGCTTGGGTGGCGCGCCATTGCTTCTAGTTGATCAAGCTCAAGCGACTGCGGGCGGTTTGACAAGGAACGGATGCCGGCCGTGGCGGACACCCTCACGCGCCATCGCTTCTTCAAATAGCTCCGCCTCGTCACTGACGCCGCCACGAAACTCATCCATCAGAAAGCCCGCAAAGGGATCGGCAAGCGAAGCAGCGAAGCAGCCAAACAGCTACTGAGTGCTCTGTGTTTTGCTGCAGGACCTTACCCAGCGCCGAAGCAAGGGGCCGCTGGCGGCGGCGTTTAGAACTGCCTTATTGATCCGGTCGTACCTCATTGTCATCGCTGTTACCCCGCGCGCATCCATCGCGCTGACAAGGTTGAGCCTGCGCGGACCGGCCTTCCTGCTCCAGGCCACGCCGCGCGCGATCCTGAAGGCGACGCCCCTGACCGCCCGAGACTTGGAGCTCAGATTGCGAAGGTCCAACGTCCATTCGGGCGCAAAGCCGAGTCCGACCATCCGAGCACCGCGCGCGACGAATCGCCAATATCACACGCTCGCTGGTCAAGGTGGGCGGGCGAGGGGCACATTTGCACGCTGAATCGGAGCCGCCCGATCTTGCCAGCATCTGGCCCCCGTTGTGCACGGCATGCTCTTCAACGGCCATGCTGGTTACTCTCGGTGTTTCACCTTCACAGCGCAGCGGAGTGCGTGCCTGGGCCTCGCGCTACAAGGGTCAAACCAACGCTTGGGCGTCCGAGAACTTGGACGGGTGGTTGGGCAAGGACTGGCAGCGATTGAGGATCTACACAGGTTTCTGGCCGGCCGCGAACAAACAGGCATTGTCAAAGGCAGTACGATTGCCGGAAACTTGAAATCCGAAAGCAGAACACCGGAATTCCGCTCAATATGTCAAAGTTACTTTCAATTGAGCCTTCAGAGGCGCACAATGTGATCATCGCTGGACTTTAAGAAGGGCTCCGGCGGCTGGAAGATCAAAAAGCGCTTTCGCCCCAACTGGAGGAGATTGCGCCATGTTCGTTCCGCAACAATCCGGATACATACTTCCTGAAGATTTCACTGTAATTGCCACGGTCTATGAGAAGATCGTGAGTGCTCGCGCGATAAACCGCCAAAGCGACGAGGGAGAGTGGCTGGCCCGATACACCCTTGAATTGTTCATGAGCGGCACGCATGATGCGCAGGAACTCGAAACGCGTTTGGAGGAGTTCAGCCTCCCCACGAGCGGCGACGGGAACTCCCGCGTAGTAGATTTGTTGCCTGATTTGTCAGCATGGGCGCGGAGCCTGACTGCCTCGCCGAGTGAGGCGACTGCCCTGGCTGAACAAACGCTCGATTACGCGATCGAACATGTAGAAGAATTTATTGCGACCTCGGATGTCAGACGATGGTTGGTGCGTCTGATGGTGGAGCTCCGCCTGGGGCGTCGACCGCGGTAGAGATCGATTGAGCTGGTAAACGTATCGTTTCGCTCGCCGACCCTCTTAAATGACGGATGACGCAGGTTGCGGTCATGGGGCCATGCTTCGGCGACAACTATAGGTAGCAGAAATGGCGCGCCCCTTCGTTTCAGCACAACTGGCGGGCGGATCGCCGGCATGATGTCGAGAGGCTCGCGAAGCTGCACGGATTCCTTGTTCCATCCGGCACCGTACAAGTTCCGCGCCCTTCTTCGCCGCCAGCAGCAGTCGGTCAATTGCGCCAGTTACCTCCGATCACAAAGGTGTCGCGAGGCACGCATTTAATCTTCTGACGCTCCGGCCAGCGCCCCGATCGATAGGGCGGGTCCCCCTGGTTGGCTTGATCCCTTCGTGCCCGTGTTCGCACGCGACGCGGAAGAACTCGGCGCCGTAAGCGTGCATTTCCTCGCAGAAGCGGATCGCGCCAGTCCTGCCAGAGACGATCGGTTATGAGCAGTTGCTGTTGTTCGGCAAGTGGCATCATCGTACCCCTCCGGTGAGGGCCGCCTTGCTGAGTTAGGCTGAAGGCTGCAAGTCCTAGTGCAAACACTAGGGGTAGTCCTATGACGAAGCATCAGATTGAGGTCATTACGTCGGTCGAGCGGCGTC
>NZ_JACVAV010000014.1:0-132795 GCF_014852035.1 Ensifer sp. ENS03 | reverse complement strand
TAGTCTCTTGTTAAAACGTGACCGCCAAAGTCTCTTTCCGAAAGAACCCCTAAAGGTTCCTCACGAGCTCCGCCGCCCACGTTTCTCTTTCTCTATATTCAATTGTCAAAAAACCGACGAACGCACCATCCGTCAAACCGTTCCCACAAAGCCCAGAACTCTCGTTCCGAACCCCTCAATCAGCACCAAGCCAATCAGGAAACTCTAGAGCGAAGGTCGCCGTCGCCAGCAGCGCCGCCGCCCTCGTCAGTGATCGGGCTTATAGACCCCCATCCTCACAGACGTCAACAGGGATTTTCATGGGCCCGACATAAATCTCACAACCAATTGAAATTAAACGGTATTTCTATCCACAGGCAGCAGCAGCCACTTTCCGCCCGCTTAAACGGGCGGAAATCGATCGTCCCAGGAGGTTCGGCAAGCGGCGGCGATTATTCAGCAACCGGGCCCACGCCCCCGGCAAGCAGCTCCGCTCAAATACGGGGTACTGATCCTGGTGATGAGCCGCCTCCCATTTGCCTGCCTCTCCAGCAGGCGGCCGATGTGGATGTTGCCGACAGCATGGGTCTCGAACATCTCTGAAAAAATGGGCTCGCTACAGGCCGAGGTTCTGGCAGGAGAAGGTGATCATCTTCTGCGAGCGACGTTGCTCGATCTCGGCTGATGGCACGGCGACCGACGTTCCGAAGAAGGTCGATTTCGCTAAGGAGTCGCGCAAAAGAAGCGGTCACCGCGTCAGAGACGATAAACTGCATCAAACGATGCGAGCATCCCAACCGCAAGCCGCCCGCTTCACCATGACGTTATACACGCGGGCGAAAGTGTGGGCGGCGCTGACGATGTGGGAGCCGTGCTCCCCGACCCAATGGTGGCTCCCGAAAAGAGCCCCTTCCCTTTCTAAACGCGCCCTCTCGTCAGCGTCGATTGCTCGCCTGATCTGATCGAGAACATGCGACTAGTCGATGCCTGGGTATGTGGCGGCGTCAGCGAGACGCCTAGGCCCACGGTGCGCGACGCAACTGAGGTCGCGGCCGCAGAGGGCGGGGCCGCCTTCAAGCTCGGGGATCGCATGATCATCGAACGGCCGCGAACAAAAGGTCTACGAGCCAGCGGTCGACGTCAGCCGAGCATGGCCATCTTCAACTCCGCCTCGCGGCCGAGGGAGGTCATCCATTCGGTGAACTCGGGGCGGCTTTTGATCTGTCGTCCGTAATGGCGGCGCAGCGCCGTGGTGAGGTCGCTTCCGCGGCCGAGCTGTTCATCGGCAAAGCCGATCATCTGCGAGTTCGGCCAGGCCTGCGGACGGATGGCGACAAGACGGGCAAACAGGCTCTCGCCCGGCTCGTCCGGGTTTGCCTGCGCCATCAGGGTCAGCATCGCGGCGGTCGATCGCGACACGCCCATATGGCAATGCACCAGAACGTGGCTCGACGCCTGCTTATCTGCGCGCTCCAGGAAGTCGTTGCCGAAGCGAAGGATCGCCTCGACATGGTCGGGGCGCGGCATCACCCGGTTAGGTACGGCTGCAATGATGTCGTGGAAGCGCAAGGTCGTGCGGTGATGGGCGCCGTAACCGCCAAACGCCTCAAGTTCCGGCAGCTCCGGATCGACGATCGACAGGACGTGGGTCACCTTCCTGTCGCTCTGGCCCGGTAGTTCGTCGATCCCACAAACGGTCAGCACTGGCGAAAAGGTCGTTTCCATGTCGATTGTCCTTGCATCCGGTTCATAGCGTGTCTGCCTCGCACTTGCGCGCGACCAGGGCAAAAAGCACGTCGAGCATCACATACATCGGGGCGCGGCCGGTCGGCACGATGAGGGGATGGGTCGAGGCGCGGTAGGCGTTGAGATTGATGCTTCCATCGGCGAGGGAGGCGACGACGGAGCCGCCCGGAGAGATCGAAACTATACGCGCGCCGGCCTTCTTGGCAATCTCGATGTTCGAAATAAGATAGCTCGTTCGGCCCGAGAAGGAGAGCACGAAAAGCACGTCTTCTCCCGTCAGGCGCGGTGCGGAAACCATCTGCAAGGTTGGATCGGAATTCATGTCAGTGAAGATGGGTAGGACGGCGAAGCTGTGACAGCATTGCAAACGAGCCGGGGATGAAGCGTATCAGAGCTTTCAGCATAGCGCCGCGCTGTGGGGGAAAATAGGAATTCGCGTCACGGGAAGTGCGGAAAAAGGGCCGTGGCAGGACCTTCAACATCCGAAAGGGGATGGGACCGGATGCCCCGTACTTAGCGTTCCGCTTGAGCATCAATTTAATCCGGCGAATGTGAAGGTTGTGAACGTGGGTGAGCTTCACTTTGATTTAGACGAGATTTCACTTTTAATCGGACGGAATTCAAACCGTGTATTCCGAGGATAGCAGACTAGGGGTCCGGCTCTGGCTTCGCCACGAAGCCAACGACCAAGCCCCCCGGCCGACTTTCTCCAGTGTCTCCAACCTTGGGTTCGCGCCGCCGACTTCTTTTTCAGCGATCTACCGACGAGTGAGGCCGACGATCTTGGCAAACTCCTGCTGGCTGAGACCTATGCCTCTGCGGAGGTCACGCTGCGTCCGGGAGATGCAAGCCGCTGCACCGCCATCCTGCAGATGTTCGACTCCGTCTGCGGTGACATGCTAGGAGCCGCAAGCGCTGTGCTTCCCGTCTCCTAGCGCCGCTTCGCTATCAAAGACCGCGACACAACCACAGCGAGGCCGATCAACACCGTCCCCGCGATGAAGAGAAAGGCCGCTGCAGCGATCGCAGGGCTGATGTTTTCACGGATGCTGGAAAACATCTGCCGCGCCAACGTCCGCTGGTTCGGGCCTGCGACGAAGAGCGTGAGGACGACTTCGTCCAACGACGTCGCAAAGGCGAGCACCGCGCCAGAGAGAACGCCCGGCATGGCGAGCGGCAGGGTGACCCGGCGGAACACCGTCGTTGGCGAAGCACCGAGGCTCTGGGCCGCAAGCTCGACGCGCTGGTCGATGCCGGCAAGCGCGCCGGTGACGCTCACGACCACAAAGGGCACCGCAACAACCGTGTGGGCGATGATCACGCCCATGTAACTGTTGGTAAGGCCAAAACCCGCCAGCAGCACTTGCATGCCGACCCCCAGCACGACGGCCGGCACCACCATAGGCAGCAGGAAAAGTGTGCGCATCGAACCGCGAAAGAGAAGAAGGCGGTTGCGCAGGCCGAGCGACGCGGCCGTACCAAGCGCGGTTGCGAGCAAGGTCGTGCCCGTGCCGATGATCAGGCTGTTGACGATTGCCCGCCGCCAGGCGTCCGCGAAGAAGAGTTCCTCAAACCAGCGTAGGGACCACGACGGGATCGGATAGGTGAGGATCACGCTCGAGGTGAAGGCGAGCGGCAGGATGGCAATGAGTGGCGCGACGAGGAAGAGGATCGTCAGCGTGGCGAAGGTGGCCTTGGCGATTTTCATCGGCATGGTCACCGCCCCCCAACTTCGTCGCTGGAGAGCCGTGAGTAGACGCTGTAGAGCAGTAGAGTTGCGACCAGGAGTACGACCCCGAGCGCACCGGCCATGCCCCAATTCGCCGATCCCGTGGCGTAAAAGGCGATGATCGAGGAGATCATCTGGTCGCCCGGTCCGCCAATCAGCGCCGGCGTTATGTAATAGCCAATCGCAGAGATGAACACTAGCAGAGCGCCGGACGCCACACCCCTGAGGCTTAGCGGCAGCAGCACACGCAGGAAAGCGCGCAGCGGGCGTGCGCCGAGCGAGGCGGCGGCCGGCATCAAGTTCTTCGGGATGGTGATGAGCACGGAATAGATCGGCAGCACCATGAACGGCAACAACACATGGGTCATGGCGATGATGACGCCGGTGCGGTTGAAGATCAGCGTCAGCGGCGCATCTATGAGGCCGATGGCGCGCAGGAGATCATTGATGAGACCCTGCTCCTGCAACAGGATGAACCAGGCCGCGGTGCGCACCAGAAGCGACGTCCACAGCGGCAATAATACGGCGCCAAGCATCAAATCACGCTTCCAACCGTCGAGCGAAGCGGCGATGATTGCGTACGGAAAGCCGATACAGGCGCATGCGAAGGTGACGAGCGCGGCTATCCAGAAGGTGCGCATGAGGATCACGGCGTTGACGGACTGGTCTGGCGGCAGATGCTCGATATCACCAGCCGCATTGCGACCAAGATCGACGGCGGCAAGCAGGTTGCGGTCGGTATAGGGCGAGAGCGCATCTGCGATCGCCAGCCAGAACTCCGGCTTCTCCCAGCGTTTGTCGATGGAAACGAGGTCGGCGGGTGGGTTCGCCGTATCTTTCAATGCACTCGTCGTCTTCCCCATCAGCGTGCGAAAACCGGAGCGGGCGCTGTTGAGACGCCGCACCATGTCACCAAGCGCCTGATCGTCGTCGACGGACTTCAGGTCCTCCATCAGCGCCAGCTGCATGGGTGTGGTGGGTGGAGACTTACGGTCCCAATCGGCCAGAACTTCCGCGCTGCGTGGCAGCAGCCGCAACACGGCCGGATCCGACACGGACTGCGCCATCATGCTGAAGAGCGGCCAAACGAAGAAGCCGATGAGGAAAAAGAGCAGCGGCGCCAGAAGAAGCAGCGATCGTCCAGTGCGGGAGGAGACTCCACTCATGGCGCAATGACCCGACAATCGCCGGCCGAAAACGCCGCAAAGACTTTGGTGCCTGGCGGAAACTCGCGCGACCTTCTGCCGAGTTTGGCGATCAGCGGGTGAGTGGCGTTCTGCAACTGCACGCGCAAATGATCGCCCTGATAAACGGAATCCGTAACTTCCGTTTCCAAGACGTTTCGAGCCTCACTGCGCGTCTCGCTGAGATCTACCCGTTCCGGACGGATGGAGAGAAAGACGGATTGGCCGGAAGCGACGCTGCCGGAAACCGCCGACACAATTTGTGCCCCCGAACGAAGACGCACAGTCGCTTCCGCGCCTTGCACGGTTTCCACGACACCTTCGACGAGATTGGTCTCGCCGATGAATTCGGCGACGAAGCGCGTCGCCGGCTCGTCGTAGACCTGGCGGGGTGTCCCGATTTGCTCGATCTTGCCCTTGTTGAAGACGGCGACGCGATCCGACATCGTAAGCGCTTCGGACTGGTCATGCGTAACGAAAACGATTGTTAGGCCGAGGCGGCGGTGCAGATCGCGGATGTCGAGTTGCATCTGCTCGCGCAACTGCTTGTCAAGCGCGCCGAGTGGCTCGTCCATCAGCACGACACGCGGTTCGAAGACAAGCGCCCGGGCCAGCGCCACGCGCTGCTGCTGGCCACCCGAGAGCTGCGAGGGCCGTCGGTCGGAAAGGGTTGAAAGCTGCACCATGTCGAGTGCACGTTTGACGCGCTCATCGATCCCCGCCTTGCCAATACCCCGCATCTGGAGCGGAAAAGCGATGTTTTCGCCGACTGACATGTGCGGGAAGAGCGCGTAGCTCTGGAAGACAACACCCATGTCCCGCTTGTAGGTGGGCACCTTATTGATGGCAGTTCCGTCGAGAAGGATCTCGCCCGCGGTCGGCTGCTCGAAGCCGGCGAGCATCATAAGAAGCGTCGTTTTGCCCGAGCCGGACGGGCCGAGCAGGCTGACGAACTCCCCCTTCCCGATGCCGAGATCGAGATGTTCAACCACGCAAAGCGGGCCGTAGAATTTCGTAATGCGGTCAAATCGAATGTATTCGGCCACGGCAGACTCCATCGCTAAAGGCGAAGGATGCGTCCTCAAGAAACGCACCCAGCCATCCAGGAAAGGGCGCTCCCGGTGGAGCGCCCTTCACCACGGATGTTCTTACTGGGCGAGCCAGGCGTTGAAGCGCTGCGTCAGCGTCTCGGCATTGTCGATCCAGAAATCGACATTGAGCGAGATGGCATCTGTCATGTTGGCAGGATCGGTTGGCAGGTCCTTGGAGAATTCCGCCGGTACTTTGGACGCGGCCTCCTTGTTCGGCAGACCGTATGCCACGAATTCCGGCAGTTTCGCCTGGTTTTCCGGCAGGCTCGCAAAAGCGATGAAGTCCTGCGCAGCCTCCTTGTTCTCCGCATCCTTCAACACGACCCAGCTATCGACGGCATAAATGCTGCCGGGAAAGACGACCTTGAAGTTCTTGCCTTCCGACCGATTGATGCCGGTGATGCGGCCGTTGTATGCCGAAGTCATGGCGACTTCGCCCGATGCGAGAAACTGCAACGGCTGTGCGCCCGATTCCCACCAGACGATGTTAGGCTTCAATTCGTCGAGTTTCTTGAAGGCGCGGGCGACCCCCTCCTCTGTACCGAGAACGTCATAGATCTCATCCTTGGAGACACCATCGGCGAGTAGAGCGAATTCCAGCGTGTATTTTGGGCCCTTGCGCAGCGAGCGCTTGCCGGGGAACTTTTCGACGTTCCAGAAGTCCGCCCAGGAAGTCGGGCCTTCCTTCAGCTTGTCGCCGTCATAGGCGATGGCCGTCGACCAGACGATGGCGCCGACACCACAGTCATTGACCGCAGAATCGAGGAATTTGTCCTTACCGCCCATCTTGTCCCAGTCGATCTTTTCATAAAGACCGTCGGCACAACCGAGCGCCAGTTCTTCGGCTTCCACCTGCACCGCATCCCAGTTCGGTACGCCGGCCTTGACCTTCGACTGGATGACGCCGATCCCGCCGTCCCAGGCTTCGTCGAGCACTGGCTTGCCGGACTTTTCGGAGAACGGTTTGAAGTAGATGTTGCGCTGGGCATCCTGATAGTTTCCACCCCATGAAACGACTGTTAGATCTCGCGCGAAAACCGGCACAGCAAGGCCCGCCGACAGAACGACGGCAGCCGCCGCCAGGACACCCGATTGAAAGATTGTCTTCATGGCATTCCCCTTTTCTTCGTTGGTGAAAGAGCCGCTGCGGCTCCGATGACGATCCCATGCAGACCGTTGTCCCCGTCCCGTTTGCGGCGGTGGCTGCGGCCTCACCGGTCTTTGCGCCCATTCTCCCTTGGACGTTTCAACCGATGGATGCATTCTAGTCATTGCAGGCCAACGGGTTTTCCCGATTTGACCGTTGTCAGACGTGCTGCCCTCCGTTGATGTGGATTTCCGCGCCGTTGATGTAGGACGATGGCTCGGTGCAAAGGAAGTAGATGGTCTCCGCGACTTCGCGCGGTTCGCCCAGTCTTCGCATCGGCACTTCCGCCGCCACCAGTTCATCGGTTCCGGGCGACAGGATAGACGTTTCGATCTCGCCCGGCGCGATGGCGTTCGCCCTGACGCCGCGTTGGCCGAATTCGTGCGCCATTTCGCGGGTCAGTGAGGCCAGCGCCGCTTTGGACGCCGCATAGGCAACGCCTGCAAAAGGGTGGACGCGAGAGCCTGCGATGGACGTAACATTGACGATCGAGCCCTTCGCCGCTTCCAGTTCCGGCATGAGCGCGCGGGCGATCAAAGCGGTCGACACAAGATTTACGTTGAGCACCTGCGTCCAGACATCGGCATCGGTATCCAGCACACCGAGGCGACTCTTGCCCGGTCCCTTCGGCGAAATGCCCGCATTGTTCACGAGTGCATGCAGGCGCCCGTTCGGTAGGCGCTCGCGCACGGTCGCAGCCAGGCGGTCAATCTGCGTGAGATCGGCAAGGTCCGCCTGGATATGGCTCTCGCGTGCGGACGGCCAGGCACATTCCTCGGAAAAGGACTGGCGAGAAACGGTGAGAATGCGCCAGCCCTTCGACTGAAAGAGCTTGACAGTTGCGTGCCCGATCCCGCGGCTCGCCCCCGTCAGCAACATGTACCGGCAATCATCGGTCATCGGAGCGCTTCCTTTTGATGTTTGATGCATCGTAATAGGCTGCCCATGAATTGCAAGTCTCCTATTCCAAGCGACGTTAAGCCCGGCGCGCCTCCGGCTCGCTGCCCCGTTCGATACGCTCGAGGATCGGCTTGCCGCCGAGCAGGATGTCGTCGACGATTGCTATCGAAGCGGCGGCGGGATCGTGCCGCTTCAGGGCTTCGACAACCGGGTAGTGGTGGTCAATCATCGCCCGTCCGCCCTCTATGTAAGCATCGGAAATATGTGGTCCCATCCGCAGCCAGAGCCGCCGCAGGATGCTGTTCAGCACCGGCAGCCCGGCGATCTGCGGCAGCAGGAAGTGGAAGGCTTGGTTGAGTTGCGTACCCTTCAGTCGGTCGCCGGCCTCGATTGCTTGTTCGTTCTCGCGCAAGATCCGCTCCAACGCTTCGATATCCGCGCTCGTCGCCACCTGGGCCGCAGTCTCTGCGGCCAGTCCCTCCAGGCGCACCCGTATTGCGCGGATCTCGCGGTAGCGGTTTTCGCTCAAGCCCGGGATGCGGATGTCACGCGGCGAGCGGAAGATAATCGCCTCGTCATTGGCAAGCCGAAGGATTGCGTCGCGGATCGGCGTAACGCTTGTGCCGAATTGCTCTGCCAGATCCCGGATCTTCAGCCGATCGCCGGGTTGGAACCGGCCCTGGATCAGCGCATCGCACAACGCACCATAGACGACGCTGTTGAGGTTCTCATGATCCAGTGACGTGAATTGAGGCATGGAATTCGTCCGAAAAATGGAATAACAAGATACTTGATGCATCTTTTTCGCTGTGTTTCAAGTATGGCGCGTCGCAGACATCATTCACCGAACGGCCTGGCGCGACAATGTCGTCGTCGTCGTGGTCAGCTGACGGGCAGAGATTGACGGAAATGCGGGCGACCGCGCCAACGGAGCAAGCATGACGGAGCCATCGCCCACCGCCAAGAACGCCGATTCCATGTCGGCAACATGGAGCGCGACATCGCTTTCCGATGCGGAGGCGGCGGTGAGGAAGGTCTATGGCGCGAGCGGCTCGATCAGGCGGCTCTCAAGCGAAAGGGACGAGACTTTTCTTTTTACCCGCTCGGACGGAGAGGACTTCATCCTCAAGATTGCCAATCCCGCCGAAGACCCGGCCTCGCTTGAGTTCCAGGATGGTGCGCTAATGCATCTGGAGGCTGCGGCCCCCAATGTCCCGGTGCCAAGGCTCATGCTCACGAAAACCGGAGCGCCGAGCCATACGCTTTCCACCTCCGATGGCCCCCGCGTCATGCGCCTGTTGACCTTCCTCGGCGGCGAACTGCAGTACCGCACCTCGGCCTCAGAGACGCAGAGCCGCAACGTCGGCCGAGCGCTCGCACAACTTGGGCTGGGTCTCGAAGACTACAAAGGCCGCCCGCCCGCCGGAAAGTTGATGTGGGACATTTCTCATACACTCGACCTTGTCGCCCTGCTCGACCATGTCGGCATCGAGCGCCGAGCGCAGGTGGAGGCCATACTCGCCGAGTTCGAACGCTCAATGCCGGCGATCGCCGCGATCAAGCGCCGGCAGATCATCCATAACGATTTCAATCCGCACAACATCCTGCTTGATCCGGCAGAGCCGACCAAAGTTGTTGGTATCATCGACTTCGGCGACATGGTGCATGCGCCCTTGATCAATGACCTTGCCGTCGCCCTCTCCTATCACCTTGCGACCGACAACTGGGCCGCCCGCACCGGCGCCTTCCTCGAAGGATTCCTGTCGGCGCGCGCGCTGGAGCCGGCCGAAATCGAGCTACTACCGCTTCTCGCCCGTTCCCGCCTCGCCATGTCCATCATCATTGCGGAGTGGCGTTCCGCACGTTTTCCTGAGAACCGGGCCTATATCATGCGCAACCACGCGACCGCATGCCGCGGCCTGCAGAACATAGTCGATCTCACTCCGGCCGGGCTGAAACGGCTCGCGCCCAACCTTTCCGAGGCTTGATCATGTCGATGGTGAATGCTTTTTCGCGTGCAGATTTCGACCGACTAGACGAGAGCGAAAGGGCGCTTATCGCGCGCCGAGAAAAAGTGCTCGGTCCCGCCTACCGCCTGTTTTACGAAAAACCGCTGCATCTTGTCCGCGGCGAAGGCGTTTTTCTGTACGACGCGGCCGGCGAGCGGTATCTCGACGCTTACAACAACGTCGCCTCGCTCGGCCATTGCCATCCGCGCGTTGTGGAGGCGATCACGAAGCAGACGGCCGTGCTCAACACTCACACACGCTACCTGCATGAAGGTATCGTCGCCTATGCCGAGGCGCTGACGGCCACCTTCCCCGAGGCGCTCAGCCAGGCCATGTTCACCTGCACCGGCAGTGAAGCGAACGATCTCGCCGTTCGCATCGCCCGCTTCGTCACTGGGGGCACCGGCATCATCGCGACGGACCTCGCCTATCACGGCCTGACGAGCGCGGTTGCCGAATTCTCGCCCTCGCTCGGCGAATCCGTGACGCTCGGCCCGCATGTGCGCACGGTGCCCGCGCCGGACAGCTACCGTCACTCGCCCGAACAGTTGGCGGTAAAATTCGGCCACGACGTGCGCGCCGCAATCGCCGATCTCAAACGTCACGGCATCAAGCCGGCCATGCTGATCACCGATACGATCTTTTCCAGCGACGGCATCTTCGAAGGGCCGAGAGGTTTTCTCAAGCCTGCGGTGGACGCGATCCACGAGGCTGGCGGCCTCTTCATCGCCGACGAGGTGCAGCCCGGGTTCGGTCGAACGGGCGAAACGATGTGGGGTTTCGAACGCCACGGCGTTGCACCCGACATGGTGACTATCGGCAAACCAATGGGTAACGGCTATCCGATGGCGGGTATAGTGCTGCGCCCCGAAGTTATCGCTGAGTTCGGCCCAAAGGCGCGCTATTTCAACACGTTCGGCGGCAATCCGGTCGCCGCCGCGGCCGGCAAGGCAGTGCTCGACACGATCCGCATTGAGGGGCTGCAGCAAAATGCGCTGGAGGTCGGCTCCTACCTGATGGGTGGCCTCAAGAGCCTTTCGGATCGATACCACGCTCTCGGGGACGTGCGCGGTTCCGGTCTCTTCATCGGCGTCGAGATCGTTGCCGACCCTGCCGCCAAGAGCCCTGATGCCGCGCTAACGACTCGGATCGTAAATGGTCTGCGAGATCGCCGCATCCTCATCAGCGCCTCCGGTCCCAATGCCAATGTTCTGAAAATACGGCCACCTCTCGTCTTTTCTCGCGAGAATGCGGACATGCTGTTGGATGCATTTGGCGACGTGTTGCGGTCTCTCTAAATAGGAGGCTTCGCGCCGCAGTCGGGTTTTACTACCGATTGACGCTTAGGCGAAGACACAGGTAGAACGATCTCTCGAATTTGCTCGCTAGCTTTGATTGTTGCGCGATTGGCATCGCGCTCTAACAAACCTTCCTTTCAAAATCGCGGTCAGAACCCATGCCTAGGGCCGGGGCCTTACTTTTGCTTTGGAAGGACCCGTCACGGCCACGGCACCTCTAAGTGCTTCCAACAAAGGCATGGTTTCATCACACCTGACAAGCAGGTGTCGATGGAGCGATCTCGTCGAAGAAAAGCGCCTTACCAACGCCTGCGCGATAAGCGCGGCTAACCATTACGCAGCCAAGGAACCGCAGCACGCGGGTGACCGCAGGTGAGTCCAATGCCGTCCACCAGTGGTCGCCATTGCCGCCTCCATCACAAGATAGATTGAAGGTAAACTATGAAGAGCTTGGACGAAAAACTTCTTATTATTCTGGGCGCCTTCCACAGTGTGCGGTATGGCGTGTCGCCATCCGTCTTACGCGGCGCCGCTGAAAATCATGCCAAGAAACAAGGGCTCGCGGGAAGCGAATACAGCCAGACCCTCGAAGTGGCCATTGGCTCTGGACTTATCGGACTCTCGTCTGACTCATCTCTCTCAATTCGGGCTGCGGGGCGGACGAGGCTAGGCAAACGTTAGCCAGAGCTTGGTGCGGCATGGGGAACCGCCCCGAGTGGGGCGATACCTCATCCCACGCCTCGCCGAGCGTCGGCACTTCGGGCCGGACGAAGCAGTAAACCGGCTTTCGAGGATTCCAAGAAAACACTTCTCACCGGAAATCGCGCGTCTTCACCTTGATCTGATCGAGATGCAGATAGGGATCGACGATATCGCGCGGCCGCGGTCCCTTCGGGATACCGCGCGGATCGGGCGCCGGCGCCCCATGATGAAATTCATCCCCCCGCCCATGCGGAAGCGGAAAGCTGGCTTCCCGCTCGCCGACGCTGGCAAGTTCGCCTGACAAATCGGTCAGCCGATGGGCGACCAGATGCACGACCTCGCCTTCTCGCTGAATACGACCATAGACGCCGAGCATGCCGGCCCCGAGGACCACGCGGCGATAGCTTTCGAAGGTCTTAGCCCAGACAACCAGATTGGCAATGCCCGTCTCGTCCTCGATCGTGATGAACATCACGCCTTTGGCGGAGCCCGGCCGCTGGCGGACAAGCACCAGGCCGGCCGCCTCAAGCCACCTGCCGTCACGCGTCTGCATCGCCTCCCGGCAGGTGACGATGCGGCGCTTCGTCAGATCCGCGCGCAGGAACGAGAGCGGATGGTCGCGCAGCGTCAGCCCGACATGCCCATAGTCCTCCACCACTTCGCCGCCCGCGGTCATCGGCCTTAGCGCCACTGATGGCTCATCGAGTTCGGGGACGGTCCGACTTTCACGGGCAGATGCCGCGGCAAAGAGCGGCAGCGGCTCGTCGCGCAATGCCTTGATCGCCCAAAGTGCCTCGCGCCGGGCAAGCCTCAGTGAAGGCTGGAAGGCATCGGCCTCGGCAAGCTGGACGAGCGAGGCTGCCGGAACCCCTGCCCGACGCCAGAGATCGTCGACGGTCTCGAAAGGCCTTTCGTCGCGCGAGGCAACGATTGCCGCGGCGTCAGCGTTCGCCAGCGCCTTGACCATGCGAAGACCAAGGCGAACGGCAAAGCGGCTTTCATCCCCCGTTGCCTCGAGCGCGCAATCCCAGCGGCTGGCGTTCACACACACAGGCCGGACCTCGACGCCATGGTCGCGCGCGTCCCGCACGATCTGGGCCGGGGCGTAAAAACCCATCGGCTGCGCGTTCAGAAGCGCCGCGCAGAAGACGTCCGGATGCCAGCATTTGAGCCACGAGGAGGCGTAGGCGATCAGCGCGAAGGACGCCGCATGGCTTTCGGGAAAGCCGTAGCTGCCGAAACCTTCGAGCTGCTTGAAGGTCTTAATCGCAAAGTCCGGCTCATAGCCGTTTGCGACCATTCCCCGGACGAGCTTCTCGCCGAACTTCGAAACACCGCCGGTATGCTTGAAGGTCCGTCAAGAATGAAGCGTATCGGAGCTTTCAGCAAAGCGCCGCCTCAGCGGGAAAGCGGGAATTCGCGTCACGCGACGGGCGGAAAAAGGGCCGCCGCGGGAGCTTCAACATAGTGGCCCGAAGGGGAAGAGGGATCGACTGCCCCCGTCCGTCGCGTTCCGTGTACACTCTTTGTTTTCGAGCGACTGGCCGCGCGATAAAGTAAGTTACATTTTAAATTGGACGGAATTCTGCTTTAAATTGGACGCCAATGGAGTTAACATTGGCCGCATGACCGATATAAATCGCCCGAACACACTCATCGAACGCAAGGCCCGCTCCATGGTCGAGACGGCGCTGTCGGACACGCGCGTCGTTCTCGTCGCCGGACCAAGGCAGGCAGGAAAGACCACCCTTGCGCGACAGTTCTCTGGAACAGAGCGGCCGTACTACACCCTTGATGACGCCGGCACACTCAGCGCCGCCAAATCCGACCCTGTAGGCTTCGTTCGCGGCCTCGATCGAGCGGTAATTGATGAAGTTCAGCGTGCGCCTGAGTTAATGCTTGCGATAAAGGAAAGCGTAGATCGCAGCGATGAGCCGGGCCGCTTCCTGCTCACAGGTTCAGCAAACCTCGCCACCGTGCCGGCGGTGGCAGACTCTCTTGCCGGCCGCATGGCCCTAATTTCGTTGCTGCCGTTTGCACAGGCTGAAATCCGATCGACCCCAGGCCGCTTTCTTGATCGCATTTTTGCGGGAGAGGTGCCCGTGATCGCGGACGGACTTGTGCTCGGCGACGACCTTGTTGAGACGGTTGTACGTGGAGGGTACCCTGAGGTCGTACGCAGGACGCAGCCCGGCCGGCGCACCGCGTGGCTTGAAGACTACGTGGCGCTTATCCTTGACAGAGACGTGCGCGACATTGCCAACATCGATCAGTTGGGCAGGTTGCCGCGCCTCCTTAATGTTCTTGCAGAGCATGCGGGACAGTTAGTCAATCATAGCGGATTCGGCGCGGCCCTCGGACTATCCAGTGTCACCGCTCAAAAGTATGTAGCAATCCTTGAGCGACTCTTCCTTGTCCGAACCCTCGCGCCATGGTCCAACAACCGGCTTAGTCGTCTGGTAAAAACACCAAAGTTGCATTTTCTCGACACTGGCCTGCTCGCAACCCTGCGCGAAGACGATGTCAACAGTATCCGTGAAAACAAGACGCGTTTCGGTCCTTTGCTCGAGAGCTTCGTCGCATCAGAACTCCTAAAGCTTGCATCTTGGTCCGAACGCCGACTTTCGTTCTCTCACTATCGGACGAAGGATCAGATCGAGGTCGATGTTGTTGTCGAGGACCGGCGCGGTCGCGTCGTCGGCATCGAGGTCAAGGCATCGTCGACGGTCAAGGCTGAAGACTTCAAAGGGCTTCGTCAGTTACAGGAGGCGGTAGGCGACCGCTTCCTGCACGGCATCGTTTTGCACGATCACGACCGCGTGACGCCATTTGGCGAAAAATTGCACGCCGCTCCGCTTTCGGTCCTGTGGACGATGTAAAATCACGTAAATCGCGCAAGCGGGTGGCCCGGCAGCTTCGATCGGGGACGGTCGGCCACAACGGTCCTCGCACCGACTTCTCGATCGGCTTCGGCGGCTTCAAGCAATCGGGCGTTGGTCGAGAAGGTGGTATCGAGGGTCTGACCGCCTTCATGGAGTCGAAGACGATCGTCATGGCATGACACCGTTTAGGCCCGTCGTCGCGGTAGGCCGCTGCCGCAACGACAGGCTTAGACCGCCTTGTCGGCAAGGAGCTCGGATTTGGCGGCTGGCGGCCATCCCCTGACAGGAACGCCGGCAACTCACATCTACGTAGCCGCGTTAGCGCTGGTCGCAGTTCATTTCAACGCAAGCGGCAGGCGCTACGCAGCGCACATTGAGCGCCTATATCGTCAAGCTTGCCCTGCGCAGGCGGCATGCGGATCGATCTCCGACCATGACGGACGCCGGCGGACACTCATGGTCGCCATACATGTCGGCTGTGCGTGATGTTGATACTCATCCTCGCCTTGAGGCTATACGAATCATCGGCCAAAGGGCCCTCACCGAAAATCCCGCGTCTTCACCTTGATCTGATCGAGATGCAGATAGGGATCGACGATATCGCGCGGCCGCGGTCCCTTCGGGATACCGCGCGGATCGGGCGCCGGCGCCCCACGATGGAACTCGTCACCTCTTCCATGCGGAAGCGGAAAACTGGCGTCCCGATCGCCCACGCTTGCAAGTTCGCCGGATAGGTCGGTCAGCCGATGGGCAACGAGGTGAACGACCTCGCCTTCTCGCTGAATACGACCATAGACGCCGAGCATGCCGGCGCCGAGCACAACGCGGCGAAACGTCTCGAAGGTCTTTGCCCAGACGACGAGATTGGCGATGCCAGTTTCGTCTTCGATGGTGATGAACATCACGCCCTTGGCAGAACCCGGCCGCTGGCGCACGAGCACCAGACCTGCGGCTTCGAGCCATTTTCCATCCCCGGTCTGCATCGCCTCCTTGCACGTGACGATGCGACGCTTCGTCAGATCGGCGCGCAGGAACGAGAGGGGATGGCTGCGTAGCGTCAAGCCGACATGGCCATAGTCCTCGACCACCTCGCCACCAGACGTCATGGGCCTCAGCGGAATCTGCGGCTCATCCAGTTCCGCGACCGTCCGGCTTTCACGCTCAGAGGCCGCGGCAAAGAGCGGCAGCGGCTCGTCGCGCAGCGCCTTGATCGCCCAGAGTGCCTCGCGTCGCGCAAGCTTGAGCGAAGGTTGGAAGGCATCGGCTTCGGCAAGCTGGACCAAAGAGGCGGCCGGAACGCCTGCCCGGCGCCAGAGATCGTCGACGGTCTCGAAAGGCCTTTCGTCGCGCGAGGCAACGATTGCCGCGGCGTCAGCGTTCGCCAGCGCCTTGACCATGCGAAGACCAAGGCGAACGGCAAAGCGGCTTTCATCCCCCGTTGCCTCGAGCGTGCAATCCCAGCGGCTGGCGTTCACACACACAGGCCGGACCTCGACGCCATGGTCGCGCGCGTCCCGCACGATCTGGGCCGGGGCGTAAAAGCCCATCGGTTGGGCATTCAGAAGTGCTGCGCAGAAGACGTCCGGATGCCAGCATTTGAGCCACGAGGAGGCGTAGGCGATCAGCGCGAAGGACGCGGCATGGCTTTCCGGAAACCCGTAGCTGCCGAAACCTTCGAGCTGCTTGAAGGTCTTAATCGCAAAGTCCGGCTCATAGCCGTTTGCGACCATGCCCCGGACGAGCTTCTCGCCGAACTTCGAAACACCGCCGGTATGCTTGAAGGTCGCCATGGCGCGTCTCAGTTGATCGGCCTCGCCCGGCGTGAAACCGGCGCATTCGATGGCGACCCGCATCGCCTGTTCCTGGAATAGCGGCACACCGAGCGTCTTTCCAAGCACCTGCTCCAGTTCGGGCTTAGGATAGACGACCGCCTCCTTGCCCTCGCGCCGGCGAAGATAGGGATGCACCATGTCGCCCTGGATCGGGCCGGGGCGCACGATCGCCACCTCGATGACGAGGTCATAGAAGGTGCGCGGCTTGATCCTCGGCAGCATCGACATCTGTGCGCGACTCTCGATCTGGAAGGTGCCGAGCGTGTCGGCACGCCGGATCATGGCGTAAGTGCGCGGATCTTCGGCCGGGATGCTCGCCAGATCAAGATGGATGCCCTTGTGTTCGGCGAGCAGATCAAAGCCGCGCTTCATGCAGGAGAGCATGCCGAGCGCCAGGCAATCGACCTTCATGAACTTCAGGATATCGATATCGTCCTTGTCCCATTCGATCACCTGCCGGCCAGCCATGGCTGCGGGCTCGATCGGGACGAGGTCGTCGAGGCGATCGTTCGTCAGGACGAAGCCACCCGGATGCTGCGACAGGTGACGCGGCGCCCCCATCAGCTGCCGGGCCAGATCGAGCGTGAGGCGCAGGCGCCGATCGGACAGGTTGAGATTGAGCTCCTCGGCATGTTTTTCGCCGATGTCCTCGCCCCAGCCCCAGACCTGCGACGACAGCATCTTCGTCATGTCCTCGGGCAGCCCAAGCGCCTTGCCGACATCGCGAATGGCGCCTTTCGAGCGATACCGGATGACGGTCGAGCAGAGCGCTGCATGATCGCGGCCATAGGTGTCGAAGACCCATTGCATGACGATCTCGCGGCGCTCGTGCTCGAAATCGACGTCGATATCCGGCGGCTCGCGCCGCTCCTCAGAGACAAAGCGCTCGAAGAGAAGGTCGTTGATTTCAGGGTCGATCGAGGTGATGCCGAGCACATAACAGACAGACGAATTGGCGGCCGATCCTCTGCCCTGGCATAGAATGTCCCTTGAACGGGCAAAACGCACGATCGAATTCACTGTCAGGAAGTAGGGCGCATATTGAAGCTTCTCGATCAGCCGCAGTTCGTGCTCGAGGTTCTTGCGGACTTTTTCCGGCAACCCTTCTGGGTAACGCCAGGCTGCACCTTCCCAGGTCAGTTGCGCCAGTGTCTCTTGGGCTGTCAGTGCAGGATTGGATCGCTCCTCCGGATATTGATAGGCGAGCTCGTCGAGCGAAAACCGGCACCGCTCCAGGATCTCGATGGTGCGGGTAAGCGCTTCAGGGTAGCGCGCAAAGAGCCGCGCCATTTCCTCGGGCGGCTTCAGGTAGCGATCGGCGTGGCGCTCGCGGCGGAAACCGGCCTCGTCGATCGTGATGTTGTGGCGAATGCAGGTGACGACATCCTGCAGGATGCGCCGCTCCGGCACATGAAACAGCACGTCGTTGGTGACGACCGTTGGCACGCCGACTGAAGCTGCCAGGTTGGAGAGCTGATGAAGGCGCAGCTGGTCGTTCGGCCGGCGGCGGAGTGTCAGCGACAGGTAGGCGCGGTCGCCGAATTCTTGCCTCAGACGGCGCAGCTCCCGCGCGCAGTCCTCGTCAGCGGCATCGGGAAGGAGAACCGCGATCAGTCCCTCGCCATAGGCAACGAGATCGGACCAGGCAAGCCGGCATTTCGCCTTGCCGCCGCGCTTCTTGCCGAGCGACAGCAGCCGGCAAAGCCGCGCATAGGCCGGCCGGTCGGTCGGAAAGACGAGGACCGATAGATCGCCTTCAAGATCGAGGCGGCAGCCGACGACCAGCCGCACGCCGACATCCTTGGCCGCCTGGTGCGCTCGCACGATGCCGGCGAGGCTGTTGCGATCGGCAATGGCCAGCGCCTCGAGCCTAAGTTCGGCGGCACGTTGGAATAGCTCTTCGCAGGAGGATGCGCCGCGCAGGAAGGAGAAATGCGAGGTCACCTGCAGCTCGGCATAAAGCGGCGTCGTCATCCGAAAATCCCGTGCAGGAACCATTGGTGGCTGCCGGTCTCGCTGTGTTCGCCGTCGCCGGCGCGATAAATCCAGTAGCGCTCGCCGGCGTCATCCTCGACCTGGAAATAGTCGCGTACGGCAACGAGCTCGGCATCGCGCTTCCACCATTCGCCGAAGACGCGTTCGGGGCCGTCGGCACGTTTCACCCGTCGGCGCACACCACGCCATGTGAAACTGACCGGCGGATGATCGGGCAGAAGCGCCATCGTCTCGATCGCTTCAGGATGGAGAAGCAAGCGCACCGGTCTTGGCCAATGGCCGGGCCAGGCGAGACCTTCGTCCGGCGCCATCGGCGCGATGCGGTTGATGGAGCGTTCGGGCACGTCGCTGGCGACCGGTTGAAAACGATACAGCCGGCGTGCGCCGATGCGGTTTCCCAGGATGTCGATCAGGCCGGAAACATCGGCCTCCGGTTCCTCGACCAGCGAGGAAACGACCTGTCTTGCCACCAGCGGCTCGGCGTGGGTTGCCGTCAGCGACATGATTTCGATCCCGAAGCCCGGATCGATCGTCTCGATCCTATCAGTGATGAGCCGGATCAGGCGCTTGGCGTCGCGAACGGGCGTCGCGGTGCCTGCACGGATCGCCTGGTAGGTGTTATCAACGCGATGGAAGAGAAGGTCGACGCGCCGCGCGCCGAGGCCTCTTTCTTCCAGTACCAGACAGAGCGCGCCCACAAGCTTCGCGGCATAGCGCGCAATCGTCTCGGCGGCCGCAATCGGTTCACCGAAGGAACGGCGAACTTCGATAAGTTCAGGCGTGCGGACCGGATCGATCGGCTCGGCAACCTTTCCCATGGCCTGGTCGATGCGACGGCCAAGTTCGGGTCCAAATCGAAGGGCAAGCGGCGCCCGCGGCACGCCGGCCACCTCACCGATCGTGTTGAAGCCCAGCGCGCGAAGGCCATGGACGATTGCAGGATCGAGGCGAAGCGCTGCGACGGGCAGGTTACGGATGGTTTCCTGCTGCGCCCCCGGAGCGACAACCAGCGTCGGATGAGCGAGAAACCGGGCGCCGGCATGGGCCGCCCCCCAGGTATCGGCAACCGCAGCCCGCGCCTCGATGCCGGATCCGAAGAACCGGTTGACCATGCCTGACAGCATCAGGTCCTCGCCGCCATGCAGGTGATCGGCACCGGTCGTATCGATCACCAGGCCATCGGGCGGATCGGCGGCTACGATCGGTGCATAGCGCTGCAGCGCCCAGAGCGCCAGGCGTTCGAGCGCTTCTTCATCGGCGGCCGGATCGGCATCCATGACGACAAGACCTGCGGCGAGCGCCTGGGCTTTCGTGGCGGCCATGCGGGGTCTCAGGCCTGCGGCAATCGCCGCGGCATTTACCGAGAGCACCACACGCCTTCGCTGTTCGCGACCGACGAGGACGAGAGGCGTTTCAGCCGGCGGCGCTGCGTCGCCGAGCTTGCGCCTCAGGCGATCCGTGGGCCAGCTCGGAAGGAAGAGCGATACGACCCTTGGCATCTGGGGCCTCCACTTCGAAATCTGCACTTTCGCCGGCACGGCAGCGGATGAGTTCGACGAGCCAGCGCGCGCGGCCGACGCCTGGAACCGGCAAGGGGACGGACGGCATGACGGACACGCGCCAGCGCGTGACCGATGCCGTCGGCTGCCCGAAATCCGAGGCTTCGGCCTGTCGTCGCCAGCGGCGGATCGCAATGCCCAACGTGCCGGAACTCTCGGCTGCAAGCTGCAAGCGGCGCGAGGCGGTCATCGAAAGGCGCGCGAGCTCGCCGACGACGGCACCGAGGCCGCCGTGGCGAAGCCCCTCTTCCATGCAGGAAAGAAGCGCCTTTTCGTCGCCGGCCTCCACATAGATGACGCGGCTCGGCGAAAGACCGACTTGAGCCAGCGCCGGCGCAAAGAGATCGGGCCGCGTCACACACCAGAGCACCTTGCCTTTCGAGCGGGCGGCAATGCCCGCGCAAAAGAGTGCCGCCGCCGCGCCGTCGATCGCACCGTTGCCGCCGCCGGCGACCTCATGCAACGAGCCGAGTACGAGCCCCCCACCCGGCAATCGCCGATCAATCTCGGTGACACCAAATGGCAGGACCTGTCGTCCACGGCCGCTTGCGCCTTCAAGGCGCTGGATGCGCTCGCGAAGTTCTGAGACGACGGTATTGTCGACTGGACGGGGCATTTTGGAAGGAACAACTCCTTAGGGCTATGCATTAGCGCTTCCTATTGATATGTTCTCTATTTGTTCCTATTTGGGTTGCGAGTCAACGAAGTTCAGAAAAGAGACTGTTGATTGCGATCGAGACGCCAGCACGGACACGCCGCTTGGTTCAATGAACAGATCGAATGCCGGGGAACGGCGACAGAAGCGAGCAGTCGTTGATATGAAGCTAGGTGAGAAAGGGAGACTGAACTTTGTGCAATCTCTACAACATCACGACGACACGTGATGCCGTGATCGCATTCACCAAGGCATTCCGCGACAAGGCAGGCTGGAACCAGCCATCCTATGACGTCTACCCCGGCTATCAGGCGCCCGTAGTCCGCGTCGGCGAAGACGGAGAGCGAGAGATCACGCGTGTCACCTGGGGCATGCCCTCGCCGCCCGCTTTCGTGAAGAACTACGATCCCGGCGTCACCAACATCCGAAACGTCGCCTCTCCGCACTGGAGACGCTGGCTCGGGCCGACCAGTCGCTGCGTCGTCCCCTTCAACTCCTTCGCCGAGCCGGATCCGGCGGCCAAGGTTCCCAGCGGAAAAGTCCCCAATGCCTGGTTTGCTGGAACTAAGGAGCGGCCGCTGATGTTCTTCGCCGGGTTCTGGACGCCATGGAAGGGTGTCAGGCGCGTGCGCGATGGTGAGCGCGAATACGAGCTCTTCGGCTTCCTCACCACATCCCCGAACGAGATCGTCTCGCCAATCCATCAAAAGGCCATGCCGGTGATCCTGACCACACCTGACGAGGTCGATCTGTGGCTCACCGGATCCTGGGACGACGTGAAGCACCTGCAGCGGCCGCTTCCGGGCAACATGCTTGTTGTCGTCGAGCCTCCTGCCGCCCTGCCCGAAGAAGACCTGCTGCTATGACCAGTCGTTGGGTCGCGTGATCGGTGATGGAACGCTCTGAGCGCACGCGAAAGATCATCCATGTCGACATGGATGCCTTCTACGCCTCGGTGGAGCAGCGGGACAACCCCGCACTTCGCGGGCTTCCGGTTGCCGTTGGCTTTGGCGAGGCGCGCGGCGTCGTGGCTGCCGCAAGCTACGAGGCGCGCAAATACGGCGTCCATTCGGCCATGCCGTCGGTCACCGCCAAGCGGAAATGCCCGGAGCTGATTTTTGTGACGCCGCGCTTCGATGCTTACCGCGCAGTCTCACAGCTGATCCACGCGATCTTTGTCGAATACACGCCGCTCATCGAACCGCTCTCGCTCGACGAGGCCTATCTTGATGTCACCGAGAACCTCAAGGGAATGGAACTTGCGACGGAGATCGCCGAGGAGATCCGTGCCAAGATCAAGGCAAGGACGGGCCTGACCGCTTCGGCCGGCGTCTCCTATAACAAGTTCCTCGCCAAGATGGCGTCCGACCAGAGGAAACCGGATGGCCTCTTCGTCATCACGCCAAAGAACGGTCCGGCCTTCGTCGAGGCTCTGCCCGTCAAGAAATTCCATGGCGTCGGTCCGGCAACCGCCGAGCGCATGCACAAGCTCGGGATTGAAACGGGCGCCGATCTGAAGGCTCACGATATCGCCTTCTTGCAGCAACACTTCGGAAAATCGGGACCTTACTTCTACTGGATCGCCCGCGGCGTCGACGAACGTCAAGTGAAGGCCGACCGGGTGCGCAAGTCCATCGGCGCGGAAGACACGTTCTCCGTAGACGTCCATGATTTCGAGACCGCCAGGGCTGGCCTCGAACCGCTGATCGAAAAGGTCTGGCGCTACTGCGAAGCGAACGGCATTCGCGCCAAGACCGCGACGCTCAAGGTGAAATGGGCGGATTTCACGCAGATCACTAGGAGCAAGACAACAGCGGCACCGATCGCAAGTGCCGCAGAGCTTGCCGCGGTCATGACGATGCTGTTGTCTCCACTCTTCCCTGCCCCAAAAGGCATTCGGTTGCTGGGCGTGACACTGTCGTCACTCGATGAAGCAACGATCGAAAGCAAGCCACAGCTTGCCTTCGCGCTCTAAAACAGCTTGCTCGTCCGCCAGGACACCGAACGACCGAATGAGGGTTGGCGGATCAACTATGCGCCGGCTACCAAAAGTGGGATGGGTCATGCGGCCAGCTTCCCCTCGCCGTGACAGACCGAGTTGCAAATGACGGCACGTCCGTGCAGCCATTGAGAATGCAGCAGCGCGAGCCGCACCCACCGAGGCTCGCTCCATTCACTCGAACAAATCATAGAAATCGTGATCACCGAACGGGCGACCTTTGCGGGGAATCTTATTCAGTAAACTCTTAATTAACCATAAGCTTGCAGACTTTGTTCAGTCGCCAATCACATTCCAGCGTACAGCGGCAACTCAGAACCGTAACCCCGCCCACGGGTTACGGTTTTGCCCATAAGGCCAGGCACCTCTCAACCACAAGCGCAAGGTTAAGCGATGAGTTATGACTGGAGCGGCGCGCGGCATCGCCGGATGAAGGTTGCACGTCTTGGCGCCGCGCTCACTGTGGCGGCCACCGTCGTTGCCGTTGTAGTCCAGGTCATGGGAAGTGCGCTCTAGAGCGACGCAATCGCCGTGAACGGATGAGTTCGGCTCATCGATACGAGACCAACTCTGCGTCCTTGTTTCCCGAAGAGGAAAGGTTCGCATATGATTGACTGGAATACGGACGGTCACGGCAACATAAGGGCATCAACGGTCGTCGGCTGGAACACTGCAATCGACGAGACGGGCGAGCTTTTCCTGAGGATCGAATTCAGCGCCGATCCGGATCTCGAAAACGTGTCGGCGCTGCAGTTCAGATTGACCGCGCAGCAAGCAATGCAAATAGCGGAAAGGCTGACGAACACTTACCGGCAGTCCTCGACGGCGCGCGAGCGCACAGACCAATCCTTGCTACTGACGTCGCAGGGGCGCCCCGCGCCATAATGAATGGACAGACCAGGAAGGGGAAAGGACGTGGCCACCCGCAAAGAAATTGCCGATCGTGTGATTGCCAAGTGGCAAGCCAGGGGCATTGCAATTGACCACACCGCCGAGTTCCAGGCTCTGCTCAAAATCTGGATTGCGGGTGACATTTCGATCGATGACATCCGGCGGAGGTACCTGAAAATGCTGCGCGAACGTGCCCGAACGGCAAAGCGCAATTAAACGACGAGACACGTCTTGTGGCATCGCCGGCTAATGTTGAGCCCAACGACGCATCGCCACGGCAAACCCGCTTCCGGTTTATTTCACTGATAGGACGACCAGGCCTGCAATTGGGTCGGTTACGCCGAGCCCTCCTCCGAGGTCCTCGAGCGTCTCACGAAAGCTGTCAAGCGTGGCGACCATCTGCGGCCGGCTCGCCGCCAATGCTTCCATGCTCCCCATTCCGCGATAATGCAGTATCGTCCCTCGCCAGCCTCGATGATGTTGGCATGACGCAGACCCGACCAGCTTTGAGCTATGTCCCGGTGAGCGCCGAGAAAAGCCTCAGCCATCCCCGGCTTGACCTTGAAGAGTGCGGACGCCGCCTCGTTGGCGACGACACAGCCGTCAGGTTTGCCTCTTGGCCAAATCCAATCAGCTGCCGGACACCATAAGCGGTATCGGCAATGCCGTCTCGGCCTCGTCGAGGATTTCGAAAGTGAATTTGCCAGATGCATCGACCTCAACCGAGTAGCTGAGGCGATCCTGCACGCGGTTGTTCTCGTCGAAGGTCAGTACCTTCGGCTTCAAGGAAGTAAGCCGGCTTTCGTCGAGGTAAACCGAGTTGCATATAATGATCTGGTCGCCCGGCTGGCATGTGCGTGCGGCCGCACCATTGAGGATGCAGCACCTAGAACCGCGTTCACCGAGGATGACGTAGGTGGAGATGCGCGCCCCGGAATTCTTGTTCCAGATCTCGACGAACTCCATCGGCAGGATGCCGGCCTCCTCACAGTGGTCCGGGTCAAGAGTGATCGACCCATGATAGTTGAGGTTCGCCTCGGTGACATAAATGCCATGGAGCTTCCCTGCGACCAGCTTTCTCATGCTTTTTCACACCTCGCGGTTGATCAGGTTTCGTCGCGCCCTGGCGCTGCCGACGAGGCAGAAATCTCCGCGCACGGACAATCGCCAAGCAGAGAGAAGGCCCCGCCGGGGAAGGCGGGGCAAGGTTCGCACCCAGATGGCTCTCTGAACGCGGGGAAGAAAAACTCCATCGGCCAAGCCGATGCGCTCAGATACCAACAAAGCCGCCCGCAAGGAAGGTCGCTTTCGACAATTCCGGTACGGCTTTGCTAATATATCAACCGGCTCAAATGACGATCCTAATCGTGTCGGCACCAGCTTTTCCCCTCCCGCGTTGTCGCAATCCGTACGGCGTATGTACTAGCCCGCCCCCCGACACGACTTTCAGTTTATTTTTCAGCCAGTTAGCTTGCCGAAGGAGGATATTTAGCGCTTCGTGAGATACCTTCGACGGTTCCGCTATCGGTCCGCCAGCAGCCAGGAACGAACCGCATTTTCGCATCGTTTTACGACGCGCCGGATTTTCTCGAACATGAATGGCCGATGCGGCCCGCAGCTATGAGCGAGCAATCATGACGTGTCGAGGTCCCTAGGAGCGTGGGGCTATCCGGCCCGCGCCCCTGTAGCGTAGAGTGTTTGCGCCGTGTCGACACACCGACTTCGGGAACTATTCCGGGATTCCGCGACGCGAGTTTGCATCCGCATCAATGCTAAAGAGTTGATGTTGCGCGCCGCAATTTTCCGAAAATTTGACAGCCAAGAGCGGAAAAACGAGAATTCCGCTCCACATGTCAAAGTTAATTTCCAATGCGCCTCCAACGGCGCATTATGAGACTATCGCTGGACTTTAAGAAGGGCTCCGGCGGCTGGGAGATCATACGCGCTTTCGCCCTAAGGGAGGGATTGCGCTATGCTTTCTCCACGCCAATCTGGATACATTCTTCCTCAAGATTTTACGGTCGTCTCATCGGTCTTTGATAAGGTCGCAATTGCGCGAGCAATAAGCCGCGAGAGCGAGGAGGCTGAACGCTTGGCCCGATATGCGCTGGAACTGTACATGACCGGCACGCGTAATGAGTTGGACCTCGAAGCGCGCTTAAAGGAATTCTGCGACCCGATCGACTATGGGATGGCGGCCGGTGGAGGTGGAACCGTCGGAGATTTGTTGCCCGACTTGTCGGCATGGGCACGAGCACTGACTGCCTCACCAAGCACGGCGACCAAAAGATCAGACGTTTAATCGAGATGGTAAACTTCGACCTTCTCCGCCCGCTCGCCGACCCTCTTAAATGAGGGATGGCGCAGTTTCGCGTCCTGCGTCCACGCCCGATACTCGACCTCGGCGACTAGCAGCGGTTCGGAGAAGATCGCGCCCCTGCGCTTGAGTGCCACCGGTGGCCGCTTAGCCGGGATCGCGTTGAGCAGTTCGCGAAGCTGCACCGACTCGTTGTTGCTCCATCCCGTTCCGCACCCGCCGACGTAGACGAGCTCGTCCCCCTTCCTCGCCGCCAGAAGCAGGCGGCCGATCGCGCCTGGCATCGTCGAAGGCTCATATCCGACGATCACGAACCAATCGCGCCAAGCACATTTAACCTTGAGCCATTCCGGCCGGCGCCCGGATCGATAGGGCGCGTCCCGCCGCTTCGCGATGATCCCCTCAAGGCCGAGTTCGCAAGCTGCGCGGAAGAAATCGGCGCCGTCAGCCTGGACTTCCTCGGAGAAACGTATCGTGCCAGCCCTACCGGCGACGATCGGCTCGAGCAGTTGCCGGCGCTCACCCAAGGGCATCATCCGAAGGTCCTGGCCGTCTAGATAGAGGAGATCGAAGGCAAAGAAGATGATCTCTCCGGCATCGCGCAGGCTCGGCCTTCTCCCGACCGCGCGCTGCAGCAACCCGAAGTCCGAGCGGCCCCGGTCGTCGAGCACAACCGCCTCGCCGTCTATGATCATGGTCGCATGGCCGAGCTCGCGCGCATCGGCGACGACGGAACCGAACTTCTTAGCCCAGTCATATCCGCCGCGAGTGATCGCCCTCACCTCGCCTGGCTCGACATGGATCGCCAGCCGATACCCGTCCCACTTCACCTCAAAGGTCCACTCCGGACCTTTCGGCGGCTGATCGACGAGGGTAGCGACGCATGGCTCGACGCGCCGCGGCATCGGTTCGGGCAGCGGCGTGGAGGTTGGTTTCTTTCTAAGGGTTCTAGCCATTCAACGTTGACGATTTGCTCGTCTCTGGATCATCGCGGCTAACGCAGCGAGCCGACTTTGGGGCAGCTTTATAATGAAAGTATCGATGTCCCGTCCGAAGTTGGACCACGCTCTATCGCCGTCAATCCCCTTGTCGATTACCCCGGCCTCTTCGAGTTCAGAGCGCTCCATGTTGATGCGTGCCAAGGAAATCTGCAGCAGATCCGAGCCAGTGATCATCGCCCCACTCCCTGCTGTGGAAGGTTCATAGTTCCATGAGTAGGTTGCCGCGCTTCGTTGTCCGGTTCCGCGGCCTCTTCCTCCTCTACCAGCTTTTGGTAGCAATCCTCGATATCCTGCGCGATGCCGTCGGCGTCGTAGAGGTAACCATCTGTGCCGCCGTCAGTTTCAATGATCTCGGCCAATGAGTTCATTACCACGCGACCGAGGTATTGTAGGGCGTCGCGATGATGATCGGCGCCTCCGCTCGCGAACGCCTGGCGCGCATCGTCAATCGCCTGACGCATGGCCTGAAATGACCCGTCGATACGGAGCTTCGTGTTCACAGCACCGCCTCCTCAACGCACCGCTTCGCCCTAACGCAATACTCGTGGATAGGTTCACTTTACTATCGACAGACAGTTAAACGCCACAATTGATTCGATTCGATTGGCGTACCAAGCGATCTCATTCGCAATCGGTCAGCGCAGAGGAACATTCCGCATCCGCGGCCGTTGTTTGCATTGCTGATGATCCACTGCCCAACGGATCAAGGCGGGCCTTCATCGAAATTTTTAAGAATGGAGACCCCTTTTGTGTAGCACGGTTGGTATAGCACGCGCGCTCTAGGCCCCGTCGAGAATGACGGGGCCATTTTGCTTGCCGAATGGCGACACTAGCGATCTCGCCTGTTTTCCAAGTGCGCTCGCGGGCGGTGTCGCAGTAAACCCTGGTTCGACGTGGGTGGGGGAACGCTTGTCGGATGCAAGCTTTTTGTAAGGAATGCCGACGTTGATAAACCGGGCATGTGCCGCCTTATGAACAATCGTCGCTGCAATAGGTTCAGTCGGTAAGGACAGGAAAAACCCTGGCTCGAGTTGGCATCTCCTCAGTTCGGGGACGTATTGTCCAACGGCCCCAAACAGATAGCTCACCCAAATTCGGTCGAATGATGCAATTGCGCGTTTGTTTCGGTTAAGATCATGGGCTTTGCCAACGCACTTGTACGCTCACCCTGATTTCCCCCACAGAAAGCCCGGATCCAAAGACCGTCAACACTGATCGGCTTCGAAAAGCCTAAGAAGCGCAAAAGCGACAAGACGATGGACAACTTTGCGTACCTTGCCCGTCAAGCGGGAAGACTCCGTGCTCACGCAGCGGATCGTAGATCAATTAAGTTCCAAGTCCTTTAAACGTGATGGGCACCCAAACGGTGTCGGCAGACACCTGAAGAGTTCGTCCTAGATGTCTCGTCACGACGGAACCGTTTCCAAAGACAGCAGTTTGTAGTCTGCTCCCAGGTTTTCCCATTGCCCTGCGGAGAGAGGAATTGGCCCCCGATAGCTCCAGGGGGCCAATTCTTTCTGTTCTGCGCAGCCCGCACGTGCATGTGGGGCACCTATGAAGGTGCGCCCCGGCCTCTTTTCTGAAAACCCAGCGCCACCTATTGTGAGTTTCGTGACCATGCCTGTATCAGATCAGGCTTCCCCAGTGCGCAATTTGTAGGATTCGACATGGTGGCGCGGAACAAGCCCCCTGGATTGCGGTTTCGACAACGAGCCCAAGCTATCCACTTCCCCTGCGAGGGCTCATTGGACACTGAATCTCTTGGCCCCGTTGGTTGCACTTTTGGGGCCATCATCTGAGATCGTTGCATGCAGTTTACTACTCAACCAGTAAAGGCGGCGGATCTTGGGTCTGACAACGGATTAGGACCTTTGCGGGATCGTGAATGAGTTGATCGCGGCTGGGTGCGATATCACGGCCATTGGACATGAGATGTACGTGATCGGCGAGGTGAAGGATTCTGCAACCGAAGAGGTACGTCGGATAACGGAGAAATACCGGGACCGAGATCCTCTTAGGCTGGAGATCGTCGCCTACCTCTGGTCGATCGGCCGAGACGACGCGGCACTAGCGCTCACATTGACGCCAATCATCAGCGCTGTATTGCCGGGCGATTTCTTCTCGCCGGAGCCCTCGCACTGGAACGTCTGCGCCCTATATTAGATAACGCGCATATCGCTCCCCGCCCTCCGGGGATTGAAAGCGCGCCCGTGCTTCATGATTATGAAGCCAACTGGCCTCGTCGCGCCCGAACGACGAGGCCTTTTTGTTTGCCCAGATCGCAACTGATCACGGACACGATCCGTCTAATAGCCCAGAAGCTCACGCCGGGGGCCATCGCCGCGACAGCGTCGAGTTCGGCGACGACCCAAGGCTTCCCCCCCCACCACGCCATCGGGGCCATTTCTCTTAGTCGGATCCCTAAACCGATGAGTCCCAATTAGAACCCCTCGCCCGCGACGCCGTTTCTTGTTTTCAAATCCGAGCTTACCTACGGCGCGCCTGAGAGGGTGAGCCTCCGCTGGGACACCGAGCGGAGGCTCATGCGCGCATAATTATATATGTTATATCAAGCATCTACACGCCAATATAAACCGCGAACGCAGGTGGATAGCGTCGAAATCGGTAGCGGTTTGTGTAAATGCAGGCGCAGTTTGCCAATCTGAGAAATGCAAGGCAATTCACCCAAACGGGCGTCCTGCGTACTACATTCGAGTTATATTCCAACGTGGAGGGTCCGGACAGTTCTTCCGCAAGCGCTAAGCCATCTATTGCTGCACACCGAGTAGTGGTGGCTCGGTCATGCACTCAATGTGATCGGACACGGCTGACAATCAAGCGGTCCAGAGCCCCTCCGGACCCGTCGATGACCTCGAAACTTATGGCCCCGTCAGGCGCCCTTCGAGGCAATCCTTTGTCACCGAACTTGTCGGTCTGATTGGCGCAGTTGCCGGGGGCGTCGGTGGCCTGGTCGGCCTGCCTCCACGGCGCGCATCGAGGCCGCCGCTTCAGCGACCTGCCTAAAAACCGGGATAAGTGTGTATATGCTCGCTATCAACGATTGCATTTGCAGGCATCGGGCCCGAGCAATGCTTGCAAGTTTGAGCAACAGTCCACAACAGGCGAGCGCGCCATTTGACGCTCTTTTCCTCACGCTTTGGGCGAGCGGATCTTTGAACCACGACCGTTCTCTTCCAGGCACTGGAGGATCTCCCGCACAAGCCGGATATCGTAACTGAGATTGTTGAGCGTGTTTTCTCAACTGCCCGTCCTGGTTCGCCGCCAGTCGCTCCTGCCATGCCCACACGACCAGACCGACTGGTGCTCGAACGCTGGTTATCTCATCGTTGCCGGTGCTCACTCTTTGCGAACTCGTGCCGGCCGCTCCACCGCTCGGAGACATTGACGGCTGCCCCTTGCCTACGGTCGTGATTTGTGGCGCCATCAAAATCTAGGCGGCAACAATTCGGGGGAATCCAATGATAGACACGCAGTCCAGTATTTTGGACCAGGACCTATCCGATTTGATCAGGGGCCAAATTGAGCAGCGCCACACAAACGAATTTCGGGCAATACTCTCAACCGGCAATGAGATTACGATGCACGGACCCTTTACTATTGGGCGCGACTTCATCATCTACAAAACTGCGAAGGATAACAGCGGCAAGTGGGCAATGACGCCCTTTGCTCATATCGTGCAGTTGGTAATTTGACGAAGACTTCGGCGCTTATCTAATTGCGACCACACGGCGATAACTGTGCTATTGTTCTGGGGTTGCCATGCGGCGACCGGACACAACCGACCCCTCCCTAACCGCACGGACCGCGAGGCTCAAACGGCGCTTGCGCGTCTCTTTGCCAGAAATGACGAGCTGACAATGGCGACGAATGCATCAGCATTCACAGCGCTCCAACTAGGAGGAAAGCACCGTGTCAAGTCGTCTCGTTTTCTCGCTACTCATCGCTTCCGTGGGCATCCTTATGGTTTGGGCCTTCAGACCCGCGCCGACGATCTTCACTGGTTATGAAACACCGCCTAGCGCAGCCAAAACCGACCGCATAGACGCCGTACCTCGTTGAGGGAATCGGACGGCCAATAGACCGCGAAAGAAGGCGGCCACCCTCCCGCATAGGCGGCGGTCATTGCATGGTCGCGCATTCCAGGGGCACAACTTGCATTTGTTGCGCCATTGAGTGAACGTTATACTTGGGGAAATTTCGAGGGGCAATTGTGAAACCCACGCTGACTGCTACATTGCTAATAGCCGGGGTCCTCTCGTTTTGAAGCGAGAACGCGATCGCCGCGAAGAACGGCATTTTCGTCTACGGTTGCACGTCCGACGGGAAACCGGCGCGTATGCGCGTGGTTGCCCCACTTAAGTACAAGGGCGCCGTAGAGGCAGGATTTCGCAACATGATACGGCAAAAAACATCAGATTGGTTTCTTGCGCAGAAGAAGACCGTTGATCTGACAGAAGTCGAGCAAGCCCTCGAAGTCATGATGCAATCAAGCGGCGGCAAGCTCCCAACGCAAAGCCCTTCCGCCGTTGCGAGATCTGTTGAGATTGGCAAGCGCGCAGCCTCACTGAAACTCTATTGCGGCGGTTAACATAGTGCTGGAAGCGACCACCGGCGTTCTTCGCGTGCTCGCCCGCCTACTTCTGCCCACATTCGAAGCCTGAAGTTGGTTGTGGACAAAGCCGGCGTCGCCTTCCTCGTGCTCAACTGCATTCTCCTTGCCCTGGTATTAAGGACCCTAATGTTCGACCCGGGGGTCGAGACGGCACAACCAGATCTGCCGGCGATGGTCCTCGCCAATTAGGGCCCTCCGCTTGGTCTGCGACGGAACAACGGGGCGTCCGGGGTGTTGCTGTAGATCGCAACGAACCGGGAGCGCCTCATGAAGATAGTCGTCATCGCAATTGTCGCCTCGATCATGAGCATACTTGTTTTCAAGTATGTCGACGGGACGTTCGGGACTTCCGAGGTGGTCGCGACTGCGGAGCAACTATCTGAAGACTAACAGGCGCCGTCCTCCCTAAAACATCGGCTGTCTTGCCTTTGTCGGCGAGTGCCTGCGCGAACTTCTCATGGCGCGCGTTTTTTGGGACTGGCATCGATCCCACCTCGGAGAGTGGGGATGGCATTCAAGATGACCGAATTCGCTTGCTATTCCCTCGCCGTTGGCGGCTAGCTCTTTCGTCAACAGGAGACGCGCAAATGGCCAAAGGTCAGGTACGAAGCAATAAGGAAGCCAGAAAGCCCAAGAAGGACAAGGACAAGGCTGCCGCGAAACCCGCTGCGCCGACGTTAGGATCTCAGGTGAAGGACACCAATAAGAAGTAACGCCGACGGTCGCGCGGGCTGCATTAATCTGGACATCAATGACGCCGCGACTCCAGGATCCGTGCTCAAATCGGGCCGTAGGCGATGATCCAACCTCCTGGCGAACTCGTTGACTTCAGCGGCGCCGAAACCTTGTGTGGCAGGATCACAACCCGTTTTCCAAATGGCCTCCCGGCGAGGACTGGCGCCGAATGGACCTCTGTTTGTGTCCGGTTGACCTAAAGCAGAGCTTGGAGAAAGCGGGGCTGAGCTACAAGCGAGGCGCCGATCCCATGGAATGGTTCATCATTCGGTAAACTGAAGGCCGCTGCGATTTCCCCCGTATCCCGATTTGGCTACCCGCGTCATCCACCTCTCCGGCTGTAGGCAAAGGAATTGGAAGTGTTGGCCTATGTTGATCAGATCATCATGCTTTGCGCCGGCCTCTGGATGACGGCAGCAGGGTTTGGCTACGTTCAGACCAACACTCAGGTACCATGGCTCGCTCAACTCACGAGGCACTTTCGATGGATGGGGCCGCTGCTGATCGCTATCGCGATTGTTCTCTTGCTTGCCGCCCCTACCGCATAAACCGCGGTCCTTGGGTCGTCGCGCTTGTCTGCCTCCTTATGCCCACATTCGAGGGCTGAAGTGGGGGATGGATAAAGCCGGCGTCGCCTTCCTGGTGCTCATCTGCATTCTCGTTGCCCTGGTATTGAGCATCCTAATGTTCGAACCGGGAGTCGAGACGGCACCACCGGAGCCGCCGGCGATGGTCCCCACCAATTAGGGACCCCCCGATTGCTCTGCGACGGAATAATGGGGCGTCCGGGGTGTTGCTGTAGATCGTGACGAACCGGAAGTGCCTCATGAAGATAGTCGTCATCGCAATCGTCGCCTGGATCATGAGCATACTTTTTTCAAGTATGTCGACGGGACGTTCGGCGCTCCGAGGTCGTCGCGACTGCGGAGCAACTATCTGAAGACTAACAGGCGCCGCGCCACGTTGCCCAATCGGTTACCAGCGGCGGCCGGATTTCTGAAATATTAGCAGTGATAGACGCAGGCGTGAGGCGGTGAAGTCCTCGCTAAGATCCAGCGAGTGTTCCCTCTGATCGAGCCGCATATGCGTCATCTGCTGTCTTGCCTTTGGCGAGTGCCTGCGCGAACCTCTCGTATCGCGCGCTTTTCAGGACTGGTATTGATCCAACCTTGGAGAGTGGGAATGCATTCAAGATGACCGAATTCGGTTGCTATCTCCCGCCGTTAGCGGCTACCTTTTTCGTCAACAGGAGACGCGCCAATGGCCAAGGGTCAAGTACGAAGCAACAAGGAAGCCAGAAAGCCCAAAAAGGACAAGGACAAGGCTGCCGCGAAACCCGCTGCGCCGACGTTCGGATCTCAGGTGAAGGACACCAATAAGAAGTAACGCCAACGCCGACATTCGAGCGGGCTGCGTTAGCGGACACTGCGCCTTACGCACTGGTTCGTCGTCAAGGCCAAAAAAGTAGAACTGACGCGGCGATAAAGACGAGCGACAGTAACGCGAATCCAATTCGGTTTTCGCCGCTAGCCAGCCTCCATCGATTTGTTGCCGGATCCCTCAGCTGCCACCACCGCGTCGGCCTGTTGGTAGCTCGGTGGTTGATATCTTTCACGTAGAACACTTGCTTGGTTCGGCCATTAATACGCACCAGAACGATCCGGGAACAACTTATGTGGCAAAGCGGAACAACTAACCCCCACTAGATTATGGGATTTCAGTTTGTCGCGGAACATTCCTGCGGCTTCCACGGTTGTGAACAGTCACAACCCGGGAGGAACCCTATGGCAGACGACAAGAAGAACGTTGGTCGCGATCGCGGACGAGTTGCCGCTGGACAGGCTTACGAACTCAACTACTTCAAGCGGAAGCACGGCCTCACCGATGACCAGGCCCGCAAGATCATCAAAGAAGCAGGCAACTCGCGAGAGAAGGCGAACGCTTTAGCCGAGAAACGAAAGAAGGGCTAAAGTCGGCGTCGCGAACACAAAAACGGGAGCGACGTATGGCTACCACACGAGCCGGTATCTCCGCCCGCGTCAAGATGATTTTCATCGAAATACTCGGCGTCAAAGCCGCGGACCTTGCCGACACCGCTGCAATCGTGGACGATCTTGGAACTGACCCGGTGAAAATATCCCAGTTGTCGATGTTGATCGAAGAGGAGTTTGGGATATTCATCGCCGAGGAGTCGATGGAGCAACTCGTGACAGTTGGGGATGTTATCGATTTCGTTTGGGGATCCAAACGCTTGTATGGCCAATAAAAAAGCCGAGTAAAAAACCGACATTATACATTCGCCTCGACGGCCACTGCAAAACTATAAATTTACTTATAGTTGGCACTTCCACCTGACATTGGGGCGATATGGACGAAACACGGTCCGCGTTCTTGGGTGACCTACGAGGCGACTTCGACAGCCGCGAGAACGTCTTCGAATTTTCGCAATGTCCTCCTCTCGCCGGGGTCCGTGAAGAGATAGAGGACAGCCTTCGCGAGCAATATGAAGTGCGACGGGCCGGGCATGACCTTTGACGGGATCCGCAGTTCGAGGCTCTGAAGCCGGACATAGTCGGTGGGCGTCAGGTAGGCGAGCGTGCGCAGCTGGTGGACGCGGACGGCGATGACGTGATCGGTTGGTGTCTGGGCCGAGCCGATGCTTATGCAGCAGAGGATGCGCCTCCGGTAGGACCTGCTTTGCGGCGCCAGGAGCCTATACCTGATTGATTGCCCAAAGATGCTTTGCGCCGAGACGCCACCGGCGCTCCTTGCAGCCGTTGGCGAACTCGTCGTGCGATTGGCATTCGGCGACGACGACGAAGCCCTGGGCGGCGAACTCGCCTCTTCTCCTGCGTGATGCGCAGGTCCTTAAGCCCGTAGCGGGAGCTGCGCGGGCCACCGAGCGCAGCGTTTTGGCGGCCAGCCTTGATCATCTCCGAGGCGCATCCGCTCTTCGCGGAGGCTTCGGCATTCGAGGTTGGCCATAGCCGCCATTTCTGATGAGATCGGCAGGAAGGACCTGTTCTGAAGTTTGTATTCCCCACGCTTCAGGCCGACGAACACGGTGCGCCGACCGTGGATCAGCATGCCCGTGAGAGCGATCCGATATTCCTCGGTCGGATCTTCGGACTGGATCGATGCGGGGATCATCATGCCGGCGTCCATCAGTGAGGCGATGCATTTGCCGACCTCGTCGACGCCAAATGCCGTCGAGAGGCGGTGCGCTGCGCCTGGTACTTGTTCCCACGCTTCGGCATGGCGATGGCGGCCTGTTACTGTTTCGCGGACACGTGCTCGGTCATGCCGCCACCTCGCCGGGGCGCCCCGGCCCGAGCTCTTGGAACAAACACCGCTCGGTCGCGGTTGCACCACTAAAGAGGAGGCCTCCATGCCCAAGTCCCCAATCCCGACCATTCCAGATCCCGAATTCCCGCCGGACCTGCCGCCGGATGCTCCACCAGATCTGCCGGAGCCCCCGATCGAGGAGCCGGAGCCCGACGTCGGTCCCGACGTACCTCCTATTAGCCGTGTGCCCGGCGCAATTATTCCGCCGAAAATGTAGGCGCGACCGCAAGATAAGGAGAGGCCGGTGGAAATCCAGAGTTGGAGCAAATGCGTGATCATCCAGCTTCCGGAGCTCGACGGGGTGCAAATCGTATGGACCCCGGGTCGAGCGGCTAAGCTCCTGAGCGAGAACTGGCCCATAGACTTTGGCGTCGCGTACTCGGACGCGCTTTACAAATGCACCGACGCGGCGATGGGCACGTATCCATGGGAGCAAGCTCGCGCCGCGTTCATTGAAGCGATCGCCGAGGCAAAGGTCACAAGGCTGCGCTGAATCCATTCGTCTTATGCTGCCGCACCTCCCGGTTCGCGGAACAAAACTTATGCGGCTCCATTAGGCCTGCAAGAAGGGAGACCGATATGACCGACGACCCCAAAGAGCCGAGAAAGCCCGTGGAGGTCCCGCCCGGCGAGACACCCGACCCCATGCCAGACAATCCGGATCGCCCCATTGAGGAGCCCCGACCGGACGACGTCCCGGAAGAGGCGCCAGACGTCACCCCTGTGCCAGGTGAGGAAATACCGGCTAAGATGAGCGGTTAAGCTTGCTAAGCTTCCCAGTCCGATCTCTCCGTTGGAACAGAATTCCCTAATATACGTTTCGGAAAGGCCAACCCTACGGAGGCCGCGATGATAAACATCTGGGATGCGAACGTTGAAGTGACGTTTGATAATCATTTTCACGTCATCAGGAATGCCCGAGAGGCGGTCGCATTCCTTATGAAGTCCTGGCCAGAGACGAAGAGCGCGAGTTACGCAGCGGCCCGGAAAGCGTGCCTGGATGCTGCCGAGGGAACAATTCCTGGCGCGGAAGCCAGGGCCGCCTTTGAAGCTGCTGCGAAAGAAGCCGGCATTCTCCGATAACGTTGGTGTCGCCCGGCCCGAGGTAGGCTGCCGCCGCGCGCTCTTCAAGGGCAGCGAGTGACCGATGGCACCCATCACGAAGACGGGTGATCACTGCGAGTTTATAGTCTCGCACGCCGTTGTCGGCGCTGTTCATGGATTTTTGATGCGGAAGATTTAGGCTTCGAGATCTCTTCGCGGAGGTGGTCGGGGTCGGTCATGAGTGCGTCACCCCATACTCAACCCCAAAGCTGCTCAGTCATTCAGCCCCTTCCGCGCAACGCGGCGATGGCTTTCGGCGCTGCATCATCTTGACGGCATCGGTCAGCGCAGCCTTGAAGCGTTCGTGCTCGTCCCAGAACGGTCCGCCGTGGCTGCAATACCCAGCGACGCTGTCACCGGTACTGATCGACCCAGTACCGACACCATTGGACATGATGCCCGATTTTCCCATATTCCATCCGCTCTTACCGAGATTGGTTTCAGCCACAACGGTTCATCGAGGCCGGGCGCCGGCGGGACATCATCAGGTCGAGCATCATGGAACGCTGCTGCATCACTCGCCACTCCCGTCCGTGAGTTTCCGGGCAGATCCATTCTGCGAGAGACGAGCCGATACCGCGCAGCTTCTCAGCGATGATCAGCCGTTGTTTCAAGCTGAGCCAATGCGCGAATACGGGCGGCCTTTTCGATGAATTCGGCATAGCCATCTTTGCTGCACGCAGCTCTCGTCCTTCCTTCGCGGCTTTCTCAGCCGCGTTGGCTTTAGTAGCGAACGAAGTCGGTTTCGTTGTTCCACCAAGCTTTGAGACGGCATTCCGTCCATTGCTTCTGGGTTCGCCCTTGGCGGCGTGCATCCGGCCGATCGACGGCTTTTCCATCGCCGATTTCAAAGAGGCGACCGTCACCCGGTACGTAGCCAGTGAAGGCAATGGACAAGCGGGAATTCCAACAGAGCAATGTAGCGATGCTCGACTTCTTCGACGACCTGATCGGGGTTGAGCGCGGCAACGCGCACCGAAACGCAGGTAGCGCCGAATAATGGCTGAGAATTCCGCGATCTCCCGGACCACCCACACTTGAATGAGCTGCACCAAGGTCAGCCCGGCATGCGACGGCTGCTACGAAGCGGCTGATGGACAAGGGTTACACAAGGTACCATGGGGCAACCGCGCGCGTCAGCGCACCGGCGCCCATACTTGGAATGACCCGCTGCGCACGAAAACCGCAACACCCCGACGAGCAGGAAAGCGGGGCCCCAAATCAGCGGAACTCCGGCGTTGGAGCCGATGCACCACGATCAGCAAAGCCTTACGTCGTGCGAACTTTTCCGACTTCTTGTACGTGTCCCGGCTCTTCGCGGTAGGCTTGTTCCAGGCGGTCAATCTTCGTTGATCGCAGGCGGCCGCTGGAACGGAGGAAGGCCAGCATCGCCTCAATGTCATCGCTGCCACCGGGAGGCTCGCCGTAGGGCACAGGGCGTCGAGACAGCTTCTGCGCCCAGTAACGGATCTCGCGCTCGGCCGGCGGGTAACACATGCCGAGGCGGTAAAGCCGAGTATCTGTTCGAACCCATCGTGGGGGCACCATATCGTCCATTTGGACGATGGGAGACGTGTGCCCATGCTCCCCGTCGCGGGTCACAGGCTCGCTGAAGAACCAGCCGTATAGCCACGGGCGCCGGCCGCCTTCGCTGTCCTCCTCGATAAGCCACCCTTCAATGATCGGAGCAGCATCGAACTCCGTAACGGTCGGCCGAGCTGCTATGAACGGATCCACGTCAGGGAAATAGGGATCGGGAGCATTGAGAGGGTCTTCGAATGGTACGCCCTTGCCGAGTTCGCCGTCAGCGTGCTCGCTGCAGACGACCTTAGGGAGGCCGCCGAAGGTGTGCAGACGCCCACGGCGTCCGCACACCTCGCAGATGTGAAAGGATCGCGCGGCGGCTAGCCGGGAGGCATCGTCGATCGCGCAGCGGGCATCAGGTGCGATCTGTGCGATGGCATAATGCATGTGCAGAACGCCCTTCTTCTCCATCACCTCGAGCACCGTGAACGAGCCTCCTGCAGCCATCACTTTGTCGGCCTCGGTGAAGAATGCGTGCAGGATGCCCAGCCAACCTTCGCCGCACGCAATCGCCAAAGGACGACGGTCCAATCCGAGATGCGGATACCGGTCGTTCGGGCGGATGATCAGTCTCACTGTTTGGCTCTCTCGTTTCTTCCGCTTAGAGCAGGAATTCCGCGGACCAGTTGTTGCGCCAGGTTGTACAGCGTCAGGAGCCTTAGATTGGAGCTCGAGGTCCACCGGTCAACCGGCAATGATCCGGCGAAGGTCCGGCTAGGTCCACCAACATCGCCGGGAAAATCCTGCTCCGGCGCTAATGCCGCCGGTTGTCGTTGGTCGATGTTGCGCTTTCCAGGACAACGATGCCGGAATAGAGGACCGGTGTTCCATCGCGATCCTGGAAACACCGACCAAAAGCAACGACCGAGACATACAAGCCAGCCCGCGTCCTGACGCGGTAGAACGACTGCTGGGCTCGTCCGCTCACGATCTTTTCCGTAATTGTCTTCGCCAACCCTGGTCGATCCTCCGGATGGACCCGGTCGAGATACAGTTTCAGCGGCAGTCCCTGGCTCGTCTCGCTCGCGGCTAGACCGAAGAGCGCAGCCAGGGCCGAATCTCCATAGACAAGGTCGCGAACGATATCCCAGGTGAAGATCCCGGAGTCCGTCGCATCCGCATCTGTGAGTTCGACAATAATCGTGCGCTCTCCGTCCTCCTTCATTGCTCCGCCTAACCCCCTGCCATCCATTGCGGTTGGCCACTCGTCGCAAACCCAATTCCCTTCGGGTGCCCACGCGGGGTGTGCCGATCGAACAGCTGGCGCAAGCCATCATGAAGCCGTTTGTTGAAGCCGCCATCACAGTCCTCGAGCAGATCGAGATAGAATGTCGCGATCGTCCCGAATTCGGCTGCGTCGCGCGGCACGCGTCGTTCGATCGATTGAAACAACTGCTTAATCGTCTCTTCGAGTGAGCGGAAGCGCTCAATATCATACCCGTAAACCGTCTCATCCAGTTGGCACTGGGCCGTTTTAAATTGGATCACGAGGTCTGCGACGCTCGTAGCGGTGTTCGTGTCAGATCGTTGAATTCTCATTAGCACGCACTAACAGACACGACTACCCGAACCGCTACCCTCCACGTCAGATTCTTTCGCACGCGCAGCATTTTTTGTAACGAACCACGCGCGAGTGTGGCCGATAAGCAGCATTGTTTCGCAACCCAACTCCAGGCGAGGCACAGCTTGGACCGGCACTCAGATCCAAATGAGCGGTTGTGCGCCAAGGCAAAAGCGCTCGGAACTTGGTTGAGAACGTGGACAAACGTGGCGTAAACGGCATCCGCCCGGGCTCGAATTCAGCGTCGGAGCTGCAGGATATTGCGAGCAAGTTTTCGGCTCTCGCGCAACAAATCAATTCAATCGCGGCTACCCCGCTCGGCGACGCTATCGATCTCGACGAAAGCAGCGACGGGTCGCGGAAAGCGGCGATGGAATAACCTGGAAACATTGCCGCTATTTCGGAGCGAGCGGACGCTGACCCCGCAAACTCTCTAGGCTAAACCGCCCAATTCCCGAAGTCCGAAGGCAAGCGGCGCGGCGTGTCTGCGACCGCGCCGTTAAATTTGGCGAACAGAGCCTGGCGGCAAAGATAGAGCGCCTTTTGTTTGCCTGCGAGCCGTTGAGCCACGACGAAGTTCATCTACGATGCAAGGTTCTTCGGCCAGGCTGATCGAAGGTGATGGCCGGATAACACCAACGACGGATCATGCCGTAAAATGCTATCAACCATCACGATTAAAGCCGCCCGCGATGAAGATGTGCCTGTGCTCGGAAAGTTCGGGGCTGACCTGATGGCGCTTCATCATCAATGGGACCCCGAGCGCTTCATCCCGACGGGAACCGGCACAGAGGCATCTTATGCCAGATGGCTGGGAAGTCAGCTTGAAAAGTCCGAGGTCGTGGTCCTCGCCGCCGAGCAAGACGAAATGATCGTCGGTTACGCCTATGCATCGGTTGAGGGCTATGACTACATGGCGCTCCGAAAACCGGCGGGCGTCATTCACGATCTTTTCGTAGAGCCCGAAAAGCGCAGCCAAGGCATCGGCCGGATGCTGCTCGAGGCAGCTGTTGCAGCGCTTAAAGAGCGAGGAGCAAACCTTATCGTGCTTTCCACGGCGCACAGAAACGAAGCTGCTCAACGGCTCTTTGCCGCAGCGGGCTTTCGCCCGACGATGGTCGAGATGACACTCGACGTGAAAGTTTAATTTCTCGGCATCCAGGGCGCCGACACCTCACCTGGCCAGCCACCAGCGACCGGACATGTCGGCGATGCGCGAACATCTGGGCTCGAACTTTTCCGGAGTGTTGAAGCCGACAAGCCGAACGCTCGTACCATGCTGATGCGAACCCTGTCGCCGTCGGTGACCGTGAAGGATTGAACTTTAGTCGGCAGAAGACGTTGCCGGCTGATTGGAGCTGGGTCCGCTCGTCGGCAGCCTTTCGGTCGACATCTGGCCGACCGCGACCGGTATCACCATCAGCAGCAACCAAGGATTTTGAAGTCTCTCTGGCTGAAGCGTCGCCGGCGGGCACTACGCCAAAGATGGCGCGCGGCAGTCAACGCTCTCTGGTTTGCGGCAATTGGGTTGATGAACGAATTCGGCGCCGAGCCGCGCGAGGGGACCATAACGGTCGATCTTCTGGCGCATGTCCGTGAGGGCTGGCGCTGCCAGGCGGCAGGCTGCCCTTCACGCAAGACCTGGTCGATGCGACGGCGATAAGAGGTGACCTAGACCTCGCTCAGAAAATTTGCCCCCCAAGCCAAAGGATCATAGCCAAAGGCGGGGCAAAGGCGAGGTATCTTGGCCGTGGCATTCCGCCGATCGCCAACGAGAAAGGCCCGCCCCTCACCTACTAGGGGCCTCGCCGTCGAGCGATATCGATGACGTTGTCCCGCGACGCGCTCGACTCCTCGAAATCAAGATCGCCTGTGCGTTGCCGCATAGACTACAGATCACAATGTCATTTCTTGACAGATCGTTCCAGAATAGCTATTTCACGGCGATGGCGCGAAAAAAGGAATTCGACAAAGACAAGGCGGTGGGTGCCGCAATCGACGTGTTTCGCGAACACGGCTTCGAGGGCACATCGACTGAGATGCTGGTGCGCGCGATGAAGATCGGACGACAAAGCCTCTACGACACCTTTGGAGACAAATGGGCGCTCTACCGATTAGCAGTGGAACGTTATGCATTCGAAGAAACTGAAGCCCACGTGACGATGTTGCGCAGCCAGCGACGGGCCGTCGACGGGATCGCGGCAATGATAGAACGAGTGGTGGAGCGCGCCCATTGCGCCTGCCTCGGCGTCAATTCGATTTGTGAATTTGGCCAGAGCCGGCCGGAACTTAACGCGCTCCATCATGCTGCCGACAATCGCTTGAGGAAAGCGGCAGTGGAGTGCATCAAGCAAGCCCAGGCCGAAAACGATGTCGAAAAATCGCTGTCGGCAGAGGCTGTTGCCTCCTTCCTCATTACCAGCATCGCTGGCATTCGTATCGCGGCCCGTGGAGGTAGCCCTCGCGCGGAATTGGAATCTCTCGGAGAACTGGCAATCCGTGCAATCCGGTAGCACCCCAAAAAAATTTGCACAATTCTGGAACAATCAGTCAAGAAAGGAGCTGACTATGAAAGCTGTGGTCATGAACGGCATGGGCGATAGCGACGTTATGGAATTCGTCGAGCGCCCAGAGCCTGTGGCAACGCCCGGACACGTTATCGTTGAGGTCCGCGTGGCAGGTGTGAATTTCATGGATATCGGCGTTCGGCAGGGCATGGCGTGGACGGAAACCCCGAACCCGAAAGTGCTTGGCGTCGAGGGCGCCGGCCGCGTGCTCAGTGTTGGCGACGGCGTTACGGATCTTGCCGTGGGCGATCACGTCGCCTGGGTCTATGCCCCCGGAAGCTACTCCGAGCGGCTGTCGATCCCGGCAACGTCGCTCATCAAGGTCCCCGACTTCATTGATGACCGAACGGCCGCATCAATCATGATGCAGGGCCTGACCGCCAGCCACTTTGCCACCGATTTCTATCCCGTCCAACCTGGGGACATCGCGCTCGTTCATGCTGCAGCGGGCGGCGTAGGACTGCTCCTGACGCAGATCATAACGCTCCGAGGCGGGCGCGTCATCGGGCGCGTGTCATCGAAAGACAAGGTCGCCATCGCGCAAAATGCCGGCGCCGAGCACGTGATCGTCGATACAGAAGGAGAGTTTGTCAACGAGGTGCTCCGCTTCACCGGTGGTCGGGGAGTGGACGTGGTCTATGATGGCTCCGGTCCCAAGACATTCAAAGCGTCCCTCGAAGTACTGCGGCGGTCAGGAACGCTCTGTTGGTATGGCCCGGTGCTGGGTGGGCCGGGCCCGCTCGACATCATGAGCCTGCCGAAAAGCGTCAAGATCGGCTATGGCGTCTTCTTCGATCATATCCACTCACCCGAACTCTTTCGCGAGCGCGCCGGCCGGCTTTTCGATTGGATCGCGGACGGGTCGTTGAAGGTCACTGCAGGGGGAAGCTACCCTCTCAAGGATGCTGCGCAGGCACATAAGGACATGGCCAGCCGCAAGACAACTGGCAAGCTGCTCCTGATTCCAGGAGGGTCGTGAACAACCCACGTTTGGATGAGCAGTCGACAGCCCCGACAACCATTCTTCCGTGTCGCTTGTTTGTAAATTGGCCGCGATATCCTGAGAGTTACATCCAACAGGTCGCGACGGGAACCAGGCGGACTGCGAGCATCGCTCCTCGGGCGGGGTCGCCAGGTTAGGTACCGCCGCCGCGCTCAGCTCACTTTGACACACCAGTGAACGAGCAATATCGATGATCTCCCCGGAGATGCTGCGAAAACTCCATCCTGTCCCTTAGCGATCGGGAGAGATTCTCACTGAAGATAATGCTCAATGCAATGAAACTTGGCGCGTCGGCTGGCTCACGGGACGCATGGGCGGAGCGTTGCGCGATATAAGTCGCGCAACCAACCGTCCAGATGCCGTGACCACATCTATTATGGCGTCGTAATATTCCTCATCCTTGGTCAGCTCATCTACGACCCGTTGACCGTAAGCGACGGCAGCCCCATCCGATGAATACTTTCGACCGACTTCGTCGCGGCTAACGACGCCTGCTGTATGGATATTAAATAGATAGCGGCGAATGAGATCCCACTCCGTACGTGATGCCGCTGCGCTGATGAAACAAAGCGCGCTGCCAGCGACAATTCGAGGCTTGACATGAGCGCGCAACTTATCGGGCCCTGACCGCCTTGTCGCGTGACAGGAGCGTGACGGTGACATTTACGGCTATCGGGCCATGGTGCACTGGAAAAGCGGTGACCACCGTGCAACGCCGCATTCCTCCAGCCCAGGGGCAAGGTCAGCCGAACGCTGCGGTGATCCCGACACTCAATTGGCGTGGGGTGCTACGCGCCACACCTTGTTTCCGACATCATCGGCGACCAGCAACGCGCCGTCGCGAGCAATCGCAACGCCCACCGGCCGACCCAAAGCCTTACCTTCGGCGCTTAGGAAACCCGTGAGAATATCGCGCGGCGGGCCGGACGGCCGGCCGGCGGCAAAAGGCACGAAAATGACCTTGTAGCCGCTGCGCGGGATGCGGTTCCATGAGCCGTGTTGACCGACAAAGGCACCGCTTTTCATCTCGGGCCCGAACAGATCGCCGGTGTTGAAAGTCAGGCCGAGTGACGCCGTGTGAGGCCCGAGCGCGTAGTCAGGCTTGATAGCGACGGCCACAAGCTCCTGGTTCTGGGGTTCGACGCGATCATCAACATGTTGGCCATACCAGCTATAGGGCCAGCCGTAGAAGGCACCATCTTGTACGGACGTCATATAGTCGGGCACGAGGTCAGGGCCGATCTCATCGCGCTCATTGACGACGACCCAGAGCTGGCCTGAATCAGGCTGCCAGGACAACCCATTGGGGTTGCGAAGACCGGATGCGAACAGCCGCGTCTGTCGGCTGGCGAGGTCGATCTCGTGGACCGCGGCTCGTCCTTTCTCCTCATCCATGCCATTCTCGGCTACGTTGGAATTGGAGCCCACGGTGGCATAGAGCTTTGTTCCGTCGCGGCTGGCGATGACATCCTTTGTCCAGTGATGGTTGCGACCTGAAGGCAGGTCGACGATCTTGTCAGGCGCCCCGGTGATTTGCGTTGCGCCTTCCTGATAGGGAAAGGCGACGATGGCGTCGGCATTGGCGACATAGAGTGTGCTGTCGAGCAATGACATTCCAAAGGGGGAGTAGAGCCCAGTGATGAACGGTGTCTTGGTTTCCGCCACGCCGTCACCATCTGAATCACGCAGAAGCGATATGCGGTTGGCGCTCTTCGTCTCGGCACCGGCTCTAGCCTGGAAGAGGCCCATGAAGAAGGCCCGGATCGAAAAGCCCGCGTCGGGCTTCGGCGGCGCATTGCTTTCGGCCACCAGAACATCGCCATTGGGCAGCACATGAAGCCAGCGTGGATGGTCCAGATCGCCGGCGTATTCCTTGACTTCAAGCCCTTGCGCCGCGACGGGCATTTGCCCATTGGGCCAGGGCGTGGCCTCGGCGACGTTCACGGAAGGCAACCACTCCGCTTTCGGTTCAACGAGAACCGGATCCGGTCCATAGGTCTGCTCGATCGGCACCGTGGCTTCATGCCGGGACAGCGCAACGAAGCCCCCACCCGCGGCAACCACAAGCGCAGCGACAACAAGAACGGTGATCAGCAGCTTTTTCATGACCGGCTCCTCAATGACCGAGCCAAACGATTTCGGCACGAAGGTGTTTCAATCCTCAGGAGGCAAACTCGAAAAATATGCCGAAACATTCTCGATATCTGCGTCAGACAGGTATTCTGCCGCACTCTCCATCAAATGGCTGAACGGAGTTCCCGATCGCGAGCCTTCGCGAAAGAGCTTCAGTTGTGCCGCGAGAAATGCCTCGGGCTGACCGTCAAGCCTTGGGTAGGACGGGTTACGTTGCGAATTTTGGTGGCAGCCCAAGCATGCCGGAACTTTTTGGGCGGGACGGCCGTGCTGCGCAATCTGCTCGCCCTGCCCCACCCGATCGTCTTTTAGTGGTTGCACCACCGCATTGCGCTTCAAAGCTGCGAAATGGCTGGCAAGAGCGCGAAGATGCCCCGGATCCACCGACTGCACGGGAAGTTGCATCATGCCGCTTGGTCTACGTCCCTCGAGATAGGCGTTGAGGCTTTCGAGCAGATAGGCCTCCTTCTGTCCTGCAAGAACAGGCGTGAGCGGGCTAAAGCCCATCCCATCGGTCCCATGGCAGCGGGTACATTCTGCCAATGCATCTTCGAATCGGAACGCATGCATGGGTGGCTGTGGCCTCTCGCGATAGGCGAGCAAACGATAGGTGGCCGCATCCATAGCCGGAAGCTTTCGCAGGAACGCAACCATGCTCCAGATTTCGTCGTCGCGCGCCTGGGTCGGCCACGCCGGCATGCCGGTGAAGCGAACCCCGTGCTTCACGATGCGAAACAGTTCTGCGTCCTCCCATTGCTCGACTACAGCGGAAAGATCCGGCGGTTGCGGCAACATCGCAAGTGCTGCGGGGGACCGCGGTTCGCCCGGCGCACCGTGGCAGGTGGCACAGCCACGGGCAAAGTGACCGGCTGCCGGTGGGATGCCGTTATCAGGTAGCCTCTCCGGGGCATCAACGGCGAGCGCATAGGTGCGAACAGCCGAACGCATGGCAAAATGCAAAAACCACTCGGTTATCCTCCAATGGCCGGATGACGCACCGACGTTAAAGAAGCCGATCCAGGTGGCAAAAAGGACGACGATCGGCAGGATGGCGAGCCCGACGGCCAGGTGCTTCCATCGAACATGCATCAGGCGACCCTCCGGTTTGGCTCTGCAAGCAGACCGGAAAGCAAGGCGACCCCACCTGCGAGATAGGCTGCGGCGCCAACCATCAGCATGACAACGGCGCCGAGTTGCTGATCCTGAGCCGCCGTCAAGGTCGTGCCGAAACAGGTGACATCGCCAAATTGATAGAGCGTGCGTGGGCTGAGCGCCAAGAGGGCGCCGAGGAGCGTCATATGAACGGTCGTCAGCAGCAAACCGAAGGCGCCTGCCGCATTGCTTGAAGACCTGTTCGTGCTCCCGGCCGCAAGACACGTGGACCATAGGAACAACCCGGCGGCTAGAAAGCAGGCCTGCTCAAGGGCGGTGCCCCAAAGCGAACTCTCCGCCAACCGACGTGCAGCCGGTGCATGCCAACCCCAGACCACCAGGAGTTCGACGAGCGAGGCGACGATCGGCAACCCGGTGAGCACGGGCCGGCGACAGCTGGCGAGACGGGGAGCAACACCTATAGCGATGAGAGGTGCTGCGACTGCTACGACCCCCATATGCGCGAGCATGTGGGCGGTCACCGAGCCGCGCCACGCACTCAAAAGCGGGCCAAGCCAGATAACGGCCAAAAGGAGGCAACCATTCGCAAGCCAGAGCGCCCTCATCGCAAGCACTCCGAAACAAAGATCGTCGGCAGTGCCGTCATCAGGACGGCGACGAAACTCAAGCCGGCAAGCAGCAAGGTTGCAAACCCCTGAAACAGAAGGCGATCGTGGCGCGTCGGATCGTCATGCGGAGGATCGTGCGCACCGAAGCCCCACTGGCGCCACGCAAGGAACGCCGAAAGCCCAATGGCTGCGAGCGCTAAAACCGTGATGACGGCGATGCCTAGGCGCAAGGATTTGAACTCCATCCCGAACAACGCTGGTTTGGCACAGAAAATCGCCGCGCTGGCGTAGCATATCAGGAAGTGCCCGGCCCAGATGGCCGGCCCCGTGAACAGCGTCCAGAACGTTTCGATTTCCCTTGGCAGCAGACGCATTAAAGTGCCTCCGGGAAAAGACCGATCACGAAGAAGGTGATGAGCGCCGTAATTGCCAGGAAATGCCAGTAGAGGGCCACGTTGCGCAGGTCCATGTCGTGGGTTTTCGTAAGGCGCCCGGCAAGGCTTCGCGCAAGACAATAGGCTAGCATGACAGCGCCGACACAAGCATGAACGACTGTCCAGCAAACCAGCACCCAGACGATGGCCGGGTAAACATGTGCGGTCGGGTTCATGGCGTGCAACCAGGGCCCCGCGATGCCAGCCGCGGATGCGACGACCGTCAGGGCGAGGGCCACGATCAAAGCGGCACGCGCGAACGCCGTACGCGCGAGGGCGTTGAAATGTCTTGCAGCTAAGGTGGCGAGCCACGCAAAGACAAAGAGCGCTGCCGAAACCAGTGGCCACATCATTCCGGGACCAGCTGATCCCGCCGTGAAGTCTTCGTGTATCGTCCAATAGAAAAAATAGCCGAAGATCAGGCTCGCAAAGGCGGTACTGTCGCCCACCATCGTGATGAACATGGCCCACCAGCCGACTGAAGACGGACCGGATGCGTAAAGCGGCAAGGCGAGCCCAACGCCGACGTCCTTCTGCGGCTTCTCGGGAATTTCCCCGGTCCCCGTCCAGAGCCAATAGAGGATCGCACAGAAACAGGTGAAGGCGGCGATTGCCCCTGCGATCCACCACTTAAACGTCAAGGCGATGAACACGGCACCGAGCGAGAAAGCCGAGAGGATGGTGACCTTTGAGGTGCCGCCAACGCGCAAGACCTGTTCCGGCCGTGCATCGAGCACGGAGGTGACCAGACCTTCGCGACGCCCTTCCTTGGCGTCGGGAAGATACCATCGCCCCTCGCTGATCTCGCGGGCAAGCGTCGGTTGATCCCAAAGTGGATAGCGGCTCGAAACGAAGGGAACGGAGCGCACACCCCAGTTTTCCTCAGGCTCGCTGACCCATTCAAGCGTTCCGGCATTCCACGGGTTTTGTTCGGCGCGAGGCTCCCGGTGCTTAGGGCGCAGGACATCCCACACCACGATCAAAACGCCGAAGGCAAACACGATGGCGCCGACAGACGACACAAGGTTCAAGAGGTTCCACCCAAGGTCGGCCGGATAGGTAAAAACCCGACGCGGCATGCCGAAAAGGCCGGTCAGATGCATTGGAAAGAAGGTGACGTTGAAACCGACAAACATCAGCCAGAAGGCAATGTGTCCGAGCGTATTGGACAGACGTTTTGCATCGATGAGGGGGTAATAGTAGTAGATCCCCGCAACGACCGGGAACAGCATCCCTCCAATCAGGACATAGTGGAGGTGGGCAACCACGAAGTAAGTGTCGTGCGCTTGCCAGTCGAAGGGCGCAATTGCCACCATGACGCCGGTTAGCCCGCCGATGACGAAAATGGCGATGCCGCCTGCCCCGAACAGCATTGGAGTAGAAAGGATGACGCGGCCAGCAAGCATGGTGGCAATGAAGACGAAGACTTGAACCGCCGTTGGGATCGCCACTGCCTCGGAAGCGGCCGAAAAGAAGGCAAGCGATATCTGGGGCAGTCCTGTCGCGAACATGTGGTGTACCCACAAGCCGAATGACAGGAAGCCCGTGCCGACCGCGGCAAGCACGATCCAGGAGTAACCCACGATCGGACGCCCCGAAAAGGTTGGAACGATCATCGCCATCAAGGCAATCGCCGGCAGGAAGATGATGTAGACCTCCGGATGGCCGAAAATCCAGAAAAGGTGCTGCCACAGCAGCGGATCGCCGCCGCGTGCCGGATCGAAGAAGGGCCAGTCGAACATGCGCTGCATTTCAAAGAGGATATCGCCGGCAATCAGCGGCGGAAATGCAAAGAGGATCATGCCGGCGACAATCAGCAGATACCAGGCGAAGAGCGGCATCAGATTGATGCGCATGCCGGGCGCGCGACATTTCATGATCCCGACGATGAGCTCCACCGCCGCTGCAATCGAAGCCACCTCGATGAAAGAGAGGCCTAGTAGCCAGATGTCGGCGCCAATGCCGGAAAGTTTTTCGTCGGTTGCCAACGGCGGATACATAAACCAACCGGAGGAAGGCGCTGCATCAAAGAAAATCGAGCCGCACACAAAGATGCCACCGAGAAAAAAACTCCAGAACCCGAACGCGCCCAGTCGCGGAAACGGCAACTCTCGAGCCCCGATCATCGGCGGCAACAGAAAAATCGCCACTGCCTCGAAGATTGGCACGGCAAACAGGAACATCATGACGGTCCCGTGCAGCGTGAATAGCTGATTGTAGAAGTCCGCCGAAACCAGATCATTGTCGGGCATGGCCAATTGCGCCCGCATAATCAATGCCAGCGCGCCGGCAAAGAGCAGAAAGATGAAGGCGGTGGACGCATACCACAGCCCAACCTGCGTGTTGTTGACGCTCGTCCAGTAGCGCCAGCCGTGCGGATTCTCCCATACTTTGCGCAGCCGCTCGCTCTGCGCTGCGCGCTCCTCTTCACTCGCGCGGGCGCCCGGCTCGGTCATCTCAGTCCTTTCAGCCAGGCGGCGATTGCACGGATATCTTGCGGCGCCAGCATGGAGAAAGCGGGCATGGCTGCACCAGGCTTGATCGCACCCGGGTTCGCGATGAAGCCAGCAATGTTGTCCTCGGTGTTGGCGACGATCCCGGCTCCCAGCATCTGCCGAGACCCTAGGTGAGAAAGATCGGGTCCAGCCGCGCCTGCGGCCTCCGTGCCCGCAACGCGATGACAGGAGCCGCAGCCATGGCGCAAGAAGAGTGCGCGCCCCTCTCCCGCGACGTTTATCGAGGCTTTCGCCTGGCTGGCAAGCCATGCGTCGAACACGTCGGGTTCCATGGTCACTGCGGTGAGCGCCATGAATGCGTGAGACGTCCCGCAAAATTCGGCGCACGCGCCGCGAAATACCCCCGTTCTTTGCGCCATCAGCGAAAGGCGGTTTTCGCGACCCGGGATCATATCCATCTTGCCCCCGAGAGAGGGTATCCAGAAGGAATGGATCACGTCATCGCTCTTCAGTAAAAATTCTATTCGCCGACCGACCGGCAAGCGGATCTCGTTTGCCGCTGCGATTGTGAGGCCGCGATGGACATAGACCACCTGCCACCAATATTGCCTGCCGGTGACTTCGACCCGAAAATCCGTAGCATCGCGAAAAGTCGGCGAAGGTCTAAGCGTCGGCATTAACCAGAATGCATATGTCAAAAGGGCAAAGAGCGTCACAGTTGGGAACACGCCGCCGCCCCACAGGACGAGCCGGCTTGCGGCAGGCTCTGCGAAAACTCGTCTTTGACTGCGAACGGCAAAGCAGACGAAGGCGACCACCGCGAACCAGATCGCGGCTGCGCCGATGGACATGACGACAAACAGAGTCAACGTCGCCTCTGCTTCCGAACCCGCGGGGCTCAACGCGGATTGAGTGCCCTGGCAGCCAGGCAGAGCAACCGCGATTAAGGGCAGCCTTTGGAGCAATCTTCGTCTTTGAGATCGGAGGCGTGGCGTTTTACTGTCCTTTCCAGAAGAGTTGATCGCTTAACCCGAGCCTCCCCGCAAAGTTCCAGAAAGCGTTCCCGCGCCGATTTTAACTTCTCGGGATTGGTACGTGTTGAACGGTGAGCTACGCACCGCCCTCGACAGGGAGGTTGCGATGCTCGTTGCCGCTTACGGCCTGATCGGTAAGGATGCAATCTGCGATTGTGCGATCGGCACAATCAGAGCGGACAAATTCGTGCGCGTTATCGAAGTTGCCCATCGCATGAACGGCGTTTCGCTCGATTGAGCGAGGCGCGCCGCATTGCCGCAGGAACCGAAGGACGGCTGCCGCCACTCCCAAAAGCAGAGAAGACTTCGCGACGCGATCGGCATTCTCCTGAACGCCAAGATCGCAAATCCTCAGCGCGCGCGGGGATCGCCTCGGCCCCAAGCAAACAGCGGGCGTCCGCGAGGTTGCGGTCAGTGACAATTTCCAGCCGTCAGCCAGAAGGGTTTTCGTTTTCAGGCTTGTTGGCCTCTCCCAAGGCGTTCTTGGCACCCTCGATCGCGCCCTCGGCAGCTGCACCAGCCGTTGCTTGAAGCTGGCCGCGAACGCGATCCGAAACCTCGCCAGCGGTCTCATCCTCAAAGTCCGTTGCGGGGAGTGCCGCTCCGATGGCCGCACCGATCGCAAAGGCCAGCGCTCCGCCAACCAGAGGCTGATCTCGAAATGTCTTGAGCATGGCGGCATTCAGCTGCGCCCCGTGATCCTGAGCACTCTCATGGGCGCTCCGAATGCTGTCGGTTGCTGACCGGGCGGCATCTGAAACGGCACCGGAAACACCGCTGGCCGCCCCCTTCACCTCACGCCATGTCGCTGATGCCCAGCCGGTTGTTTCATCGAACAAACTGCCTGCCTCATCCCGGATTTCCGCAATCGCCTGGCCCGACGTATCGGCGAAACCGCGATAGACGGTTCCACTTGGATCGACGAAGTGACCGGCCCTTCGGCCGGCCGCATCGGTCTTCGCGCGAAAACGACTGCCGTCCTCATCCTCAAAATGGCTGTAGCGCTCGCCAAAATTTGCCTCGATCGGTCCCACCCGTCGCAAATTGCCCTTTACTCGCGCAAGCGGGTAATCATCCACTCCCTTGTCAACGCCCGACGCTTGAGGCGCTCGCGAGGCGGGATCGGCAAGGAGCCATGCAAGACCGATCCCTGTCAATGCGACTGGGATCGGGTTCGCCTTCATTGCCCCACCCAGATTGTTGAGGAAGTCGGCACCTCCACTCCTTCTGGCATAGGCGATGAATTCATCCATTAATTCGCCAGGCGACATTCGCTCTTGAATGGCATGCAGTTTTTCTTCAATCCTTTGACGGTCGGTCTCGATCTCCCGTTGAAGGTCCGCGGACGAATGCATGTCGACGTTCATTTCACTGTCTCCTTGGCCACGTCGAGGTCGCGCTGGAGCGACGCCGTCGTTTTTTCAAACCGAATGCTGCGGTTTCCGAGCCTGGCAAGGCTGCGCGAAATCATAACCCACGCGAGGACGCCGACGACAAGACCAACGGCGACCGCTGAGAGCGCATGGGCATTTGCCTCTTGCATTCCCTGCTGCATCAAAAAGGCGCCCAGACCCTCGACCACAGCGCTCAGAAGCACGCCGATCGCGGCAATAGCAAAGATAAGGCCAACCATGAGCGTCTCGATGCTGCCGATCGCCCGGTCAATATTCTCGCTTGCCTCGGCCTTGGCGAGGTCGATCTCCTTGCGAAACAGTCCGGCTATATCGGTCACCAGTCCCGTCATCAGGTCGGGTAAAGAGCGGTCGTCACGGGGGTTATGCATCGCGGAAGTCCTTTTCAAATGACCAATCGTCGCCTGCGCGGGGGGATGACGAGGAGTTCGATGTCTTGGTGGCCGTTCGCTTTGCCGAAGCGATCAGAAATCGGCTCGCTGCCAGTCCCGCAATCGCTGCCATGCCAAGAAAGGCAAGGGGCTGCTTCCGCCCATAGTTTTCTGCAATCGACGCGATTTCACCGAGATCCCGGTCTTCGCATTCGCGGGCCAGCCGTCCGATCGAATTTCCAAGGTCCTGGGTGTAGCGGCCAAGCCCCGGTTGATCGGAATCGCGAAGTTCAGATCCCACCTTCTCCATGGCGCCAGCAAGACCACGCAATTGGCGCGCCAATGCCCCCTTTTCGTCATCCACGACTTTGGCTGCCGCCGCTTTTGCCTGGCCCGAAAGATCGTCACTCGCGACGTTCTGGTCGACGCGGGGCCGACCTGCATCGCTCTCGCCCCCCCCAGAATAAGGGCCGCCTTCTTGTGAGGGCGAAATAGGTTGCTGTTGTTGTTGTCTACGGTTCTCCGGGTTTTCGATCATCACAAACCTCCTGGTTCTCTGACGCGGGCCCTTCGTTGCGATCCAACCAGCGGATCGCTATCTTGTTCCCTGCCTCATACGGCACTCGGCTTGGCGTTTGTTCGATCCGAAGGCGCTGCCCAATGAAGACGCTGGGCGACTGCGATCGATCTCGTGGAACAACCCCGCCCTGCGCAGGGACTCCCTCAGCCCCTGCACAGCACCGCAGCGTCCGCCAACGGACGCTGCGGTGCTGCGAGCTTAGGGCTCTACTGTCCGATCATGTTGAGGAAGATGCCGTTCCTCTTGCTTTGCTCAAGAAGGGCCTCAACCCCCTCGATGAGGGCCTAGCTCGAAAACGGCTTGGAGAGAATTGGGGCAGTTTGGGCGCTCCCGAACTTCAAGATAAGAAACGCTATCGATTTCTCCTTGCAGGCGTCTGCTACCGGAAGCCCGCTATCCCCTGAAGGTTCTTGTCCAGCATGACGACATCGACTGGCGGCCCACCTCTAAGCTCGGCGTCCCTCCATTCGCTCCTTGAAACCTCGATGAGGTCGTGGTGGTAGGAGATTTTCTTGGACCAGGCGTGGGTTTCTATCGGTTGTCCGCATTTTGCTCATGGATTGGAACTTTTCCCGGTCTTTTCGGGTTCACGCAACAACCTTTTCGTGTGGACCAAGTGCGAATGGAGAGGAAAATGAAATGGCTTCCTGTCACCGCAGTTCTTATCGCTGGCCCCGCCTTTGCCCAAAGTGCCGAACTTGAATCGGCCTGCACGTCGGTCGCAAGGAATTTTTTCATGACCGACACGCTGAATGTCGGGGTCGTGCAATCGTTCCCTGAGCTTAAGCCCCCTGGCGTCCGCTTCAAATATTCTGAGAGATCGGATACGAAGAAGGCCGAAATGTCAGATACGTTCGACTGCGAATTCGATCAGCCAAATCCGATCACAAAACTCCTACGCTTCTGCGTCTCCCGGACTTGCTACTCTTCCGACCAGGAAGATGGCGAACGCCGACGCCGATTTGAAGAAATGCAGCTTCTTATGCAAAGAGGCAAAAGCGCCAGAAAATAAGCATGGCACCTTCTAACTGATGGGTCTCGGCGGACGGCGTTCGAGGGCCAACGCTAAACGAGATCTGCGGCGCCAGACCATTGGGCGTGCCAGTGAGGCTCGGCTCACGATGGCACGTCGACTATCCGCAGCAATCACATTTCCTACAAAGCAGAGAACGTCCGGCGTTGACTTCTTGATGCTAAAAGCAGCTCCCACCCGACTTCGGCAAATGCAACTTGCGTAAGCGCAAAGAATTGCGGACTAGCCTCCGCTCATGGTTCGAGTGCTCCGGTCGGGAGTGGAAAAGACCAAATGCTTAGGAACCAAAAGCGTTTCGCCGAGTTTGAACATTGCCTTTAACGGGCTGAGAACAAGGAACCGAACATCATGAAGAACGTACTGCTCGCCGCGGTCTTCCTCGGCGCATCGAGTTTGGGCGCGCTCGCGCAGACCGCCACACCTCCGGCTACGGCAGATGGTGATACGCCTGCCGTGGCAACACCAGACACCACCAATCCAACAGCGCCCGTCGCCGGTGCCAACAGTTTCACTGAAGAACAGGCCAAGGATCGCCTTACTGATGCCGGCTACACCGATGTGACCGGTCTAAAGCTCGACGACAAGGGCGTCTGGCGTGCAACTGCCTCGAAGGACGGCAAATCCATGCAGGTCGCGCTCGACTACCAGGGCAACATTGTTGCCAACTAACTCCAGCAACGAGGAAATTCCCATGAAAACCGTTAGTGGACTTTTTGACGACTATTCGGACGCCCAAGCAGCAGTGTCAGCCCTTGAAGATCGCGGCGTGCCGTCGGACGACATCAGCATCGTTTCCAACAATGTTGGCGATTGGTACGGCACTGCAGACGAAAGCAACGCGGCTGAAGGCGCTGGGACGGGCGCCGGTGTCGGCGCTGCGGTCGGTGGCATTGGCGGCCTGTTGACTGGTCTCGGGCTCATGGCCATCCCGGGTGTCGGGCCGGTGGTCGCAGCCGGTTGGCTTGCCGCGACCGCGGCGGGTGCTGCCGCCGGCGCGGTAGCAGGTGGTGCCGCCGGCGGGATTATCGGAGCGATGACGGATTCGGGCGTTCCGGAGGAACATGCCCATGTCTATGCGGAAGGCGTACGGCGCGGTGGCACGGTCGTCACGGCACGGGTCGACGACGCGCTCCAGGCGGATGCCGAAGCGATCCTGCGCCGAGGGACCTGGGTGGATCCTGTCCAACGCCGCGCCGCCTACACGGAACAGGGCTGGACACGCTTTGACGAGACGCTCGATCCCTACACCGCCGACGAAGTCGAGAAGGAACGTCAACGTCTCGAGAGCATGCGCTAGTTTGAACCAAGGCGGCCATGATGCGTTCAAATCACCTGAACCGTAAACTGGCCTTCGCACGTTCCTGATGATTGGCAGGCTCTCTCGTCGCAACAACGGCACCTGACAAAAGCGCTTAGACGTTTCGTAGAGTTTGACGAAATTGACCGTGGAACGATTTGCATACCGACAGGTTGCGTCCCTCCCGGGTGTCGAAAGGAATGGAGCCATGGTTGCCCCGCGAGCGAACTGGAAAGGCTACATCAAGTTCGGAGAGGTCACCTGTCCAGTGGCACTTTACACCGCCGCGTCCTCGTCCGAACGCATCAGCTTCCATAGGCTCAATCGAAAAACAGGCAACCGGGTAAAGCGCGAGTTCGTTGACAGCGAGTCGGGAGAGCCCGTTCAGGCCGACGATCAGGTAAAAGGCTATGAAATCGAGGGTGGACGATACGTCGTCCTGGAACCTGAAGAAGTCGCAGCGGTGGTTCCGGAAAGCGACAAGACCCTGAAGATCGAGGCCTTCATTCCCTGCTCGCAGATCGACACAACTTATTTCGACAAACCCTACTATCTTGCACCCGACAAGATGGGCGGGGAGGCTTTCGCACTGCTCCGTGATGGGATGGCTAAGGCCAAGGTCGCCGCGATCGCCAAGACCGTGCTTTTTCGCCGGCTACGAACCGTACTTATCCGCGCACACGGCAAGGGGCTGGTGGCGGCAACCCTCAACTTTGACTATGAAGTGCGATCTTCGAAAGAGGCGTTCCAGGAGCTTCCCGACCTCAAGATCGAGGGCGAGATGCTGGAACTTGCAGAGCACATTATCCGCACCAAGAAAGGCAGTTTTGACCCCGGCGACTTTGATGATCGGTACGAGGCGGCTGTTGCCGAGCTGGTCAAAGCCAAAATCGAGGGGCGTGCCCTGCCGAAGAAAAAGTTGCCCGTAGCATCCAAACCCGGCGATCTGCTCAAGGCGCTCCGCGAGAGCGCGGGCGTCAATGCGAGCAAGTCGAAGTCCAAGCGTCAAGCGGCCAACGCAAACAAGGGCGCTCGTCGGCAAAAAGAGTCGAGCTCGTCTTCCAAGTCGAAACAGGCGGCAACGTCGCGTCGCACCGGCTGACGGGAGATTGAGCCATGGCTGTCCGCCCCTACTGGAAAGGCTATTTGAAACTCTCGCTGGTGACGTGCCCGGTTGAGATGATGCCGGCCACGTCCGAGAGCGAAAAGGTTCGCTTTCATACGCTTAATCGCGAGACCGAGAACCGTGTCGTCAGTCACTTCGTCGATGCGGTAACCGGGAAAGAGGTCAAGGAAGACGATGAGGTCATGGGTTACCAGCGCGGGGAAAAGGAGTATGTCGTGATCGAGGACGAGGAGCTTGAGACCGTCGCACTCGAAAGCACCAGGACCATTGATATCTCGACGTTCACCCCGCGCGACAGCCTCGAGTGGATATGGCTCGATACGCCTTACTACCTTTCTCCGAGCGAACCGGTCGGCCAGGAGGCCTTTTCTGTTATCCGAGATGCGATGGAAGCTCAGAAAATGGTCGGTATTTCACGACTGGTCATATCGCGTCGGGAACGAGCCGTCATGCTCGAGCCGCGTGGCAAGGGGATCGTGCTCTGGACATTGCGCTACGGCGACGAAGTTCGTGGCGAAGAAACGTACTTCACCACCGCGAGCGACGCCAAGGCGGACCCCGAAATGATGCCGCTTGTGCAGCGATTGATAAAGAAGCTGACGAAGGATTGGAGCCCCAGCATGGTGGAGGACCCCGTGCAGGAACGCCTGGTCGACATCATCGCTGCCAAGAAGAAGGCGATAAAGAAACCGTCCAGGGCCAAGTCCAAATCGTCAACCACACCATCGCCACTCAGCAACGTCGTCAACATCATGGACGCCTTGAAAAAGTCGGTCGCAGCGGAGCGTCGTCCCCGGAAATGAACCATCCGCGACCCTTAGACCTTGACGACGGCACGGCTGGCTCTCGTCAGCCCACGGGCAGGTTCTGCGCCAGCGCGATGGGATCGATGACCCTCTCAAGTTCAAAAACATAAAACCGATCGTCATCTCGCATGGCCATCAGTCCCATCAAGCTGTCGTCATTGATCCGTCGAAAATGGTCGACGATCGACTGGTCGTCATAGATCATGGCCGCGCTTGCGACGCCTTCAAAGGCAACCGTTTTGATCGAGGCGACGTGACCCTTTGCCTGAAGGCACCGTTGAAGACCGGCAAAAAGCACGGCGGCAAGGGCCGTTCTTCCAAACGCATGAAAGCGAAGTGCGAGGGGAAGCGGAACCCACTTCGGATCGATGGCTCGCAGTTTTCGCCCACCGACGTGAAAAAGAAGGGCATCGGCCCGCAGATCCGGATCGAACCGTTTGCCGAACCAGCCGAGGTTCTCCAAGACGCCATCGAAGGGATGACCAGTTGGAACTCCCCGACCTTGCCAGAGGCCGGCAAGCTCGCACGGTTCCAGCGACGGAAGCCGCAGAAAATGTTCCAGCGCCCGTTGCTTTCATTTAACGCATTGTCTCTCACCTCTACGCCTCCCGGCTTCTCGTTTCAATCTGCCTCCGCGACGCCCCTGCCGCAAATCTTCCAATGTCGGAAACCATCAGCCCCGCTTGAGTTCAGAGGTCGGCGACGTTTTTCGGGCCACGTCCTTACCAGTTCATCGAGTGAACCCCGCGGCCAGGTAGCCCAGACAAGTTCATTGCACCCATGGAGGGAAATAGAGATTACGGACCGTTCTGATATCCGCTAGTTCGCCGTCAGACCCGGTTAAAAAGACTACTCCAACATGCGTGGCGATCGCGCGCTCGTAGGACGATCTCCCATCGAGGAGTATCGGATAGCGCGCCTGCACTTTTTCCTTGCCCTTTGCCTTTCCATCCTGCTCCTCCAGTTTTTCCTCTCGACGTGCCTTCCTTGTCTCCGGTTCGCTTCGCCCGGCTTGCGCTTCTGCCCAGCGTTGACGAAGTTCTAACCGCGAACGTCGCTCGGCGGTTCGGCCCTGATTTTGGTAGGGCACCGGCCGCGCCGAAATCATACGGCATCAATCAACGCCTTTTCCGCCGGTCGCACCGTAAACTTCACCATTGACGAAACTTGCCTCCTGCGAGGCGAGGAAGACGTAAATTGGGGCCAGCTCAACCGGCTGGCCGGGCCGACCGAAATCGCTGTCCTTCCCGAAGTTCTTCACTTTCTCGTCAGGCTGGCCGCCGCTTGGCTGCAAGACCGTCCAGAACGGACCCGGTGCCACGACGTTGGCCCGGACACCCTTCTCGATGAGTTGTTTTGCGAGTGCCTTGGTGTAGGCGACGATCCCAGCTTTGGTCGTGGCGTAGTCGAGGAGAATTGGCGATGGCTGATATGCCTGGATGGACGCGGTTGTGATGACGGACGCGCCTGGGGGCAAGTGCGGCTCGGCGGCCTGAGCAATCCAGTGCAAGGCGTAGAGGTTGGTCTTCAGCGTGGCGTCAAAGTCCTCGGACGTTACAAGCGAGACGTTCTTGCGAAACTGTTGTCGGGCCGCGTTGATCACCAGGATATCTATGCCACCAAGCTCGGACAGTGCCCGCGACACCAACGCGCGGCACCAGTGTTCATCCTTCACATCACCCGGCAAGGCGAGCGCCTTGCGGCCCTCGGCCTCGATCAACTCGATAACCTCTTTCGCGTCCGGTTCTTCCTCCGGCAGGAACGATATGGCGACGTCGGCACCCTCCCGTGCAAACGCAATCGCTGCGGCTCGTCCAATGCCAGAATCGCCTCCGGTGATAAGGGCTTTGCGCCCTTTCAGCCGACCTGCCCCTTTGTAGGTTTTCTCGCCGTGATCGGGCTTTGGATGCATCCTACCAACAATACCGGGCATGGATTGTGGTTGAGGGTCAAACGGCGGCGAGGGGTACTGTGTTCGGGGGTCTTGCATCATCAGACGATCGGTCATTGGTAAATCCTCATGTGGCGATTATCGGTAAACTCGTCGATTGGTTTCGGGTTCCCGTCCAGCGATTCGGAGGAACCAAACGACAGGCTCCACCGTTCATTTGACGTCCTCTTCAACCTCTTTTCGCGCCGAGGGAGAAAACGTTCCATGCAATTGCTGCACAGGGTCCTTGCCGACGTGCAGTTGATGCTTCGTCGTCCGCCGAGGTTGCAGTATGCGGCCTTGTGCTACCGTGTCCGCACAGGGCATCCGCTCGAAATACTTCTCATCACCAGCCGGGATACCGGTCGCTGGGTCATCCCAAAGGGGTGGCCCATGAAAGGAAAGCGTGCTCATGAGGTCGCGGCAAGGGAGGCGTTCGAAGAGGCCGGCGTAAAAGGGAGCTGTGAGAGGGCTCCAATTGGCCACTACGTCTACAGGAAGAAGTTAGATAGTGGCCTGAAAGTTTCTTGCAAGGTCCACGTTTTTGCGATGAAAGTTGCTGGCCTGCGCGGGAACTTTCCGGAGAAGGGCGAGCGCAAACTTGTCTGGTTCGAATATCGAGAGGCCGCCCGTCGCGTCGCTGAGCGATCCCTACGCGACCAGATTTTACGCTTCGGCAGTGCGACTTTGCCTTGAAGACGCAAACTGCGACGATTCCATTCTCGTACATTTTTGAAGTTTGTATCGTCGTCTGTCGATATCTTGGCGAGCGCTGGCGGACCGACCGTCGCGGGAGGGGTGGGTAGCGAGCTCGACTGCCATTGTGTGGGCCAAAAGGAGAGGGCGGAAAAATCCGGATGTTCCGGTCGGCTTGACGCGGCCTGCGACCGCTTATCGGCTCGGACCTCAAGTCGACGCCCGAGGCCGCGCGATGGCGCTCGATCTCCCTCTTCGCCAGACCGCCCGGCTTGTCTTTCCAACACCGTGATCAGCGCTCGTAGCGCGAGTTCGTCCAGCTTCTCGATACCGACATGCTCGTTTACGCCTTGGAGGTCTGAATGCTCATCGAGTTAGGCCTGCATAGCTATGCTGTCGCGATCTTGAGAGTTCTCCAGGACGAACACGAAAAAGTGATGATTGTCGTGCTGTTTATGACGGGCGCCCAAACGTGTCGCTAAAAGCAAAAAGCGCCCGGTAAGCCGAGGCAATGACGAGGACAACAGCGGCGATCACATCGGGTTTACATGAAGGTAAACTGCTGGCCTCATCACTTCTCAGGCAGAACGAACTCGTGAATCCTGTCGATCGCCGAGAACCGACCGTTCCCCTTACCCTTGCGAAGCCAAGCTCGTTCTGATTCCGGCCTCAGTAAACCGCGTCAGCTGCATTTGAGTTGCGTCTTCAGTATAAAGGACATGAACCGCCAAGCCGCTTTCGGTGAGCCTTTGAGCCTCCTCATAGGCCTCTTCGAAGCCAACCGGAACCGCGTCTGTTGGCGCGGAGGGATCGTCCTGGGTCAACACATAGAAAGTGGAGTTTCGAATATCTGGGGTCATCGGCGCTCTCCTTCTCGCACACCACCAACTGCCGGAGGACGCGATAGTTCCTAGGTGATTTACGTGCGTGCGCTTCTGCTTGGTGCCGTTGAACCTTATCCGCGACCGGCGCGCTTTGGTTCGTCCCAATCAATTAGAACGGATGTCCGGGACGCGGTGTTAAACCGGCCTTTATTCCGCCCGCTTCTTGATCCTCTTTTAAGGAATACTTTCCTTCTACGGAGACTGGCCCATGGCGACCGGCGCATCCCAGCGATTGCACGACGGGGTCGCCGCCGTCGAAACGATGACGCGGTTTGCCATTGCCGTCCTAGCCCTTGCCTCCGGCGTGTACACTTATCTCGGCGTGCGCAGCATCCTGGACGGTTCGCCAACGGCGATCTTCTTCGCAGCGATTATCTACTCGGCCTCCGTCTCGGTCGGCATCTACGCTTTCTGGTCCTATATGGCGCGCTTCTTTCCGCATATCACGACCCATACGGGCCGCGCCGCCATGCTCGGTGTGATGGCCATCGGCGCGGTCATGATCATGGCCATGTCAAGCTGGCTAAATGCTGCTGCACTAGCAGGTTCTGCGGCACTTGAGCAGCACCTGGCCGAGACGGTGGAAGACTATACCGCCGACCTCGACCAGGCGCACCAGAACGCACTTGCTGCCCAGAGTCTTCTGCCCGATATCCAGCGCGCCTCCGAGCGCTTTGCTCAGCTGGCGCTTTCGGAACGGCAATCGGGCGCTCTGACCGGTACGACCGGTTCAGGAAGCGTCGTTCAGTTGCTGTCGCAGATGTCAGCGCAGATGAAAGATCTAGAGAACGGCATCAACGCCTCGCGCGAACAGGTAACGACGTTGTTCGAACAAGGACAAAAGCGGCTTGAGACCATGCGCACGCTGGTATCGGCGCCCGGCGCCATTGAACCGCGTGCCGACCAGTTCTCCTCGGAAGTCGTGGCGCTCACCGGGGTCATAGCCTCGCTCGGACAGACTTCAATTGCTCCTTCGATCCGTCGCGCGGCCGATGATCTTTCGCTCGGCTTTATTGCACCTGTCGCCGACGGTGGCGATGCCGACCTAGTTGACCGCCAGGACAGGGTAATGGCGACAGTGCGCGCTTCAGTAGCGGCCCAGTCGAAGGTTCTGTCCGACGCCGCTGACGAGATCCTTGCGCGCGCACCGGTAAAGGAGCGAAGGTTCGTTCCACTATCGTCCGCCGAAGCAGTTTTGCGCTACGCTTCGGACTTTATTCCAGCATGGGCTGGCGCCATCTCCATCGATCTCCTGCCCGGTGTACTCGTGTTCATTCTTGCAGTCGTGCACGGCGCGATCCGAAAACAGGAAGAGAGGATGCCATTTGCCGAACGCATCACGGCAGCCGAACTCGTGCAGGCAATAGAATTGAAGCGTGCGCTGGCGGAAAGCGGCTCGGATCTGATGGAGGTTGCCGCCGAGCTTGAAGCGCAGAAAACTACGGAAGAGGCAAACAACATCACAAACCTCGACCCGAGAATACGTCCCAAGGATCGCCCACATGAGGATCGATGAACCGATCAAGGCCTTGAAGCGCCTGGACGATGGCACCGCGATGCGAGGCGTGTTCTATCTATTGCTGTCGGTGACGGCGATTTTTCTCATTATCGACGTTCGCAACATGGAAACCAGCCCCAAGCTGTCAACCCCCGACCCAGCCTACCAAATCCCTTTCCTGCCGCCTGCAGGAACCAAGGGGGATCCGAGCGATGCTGCGCAAAGCCCATCGAGCCCGGCCGAAGTGCTGAACAAGCCGATGACATTGGAACTTGGCCCCGGCGGCGTCCTGCTTGTCGAAGGTACCTTCGATCCAGGCGCGTCTTTGCGCTTTGCCAGAGAGATCGAAGTTCGCGGCGAGTATGTAAGAACCGTCGCGCTCAACTCCCCAGGCGGCTCAGTCGACGACGCGCTGGCAATTTCCAAGCTGATACGCGAAAAATCGTTGACGACGAAAGTTGTGTCGAGAGCACTTTGCGCATCCTCGTGCCCAATCGTGCTTGCAGGTGGCGTTGAACGCCTCGCGGAAAAAGACGCGGTGGTTGGAGTGCACCAGCTATTTAACGTCAGCAACGTCATACCTGCCGCAGACGAGGTCATGTCGACCACACAATCCGCCACCGCACGTGTCGCCCGCCATCTCGAGGCGATGGGCATTGCTGCTGAACTCTGGTTCAACGCTTTGGAAACGCCTGCGGATCGCCTTTATTATTTGACGGCGAAGGAAATGGCTGATTTTCGACTGACGACTACGCCCGCTTCGAGTTCCAGGAAGAGAAGTTAGGTCTCTACCGAGGATCAGCTCTACGCTAGGGCATGGACAATGGCGGGCCTCTTTGGTTGGGAATGATGGAGCGCAGGAGGGCGCAGCGATATCCAATCATTCAGGTTACGAAAGAACGGCGGCCAATCGAGGGGATTAAACGCGATCGGACACAGGAGGACTTAATACCGATCTTAAAGGCGGGCGTAGAGATCAGCGCGGGGTCGCGCCTCTTGACGCCCATTTCCTGGAAGCCGCCTCACAACGTTTCTGGGATCGTGTGCCGCAGCTTTGGCTGTCGAAGCAACCGCTGGCGCGATTGATGGATTTGCGTTCGCCTGGCGAAATCTCGCGCCTTCCATTGAAACGCTGCGTCGCAGCATTATATTGTGCACTGCAGCAATGATTACCGAGTGCTGCATGAGGCCGCTATGATAGCCATCCTGGCCGTTACGGCCTGGAGGTTTCGTTATGCGCTCCTTGTCTAACACCCTCGCTTTGCTCAAGCAGTTCCGCACCCATCCGGTCGACCCTTCTCGGGAGAGCCACTTGTCGGAATTCGAGGCCTTTGGACCGAACCCTGGCCAGCTTGAGGCAAAAGTTCATGTCCCATCGACAGTTATTCCACGACCGGCGCTCGTCGTCGTCTTGCACGGCTGTACCCAGACGGCGTCGTCATACGACACAGGCTCGGGATGGAGCAGATTGGCCGACGACTATGGCTTTGTCGTCCTCTTCCCGCAGCAGACCCGCAGCAATAACGCCAATCTTTGCTTCAACTGGTTCCAGCCGAACGATATGGCGCGCGGCGATGGTGAAGCGCTTTCAATCCGCCAGATGGTCGAGACCGCCGAAGCACGTTATGACATCGATACCTCGCGAGTTTACATAACCGGGCTTTCGGCAGGTGGAGCGATGGCCAATGTGATGCTGGCGACCTATCCCGAAGTCTTTGCCGGCGGCGCAATCATAGCCGGCCTCCCCTATGGCACGGCACACACGATACCCCAAGCGTTCGACCGCATGCGCGCGCAAGGCATTCCCGACACTAACACGCTTCAAAAGCTGCTTCGGTCCGCCTCCAAAACAACGGGCCCATGGCCGGCGATATCGGTCTGGCAGGGAACGCAGGACATGACCGTCAACTCGGCCAACGCAGATGCGATTGTCGACCAGTGGCTGGGCGTTGTTGAAACCCGAGGATCGCCCCGGGTAGACCAACCGACGTCGCGGCTTGAACGCCGGGTCTGGGTCAATGCCAACGGGGAGGAACGCCTTCAGCTTTACCGCGTCAAGGGTATGGGCCACGGCACACCGATCGATGCGAAAAGTGGGTACGGTCGGGCAGGGCCCTACATGCTTGACGTCGGCATTTCGTCGACCGAGGAAATTGCCAAATCGTTCGGGGTTGCGGCGCCATCCTTGAGACAGGTGAACCCAGGCGTCGCCACTGACGTCGCTATCCCCAAGGCTCGGAGCAACGATAATCCGAGTCCCAAGGGACCGGCGGACGGCATTCGGCGGACGATCGAAGACGCGCTACGTGCAGCGGGTCTGATGAGATAACACCGCGCACACTTCCTTCGTGGCCACCCGCCCTTTTGATCTGACGACTCGCCGCGTGGAGATGCCTCAAACGGCGAGTGACGCCGGCGCAGCGAACATCCAATTTACAAGGTCGCCCACCCTGATGGGCCGTACTCTCAGCCCTCACGCTATGCGGTAGGTCCAGACGATTTCTTGAAAAGCGGCCACATCGAGCGGCGACGGCGCGCACATCTAGCCGTCACTCCATACCGCATACCCCGCGACTGAGCCGATACGGACGGTTGCACTCCCAGCCGTTTCCGGAACGATCCAGATGTGCGTTGTCAGGAAGATTGATCTGTGAACATACCGATCCCTTTGCTTCAAATCCGCGGTCACATTTCCATTTCTGGCCATAGGAGTTGTCCGCAAAGGTTGCATTTTCGGGAACCTTTACAGCAACACAGGCCTGATCTTTCATTTCAAATCCACGGTCGCACAACCATTCATTGCCGCTGGTGGTCAGGTAGGCATGGTCAGGAACGATCAGTGCGACGCATTTGCTAGCGATGACCTGATACCCCCGTTCACAGATCCAGCCCTCGCCATAGCTCGAATCCGTCAGATACGCCTTGTCCGGCACCTCGATGAGGTCGCATTCAGTATCGCGCTGACGATATCCGTGCATGCACTTCCACCGGTCACCAGAATAAGAGTCGAGAAAAGCATTGGCGGGCAGCCGAACCGCAAGGCACTGGCCGTCCTTTTCGGCAAACCCGTAATCGCATTCCCAGCCGTTGCCATAGGAAGCGTATGTCAGGAAAGCATTGTCGGGAGCCGTCACAGCAACGCAGGAATCGGCCTCTTGTCGGAATCCACGATTGCACTCCCATCCCGATCCGTAGCGTTTTGCTTCGGAATTTGCTGGCACCGACCCTTGACCATATGCCCCAGGGATCAAGAGCAGAGTTGCGGATAGAAGAACGCTCGCCTGTATAGCCAACGCTAGGAAGAACGGTTGAAGCATGTCCTTATGTCTCCAAATGGGCGGTTGAGTGGTCACAGAAGTGTGAAGCCATTGCGGCCGGCGCTTACCTGCGCCCATCGGTTCGTCCCAACCAATGCCAGATTGTCGTGGCTGGGAACATACTGCGCATAGCGCTGTGCAGTTCGCAGCCTCAAGTGTCTAGGACCGACCGGATTTTGCTGGATCGCAAGGCGAAAATGTCTGTTCGGTGGAGGACATGGCGCCCCCTTGATTGGGGCCAGGGTATCGAACCCTCATACAGCAGCGCCCGTGACATCTGCTACTGGAGACTGGACACTGCGCCTTTGTCATTCGAATAGCAACCGCTCTTTACCCTTATTTGGTTTGCCTGCCGAACGCCCCTAGCAATCATGATTTCCATGTTTCCATGCTTTGATCGAGCACGAACCGGGTCGTCCCAAGGCGGTCGGTCATTTTCCGTCGCGAGAAGGGTTGTTACGTCGCGACGGCGGCACGTCAGAGGCCGCACACCTTGCCGGCTAGTCGGCGCTGACTGTCGGCATGAGTTGCGCCGGCGTCTCAATCTTTTGCAAGCATTTCTCGAACTATTCGCGCCAGATCGTCCATGGAAAACGGCTTGGTCATCATGTCCATGCCCGGTCCGAGAAAGTCCGCGCGTGAGGATGCTGTTGCTGCATAACCCGTTAAGAACAGAACACGGAGGCCCGGCCTCCTTGCCAGAGCCACTCAGCGCATGTTCTCCGTCTTCGGCTTCGATCGTCCTGTATCCAAGTTCCTTCAGAACGTCGACGATCAGCAGCCTCACGGCGCTGTCGTCTTCCACAACGAGCACGACCTCACCTTCACCCATCAGACTCCCGTGTTGGGACGGAGCCGAGCCGATGCTTGCTTTGTCGGCGCCTGACCCATCCGGGAGAAAGAGCGTGACTGTCGTACCCGTTCCCAGCTGGCTCGTTATTCGTGCGTGGCCGCCCGCCGACCAGTGACTTGAGTGCCGTTCGGAATTGGCCGGCCCAAGCTATTGTCGGCGTTGGGCCGAAAGTTTACCAACGAACCTCTGTCCTTGAAGAGAATCGAACCCGCAGCCGGATCTTTCCGGGCGTGCGACTTGCAAATGACTATGCCAAAAGTCACGAGCGCACGGATTTTCGCAGCATCACGGGTGCTCTGAAATCGGACCCATCGGGCGAGTCGCACCCAGGGCTCTAAACACACGGATCGTATTTGCATGAGAAATAATGCTTGCAGAATTAGCAAGCATTACTATGTTTGCTAGCATGAACAGCAAGCAGAAAAAGACTCTCGTGACGGTTTTCAAAGATCCGGTCTCGGGAACCATAGAGTGGGCCGGTATAGAAAACCTGCTTGTCGCTGCCGGCGCGAACGTCATCGAAAGAAACGGCTCGCGCGTTAAGTGCGAAACGGACGGCATAATCGCGAGCTTCCATCGTCCTCATCCCGACAAGGAGGCAAAACGTTATCAAGTTCGCGATGCTCGCGAATTCCTGACGCAAATTGGAGTAGAACCATGAACACCATGACTTACAACGGTTATCACGCTCGCATAGAATTCGACGCGGAGGACGAGCTGTTCTTCGGTAAGATTGCTGGCATTTCTGACGTAGTCGGGTTTCACGGGGACAGCGTTGCTGAACTGAAGAAGGCGTTCCATGAGGCTGTCGATGATTACCTTGAGACCTGCAAGAGCATCGGCAAAGAGCCTCAAAGACCCTATTCCGGCAAGATGATGTTTCGAGTTGCTCCCGAAGTGCATCGCCGAGCTGCTCTGGCTGCCGAACTGTCGGGGAAGAGCCTCAATCAGTGGGCCGAGGAGGCATTAGAAGAAGCCGCGGCGCACGTCGCGGAGGCCCGCCTTTCGGCATAGGCCATTCGCTTCCCCGCAAGGTCGGCCGGCAGGGCTCTCGTCCGGGTCGAGGTCAACGGTCGTCACCAACACTAGAATGAACTTGGGCGTAAGGAACCCTCAATTCATCCGAGGTCGGACGAAACCCGCGACGGGGCGACGATCCGAAGGTGCAGTTCAGTCGTTAGACAACTTTAGGCGGCCCAGAGCCTTTGCAAAGATCGCTTGCGGAGAAAGCCTGTCCAAGCAGGCCCATGGCAGTTGTTGCTACCTCGGTAGAAAATCCATGTTCGCAACGGGCCGACTCTGTCGGCGCAAGCCGGCTACCGGGATGCGGCGATTGTCGCCAGCTAAAACCTGAACCGCCTGCGTCGGGGTCATGATTACGGCGTTGGCAAATTCAAGTTTCTTCGGAAGGCGCGCAAAGCCTTCGTTGGTGGTCACGAACACATGGCGCCCGCCATTTTCATGTGCCCAGAACGCCTGAGCAGCGCCAAGGCAATTGCGCCAATGCCAAGCAGCGGCGCTGGACAGATCCTTTTTGTCCAAGCCGTAGCTCACCGCGTAGTCCGACCATCGTGCTGGCGTCGTCGGAAAAAGGGTTCTGAAGATAAGTCGCTCGCGCTCAATCGCCGCTTCATCACTCATAATAGAGAAACCATGGAATGAAAAACCGTGTCGCCCGATCGGCCGCAAGAGGCTGATGTGACCAAGTCCGAGCGCGCTCATTCGGCTTTCAAAGTCTGCAAATCGTTTTAGATGTGCGCCACCGGGCTGACGTTCATATGCGCTCGAAGCCAAAATGGCGACATCCGCCTCTCCACGCCTTGCGGCTTCAATCAACGTGCGAATGTCGCCGTGGGCCGATCTCTTCTCATCGATGTTGATGAGACAGTTGTTTTCGAGCGTAAAACTCCGCATCACTTCACCATGTTGCTCTAGTCATTCAATGCTCGCCATTTGCGAACCAAACCCCACACAACTCTCACTCTGGTTCTTAAAAGCGATGCGCGCATCGTGGACATTCGGCTTGGCAGTAAAGAACAAACGAACAAGCGATCGCTCGAAGGTAATAAGGACACAAATCGCCATGGCGGTCAGTTCCCAACGGAACATTAGGCGACGACAAACGCAAAAATCATGAACTCTCTCCGCTCAGCGGGGAGCTGCTTGTTCTTGTCCGCACGGGTCGGCTCGATCGGCCTGAGAGGTTGGATCTCCTACCAAGCCTCGAAGGCTGCCTTAAACGATCGTGCGCACCGCTTCAGGCGAGATGAGCCGCACGCGCGCCAAAGCGGCGGCGGTCAGCCGCGTCATCGATCGGCCCGCTGCGGACCTTCGGCGCGATTTCCCTGAAAAGACGGGGCTTTCGCCACGAAACCTCAAACACATGCGCGCCTTTGGTGAGGCGTTTCCCGACGAGCAAATCGTGCAACAGCTTGTTGCACAATTGCCCTGGGGCCATAACGTGAAACTCGTCGAGGCCCTGAAAAGCGATGGAGATAGACTGTGGTCTGTACACCAAGCCGTAGAACATGGGTGGAGCCGCAACGTCCTTGTCTATCGGACGAACGCCTCGCTGCTGCAGTTCACCAGTTCTGTCGCGGCGCGCGTTTGTTTGGGCAGGATTTCAATCGACCCGGGAAGCGATTGCGTTTCAGTCAAGACATGTCTGTTCATCCTCGCTCCGTCAAAAGCCATCGGCGCCAATTTTGGCGATGGCGATATCATCACCACGAGTTGGCCGTGTTCGCCTGCGTAAAACAATTTGCCAACCGCATCAGGCTGATGGCTGGCGCGATTTCGCGAGAAACCCGGCGATGAAATCGACAGTTTCGTCGCCTGATCTCAAGCCGAGATGTATGCTTTTCTGGATCCCGCTCTGACCGATGCGGACCGGACGGACGCCTAGCGCCGCCTCCCGGCGTACCAGCCAGTCGGGAATGGCGCTGCCCCCTCACCTCGCGGAGCAAAATTCTCCGAACTTCTTAGAGCCCTGACTCCGTTGGACGAGGTGGTTTCTAAATGCGGAGCACATCCCCGCAAAGTCTTCGTATCCGCACTGCCGTGCCAAGCGATGCACAGACGACGTCGACACGGAGCACGACGCTGCGACAGACTTCGCCGTGCCGAACGCGACGAGGTCGGGATGCTGGAGCAAGGCCCGCATGGTCTGCTTCAAGCCGGCCGGTAGTACGATCTCGCGCCTGATAATTCTCACCTTGATCTCCTCGACACTGAGGGTCGGCGTTAGCATCCCGCGTTGAGTTCCAGTCGAGTTTTCACCGGTTTGGATACTATCCATTGCATCGCCCTCCGACGTGATTGGCACCTGATCAATTCGGCCCGCGCAGGCCCCTCACCCCATGCGCTCTGATGCGTAACTCCCAGGCGAAGCCGGAAACACCACGGTTTTGTTGCCATTGAGGAAAACACGACCGTGAATGTGAGCGTGGATTGCCCGAGCCAAGACCTGAGCTTCAACGTCGCGCCCAAGGCTCACGTAGTCGTCGTTCGATTGACCATGGGTGACGCGGACGATGTCCTGTTCGATGATCGGGCCTTCGTCGAGATCGGCGGTCACGTAATGGGACGTGGCGCCGATGAGTTTCACGCCGCGTTCGAGGGCCTGCTTGTAGGGATTGGCCCCTTTGAAGGAGGGCAGGAACGAATGATGGATGTTGATCACACGGCCCGACATCTCCCGGCACATGCGATCTGAGAGCACTTGCATATAGCGTGCGAGCACGACCAACTCCGCCCCGGTCTCTTCGACAATGCGCATCTGTTCGGCCTCGCCCTGAGCCTTGTTCTCCTTCGTCACCTTGATGTGGTGAAACGGAATGTCGTGGTTCACAACGACCTTCTGATAGTCCAGATGATTGGAGATGACCGCGACGATGTCGATCGGAAGTGCCCCGATTTTGCACCTGTAGAGTAGGTCGTTCAGGCAGTGGCCGAAGCGCGAGACCATGATGATCACCTTGCGCTTGACCTTCTCGTCGAAGAACTCGAATTCCATGCCAAAACGGTCCGCAATCGGCTTAAACCCATCCTTCAGCATTTCTAGCGCCCGCCCCCCTTCGGAGCGGAAACTGACACGCATGAAGAAGTGACCGGTATCAGCGTCGTCGAACTGTGCGCTGTCGGTGATGTTGCATTCCTCTTCCGCCAGGAAGGAGGAGATAGCGGCAACGATGCCGCGGGTGGATGCGCAGCGCACGCGCAGGGCAAAACTCGACATTGGTGTTCCTCGTTGTGGATCAGGATGCGGCTGGTGCCAAGCTGCGCCTGAACGCCTGAAGCGTATTGGACAGAAGGCAGGCTATAGTCATGGGCCCGACCCCGCCGGGAACGGGCGTGATGGCGGCAGCGTGTCCAGCCTCGGACATCGCGACGTCGCCGACGAGCCGCACGCCATCTGCGTCGCTCAGCCGGTTGATGCCGACATCGATGACGACAGCACCCGGTTTGATCCAGTCGCCCCTGATCAATTCCGGCCTGCCGACGGCGGCGACAAGGATGTCCGCGCTCCGACAGATATCTGGCAAATTGCGGCTGCGGGAATGGGCGACGGTCACGGTGCAATTTTCCGCAAGCAACAGCTGCGAAAGCGGCTTACCGACGATGTTGCTTCGACCGACGACCACAGCATGGAGACCCGACAAATCGCCAAGACGGTCTTTGAGAAGCATAACCGTCCCAAGCGGCGTGCAGGGCACTAGCGATGCCTGCCCGGTCGCAAGACGCCCGGCATTGAGAACATGAAACCCGTCCACGTCCTTCTCGACGGCAATGGCGTTGATGATCGCCTCCGCTTCGATTTGCGCGGGTAGCGGCAGCTGGACGAGAATTCCATGAACCGAATGGTCCTCGTTCAAGCGCTCGATGAGTGCGACGAGTTTGGCTTGCGTCGTCTGCTCCGAAAGTCGAAACTCCAGCGACTTCATCCCGGCTTCAACGGTCTGGCGATGCTTGTTGGCGACGTAGACGCGGCTTGCCGGATCGTCGCCGACGAGGATGACCGCGAGCCCCGGAACCTCTCCGGTCACGTCTTTGAGCTTGGATACCTCTGATGCGATGTTGGCCCTGAGCTGCGCGGCGATTTGTTTGCCGTCGATATGGTGGTCCGAAACCGCGTCCATTACGCCGCAACCTTCAAAAGCGATTTCAGTCCTGAACCGGGACCGGCGAGCGCCTCAGGAGAACAGGAAGCACCCCTCTCGATCAGCTTCTCGGCGAGACGGATGTCACGGGCGACCGAGTTTCCAGGTCCGATGCCTGCCGCTGCCTGAAGCACATCATTCTCGTCCAGTTCGAAACGCAGCCAACCGCCATCGGTCAAGTCGCGGCGCACAGCGCGGCGCGACGGATCATGCAAGCCAACAGCCTGCAGACCGAGATCGAAATGATCCGACCAGAACCAGGGTAGAGCGTCGAAGCTTTCGTGCCCGCCGAGCATCACTTTCGCCGCGTGGGCGCCTTGGTCGCACGCATTTCGCCAGGTTTCGAACCGTGTGCGGCCGTAGCGAGGATGATCGACGACCGCACAGTCTCCTGCAGCGAGGATCGACGGATCCGACGTCACGAGCCGGCGATCGACCTCGATCCCGTTGGCGCAGGTAAGCCCGGCCGATAGAGCAAGGCTAACCTCCGGCTCGATGCCGACTGCAGCAATCAAGAGATCCGCTTCAATCCGATTACCGTCAGCGAGCACGACGGCCCCTTGTTCGAAGCGATCGATGCGAACGTCGAAATCAATCGTCGATCCAGCGTAGCGATGACGACCCAGGATCACGTCGGCGATTTCGGCTGGTACACCACGACCGAGCGCCCGCGGACCCGCCTCCAGAACGTGAACAGCCATGCCGCGACGGGTCAACTCCGCCGCCAGTTCGAGACCAATAAGGCCAGCGCCAATCATCACGGCGCGGCCCCCAGCGACCGCCTTCCCGTAGATCGCCTCGGCGTCCGCAAGAGTGCGCAGCATCAAGGCATGACCTGCGGGATCACAAGGCAAGCGCCGCGGCCTCGCCCCCGTCGCAAGCAGAAGACGGTCATAGGTCAGCCGTTCTCCCGTCGTCAGGATGACCTCTTTCGCCACCCGGTCGATCCGGTCCGCGGTACGCCCGAGCATGACCTCCACCCCGGCAAGGTCCACCGCGATCGGGCGGTGGAAAAGGCCCGTTTCGCCGTCGGGCTTGGAGAGGGCGGGTCGGTCGTAGGACGGCATCTGCTCGCCACCGACAAGGGTGACGTGGCTCTCGCCCGCGTCCCGCAATGTTGCAGCAGCGCGCAAGCCGGCTTCGCCCGCGCCGATGATGACATGGTTCGTCATTGTCGTTTCCGATTGTGAAAGGAGCGGCCCGAAGACTGCTCGGGGTCATCGCTTCAGCCGAGAACGGATCGAAGTGAGACGGGGGCGCCCGTTTTCACGGATAGTGTGGCGGCCTCCGCCATTGCCAGGGCGGCAACGCCATCGTCCAGCGTCACCGGCAGAGGTTTTGTGCCTGCAACCGCTTCGACGAAAGCAGCCCACTCCGCCGCATAGGCCGGCATGTAGCGCTCGAGGAAGAAATAGGTCGGCTTTGCGCCGATCACGCCCTCGGTTGTCGACTTCACCACGGTGTTTTCCACCATGTTCTGGGCCTGCAGCAACCCCTTGGAGCCAAGCAGTTCGAGGCGCTGGTCGTAACCGTAGACGGCGCGGCGACTGTTCTTGATTACGGCAATGCGGCCATCGGCGTAGGTGAGTGTCACCACAGCCGTGTCGACGTCGCCTGCCGAACCGATCTCCGGATCGACGATGGACGAACCGACCGCGGTCACCGTGACCGGTGGTGTCCCCATGATAAAGTTCGCCATGTCGAAATCGTGGATCATCATGTCCCGGAAGAGACCGCCCGAGACCTTGATATAGGCGACAGGCGGCGGCGCGGGGTCGAAGGAGGTGATCGAGAGAAGTTCCAACTTGCCGATTTCGCCCGCGTCTGCCGCCTTTTTTAGCGCCGAAAAATTGGGATCGAACCGGCGATTGAAGCCGATCATGACTGGTCGCCCGCTAGACAAAACTGTTCTCTGGCAGGCCTGCGCCCGCGCGAGGCTGAGATCAACCGGCTTTTCGCAAAGGACCGCCTTGCCGGCGGCCGTCGCCCGTTCGGTCAGGTCGGAATGGGTATCGGTCGACGTGGCGATCAGCACGGCATCAATCGACGGGTCGCCCAGAATAGCCGTCGTGTCGCGCGCTTCAGCGCCGTACTGCGCAGCGATCTTTTCGGCCGCGGCCATGTTGATGTCGGATACGGCAACAAGTCTGCTGCCGGAATGGCTGGAGATCGCCGTTGCGTGCACGCCGGCGATGCGACCCGCGCCGAGAAGGCCAACTTTAAGCATTTGATTTTCCTTTACTGATCAAAGACCGAGCTCGGTCTTGAATGCGGTCAATTCGGTGTCAGTGATTGCGACGTTGTGCTGCGGCTGCGGATAGGCGCCAGTGTTGACGTCATCGATGAACTCGCGGAACGCTGAGACGCGCTCCTTCTGCAACCGTTCGAATTCGGCTGCGAAATTGCGGTAGGCCTTGGCGTGCCGCGGCCTGTGGCCGTCGGTGTGGCCAAGCACGTCTTCTGCGAAGAGATACTGGGCGTCGGCTCCCGGACCAGCGCCCATGCCGAGCATGATCATGGATGTGTTTCTCGATATCAGCTCGCCGATCCGGTCCGGCACCACCTCCAGTTCAGCGCCGAAGCAACCGATGGCTTCAAGTTGCTTGACGTGACGGAAGACCTTGACCGCCTCCGCGGCCGTCTTGCCGACCGCCCGAAAGCCCGTCCAGGTAATGTAAGAGGGGATGAGCCCGACATGGGCGACGATCGGCACATGGTTGTCGCAGAGCACCTTCTGGATATCCAGCGACGCTGCGCAATAGAAACAGTCGCCGCCCATGGCAGAAAAGTGGAACGCCGCACGGAGATAGTCTTCGGTCGTTGCAAGCGGGCGACCCTCGAATTTGCCCCAACCACCGTAGGGCAGACCAATCTGCACGAAGCAGCGGCCGGCCGCCTCGCGCATCTCGGGCGAGAAGAAGCGACCTTCGACCGAGAGCATATGGATACCGGCAGCATCGGCCGCCGCCGCTTCCTCGAGCGTGGTGACGTAGAGCATGGAGATCTTTTCGCCGCGCGCTTTCATGGTGCGGATGTCGGCGACGGTCGGTCGAGTGTTCTTGTGAACCATGGAGCTATACCGTGAACGCGTTGCGGAAGGATTCGAGCGCGAATTCCGGATCACCGGAGGCGAAGGCCTCCATACCGACCGGTCCGGCATAACCCATCGCTTTAAGAGCACTAGCGATGCCCTTCCAATTGACCTCCCCGGTTCCGGGCTCAAAGCGGCCAGGCACGTCGGCGACCTGGATCTCGCCGATAAAGGGCAGGCATTTGCGGCAGAGTTCGATCAGGTTCCCCTCGCCGATCTGGGCGTGATAGAGGTCGAGATTGAGACGCAGACGCGGGTGGTTGACGCTCGCGACCAGAGCCAATGTGTCCTCGGCCCGACCGAAGGGTACGCCCGGGTGATCGACCGGAAGGTTGAGGTTTTCGAGCGTGAAGGTGACGCCCTCTTCCTCTGCCATCTCCACGATACGGCGAAGCGTGTCGCGTGCCCTCAGCCACATCGCTCCCGTTACGACCTCGATCGGCTGGACGGGAAGTCCGCCTTCGCCAAGACCGGTCCCGTGCAGATTGAGGCGCTGCACACCGAGCCTCTTGCCGATCCGGGCCGTCTGCCGTGCGGTTTCAAGGAGTTCCGCCGCTCCGTCGTCATCGGTGAGCCTGCCGCGCAGGTAGCCGTTCATGATGGTGAACGTCGCGCCGGTGGCCTCCAGTTTCGCCAGATCATGGTCGGGCCAGTTCCACAGGCCGACGCCAAAACCCATTTCCTTGAGGCGCGAGGCCCTCCATTCGATCGAGCGATCCCGCCAGATCATTTCCGCGCAAGCGGCCAATGCGAATTGTGTCATATCGTCAGATCTCTATGAATACGTCGCCGTTTTCGACCTTCACCGGCCAGGACTTCAGGTTGATGCAGGCAGGCGCACGCGTCGCCTCGCCGGTCTTGTAGTCAAAATGCGCGTTGTGCTTCGGACACTCGATGATGCCGTCCATGACGAGTCCATCGGCCAGATGCACACGTTCATGCGTGCAGATCCCGTCAATGCAGAAGTACTCGTCTTCCGGGCTGCGGATCACCAGAAATGAGCGTCCGCCATGATCGAAACGGAGTAGATCCTCAAGCTCGACATCGTCGGTTGCGCAGGCGCGGGTCCAAGTCCCCATGTCTTCATCCTTTGGCATTTCATTCAGTGCGTTTCGGTTCTTCGGACTGCGCGGCTAGACCGCCGCACCGGCGATCTGGGGCGCGTGCCCGCCATGGGCGGTCATGTAGCCGTCGATCTGGGCTTCGAGCTCCGCCATGGTCTCGCCTCCCGCCATCAGGTCGGTGATCTCCTCGCGTGTCTTCTCGCCCTTGCGGAAATCGGCGGCGACCGCGCCGCGGATCAGCACCGCGAAGTGGTCACCCACCGCCATCGCATGCATGACCTGGTGGGTGATGAAGACGACAGCGAGGCCCCGGCGTTTCGCCTCGTTGACGATCCTGAGCACATGCGTTGCCTGCTTCACGCCGAGGGCGGCGGTCGGCTCGTCGAGGATCAGGACCTTCGCGCCGAAATGTACGGCGCGGGCAATTGCGAGCGATTGTCGCTCGCCACCCGACAGGCCACCGACCAATCGGTCGCCATCATCGATCCGGGTGATCCCGAAGTCCTGGATGGCATGGACGGCGATCTCGTTTGCTTTCTTCCGGTCGAATACCTTGAATGGCCCCCAGCCCTTGGTCGGCTCCACGCCGACGAAGAAGCTGCGACCGATGCTCATCAGCGGGAACGTGCCGCCGAACTGGTGGACCGTCGCAATGCCGCGGCTGCTGGCATCGCGCGGACCGCTGAACTCGACGGGCTGACCGTCCATCTCCATCGTGCCCGATGTCGGACGATAAACACCTGAAAGCGTCTTGATCAGCGTGGACTTGCCGGCGCCGTTGTCGCCGAGCAGGCACAACACTTCGCCAGGACAGATGTCGAGCGAGATGTCGTTGAGGACATCGATCGGACCGAAGGACTTGCAGATATTTCTGAGCTTGAGGATGGTCGTGGACATGTCGGACCTCACTTCTTCTTCGGCGAGTAGGAGAGCGCCATGCTGCGGAAGGTGTTGTTCATCAGCACGGCCAGAAGCAGCATCACGCCGATGATGAGGCTCGACCAGTTGCGGTCGAAGGACGTGAAATAGATGCCCTGGTTGACGACGGCGAAGGTGATGGTACCGAAGAAGATGCCGATGATGGAGCCGAAGCCACCTGTGAGCAGCACACCGCCGACGACCACCGAAATGATCGAGTTGAAGATGAAGGACATGCCGGCCGAGACCTGAGCGGAATTGAAGAGGATCGCCTGGCACATGCCGACAAAGGCGGCGCTGGTGGACGACAGCACGAAGAGTGCGATCGTCAGGCGAGCCGTCGGGATGCCGGCATTGCGCGCGCTGATCTTGTCGCCGCCCATGGCGAAGATCCAGTTGCCCCAGGGAGAGTAGTGAACCACGTAGACATAGAGTGCGGTCAGTGCCAGCCACCAGAAGATGATCACCTGGAAGGTGTTGGCGACGAACTGGCCGAAGAAGAATTTCGCGAGCTCGGGCGCCTTGAGGGCGACGCTGGTGGTACCGGTCAGGAGCACGGACAGGCCAAGAACGAGGCCAGCGACCGCAAACAGGGTGCCGAGCGTTACGATCAGCGACGGCACGTTGGTGCGGACCACGAGGATCCCGTTCACCAGGCCGACAAACGCGCCGAGGGCGAGCGAGGCAGCGATACCGATCCAGATCGGCAAGCCGTAGTAGCCTGAGATGATTGCGACCGTCATGGAGCCGGCCGGGATCATCGAGCCGATGGAGATGTCCAGTTCACCGGCGATCATCAGAAGACCGATCGGGAAGGCGACGATGCCAAGATTGGCCGCGACGTTCAGCCAGCTTGCGGCACCCGCCGGCCTCAGGAAATCGATGCTTCCGAAGACGAGGAAAAAGGCGAAGACGCCGAAAAGGCCGAGAAAGGCGCCGGCTTCCGGCCTGCGGAAAAGTCCGCCGACGGAAAAGCCTGCAGCGTTTGTTGATGTCGGCGTCTTGGTCATGGCGAGCGGTTGGCTTGCGGTTTTCGAGTTCATGATGGTTCCCCTTCCCGGCTTTGCCGTGTTGAAACGGGGCCGCTCCCTGGAGGAGGTGCAGGGAGCGGCCGGCGAGCGCTCGAGTTAGCGTGCGCCCTTGGAGACGCCGGAGAGCGTCGACTCGATGTTCGATGCATCGACGATGCCCGGACCGGTCAGCACGGGCTTGACCGGCAGGTCCGTGCCGAAGTCGATGTGGGACGCGAGCAACGAGACTGAAAGCAGCGACTGAAGATATGGCTGCTGGTCGACTGCGAAGAGCTGCGCGCTGTTCTTGATGCGGTCCAAACCGGCTTCGTTGAAGTCGAACGAGCCAAGCTTGACGCTCTCGACCTTGCCAGCCTGCTGGATGCCGCTCGCCGCCGCGTCTGCGTCGCCGGCACCAATGGTGATGACGCCGTCGATCGAGCCGTCCTGTGTCAGCGTCGCCTTGATCGCTTCGGCGATGGCGGTGGGATCGCCGAAGCTCGTCGCCGGCAGCGGCAGCTGCTTGCCGGTCCCGCCTGCCTTGGTGATCCCGTCGATCACGCCCTTGCAACGGGCTTCCTGATTGGCGCTGCCCGGAAGCGTATTGACGCAGAGCACATTCTTCTGGCCGCTCTTGCCGAAGTATTCGCCGCCGGCGATACCGGCGAGATATTCGTCCGAACCAACGTAGTTGATCGCGCCGAGCTCCTTCGCCTTGTCGAGCGAACCGGCATTCATGAGGATGATCTTGATGCCGCTGTCGGCAGCGGCCTTGATCGCCTCGTCCTCGGCTTCCGGAACCCAATTGGGAACCACAAGACCCGTGACGCCCTGGCTGATGGCGGTGCGCACCAGGCCTGCCGCATCGGGTCCGAGGTTGTCGTACGTCTGGAGCTGCAGGTAGGTGACCTTGCCGCCATTCGCCTCGACCACGAAGCGGCTGTCGTCGACCCCCTTCTTGATCTTGCTCCAGAAGGGATCGTCGGTCTTGCCGCCGACGACCGCGATGTCGGCAGCGAGTGCAACGCTTGCGGTGAGACAGATAGCAACTGAGGCTGCAAGAGCCTTGGTCATGGTGATCAGCATTGTCATCGGGTTTTCCTCCCCCGTTTGCGCCGGATGGCGGTTAAAAAGCTTGAAGGCCTGGGTCGCTGTGACCCTTCACGTCCCAGGGAGCCGCCTCCTCGCGGATCCCCGGCACTCATGTGAATTCATGAATTCGCGCGCGCCGTCTTGGCGTTCATGCGGTCCCTCTTCTTCGCGAAGCGGGCCTGCATCTGGACGTCGCCATCTTTGGTGCCGTCGTGCCAGGTGCCGAACCACTTATCGAGCGGAATGAGACCGTCCCCGCCATAGTTCACCTCGAAGTACTTGTGGTGCAGGTAGTGGGCGTAGGCATGGGTATCGAGCGGCGTCGCGTCGGTAACCTCGAGCTTGTCGAAGCCGATGTGCCCGTTGACTGCTCCGAAGCCGGCGATATGAAGCTGGAACATCGCCACGATCGGGTTGGAAGGGATCACCAGGTGCCAGAAGGCGACAGCATGGTAGAGAAAGCCCTCGACCGGATGCATGGAGAGCGAGGACCACGGCGAAGGGTTCACCGAATTGTGGTGGACCGAGTGGATCCAGCGATAGAGCGGCCCCCAATGGATCAGTCGGTGGATGACGAAGAAATGCACCTCGTGGATCATGGGGGCGGCCGCGACGAGAAACGCGAGGTAGTATGGGTTCTCAGACCAGCTCAGCCACGGCACCCAGCCGTTCGCGAAGACCCACAGGAACAACACCTCAACCAGCGTCCACAGCGGGATCGACAGAAAGAATGACCGCAGGAAGTTGTCGATGTTCTGGCTCTTGAACCAGAAGACGTCCGAGGGCTGCTCGCTTGGAAATTTCACATTGTACTTGAAGCGGTTGCCCTGCTTGCGCTTCACGTAGAAAAAGAGCTCGATCGAACCGTAGAAGACGAAGATGGCAGAGGCGTTCACCGCGTAGAGCCAGAGCGCCCACCGCCAATCCAGCGACTTCATCGCCTCGACGTCCGGAACGACATAGAACCAATAGAGGAGCGCCGTTGCCATGTGGAAAGCGTTCCACGGCCAGATGTATTCGGGCAACCATTTGAGAACGGACGGAATCTTCGGGGGCCAGGCCCAGAATGGCGCGACCTCAATCCGCCCGTTGGGCGCCCAGTCGCCGCGCTTGTTTCGGGTTCCGTAGTTTAGATCATCCATGGTCATGCCTCCCGGATCTCGCCGCTCGCAAGGAAAAAAGGCGTCAACGTTTGCAGGGCGCAGAACTGCTCCCTTCGGGCAAAGGCCAGAAGCGTAAAAACCCGCGATGTCGATTGCGTTTCTCTCCCAGGCTGGTGGGGTTCTTGCTCGCTCACCCGCCAATCTTTGAACCAACAATGGCGACTTGACGGGTGTTAAATCAAGGCGCAAATCTCCTACATTAGATGATCGTATCATTCGTCTCATCTGACCAGCTAAATGACACGATTTATATCATGAGGGACCGATGAAGAGACCGACGATCCGTGATCTCGCAGACACTGCGGGCGTATCGATTGCGACAGCAAACCGGGTCCTGTCAGGCGCGGAAAATGTTCGGACACCTACGAGGGAAAAGGTTCAAGCGGCCGCCGAGAGCATCGGGTTTTACGGATTGGGTGCAATCCAGGCACGGAATGCAGCCGCGCGCCCGAAGTACTGTTTTGGTGTAATCCTTCTCCAGCCTCACAGACCCTTCTATCAACTCGTTGCGCGCGCCTTGTTACAAGTGGCGGCCGCGATCGAGGCGGTAGATGTCGAGCTGAAGATCGAGTACCTCGAAGACCTGGCGCCGCAGAACACCGCGGAGCGTGCCTTGGCACTCGCTAGCGAATGCGACGCGCTCTGCATCACCACCGCGGTGCATCCTGTCGTCACTCAAGCGCTTGAAGAAATCCAGAGCCGGGGGATACCGGTTTTTGCATTGATCTCGCAGCTCGCGGCGACCGGTCAGATCCATTACATCGGGCTCGACAACTGGAAAGTCGGGCGAACGGCAGCCTGGGCCTTCGACCACATCTGCAAGAAGCCGGGAAAAATAGGCCTGCTGATGGGCAACCCGCGTTATCGAAATCAGGAAATGAACGAAACCGGCTTCCGCTCGTATTTTAGGGAACACGCTCCCGAGTTCATGTTGCTTGAGCCGTTGTCGACCTTCGAATCCTCGGCAGTCGCGCAGGAAATGACTGAACGACTGCTTGACCAACACAACGATCTTGCCGGCCTCTACGTGGCGGGCGGTGGCATCAGCGGCGTGCTTGCAGCCCTTCGCACCACCGAACGGGCCGGCACCCTGGTCGTCGTCGGCTACGAACTCATGGACAACGTCAAGAGCGCCCTACTCGACGGCGCTCTGACCCTGTCGATTGCCCATCCCCTGGAACGTCTCGCGAACGAGGCGGTCAAAGGCATGATCGCGGCCGTGGCATCGAAGGGCGCGAAGGCGAGCTACACGAAAATTGTCCCTTTCGAGATGTACACGCGCGAGAACCTCTGACAACGCACCATGCAAGCAATTGCCCTAGCGCGGTTCCTCACGACGCATTAACTGCCGTACTTAGATTAGAGCGTTCATTTCAGGATGCTGATCGAGACGTTCGGGAAGGCGATGACAGGCCACTTTCCCTTCTCGTCGTCGATAATCGGGAAGCAATCACCGGCCACACGGGTGGTTTCCCTCCGGTTTCAGAACGGGTACGACCCTCGCGCGAAATTGCGGTGCGTGCAAGCTTTATGACGATGGACAGGCAGCGCCGGTGTTCACCCACGCCTGGATGAGCTTGCCAAACTCTTCCTGAGTGCCTGGAACCGGCTCACGTCCATCTCCGGGCTGCCATCCCCAGCCGACCAGATCGTCGTGCGCCATATGCTCGACTATCTCTTCCATGGTTTTGTCGCCGTTGCGTTTCGGATCTTTCAGTTGCACGCAAATCTGCCCAAGTGTCTTACCCTCCCAGGCCATCTCGATCGGCGCGAGATGCCAGGCGGGATTACCCGGGATGCTTTTCAGCGTATCGGCCTGGCCAATCACCGGCGTGTTCTGTTCACTGTGGCAGGTGTTGCACTGCATGCCCACCAAACCCATACCGCCCTCGCCCCGGAAAACGGGCGGCTGATGCAGATGCATGGTCATGCCCTGCAGCGGTCGTTCTGTGGCCGGATGACAATTGACGCATCGGGGATGCTGGATCACTTTTCCGGCCTCCACAAAGAGCGCAACGGACCGCGCCCGCTCGTCGGAAATTGACTGAAACGACTCCACTGAACGGAGCGAGTTGCTGGTCTGCGCTATGGAAACCGGCGTCAGCATGGCGCCCGCTGCGACGACAAGACAGTTTGCGGCAATTCCTGAGAACAGGAGCTTGATCTTCATCTTGACGGTGTCCTCACGAGGAAATGACGCTGACGATAGGGAGTTGGCGCACCGGCGCACCGGTCAGTTTTCTCCATGCGTTGGCTACCGCCGGACCGATGGGCGGTACGCCGGGCTCGCCGACACCGGTCGGCTTTTCCGCAGACTTGATGATTTCCACCGCAACGTCTGGCATTTCGTTTATCCGGATCGAACGGTAGTCATGAAAGTTCGACTGCGTGATCTTGCCGCCCTTTCCAAGGGTGATCGCGTCGAAAAGCACGGCACCCAACCCGTAACCGATACCGCCCTCCATCTGCGCCTTGATGATGTTGGGATTGACGGCAACGCCGCAATCAACCGCGCACCAGACCTTGTGCACTCGCGGCGCCCCATCGGAGCCGACGGAAATCTCCGCGACCTGCGCAACAAACGAGCCGAAGCTTTCGACGACCGCGACGCCTCGGGCGCGCCCCGCGGGTGGCGCTGCACCCCAGTCCGCCATCTCGGCAGCTTTGCGTAGGACGCCGGCATGACGCGAGGACGCGTCAATCAGTGCAAGCCGCCCTTCCACGGGATCACGACCGACGCGGCTAAAGAGCTCGTCGACAAAGGTCTCGACTGCAAAGCCCGTGTGGGTATGGCCAACCGACCGCCACCAGAGCGGCGGGATCGACAGTGTGATGTTGTGGGAGGTCACCTTGAGGTTGGGGATTTTATAGGGCAGGTTCGACGCACCTTCGACCGAGGTTGAATCCAGATCCGCCTTGGCCATGATCGACTGGCCGACGATGATCTGCTCCCATGCCACAATCTGGCCCGTGGCATCTATCGCGCCACGCATCTTGTGGGCGTACATGGGGCGGTAGAAACCGCCCTGAATGTCGTCCTCGCGCGTCCACATGTGCTTGAGCGGGCGGTCGCCGCCGATTGCTGCATAGACGGACGCCGCCTCCTGCATGTAGGGCGAACCGAACTGTGCCTTGCGCCCGAAGCTGCCCCCTGCCATCTGCGTGTTGACGCGAACTTTCTCTTCGTCGAGCGCCAGGATCTTTGCCGCCACCTGCTGATCAAAGCCGGGAAACTGCGCGCCGTTGTAAATGTCGACCGACCCGTCGTCCGCCTTGATGAACACCGCGTCGAGCGGCTCCATCGGCGCATGCGCTAAAAACGGGAAAACGATCTGAGCCTCGACGGTTTGAAGGCCCTTCTGCCGAAAGGCCTCATCGACATTGCCTATGTTCGCCGCCTCTAGACCGGGCTTGTCGAAGTGCCGGACGTATTCGACAGTCAGCTCCTCCGATGAACGGGTTTCCGCTTTCGAGAGATCCCATTCGATCGTCAGGGCGTCACGGCCCTTCAGCGCAGAAAAGGTGTTGTCCGCGTAAACCGCGACGCCCTGCGGCACCTGCTTGATATCGACCACGCCGGGAACCTTTCGCGCGTCGCCGTCGTCGAAGGACTTCACGACAGCGCCGAAATGTCTGGGATGGGCAACCACGGCGGTTAAAAGGCCCTCGGGCATGATGTCGAGCGTGAAAACCGCGGTCCCATCGGTCTTGCCCTGAGTATCAAGTTTCGACAGTTCCGTGCCGATCAGCACGAAATCCTTGGGATCTTTCAACTTCGGTTCCGCAGGCGCAACCTGTTGCGCTGCCTTGTCGGCAAAGGCACCGAAGCCACTTTCCTTTCCCGAGACTGCATGTTTTATCCGGCCCTTCTCGACGGTGATTTCCGCGACCGGAACCTTCCACTCTGCCGCGGCCGCGGCGACCAGCATGGCACGCGCCGTGGCGCCGGCCTTGCGCATCTGCTCATAGGCGTTGGCAATTGAGCTCGATCCTCCGGTGCCCTGCAGGCCGAAGGAGAGATTGGCGTAAACCTTGTTGTCGGTCGGAGAGTGCACCGCACGCATCTGGCTCCAGTCGGCGTCGAGCTCTTCAGCAACCAGCGTTGCAAGGCCCGTGAAGGGCCCCTGGCCAAATTCAATATGTTTTGACAGCACGGTAACGGTGTCGTCGGGGCCAACCTTGATGAAAGCGTTCAAGGCCTTGAGTTCGCCCGAACCACCGGCTGGAATACCTGTCGGCGCAGCCGAGAGGAACCTTGGCGCAATTGCCACACCAATGACGAGCCCGGCACCGGCGAGGAAGGCACGGCGGGTCGGTCTTATGTCGTGAATGGTCATCGCTCAACCCTCCATCGACGTGGCGGCATTATGGATCGCTGCTCGAATGCGATGGTAGGTGGCGCACCGACAGAGATTGCCGGCCATGGCGCCATCAATCTCGTCGTCCGTGGGCTTGGGCAGGATCTGCAAGAGCGCCACCGCCGACATGATTTGCCCGGATTGACAATAGCCGCATTGCGGAACGTCCAACCCTTTCCAGGCTGCCTGCACGGCTTCGGCCTCCTTGCCCGAAATGCCCTCGATCGTGACCACGTCGGCGCCGTCGATCATGGCAATTGGTGTGATGCATGAGCGTCGGGGCATGCCGTCGAGATGCACGGTGCAAGCGCCGCATTGCGCCACGCCGCACCCGTACTTCGTGCCAGTCAGTTTTTCGAAGTCCCTGATAACCCAAAGAAGAGGCGTGTCTGGATCGCCATCAAACGTGCGTTGTTCCCCGTTGAGCGTGAACGTCACCATGGCTGGGTGTCCTCTAATGGAGCCGGCAGGACCGGCTCATGCTCAAAGAATAGGCCGGCCAAAGCCCTCGGCCAGGCGTGGTAACTTAGACAAACCCCATGCGTTTTATCGGATCAATTCAAGTGTGCGTGATCGCGACTGGGAGCTAGCGCGCCTAAACGTCGGTTGAACGCACGCGTCCCGGATTTGTTCCTGGCGATACTACGCGGCTGCTTTGGCAACCGGTACCGTTAAGTTTTTTCAACCAGGACAAAGGTTTCGGTTTCATTACGCCCGACGACGGTGGACCGGGCGTGTTGTCCATGTGTCGGCGCTTGAGAGACGGTCAAAAGGTCAGGTATCAATTTGGTCAGGACCGCAAGCCCGGAAAATCAAGGGCCGAAAACGTCAAGTCAGCCTGAACTCAACGCGCGCCCGGGACCGAGCACAAGGCGATACGTTGCCGGATCCTCATTGTTCCAGGCGATGCCGGGACAAATCTTGAGACCGACACCGCACAAAGGCTTCGCTGCTCCAAGCCCATTTTTGATCACTCAGCAACCCGGCTAATCGGTTGGATAAATGGTCCGCGATAAGTCACCCTCTGCGGGTGGGGAAATTACTTCGTCCTCATCCAGAAGGCTCAGCCTGGCGATCGCGGTGTCCGATATGCTCGTCAGAAATTCAGCCTGGGTCCAACCCAAAAGGCAAGCTTCCTCGACAAGGACCTGGATTGCATAGTGCACCGTATGCTCGAGTTCGACCTTGCGCTCAAGCGTCCCAGGGGGCTGATTTGGACGTTCAATCATGGCTTTTCTTTCGTTTGGAGATTAAGGTACTGGCGCGGCAGCAGATCGGGCCCGGCGGATAAGATCAAAACACCGTGCTCAGACTATCGTTCCCCTCTTTCGACTGAAGACTGGCGTTAACATCATGAGCCTCGATTTTGAGGCCGCCCCCAGTCCACTTTCGCTCGTCAGTAAAGTTGATACGCAGTGCCATCGGGGCATGGAACATCAGCTGAACGGAACAAGAGATGCCGGGTGGAGTTTAAGCGTCTACCGATGCTCCTTCTAACCCAAAGGAAAAGCCATGACCAACCCACCCTCGGTCCGCGCCATTGGCGATCCATCCGCCACAAATTCGACGATGAGCAGGCCACCGACCTCGCGTTAACAGCGATCGCGACCTCCGTCGTAAATCAGCAGATGCCTGAACGGGAATATATGACAGAAGAGGAGAAGCACATGGTAAGCACTGCACTTAAAGCCCTGCTAAGTGTCCTTGCGGTGGCAGGATACCAGAACAGGGAGAAGATCGGGGAGCTTCTGAAAGGTCTGACCCAGAACCGACAAGACCAAGGGCCAACCGGTCAGCAGGAGGCCGGAGGAGGTTTGGGTGACCTGCTTGGCGGTCTGACTGGAGGCTCTGGTGGCCTCGGGGGCTCGCTCGGCGGTTCATCGACCGGCGGCGTGTTGAGGGGTGGTCTCGGCGATCTCCTCAAACAGTTCGAGCACAACGGACACGGGGAGACCGCAAAATCCTGGGTGCAGACCGGTCCAAACAGCGAGATTGATGATAGGCAGTTATCGGAAGCGCTCGGGCCGGAAGTCCTGGAGGATCTTTCCGCGCGGACGGGTCTTTCTCCTGAGGAGATTTTGAGCCGCCTCAGCCGAGATCTGCCAAAGGCGGTTGACGATCTGACCCCCAACGGCGTCCTGCCTCAAGAGGACGACCCTTTCGAAGGGCAGATCACTCCTCCACCCAAGACCCAAATCATATAGTCGAAGAGGCCGCCGCAAGGCGGCCGCTTCTTTGGCGTTTCTCAGGCGGGCGTTGCACAGGAATCAGACGCGCTACCCTAGCGGCACCTCCACAATCACGTTGCATACTTGGCTCGACCCGGAACATCGCACCCGTTCCGGACGCTGTCGGCGCTCTCATCTGCTTTTCAAGCCATTTGGTCGTGACGAGGATCGTTGCGTGTTTTATTTGGCGTGAATGTCTGCCAACAAGATCTTGGCGAGTTCGACGAACTGACCCGTTGGATACTTTGATAAATACGCTTCAATCATCTCGGCGTTACCGGTGTCCCGCACCGTTTCCCAGAATGAAACCTCGATACCTGGCTCGCCCACCCCAGACCCACCTTGAGCAACGCGCGCGGCTGCGAGTTCGGCGAACTCGCCCGCAGGGTATCTCTTCAGATATAGGAGATATTCGGCCGGGTCATCGCTCTCCTGTACCGCCTCCCAAAAAGCCACCTCAACCCGGCGCGCTTCATCTTTGTCTTGGTCTTCCGGCAAGGTCTGATCGACCGAAGAGGATCGCTCCGGGTGTTGGACGGACGTTAGCTCTGCACTGGGGCTTGGTTCGGACTGCGGGTCAAACAGAACACGGAACACCCGGAGCGGGCGCGAAATGTTCTTGACCTGGTGCTCGCCCAAATCCTCAAAGGTGGTGTCGACGCGATCGCGCAGATGATCTCGTACTCCTCGCGTTACACAGATGCCGCCGGCATCGGCCAGGCCTTCAAGCCGAGCGGCGATGTTGACCCCATCCCCGAAGATATCGCCGTCTTTCACCAGAACATCGCCGACGTTTATCCCGATGCGGAAGTACATCTTGTGTTTGTCGGCAAGCGGCCGGTTGGCACGCCACATGGCCTGCTGGATGGCGATCGCACAGTTGAAGGCATGCACAATCGATGGGAATTCCGCCAACACGCTGTCCCCCGCGGTCCCGAAGATCTCTCCATGAGCACTTTCAATAAGGCCGTCGATGATAGTACGATGTGATGTCAAGGTCGCCAGGGTCTGCTCTTCGTCGGCATTCATCAACCGCGAGTAACCTTCGATATCGGCAGCCAGGATCGCTGCAAGCTTTCTTTCAAGTGGTGGCGCCTCCATGTGAACGATCCGATCCAACGCCTGCGTTTCGATGTGCAGTCGATCATCAACCGATGAGCACGCGGCTTTGTTCCTTCCGTAAACGTTTGATCTCATCCGCGGGCGTATCACCCAAAGGCCGAATTTTGCTCGACCGAAATCTGCCTCGAGGTGGAGTGCCGCGAGGGTTCTAACAGGGTAGTTCCACTCCGCTTCCCCTCGCACCAAGGCATCGGCCAGAGGGTGAAAGGCTTCAAAGTTGACGTCCTACAAGCCTCAGCGCAGGACTCCTGCTTCACGGGCAGCTTCTTCAAAGGCCAATCGGGCCATGTAACCAGGCAAGTGACCATTCATGGCTTCGAGACAGGTGGTCAAAGCAGCCTGATATGCTGGACCGGATCTGGATCCGGACCAATCGTTTCGCAAAACCGCTACCGCTTCACTGGCTGATCCAACCAACACCTCGTGATCCGCATTGAGCAGGCTTATCACAACGCTTTCGTTCCAGGGTGCCGGTTGTTTTGCTTTCGCTAGATCGCGTCCGTAGCGTTCCTCGCGTTCCCACCGATCCTCTGCCATGGCGTTCTCCTTCTCGAACACCTTCAAACCGGAAAAACAGGAATGTGTTCCCAGTTCGAGCAACGAGGTTGGGCACGGATCCGCCCCCTTTTTTAGCCGGTCTGCCTTCTTCCCGTTATCGAGGTGCCCCCGCAAGGCTCCTTGTTCGGAAACTGTTGATGGGGTCGCGAAGCGACAGCCCCCCCCCCCGCACTTTCACGCGGCGTCTTTCAACGCGTCAGGACGTTGTAGGTGGCCCACCGCTGATCTCGCAGACTGCTTCTATCCCCCGAGTGACGAATGTCGGGATTTCGCCGGCGTCCAGTTGGCGCCGAGTATCTTTAGCACTGCTTTGCTCTCCGCTGAGGCCATAAAGCTACGGGCGCGGGATCGTCGACGGGCAAACTCTTCCCGTGGCGGGATCGGCCGCCCGTGGAGTCGTCGCACCGTTGTCCCCGGAACCATCGCAGCAGGCACATTTGAACAAATGCGTAGCCAAGGCGTTTAGCTGCTATCCACAATTCACAGGAGGAAATGACATGGATTGGGACCGTGTTGAAGGTAACTGGAAGCAATTCAAGGGACAGATCAAGGAACAGTGGGGGAAACTGACCGACGACGACTTGGACCAAATCGCTGGCAAACGCGATCAGCTCGAAGGCAAGATACAGGAACGGTATGGCCTCGAAAAAGATCGGGCACGACAAGACGTGGATGACTGGTTCGGCCGGCAAACCTGGTAATCTTCAGAGCGCCCCGCCCCAGGCGGAGCATCTGGTGTGCCCCAAGCGGCCCGACGGCTACGGCGCGTCGGGCCGCTAAACTGCCCTCCAGCTACCGGTCGGGAAAACTTGCTTCAGATAAACTCGCTAGCTGTTCGCCGCGAAAGAGCATCCATTTTGTCTTGAAGGCGATACGACTCTCGGGGGGAAAGGGTGCTCGATCGGGCGGCAGTTCGAGCTGCACAACTGAAGCGAATTTCTCCAACCTCACCTCAAGATGCCCGAGTGCCTGCCACGCGCCGGCTTCCGGTGATAGACCCCACAAGACCGTGTTCGGATCCCATGACGAGTTGTATATCGTGGGCCGAAAGTAGAGGGCCGCCTGACCATCGTGCTCAGTTGTCGGTAGCCCCGTAGATCGGCCCTCAAGCCAGATCTCGCGGCCGGAAACACTGACGCTTAGGCAGTTCGACTGGCCAATGAACCCGTAAACGAACTGAGACGGGTGAGCGGAGATCTCGTCCGGCGTACCCGTCTGCTCGTTTGAGCCGTTGTTCAGCACCACAATACGGTCGGCTAGCTCAAGCGCCTTCCCCTGGTCGTGCGTGACAAAAACAGTCGTGTATCCAGTTCGATCGTGGATGTACTCGACGAGGGTGCACTGTTCGAGAGTGCCATGTGGCTCGAGCACCCCGACGCGGTGCGGACGAATAGGGAACTTTTCGGATCGATGGCCGTTTGTGATTTGCCGATGATCCCGACGCCGGATCATCGACCGGGCTGCGACGCGAAGGCGTGCGGAACCCGCCAGGTACACGCTCGCTTGGCCCCGTTATCGCCTTTCGGGGCCATTTTTTTGTGTTCGCTCCCTGCCGACAGGAACCTGTTCAGCCCCGTGCGTTTTTTCGCTTGTCTTGATGCAAGTGTCCCCCGAAGTAGCCCCTCGCCTCGTCGCGCCCGACGGGGCCACTTCTTTATGAATTGATCGACAGGGGATTCCCGGACCTGCGATGGCTTTGGCCCACTAGGTGCCCGACGGATGAGCCGCACGCGCCAGCGCGCCGCCTGGTCATTTCTTACGGTGTAATGGAACCGATACGAAGTCTCGACGTTTCTGGCTTCGTGAGACCCTGAGCCCCCGATCAGGGTGACACCTTCACAATCCGCCCGGAAGTGAAGTACTCTCTCTCGATAATTGCCTCTGGCCTCGTCCCGACGGGGCCATTTCTTTTATGATCCCTAGTCGCCGCGGCCATTACCACGACGGGGCCCGCGGTCGCCGATGAGGATTATCGTCGTGGGTGGACGAAGGCGCCCGATTTAGCGGCGAATGCATTGAGCAGGATCGGCGCGGCGCCGTGGGAGTGGACCCCGTTCCAACACAGCCTGTTGGCTCTGTCGACGGAAGGGGCCTTTTCCTTTTTAGTCGCTTCCTGCGTGCGTCCATTAAAAAAGACAGCCCCATCGCTGGGGCCGTGAGGTAAAACATCTGACGCTTCTGTTGAACGGTCCGCAGGCAAACCGCGCTCGATAGGCCCCATCTGCGGAGTTGAGGTTGAAGGTGGGGCCTAGAGGCGCTTTCGATCACCAAGCGGCGGTCGAGCAACACGTTAGAACGTAGGAAAGCGCCAACGGTTCCACCATGGGACTTCAGTCCCATAACCCCGGCGCAATGGTCCTAATCCCGTGGAGAACTGACCCCGATACGCTATTTCTAAACCTCAGCCTATGGCGAACTATTCGGCATAGGCCGACAACGACACCAGGGCAGCCTGCCCGTCCCTTCGGTTCGCTCTGGTGTCGTTGCCGACCGGAGGAATGGACTATGTACGAACAATACCGCTACGGCGGGCCACCGAAAAAATTCTCGACAGGGTTTCTTATCGGCGTGATGCTCTTGGCGATGCTCGTCATCGGCGGATACCTCGTCGTGAACAGCGCGTTATCGCACGAACCTCAACAATCCGTCGCCATCGTCCTTCCGACACCTTTGGCATCCTCGAAGTAGTTCTCGACTGAAACAGGAAAGCAGCCATGAGACTGATGCACTTAGGGCGAACCCGCCTTGAAATGCTCTGCCACGATATCGCCCTCAGCGACGCCAAGCCAGAGAGCGCTGCCTACTCGATCTCTTCGAGGCTTACGCGTTCGTCTCCTCAACGCGAGCTTCTGCGGGAATACCCGGCCCGTAAAGAGCAGATTGCCGAACGCCAACAGATCTAGGCCGACAAGGCAGAGTCGTCGCCTACTCACGCTAACCGATGAGCTACTATTTCCATGAGCATGGCCAAGCGCAAGCGTTATCCCAGTATCCCCGATAAGGGCGGAGACAGTTTTGCGCCTGATAGCGAAGTGGGTCGCAGTAGGGCTTCACGGCCTCAATGGAGGAGCGGCTCGACTGAAAACAATCGACGTCAGATGGACCCCGGTGAAATCCCGGCCTTCGTCGACGACGTCATCGAGGCAGGCTGCGACATCTGCGCCGTGGGGCATGACAGCTACGTGATTAGCGAAATTGAGGAGCAGACTGCAACTAAGGAAAAGCTTGACCGAATAGTAGAGAAGTACGGCAATCGCGACGCCCTGAGGTGGGAGATCGTCGCCTACCTTTGGTCGATTGGCCGGTTCCTAGAGCTTGCGTCCGAAATCACCCGTCACTAGTTTCGCAAACTCCCGCGGGCAGACACAGTGCCGAGGCTACGGGTAGAATAAAGGCCTCTGCCGGGATCGGCAGAGGCCAAAGCACGTTGGTGCAAGCGGCTCGTCTGAACGGATGGAGCACGCTTCAAAAGCTACAGATGGAGGGCGGGGCGACAATTCACCCGAATGGAAGTGCATGCTCCCGCCGACATGAAAAGTTTCGCTTCCTGAGCTACCATTGGGAGAGGGCCATATGGGAACGGTTTAGGCACGCACGCCTCTGGGTCTTGATCGCCTTGGAGGTTGGCTGGTCGCCCTAGCCCTGGCGCCATAATTTCATATGTCCTCAACTGCCCGCCCTCGACCTCCCTCCAGAATCCCCTTCATCACGTGCCCGAATAGCCCGAAATGGGTATTTCCCCGGTGGAACCAGGCAAGCCCTGCCGACGTTTTGTGGACGCGAATACCACGAACGCTTTGCCGCCCTTCATGGGAGGTCCCAAATGTACTTTCATTCGGATGATCTCAACTGCGCTCTCGGCCCTAAAGACGTAGAAATGCTGCATCGAGTATTTGAGAGGACCTGCTTCTTAGCGGGATTTCCCAAACTTTCCAAGCGAGGCAATCAACTGGCAAGATTCCTGATTGACGAGTTCCGTGTCGGCCATACCGACGAGGCTTGCCTCCTGGAGTGCGCTCTCTGGTTCACAAAGCGGGATACGCGACAATCGGAGTTCTCGTCTCGTCGTGGGCTGGGTGAAATATCCCGTGTTCGTGGCCCGGCACATGAGTAATCTGGAGGCTACATGGGTTTAGTTCACCTCGGACGGGCGCGCTTGGCAATGGCTCTGCCCGCTCATCGCGAACGATTGCGTTCAGTCAAAGATCATGGTTTGTACGACCTCTTCGAAAAATATGCGTTGGCGGCAAATAGACTCGATGCTCTTCAGCGCGAGACGCCCCGACGGGAGGAGCGAATCCATGATTTTCAGCAGCTTTGCCTGGATTTACAGGCTGAGGTCGTCGTCGTGCTTGACCGGCTGCACGAGGAGAGCTGGTAGTCAGACGCAAATTGCATTCACAAACGTGATACGTCTGATCGCCTCAGCGAAGCTCACACCGAATGCCATCACCGCTTGAGGGATGATGTTACGGTCGGAATCAATTCCTCTCGCGCCACCTGAAAGGCGATAGCCCAACACGAAGCAGTCAGGCGGAGAACGCGGAAGTCTCGAGCCACGGGGATCCTCTGTTTCAGTGACCGATCACCTCGCCAGCTCTCAGTTCCGATTCGCGTCCTTCAGAACTGGCAAAGTGCATTTCTATCGACCGCCGTTCTCGTTACTCTCTCGATCTTCCCTAGGGTCCGTGGTTCCTCTTTCTGCCCCCCGCAATGGGGCATAAGGACACCTTGGAGATGGCTACCAGGGCGTATTCGACAGCGGCAAGCCCGCGCACCTCAACTGGCCCGCGACCGGAGGGCAGGCCCCTATAGCGTGGCCGGAGAGGACATCGACGCTGCTCGCTGAGAGGCGCGGGAGCGGGTTCTGATTTCCCAACTCAACCAACGCGTTAGGAACATTCTCGTGGTTGTTGCGGCAGTTGACGCATGTTCTTGAGCTTCGTTGATTGAGCGCCGGGATATTCGTCTTGGAAAATCTCGCGGGTGCGACGGTCGTTCCCACGACCGCTCCAACCGCGCCCACTCGCCGAGCGAACTATTCTTTCGACCGGTCCGGTGCGGCCTGATCGAACCCCACGTCCCAGTCTTTCGGAGGTTCCCTATCTCCTGGCGGACTGCGGTGACCCGACATATCCTCAGACCCGGTGATCACGGTCGGCTTGGCGCTCGATACTCCCGTGCTCTTGCGGTTGCCTTGGGGCTCCGCAAACTGGCCCTTCGCGTCGGCCCTGGTCTTGGTCGCGTCAGAAGGGCGATTTCTCGCGGGTTCCCGATTGTTTTCGCCGGCCGCATCCCGATCCTTTTCGGGATCATTCGGCCTCGTTTTCTCCGGCCCTTCCCATCGCGGTGACTGGTCAGCGCTGCCCGGCGCGCCATCGTTCGGTTTGGTAATCGACATTTCTGCCTCCTTTTCGAAAGGCCGAACAGGCGATGCGCGTTGAAGTTCCCATCGGGATGCATCCGCACAGGCAGGCGCGCTGCACGTATGCGGGTTCGACACCCAACGTCGCGGGGCGATTTTTTGCTCGGCGGGGAACCATATCGATCCCCCACGCTTCTGTTGGTCCCCGCCGACTCTAGGGCGGGACCAACCGAGGAGAACGACAATGGCAAATCAACGCAGCCAGGGCGGCAGCAGCGAACAGCATCGCAAGGCTGGCGAACAAAGCCATAAGAACGACGACAAGCAGCGACAATCCGGCGGTCGCGAAACCGGGGCTGGCAAGAGTGCCGGTTCGGGCGGGGCTAAGAGTGGCGCTGGCACCACGGGCGGCGGTCGCGGCACCGACCGCAAGAGCTGAGGTTCCATGGAAAGGCGGCCAAGGACGTGCACGACTCGATGACGTCGACCGAACCCAGAGGTTTCGGGAAGTCGGCAGGTCACAGTGCCTCGAGCCCTTCCCGGGATCAGATGACGCGGAAGTCCGTCTGGAGACTGAGGACGAAATGCGGACTGTCTGCCCGGTTCCAGGCGAGGTCGCGAGTGCCGATTTGTCCACTCGCTAACCGGACGGGCTGGCTCATCCTGGTTTAGCATACCGGACGGGCTGGCTCATCCTAGTTTAGCATGATGACCGTCCGCCATCCCGGCGGGCGGTCCTTTTTGCATGAAAGCGTTGACAATCTTCGGAACCACCGGTCGCCGAACCGTGTTTTGCGTTGGCGTGTACCAACGAGACAGGAGACAGGAACCATGAACATCATCGCACAACAGGTGCTCACAGATCCCGGAGGCGTGATGACCGTCGAATGGGTTGCAGAAGGCGGAGATGTGATTTCCGTTCGCCTACAAAGCACTGGCGGAGACCTTGGCGTCGATGCGGCCGTGACCAAGGCCAAAGCTATGATGGTGCAAGTAGCCGCGTTCGAAGAGGGGGATGACCGCGAAATCGTCGGTGGCGATGAAACGGGATCGCCGGCGGTGGAGTCTTTGAGAAGCGCGCGCAGCGCAAAGGATACCGGCACTCTGGAAGAACAGCTCGACGAAGGTCTCGAGAGTTCGTTTCCCGCAAGCGACCCGGTTGCCGCGACCACCAGCTCTATTCCGACCGGACGCTCCGATCCCACGAAGAACGAAAGCTAGACACTCGGCCCGCGCGCACGTCTTCTTTGCTCGATCGCCAGCGCGTTGCCAGCGGGCGCTCGGCTGCACCCCGGATCCCGCATACGGCTTAACTCTTTCCACTTGGCAGTTGGACCTGCCGACAGGAGACCTATCATGAAACAGCTCGTTCTTGCTTCACTCGTGCTCACTCTGGCCGGTTCGGCCCTCGCCCAGTCCGCAATGGAAAAGTCCGGCATAAACTCGCTGATCGGCGCTGCACCTAAAACACAGGATTTCGTCCAGGAAGCGGCGACAAGCGATCTGTTCGAAGTTCAGTCCAGCAGGCTTGCTTTGGAAAAGGGCGATGCCGCAACGAAGGCCTTCGCTCAGAAAATGGTCCAAGACCACGAAAAGACGACTGCTGACCTCAGTGGCCTCGTCTCCAGTGGCAAGGTCAAGGCGACCCTGCCGAAGACCATGACGACCGCTCAAAAGGACATGCTCGCCAAGCTGAACGATCTCAAGGGCGAAGACTTTGGGAAACAGTACCGTTCCGATCAGCAGGAAGCGCATGAAGATGCGGTGGACCTGTTCAAGCGCTACAGCGAAGGCGGAGAAAACGCTGAGTTGAAGGCTTGGGCTGCAAAAACGCTTCCGGCCCTGGAGCACCATCTAGAAATGGCGGAGAACCTTATCAAATAGCGCAATGGCGGTTCGAGGGCACGGCCGCGACTATCCGAGATGAAGCTCGATGTGACGAGGATCGCGGTGCGAGCGTCCGGGTCTAACTGGCGGGGCGCAAAATTGCGCTTTGATCGATTGAGCCGCAGCATCATCCAGGTTTTAAACCCGGTACCGATGGGGCTTACTTTGGCGCTTGTTGGAGGGCCTTAGTTCTCGTCACCCGGATATGCAGAGTTCTTCAGCAGGGTGGCAACATGGGATGCATTGCGGGCAAGCATTGCAATCATCGTTTTTACCGGCTCAGGGGTCTTTCTCAGATCGACGAAGTTGGTAGAGCCCATCGCTTCGCCAACCCAGTAAGCGACCGCATTTGCCGGAATGGTGAAGCCGACGTCGTTGAGTGCCTGAAAAACTTCAGCGGAAACGTGATGGGCGCCGTCTTCGTTGCCGACGACAGCAACGACGGCAATCTTGCCGTAAGAAACAATGCGCCCTTTTTCGTCGGTTTCATCAAGGAATGCGTCCATCCTCTCCAGGGCACGCTTGCAGACACTCGATGGCTGCCCGAGCCAGATGGGCGTGCCGATGAGCAGGATGTTGGCATCGAGGATCTTCTTGCGTATATCGGGCCAATCATCCCCCTCACCTTCATCGGAAGTCACGCCTGGTTTTACGTTGTGATCGGCCAGGCGGACCGTCTCAGTGTCGACGCGATGCTTCTCGAATTCCGCCGCAATAAGACTTAGGATTTTATCGGTGGACGACGCCTCGGTGGCTGCGGAGGATTTTAAGGTGCAGTTTAAGGCAAGCGCTTTCAGGGGCATCGACGGATCCTTCTCACTCGGGACGGGTAACCGGGTTGTTCAAACGACCAGATGTCGTTGACGCTCCGGACTGCGTTACGCTTCACGGCGAGGCGTCGCCGCTAAGAATTCTTCGGTCTTCACGAGTTCGAGCTGGACTGAATACCGATCGCTGAGCAGATCCATGGCGGCATCGTGCGTTTCGTCGGCGCCGCTATAAACCGCATCGCAAAGCACGGTGACGCCAAACCCGAGATCGATCGCGCCGAGGATGGTCGCCAGGACGCAGATATCCGTCTCGCCGCCGGTAACGACGAGGGTTTCCACGCCTTCTTGTCGAAGGTGCGAAAACAACCGGCCATCAACCCAGGGCGAATAGGTCGTTTTGTCGAAGACGCGGGCTGGCGGCACAAGGTTTTGAAACGAGGGCGGCAGCTCGAGCATTTCTTTAGGCAGGTGCTCGCCGGTCATCATCCACCATTTTTGATAGTAATCCCTCCAACTTCCCGCCGCGTCGCGTGGATTCTGGGGTGGCATAAATCGGGTGAAGATTGTGTTGCTCGCATGGCGTTCCGATATTTCGAAAAGTTGCGGTAGTACGTTTTTCATCCACGGCACGTGCCAGGGCGTCTGCTCCAAAAACATGCGTTGGGCATCGACGCAGATATGCCGCCACTTGCCGACTGCTTTCATGCCCCGGTGCCTCCTTCAAGATCAACCGAACCCGCGAACGGCGTGACTGGTTCCCGGATGCCCGGAGTTTTCTGCCACAGGCCAATCACCACAGGCACACAGAACCTTCTTGCAGGCTCCGCGTTCTCTCCTGAGACACGAGAGCATCAATAGCCTCACAAGCAGACACACCGATTTCGACCCGATTCTCACCTCACGAACGGGCATGACCAGTCCTGGGCTCAACAAACGAGAATTCACGCGACGATATCTCACACAATGAGAGGCCCCCAGCGTTTGAACACCTGAAGGCCCAGCTTAGTGACATCGCCAACGCCGCATGGGATGCCTATATGAGTCCAGAATGAGCCCCTACACCCGCAGTGCGGGACCCGGCTATAGAGATCCAGCCTACGAACTCTGTGTTGACTGGATTGCCGCGAAAAGCGATCGATGAGGCGAAAGTACGTCATGACGACAATACGTCGGCCATCTGGAATTCTGTTGGTCAACGCATCCGCGCGAAGCGAGCACACCTGTCCGGGGGAGAATCCAAGTTCTATCGCATGCTGGAGTTGGCTAAGGCGTCGATTGAAGAAAGAGGCGATGTTGACGTCGAATTCCTGTCGCTCGACCGGATAGCCTCTGAGTACGGTCGAAGCATTCACCCCCGCACGGCTTGCTTCTCCACCTCGCCAGCACTTTGTCATTGGCCCTGAGATGGACGGCTGGGCTTACCCGCGGCATCTCAAGGGCCGGATTTTCTCCGTCGTCGTGAGCGACACCGAAGGTGCGAAGAACACGCGGCGGGGCCGCGATCCACGTGGGCAGACAAGGGCGCGCCTAAGCGGAACCTTGCCTGTTATCGAGAGTTTGAACGCGAGGTAGCGAGAAGGAGCGAAACCATGCCTCGAGGTGACAAGTCCGCATACACCGACAAGCAAAAGCGCAAGGCCGAGCATATTGAGGAGGGCTATGAAGACCGTGGCGTTCCGAAAAAGGAGGCCGAGCGTCGAGCCTGGGCCACGGTGAATAAGGAAAGCGGCGGCGGCAACAAGTCCGGTTCGGGCCGTGGGCACCCGGAGAGCAACGCCTCGTCTGAAAAGGGTGGAAGAAAAGGCGGACAAGCCGCTGCTTCGAGACCTAAAGCAGAGCGATCGGCCTCCGCAAAAAAGGCGGCTGCAACCCGTAAGCGCAACGCGGAAAGCGTCCATCATTGATCCACGACACAGGCGGCGGGTGCCGGTGTGGGACGTAACGTTCAAGGAGAAAACATGATGGACTGGGATCGCGTAAAGCGATCGGTCCGATCTTTACGCTCCTGGACCTCACGCCACTTGGCCGACAGGAAACCTGGCAGGACGTGCCGTCCGGCCGTACGCAGGGAGATCCATACAAGTGGTGGGGGCTTCACGACCACTACGGAACTGCGAACAAGCCTGACATCGTTAGCCCGTAGCCCCTGCTGAAGGAGGATGTCTAGCGGCTTGACGAAGTGTTCAGGATCATCGGCAAAAAGCCTGAAAAAAGATGTGGCGCAATCATGGGAAGGCGGCTCGATCATGGAAGTGTATCAAGGCTCGCCCGCGCTCGACGCCGGACTGCTTGCAGCCGCACAGGCTGTCGAACACTACGAAGGGCTCGCTGAGGACCTGGGCGCTGCAGCTGGGCATGAAAGACGCCAAGCTGCTTATGACGACGCTTGACGAAGAGCAGGCGACGGAGATCGCCCTGACCGCGACCGCCACCAAGGTCGTCAATCAGACCGCCGAAAGCGGCCTGACGCAAACACCAGCCCGGCTTGATCCTTTTATCGAGCCGGGCAAAGGCTCCGGGCTCAAGCTTGGCGTCGGGACCGGGACTCTGGCAAAGCTTCCCGGCTAAAGCCGGGGGTCCAGTCTGTCGTCTCCAACTCATGATATCAGACTGCGATCACGAAAGTGCTTCCCATATCTTTGCAGCGGGATCACAGTGATGGCAGGCAAACTCTTAAGCAGCCCTCAAGTTCGGTCTGCGGATATGCCTCCAACCAAAGGAGGACAAGATGTCTTCCAACGTAGCCTCCCATGTCCCCGTTCCCCTCGATATGCTCAAACGGGTGCTCGACACCGTCGGGATATTCGATGTCGGGAGTGCGTGGCACCGCGCGAAAAGACGAGCCGCAGCTCGATTGCTGATCTCGGCTTTTCAACGCGGCACTTGCTCCGAAGCAGCTCTCGTCACCATTCTGATGAGCCAGATCGAAATGCTCTCGCCACCTTTCCCGTGTGAAGATGTCGACCGCTGGGAAAACGAAGGTGGCGGCGTACAGCCTGATCTCGCTGCAGCGCCGGAGACAGTCCATTGATCGGATGGGGCACCAATTGCCGTTTTCTTCTGCATTGCTCACTTTGGTGCCGGTAGCCGCTATCTCCTCGACAGGCAAAGCATGAGGTCACTGCCAGGCCATTGCTATCGCCGGGCCGCCGGTGAGAAGCGCCCAGCCAGACAGGAACTTCAGCAAGGCCAGATTTACAACGTTGCTCAGTTATTCGAGTTGGTTTCCAAATCCACGGGCAAGCCGGAGGCTGCTTGGACCCGTCCCTCGATCTCGGCTGCCACCCACTCGAGAAACAGATTGTACGCGACCGCCAACAATGTGGGTCCAAGAAAGAGCCCAATCAACCCGAAGGCGAGCACCCCGCCAACCAGTCCAAACAAACTGAGCAACACCGGCAGATTGGTGTTTTGGTTGAGCAGGTACGGCCGCAGGAAATTGTCGATGCTGCTGACAAGAAGAAAACCCCACAAGCCGACGAAAATCGCCCAGCCCATGGAACCTTGGAGCAGAAGCCAAAGCCCCACCGGCACCCAAAGAAACGGTGGACCACCCGGCACGAATGACAGCGCAAAAGTTAGGCAACCCAACAATACGGGCTGGGGCACACCGGCGATCCAGAAGCCGGTACCGGCAAGCAAGCCCTGCGCAAGCGCGGTTCCGATCATCCCGTAGACGACCCCCTTTACGGTCGCACCGATGACCGTCAGCAGCCTCTTGGACCGCGGGCCAGCAACGCGCTCGCTGATCTGGCGCATGAAGCCGATCATGCGACGACCATGCAGAAACAGAAAGAAGGTGATGAATATGCTGAGGGCAAGTTCAATCAGGACGCCGCCGAGGGCCGCTCCGCCTGAAAGCGCGATATCCGTGATTGGGCCTGTTAATTTCTTGAGCTCAGCTATGAACGCTGGAGCATCGTGAGCGAGGTTCTCCCAGTAGGCCGCGACGCCTTCGCCGATGATGGGTAGACCGTTGACCCAGTTGGGTGGCGCCGAAGGCCCTTCCTCCAGGACCTGCGTAATCGCTTCTGCCAGGTTCTCTATGTCGTCCACGAGCGCGGTCACAAGGAATGCAAGCGGTGCTGCCAAAGCAAAGACCACCACCATCGTCATTATCGCCGCGGCAGCGGCACGGTATCCTCCGACGGCACGTTCGCATTGGCGGTAGAGAGGCCACGTCGAAAAACAGATAACCGCAGCCCATAGCAAGGCCGACAGGAAGGGCCAAAGGACCAGCGCGCAGCCGACAAATAGAAGTGTAAGCGCACCGAGAGCGAGTAAAGAGCCTATCCAGCTGCGAAGATCTAACATTACCGATCCGCCTCCTCTGGACCGATCGCGTTTTGCCAGAAAGCGGGGCGACGCCTCGCATGGCAAGTCGCATTGGACGGACACTGCGGAAACGCTGAAACCTGGCAGCGGTCAGAGGTTCAGAACGAGTAGCTCCGACGAGCGTTGCTGAAACACTCTCGGAGCTAGGGATGCGCGTGACCGCAATAGGAGGAATTCACTGACCCATAAGGCTGCGATCCGGTCACGATGGGCCTCAAAGGGATCGCTTCGAGAAATTCGATCAGTCCAGGATAGGGGAGTGCCCGCCCGTGACGAACGGCTCAATACCAGCGACCGCGACCGTACCAGCCGCCCCCCAGCAAGAGAACAACGAGAACGATGATGAGTAGTGTGGTGATATCCATCGGGGCCTCTTGGGAGTACCTGGTTATCGTCGATCAGGATGATTGACGATGCTATTTCCTGCCGTACTCCAACGTAGGATGTAACGCGCCAAATGCGCGTTCGTTCCGGCCCCAGCGGTGGGCGACGGTAAACCCGCTCGCCATTGTTCAGAGCTGTTATTTGGCGCGACGCCAGACGCCGTTGACCATCGCCCATGACGTCTCCCGTCTTCTCTTAGCGGCTTGCCGCCATAGGCCCTCTGTGGAGCCGCACAATCATCTTCGATGACCTTTCGCGTCTCTAAAGGACCAGCAATCTCCAATTGCCGGACTACGCCTCCATAAATGAGAGCGTGATCGCCCTTGGCGCGGGGAATATAAGTTTCGCCAGCCGGCTATCTCAGGGATCTGATCGGCAAGGCGCGGCGGGAGAATTCTCCCTCGGCCCGATGCTGATGGCGTTGATGCGGGTGAAAAAGAGTGCTGGCTGGAAAGCCGGATAGTGCGATAGCGAAGCGGCTGCTAAGCTTTGATGATTGGACAAGAGGAGCAAAGCATGCCGTCTGAGCCTCGATCACCACGCCTGGCAGTCCTTATCGACGCGGACAATACCTCGGCAAAGATCGCCGACGGGTTGTTCGAAGAGGTGGCAAAGATCGGGGAGGCGAGTGTCCGCCGCATTTACGGCGATTTCTCGGGCACGCGTTCCAAGGCCTGGGCGGATGTGCTCGCGAAACACGCGATCATTCCTCAGCAGCAGTTCGCCTACACGACCGGCAAGAACGCATCAGATATCACGCTTGTGATCGACGCCATGGACCTGCTGCATAGTGGTCGTTTTGATGGTTTCTGCCTCGTTTCGTCCGATAGCGATTTCACGCGTTTGGCCGCCCGTATTCGCGAGCAGGGCATCGACGTTTTTGGCTTTGGCGAACAAAAGACTCCGGAGAGCTTCCGGCAGGCCTGCCGCCGATTCATTTACACTGAGAACCTGCTCGCAGACGCAGGGAAAGACGAACAGGATACCGCATCAGCGGCAAAGTCCTTGCAACCGGCGAGCGCCGCCGTGCCATTGATAAAAAAAGTACTTTCCCAAGAAGAAACCGAAGAAGGGTGGGTAAACCTCGGTACTGTTGGCAAACAACTGCTCAACTTGGCACCAGACTTTGATCCGCGTACCTTCGGGTTTCGAAAGCTTAGCGACCTCATCCGAAAGACCAACAAGTTCGAGGTTCAGCATGCGGAGGGCCGGCCCGTCAGCATTCGCCTGAAGCAAGGCACCAAGGCATAGTAACGATTGCAGGCATAAGCCCCTCCAACCTAAGACTCGCAACAGACAGTCAGCCGGTGACGTCGCCGTGTTCAGAGCTCCGGCAACGCCTGGGAGTGCAACCGGCGGCAGCGGTCCGCAGCGGGCTCTGAGCATGGAGTAGCGATCTCCGAACGTAGTAGGGCTTCGGCCGATGGAAGGCTGGGCAGGCGCCGGGCCGCAGCGCGTTCTATCAACGCACGCTGCGAATGTTTCTTCAGGGGCGGAGGCGACTGCCGGCCAGCTTGGGGGTATTGAGAATACGCAGCGCTCGCGCTGCATTTTTAGGGCTGAGCCCTTCCATCTTCCAGGTGCCTATTTCTGCGGTCTTTCCCGTGAAGAGGTGATAGATCGAATAGGTTCCGTCTCCGTCGAAACGGCGACTATACTGACCGAGCTGTTCAGACCTGTTCGGCGCCCCCCCTTCGGATTCCCATTCGCTGATGACGAACGCGTGTTCTTCGTGTTTGCTTTTCATCTGCAGCCATCCTTGCGGCAGCCGATGTACGGCGACACTGCTCTGCTATCGGGCGTCATGCCCTGTTCATCGGCTGCGGATTGTCTTTCGTTGCTCTCTTGCTCGTGGCCGAGTTCATCATTGCGGATGCGATACCGAGGCGAGATGTACCTGAAGCGGATTTAGCGATGTGATCGTTTCCGCCGCACGGGGTGAAATATTTGCGCGATCTCCATGGCGCACTGACAGACCGGTCGGGATCGATGGTGACACTTTAACGTTGCCAATGCGGTTAGGGTGACGGGAAGATTGCGGCTATTCGCCAGGTGCCACTATCTCGCCGAGGTCTAGCATCCAAAATGGTGGGTCGAAATGGACTGTTCGATGTTTCGTCCGGGCAACACGCTGCCCTCCTTTTCTGCGGCATACGTGAGCGAGATTCAGCCGGGATCGGCCGTTTGGCGCCAATCACTGCGCAAACAGCTCCCATCGCTTCAGCGTACTCGCACGAAGCTCATAACGACGGGGCCGCAGGTGAATATGCGAAATCTAGATCGATAACCCTGGTAAAGCAAAAAGCCAATCTGTCGCCAAAAACAATCAAAAGTCTGTATGCCTTGAATACGGCTTTACTTTGTCTATTAATTGCGAATCTGTTTTATCGAAAAATACGTTCAGACTCTATAAATATACGAGCACTGATAAATCGAGATACGGTGGTTTTAGGCTCAAAATTATGCACGATAATTATTTGAAACGTACTTTTGAATGAACATTTCAATTGGTTGTTTACATTAAATATTTTAAAGCGCACTGTAGTAAATCTGGATTGCCATTGGCTCCTGGTCGGAGCGCGGGCCCGCAACGATCCCGATAATCACCTGATTAAAGGGAATTAATCCATGACCTTCGGACAAATCCTTGAACATGCAAAACCCTACGCCATTGGTTTGGTGGTCGGGCTTTTCTTCAGCCCAATCATCGGCTTCAATGCGGGATGGCTCACCACTACGACTGCCAGCAATCTGGCGGCAGAAACGGCCAGAGTGGACGCCTTTGCCGGCATCTGTTCAGACACCGCTGGACGAATGGCTACTGCCACCAGCACGGATCTCGCAACGCTTCAGGGCTACGCCAATCGTGCGAAGCGTGACGAACTCGTAGCGAGCATTATGGCCAACATCCAAGTTCCAGCTGACGTCGTCAGCAAGGTCAGCACGAGTTGCAGTCGCGCACTATCGTGAAGCGCGGTACGCGGCTCGTTGGGCATCTCGACGAAACATAGGAGATCGTTATGAAAAACCTCATCCCCGCCCGCTTCTCTACGTACGACTTCACGCGCTTGTTGGTATCGCTTGCGTTTACGCTGGCGATTGCAGTGATTGTGTATTCGGTCCTCTTCGGAAGCATCCTGTAGTCGCCTGATCATGCGTGCATCCGGGCTACGAGGCGGGAAAACGTCCTGGATGGACGTTCGGGGTGCCGCGCCTTTGAAAAAAGCTGGTAAGCAATCCAGACATTAGATCTTTCAGGCGAGTAAAATGGAACCGGCGTTGGGAAGAGTTGGTCGGGACTTTATCCATGACACAGGCTCAGGCTTTCGCCTTCGCCATTCTGATCGGCCTGATGGCCGCATTCATTTGGGGACGGCTCCGCTATGACCTGATTGCCGTTCTCGCGTTGCTTGCCGCAGTTTTCACCGGGCTAGTGCCCCACAAGGCAGCGTTTTCCGGCTTCGGCGACGACATTGTCATCATTGTAGCCAGCGCGCTGGTCGTCAGCGCCGCGATTGAGCGAAGTGGCGTCATAGAGGCACTCCTCCATCGGGCGGCGCCAAGCGTGACCTCTGTCCAGGGTCAGGTTGTCATTCTCGTGACGACTGTCTCGGTTCTCTCCATCTTCATCAAGAACATCGGCGCTTTGGCGATGATGATCCCAGTCGCATTCCAGATGGCGCGCCGCTCGAAAGCCTCCCCGTCGTCTTTTCTGATGCCTATGGCGTTCGGTTCCTTGCTTGGCGGTCTCACGACTCTCGTCGGAACATCGCCAAATATCGTCGTCTCCCGGATGCGCGAGGAACTGACGGGGCGCCCTTTCAACATGTTCGATTTCACCCCCGTCGGCGTAGGGCTTGCCGCAGCGGGCGTGATCTTTCTGGCGTTTGGTTACCGGCTGCTTCCAAAGGAGCGCAAGGCGGCCGCGACAATGGAGAAGGCGCTGAACATTAACGACTACATGACAGAGGCCCGCATCACTGCGACTTCGTCCGTCATCGGCAAGTCAATCCGTCACCTGTCGATCTTGTTGGACGAGGAGGTTCTGGTCACTGGCCTCATTCGCAATCGGGTCGAACCGCTGATGCCCCTGCCGGAGGTCATTCTCCATCAAGGCGATATCGTTTTGTTGGAAGGAGACCCTCAGGCGCTCGAACGGGGCATCAGTCGTGCGCGTTTGGAACTTGAGGGGCACGACCGCCCGACGGAAGCGAAGGGAGCCGATGAGGAGATTGCCGGAATTGAAGCAGTGATCGGCCCGAAATCAGTCTTGATCGGGCAAACCGCCAAGCGTTTGGCACTGCATGATCGCTTCAATATCAATCTACTCGCGGTAAGCCGAAGCAGCGAACGATTCACTGATCGATTGCGCGACATCGCTTTAAGACCAGGCGACGTTCTCGTTTTGAAGGGCGATCTCGTGCTTCTCCCGACCAGGTTGATGGAACTCGGTCTTCTTCCGTTGGTCGGGCGCGAAATCCGCTTGGGGAACCCCCGAAAAGGCCTGATGCCGGTGGTGGTCCTGGCTGGCGCCATGGTGCTAACGGCATTCGGCCTGCTGCCCGTCGCCACGGCCTTCGTTACGGCTGCTGTGCTGACGGTAATGCTCGGTTCACTTTCGCTTCGGGAAGCTTACGAGGCTGTCGATTGGCCCATACTGATAATGCTGGGCGCTCTCATTCCGGTCAGCGAGTCGATCCGTGCGACCGGTGGTGCCGACCTAATCGCCGGCGGCCTCGCTCAACTTGCTACCACGTTGCCTCCCTATGGGGCCCTTGCAATGATCATGGTGGTCGCAATGGCCGCAACACCGTTCCTGAACAATGCAGCCACCGTTCTCGTCGTCGCGCCGATCGCTGTTACGCTTGCTCAGCGCCTTGGCTACAATCCGGACGCCTTTTTGATGGCAGTCGCAGTGGGGGCGGCTTGTGATTTTCTTACGCCTGTTGGACACCAGTGCAACACCTTGGTGTTGGGACCCGGCGGTTATCGTTTCAGCGATTATTGGAAGTTGGGGCTGCCGCTCTCGTTCATTGTGGTCGTGCTGGGCGTGCCTCTGATCCTATGGTTTTGGCCACCGCTTTAGCGCAAGCGTCGTTTCAATTCCACTTTCAGGTTCACCGTGGTGGCACCCAAGGTCTGCCGGTGGCACGGGAGGCCAGCACGTCAGACGCGGAATTCTAGTCCGCTTTTCAATGAGGTTCTTTGAGGTTTAGCCGAATGAACCGCGCTCATACTCCCGCGCTCGAGGGGCGGTGGCTGTTCGAAAATCGCGTAGACGGCCTGCTAGTATTCCCGGCCGCGTCTATCGCGAGTTGGGGGCCAGCAATCGCCGATCCAGACAGGAAAACGCCGAGCGGCGCCGACGGAGCGAGCTACTACCATCTGCCAGGAGACGTCAGCCAGATCAGCGCCAGGAGACCCAGGGCTGCGGAGATGACGGAAGCGCCGAGGATGCCAAGCTTGACGGAGTCAGAAGCTCGGCGATGAACAGAGCAGCGATGATGGACATGCCCAGGTTCCCTTCGAAGGAATCGCCTTCCGGCAGAGAAAGGCGTAATATGGCGTTCTATAAAGGGAAGAACGGCGTGGACGCGACAAGCTCGCTGGCCCACCTTCAGGACATCGCACAATCGGCCGGCGGACTCTCTTGGCGAGGCTGTAGATCTTAACGAAAGCGGCGAGGTCGCGACGCTTGTGGTAGCGTGGCGGTGCAACTGATCGTTTCAGAGACGGCCTTCGGAGGCGTTGGAAGCAGCCGCGGCGCACTTCGCGGAGGCCCTTCTTTCGGCATCAGGCAATCCCTGTTTGTGCGGCGATTACGAGAGATCGCACAATGTATCGACTGGAATTCCGCCTTGCGACGAAACGAACGGCCGCGCCTCCCCAAGGCCATAGGGCGATCGGTTCTTCGTGGGGACCCGCAGGCTCCAGACCTGGCGATGATCATTGATATCGCATCCCGGGAGCGCGACTCGACGCTCTCGCCTCCGCATCTCAGTTGCGGTTACGAGCTTGATCACATCAAAACAGACTGTTCTTCACGGATGATCACAGTTTGCTACCATCCCAACGTGCGTTGAAAGCACATGTGCTGGTGCGGACGCGTCAGTGGCTCCCGACCCCTTGGTCACGCGAACGCCGACCCAACCCTCTCTGAGTTCAAGCCGCGATGCCACCGCCTGCGGTTGCTTTGCCGGAAGTTTTCAATAACTTGCGATTTCATTAGAAATCAGTCGGAACGTGCAGATCCTTGCACGCAAGCCCGCGCCGCAATGAATGAAGTCTATGAACCCGTCATTTGAAACGACTGCAAGCTCTGAGGTCGCCCATACCGAGCACTTGGGATTGCCACGGTCTCGATTCGACACCACCACCATGCGGCAGAAAGACGCCCATCTGATGTGGCGTGAGTCGATCGGCGTACTGTTCGATACGCGGCTTCGGGCGCCGACCGAAGACCCATTTTTTGCCAGTGTCGATGCGGCCCTGATCGGAGGCGTCGGCGTTGCACGCACCCGATCAACAAGCCAGGATTTCGATCGATCCCGTTACAAAATCGCCCGGGACGGCATGGATGGGTATCTCGTACAGTTCTATCTCAGTGGTGAGAGTGGAAGCCGTCGAACCTCCGGCAGTGTCGCCCGCCCTGGCGACCTCTATGTGATCGATATGGCTCAGCCCCTCGCCACATCCACGATCGATCACGAGCATCTCAGCCTCGTCATCCCTCGCCAGATGCTAGCTCCCCGTCTGAAGCGCCCGAACGACAGTCATGAATTGGTCCTGCCGGCGAAAATGCCGCTCGTTTCGTTGTTAAGGGACACGCTCGGCAGCCTTCACAAGCAGCTGGATCATATCTCCGTCGGCGACGCGGAAGCGGTCCTGTCTCCGCTGCTTGATCTTGCCGGCGCTGCGATAAACAGCCAGACGAGCGAAGGCAATGCAGCAAGCGTCGGCCATGCGCTGTCGATCGCGGTCAGGCGCTACATAACTGACCAGTTGCTCGAACCCGATCTGACCGTAGAGCGTGTCATGGCCGCATTCGGGCTGTCGCGCCGAACGGTCTACCGCCTTCTGGAACAGGTTGGGGGATTTTCGGTTTTCCTGGCGCAGCAGCGCCTGCGGCGCGCCTTCGTAAACCTTCGATCGCCGGATTATAGACATGTCGCGATTGCGGACCTCGCCTTGGCCCATGGTTTTACCAACGCGGCAAATTTCAGCCGCGCATTTCGCCGCGAATTCGGCCTGTCGCCGCGGGAGCTACGCCATCTTTCGGCGCACCATCCGGCCCTGCTGAAATCCTCACCCGGATTGTCGGCGACCGACTGGTCACAATGGATCGGCCTGATCGGGCGATAGGGACCTCTGCGACAAGCGTTGGGTGTGGTGGCGAGACAGCCGATCTGGCAGTAAACGCAGGGTCATTGGCACGGGGTGCGCATTTCCACGTCTGCCCGCCTCCGACAATTGAAGGCGGCACTTTCTCCGAGCTAACACGAAGCGCGCCTGCCATGGCGCGGTTTTTGTTGAGAGAAATCCGTCATGCCAAGCTATCGATCGGCCACGTCCGCACGCTCCTGCAACCGAGCCGTTCGTGTGGCAAGCGGCATCACCCACGATACGATGCCGTCTGACGGCAGCCGCGAGCGAAAGTGCATCGGCACGCCGGTGGAGGCTGTGCCGAAGGCTGAAAAGACGCAGGGGTTTCGGCGCAATCAAATTCGGCTGCTGACAGCCCTCATCTTCCTTTTTTCCGGCCTCGTGGCGGTTGCGGGAGAAGCGTTCGCCGGGTCGAAAGGGTGCGAGAATATCGTTGCTGATCTGAACGGGAAGGACGTCGGATTTCTCACGAAGGCCTATCCCAATAGCGATTTTCATGCGACGGATCAGCTTCATATCGATCTGATCCGCAATCCATCCTTTTGGGAGAGCGCGTATTTCAATGCGCTTGCGGGAAGTGGAACCCCATATATCGAGGCCAGTTATGATGGCGGCGTTGTAACTGGCAATGAATCCGCGTCGTTTTCCGGGCAGGACCTTGTCCTAGGCGGCATTTATGTCGAAGCCATAAACTATAGCCAGACGACCTCTCCCTGGCGTATGGACGTCGTCTGCGTCACGAAGAGCAACCCGCTGGACGCCGTTCTTTCCGGTCTCACGCTGTCGAGCGGCAATCTCGAGCCGGCCTTCAACACCGCGACAACGACCTATAGGGCCACCGTGGCCAACAGCGTGTCCACCCTTGGCGTGACACCGTCCACCCCTGGAAGCACTGCGACGTTGAAGATCAACGGGGCCAGCGCTGTGTCGGGTGCATCGTCCGCGGTGCCACTCAATGTTGGCGATAATACGCTCACCGTCACTGTCATGACCGAGGACCGCACGATCAAGCGGACCTATTTGGTGGTCGTCACCCGCGCCGCACCGCCCACGATCATGAGCGTTGCGCCGTACATCGGAAGCACCGCCGGTGGACAATCCGTGACCATCACCGGCACCAACTTCATCGGCGTGAGTGCCGTTGCATTCGGCGGCGTTCCCGCCACCACGTTCACCGTCGATAGTGCCACCCGGATTACCGCCACTGCACCGGCACGAGCGGCCGGCCCGGCCGATGTGACCGTGACGACCGTGGGCAACAGTTCCGTGACGCGCGCAAACGGCTATACCTATGTCGCCGCGCCGGTTGTCACCGCCGTCAAGCCGCTCAATACGCCCGCACGAACCTACGCGATCGGCGCCACGCTGATGTTCGACGTGGAGTTCGATCAGCACATCGCTAGCAACGGGGGGCCGTACGTGAAGGCTGTCTTTGGGGCTGTCGAGCGGCGGATCAACCTGATCGGCGCCGTCTTTAACACCATGACGTTTTCCTACACGGTTGCCGAAAACGACCTCGACGAAGACGGAATCGCAATCTCGTCAATGGCGCGCGGGGGGGCAACGATCACGGACTACAACCGCCTAGTGGATGCAGATATCACACTTCGCAATATTGCCGACACATCAGGCATCAGGATCGATGGCGTCCGGCCCACGGTCGCGTCAATCAATCCCGCTGCAACGGGCACGGTATTCGACGTGGTATTCTCCGAACCGGTCACGGCCGTAGACATTGGCAAGTTCAACCTGGTGAAAACAGGAACGGCGCAAGGCACGATTGACAGTGTGTCGGGATCGGGATCGACCTATCAAGTGCGTGTGGCGGATGTTTCGGGAGACGGCACCTTGGCTCTCAGCCTGTCCCCCAGCACGGGCATAAAGGATAGCGCCGGCAACGAGATGACCAGTGCGTTTACCGGCGGCACGCCGATGACCGTCGCGCCACCCTCCAGCGACGCCAACCTCTCGGGCATCAGCGTTTCGAGCGGCACGCTCACGCCGGTCTTCGACGCCGCTACCACCAGCTATACTGTCGCGGTGGGCAATAGCGTTTCCGCCATCACCGTCACGCCGGCCAACGCACATCCCGGCGCCGTCGTCTCGGTCAACGGGACCGTCATCACGGCGCCGGGCAGCCTTCCCGTCAACCTACAAGTCGGCGACAACGCCATAAGCATCTTGGTTACGGCACAGGACGCCGTCACCAAGAAGACATACGACATCGTCGTCAATCGCGCGGGCGCAGTTCCGGATGCTCCTACCGCCGTCAGCGCTGCGTCGGGTGACGGCGAGGCGACGGTCAGCTTCACCGCCCCTGTGAATACCGGAACCACACCGATTAGCAGCTATACCGTGACGGCTGATCCGGGTGGTGCCGCAACAACCGGCGGATCAAGTCCCATCACCGTGAAGGGCCTTACCAACGGCACGGCCTACACATTCAAAGTCACGGCCACGAACAGCATCGGCCCCGGTCCGGCCTCCAATGCGTCCAATTCGGTCACACCGAAGCCTGCGCCGATCGCCGACGCTGTGACTGCGACGGTTGCAGCAAACTCCTCGGCGAACCCGATTGCGCTCAGCCTCAGTGGCGGTGCGGCGGACGCAGTGGCCATCGGCACGCAGCCGACGCACGGCACGGTTTCGGTATCGGGACTCGCGATCACCTACACTCCGACACCTGGGTACTCCGGTTCCGACAGCTTCACCTATACCGCCACCAACACCACCGGCACGTCCGCCGCCGCGCTCGTGACGATAACCGTTTCTGCGCCGACCCTCACCTTCTCGCCGCCGGCTGGCACCCTACCGGGCGGAACGGCCGCGACCGCTTATGGTGGCGCCACCGTCACGGCCGCAGCCGGCACCGCGCCCTACACCTACGCCGTCAACGGCACGCTGCCCGATGGGCTGACACTCGACCAAGCGTCCGGTCTTATCTCGGGAACGCCGACGGCCGCTGGAGACTACACCTTTACGGTCACGGCCACCGACGCCAACAACGCCACGGGGACAGCGGCCTACTCGATCGCGATCGCGGTCCAGGCGCCGACCGTCGGCGATGTGAGCGCGACGGTCGCGGCAAACTCCACGGCGAACGCGGTAGCGCTCGATCTCGGCGGCGGGGTTGCCGATACGCTGGCCATCGGGACGTCGCCATCCCACGGCACAGCTTCAGTTTCGGGACTTGCGATCAGCTATACACCGACACCAGGCTATTCCGGCTCCGACAGCTTCACCTACACCGCCACCAACACCACCGGTACGTCGAATGCGGCGACTGTGACCATCACCGTTTCTGCGCCGACCCTCAGCTTCTCGCCCGTGGCCGGCGCCTTGCCCGGCGGTACCGCCAAAACCGCCTACAGCGGCGTCACGGTCGCGGCATCAGCCGGCACCGCCCCCTACATCTACGCCGTCAACGGCACGCTGCCGGACGGGTTGACGCTCGATCCAGCGTCCGGCCTCATATCGGGAACGCCGATGACCGCCGGGGACTACCCGTTCACGATCACGGCCACCGACGCCAACAACGCCACGGGGACGGCAGCCTACTCGATCGCCATTGCGGTCGAGGCGCCGACCACCGGCAATGTGAGCGCAACGGTCGCAGCGAACTCCACGGCCAACCCCGTCACACCAGATCTCGGCGGCGGGATCGCCGATACTCTGACCATCGGCACGCAGGCGACGCACGGCACGGCTTCGGTGTCGGGACTGGCGATCACCTACACCCCGACACCGGGCTATTCCGGCTCCGACAGGTTCACCTACACCGCCACCAATGCCACCGGCACGTCCAAGGCGTCGACGGTGACGATCACCATCACCGCCCCCACCCTCAGTTTCTCGCCCTCAGCGGGCACGTTGACCGAGGGTATCGTCGCGACAGCCTATGACGTCACCCTCGTCGCGTCGGCCGGCACCGCGCCCTATCGCTATGCCGTGACTTCAGGCGCACTGCCTGCAGGCCTTGCGCTCGATGGCATCACCGGTCGCATTTCGGGGATGCCGACGACGGCCGGAAGCTACAATTTCACCGTGACGGCGACCGACGCCAACAACGCAACGGGAACCGCAAGCTACTCGATCGCCATCGTCCTCCAGGCTCCGACAGCCAACGATGTGCGGGCGACTGTCGCAGCAAACTCCGCAGCCAACCCGATCAGGCTCGATCTCACCGGCGGCCCAGCGAATTCCGTGGCCGTCGGCGCCCAGCCGGCGCACGGCACGGCCGCCGTGTCGGAACTGGCGATCACCTACACCCCGACACCGGGCTATTCCGGTTCCGACAGCTTCACCTATGTGGCCACCAACCCCACCGGCACCTCCCCTGCCGCAACGGTGGCGATCACAGTGACAGCACCGACGCTCACCTTCTCGCCGCCGGCTGGTGGACTGGCGAGTGGAACCGCCGGAAGCGCCTATAGCGGCATCACCGTCACCGCCTCGGCCGGAGGCGCGCCCTATCGATATGCGATCACATCGGGCCAGCTTCCTGCGGGCCTCGAGCTCGACGGCGCGACCGGCGCGATCGGCGGCACTCCAACCCGGGCCGGAAACCACGATTTCACCGTGACGGCGACAGATGCCAACAACGCTGCGGGAACCGCGCGCTATGCGATCGTGGTTGCAGCGGCTCCAGTCGATTTCACCTTCGAGCCACCCGCTGGAGCGCTCGCGGAAGCCATGGCCGGCGAGGACTACAGCCAGCCGATCGCCGCCAAAGGCGGAACCGGCCCAATGCTCTATCGCCTTGCATCCGGCGCTTTGCCTAACGGCATGGTCCTCAACGTTTCAACCGGTCAGCTGACCGGCCCGTTGGCCGCCGACGCCGGAGGCAGTTACTCGTTCACGATCGAGGTTTGTGACACCAACGGCGCAACGGGAACGGCCAGCTATACCGTGAAAGTCCAAGCTCGCACCATCACGGTCGCCGACAAAGTGGTCGATGTCCCGGCCGGATCGGCACCGCCTGATGTCTATCTCAATCGCGGCGCCACCGGCGGCCCGTTCACAGCGGCCGAGACGATCTTTGTCGAGCCGGCCCAAGCCGGAACGGCATCCATCATCCAGGGCGAATTGGCACAGGTCGGTCCGGTCGCCGCCCCGGTTGGCTGGTATCTGAAATTCACGCCCAACAGGGCCTACTCCGGCCAGGTGCGCGTCGGCTTCCGCATGGTCAGTGCGCTCGGTACTTCCAACACCGGGACCGTGACCTACAATCTCGCCTTCGATGCGTCCGGGCATGCCGCGGAGATCGATGCGCTCGTGCGTGACTTCGTGCGGACGCGGCAGAACCTGATCGCCTCGACCATCAAGGTGCCGGGTCTGCTCGACCGGCGGCGGATGGCCGTAGGAACGGACACGGTCACCACGCGCATGACACCTTCCACCGATGGCGTCACACTCGGCTTTTCCACCAGCCTTGCCCAAATGGAGGCCGCGCGCGACAGGGCCGATGGGGTTGACCAGGCTGAAGCCTCGCCCTTCAACATCTGGCTCGACAGCACGTTCCTGATGCACCGCCGCAAGGACGACGACGACAGGTGGGGCAACTTCGGCATGGTCTCGCTTGGCGCAGACTATCTGCTGTCGGAGAAAGCACTGCTCGGCGTGTCCTTCCATTACGACCGGATGACCGACCCGACCGACGAGGACGCGGAGCTGTTCGGCGATGGCTGGCTGGCCGGTCCCTATGCCTCCTTCGAACTCGGCAAGGGCATCTTCTGGGATTCGAGCCTGCTCTATGGCGGCTCGTCCAACACCATCGACACGACTGCCCTTGACGGCACGTTCGACACGCGCCGGTTTCTGCTGGACACGGCGGTCAAGGGGCAATGGCAGCTTGATGATGCAACGGTGTTTACGCCGGCGCTGCGGGCCGTCTATTTCTCTGAAACGGTTGATGACTACGGGGTGAGGAATGGCACCGGCGACGAGATCGACCTCAAGGGCTTTACCGAAGAGCAGCTGAGGGTGAGCCTGGGGGCGGAGATCGCCCGGCCGTTCACCCTCGATAACGACAGGATCCTGACACCCAAACTCGGCGGCACGCTCGGATACTCCGGCCTTGATGGGGCGGGCCTCTTCGGTTCGTTCTCGGCCGCCCTGTCGCTGCAAACTGGGGAGAGCTGGTCGATTGACACCGGTCTGCTATTCAACATCGAAGGCGACGGCGAGACATCTGCGGGCGCAAAGGTTGGCGTCAGGGGACGCTTCTGAATAAGCTATCAGGCATCGCTACTGCATCCAATCTCTTGAAGCGATCGGCGAGCATTAGTCCACGTGCTTGGATTGACGTTGCTATCGGCAATTTTGTGGAGGACAATGACGGATCCTGGATCTGAGAGGCGACAGCCATTGGACTTCGAGAAAATCGGCCGAGCACGCCTCATGATACGGCTGCCACGACACCGCAAACAGCTCTCAGAATTGCGATTTCTGGCATTGAGCACTCTGATCGAAGCCTACGGCCTAGCTGTAGTCACTCGCAATGAGTTGAGCGAGCATGCCATGTCTGATGAACCGCTGAAGGCTGAATACACCGACAAATGCCAGGCCATCGAAGACGAGGTGGTGACGTTGCTCACTAATATAAGCCCTCGTTTCGTCAATTGACTCCAGCTGCGGCATTGGCTGCGTTGGGCAAGACCCCGACCGCCACCTACAGCGCTTACTGCAATCACGCGTTAACCGTCACGCGAGGCGATCACGGCGAACGACAAAACAGCCATCGATGTCATCTATCGCCACGACTCCGAGGAGCGCCATGTCCTGATGGATTTCCGATTTTAGGATGTCGATAGCTTTACGGATAGCTGGACTGCCGGCGACAACCGCTGCGTAGAGGAAGGGCCGCCCGACAAAAGGATCGTCACGAATGTCATTGCCGAGATCGACACGATCACAGCGGTCGTCGCCTGCGTGGTCGATGGACTCGGAGTTTTCAATCGCGCCCTGGAGCGCCTTAAAAGAAGCCGGCGGCGAGGTGGTCGCGGTGCCCTTTGGCGAGCCGCCAATCTACCGCCAGATCTGCCTTATAGAGCGCCGGGCCAGTCCTCGAGCAGCGGTCATCGACCGGCTTCACCAACACCTAGTCAGTTTCAGCGGGGAATTCCGGCTTACTCGATGACGGATGTCGCTCGATCAAACGCAGCGGCTGATTTATGGGCGAACGCGGGATTGCGTAGCTCCCCCCAGATTTAGCGCCAGGCGTCCTCCGCGCCGCGCGGCCAGAACCAGTTCGCGCGCGGCTTGACCGGTCAAAAGGGTCGCCGCAGGACAGCACAGCGCCGGCCAGCCGAGGGGGATTGGGACTGGGACCACCGCCGGCAAGCCGCTCCGCTGAATGGCGGAATGGCGACGATTTCCCGGCCTGGGTGTCCGCTTCCGATCTCCGCGCATTGCAAACGGTTTGTGCGGATAGTCGCGCGGCGGTTCCGGTCGATCGATTATCCGATCTTCTGTAACGTTTTATACGATTCACGACCTCGCTAGCGACTGTTGAATGTCCACACTCTGGAAACAACCTGCCAAGCTTGAAGTTTAGATCTAACTAATATCTACTAGCTGGAATTGTACTATGCACGGCTCCAAGCTCTTGATCATGGGATGGCTTTGCTAAGGATGCTTCATGTTTTTGATCCGCACCGATCTCGATGAAGCCGTTCAAAAATGGCGCGACATCATATTCACATCCTTACCATCTGACCGACTTGGCGCGTACGTCGCTTTGCGCAAACACGATCTGACGATCGAACTTCACGACGTCGACGAGGAAAGCGATCTTCTCGTCTTTGCCTCCGATGGCGAAGCGTTGGCCGAACGATTTCGTTTGGCTTATCCCTATGTCGCTACATATGCAGGGAATCCCGGCTATCCGCTAGAATATCTAGTTTGGCTTTCATTTCACATGCAAGCAAACTTCGATCGGCTAGGTGTCCTCGAAGTGAGCGCGACTTATGAGGATCAAGGCGGCGAAATCGAAAACATGTCTGCCGTTGCGATGGGCTTCTCGCACCAGACCGACCTTGAAGAATTCATAGATCGGTTTGACGGTCAGGACCTGAGCCAGGATCCACACTTCGGCCACGAGGTGTATGTTGCCGAAGTCAGAGGCCCCTCTCCATCCCCTGGGAGTTCACCGATGATGCCGACTCCGCTGGACGCCGGCCGGCCGATCGTGAAATCTTGAAATAGCCCTGAGGTTGCTGCGTAACTCGAATTGCTTAGCCAGGCCCCCTAAAAATCCATTGCTTTTGAGCACCCCACTTGCAACAATATACCTGTAATTGCGCAACCACAAAGCACACGTTAAAAATGAGATTCGTGCTGGTCTTATTGCCGCGCAATTCCTCCATTTATCGAACGCGCACCTTGATTAAGCCTCCGCCCGTCGCGGAGGCTTAATCATCCATAGGGGGCCGACGTCCCTGACGAAGGTTTTGCGTCAGTCCCTATAGGCCGATCCCTCGCCGAGCTTGCTTCTGTCCGCAGTTCGAGCTGGGCCGCTGCTCAATAGAACTGCTGAGGGGACGTCGATCCCTTCTACTTTGCGGTGGATCCCTTTTCATCACGGAGCCGCTTTTGTGATCGCGTCAAAAGGCGCACCCCAAATGCCGCCGGCACCCGGCACTCACGACCGATCATCGACGATTGACCTTGCCCCAATGTCCTAGCCAGTTTTGAGTTCGCTCCAGCGGAAGCGGCGCAACCGGCCGCAGAAGTTTACCTGGTGGTTCGGGTGGCCTTTGCCTTGCCAATGTGGGTACCGGTCCAGATGTCTATGAGAAGTGGTCCGCCTACAAGCCAGCCCCAATTCCCGGCCCAGCAACGAGCGGTGCATTGCGTGGGTTCGCCGAAGATGTTGCCACATTCAAACTGTTAGCGCCTGGTCAGCCGCGAGCGCGCTCGGGCGCAGATATTTTTTCACCCAGCCACACGATTCCCAAGTTGACAGTTATCAACATATCGTCCAACATAAATATACAACGTCTTCTAATGTTGGACAGTAGGAAAAAGGAAGAAATTTCGAATGGCAGTCCGCCCCCTTTCATCCGTGCTGAAGACACTTGCTGCATTCGACTGTGTCGCGGCCGCCGCGGAACCGATGCGGCTGGCCGAGGTCGCCAAGCAGCTCGGAGAAGCCCGAGGCGCTGCCCACCAGCGCCTCGTCACGCTGGTCGAAGCGGGCTGGATCGAGCAGACGCAGGACGGTCGCTACCGGCTGACGCTGCGGGTCGTCAGTCACGCAGCGATGGCGTTGGAGCAGTCCAATCTCGGCGCGCGCTTTGCGGGGGTTCTCGAGGAAATGGTGACGCAGAGCGGTGAAACGGCTTCGCTTGCTGTCCTCGATGGCAAGGATGCGGTCATCGTTCGCCGGGTGGAATCGCGCGGTGTTCTTCGGGCCGACCTCAAGGTTGGTGCGCATCTGAGACTCGATCGCACGGCATTTGGCCGCGTCCTCGCTTCGCATGCACGCCCGGAAATCATCGAGCGCCTTCGGGTGCAGGGCGTGAGCCTGCCCGATGACGAGATGATGACGCTGGTTCGCCAGCAGGGATACGCAATTTCCGAAGTCGAGGGCCCGCGCACTGTCTCGGCTGTGGCCGCCCCGATCCTGGATGCGCAGGGCGAGTGCATTGGAGCACTGGCCCTTTCGGGCCCGTTCCAAGGTTTTGACACTGAAAAATGCGCTGGGATCGTCGTCGCGGCAGCGGCGGCGAGCTCTGGACGCATGCGAGGAGACCAATAAATGACTGCCCTTAGAAATCCTGCTCCGGAATCGGACACCCACCGCATCGCGCGGCTAATGCGTTCAGCCGGAGAAATGATGGCGCCCGAACGCCTGGCCGCGATCCAGCCGTCGCGTGTCAGCGCATCGCGCGGATTGCTCAGCCAGGCAATCCGCGGTCGCTGGCAAATCCAGTGCAAGCGCTTCGAGATCGATGAGAAGGGCAACGGTGTCGCTGAATACCGCATCGATATTGGCGGATGGCGCTTCAGCTTTCCCGTCTATTCCTTTGAGCCCTCACCCCACGGCCGCACCGGCCGCATCATTGGCCGGGCCTGGGACATGATGGGCGCGCTGGTCGAAGGCGATATGAGCCGGGCCGATTTCGAGACGACGCGCGCTGAACTTCCCAAGCTCTATGAGGGACGCGCCACAGCCGGCACGCTCATTTGGTGCCGCTCCAACCGAAGCGGTCGCTTCTTCGAGAGTGCACGCCAGGCGCTTGCGTCAGGAAGGCAGCCGGACGTCGCTGAGCTGGCGCAGACCTGCTACCTCATGCGCAACACAGGTCTCGACGGCAACGGCACGTTTGGAACCAAGACATTCCTTGCCTTTGAAAAAGATCACCCCCTGCGCTGGTCGCTCGCCGCGCAAATGCTGTGCGCCTACATGATGCGCGTCTTTGCCCAGGACCTGCTGCAGCATCTTGTCCGCCTCGGCTCGCCGCAGGCACCCGACATGGCCAAGGATCTTCGCCGCTTCCTCGGCGTCGGCAATGGCTCGGCACTAGGCCTGATGCTTTTCGTAAACAATCATCCGCGGCTGATCGAACGCTGGCTCTTCATTCGCGAAGAGGCCATTGCACGAGCCAAGGCGGTTCTTCCCGACGTAGAAGGTTCTGAGATTGCCAAGCTGCTTGCCCTCGTCGACAAGGCGATCACTTTCCGCAGCCAGGACCGCGCGGCCTACGAGAACTTCACGCGCTCCGATGTGCTTGCTGAAGAGCTGCAAACCATCCGGCGCGCTGTCGCCGACCTTCTGCAACGCTGGCAGGCGGGCAACCGCTTCGAGGTAGAGCCCTTCGCAGAGCTTGCGGCCTCGCTTGAGGGCCGCGTGCACGCGGAGGCGATGGAAACCCTTCATTCGCTGCTGATCGAACTCGTGCCCGATGAAGCCGACGCCCTGGTCGGGGGCCTGGTCATCGATGAGGAATTGACGGGGCGCCCGGAGATGCCGGTCCACCGGCTGCGCGACCTGGTTCGCAATGACTATGCATGGGCGTTCAATCTTAATCTCGAGGTGCCCGCCGGCGAGCGCTACGTCTGGTACAAGTCAGTGACCGCGGAAGAACCGCGTCGCGGCCTTGCAACGGAGGTCGGTCACGATGTCGTCAATCTCGGCCTCGACCTGCCCCGTCTCGTGGTGGCGCTGGACCACGACCTTTCTGCGGTTGACCCCAACCTCAGCACGGCGCGCTTCCTGTTCGCCCATCCGCAGCACCGCGCCATCGTCACCCGCGTCCAGGCGCTTGCCGGCACCAGCCTGCATTCGCCGCACGCCGACATCATGAGCGGCTCGTTTACGCCAGCCCATATCACCCGCCTTCTCAATGTCGGCATTCACGGCATCGACAAGACACGCGACTTCCTCGACCGCAACCTGCGCGGCGTCCTGTTTCATGGCGCGCCTCTTCCCGAAGACATTGCTTCTGGAAACGCCGACGCGCTGTGGTTTTATCCTGCGGAGCCAAGCCTGTGAGCACCTGCCAGTCCAACCTTTCGAACTCGATGACTGTGAGCCTGCGCGAGATGCGCATGGTGTTCGAGCGTCTCCTCCAGGTCACGCGCATCGAAAGCGGCCTCGTCCCGGCCCTTAGGGATTGTGCCGTCTACTCTGCGGCCCTCGGTCTTGGCGGCTTTTCGCGTCTCACCGCAACGCTCGAGACGATCAGCAAGGCCACCCCAAAGGCCCTGTCACTCGACGTATCGGGCGACCCCGTCATCGACTGCGGCGGCCAGCATGCCTGGCTCGCCGCCGATGCCGCGCTCGAGCTCGCGGTCGAAAACATGAAGACAGGCGGCAGCGGCGTTGTCACCGTGCGTAACGCCAAAGACATCGGCGAACTCAAAGTCGTCGAGGCACTGGCGCAGCGCTTCAACCTGAAGGCAACAGTCGCCGTCGACGTCGACCGCGCGGCTATCGCCGTCACACAAGCGCCTGATCCCGATGAAATCGCCCTTCTCGACAAGATCCGCCGCAATGGCGTTGCCGTCGACGCCGCGACTTGGTGGGAACTCTACCATCGCTCGGCGGAAGCCCTGGCGCCCGACAGCTATCTTTCGCGTCGCCATGCCGGCCCGATCATCGTCGAGGCCGACGGCAAGGTCGTCGGCCGCCAGGACGAAGACGAGACCGATTTTTCCCTGCTTCTGGCCGGCGCGCCCAAGAGCGCTGCTTCCGGCGAACACTGAATGGAATAACCATGATCATCGATGCTCTGCAATGCGGCCACTTTGACCGCTCGTCCTTCCAGGCCCTGAAACGCGGCGGCTACAGCGCCGTCACCCCGACGCTCGGCTTCTGGGAGGGGACAATGGAATCGCTCGATTCCCTTGCCCGCTGGCGCGACATGGAGCGTGAGAACGCCGACATCATCCTGATCGCCCGCACCGCCGCCGATATCGAGCGCGCCGAGCAGGAAGGAAAGCTCGCTGTCGTGCTCGGCTATCAGAACTCCAATCTCTTCGAAGACCGCATCGCCTATGTGGAGTTCTTTGCCGAACTTGGTGTGCGCGTTGTCCAGCTCACCTACAACAACCAGAACGAACTCGGTGGGTCCTGCTACGAGGAAAATGACAGCGGCCTGGCCCGGTTCGGCCGGGACGTCGTGCGCGAAATGAACCGGGTCGGCATACTGGTCGATCTGTCGCATGTCGGCGACATGACGACGCTGGACGCGATCGAATGGTCGCAAAAGCCCGTGGCCATCACTCATGCCAACGCCGCCTCGCTCTTTGAGCACAAGCGCAACAAGTCCGACCGCGTAATCAAGGCGCTTGCCGCCCGCGGTGGTGTGATCGGTTGCGTAGCCTACCGCAACATCACGCCCGCCAGCGCCTGCGCCACGGTCGACGGCTGGTGCGAGATGGTGGCGCGAACGGTCGATATCGCCGGCATCGACCATGTTGGTATCGGCACCGACATTTCCCACAACCACACCCAGCGTGACTACGACTGGATGCGAAAGGGCCGCTGGACACGATCCGTTCAGTACGGCGCGGGTTCGGCGGCCACGCCTGGTGCGGTGCCGAAGCCGGAATGGCTACTCAAACCGGAAAACCTTCAGGACGTGGCGCCGGCGCTCCTTCGGGTCGGTTTCAATCAGGAAGAGGCGAACAAGATCCTCAGAGGCAACTGGCTGCGTCTTTACGGTGAGGTCTTCCGCGCCGACTGACCGATTAGGGAAACGAAATTCCAACGAAAGAAGGGCCGCCGCCAGGCTCGCGAGCGGCCACGGGGAACAGCAATCAACGACCGTTCGACTAAGGAGAACAACGAATGGACACGTTCAAGAAAGCGTCGGTAATACCGATGTCGCGACGCGCAGTGCTCGGTGCTGGCCTTTTTGGGGCCGCCATGCTTGCCTCACCCCTCGTGCGCCGCGCAAGTGCTGCGGACAATGTACTTTATGTCAACACCTGGGGTGGCGACTGGGAAGTTTCCGTCAAGAAGTTCCTCTTCGATCCGTTCACGGCCGACACCGGCATCGAGATCCGCACGGTCTCGCCGATCTCGTTCGCCAAGCTTGCTGCGCAAAAGACGACCGGCGTCTTCGAATTCGACGTCACGACACTGGGCGTGGCCGACGTCGCCCGTGCGAATGCAGCCGGCCTCTTGGAAACGCTCGGAGACCATGTCGATGCGTCCAAACTTTGGCAGGGCGCCATCTATGAGAACGGCCTCTCGACCCACGGCTTTGCCACGCAGCTCGCGTTCAACAAGACGAAGTACCCGGATGGTTTGAAGAACTGGGCCGACTTCTTCAACGTCGAGAAATTCCCGGGCAACCGCAGCCTGCAGCGCCACGCCGCCCGCGTTCTCGCCATCGCGTTGCTCGCCGACGGCGTTTCCCCCGACCAGCTGTTCCCGTATGATCTCGACCGCGCCTTCGCATCGCTCGACAAGGTCAAGGACAACGTGCGTGTCTGGTGGACGGCAGGCCCGCAGGCCCGCCAGATCCTGACCGACGGCGAGGTCGACATGGCCGGCCTTTGGGACAGCGATGCCGCCGGCGCGAAGAAGGCTTCGAAAGAGCCGATCGAGATCGTCTGGGACCAGGCGATCGTCGATCAGGCGTGCTGGATCGTCGCCAAGGATAGCCCGCGTGCCGAAAACGGCTTCAAGCTGATCAGCCATATCGGCCAGAATGCCGAAGGCCTCGCGAAGTTCTGCATCGCCGACCAAAATGGCCCGATGAACCCGAAATCGTTCGATTTCATCCCAGCTGAGGTGGCCAAGACCATGCCGACTTATCCCGATCACCTCGCCCGCGCCGTCATGCTTGATGGCGCCAAGCTGACGGCACAGATCGACGAGTTGAGCAGCCGGTTCGAAAGCTGGGTCGGTCTTTGATGCAAGCCTCCCGGTTCCGTGAGAAACGGAACCGGGAGGATCTTAAGACAGGTGCATTGCCACGGGGGCGTCCCGACGCCACGGGCATGAAGATCGGGGTTTACCGATCAGGGTACTGAGGGAGCATTGACATGAAACAGAGATCGTTTTCGCCCATTGCGGAGGGGCCGATACCGCTGATGGCCCCGGCAGCGGTCTTCCTTGCGGTATTCTTCCTGGTGCCGCTTGCCTATGTCGGCTGGATGAGCATCTCGCAGCCGGTGGTCGGCCTGCAGAACTTCGCACGGCTTCTGCATTCGAGCCTGTTTGCGTCCGTGCTCTATCAGACGTTCAGGACCGCCTTCCTGGTCACCGCTCTTGCGCTCCTCTTCGCCTATCCGCTCGCCTATGCTGCCGCCAACGGATCCAAACGCTTCGCCACCTTTCTCCTGACCGTGGTCGCCCTTTCTTTCTGGACGAGCTATCTCGTGCGCACCTATGCCTGGATGGTCATTCTCGGCAACCAGGGGCCGGTCACGGCACTCCTTACCTGGCTCGGCTTCGATCCTGCGCCGAAGCTACTCTTCACCACGTTCAGCGCAACGCTTGCCATGACCCACGCGCTCATTCCTTTCATGACCATGTCGCTGTTCTCGGTCATGAAGCGCATCGATCCTCTCTATGTTCGCGCTGCGGAAAGCCTCGGCGCGAGCCCGCTTCGTGCCTTCCTCGCAGTCTATCTGCCGCTTTCGGCACCGGGCATCGTCAACGGTTGCACGCTCGTCTTCATCTCCTGCCTCGGCTTCTATGTGATGCCCGTGCTGCTCGGCAGCCCGCGCGACCAGATGATCGCAGGTATCATCGGCGACCAGATCGAACAGACACTCGACTTCGGGCTTGGCTCGGCAATCTCGATCGTGTTGCTCGGTCTGACGCTCGCAGTTTACGCGCTCTACAACCGCTTCTTCGGACTTGACCGGCTATGGGCAGGAGGTGGCCGATGAACCCGTTCGTTCGCGCGCTTGCGCTCCTCATCGCTTTTTTTGTCGCTGCACCGATGTTCATCGTCATCCCAATGTCGTTCAGCTCGGCTGCGTCGCTAACCTTCCCGCCGCCCGGCTACACGCTTGCCAACTACATCAACTTCTTCTCGGACCCCAACTGGACTGAGCCGCTCATCAACAGCGTCATCATCGGTCTTGGAACGGTACTGGTGACGCTCTGCCTTGCCATCCCCGCGTCCTTCGCACTGGTGCGGCATATCTTCCTCGGCCGTGAATTGTTCAATCTCCTGATCATGCTGCCAATGATCGTGCCGACCATCGTCATGGCGCTCGGCTACTACATGTACTTCGGTCAACTTCGCCTCGTGCAGAGCTACCTTGGCGTCATCCTTGCCCATAGCTGCATCGCCATGCCGATGGCGACCCTGATCCTGACGGCGGCACTCAAAGGGTTCGACCGGTCCGTCGAGCGGGCTGCCATGAACCTCGGCGCGTCGCCCTTCACGACATTCCGGTTGGTGACCTTCCCAATCCTGCGTCCCGCCTTCACCGTAGCCGGCCTCTTTGCCTTTATCGCTTCCTTCGACGAAGCGGTGATCGCGCTGTTTATCTCCGGCCGCGACAGGGCGACCTTGCCGCGCCAGATGTTCAACGCCGTCCGCCAGGAGGCAGACCCGACCATCTCGGCAGCATCCTCTTTCCTGTTTCTCCTCGTTCTGGCTGGCGTCTGCGTCTGGCTTGCGCCGCAATTTGTGCGTCGCCGGTCCGGGACCACACGTCAGCCGCTCGAAAACGGCGCCACCAACACCGCTGCGGCGGCATCCTGATCAAGGAGCACAGCCATGAACGCCCGTTCTCTCACACTCCGCAACGTCAACAAGAGCTACGACGGCAAGCATATGGCGGCCGACAACGTGTCGCTCGACATCAAGGCTGGCGAGTTCGTCTCCTTCCTTGGCCCCTCCGGCTCCGGCAAGACCACGACGCTGATGATGATTGCCGGCTTCCAGCATCCGACGAGCGGAGAAATCCGCCTCGGCGAACGCGCCATCGACAAGCTGCCGCCGCACAAGCGCAATATCGGCATGGTCTTCCAGAACTACGCCCTCTTCCCGCACATGACGATCGCCGACAACGTCGCCTTTCCCCTGCGCATGCGCGGCGTGGAAAAGGCCGAGAAAGAACGGCGGTCGCGGGAGGCACTGGCGAAGGTCGGCCTCCAGGGCTTCGAGAAGCGCATTCCCTCGGAACTATCCGGCGGACAGCAACAGCGTGTGGCCCTTGCCCGCGCACTCGTCTTTGAGCCCGACATCATTCTGCTCGACGAACCGCTCGGCGCGCTCGACAAGGCGCTTCGCGAGCACATGCAGGTGGAGTTGAAGCGCATCCACCGCGACCTCGGCGTCACCATGGTCTACGTCACCCACGACCAGTCGGAAGCCATGACAATGTCGGACCGGATCGCCGTCTTCAACGAGGGGCGCATCGAACAGGTCGGCACCCCAAACGAGATCTACTTCGCGCCGAAGACCCGCTTCGTCGCCTCCTTCATCGGCGACAGCAACATCCTCGCCGCTTCCTCGCTTGGCGATGGCCGCTACGAGACGCCAGTCGGCGTCGTCGACACCAAAGCCGCAGGCAGTGACCGCAACAGCAAAGCTGAATTGCTGTTGCGCCCGGAGATGATCCGCCTCGCCGACGGAGCGGATCCAAGCCGTCAGGCGATGAAGATCGACAGCACTATCAACTATGGTGACAACCTGCTGGTCATCGGCAAACTCGGCGCGCAAGCGATCCGCATGCGCGTGCCCGGCGTCGATGCACGAAGGCTTGACGGTGCTTCCGAGTGCCACGTCACCTGGCGCAGCGAAGATGTGCACGTCATCGCCTGACAATCGCAAAGCGCAATCAAGCATAGCCTGGAGCCTGCCATGAACGACCGTCCCAACTCCCTTCACGCCCTGGATCGGCAAAGCCTTATCCATCCCTACACCAACCTTGCGGTTCACCAGGAGGTGGGGCCGCATGTCATTACCGGTGGCGAAGGGATCTACGTCGTCGATGATCAGGGAAAGCGTTACATCGAAGGTCTTGCCGGCCTCTTCTGCGCCGGGCTCGGCTTCAGCGAGCCGCGATTGGTGGAAGCGGCGACGCGCCAGTTAAAGACAATGCCCTTCTATCATTCCTTCGCCCACAAATCGACGGAACCGGGTATCCGCCTTGCAGAGAAGCTGCTCGAAATGGCGCCGGTACCCATGTCGAAGGTCTTCCTTGCCGGTTCCGGTTCCGAAGCGAACGACACGGCGATCAAGCTGGTCTGGTACTACAACAACGCGGTCGGACGGCCTGAGAAGAAGAAGATCATTTCGCGCCGCAAGGCCTATCACGGTGTGACGGTCGCGACCGCAAGCCTCACCGGCCTTCCGTTCAACCATCGCGACTTCGATCTGCCGATCGCCAATATTCTGCACACGGACTGCCCGCATTACTGGCGGTTTGCTGAACCCGGAGAGAGCGAGGAAGACTTCGCAACCAGGCTAGTCGGCAACCTCGAACAGATGATCCTTGAGGAAGGCCCGGAAACGGTGGCCGCCTTCTTCGCTGAACCGGTCATGGTATCCGGTGGAGTGATCACGCCGCCAAAGACCTATTTCGAGAAGCTCCAGACGGTTCTGAAAAAGTACGACATCCTTTTGGTGGCCGACGAAGTTATCTGTGGTTTCGGGCGCACCGGAAACATGTTCGGGTCAGAAACCTACGGGATGAAGCCCGACATGATCAGTTGCGCCAAGCAGCTTTCGGCCGCCTACATGCCGATCTCGGCGCTGATGATCAACGAGAAGATCGCGAATGTGCTCGTCGACCAGAGCCGCAAGATCGGCACATTTTCGCATGGTTATACTTATGGCGGTCATCCGGTCGCGGCGGCTGTCGCGCTGGAGGCCCTGACGATCTATCAGGAAACCGACATCGTCTCTCATGTCCGCGCCGTCAGTGTGCGCTTCCAAGAAGGCATCGCCAAGCTCGGAGACCATCCGCTGATCGGTGAAGCCCGCGGTGTCGGCCTTGTCGCTGGCCTCGAGTTCGTCAAGGACAAGGTGACGAAGGAGAACTTTCCACCGGCCTGGCAGGTCGCCAACCATGCCGGCAAGTTCGCAACCGAGCGCGGCGTCCTTACTCGTGGTCTTGGCGACATGGTGAGCCTGTGCCCGGCCATGATCATCAACGAGAAGCAGATCGACGATCTCATGGCCCGCATGCAGCTTGCCCTCGACGACACCCTTTCGTGGGCGCGCAGCCGGGGCTACGTCGCGTGAGGCCGGAGATCGCCATGTCGACCACCCGGCCGCATTCCTATGGGCAGCTTGGCATGCTGATTGACGGCCGCTGGACCTATGAGACGGAGCGGCAGGACGCGGTCATCGACCCGGCAAGCGGAGCGGTCATCGGCTATTTGCCCTGCGCCACCGACGCCGACCTAGCGGCGGCCGTCGCCTCCGCGCAGCGGGCGTTCGGAAGCTGGAAGGATCGCTCACCGCTCGACCGCGGGCAGATCCTGCGGCGCTTCGCCGATCTTGCTCGCACGCACGCCGAGGAGGTCGGCCGCAACATGGTGCTTGACCAGGGCAAACCGCTGACGGAAGCAATCGGTGAGATCCGATTTGCCGCCGACCATGCCGATTGGCATGCGGAGGAAGCGCGGCGCATCTATGGTCGCCTTATCCCTTCGCGAGATCCACGTGTACAGCAGGCGGTCACGCGCGAACCCGTCGGCGTCTGCATCGCATTTACCCCTTGGAATTTCCCGTTTAGCCAGGCACTGCGCAAGGTCGTGGCAGCCTTGGCAAGCGGCTGCACGATAATCCTCAAAGGGCCGGCGGAATCGCCCTCCTCCACGGTCGCGATCGGCCGGCTTATGCAGGAGGCGGGTCTGCCGGACGGTTGCCTCAATATCGTCTGGGGATCGTCTTCGCATATTTCCGAAACGCTGCTTTCGGCGCCCGAGGTGAAGAAGATCTCGTTTACGGGGTCCGTCGAAGTCGGCAAGCTGCTTGCTTCGCTCGCAGGCCGCCATATGAAGCGCTCCACGATGGAGCTTGGCGGCCACGCTCCGGCTATCGTCTTCGACGATGCCGACGTTGAAGCATCTGCCGACGCGCTTGCCGCGCAAAAGGTCCGCAATGCCGGACAGGTCTGCGTTTCGCCGACCCGCTTCTACGTTCAAACAGGAGCGTATGACCGTTTCCTAGCGCGCTTCGCCGACAAGGTGGCCGCCACGAAGGTTGGCTATGGCTTTGCCGAAGGAGTGCAGATGGGTCCGCTCTGCCACGCCCGCCGGGTCACGGCTATGGAAGGCTTCGTACAGGATGCCCGCGAACGGGGAGCGGAGATCGTGACCGGCGGCAGTCGCATCGGCGACGCCGGCTTTTTCTATGCGCCGACGGTGGTTGCCGGTGGTTCCGACGCGTTGCGGCTGATGAACGAGGAGCCCTTTGGACCCATTGCGGTCGTCACGCCTTTTTCTGGTTTTGACGACGTGATGCGGCGCGCCAACAGCCTTCCTTTCGGCCTTGCGTCCTACGTGTTCACCGCCTCCAGCAGTCAAGCCCAGCACGCCGCAAAAGCGCTTGCCGCCGGGATGGTCAGCATCAATCACTTCGGCCTGGCGCTACCCGAAACGCCTTTCGGTGGCATCAAGGACAGCGGCTATGGTACCGAAGGTGGGACTGAAACCTTTGACGGCTATCTCAACACGAAATTCGTGACCCGCTTCGACGCGCGGCCCGAATGAGCAGCCTTACTTTCTTGGAGAACAAAATGTTTGAAGCCATCGATACCGGATCAGACCCCTCAGACGCGCCAGTCAGCGAGGTCGTGCGCGCCGGCAATCTCGTCTGGTCGGTCCATATTTCCGAAGACCCGGTGAATGGCGACCTCGTCACAGGTGACATCGAAACCCAGACGCGCCGAACGCTTGGAAATCTCGACATCGCGATCCGTGCTGCGGGCGGCACGCTGGCCGATGTCGTGCAGGTTCAGGTTTTCCTCACTGAAAGATCGGACGCACCAGGAATGAACAAGGTCTACGCCGAGTTCTTCAAGGAGCCCTATCCGGTGCGTGCGACCGTGGTGGTAAAGGAGCTTTTGGCCGAAGGCCTTCGCATCGAAATCCTTGCCCACGCCGTTCTCGGCAACAGAGCTTAAAGTGGCCGATCATGTTTGAGAAAGTCGAAACCGGTATCGCTTCGTCAAAGGCGCCTTTGAGCGCTACGGTCAAGGCAGGCCGCATCGTGCGATCCGCGCATATTGCAAAGAATCCGACGACGGGCGAACCCATTACCGGTGACATCGAGACACAGGCACGCCAGGTGTTCCTGAACCTCCAACAGGCGCTCGAAGCGGCCGGCGGAACACTTGCCGATGTTGTGCAGATCCAGGCCTATCTCACGGATAAGGCGGATGCAGGCGGCATGAATAGGATTTACCGGGAGTTCTTTACTGCACCTTATCCGGTTCGTGCCACCGTCGTAGTCGATCTTCTCTCCAGCGGAATACGCCTTGAGGTACTCGCAACGGCTGTCCTTTCCTCCTCGGCGTGACGATGGTGTCTCGCCTGTTTGGCGCTGTCTGTCCAAAAGAGATAGAAGACGGCAACCGGCGGCACCGGCCTCTACCGAGAAAAGGGACCTGGTCCCTAACCAAGTCTTTTTAACAATGACAGACATGCCACGAACGTATGTGGAAACGCCGCCTTCCGTTCCTTCTTCATCCGTTGATTGGCTTCCACCACAGAGCGCTCATGCGTGATGTGCCGGTGGCGACCGAGAAGGAGATTGGAGACGAGGCGGCTCGGGTGACCGGTTCGTCCAAGTCATTCGACACGCCAGAATTCATGAAGGGCAAGTTCAGGGTCCGCGCCGGGGCGGCGCAAGGCGGCACCTACGGCAACTCAGTGCGAGAGGCGCTAGACGTGATCTATGCCCTCGACGGAAGCCGGCTCAAACCTTTGACGGTGCGGTTGCGCCGCAGAACAGGTGGGCTGAGGTTTTGAGCAAGGGGTCTTGCGGCGGCCGCTCCGAACCAAACGGTTCCCCACGAACACGAGGGGAGCATTGCGCTCCCCTCCCCGATGTCGTCACATCAGGCCTGACCAGGCCGATTGATGCTCAGGAAGTGTCGAACCACTGGCTTCTCCGGGCCTTTGTGATAGGTCAGAACCTTGCCCTGCAAGTCTGCGTCGGCGTTGGAAACCCGCTGATGCTGGCGAAGGTGTTCCGCCCAGGATTCCACCATGAACCACTCAACCATCTTTTCCGGGTCAGCGGAGTCTTCGGTCACGCCCCAGCCATAGGCACCATCGCGGCGACGTTCCTGGGAGAGCGTGTCGAGCGCATGGAGGAAGGCGCGGCGGTGATGTTTTTCGACCTGGTACTCGATCAGGATCAGGACGGGACCACGGTCATGAGCGACAGGTTCGGCAACAAGCGGTTCCGGCCAATGGTTCGAAGGCACCAAATCCACATCGCCGGCTGGCAGCTTCAGTCGGTGCATGATGAAGCCGGCGGCAAGCAGTCCGGCAGCGCCGATCAGCAGCGTCCCCTGGATACCCGCTGCTTCGCCAACTGCACCCCAGCCAAGGCTGCCGGCGGTCATCGCCCCGTTGAAAACGGTGAGGTAGACCGCGAGACCGCGACCACGCACCCAGTTGGGGAGAACGGCCTGTGCTGCGCCATTGAGGGTTGTCAGCGCGGTGATCCATGCGCCACCGAGGAACAGAAGGGCGATGATGGCAACCCACTTCGGGAGGGAAAGCGAAAGTACGGCCATGACGATCGCGGTGACAACGGCCGCCCCGAGCAACAGTCCATCGGCGCTCAGCCGGTCACGCAGCTTCGGCATGACCAATGCTCCTGCGATCGCACCGGCACCGACAGCGCCGAGCAGAATGCCGTAGAAGCTTGCGTCCCCACCCAGGAGTTGGCGGGCGACCAGCGGCAAAAGTGCCCAGACCGCGCTCGCAAAGGCAAAAAAGATCGCGGCACGCAGCAGGACGACATGCAGTGGACGACTGGCGCGGGTGTAGCGGAGACCGGCACGGAATGCGCCAAAGAAGTTTTCAGACAACGCATCGTTGGCGCTTTTTGCCCGTGGCCACCAGAGAAGCGCGGCGATGACGATGATGTAGCTGGCCACGTCGGCACCATAAGTGACGCCTGCGCCAAACGCGGCAAGCAAAAGTCCGCCTGCCGCGGGGCCGATCGATCGTGCGATATTGATCCCGAGTGAGTTCAGCGCCACGGCGCTTTTGACGTCTTCTCGCTTGACCAGTTCTGGAACGATCGCCTGCCAGGTCGGCCCCATCAGTGCCGCACCGATGCCGCCGAGGAAGGTCAGACCAATCAGTGCGCTGACGGAGAGCATTCCGGTCTGCGCCAGAACCATCAAACTGATACTGACGGACGCAAGCAAGATCTGAACAGCAATCAGGAACTTGCGCCGGTCGAGGATGTCGGTGAGCACACCGGCCGGGATGGCGAGCAGGAAAATAGGCAAGGTTCCCGCCGCCTGCACCATCGCGACTGCGGCAGGTGAAGCAGACAGGTCAGTCATGAGCCAGGAGCTGGCAACGTCACGCATGAAACTGCCGGTATTGCCCAGGACTGTGGCCGCCCAAAGGACCGCGAATACCGGTTGAGCCAGGGGAGCAAAGCTTCCGCCGACAGATTTTTTGTCGCTCATTTGCGATCTCCTTTTGTCAGATCGATTGCGGCGACAATGACGAATGCACCGGCGAGGCCGAGATGCTCGAAGAAGGCATTGCCGGCCATCAGGCGATCCATGCCAGGTGTCATTTCCCAGAAGCGAAGGGCAATGAAGGTTGCAAGAAGTGTGAAGCCCGCGAGTGACAGCGCGCCAGCCCAACGCAGGACGCCTGACACCACCATGGCCGAAGCCGCAAGCTCAAAGCCGATGACAGCGACCGCGAAGAACGCCGGCGGATGAAGACCGAAATGTGCCATCTCGGCGATCGCGCCATCAAAGTCGAAGATCTTGGCAAACGGCCCCTGAATGTAGGCGGCGCAAAGGGCAAGCAGCGCCGCGGTCCGCATGGCGGGAGCCGCAATGACTTCTGCAAAAAGCCCACGGATTGAAGAGGTCGGGTGATGGATCATTTTAGCTCCTGTAATCGTCGCCGTCTCTGAAACCGGCTATGTGGTTCGTCTGATAGAGCGATATTGACCTGGAAGTTCCCCACCAACAATTGCATCAATATTTGCTATTTAATTGCATTTTTCGCAACAGCAGAAGCTTGCGTTGCATGTGCTCCAGCCAGCCAAACACCAAATCGGGCAGCGACCGAGCTGCCCGTTTTGGTGTTCATGCATGGTTTGCGTGCCGTCACACCGCCCAGCAGGAGCATCCAAGCGCGCCGAAGAAACCCTTAAGGTCGGCGATCGGCAGTTTCGACGTCCAGGCGCCGGCATGATCGTGGCCATGGACGCCGCAATCGCTGGCGCAGCCGC
>NZ_JACVAV010000013.1:0-140897 GCF_014852035.1 Ensifer sp. ENS03 | reverse complement strand
TCATGGACGTGCGCGTTCACAACATCCGCAAGGAATTCGGCCGCTTCCCGGCGCTCGACGACGTCTCGCTCGACATCCGCTCCGGCGAGCTGATCGCGCTGCTCGGCCCCTCCGGCTCCGGCAAGACGACGCTTCTGCGTCTCGTTGCCGGGCTCGAAAGCCCGACCGAAGGCACGATCTTCTTCGGCGACGAGGATGCCTCGCAAAAGACCGTGCAGGAGCGCAACATCGGCTTCGTCTTCCAGCACTATGCCTTGTTCCGCCACATGACCGTGCTCGACAACGTCGCCTTCGGCCTCAAGGTGCGGCCCTCCAATCGCCGCCCGCCGTCGGCCGAGATCCGCAAGCGCGCCCTCGACCTTCTCGACCTCGTCCAGCTCTCCGGCCTCGACAAGCGCTATCCGGCGCAGCTCTCGGGTGGCCAGCGCCAGCGTGTGGCGCTCGCCCGCGCCATGGCGGTGGAACCGAACGTGCTTCTGCTCGACGAGCCCTTCGGCGCGCTCGACGCACAGGTCCGGAAAGAACTGCGCAAGTGGCTGCGCGACATTCACGACCGCACCGGCCACACGACGATCTTCGTCACCCATGACCAGGACGAGGCGCTGGAACTCGCCGACCGCGTCGTCGTCATGAGCAAGGGTGTGATCGAACAGGTCGGCACCCCCGACGAGATCTACGACCATCCGGTCTCGCCCTTCGTCTACGGCTTCATCGGCCAGTCGAACTGCCTCAATGTTACGCTGCAGAACGGCGAGATCTGGTTCGAGGATCGGCCGATCGGGCTGCGCGCCCCGTCCGAGCCCGACGGCCCCGCGAAACTGCACTTCCGCCCGCACGACATCGAGCTGGTCGACGGCTGCGGCGGTTGCCTTGCCGGCCTCGTTGCCGCCAGCCGCCGCGTTGCCGGCACCCGCCATCTCGAACTCGACCTTGGCCGCAACCATCCGCATGTCGAGATCGAACTCTCGCCCGAACGCGCCGCTGCCGGCGACCACAGCCGCATCGCCTTCCGACCGACAAAGTGGAAACTGTTCAGGGAGGAGCAGGCGAATGCGGCCGCAACGCCGGAGCCGCCGGCCGAAGTGGAGACCGCCGAACCGTTTGAACTGGCACGCACCGGCAGCTGACCGGTCGCGCTCCTAGCCCAGTTTCACCCGTCTCGTCATGCCTAGCGTGCAAGCGCGCCGACAACGACGGGCTGAGAGTCGCCGTGCGGATATCCGTTTGCTTCGCGATGCGCTAAGCAAGGATACCCGCTGCCGACAATGGCTGCGGAACCGGGAGAAGCGCATGACGATCGTCGACGACCTGAAACAAGCCCTCGGCGACATCGTGCTCACCGGCACGCAAATCGGCGAACGCCACCGCAGCGACGCCAGCCTGACCGGCCGGGAGCTGCCCAAAGCCGTGATCCGCCCGACAAGCAGTGGCGAGATCGCCACGGCCCTCCGCCTCTGCAACGAGAACGGCCAAACAGTCGTCGTCCAGGGCGGTCTCACCGGACTTGCTGGCGGCGCCAACGCCGGCAACGACGCGGTGGTGATCTCGCTCGAGCGTTACACCGGCATCGAAGAGATCGACCCACAGGCAGGCACCATGACTGTGCGGGCCGGAACGCCGCTCGAAGTGGCGCAACGCGCCGCCGAAGACGCCGGTTTCCTGCTGCCAATCGATCTCGGCGCCCGCGGCTCCTGCCAGATCGGCGGCAACCTCGCCACCAATGCCGGCGGCATCCGGGTGCTTCGCTACGGCGTGACCCGCGACAACGTGCTCGGTCTCGAAGCGGTGCTCGCCGACGGCACGATCATCTCGTCGCTCAACAAGATGATCAAGAACAACACCGGCTACGACCTCCGGCAATTCTTCATCGGCTCCGAAGGAACGCTCGGCGTGATCACCCGCGCGGTCCTGCGCCTGCGGCCCTTGCCCGCCGGCCGGCTGACGGCGCTCTGCGCTCTCGAAAGCTACGACGATGTGGTCGCCTTCCTCACGCGCTGCCAACGCCGCCTGCCCGGCCTCTCGGCCTTCGAGGCGATGTGGAAAAACTACTTCCGCTTCAACGCCGAGGCGGAGAAGCTGAAGTTCTTCGATGAAATCCCGCCCTTCGCGGTGATCGTCGAGCAGGATCTGCTCGGTGATGCCAGCGAGCGTGACGGCTTCGAGGTCTTTCTCGGTGAGGCGCTTGAAGATGGGATCATTGCCGATGCGCTGATCGCCCAGTCGGAGAAAGAAAGCCGTTCGTTCTGGAGCGTGCGCGAAGGCCACGCGATGGACAGCCAGCTGCCGGCGCTCGTCAACCTCGACGTCAGCCTGCCGATCGGCGATATCGGCCGCTTCGCCACGGAATGTGGTGCGGCTCTATCTCAACGGTTCCCGGCCGCCCATGTCTCCTTCTTCGGCCACGTCGCCGACAGCAACCTGCATATCGCCTTTTCGGAGCCTGACAGCGACGCGGACACGCCGCATATCGTCGACGGCATCGTCTACGAAATCGTGCGGCGCTACAAAGGCTCGATCTCGGCCGAACATGGCATCGGCACGCTGAAGCGGGATTTCCTCGACCATTCGCGCAGCCCGGCCGAACTCGAACTCATGCACCGGATCAAACGGGCGCTCGACCCGAACGGCATCCTCAATCCGGGCAAGGTGATCTGAGGCAGCCTCATCGCCACGCAAACGGCTCAACTTCAGAGCCAGGACGCCGGCGTTTTCGGCAGGCGCCCTTCGGGATCGATAACCTTCAGTTCGGAACCCTCGCCCGCGTTCCAGTGCCACAGCGCGACGCAGGTGCCGCCGGGCGACATGAAGGACGGATAGATCAGGCCATCGAAGCCTCGGTCGCTCAACGCCAGTTGCAGGCGGTGCGTCTCCGGCACCAGACCACGATCGAGCGCATCACGCCATTCGCATCGGTGGATTTCTTCGGTGAGACCAAGGTCGGAAAGGATCTCCGGCGCCGTCAGATCGGCAAGACGGGCAAAGCGGAGTTCAAGCTGGGCGATCAGCGCCGGGTGTTGGACGAAACCCTGATTGTATTCGGCCCAGGCGGTCGAGAGCTCGCGGGCGGCATAGATCGTCGGCGTTCCAACGGGATTCCACCTCCCACCGTACCGCCCTGCCCCTTCGCCCGAGAGCGGCGCATGCGCCCAGCGCGGCACATAGGCGCGCCAGAGGCGCACCGGCGCACCAACCGCCATCAGGCGTAGACACCGGAACGCACGGCTTCGAGATAGGCGAGCACCTTGTCGGCCTTGCCCTCGCCGACGAGATCATAGGCGGTCTTGCCGGCCCAGCCGGGGATCGGCTGGTGCTTGAACCAGATGACGGCGCGGCTGTCGTCGCCCGCCATTTCGCCGGCTATGGCAAGGATACGGACGACGCTGCTCAAGGCCGCATCGACCTTTCGGGCACTGGACTTCGCCGTCAGCGTGTTGCGCGCGACACCGATCAGCTTCGCGAGTTCGGCAAGCGTCACGCCAAGGCGTTCGGCGACCAGCCGAGCGGACAGGAAGGACGACTGGCTCTCGCCGTAGTGGGCGGTGGAGATGTTGAGACCGACAGCAGCCATGACAGGATCCGCACTTGTTTTGATCATCGTGTTATCAAAGTAAGATCAAAACATGCCCAAATCAAGGACGCCTATCGCCGCCAGGCGGGCTCGCGCTTGTCGAAGAACGCGCCGACACCCTCACGCGCCTCATCGGATTCCCAGCAATCGGCAAGCTGTTCGATGGTCGCGGCAATGGTCTTTTCGGTGATTGGAGCCCCAAGCGAGCGAGCCAGTCGCTTGGCCCGGCCGGTGGCCTCCGGCGCGACCGCCAGATAGGGCTCGATCTCCGCTTCGATCGCCGCATCCAGCGCGTCGGCGGTGACAACGGTGGTGGCGAGCCCCAAGGCGCGCGCCTCCTCCGCACCAAACAGACGGGCGGACATGAACAGCGGCCGCGCCTTACCCTCGCCGATGCGGGCGACGACATAGGGGCTGATGGTCGCCGGGATCAGGCCGAGACGTGTTTCGGTCAGGCCGAACTTGGCGTCGGTCGAGGCAACCGCCGCGTCACAGATGCTCATGAGGCCAACGCCGCCGCCAAAGGCATTGCCATGCAGGCGGCCGATCATGGGCTTCGAGATCTCGTTCAGCCCCTTGAACATCATCGCCAATCGCGTCGCCTCAGCAATGCGAGTCGCCCTGTCTGCATCGAACTGCTCGCGCATCCAGCCGAGGTCGCCGCCGGCGCAGAAGCTGCGGCCCTCGCCCTCAAGGATAACGACGCGGACAGAACGGTCGGCCGAAAGCTGCTCTGCCGCCTCGGTCAGTTCGCCGATCATCCGCGCCGAAAGCGCGTTGTGCTTCTGCGGCAGTGCCAAGGTCAGCCGCGCGACACCGCGTGCATCGGTTTCGATCCGGATCGTTTCGAAGGTCATGATCCCGTCCTTAAGGTCCGCGCGAAAGCGGCGGCCTGTTCGAGCTTCGCTACGTCGAGCCCCGTCGCAAAACCCTTGGCCGTTACGAAGGCGTTGACGGCGAGCGTGTCGACATTGCCGGCAGCACCCGGCGCATAGGGGCAGCCACCGAGACCGCCGGCCGAACCGTCGAAGACCCTGAGGCCGCGGTCGAGCGAAACGGCAATGTTGTCGAGCGCGCGGCCGGAGGTGTCGTGGAAATGCCCGGCGAGCCTGTTGGCCGGAATGCGCTCCAGCACCGCGGCCAGCATCGCGTCCACCGCCTCCGGCGTGCCGCGGCCGATCGTGTCGCCGAGACTGATCTCGTAGCAACCGAGATCGTCGAGCAGGTCGGCGACGCGGGCGGGGCTCGCTGGGGCGATCGCACCCTCATAAGGGCATTCGACAACGCAACTCACATAGCCGCGCAGCAGAATTCCTTTTTCCCGGCACAGTTCGGCAACCGGTAGGAACCGCTCGATGCTCTCGGCGATCGAACAATTGATGTTCTTTTGCGAGAAGGTTTCGGAAGCCGACGCGAAGATCGCCACCTCGTCGGCGCCGGCTTCGAGCGCGGCTTCAAGACCGCGCATGTTGGGCGTCAGCACCGCGTAGCGCGTCCCGGGCCGCCTCCGGATGCCGGCCATCACTTCGGCGGCGTCGGCCATCTGCGGCACCCATTTCGGGCTGACGAAGCTCGTCACCTCGATCCGCTCGTAGCCGCAATCCGAGAGCATATCGACGAGACGTATCTTCTCAGTCGTTGGGACGAGCGCGCTTTCATTCTGCAGCCCGTCGCGCGGCGCCATCTCGACGATCGTCACATGCCCAGGCGCCGCTCCGCTCATTCCGCGCTCTCCGGCTGGAGCATCACCAGCACGGCGCCGGCTGTCACCTGCTCGCCTTCGCTGACCTGCACGCTCTCGACCACGCCGGCGCGCGAGGCCGACAAGGTGAGTTCCATCTTCATCGCTTCCATGACCGCAAGCGCCTGGCCCTTCTCGACCGCATCACCGGGGCGGACCCGGATGAGCTTGACGATGCCGGGCATCGGCGCCGAGACCGCGTCGTCGGCGACCTCGCTTGAGTGACCGGCACCAAGCGCGTCCGGCAAGCGAAGTCCGTAGGTCTCACCGTTCAGGAACAGCGTGATCTGCTCGCCTTCGCGCAGGAAACGGAACTCCTGCTGCGCGCCGGCGATTTCCGCCCGGGCGCCATCGGCAGAGCGATGGAGGATAACGACCGGCAGCGCCGCCGTCCCGGTGTGGACGGCGAACTGATCCCGGCCACGGGCCGCCAGCGCCACGGTCGTCCGTCCACCCAGGTGCTCGATCGCGATGTTGCGGTTTGCGTCACCCCAAATCTGCCAATGGCCGAGCGAAGACCAGGGATCGGCCGATCCGTCCGGCTGCAAGGCTCCGGTCGAAATGATGGCCGCAAGCGCGAGGGCCGCATCGTTCGGCACCGGCGACGCCGATAGCCGATCGATCGAACGATCGATCAGGCCGGTATCGGGGTGCCCGGCGCGAAAATCCGGTTCGGCCGCAAGGCGGGCCAGAAAATCGAGATTGGTGACCGTGCCACCGATGCGGCAGGCCCTGAGCGCGTTCTCGAGCCTGGCCAGCGCCGTCGACCGGTTGGACCCGTGCACGATCAGCTTGGCGATCAGCGGGTCATAGAACGGCGTGATCCTGTCTCCCTGCCGGACACCGGCATCGACACGGACGCCCTCCTCCGGAAAGCTCAAGGTCGTGAGATGCCCGGTCGCCGGCAGGAAGCCGCGCGACGGGTCTTCCGCATAGATGCGGGCCTCGAAGGCCCAGCCGTCGATGGCGATCTCGCTCTGGCGTTTCGGCAGCGCTTCACCGGCTGCAGCCCGCAACTGCCACTCGACGAGATCGATGCCGGTGATCGCCTCGGTGACCGGATGCTCGACCTGCAGCCGGGTGTTCATTTCCATGAAATAGAACTGATCCGGCCAGAGTCCGTCGGTCACGTCGGCGATGAACTCGACAGTGCCCGCGCCGACATAGCCGATCGCCTGCGCCGCGCGAACGGCGGCTTCGCCCATGGCGCGCCGCACTTCCGCGGTCATGCCCGGCGCCGGCGCTTCCTCGATCACCTTCTGGTGGCGTCGTTGCAGCGAGCAGTCGCGCTCGTAAAGATGCAGGATGTTGCCGTGCCGGTCACCGAAGACCTGCACCTCGATATGCCGCGGCTTCGTCAGATATTTCTCGATCAGGACCGCGCCGTCGCCGAAGGCCGCTTCCGCCTCGCGGCGCGCCGCCTCCAGCGCAGCCGGAAAGTCGGCGGCGCTGTCGACCCGCCGCATGCCCTTGCCGCCGCCGCCGGCGCGCGCCTTGATCAGCACGGGATAGCCGATGTTCACCGCTTCCCCGGCAAGGAAGTCCGGCTCCTGTGTCTCGCCGTGATAGCCCGGAACCACCGGCACGCCGGATTGCTCCATCAGCGCCTTGGCGGCATCCTTCAGCCCCATGGCGCGAATGGCCGACGCCGACGGTCCGACGAAGGTGATGCCGGCCGCCTCGACAGCTTCGGCAAAGTCGGCATTCTCCGACAGGAAGCCGTAGCCGGGATGAATGGCGTCTGCGCCGACGGAGTGCGCCGCCGCGATGATGCGTTCGGCCACAAGGTAGCTGTCGAGCGCCGGCGCCGGGCCGATGCGGATCGCCTCGTCGGCCAGCGCCACATGCAGCGCGCCGACATCGGCATCGGAGTAGACGGCGACCGTGCGGATGCCGAGGCGCTTGGCTGTGCGGATCACCCGGCAGGCGATCTCACCGCGATTGGCAATCAGGAGTTTGGAAAACATCGGCATCTCCTGGCCCTATTGCGCTGCGATCACATCGATTTCGAGCAACCATCCGGCATCGAAGATGCCGGCGATCGCGACCGTCATGGCGGGTGCTAGCGCGCCGAGATATTCGGCGCGGGCCGCGCGGTTGGCCATGGCGTGTTGCCGATCGGCAAGCAGCACCGTCACCTTGACGATATCGACCTTGGTCATGCCCGCCGCGGTCAATTGCGCGTCGATGTTGGCCCAGACCTGGCGCGCCTGCGCCTCGAAACCCTTCGGCAGCGCGTCTTCAGGCGTCAGCGGCACCTGCCCGCTGACGAAGAGCAGACGCTCGAAGTTCTCCAGGCGAACGGCCTGCGAGTAGCCTCCACGCGGCTGCGGTGCGTTCGGGGCATTGATGTTTTCGCGTTTCATGGCGGTGTCCCTACATCCTGAAGAGGCCGAAGCGCGTGTCTTCGATCGGCGCATTGAGCGCCGCCGACAGCGACAGGCCGAGCACGTCGCGCGTCTTGCGCGGATCGACGACGCCGTCGTCCCAAAGTCTGGCCGAGGCATAGAGCGGATGGCTCTGGCGTTCGAAGAGATCAAGGATGGGCTGGCGGAAACGCGCCTCCTCCTCCTCGCTCCAGGGCGTTCCCGCCCGCTTCAGGGCCTCGCTGCGCACGGTCGTCAGGACGCCGGCCGCCTGCTCACCACCCATGACGGAGATGCGGCTGTTCGGCCAGGTCCACAGGAACCGCGGCGAAAACGCCCGACCGCACATGCCGTAGTTGCCAGCGCCGAAGGAACCGCCGACCAGCATCGTCACCTTCGGCACACGTGCCGTCGCCACCGCCGTCACCAGTTTGGCGCCGTGCTTGGCGATGCCTTCCGTCTCATATTTCCGCCCGACCATGAAGCCGGTGATGTTCTGCAGGAAGACGAGCGGGATCTTGCGCTGGGCGCAGAGCTCGACGAAATGCGCGCCCTTCAGGGCGGATTCCGAAAACAGCACGCCGTTGTTGGCGATGATGCCGACCGGGATGCCGTGCACATGGGCAAAGCCGCAGACGAGCGTGGTGCCGTAGCGCGCCTTGAATTCGTCGAAACGGGAACCGTCCACGGTGCGGGCGATGACCTCGCGGATGTCGTAGGGCGTGCGCAGATCCGAGGGCACGATGCCGGCGATCTCGTGCGGGTCGTAGAGCGGCGGCTCAGGCGTCACCAGCTCGACCGTCAACGGCTTCAGCCGATTGAGTGCCGAAACGGCCCGGCGGGCGAGCGCCAGTGCATGAGCGTCATCGCGCGCCAGATGGTCGGCCACGCCGGAGAGCCGCGTGTGCACATCGGCGCCGCCGAGATCCTCCGCCGAGACGACCTCGCCGGTCGCGGCGCGCACGAGCGGGGGGCCGGCGAGAAAGATCGTGCCCTGGCCTTCGACGATGATCGTCTCGTCGGACATGGCCGGCACATAGGCGCCACCCGCGGTGCAGGAACCCATCACCACGGCGATCTGCGGGATGCCGGCGGCCGACATATTGGCCTGGTTATAGAAGATCCGACCGAAGTGATCGCGGTCCGGAAAAACCTCGTCCTGGTTCGGCAGGTTGGCGCCGCCGGAATCGACCAGATAGATGCAGGGCAGATTGTTTTCCGCGGCGATCTCCTGCGCGCGCAGGTGCTTCTTGACCGTCAGCGGATAGTAGGTGCCGCCTTTGACCGTCGGGTCGTTGCAAACGATCATGCACTCACGGCCAGACACCCGGCCGATGCCGGTGATCAGCCCGGCCGCCGGCGCATCGCCGTTGTACATGCCGTGCGCCGCCGTCATGCCGACTTCGAGGAAGGGTGTTGCCGGATCGATGAGGCTGGCCACCCGGTCGCGCGGCAAGAGTTTGCCGCGGCTGACATGGCGTTCGCGCGCGGTATCACCGCCGCCGGCGGCCGCCACCTTCACCGCGTCTTCGACAGTCGCGATCGCCTCCGCCATGGCCGCCTGGTTTGCCTTGAACGTATCGGAGGACGGAGAAATGTGAGATTTCAGAACGGTCATCAAGTCCTCTTTCGATCGAGTTCGGCCGCTTCAGTTGCCGGCGGCTACCGCGTCTCGGTGAACAGCTCCCGCCCGATCAGCATGCGGCGGATCTCGCTGGTGCCGGCGCCGATCTCGTAGAGCTTGGCGTCGCGCAGCAGGCGACCCGCCGGGTAGTCGTTGGTGTAGCCGTTGCCGCCGAGCGCCTGGATCGCCTCGAGCGCCAGCGCCGTCGCCTTCTCAGCCGCATAGAGAATGCAACCGGCCGCATCCTTGCGCGTGGTCTCGCCGCGATCGCAGGCCGCCGCCACGGCATAGACATAGGCGCGCGCCGCATTCGCCGTCACATACATGTCGGCGAGCTTGCCCTGCATCAGCTGGAACTCGCCAATCGCCTGGCCAAACTGCTTGCGCTCATGCAGATAGGGGACGACCACATCGAGGCAAGCGGCCATGATGCCGAGCGGCCCGGCCGAAAGCACGACACGCTCATAGTCGAGCCCCGACATCAGCACGCGCACGCCACCGCCGATGGTGCCGAGTACGTTTTCTTCCGGCACTTCGCAGTCCTTGAAAATCAGCTCGCAGGTGTTGGAGCCGCGCATGCCGAGCTTGTCGAGCTTCTGGCCGGTCGAAAAGCCAGCATAGCCCTTCTCGACGAGGAAGGCGGTGATGCCGCGCGGGCCGGCGGTCGGATCGGTCTTGGCGTAGACAACGAGCACGTCGGCGTCCGGACCGTTGGTGATCCACATCTTGTTGCCGTTGAGCACATAACGGTCGCCGCGCTTGTCGGCTCTGAGCGTCATCGAAACGACGTCGGAACCGGCGCCGGGCTCCGACATCGCCAGCGCACCGACATACTCGCCGGAAATGAGCTTCGGCAGGTAAAGCGCCTTCTGGTCGTCGTTGCCGTTGCGGTTGATCTGGTTGACGCAGAGATTGGAATGGGCGCCGTAGCTAAGGCCGATCGAGGCCGATGCGCGGCTGATCTCCTCCATCGCCACGCAATGGGCGAGATAGCCCATAGCGGCCCCGCCATGCTCCTCGCCGGCGGTAATCCCGAGCAGACCAAGCTCGCCCATCTCGCGCCAGAGCGGCATCGGAAATGCGTTGCTGCGATCGGTCTCGTCCGCCAAAGGCGCGATACGGTCCGTTGCGAAGCGCCGCACACTCTCGCGCAACGCGTCGATGTCCTCGCCAAGCGCGAAGCTCAATCCGCCCTGAAACATGTCTATCCTCCCATCGTGCCGGCCAGTGCGGTCTCCTCCCACAGCGGCCGGACGATAACGCTCCATCCTCTACGCGGATCGCAGCGAATGCAATGAGATCAACGCCGCGACATGGCCGGACGATAGCACCGCGTTTCGCTAATTTCCTTCCAAAGAGGGGCAAAGCCAAGCACGATATGCAAATCCGGAACCGCCTGCCGATTGCATCCTGTGCGCGAACGAGTTGGCGGGCCCTCGCGCCGAGTCCGGCGGCAGGCGTTCCACTCCTGGTACGGCAACAGGTGTCGCCGTGACATCGCGGGATCGACGATCAGTTCTTGTTCGGCCAGATTTCCTGGCTGGCCTCGACGGCCGCAAGGCCCTGCATCGCGTCTCTATTGCCGGTGGCGGCAAGCGCCTCGAAGATGCGTCGCGCTTCCGCGTGGTACTTGAGGTTCATGTAGGCGTAGCCGCGCAGCACCATCAGGTCCTGGCGGCGGGTCGAGATCTGCCCGAGCTGATCGAGAAAAAGGATGGCCTCGCGGTAGCGATTGGCATTGAAGGCGGCAATGGCACGGTCTGCGAGGATCGCCGTCTGCAGCTCGTCGACCCGCCCCCGGCTCTGCGTCGACTTGGTCGCCGACACCGCCGCCTTGTTGGTGAGGCCGGCGCGCAGGTAGGCCAGGCTCTGGCCATAGGCCGCGTCTTCGCGCATCTGCGACGCAGGCGCCTGCAAGGCCACCTCGAATGCTTCGGCGGCCTCCAGCGGCCGGTTGAGGTCCATCAGGCACCAGCCGCGCGCGAGCGCCGCCTGCGGCGCCATGCCGGCGGGATTGATGGTGGTTCGGCAGCCGGCCCCGCTGCGCACCGATTTCTGCACGACGCCGCCCGTGCGCGGCCTCTGAGCGGCAGGTTGCTCGACCACCTCTGTGACGACGGTGGTACGGGCCGTCGGCTGCGGTTGCGTCCGTTGCACCTCGGCCGTCGGAAGCGGCGCGCGGCTGACTTCGTCGAGCTTCTCCTTGACTTCGCCAAGCCGGGCGATGCGTTCGGAACGGCCCGACCACAAACGCTGGACTTCGACGACGCCATCCTTGTCGTTCAGCTGGTCACGGCTGAGCGCGAGGCCATAGGCCGACGGCTCGTCGTCCGGCTTCCAGCGCAGCGCCGTTGCAAACCATTGTGCGGCGGTTGCCGGCTGGTTGAGGGCGCGCGCATACCAGCCGAACTGCTGGGCCGTGGCCGGTTCGCGGGCCTTGGTCGTTTCCTGAGCGATCCGCGCCAGCACGGCGGCATCGAGGGCGACCGGCGGATCGATTGCCAGCAGATTGGCAGTCGCCGCGAAATAGGTCGCAAGGGCATCGGGCGAGCTATCGCGCCACGGGTAGAGTACGGCCTCGGCCTCGAGCGGTGCCTTGCGCGCGATCAGCGTCAGCGCCAGCCCCTGCGCGGCGGAGGCGCTGTCTTCCTTGTCATGGGCACGGCGGAACCATTGCTCGGCGGCGCTCATGTTGTCGCGGCGCAGCTGATACCAGCCGAGCAGCAGAGCGTCGCTTGCCGTGCCACCGGTCTCGGCCAGTTTTTCGACGCGCTGGACGTACTTGGGATCAACCGCAAGCGCTTTGTCTCCGTCACCTTCGGCAACGAAGCGCCGGGCGAGATCATCACGGATGCTTTCGAACTCCGGCACGCCCTCCGGCGTGGTGCGCTCGAGCGCGAGCAGATCCTGCAGCGTCGCGTAGGACAGCACAGCGGCAGCCTTCTGCACGGTGGCGAGCCGTTCCGGCGCGTTGTCGCAGCTCTTCAGCACATAGAGATAGGCATCGCGGGCCCGGTCCGGCCGCTTGGTCTCGGCAAAGGCCTGCGCCACATGCCAGAGCACATCCACTTCCGAGCAGGTCAGAAGGCTCGGCGTGCTCGCAGCAATCGAAATCACGGTTTCATACTGCTTGAGCTCGGAGGCGTTCACCAGCCGGGCGCGAGCCTCGGCGACGTTGAGGCGCTCGAGCAGGTCCGATGGCGGCTGCCAGGCGGCTTCCTTCGCCTGACGCTCGGCGATCGCCTTGCGCACTTCGGCGTAGCGGCCTTCAGAGTAGAGCCGCCACATGGTTTCGAGCGCGACGTCGTTGCTGCGCGGCACAGCCAGCGGATCGGCGGGCGGGACCCAGTCGGGATAAAGCGAGCGCAGGCGCGAGATTTCCGCCTGCAGCCGTGCGGTATCGCCCTTGGCGGCAAAGTAGCGAAGCGCCGATTCGTCGACCACCGACTGCGGCTTGCTTGTGCTTTGTGCTTCCTCCGACGGCCTGTCGGCCTGGGCCACCTCGGTGAATTGCGGCGGCGCGCCGCGCGCGCCCTGGCCGGCGCTGCCGCCGACGGCGGGCGCCTCCTGGCTCTCGCCAGTCAAGCTGCCGAGTTTCTTGTTGTCCTGGCGCAAGAAGCCGCCATCGGTCAGTCCGGCAACCCCGATCGCCGTAGTCATCACAGCGGCAATGGCAACGATTGAGGACTTCATAGACACTCCGGACGCTTCTCCCTCACGTAAGACAGCCCCAACAGGTGCAGCGTGGAAGGGTAATATTGCGTCGGGCTGAACACCTTGACGCTGTCGGGTATCGGAACCCTGTCCAAGACACAGGCCAGAATATGGTTAACAAATCGATAACCGGGGTCCGTGAGGCTGGTTTGAACGGCCCCCGTAGAGGCGTCGCTGAGGACCAATGCGTCGTTGTCGCCGGCCATTCCCGCCCGCAGCCGCGCCATCAGATCGCGGCCACCCATGTCCGCCCGGGCGAGGTAGAGCGGGATCCGCAAAGCGTTATAGCCGAACTCGGCGGGAAAGCCCTGGGCTGGCTTCGGCATCGCACGCAGGCTGACCCAGTCGGCCGGCAGTTTTCTCGGGCCTGATTGCAGGGCATTGATAAAGGCCAGGCCGTCATCCGAGAGCGCCTTCCAGCGCGGCGACGGCGCTACCCGATCAAGTGCGGGAAAAGCCTCGAAGATCCAGTAGGACGGATTGACCACCGGGCCATCCGGGCGATCGGTCGTGCCGAAGCCCGTAACGCCGGGCAACAGCAGCGTTCGCCCGCCATGATCGAGCAGGGTGTTGTCGAGGATGGCCTTGGCGATCCGCGAGGCGGCCTGCAGGTAATCCTGCCGCTTCCAGCGTTCACCGGCGAGCACCAGCGCATAGGCGATCAGGATGTCGCCGTCGGTGGCATTGTTGATGTCGATAATGTGCGGCGTTTCGGTGGCACTCCACTTCCACGCCGCCAGCCCATCGTCGCGCAGCAGCAGCTCACGGCGCGTGAACGACCAGATCAGCGCGAAGTCGGCCGGGTTGTCGGCCAGCACGGCGAGAAGCAGGCCATAACCCTGTCCCTCGCTATGGCTGACATTGCCATTGGCGTCGTCGATGATCCGGCCACCGGAATCGAGGAACCGCGCCTTGTATTGGTCCCATTCCCCAGCCTTCACCGAACCCGCCTGTTCGTCGGCTCCGGCCGCCATCGGCAAAAGGAGCGCAAGCAATCCGGCGAGAAGCGCGGTTCGCCACCTCATTGGCGCCGCCCCAGGCGGGTCAGCATCGAGGATGTTGCCAGCCCCAGAAGCACCGACAGCACGATCAGCAGCAGGGCATAGACCATGATGTTGCTGGACAGCCAGTTGGCAAAGATCAGGCGATAGTTGGTGAGCGACGGCGGCTGCGTCTGGACGAAATCGAATCCGGCGACCGGCGTCGCCTCGATCTTGTCCGTCGCCGGCTCATAGGCCGAGACCCGCCCGGCAAGCTGTTGCCAGCGCGTGACGTCGGCGATCGCCGCCGTGCCCTCACGCAGACGCTTTCCGGTTGGCGCCGTCAGCAGCGTCCAGGTCGCGTCGTCGCTCGGATTGGCGCCTTGCGCAATCACAAGCCCGGCACTTTCCGGCGGAATATAGGCGGCTTGCGCTTCGGGCAGGATACGCAGCGAGCTCAGCGAAATGTCGAACTCCTGCTTCACCCAGGTCTGAAACCCCGTGACCTGGTTGCGCCAGGCGCCGCCGCTCAGGCGCGTGCGCCATTCGTCGATGGCTTTCTGGGTGTCGTCAGGACGGCCGGTGTCCTCCGCATTGCCCCAGGACATCTGCCTGGCGGGGTCGATACCGACCTGTGTCAGCACCGTCTTCGGCAACTGCGGCATGGCGCCGATGAAGATCGCGTTGCGGCTGCCGGCTGCAAGCGGCGATGTGATCACCTCCACCAGCATCGGCCTGCCGCCGGCAACCGCCAGGCGGGCAAGGAAGGTCGCGGCCGCCGACAGCGTGTCCTCGTCTGCACGGTCGAGGAAAAGGGGAACGGCGGCGCTATCACTGCGATAGGGGGCGGCGGCACCGGAAATCGCGGCGATATTCGGCCGGCGACCGATGCGCGCGAAGTCCGGCATCCGCAGTTCGGACGTATCGAAGAGCGCGAAGCGCGGATCGTTGGAGGCCGGCGTTCCCGGCGCGCAGACCTTGTCCGGCTCGGCGGAAAGCACCGCCTCGATCTCGATCAGGTTCGGACCGGGCTTGAAATGGCGCATCGTTACTTTGATCGGCAGGTGGCGCAGGATGTCGCCTGTGGCCGAGTTCAAAGGGATCGTCGATGCGATGTTGCCGTTGATATAGATGTCGATGTGGCTGCCTGGAAGCACGGCATCCGTATAGGCAGCGTCGAGCAAAAGCGTCGCGTCGCCATAGGCGTCGGCATAGAAATCCGACGGCACGGCTACGGAGAAACGCGTGCGAAAGCGCCGGCCGGTAAATTCGCTGGTTTCCACCCCGAGCTCGGAGAAGCGCAGGCGCGCATTCGTCACGACCAGCGGCGTCTCCGGCAACTGCCAACGCCCGGTGGCGATGACGTCGCGCGGCACGTTGCTCGGGCGGTCCATCGGCTGCGTGATCCCCTCGATCGCCTCCTGAACGGCGGACCAGTCTGGACCGCTGATCACCAGCACCGACGACTTCGTCTTGCCGTCGCGCACGAACATGGCGACAGGGCCGCTCGACGCACCTTCCGGCAGTCGCTCGAGGAACGGCGCCACTTCCTCCGCGATGCCGACGAGCGCAGTCATCTGCCCGGGTTTCGCGAGTTCAGGCATGGTCTCGCTGAGGGCGAATTCCTGGGCGGGCATCTGGCCGCGCAACGCCATGCCTTGCGCGAGCCGCATCAGAGTTGCCGTTCGGCTCGGTTGCTGGAGGCCGGGTACGACCAGGTTGAACTGCGTCCGGCCGCGCGCATCGAGCCCGACCGCGCGTACGTCGTCGAGACTGGAAAGCGTCGCGCTGTCGCCGGAGGAAAAGCGGATGAAGGCCGATTCCGGTGCGATCTCAGTCCACAGTTCATAGGTCGATTCGACCGTGCAGTCCGTGCGGTGGCGTTGGCGAACCTTGACGCGAATATCGTTGGATCCGGCGCGCAGCAACCCGGGCTTCAGGTCGTAGCTCAGCGGCGTGGCGGCCTCCGCCGAGCCGATCGGCTTCTCGCCGGCCAGTTCGCCATTGACGAAGATCGAAAGCGTCGACGCTTCCGGCGCAACGACGATCGCGTTCTGATAGGCGAAATTAAGCGAGGCGGCAGACTGCGCCTGCGCCGGCGTCAGATAGACGGACCAGGTGCGTTCATCGACCTCGCCGGTCAGCGACAGTGCGCTGAACGGGATGATGAAGCGCTTGAAGTCGTCCGGCGGCTTGAGCGTGACGATGGGCTCTGCCGGCCCGGCGTTGCTTCCGGTGTCTGCCGGCGGCTGCAGGATCGGGGCATCCGCCGGGCGCTCGCCGGACATGTCGAAAGGCGACGGCTGCGCCGACACGCCGGTTGCAAGGCTCGCAAGCAAGAGGGCTGGGAGAACGAGGCGCCTGAGCATCAAGCGCCCTCCTTCTGCGCCTCGGAGCCACGCAGGCTGCGAAGGAAGTAGATCATGCCGCGGCTCGTCTGATAGAGCGCCAGCCAGAGGAACCAGAACGTTCCGCGCACCAGTCCCGGATTACCGCGCCGGGCGCTTTGAAACTCGCTCCATTGCCGCGAATTGGCAAAGATCAGGTCGGCGACCAGGCTGTGATGGCGGGCGACCTGCGGCAGGTAGCGGCAGCCCATGATGGTGATATCGCCGGCAACCTCCTTGTTGCGGATCGCGACAGGCAGCGTCTCGGCCACGCCGCTGCCGCTGTAGGGCTCGAAGCGGATCCCGCCCTCGGTGTCGGTCGGCAGCGTCGATGCGTCGATGCCGTAGACCTGGACGCGCGCGCCGTGCGCCGAGACATCCTCGATCGTTGCCGGATACCATTTGTCGGCGACCCCGAATTCGCAGCGGCGGCTGACCTTGACGCGCCGGGAGGCTGCCCGCTCGCCGCGCTCCGACACGACGCCGAGCACGCAGCCGGCCATGATCAGGTTCAAGAGGTTCCAGCCGCCGACGACGAGCGTCACGTCTGCCTTGTACGGCTCGGTGTAGACCCGGTAGACCGTCATGAGCAGGGCGACGAAAAGCACCGCGAAGATGACGAAGAACGGCCGGGCAATCTCGGAGAGCCGGCTTTCCAGGATCGATTCATCCTTTGCCGTCACCTTGAAGGTCGGCCGGCTCGGCCGCAGCAGCACCGAGATGACCGCCGGCAGCAGATGCACCGTCTGGGCGAACTCGTAGAGTTCAGAGATCCAGGGCCAGCGGAACGAGCCGTAGAGATAGTTCTGCATCATCAGGTTCACGACCATGTAGGCCAGCGTATAGGCGAGGAACTCGCCGCCAGACGCCGTGAAGATCTCAAGGTCGAAGAACAGATAGAAGAGCGGCGCAAAAAGGAAAATCGTCCGCGGGATCGGAAACAGCCAGAACAGTGTCGACGACATGTAGCAAAGCCGTTGCGGGATCGACAGTCCGCCCTTGAACAGCGGAAAGCGGAATATGAGGATCTGCATCATCCCTTGCGCCCAGCGGCTGCGCTGGCCGATGAAGCTGGCGAAGGTTGCCGGTTGCAGGCCGGCGATCAGCGGGCGGTCGACATAGATGCTATTCCAGCCGCGTCCGTGCAGCGCCAATGCCGTTTCGCAATCCTCGGTGATGCTCATGCCGCTGAAGCCCTCGGTATCCTCCAGCGCCTTGCGGCGAAGAACGGCGGCCGAGCCGCAGAAGAAGGCGGCATTCCACTTGTCGAGACCGCGCTGGATGATGCCGTAGAACATCTCGTTCTCGCTCGGCATTTTCTCGAAAGTGCGCAGGTTGCGCTCAAGCGGATCCGGGTTGAGGAAGAAGTGCGGCGTCTGCACCAGGAACAGTTTCGGGTCCTGCTCGAAATAGCCGACGGTCTCTAAAAGGAAGTCGCGCGCCGGCGCGTGGTCGGCATCGAAGACCGCAATCAACTCGCCGTCGGAGTGCAGCATGCCGTTGTTGAGGTTGCCGGCCTTGGCGTGCTCGTTGCGCTCGCGCGTGAGGTAGCGCACGCCGAGATCGTCGCAAAGCGCCTGCAGTTCGGCATTGCGGGCGGATGCGCGCTGCGCTTCGACAAGGTTTGCCGAGTTGCGCTTCTGCAGGGTGCCGCCGTCGTCGAGCAGCCACACCGTCAGCTTGTCGGCCGGATAATCCATCGCCTTGGCGGCGGCAAGCGTATTGGCGAGCAGGCCTGCGTCCTCGTTGTAGGACGGCACGAAGACGTCGACCTTCGGAAACTTGCCGGGAGAGATCGAACTCGCCTTTCGCGGCGGCAACGGCATCGCCACTACGAACAGGCTGAGCGACAACATCATCACGCTGTACATTTCAGCAAGGTAGAGCAGGAAGCCCGGGATGAAGTTTTCAAGCTGGTTGAGCGGCGGCAGCGTGCTTGTCGTGCGCCAATAGACATAACGCAGCACGATCGCCGTACCGAAGGCGAGCGCGATCAGCCGCCAGCGGCCGCCGGCATTGGCAAGCTTGAGCACGGCCATGAAGGTAACGATGAGAACGCTGACGATGAGCTGCGTCTGGAGGTTCACCGGCAGCGTGATGACCGCCATCACACAAAGCGAGAAAAACGCCCAAGCGGCAACCGATCCGATCCTGCTCATACATTTGCCTTCCAGCGTTCGGCATCATGCCACTGGTATTGCCCGACCCATATTCGACCGAGTCTCCCCTACCGACACCAGCCCATAACAAAGGATGGTTAGCGGTCGATTAAGGGCAGGCTCCTCCGGTCTGCTGCCCTGCGCACGCGGGAGCCGGCACGATCACGTTCGGCAAGGTTTTCGCCGTGGTTTCCGCCTGCGCCTGCGGCATTGAGACGGTCCCGTCCGGCTGCGGAACCGGGATCGACGTCACCGCGGCGGGCGCAACGACCTGCTGTTCGACGCGTGCCGGAACGCTGCTGACTTCACGCCGTGCCACGGGCTGCACCTGGCGCCGCGGAACCGCCACCGGAGCGCTCGTGGTCACCGCCTCTTCCTGGCGGTAGATCGGGCTGCCGGTTCGGCCGAGACCCGCCTCCAGCGGCGGCGGCGCGCCATAGGGGTTCCAGGCAGGATCGCCGAAGGTGCCGGTGATCGTGTAGCCGTAGACCGGGGCCAAAAGCTCGGTCTCGCTGGCGCCTGCCGCGCAATAGCGCAGCCGCACCTGGATCGTGCCGTAGCCCTTGAGCGGCGAGCGATGGTTCTCCGCCTGGCGGATCTGCTGCCAGGCAAAGATGCAGGCGTCGTTCGCCCGGCCCTGACCGAAGGCATAGCCGAACGGCCCGTAATTGTTCTGCAGGAAGTAAGGGTTGAGCGACAGCGAAACGCCGGGCAGCGCCCGGCGCGCCTCAGCCATCATTTTGTTGTCGCGCACAGCGGCATAGTTCGAGCGGGACTGTTGGTCGAACTTGGCGTTCATCGGGCCGAAGAACTTGGCCCGCAGCAGGTTCTGACCTGGGGTCGCCGCCGAGGTGTAAAGATAGATATCCTGCTCGATCGCGTTGGTGCTGCGCCGTTCGACGACGTTCAGAACCGCAGGCCCGCCGGGCGGCGGCAGGATCAACGCGTTTTCCGAGGGAACCATGATGCTGCCGGTCGGCGTGCCGACGTCCTGGCGCGTGTTGCAGCCCGACAGCACGGTCGCGGCCACCAGCGACACCGCAGCCACGCGCCAGCCGTTCGCAGGGCGCAGCCGTCTCTCCGACGTGCCGAATCTCCGACTCAGATATCGTTGCATCATGGCTGAGCATTAGTTGATTCACCCCATTTCGCAAACCCGCGAAGAATGGGGGCAGAGATGCGACCGGGCGACGACGCACGGCTTTGTCCCCTCAAAATCGATTGTTTCAGGGCGGGCCGGCGCGCTTCGGCGGCGCCGCGACCAGTCGCCTCAAACCGCTTCTCTGGGACGGGCAAGATCGTTGACACCCTCATCATCCGGGGCCTGCCCGTAGCTCATGCGGCGCATCTGCGCGATGACGCGCTCCATCTCGTCGTCGGGCAGAACCGGCGGCTCGCCAAGCGTCAGCGCCTGAACATACATGCGCGACAGGGTCTCGATCTCGATCGCCAGCCACAGGGCGGACTCGAGCGTCCTGCCGAGCGAGATCTGGCCGTGCTGGCCAAGCAGGCAGGCCGTACGGTCCTTGAGCGCCACAAGCGCATTGTCGGACAATGCCTGCGTGCCGAAGGTCGCATATTCTGCACAGCGGATCGTCGTGCCGCCGGCAATGCCGGTCATGTAGTGAAAACTCGGGATGGTCTTGTGGTGGCAGGCAAGCGTGGTCGCATAGACCGAATGGCAGTGCAGTACGACGTTGATATCCGTGCGTTCCCTCAGGATATCGCGGTGGAAACGCCATTCCGACGACGGACGAAGACCGACATAGGTACCGTCGAAATCCATCTCGACCAGATCCTCAGGCTGCATCGTCTCATAGGGCAGCGACGACGGCGTGATCAGGAAACCGGTCTCGGTACGAACAGAAATGTTGCCCGCAGTCCCCTGGTTGATACCGTTCGAATTCATGCGGCGGCAGATGTCCACCATCTCGCGGCGGAGCGACAGAATGTCGGCCTTGCTCATCGATATGTCCTTTCGAAGTCGCGACTGAAACCATTGTTGTGCCCAGCCCGGGCGCGGGCTCGCCATTGCGACGCATAGACGGCGACAGCAGGCGAGAGGTGAGACACGTCGCCGGGATCGGCGAGCGAAAGCGGCGCCGGGCGCCGGCGCCGGCCCTCGCTTGCAAGCAGTGCGGCGCCGGAGGCCACGCCATAGGCATCGAGATTGAAACGCACACGCCGGTTCGGCATCAGTGCGGCGACGAGGCGGGCATAGAGCGGGTCGCGCAGGAAGCTTCCGTCGAGTACGACCAGCGGCCCCGGCCCCAGCGCCTCCACGCACTCCGCCGTTAGAAGCGCGCAATAGAGCAACGCCAGCGCCTTGCGTTCGATCGGCGTTTCCGGCGGTGGCCCGCTGATGCGACCGCGACCGGCACTTCCCGGAAAGAGGCCGTCATCGTCGCCGAACGACGGCAGCGCCATGCTGCGTCTGGCGATCAAGCCGAGAACGACGTCGTCAGGCACCGCGGCGTTGGGCGGTTCGCGGCCCGCCACATGGGAGAACTCGCGGCCACCCATCGTGAGCACGCCGCCGAGCGGGCGCCCGAAGACGTCGCTGTTCAGCGTCATGCCGCGGTGTTCGTCGAGCCGCTCGAGGGCCGTGCGGCCGAAAAAGCCGACGATCCAGGTTCCGGTCGAAACGACGATGAAATCGTTGAGCCCGCCGGCGTGATAACGATAGTGGTTGAGGCTGCTGTCGTGGCCGCCCGTAAGCACGCGCAAGCCTTCCGGCAACCCGTGGCGCCGGACAAGCTCGGGACGAGCGGAGCCGAGGACCTGCCAGGCATCGGCAAAATCCGGCATCAGGCTCCGCCAGCCGCGTGTCCCGACAATGGGCGCGAAGCGGCGTTCGGCGACATTCCAGAGATGCGATTGCGCGCCGAGCAGGCTCGCCTCGGATGCAGCAACGCCCGACAGCCGCCACGCCCAATATTGCGGCAGGCCAAGATACCAGCGCGCGGCGGCGACGGCATCGGGCGCATGCTCCTGCATCCAGTAGAGCTGGCGCGCCTGATGGGTGGCGCTGTGCATCGTCGCGCTGCCGCGGTCGAAAAACGAGCCGGAGAGCGGCGCGTAGCCGAGTTGGATTTTCTCCGGCACCGGCTGCTCGTAATCGATCATCGGCAGAGCCGCGCCAGCGGCCATATCCGGGTCATCGCCGACAAGTACGCCGCCGGACCCGTGACCGGCGGCGACGAAGGTTTGCAGCGGATGGCGGCGACCAAGATCTGCGAGACTGGCGAAGATCCATTCGCCAAGGCTTTCGAGGTCGTGATGCCGCCAGGGCGGGCCCGGCAGCACTGGGTTGGCAACGCTCAGCGTTTCCAGGACGAAACCGTCTGATGTGACCGCGTTCAGCTTCACATTGGTCTTGCCGACGTCAAGGACGGCGACCGTCCCCGTGTCCGCATCCGCTGAAACTGCCATACCGAGACCCTCCGTCCTGATAGAGGCGGCGCTTAATGCGCGCGCGCCTAGATCAATCCGTATTGCCGGGCCTTGTTCCTAAGGAACGGCAGGCCGTTGCCCATCACTTCCTCTTCGTCCCTGGCGACCGGCCGCCAGACCGCAAGGCCATAGGCCACTTCCGGCGGCATGTTGATGAAGCTTTCCATCGCCAGCCCACCCTTGAAACCGATCGCAGCCAGCGTCGCGAAGATCTCGTCCCAGGCGCAATTGCCATAGCCGGGCGTGCCGCGGTCGCTTTCGGACAGGTGGATGTATTTGATGAAGTCGCGTGCATCGAGGATGCCGGTGCCGATGCCCTTTTCCTCGATGTTCATGTGGTAGGTATCGAGATGCACGAAGACATTGTCGGCGCCCACCCGCTTGATCATGTCGACCGCTTGCCAACCGGTGTTGATCAGGTGGTTCTCGTAGCGGTTGACCGCCTCGACACCCAGTTCGATGCCGCGGGTTTTGGCGTGCTTGGCGGCGGCCTGCAGCACACGGGCAATGTTGTCGTATTCGGCTTCAGTCGGCGGCACGCCGGTGCGCTCGCCGATGCCGCCGTAGATGACGCCGGACAGCGCCTCGCCGCCGAGATCGGCCGTCTTGTCGATCGCCACCTTCAGATGCTCGATCGCGGCATCGGGTCGGACGGATGCCCAGGCGCGCTCCGGCAGGCCGAGCGAGCAGACCGCGCGCAGCTTGTTTTTCTCCAGCAGCGCCCTGGTATGGGCAGTATCAACCGCCGGCGGATTGAGCATCGGGATCTCGATGAAGTCGACGGCGTATTTTACCGCCGCCGCAACAGCGCGCTCCGCACCGGGGCGATCCCAATTCATGGTCCACATGCTCGTATGGACGCCAAAACCCTGCATGGTCATGTTTCCTTTCTGACAAATGAAATCTTGAATTTCGTCGCGACGAAGCGCAGCACCATGACGCCGGCGAGCAGCAAACCCCAGACGGCGGTCGCCAGATGCTGGTTGGCACCGACGAGGTTGAGACCCGAAGAGAGAAGCTGCAGCACCACCAGCGCGACAAAGACGGGGATGACCCGACCGAAGCCGCCGAACGGATTGACGCCACCCAAGAAGCAGGCGAGCACTGTGATCAGCAGGTAGCTTTCACCGTGGCCGATGCGCACGGAATTGAAGCGCGCCAGCATGATGATGCCGGCAATCGCGCACATGGCGCCGGAGAGCGCATAGACGAGCACGATCACCTTGCGGGTGTTGATGCCGGAATAGCGGGTCGCCTCGAGGTTGGAGCCGATCATGTACGTGTTGAAGCCGAGCTTCGTGCGGGTCAGCAGCACGTTCCAGGCGAGCACGCAGACGATAAAGACGATCAGCGGGATCGGCACGCCGAGAAACGAGCCGTGACCGAGCGGACCGAGGAAGGCCGGAAAGCCGGATACGTCGCCGCCGCGCGTCAGGAACTCGCCGAGGCCGCGCAGGAAGATCATCATCGACAACGACACGAGGATCGGATGCGCGCGGGTAAAGGCGATCACCAGTCCCATGATCACGCCGCTCGCCGCCCCAACGAGAATGGCGAGCACCGAACCGAGCAGGAAAGCGCCGGGGCCGGCCTCCACCCCGCCATTGGCCTGCAACACCCAGGCGAGCGTCAGCCCGGCGATGTTGGCCGTGAAGGTGATCGCGAGATTGAGCCCGCCCGTCAGGATCGGCAGCAACATCGCGAGCGTCAGAAGGCCGAGCTCCGGCAGCTGGAAGGCGACCGAACCGAAGGTGGCCGCGCTGAGGAACTGCGGCGAGGCGATGCCGAACACCAACACCACGGCGAGAAACGCCAGCCCCGGCCCGGCCATTTCCGGACCGATGAGGGTCTTCACGCGTTCGACGATCGCACTCATCGTCCGGCTCCTTTCTGGCTGACGAAGGGCAGAAGTCTTTCGATGCGGGTGTTGGAGAGCGTGATCGCCACGAGGATGATGGCGCCGATGATCATCTTGAAAGCGAAGGGCGAGACGCCCATCAGGTTGAGGCCGTTCTGGGTGATCGAGATCAGGAGCACGCCGAGCACGCAGCCGAGCACCGAGCCCTTGCCGCCGCCAAGCCGCGCGCCGCCAAGGACGACCGCCGCAAGCACGTCGAGTTCGCGACCATAGAGCGCGTTCGGCACCACCTCCTGCGCATAGTGCGCCTGGATGAGCCCACCGATGCCGGCCATCAGACCGAGCCAGCCGAAGGCGATGAACTGCATGGCGCCGATGTTGATGCCGAAGCGGCGCGCACCTTCCGGATTGTCGCCGAACGCATAGAGCTGGCGGCCGGTCGTGGTGCGGGTGATCAGCACCCAGGTGGCGATGACGCAGAGCACCATCACCAGCACGGGAAGCGTGATCTCGATCCAGGTTCCGTCCGGCATCTCGTGTTCGAACAGGATGACGCGGTCCGTTAGCCAATCCGGCAGGTCGTAGATCGACACGCCCTTGGTGAAGAACATCAGGAGGCCGAAGTAGATGTTGAAGGTCGAGATCGTCGCGACGATCGAGATGACGCGGAAGCGGTGGATCAGGAAGGCGTTGATGGCGCCGAGCAGGATGCCGAGCGAGCCGGCAATCAAAAGGCCTGAGATCCAACCTCCGCCGCCAATCCAACCAAGAGCAATGGCCGTACCGTATTGCACGACCGAGGCGGCAACAGCGAAGGAGATATCGATGCCACCGGCGATCAGCACGACGAGCAGCCCGACGGCGAAGATGATGTTGACCGAGCTGATGTTCAGCAGGTCAAAGGCGTTGCCGAGCGAGAAGAAGTTGGCGGTCGAGACCGACAGCACGGCGCTGATCGCGATGATGACGGCAAGCAGCGACACTTCCGTCGCGTGGGTGCGGACGAAGCTACGCATAGACCGCTCCTTCGATCTCGGCGAGCGAAGCGCTGCGCGGATCATAGCTGCCGACGATGCGGCCTTGTGCCATGTGCAGCACACGGTCGGCGTTGAAATAGACCTCCGGCACCTCATCGGAGATCAGAATGATCGCAAGGCCGGTCTCGGCAAGCCGCGCGACGATGTCGAAGATGCCAGCACGCGCACCAACGTCGACGCCGACAGTCGGGGCGTCGAGGATCAGGAGCTTCGGATCGGTCGCCAGCCACTTGGCGATCGCCACACGCTGCTGGTTGCCGCCGGAAAGCGTCGAGATCGCATCCTGCTGCAGCCCGATCTTGACGCCGAGATCGGCGATCCAGCGCGCGACAAGACTGCGCTTGCGATCCTCGGAGAGCAGTCCGCCTGAAAGGATCTTGTCGAGCGAACTAATCACGAGATTGTCGGCGATCGACTGCGGTTGGATGAGGCCAAGCGACAGCCGGTCCTCGGAGAGATAGGCGACGCCCGCCGCAATCGCATCGCGGTTGGACGAAAAGCGGACCGGCTTGCCTTCAAGCGCAATGGTACCGGATGCCGGCTTCAGCATGCCGAAAAGCGTCAGCGCCAGTTCGGTGCGCCCGGCGCCGAGCAGGCCGGTAATCCCAAGTGTTTCGCCGCGCCTGACCGAGAGCGAGATATCCTCGAATTGCCCGGGGCGGGACAGGCCCTTCACATCGAGCACGACGGGCTGACCGTCGCGGAATTTCGCGCGCACCTGCTGGTCGAAGGTCTTGCCGGTCATCAGTTCGGTGATGCGCGACTGGGTCATGCCGGCGGCGGGGTAGACGCCCACCAGCGCACCATCGCGCAAGACCGTGATGCGGCTCGAAATCTCCAATACCTCGGCAAGCCGATGGCTGACGAAAACGACGGCGACGCCGGAGGCGGAGAGCCCGCGAACGATATCGAGCAGATGGTCGGTTTCCGATTGCGTCAGCGACGCGGTCGGCTCGTCCATGAAGACGAGCCTCGCTTCACCCACAAGCGCCCGGGCGATCGCCACGATCTGGCGCTGGGCAATCGCATATTCCTTGAGCGGCAGGTCGACGTCGAGTGTCACGCCAAGACGGGCGAGCGCATCGGTCGCGATCTGGCGCATTCGGCCATAATCGACCAGTTTCGGCCAGCGGCCGAGCACCGTCTGGAAGGCGATGTTTTCGGCGACGCTCATTTCGGGAAACAGCGCCAGGTCCTGCCAGATCACCTGGATGCCGCGATCCTGCGCGGTCACCGGTGACATGTGGGAATAGGTTTCGCCATCGAACTCGATCGAGGCGTCATCGGCGGGGCGGTAAACGCCGGTGATGATCTTGATCAGCGTGCTCTTGCCGCAACCGTTTTCGCCGGCAAGGCAATGAACCTCGCCCGGTCGGACGTCGAAGCTCACATTCTTGAGCGCACGAACCCCACCAAACGTCATGTTGATATCGCGCAGGGCCAGAAGCGGCTTCTCGCCTCCTCCCGCGGTCGCAAGCTGGTGCATGGACTGCCCCTAAATCACGTTAAGTCCGAGCAAGATGCGGGCAGAAACCGCAAACACCTTTCCTCATCCGGCTCCGGTACGGTTGAGGGACTTGCCAGGCCGGCCGAAGCCGGCCCAGCAGCCGGGAGAACCCTTGAGGATCAGAGACCCATGGCCGCGAGATCCGCGACCGTGTCCTTGTTGATCGGCACGAGCTGATCGACGATGATGTTGCGGTTTTCGAAGTCCGGCTTGACCTTGCCGAGACCTTCGATCTCGTCACCGTCCTTGACCTCCTCGCCCTTCATCAGCTTGTCGGCAAGCGTGACGAAGACTTCGCCGGCCTGCTTCGGATTCCACATGAAGCCGCCGGAGATCGCATCGGACTTCACCAGCTTCTGGCCTTGGCCGGGAGAGAAGGGACCGAGCACGAAGATCTCGCCGACCTTGCGGCGCTCTTCGACGGCGCGGCCGGCGCCGATCGGGCCCTGGCTGCCGAAGGCAAGGAAGCCTTTCAGGTTCGGATGGGCAGAGATCAGGTCGAGTGCAGTCGAGCGGCTCTTGTCGACGTCTTCGGCAACACCGTAGCGATCGCCGACCAGCGTCATGTCCGGATGGTTCTTCTTGATGTAGGCGATTGCCGCATCGGCCCAGGCATTGTGCAGCGGCACGGTCAGCGAGCCGACGAAGACTGCATATTCGCCCTTGCCGCCCATCTTCTCGGCCAGCAGCTTGCCATGCGCCTCACCGAAACCGGTCGAGGATGCGAGCTCGAAGTCCCAGTCGGCACCCTTCTGGCCCGGGGATTCGTGGGTGATGACGATGATGCCCTTTTCCTTGGCCTTGGTCAGCACCGGCTCAAGCACCTTGGCGTCGTTCGGCACCACGCCGATGACCTTCACGCCTTGGGCGATGAGATCCTCGATGGCGCGCACCTGCAGCGCCGGGTCGGCGCTGGTCGGGCCGACCATGAAGGCGTCGATACCGAGCTTCTGGCCGCGTTCCTTGATGCCGGCTTCCATGGCGTTGAACCACGGAATGCCGCCGATCTTGACGACGACGCCGACCTTACCGGCATCCTGCGCAAAGGCGGTCGCCGAACTCGCAAGCGCCAGCGATGTCGCCAGGGCGGCGACGAGAATTTTCCTGATCATGTTCTCTCCTCCACTCGTTCCCATAGGGGGAACGCGCCCGGTCGCCTCAGCGCCGGCCTCCAGTTTCAAATCATCACTGGCGAAGTGTTCCTCGCCTCCCTGAAACGCCGCCTCCTCAGACGACACCATCAAATGTGCACAATCGATATTTCTTGTTTGCACAATCGATGGTGCAAGAACTATTGTGCAGACTTAATCTTTCGTCAAGGGGAAATCGGCACTAAAACCACCAGGGGAGAAACCGATGGCCAGCAGCAGCAAGAAGAAAGCGACGATCTACGACCTGTCAGTGTTGTCAGGAAGCTCGCCTTCAACCGTAAGTGCGGTCCTGAACGGCACCTGGCAGAAGCGCCGGATCAAGGAGAGCACGGCGGAACTGATCCGCAACCTCGCCGAGACGCACCAATATACGGCCAACCGCCAGGCGCGCGGACTGCGCAGTTCGCGCTCCGGCCTGATCGGGCTGCTCCTGCCGATCCATGACAACCGCTACTTCTCGTCGATGGCGCAGACCTTTGAGGCGCATGTTCGAAGCAAGGGGCAATGCCCGATCGTCGTCAGTGCCAGCCGCGATCCGGAGGAAGAGCGCAAGACCGCCGAAACGCTGATCTCCTATTCGATCGACGAGCTGTTCATCTGCGGCGCGACCGACCCCGACGGCGTGCACGAGGTCTGCGAGGCGGCCGGCCTCAAACACATCAACATCGACCTGCCCGGCACCAAGGTGCCCTCCGTCATCAGCGACAACTACGAGGGCGGGCGAATGCTGACCGAGGCGATCATCCGCCACTTCCAGGCATCAGGTCCGCTTGCGCCGCACGATCTCTACCTTTTCGGCGGCCGCAACGACCATGCCAGCCGCGAGCGCATCCGCGGCTTCCGTGCCGTCAAAAGCGAACTGCTCGGCGCCGATCCGGACGAATGCATCCAGCCGACGGGCTATGCGCCGAACAATGCCCGCCTCGCCTTCGAGGCCTTCTACGAAAAGCACGGCAAGCTGCCGCGCGGTCTCTTCGTCAACTCGTCGATCAACTTCGAGGGGCTGCTGCGTTTCATGGCAGGGCATCCACACGAAAACTTCGCCGACCTCGTGGTCGGCTGCTACGATTACGATCCCTTCGCGTCCTTCCTGCCCTTCCCCGTCATCATGATCCGCCAGGACGTCGAGGGCATGATCACCAAGGCCTTCGACGTCATAGAGGAAGCCCGGCCGCAGCCGCGCATTCACCTGATCCAGCCCGAACTGGTGCAGCCGCGCACGGCACTGACCGGCCCGCTCGACGCCTTGAAAGACATCGAATAGCCCCGGCAACCAACGTTTCCGCGGAAACTGCAGCTTCAGACAGAAAAATCCTCTGTACATTCTATTAGAAACAGCGTATTCATTGGACATGGATGACGTTGACAGAAAAATCGTCGAAATTCTCGCTGACGATGCGAGGCGATCGCTGACTGATATTGGTGCTGCGGTGGAGTTGTCGCCGTCGGCCGTCAACGAACGCATTCGCCGGCTCGTCGCCAATGGCGTGATCCGAAATTTCACCGTCGAGGTCGATCATCGCGCGCTCGGCCTCGACGTACTCGCCTTCGTCTGGGTCGGCCTTGCGCCGGACGCGGACGAGGAAGCGTTCCGCAGCTTCATGGCCGGTCACCCTGCCGTAGCGGAATGCCACCATGTCACCGGCGCCTGGTCCTATTGCGTCAAGGTCCGGATGCCATCGCTCGGCGACCTCGAGCCGTTCCTTGCCGAAATGAAGCAACGGCGGTTCCTGGCGCGAAGCGAAACGGTGATCGCGCTGTCGACCGTGCGGGAAAGCCTGGCAACGACCGCGCAGCGCGCCTGACCGGACGCGCACACTGCTGCAACATTTTTTGTTTGCCGGGCATGCACCGTCCTCGAAGCGAACGGCGCAACCATGCCCCGGCCGGAGCCCTACGCCATGTCCACATTGTTGTTTGGAAAAAGCCTCCTCGTCGGCCTCGCGGTCGCAGCCCCTCTAGGCCCGATCGGGGCGCTCTGCATCAACCGCACGCTGGAGCGCGGCTTCTGGGCGGGCGTGGCCGGCGGCCTCGGGACAGCCGCCGCCGATGCCACGTATGCAGCACTGGCTGCGATCGGATTCGCGGCCTTCGCAGCGGTCCTTGCCATCATCGCCACGCCGCTTAGCTTGGCCGGTGGACTGTTCATGATCTGGCTCGGCTGGAGCGGATTACGGCCAAGGGCGGTGACGGCAGCCGCCGATGTCGGCGGACGCGATCTCATTCGCACAACCATCGCCACCTTTTTCCTGACGATGACGAGCCCGGCGACGATCCTCTCCTTTGCCGCGATCTTCGCCGGCCTCGGCCTTGCCGAAGCGGGCGACGCGCTCAGCGCTGCCGTCGTGGTCATGGGCGTCTTCCTGGGATCGCTCGGCTGGTGGTTTTTCCTAAGCGGCGGCGTTGCGATCGCCCGGACGCGACTGCCCGACAGCTTCGTCGTCTGGGTATCGCGCATTTCGGGGCTGGTTCTGATCGCTTTCGGCATCATTGCCATCGGAGCCGCCGTGAAGGGGCTGCTCTAGCCCCTGTCGACGCAGCCTCTACCGGCTGCGTCAATCACTTTCGACCCCTGCTCGTCAGGTCGTGGGCTTCACCGCCTCCACGTGCCACCACTTGGGTCGGGCAGTGCGATAGCTGTGGCTCTTCGGAATCAGATCGATGGCACTCGTCTTGTCGAAGACGCCCAGCAGAAGGGCAACCACCGGCGCATCGTCGATCGCACCGAGACTGCTGCCGCAGGCCGGGCAGAAGGCGCGGCTGGAATAGTCCGAGGAGCGATAGACCGATGGCGCGCCGCCCGGTCCGGTCCAGGTTACGGCTTCGCTCGGGAATTCGACCCACGCCAGGGTCAAGGCGCCCGAATGGCGCTGGCACATCTTGCACGAACACGTATGCGGCTTTCCGGCCGTCCCCTGCACCTCAAACCGGATTGCTCCGCAGAGGCATCCGCCCGTGTGCGGCTTAAGCCTCTTGGCAACGGCCCGCGTCATACTTACCTCCAGTTGTGGTTTCGAATCGGCGCCAGTATAAACAACCGCGACAAAATTGGAGGCATCCATGCGTGCAATTCGGGTGATATCTGCCCTTGTGGTTGTCGGCGGCATCGCAGGCGAGGCGATGGTTGAGGATGGTGTGCGCCCGTCTGCAGCCGGGCCAACGCCGAAGGGCCGGATCGTCTCCGGCGCCTTCGAGATGGACTTCAGGAAGATCCCGTAATCGCGGCAGCTTACATGCCGGTACCGGCTCAGTAGAACCACGCGCCGATGTCGCGAAACGCGCGTTTGCTCTGATCGCGCCTGTTGCCGTCCCGCGCCGCCGGGTCGTCGCCGATCGGCAGACTGAAGCCGAAAGGCTCGGCCGGCACGCCGCCGCGATCGCACCAATAGGCATCGAGGTCGGCCCTCATCATGCGGCGCCGCTTCAAGCGGCGGCGGTTGATGACGTGCTTGTCGTTCGAGACCGCAAAGACGTGGCCCGCGTGGCCTTCCGTCACCAGGCCATTGAGGACGAGCAGCGCCGCATCCTTCGGCCGGAGCCCGCCGAGATCGCGAGTTGCCGTGATCAGGGATCGCTTGGCCTCTTCGCCCTTCGGCCCCTGCATCCCGCCGATGGCGAGACTATAGGTGTCGCCTTCGCAACGCACGAAGATGAAGCCGACAGTGCAGAGCGCATAGCCATCGCTCTGCCGGCACAGCCGGATCGCGAATGCCCCCTCATGGCGGGCGCCGCCATGGTCGGCCAGTTGCAGCTGGATGCGATAGTTCTCGCTGCGGCCGGAAACCGTGCCCATTTCCAGCGTGCTGCCGCGCCAAAGGGCCATCAGTGAACGGCGCGACAGGACCTCGCTTGCGACATCGAAGTGATTGAGCAGCAGGTCGAGCCTTGCTGTCGACGACGCGCCGTGCAGGAAGAATGTCGGGATCGACTTGCGCACGAGATCATCGTGCGGCAGACCCAGCCGGTAGCGTTCGGCGAATTCGCCTAGAAAGCCGATCCAGCGCGATGTCAGGAACGGATGGCGCGCAAACCGCATGGAAAATACGACGGCGCGCTTCAAGCTCACCCTCAGGCCGAGCTTGAGCACATGGCTGGTGATCGACGTCTCTCGCGAGCCTTCACCGACGACGGGCGCAGAAACCGGCCGGCCCGAAGGCGTCAGCTGTTCGCCGACGAATGCCTTGCCATCGACCGGCAACCGCAGATCCGCGCTGTATTCCTGACTGAATTCCAGGGACATGGTGCTATCCTTGAGAGCAAACGCTGTTGGCCGAAGGACTCGGCCGAGCTCAGGTTTGCCCGGGCACTGTCAAGGATTTGCGGAGAACCGGTGGGCAATTGCACGCCGATTCTAAGCGGGCGCGAGGGCGGCGAAGCCGCCGATGTTCCGATCGGGAAAAGCGGAAAATTGCTTGGCGCAACGGCTGTTGCGCCAATCGCTCACAGGGCGATTTCCCGCGGCAGGACGAGCGTGATCACGGCGCCGCCGCCGGCACGCGCGGAAAATTCCAGCCGTCCGCCATGCGCCTTGGCGATCGCCTGGACGACGGAAAGCCCAAGGCCCGTGCCGCCCGTCGCACGCGACCGCGAGGCGTCGCCGCGCCAGAACAGGTCGATCGAATGGATCGAAACGTCGTCCGGAAGACCGGGACCACGGTCCAGCATCCGGATAAAAGCCTCGTCGGCACCCCGCCGCCCGGTCTCGCAGCGCAGGACACGGCCGTCTGCGGCGTAGCGTGTAGCGTTTTCGATCAGCGCCAGCAGCGCCTGGCGCAGACGCTGCGAATCGCCGGAGACCCGCACCGGCTCAAGCGCGACCTCCACCGACATGCCAACAGAGCCAAGCAGGGTGTTTGACGCACCAAGCACCTGGGTCGCCTCCACGGCGAGGTCCACCGTCTGACGCTGGGTGACCAACTTCTGGCCGGCGGCGAGCGAAAGCGTACGCAGATCTTCAACCAGGGCGGAAAGCCCCTCCACCTGCAGCAGCAACTGCCGCACCCTTTCCGGCTCGAGAGGAAAAACACCGTCGGCCATTCCCTGAAGGTTGCCCTGCAGGATCGTCAGCGGCGTACGCAGTTCGTGCGCCACCGCCATCGTATTGAAGCGCAGCCGGTTCTCCATGTTTTCCAGTTCGGCTGCCAACTCATCGAAGGTCTTCACGAGCGTCGCCACCTCCTTGGCACCCTTGCGAAACGATCCGACGCGCACCGCGAAGTCACCCGTCCTGAGGTCCTGCGTCGCCTGCGCCAGCACTTCCAGTGGCCGGCTGATCTTGCGCGCCAGCCAGTAGCCCACGAGCCCGCAGAAAGTGACTGCCGTCGCTCCGAAACCGAGGATGATCTTGTCCACCTCCCAGTTCGCCCAGTCTTCGAGTTCCGGCATCGTCGAAAGTAGCTTTTGCAGCGACTCCTGGCGCGGCAACTTGCCGGCATTGATGTCCTTGTAAGCCTGGGCCGCCTCCGCAGGCATCCGCTCCAGCAGTCTCGCCTCCAGCCGCGGCTCCATAAATTCGACGCCGGCATAGATGATGAACACGCTGATGATGAGCAGCGCGATCGTCACGAGCGCGGTGAGAATGCCGAGCGGCAGGCGCGAGAGACCGATCTTCATCTGGGCTCCACGAAACGGTAGCCGACGCCGCGCACGGCACTGAAGAAGCCGCAGGCACCGAGATCTTCCAGCTTGCGCCTGAGATTGGCGATATGGGTATCGACCGTGCGGGCGAGCGCATCGCTGTCCGGCAGGCAGGCGTCGAGGATATCGGCGCGATCGAAGGCATGCGTCGGGCGGCGGATCATGTGGGCAAGGATGCGGAATTCGCTGAGCGTCAGCGGCACCGACTGGCGATTGCCGGCCCTTTCGACGAAGGCGACATGGGCATCGAGATCGACCTCGACACTCTCGAAGCGAAGCACGGTGGCGCCGGCGCCGTTGCGGGTACGGCGCAGCACCGCGTTGACGCGCGCCACCACCTCCTGCGGGTTGAACGGCTTGATCACGTAGTCATCGGCGCCGAGCCTCAGCCCGGTCAGCCGGTCGAGATCTTCTGCCAGTGCCGTGACCATGATAACCGGCGTATTCCCCTCGCGGCGAAGGCGGGCGAGAACCTCGAACCCATCGAGCTTCGGCATGCGAACGTCCAGCAGCACCAGGTCCGGCGACAGCACCGCATGGTGGGTCAGCGCCGTCTCGCCGTCGGCGGCACGCACCGTCCGGAAACCGTCGCGCACGAGATAGGCATCTAGGATCTGCGCAATCTCCGGCTCGTCCTCCGCCAGAAGGATGAGACCCTTATCGACCATGAACTAACTCCCTGGGTCTGATGTTGTGATCAGCAGCTTATGTGACGAATAAGCCCGCGTTGCAATTCGTCCGCGCGGCCCAATGGTCGCTTGATCGGCCCTCCGGATAGAGCTCCGTACAAATCTTCGCCGTTTCTTGACAATTGGCGACGGACGCGCCGCACAACCGACAAACCGGGCCTCTCCCCGCGGCCGAAATGCGGGGCAGAGTGCCGGAGACCTCCTTCCCGCATGTCGGTCGCGCTCGACCAGAAGCTGTATCAGCCAACCGTTCGGTCTTGCGCATCAAGCGCTCCCAGTTCCTCGACGCAGCCTTGACAGAGCGGCGCAAGTGTCCGGCCCACACACACAGACAACTTGCGAGCGACCGCATGCCCAGCCTTTATTCATCCACCGCGACCTCTTCAGACAGCGGCCGATGGCCGCGCGCCAATCCTCGTCTCTGGCCGGGGCAGGCGCGCGCGTGCCTGGAACACCGGCCAATCGCGGCCGCCGGTGCAATGACCATTTGCGCGGCCTTCGTCTTCATGGCCTTTCCCGGGATCGATCTTGCCGTCTCGCGCTGGGCCGCCTTCGCCACCGGCGACTTTCCGCTCTCGCGCGAGCCGGAGCTGCGGGCCCTTCGCGACTTCAACCGTATCTTGCCGGTTTTCATTCTGCCTTGCGTTCTGGCGCTTCTGGTTGCGCAGGCCATCGCACCCCGCCCATGGCTGCCCCGCCCGCACAAGGCACTGTTCTTCCTGACCTTCTTTGCGCTCGGGCCGGGGCTCCTTATTCAGGCGCTGAAGCGGCTGATCGGACGGGCGCGCCCCCATGAGATCACCGATTTCGGCGGCAGCCTGCCGTTTACGCCGGCCTGGCAAGTGTCCGGCGCCTGCTCGCGCAGTTGCTCTTTTGCGTCGGGCGAATCCGCCACCGCGATCGCGCTCGTGGCGCTCGCACTGCTGTTACCGGTTCAATGGCGACGGGCGACAATCATCGCCCTCGTCCCCCTTGTCCTCGCCTTCTCGCTGAACCGGATCGTGTTCGGCGCGCATTATCTGTCCGATGTCGTTCTGGCGTGGTGCCTGATGCTGTGGCTGATGGCGTGGCTGTGGGCCGTATTTGCCGACAACGGCGAACGGATCGATGCCGCCGTTATGCGCCTTTCGCGCCGAAGCGCGCCATAGAGCGCCCGAGAAACCGGTATCGCTTCAGCGCGGAAAGACGAGTTCCACCGTCGTCCCGCGCCCAGGCTGCGAGAGAATGCGGGCATCGCCGCCGCTTTGCCGAACGAAGCCGTAGACAACGGCGAGGCCAAGTCCGGCACCGCCCTCCTGGTCACGGGTGGTGAAGTAGGGCTCGAACGCCTTGTCCACCGCCTCCGGCGACATGCCGATCCCCGCATCGGTCACCGAGACGACGACATCGCTCTCGACGCAGCCCGCGCGGACGAGGATGGTGCCGCCGAGCGGCATCGCCGCGGCGGCATTGAGGCAAAGGTTGAGGATAGCCTGCTCGAAGAGCGCTGCATCGAGATGCGCGTTGGGCAAGCCGTCCGCAATCTCGAAGGCGAGCCGGCATTTTTCGCCGACGGCGATTTCAAGCACGTCGGCCATGCCGCGCAGCACCGCGCCGATTTCGAGCGCGCCCGGCTGGAGTGGATGCTGGCTGCCGACAGACAGCATGCTCGAGGCCAGCGAACGCCCCCGGTCGGCCGCCTTGCGAATGCGGGCAATATGGCGTTTCTGCCGGTCGCTGAAGCCTGTCTCGCGCTCCAGCAGCCCCAGGCTGCCAGTGATGATGCCGATCATGTTGCCGACCTCATGGCTCACCTGGTGGGTCATCCTCATGATCCCGTCCAGCCGCTGCGCCTTCGCCGCCTCGGCCTCCTGCCGGTCGATCTCCGTCACGTCCCGCGCCAGCAGCACGATGCCCCGGTCCGGCTGCCGCGACAAGGAGACCTCGGTCACCCGGCCCATGTCGGAGCGATGGCGCAGCACCAACCTGTCGTCGAGCGATCCCGCGTCGCGATCGGCGGGCAAGAGGGTTGGATCGATCTCCGGCATTGGGCTCACGAACCGGCGCAGCGGAAGCTTCCGCGCCGAGCCTGGCCAGCCGACGAGCTCCATGACGCGACGATTCATCGTGATCGGTTTGCCGCCGGGATCGAAAAGCGCGATCCCTTCGTTCATGTTGCGGAAGGTCGAGCGAATGGTGCGCGCCGCCGCCTCGGCCGTCCGACGAAGCCGCGACACACGCTCGACGCTTTCGCGGAAGGCGCTGAAGGCTTCAAGCAGCCGCAGGAACTCGGTCTCAGTCCCCTTGTAGCTCGGCGTGTCGACGTCACGGCGCCCCTGGGCAAGCGCGTTCATGCCCTTGGAGAGCGACACGATCCCGCGCGACACCCGCATGACGGAGCGGATCGAGAAGATCGCCATGACGAGCACCAGCAGGGCGGAGACCGCGACGATGACGAGCAGTCGGCTCAGCGCATCAGAGGTCGAGGCGAGATCCTCGTTGAGCCCCCGGGCAACGGCCTCGCTTTGTGTTTCCGTGGCGTGCGAAAGATCGCGCGAGACCGTGTGCAGCCGCGCCACCGCGGCGCGGATGGCGAACATTTCCAGAAGATAGTGGGTCTGCGCCTCGAACACCCGTTCATAGGGCGTCAGCTCGGCTGCCGAAATCCGGCTATCCGGCCCGGCGGGCGCCAGCCGGGGCGTCGTTACGGCAACGTAGCGGCGGCGCAGTTCGCCAAGCTGGAACAGGCTGTCGGAATTGGATGCCGATTGCACGATCGCGTTGAGGCTCTGGCGAACCTCTGCGTCGGCTATGCCGTTGCCGGTGGCGATCTCTCCGAGCGCTGCTGCCGCATCGGCCTTGTACTGCTGGGCCGAATCCGCGTCGGCGGCGAGTGTCACCGTCTGTGTGCGGATCGCATCCAGCAACTCGACGATGTGGGCGCTGGCAAAGCCCTCGACCGCTGTCTTGCCGGTCTCCGGCGCCATGGTCTGAAGCAGGACGTCGACCTGCGCGACGACCGAGCGGCTTTCGCTCGACACCCGATAGGGCGAGGTTGCGTTCATCAGGAACGGCGCGCTGGACACGAGATCGGAAACCTGGCGCGAAACCAGCGAGGCCTTGGCAAGGCTCGAAAAGGCCTGCAGCCCGTAGGCCGCCATCTCGTCACGCGCCCGTTGCAGGCCGAACACGGCGACCGTTGCCAGGCTGAAAACGAGCACGCAGATGAAGACGATCGCAAACGGCAGGCGGAAGGCGATCGACGAAAGGAACGGGCGGCTGATCACGGCCGGGCCTCGTCGTCGTCGTCGGTATCCAGCACATAACCCTTGCCGCGCCGCGTCTTGATGTGGCGCGGAAGGTCCGGATTGCGCTCGATCTTGCGCCGGAGCCGAAGCACGAGCACATCGACGTTGCGGTCGATGTAGCGATCGCTTTCGGCGCCCAGCCGATCGAGGATATGGGCGCGGGTGACTGGCGTGTTCGGCGTTTCCGCGAGAATTTCCAGCAGAGCGAACTCGGCGCTGGTGAGCGAGCGGGTCGCATCGGAAAGGCAGACCGCGCGCCGGCTCTTGAGGTCGATCGACCAATCGCCGAGTTTCAGCGCCGCGGGCTCGTGCTCGCGCTCGGTCTCCCGCTCCGGCTTCAGCGACGGGTAAGTCCGTCGAAGCACGGCCTTGATCCGGGCCGTCAGTTCGATCGGCTCGAACGGCTTGACGACATAATCGTCGGCGGCCGTCTCCAGTCCCAGCACCCGATCCGCGGCGCTGCCTGCCGCCGTTACCATGACGATGCCGATATTGGTGCGCGCCCGCAGCCGCTGGGCAAAGGTCCGGCCCGAGGCTCCAGGCAGGTTGTGGTCGACGAGCACCAGGTGCACCGTTTCCCGCTCGAGGACGACAGCGGCGGCCTCCGCCGATGGCGCCGTCAGCGGCATCCAGCCTTCGGCCTCCACCAGATCGGAAACAAGCTCCGCCATGTCCGGATCGTCTTCGACGATCAGAATCCGTATTCTCTCACTCAGCATGCACGTCCTCCCGCCGCCATCATAGGCGGGGCTGCCCCAATGATCAAAGCGGCTCGCGTTATCCGCATTGTCACATTTGTAATCTTTATAATCTTGAAACGGCAAAGCCGCATCCGTGTTGTAAGAACGGTAACCATTCTGCGGGTTGCGACCCGCAGGGAATACCGACATCCTGATTGCGGAGATTGGGGCGGCAACGCTCCAAATGGGAGGACATCGTGAAAGGCATTACCGCTATCGGCGCGGGCGTGGCCCTATGGCTGTGCGCCGCCACGTCAGGCATGACGGCACCGGCGCTCACCGTGCTTTGCGGTGTCGACGAAGCGTGGTGCGCGACGATGAAGGCCTCTTTCGAGGCGAAGTCGGGCATCGAGGTCGCTATGACCCGAAAAAGCAACGGCGACATCCTCACCCAGATCCGGGCCGAAAAGGACACCCCTACCGTCGATGTGTGGTGGGGCGGGACAGGCGACACCCATCTGCAGGCGGGATCGGAGAACTTGCTCGAACCCTATCGGCCGGCGCATGAGCGCGACATGCTGCCCTGGGCGCAGAATTTCTTCGCCATCTCCGGCGGACGTTCGGCGGGCATTTATGCCGGAGCGCTTGGCTTTGCCTACAATGCCGACCTGCTGCATACGCTGAAATTGCCGGCCCCGACCTGCTGGAAGGATCTCGCCGACAACGCCTATCGCGGCCGTATCCGCAGCGGCAATCCGAACTCGTCGGGCACCGCCTTCACCACGCTTGCAACGCTGGTGCAGCTCTTCGGCGAGGATGAGGCCTTCCGGTTCATGGGCGCACTCAACCGCAACATAGACCAGTACACCACGGCCGGCTCGGCACCGGTCAAGGCGGCAGCACGCGGGGAAACCCTGATCGGCATCTCCTTCATGCATGACGCGGTCACGCAGAAGCAGGCGGGCTTCCCACTCGTCATCGTCGCGCCGTGCGAAGGGACCGGCTACGAAATCGGCGCCGTCAGCATCGTCAAGGGCGCGCGCCATCTCGAAAACGCGAAAAGCTTCGTCGATTTCGCGCTCACCCCGGAAGGCCAGGGTACGGGTGCAGCTGCCGGCCAGAACCAGGTCCCATCCAACGCCCGCGCGGAGTTGCCGCCTGGCGCACCGGACATATCGCTGATCAAGATGGTCGATTTCGACTTCGCCACCTTCGGCTCGCCGGAGGAACGAAGTCGATTGCTCAAACGGTTCGACGCGGAGATCGCCGCGACGAACTGAGCGCTTCGCAGAAGCGTAGCAAAATCCACAGCACCGAGATCGTGAACGTGCCGCCCGGCGGGCAGGCCGATGGCCGCGCCATGCCCGTTCGCGCCCAAGTTTCAAACAGGCAACAGGAGGATGCCCCAATGAAAACAACGACGCTTTCCCTCATGCTCTTTGCAGGCACGGCGCTTGCCGCCCTGCCCGCCCAGGCTGCCGGCAGCCTCAACCTCATCTGCTCCGCAGACGTGGTCATCTGCGAACAGATGACCGGCGACTTCCAGAAGGAAACCGGCATCAAGGTCAACATGGTTCGCCTGTCTTCGGGCGAAACCTACGCCAAGATCCGCGCCGAGGCGCGCAACCCGAAGACCGACATCTGGTGGGCGGGCACCGGCGACCCGCACCTGCAGGCAGCCTCCGACGGCCTGACGCTCGAATACAAGTCGCCGATGCTGGACCAGCTCCAGGATTGGGCGAAGAAGCAGGCTGAAGGCTCCGGCTATCGCACCGTCGGCGTTTATGCCGGCGCGCTCGGCTGGGGCTACAACACCGAGATCTTCCAGAAGAAGGGCCTGAAAGAGCCGAAGTGCTGGGCCGACCTGCTCGACGCATCGCTGAAGGGCGAGATCCAGATGGCCAATCCGAACTCTTCCGGCACCGCCTACACGGCGCTTGCCTCACTGGTGCAGATCATGGGCGAGGACCAGGCCTTCGATTACCTCAAGAAGCTCAACGGCAACATCGCGCAGTACACCAAGTCCGGCTCGGCACCAGTGAAGGCAGCCGCACGCGGCGAAGCCGGCCTCGGCATCGTTTTCATGCACGACGCCGTGGCACAGACTGCCGAAGGCTTCCCGATCAAGTCGATCGCGCCTTGCGAGGGCACCGGCTACGAGATCGGCTCGATGTCGATCATCCGCGGCGCCAAGAACCTGGACAATGCCAAAGCCTGGTACGACTGGGCGTTGAAGCCCGAGGTCCAGTCGCGCATGAAGGACGCCAAGTCCTTCCAGCTGCCGTCCAACAAGTCGGCCGAAGTGCCGAAGGAAGCACCGAAGTTCGAGGACATCAAGCTGATCGACTACGATTTCGCCACCTTCGGCGATGCCGAGAAGCGCAAAGCCCTGCTCGAGCGCTGGGACCGCGAGGTCGGCGCGAGCGCCAACTGATCGCGGCCTGAACGGTTCGGCCGGGTGATTGATCCGGCCGGCACCGCCCAACGGTCCCAACCGTCGTTCATCGCTTCCGGCAGGCGCCGCGGCGATGCAATGTCACATCATCTTTCATTCCAAATTGCGCGAGGACCGTCATGGAACATCGCAACCGCAGGCTCGACCTCACGCTCGGGCTCGGACTGGCCGCATTCTTGGCTGTCCCCTGGTATCGCATCGAAGGCGGCTTCTTCGGGCTCGGCTGGCTTGCCGATTTCCCCGGGGATCCGGCCGTTGCCCCCGGCCTGATGCAGATTTTCGCCCATGGTAAGCCGTGGCTGATCGTGGCACTGGCGCTGCTCGGCATCTGCGTCGCAGCGCGGTTCGTCCGCGATCCCGCGCGTCGAGGGCTTCTGCTTGCCGTCGCCGGCGCAGCGGGCGTTCTCTATCTCGCTCTCCAGGGGCTGGCGATCGGCTTTTCCGGCTGGACCTGGACGATCAGCGAGACCCTGTTCGGCGCGCTTTCCGACGGTCAGCCGTCGATGGGCGCCGGCGCCGTGCTTATGGCACTCACCTTCGTTCTTCTGTTCGCCTTCGGGCTGGCCGAGCGCGGCGTGCTCAAGGGCGACGCCTTCATCGTCGCGGCGATTTCCCTGCTCGTGACCCTCGTCATCGTCTTCGTCTTCTATCCGGTCGGCAGCATGTTCGCGGCGTCGGTTCAGGATTTCGACGGCTCGTTCAAACCGGATGGTTTCATCCGCAATATCCAGGACGCCTCGATCTGGAGCCTGAGCTGTGCCGTCGGCGAAGGCCGCTGCGGCGTCGCCTGGCGCACCCTATGGCTGGCGCTGATGACGGCGTCCGGCTCGACGCTGCTTGGCCTTGCCTTCGCGCTTGTCGCCACCCGCACCCGCTTCCCCTTCAAGAAGGGCATGCGGCTCTTGACGGTGTTGCCGATCATCACGCCGCCCTTCGTCATCGGTCTGGCGTTGACGCTGCTCTTCGGCCGCGCCGGGGTCGTTACCGAATTTCTCTCGGATGCCTTCGGCGTCGAACCGGGGCGCTGGCTCTATGGCCTCACCGGCATCTGGATCGCGCAGGTCCTCTCCTTCACCCCGATTTCGTTCCTCGTGCTGATCGGCGTCGTCGAAGGGGTCAGCCCTTCGATGGAAGAGGCGTCGCAGACGTTGCGCGCCGATCGCTGGCGCACCTTCTGGACCGTCTCTCTGCCGCTGATGAAGCCGGGCCTGGCGAACGCCTTCCTCATCGGCTTCATCGAAAGCATGGCCGACTTCGGCAATCCGCTGGTGCTCGGCGGCAGCCATGGCGTGCTCTCGACCGAAATCTTCTTCGCCGTCGTCGGCGCGCAGAACGATCCGTCCCGTGCGGCCGTGCTCGCCATCATCCTTCTCTGCTTCACGCTCACGGCCTTCGTGGCGCAACGCTACTGGCTCGCCGGCAAGAACTATTCGACCGTGACCGGCAAGGGCGATTCCGGTGCCCACAGTGCACTGCCACGCTCGATCTCGATCGGCGTTCACGCCATCGTCATTCCCTGGATGATCTTCACCGTCGTCGTTTACAGCATGATCCTCTTCGGCGGCTTCGTGAAGACCTGGGGTCTCGACAATTCGCTGACGCTCGACCACTACGCCAAGGCCTTCTCGATCTCGTTTGCCGACGGCGCAATCGCCTGGACAGGTGTTGCCTGGAACTCCTTCTGGACGACCATGGAGATCTCGCTGATCGCAGCACCACTGACGGCTATGGTCGGGTTGCTGACGGCCTATCTGATCGTGCGCCAGCGTTTCGCCGGCCGTGATGTCTTCGAGTTCGCGCTGATGCTGAGCTTTGCTATCCCCGGCACCGTCATCGGCATCAGCTACATCATCGCCTTCAACCTGCCGCCGCTCGAAATGACCGGCACGGCGCTGATCCTCGTCGCCTGCTTCGTCTTCCGCAACATGCCGGTCGGCGTGCGCGGCGGCATTGCGGCGATGAGCCAGCTCGACAAGAGCCTCGACGAGGCGTCGCTGACGCTTCGGGCAACGAGCTTCCGCACGTTGCGCAAGGTCATCCTGCCCTTGCTGCGTCCGGCGATCGTCGCGGCACTCGTCTACTCCTTCGTCCGGGCGATCACCTCGATCAGCGCCGTCGTCTTCCTCGTCAGCGCCGAGTACAACATGGCCACCGCCTACATCGTCGGCCTTGTCGAAAACGGCGAGTTCGGCGTGGCGATCGCCTACTCCTCGGCCCTCATCCTGGTGATGATCACCGTCATCACCGGCCTGCAACTCCTCGTCGGCGAACGCAAGCTGAGGCGCGAGAACCGCGTCCTCGGCGCCGCTCCGGTCCGTTCGTCCAACACCATCTCCCAGGAGAAAACCGCATGAGCACCTCCATGAGCACCCCGCGCACCGGCTCGGTCGTCTTCCAGAACGTGCGCAAGCAGTTCGGCAGCTTCACCGCCATCCACGACCTGTCGCTCACCATCGAGCCGGGCACGCTGGTGACCCTGCTCGGCCCTTCCGGCTGCGGCAAGACGACGACGCTGCGTATGCTGGCCGGCCTCGAACACCCTTCCGCCGGCCGGATCCTGATCGGCGGCAAGGACGTGACCATGCTGCCGGCCAACGAGCGCGACGTGTCGATGGTCTTCCAGTCCTATGCGCTCTTCCCGCACATGTCGGCGCTCGACAATGTCGCCTACGGCCTCGAATCCTCGGGGATCAAGAAGAAGGAAGCGCGTGAGCGCGCCGAAGAAGGCCTGCAGCTCGTCGGCCTCGGCGGCCTCGGCCAGCGGCTTCCGGCCGAACTTTCGGGCGGCCAGCAGCAACGCGTCGCCGTTGCCCGCGCGCTCGTGCTCGAACCGCAGGTGTTGCTGCTCGACGAACCGCTGTCCAACCTCGACGCGCGACTGCGCCGCAGGGTGCGCACAGAGATCCGCGAGTTGCAGCAGCGCCTCGGGTTCACCGCCGTCTACGTCACCCACGACCAGGACGAGGCGCTTGCCGTTTCCGATCGCATCATCGTCATGAAAGATGGCGCGATCGCGCAGCAAGGTGCGCCGCGCGATCTCTATGAAGCGCCGGCCTCCACCTTCATCGCCGACTTCATGGGCGAGGCCAATGTGCTGCCCTGCGAGGTGACCGCGACCGACGCCGGCCTGGCGACGATCCGCATCGGCGGATTTGAGCACCGCCTGCCCTCCAAGGGCGCCCGGACGGGTCCGTCGAAACTCGCCGTAAGGCCCAACGCGGTGACGCTGACGCCGGCCAAGGGTGCCGCCCTTTCAGGCACGATCAGCAGCGCCGCCTATCTCGGCGGCCACGTCGAATACGAGGTCGAAACGCCGGCGGGTCTCCTCTTTGTTGTCGATCAGGCGGTGGAGGAAATGCTATCTCCGGCAACGGAGGTCGCGATCGGTTTCCGCAGCCGCGGCCTCGCTTTGATTGACGCATGACTTTTCACAACTGGATACGAGAAGGACACTTGCATGACTGCTGAAATTGCCGGCCTCGATGCCCGGTTCGCGCTTGCCAAATCCATGGCCGAGGAGGCCGGCCGGCTCGCCTACGATTACTTCCTGAAGCGGGAAACACTCGTCATCGAAACCAAGCGTGACGCCCACGACGTCGTCTCGATCGCCGACCGCAACGTCGAGACGTTGATCCGCGACAAGATCGCCGCCGCGTTTCCGGACGATGGCGTGCTCGGAGAGGAGCATGGACTTCTCGACGGCACATCCGGCTTCACCTGGGTGCTCGATCCGATCGACGGCACCACGCCCTTCGTCAACGGCATGCCAAACTGGTGCGTCTCGATTGCGGTGGTCTATGCGGAGAAACCCGTTATCGGCGTGATCCACTCGCCCTGCCACCAGGAAATCTATGCCGCTGCAACCGGCCGGGGCGCGACGCTGAACGGCAAGCCGCTTCGTCTCGACGGCACGCGCACGATCCGCAACGCCGTCACCGGGCTTGGCGCCAACGATCAGGTGAAACCTGGCGAGATGGGTGCCATCGTCGAGCGCCTGCTCTCGAATGGCGGCAACTTCATGCGCAACGGTTCCGGCGCACTGATGATCGCCTATGTGGCGGCAGGTCGCCTCGTCGGTTATTACGAACCCTACATGCATGCCTGGGACTGCCTTGGCGGCTATTGCCTGGTGACCGAAGCCGGCGGCTGGACGCTGCCTTTCCCCGCGCGGGGCGAGGCGCTGACGCATTGGGCACCGGTGTTGGCCGCAGCCCCGAGCGCCGTCGATGACCTGCTGAAGGTCGCCCAGCTTGACCGGGCAGCAGCTTGATCACTCTTGCGTCGAGCCGGTGGGTTTGTCGGGCTTGAACCCCAGCAGACCACCGAGTTCCATCGGGAATGGGAAGATCACGGTCGAGTTCTTCTCGCCGGCAATGACGTTCAAGGTGCTCAGATAGCGCAACTGCATGGCCTGAGGCTGCCGGGCGAGGATCTCGGCGGCCTCGAGCAGCTTGGCCGCGGCCTGCTGCTCACCCTCGGCATTGATCACCTTGGCGCGCCGCTCGCGTTCGGCCTCCGCCTGACGGGCAATCGCCCGAACCATGCTCTCGTTGATGTCGACATGCTTGATCTCGACGGTCGCCACCTTGATGCCCCAGGCATCCGTCTGGCTGTCGAGGATCTTCTGGATATCGTCGTTCAGCCGATCGCGCTCGGCCAGCATCTCGTCGAGATCATGTTTGCCGAGCACGGAGCGCAGGGTCGTCTGCGCCAGCTGGCTCGTCGCCATCATGAAGTCCTCGACCTGGATCGTCGATTTCTCGGCGTCGATCACCCGGAAATAGATCACGGCGCTGACCCGGACGGACACGTTGTCATGAGAGATGACGTCCTGGCTCGGCACGTCCAGCACCCGGGTTCTGAGATCGACCCGCACCATCTGCTGCACATAGGGCACAAGCAGGATCAGCCCCGGCCCCTTGACGCCGGTGAACCGGCCGAGGGTGAAGATCACGCCCCGTTCATATTCACGCAGGATCCTGATCGAATAGGCGATGACGAGAATGACGAGCACCAGCAACGCAGCAAAAGGAGCAAGGCTCCCGAACATGTCCATGACCATTCCTCCATTCCGGGCGCCTTCACCGCGCCCTCACCCGATCCGCGGGCGCTATGTCTTTGGTCCGTCGCGGATCACTTCGAGCGTCAGTCCGTTCCGCCCGATGACCTTCACGTTCTCGCCCCTCGACAGCGTCTCCGTGCTGACGGCCTGCCAGCGCTCGCCATGGGCGATGACGTAACCGGCCGCGCCGGTCCAATTTTCGACCGTGCCGGCAAGGCCGATCATCTGTTCGCTGCCGGTCACCACCGCATGGCGCCGCGAACTGAAGGCGAGCCGAGCGACCAGAAGGCTAAAACCGAGGCTTGCAACCGCAAGCGCCGCCAGCACGGACCAGGAAACCCCAAAACCCGGCGTATCCGTATCGAAGAGAATGGCCGCGCCCAGAACCAGTGCAAAACTGCCGCCGGCGCCGAGCACGCCGAAGGATGGCGAATGCGCCTCGGCGACCATCAATCCGATCCCGAGCATGATCAGCCCTATGCCGGCATAACTGACGGGCAGCACCGAAAGCGCATAGAGCCCGAGCAACAGGCAGATGCCGCCGATCGTTCCCGGCGCCACCGACCCCGGCGACAGGAACTCGAAGATCAAGCCGTAGATGCCGATCATCATCAGGATGACCGCGATATTGGGATCAGTGACCACTGAAAGCAGCCGGGTGCGCCAGTCGGGCACGAAGTCCTCGGTCGTAAGACCTGCGGTATCGAGCACGATCTCTCGCTGCCCCACGCGCACCGTCCGCCCGTTCGCCTGCTTCAGGAGATCGGTAACGTCGGTCGCGGTGAAATCGACGGCCTTTTCCCGGACGGCCGCCTCGGCCGAGAGGCTTGCAGCCTCGCGCACCGCCTTTTCGGCCCAGTCGGCATTGCGCCCGCGCAACTCCGCCAGCCCGCGGATATAGGCCACGGCATCGTTGACCATTTTTGCCTCGGCAGGGCTCTGCGCCGCCGGCTGTTTGTCGCCGTCCTTACCCTCACCGAACATGTCGCCACCGATCGCAATCGGCGTCGCGGCGCCGAGGTTCGTTCCCGGCGCCATCGCCGCAATGTGGCTGGCATAAAGGATGTAAGTGCCGGCGCTCGCCGCCCGCGCGCCGCTCGGCGCAACGTAGGTTGCGACGGGTATGGGCGAGCCAAGGATCGCTCGGATAATCTCGCGCATCGAGGTGTCGAGGCCGCCGGGCGTATCCACCTGCAGGACCACCAGCGGCAGGCGGCGCTCTTGCGCCTTCGTCAGGCCACGCCTGACATATTCGGCGGTCGCCGGACCGATGGCGCCGTTGACATGCAGCACCAAGGCGACCCGATCGTTTTCGGCCCGCGACGAAGCTGGAAACGCGAAGGACAAGATCAACAAAAACAACAGCGTGAGGGTTCGCAACATCCGTCGTCAGAACCTCGCATGCTCGACACCTGCGAAGAGGGCCACTCGCCGCATGATAGCACAACACAAGGTTAGCACGAAGCGAAGGCCTCTACTGCGCCCGCGCACTCGCGCGTCAGAGCACGGGACGCCGGCGGCCTCTCGGCTGCGACGGGATGACAACGGCGGCGATCGGCGGTATCTGCTAGATGTTCATTTGAGCGGCAACGCTTCGCCGCCAATTCGAGGCCGCCTTTGGCGCCTTCCAGTTTCAGCAGAACAGGATTTTGGGTTTGGAGACGACCCTCTACCAGCCGATCAAGAGCTTCCTCGAAACCCGCGGCTATAGCGTCAAGGGCGAGATCGGCGGCTGCGATATCGTCGCGCTCAGCGACGACGAACCGCCGCTGGTGGTCGTGTGCGAACTGAAGCTGAGCTTCAATCTCGAACTGATCCTCCAAGCGGTCGATCGCGCCACCGCGGGCGACGAGGTGTGGGTCGCCGCCCGTGTTTCGGCCAAGGGCAAGGGGCGGGAGAGTGACCGGCGTTTCCGCGATCTCTGCCGCCGGCTCGGCTTCGGGATGCTGGCGGTCGCCGACAACGGCATGGTCGATGTTATTCTCGCGGCTTCCGCGGTGATGCCGCGCAAGAACAACAGGAAAAGAGCGCGCCTGATCAGCGAGCATCGCCGCCGCAAGGGCGATCCGACCGCGGGTGGCGCCACGCGCACACCGATCATGACCGCGTATCGGCAGCAGGCGCTCGCCTGCGCTGCCGCCCTGCAAGCCGGCCAGCAGCGCCCGCGCGATCTGCGCCCGGTAGCACCGGATGCCGCCAAAATCCTGCTCAGCAACGTCTATGGCTGGTTCGACCGGGTCGACCGCGGCATCTACGCGCTGTCGGAACAGGGCGCCGAAGCACTTCGCCGCTGGCCTCCGCTCGAGACCGCAACGGTCGTGATCGCCGAGGCATCCGAAGCATGACACAGCCTGGAGCCCTCCGGTGAACCCCGCGCTTCGCCTTCTCTATCTTTGCCTCGCATGGCTGATGGTCGGTTTCGGCGTCATCGGCGCCTTTCTTCCGATCCTGCCGACGACGCCGTTCCTGTTGCTGGCAGCCGGGCTCTTTGCCCGCGCCTCGCCCCGGCTGGAGCAATGGCTGCTCAACCACCGGGTCTTCGGGGCCCCGCTTCGGCTGTGGCGCGAAAAGGGGGCGATATCCCGGCGGGCCAAGACCGGTGCGGTCAGCCTGATGGCCGCCAGCTTCGGCCTCTTCCTTTTCTTCGGCAATCCGAGCCTCTCGCTCGCCGCTATCGTCGCAGCCGCAATGGCGCTTCCCGCGCTTTTCATCCTGACGCGTCCAGCGGAGTAGCCGGTCGGCACGGCCAACGAACCAGAGCGGTGCAAACGGGAAACGATACTTTTCCTCTCAAGAAATACTTGATTGCGCGCGAAAAGGTCGAAATATTCTCCGGGCGCACACGCTATAAGCGTATACATCCATACTTAGTGTTTTTGTAAATCAAAATATACTTCGAACAACTCAAGAACAAAGTTGTACAAATGTGCAATTTCCGCGGCCGCGCAGCGGCTCGCTCTCTTGCTCGACCGTTGTTCCGCATCCACGCAATGCACGATCGCGTGAATTTATGCATCGCGAACGGCCGTGGAAACGTTTCATCGGCTCACATAGGCACCTGCTGAACGCAGATAGACCCCCAAAACTGACGATTGGCGATTGACAAGCCGGTCCGGTTGGCTCCATCTATTGCATTACAAAGGCAGCAATTCCTTAATAAAGGAATATGTGGAGGAGCATATGCCTGACATGCTGGTGAGCTTGTATTCGCCGATCCTCGGTGAACTCAAGCGCAGAACAAAAACCGACAAGGTGACGATCCGTCCCGCCTTGCCGCCGGAAATGGGCCTGGTCGTCGGCTGGGTTCGGGAGAATTTCAGCGAGAACTGGGCGAGCGAGGTGACTGTCGCCTTCACGCGCAGGCCCGTCGCCTGTCTTATCGCGGTTGACGACGGCAAGCTCGTCGGCTTCGCCTGCTACGACACGACCGCTCCCGGCTTCTTCGGCCCGACTGGCGTCGATCCCGTCGCCCGCGGCAAGGGCATCGGCGTCGCCCTGCTTTCCGACTGCCTCGACACCATGAAGACGCTTGGCCACGCCTATGCCTTCATCGGCGACGCCGGCCCGGTCGATTTCTACGCAAAGACCGTAGGCGCCGTGCCGATCCCCGCCCCCGACAAGGGGATCTACCAGGGCATGCTGCGCCGCCCCTCCAAATAATTCCAATCTCGGAGCCTCTGAATGTCCTCGACACCCCTAGCCCTTTTTGTCGGTCTTCCGAACCCTACGCTTTCGGACGACGAGTTCGCCCTGTTTCGCGAAACCAACCCGCTCGGTCTCTTCGTTGGCCGCCGTAACCTGCGTGATCCGCAGCAGGCAAAGGCTCTGATCGAACGCTTCCGCGAAGCCGTCGGCCGCGAAGACGCTCCCGTCTTCACCGACCAGGAAGGCGGACGCGTTCAGCATCTCGACGCCGGCCCCTGGCCGCTGTTCCGCTCCTTTGGCGAATTCGCCGAACTCGCCCGCCGTGACTTTGCCCTCGGCAAGAAGGCCCTGCGCCTGTCAAGCCAGGCCATGGGCACGATGATGACCGATCTTGGCCTGACGAGCGGCTGCTCGCCGGTGCTCGACCTCGTCTTCTCGACGACGAGCTCCGTCATTGGCGCCCGCGCCTTCGGCGCCGACCCGGACTTCATCGCCGCACTCGGCCGCGAAGTGGTCGACGGCCTGCTCGAGACCGGCAACATGCCGATCATGAAGCACATTCCCGGCCATGGCCGCGCGACGCTCGATTCGCACAAGGAGCGCCCGGTCGTCGACGCCTCGCGTGAATTGCTGACGTCCACCGATTTCAAGCCCTTCGTCGCCCTGCGCGACACGCCCTGGGCCATGGTCGCCCACGTCGTTTACTCGGCCTTCGACAAGGAACTGCCGGCGTCCATCTCGCCGATCATGCACGACGTCATCCGCAACAACATGGGCTATGACGGCGTACTCATCTCCGACTGCATCTTCATGGAATCGCTGCGCGGCACCCTGCCGGAGCGTGTTCGCCAGGTGCTCGATGCCGGCTTCGACATCGCGCTCCACAGCCATGGTGATCTCGCCGAAAGCGAAGCGGCAGCCAAGGCGGCAAGCCCGCTGACCGCCGCCGCGCAAAAACGCATCGACGCCGCCAACGCCCGGCTCGGCACGCTCAAGGTCGACGTGCGCGCCGTGCATGCGGAAGTCGAGGACATGTTCAACAGCGCCCTCGTTGCCTGACCGAAACAAGAAATCCTAGCGATCTAAAAGGGGAACTACCGTGAAAAAATCGCTTCTCGGCGCAGCCACCGCGCTCGCCCTCATCGCCGGCCCGGCGGCGGCACAGACCGTGCTGACGGCCAATATCGAGCCGGCGACCACCTGGGTTCGCAACTTCAACCCGTTCAACCAGACCTCGGCGCGCCAGAGCACGCTCGACTTCATCTACGAGCCGCTGGTCGTCTTCAACCGCTTCGACGGCAACAAGCCGGTCTTCCGGCTGGCCGAAAGCTTCAAGCTCTCGGACGACCTGAAGTCGATCGAGTTCAAGCTTCGTCCGAACCTCAAGTGGTCCGACGGCAAGCCGCTGACGGCGACCGACGTCAAGTTCACCTACGACTACCTGAAGAAGTTCCCGGCGCTCGACTTCGTCAGCATCTGGACCTTCATCACCGGTGTCGAGGCCGTGGACGCTGAGACCGTGCGCTTCACGCTCGCCAATCCGAGCTCGCTTGCAGCCGAACAGCTGGCGCAGCTGCCGATCGTGCCCGAGCACGTCTGGAAGGACATTGCCGAGCCGGTCACCTTCGCCAACGAGGCGCCCGTCGGCAGCGGTCCGCTGACCGAAATCCCGCGCTTCACCGGCCAGACCTACGACCAGTGCCGCAACCCGCACTACTGGGACGCAGCAACGCTCAAGGTCGACTGCGTGCGCTTCCCGCAGCTTGCCGACAACAACCAGATCCTGACGGCGACCGCGTCGGGCACGCTCGACTGGGGCGTCTCCTTCATCCCGGATATCGAGAACGTCTATGTCGCCAAGGATCCGGAACACTTCCACTTCTGGTATTCGCCAAGCAGCATGGTCGCCTTCCTGTTCAACCAGGAAACGGCGAGCGAGAACAACCGCAAGGCCTTCAACGACGTGAAGTTCCGCCGTGCCGCCTCGATGGCGCTCGACCGCGGCACCATGGTCGACGTCGCCGGCTACGGCTACCCGACGCTCAACGAAGACCCGGCAGGAATGGGCGAGCTCTACAAGAGCTGGGCCGATCCGTCAGTCGCGGCCGATTTCGGCAAGTACGGCAAGTACGATGCGGATGCCGCCAAGGCGCTGCTCGACGAGGCCGGCTACGCCGACAAGGACGGCGACGGCTTCCGCGACAACCCGGATGGCAGCAAGATCTCGTTCTCGATCATCGTTCCGAGCTCCTGGACCGACTGGATCGACACGGTGACGATCGCCGTCGAGGGCCTGCAGGCCGTCGGCCTCGACGCCAAGATCGAGACGCCCGAGGAAGCGGTCTGGACCGGCAACCTCATCAACGGCACCTTCGATGCGGCGATCAACAGCCTGCCGGCATCGGCCTCGCCCTACTACCCCTACAAGCGCGCCTTCAGCGCGTCGGACAAGGGCAAGACCCGCTTTACCTCGCAACGCTGGTTCAATCCGGATGTCGAAGCGCTTCTGACCGAGTTCACCCAGACCGCGGACCCGGCCAAGCAGAAGGAAGCGATGAACAAGGCACAGCGCATCGTCGCCGAAAACATGCCGATGATCCCGGTGTTCAACAACCCGAACTGGTACCAGTACAACACAAAGCGCTTCAAGGGCTGGGCGACGGCGGAAAACCCCTTCGTCAACCCGTCGATCACCCGCAACAACCCGGCGCGTCTTCTGCACCTTCTGGCGCTTGAACCGGTGAAGTAATCCCTGATCGAAGGCGCGGCGCCCTTTCGGACGACGACCCGGGAGGGCGCCGCATCTCGATCGGCAACGGTGGCGGGCGCTTTTCGCCCGCCACGCAATCGTCCTTGGGGTCAGTCTCCACGGGCGGTTCGACAAGAAGACAGCCCTGCCGCCTGACGCGCGCTTGCGGCAGCCGCAGTCGATGGAGTTCCCTATGGCTTTTCTGCTACGCCGCCTCTGCTTCTATCTGGCGGCCTTCGTCGCGGCGGCGACGATCAACTTTTTCCTGCCGCGGCTGATGCCCGGTGACCCGGTGCAGATCATGTTTTCGAGCGCCGGCGCTGAACTGCCGCCCGAAAGCCTGCAGGCCCTGAAACTCACCTTCGGCTTCGTCGATGGCCCCCTTTGGCAGCAGTACCTCACCTATCTCGGCAGCATCTTCAGCGGCGACCTCGGCCGTTCCATCAAGTATTTCCCGCTGCCGGTGACCACCGTGCTCGGCAACGCACTCGTCTGGACCGTCGGTCTGATGGGAACTGCCACCATCGTCAGTTTCGCGCTCGGCACCTTCCTCGGCATTCTCGCGGCCTGGCGCCGTGGCAGCCTGTTCGACGTCATCGTTTCCGTCGGCGCGATCTTCGCGACCTCGGTTCCCGCCGTCGTCACCTCGCTGATCGTCGTCTTCACCTTCGGCTTCACGCTTGGCTGGTTCCCGACCGGCTATGCCGCCGATCCGGCGCTCGATCCCGCCTTCACGTTCGAATATATCGGCAGCATCCTCTACCATGGCATCCTGCCGATGCTGACGCTTTGCGCGGTTCTGACCGGCGGCTTCGCCGTGACCATGCGCAACAACATGATCAACCTGCTCGGCGAAGACTACATCGTCATGGCCCGCGCGAAGGGGCTCTCCGACACCCGCGTGATGATCTGGTATGCGGCGCGCAACGCCCTGTTGCCGACCGTCTCGAGCCTTGCCATCGCCATCGGCACGGTGCTCGGCGGCTCGCTGGTGACCGAGGTGGTGTTCAACTATCCGGGCCTCGGCAACATTCTCTACCAGGCGATCCTCGCCCGCGATTACCCCGTCATCCAGGGACAGCTCTTGATCATGACCGCCACCATGCTCATTGCCAATTTCATCGTCGACGTCAGCTACGTGCTGCTCGACCCGCGACTGAAGAGGGCGTGATATGAAAACCTCCTCCTTTCCGCTCGTCCACAACCGCAAGGCCATGGTCGGCGCGCTGATCGTCGCCTTCATCCTGGCTGTCGCGATCGCAGCCCCCTTGCTGACCTCCTATGACCCGGGCGCCCGCGTCGGACGGCCGCATCAGTCACCGTCGCTCGAGCACTGGCTCGGTACCACCCGTATCGGCCAGGACGTCTTCGCCCGCCTCATCTACGGCGCACGCACGTCGCTCGCCGTCGGCTTCGGCGCCGGGCTTCTCATCACCATTGTTGGCACAGCACTCGGCATCATCGCCGGCTATCGCGGCGGCAAGATCGACGAGGTCATCAGCTTCTTCACCAACATGGTGCTGGTCGTGCCGAACCTGCCGCTGCTGCTCGTGCTCGCCGCCTTCATCGGCCAGGCAAGTCCGTGGGTCATCGCGCTCATTCTCGGCTGCACGTCCTGGGCCTGGGGTGCCCGCGTCACCCGCGCAGAGACGCTGTCGGTCAAACAGAAGGACTATGTGAAGTCCGCCGAGATGATGGGCGAGCCACGCTGGCGCATCATGACCTTCGAAATCTTCCCCAACCTCATCTCGATCGTCGGCATCAACTTCATCGGCAGTGTGATCTTCGCGATCATCACCCAGGCGACGCTCGAGTTCCTGGGCCTCGGCGATCCCAAAGTCGTTTCCTGGGGCACGATGCTCTATGCGGCGCAGAAGGCCTCCGCCCTTTCGGTCGGCGCCTGGTGGGACATCCTGACGCCCTGCTTCGCGCTCGCCTTCCTCGGCATCGGCCTGTCGCTGCTCAACTTCGCCGTCGACGAAATCGCCAATCCGCGGCTTCGCACCGGCAACCGGCTCGGCCGCTGGTCCGCGCTCATCCGCTCCGGGGAGGGCCGCCTGTGACCGCACCTTTGCTTTCGGTCAAGAACCTGACCATCGATTACATTGGCGAGACCAACGATTTCCGCGCCGTCGACAATGTCAGCTTCGACGTTGCCCCCGGTGAGGTCTTCGGCCTTGCCGGCGAATCCGGCTGCGGCAAGAGCACGATCGCCTTTGCCATCAGCCGGCTGCACAAGCCGCCGGCGCTGATCCGCAAGGAAAGCGCCATCCTGCTCGACGGCCGCGACGTGCTCGACCTCGACCAGAAGGATCTCGCCGACTTCCGCTGGCGCGAAGTGGCGATGGTGTTCCAGAGCGCAATGAACTCACTGAACCCGGTGTTGCGCATCGAACAGCAGTTCTACGACGTCTTGAAGACGCACAAGCGCATCACCCGCGCACAGGCGCGTGATCGCACCGCCGAGATGCTCAAGCTCGTCGATATCTCGCCGGACCGGATGCGCGATTATCCGCACCAGTTTTCCGGCGGCATGCGCCAGCGCATCGTCATCGCCATCTGCCTTGCGCTCGATCCGCGGCTGATCGTCATGGACGAGCCGACGACGGCGCTCGACGTGGTGGTGCAGCGCGAAATCCTGCAGCGGATCAACGAACTCCGGCGCAAGCTCGGTTTTGCCGTGCTCTTCATTACCCACGACCTCGGGCTGATGGTGCAGTTCTGCGACCGCATCGGCATCATGCTCGGCGGCAAGCTGGTCGAACAGGGCACCGCCGACGCCATCTACCGGACACCGGAGCACGACTATACCAAGAAGCTCTGGGCCTCCTTCCCCTCGCTGCACGGAGGCGTTCTTCGATGACCGGCATGTCCGCACCCATTCTTACCCTGGACAAGGTCAGCAAGACCTTCGGCAATGGCCCCGCCGCCGTGCGCGCGGCGAGGGCTATCTCGTTCTCATTGCATGCGGGCCGGGCGCTTGCCGTCGTTGGCGAATCCGGCAGCGGCAAGACCACCTGCGCCCGCATCGCCATGCGCGAATACGAGCCGAGCGAAGGACGGCTGCTCTATAAGGGCAAGTCCGTCGACGCGGCCGGATCCAAGGAAATCGCCGACTATCGCCGCTCGGTGCAGATGATCTTCCAGGATCCCTTCGCTTCGCTCAATCCGGCCCACACCATCGCCTACCACCTGAAGCGGCCGCTGATGCTGCACCGTGCTGACATCAGGGGTGCGGCGGTCGACGAAGAGATCAAGGCCCTGCTTCGGCAAGTGAAGCTCGATCCTGAGATCGTCGCGCCGAAATACCCTCACGAACTTTCCGGTGGCCAGCGCCAGCGCGTCAACATCGCGCGGGCGCTCGCGGCCAAGCCCGAAGTCATCGTCGCCGATGAGCCGACCTCGATGCTCGACGTTTCCGTGCGGCTCGGCGTGCTCAATCTCTTGAGCGAAATGAAGCGCGAGATGAATCTCGGCCTGCTCTACATCACCCACGACATCGCGACGGCCCGCTACGTCGCCGAGGATATCGCGGTGATGTATGCAGGCCAGATCGTCGAATGGGGCAACACCGGCAAGGTCATCGACAACCCGGCCCATCCCTATACCAAGCTGCTGCTCTCGGCGGTGCCGGATCCGGACATCCGCTTCGACGATCCGAACGCGCAAGTCAGTTCCGCTGAAGCCGATGAAACGCGCCGGCGTTCGGCGGCGACCCAAGAGACAATCCGCGAAGTCGAGCCCGATCATTTCGTGCGCGCGGCCTGAGCCGCCCACCGACTGGCTAAAGCAAAAACGCCTCGCTTACCGCGGGGCGTTTTTGTTTGGTCGCGAAAAGCGCAACCCCGTCGATTTTTGGCCCGGCGCCCTCGTGCGCCGGGCCAAAAAATCAGGCGGCTTCGCGCTTTTCGACGTCGGTCGGAACGGTGGAGATCGTCTTCAGGATCTGCGAAGCGATCTGGTAGGGGTCGCCCTTGGAGTTCGGGCGGCGATCTTCGAGATAGCCCTTGTAGTCGTTGTTGACGAAGCTGTGCGGAACGCGGATCGACGCACCACGGTCAGCAACACCGTAGCTGAACTGGTGGATCGAAGCGGTTTCATGCTTGCCGGTCAGGCGCATGTGGTTGTCCGGGCCGTAGACGGCGATGTGGTCGGCACGAGCTTCGGCGAAAGCAGCCATCAGCTCTTCGAAGTATTCCTTGCCACCGACTTCGCGCATGTAGGCGGTCGAGAAGTTGGCGTGCATGCCCGAGCCGTTCCAGTCGGTGTCGCCGAGCGGCTTGCAGTGGTATTCGACGTCGATGCCGTACTTTTCGGTCAGGCGCTGCAGCAGGTAGCGGGCAAGCCAGATTTCGTCGGCAGCCTTGCGCGAGCCCTTGCCGAACACCTGGAATTCCCACTGGCCCTTGGCGACTTCCGCATTGATGCCTTCATGGTTGATACCGGCAGCCAGGCAGATGTCGAGATGCTCTTCGACGATCTTGCGGGCCACGTCACCAACGTTGCTGAAGCCGACGCCGCAGTAGTAGGGGCCCTGCGGCGCGGGGTAACCGGCATCCGGGAAGCCGAGCGGGCGGCCGTTCTGATAGAAGAAGTATTCCTGCTCGAAACCGAACCAGGCGCCGTCGTCATCCAGAACCGTAGCGCGGGTGTTGGACGGATGCGGCGTCTTGGCATCCGGCATCATGACTTCGCAAAGGACGAGAACGCCGTTCTTGCGCTCCGGATCCGGATAGACGGCGACCGGCTTCAGCACGCAGTCCGAGCTGCTGCCTTCGGCCTGCATCGTCGACGAACCGTCGAAGCCCCAGAAGGGCAGCTGTTCCAGCGTCGGGAAAGCATCGAATTCCTTGATCAGGGTCTTGCCGCGCAGGTTCGGGGTGGGCTTGTAACCGTCGAGCCAGATGTATTCGAGCTTAAACTTTGTCATTTCGTTCTCTCACATGACGCCAGGAATGGCTTGGTTCCGAAGCGGTTGGGCAATCCAGACTGGCTGCCCGACGACCGATGACCGTTAAGAAGCATTAATCGTGCCAACTCGGATTAGGCGTCGAGAATCCAGAAAAAGGGTCATTAGAGGCAGGTGTGAGGGCTGCCGAACCGATACCACAGCGCAAGGAAGCAGCGATTCGCACAAAAAATAGGCAAAACCTGCCCGACTCCGCGGCAAAGCAGGGCGGCAAGTCTGCGATCAAAGATCCAGCGTCAGTAGATGCCGGCGATTGCCTGCAAAACGTGCAGTGGCGCAATGAACCGGACAGGTCAACTTCAGCGCCCGACGACGCATTGGCGCATGATCGCGGGCAGGACCTTGAACAGCCGCGCGTCCTCGCACTGGGAAACATTGAAGCGCATGAAGCCGTTGGCGGTTCCGGCGTGAGAGAAGACGTTGCCGGGCGCCAGCACGATTTCCTGCTGCAGCGATTTCTGCGCCACCTCGGCCGCGTCGATGCCATCGGGCAAACGGCACCAGAGAAACATGCCGGCCTGCGGCTCGATCCATGGCGTGATACCGATCTCGCCGAGCCGCGCCGCCGTCTCGTTCATCGACCGTGCCAGGCGCTCGCGCAGTGCCTCCATGTGCTTGCGGTAGCTGCCGTCCTTGAGCATCGCAAAAACCAGCTCCGCCGCAAGGCTCGGCCCGCCGAACGTGGTGGCGATCTTCAGGTCGACCAGCCCCTCGATCCACCCCCGCGGCGCGGCGATGAAGCCGCAGCGGATGGAGGCCGAGAGAGTCTTGGAGAAGCTGCCGATCTGCACGACACGCTCGAGCCCGTCGAAGGCGGCAAGCCGCGGCGCCGGCGTATGCTCGAAATCGGCGAAGATATCGTCCTCGACGATCGTCAGCCCGGCCTGTTCGGCAAGCTTCAGCAGACGATGGGCGACGACCGGCGAGAGCGTGGCGCTTGTCGGATTGTGAAGCCCGGAATTGGTGATGTAGAGCCGCGGCCGGTGGGTTGCGAGAACCTCAGCGAATTTCTCGAGATCGGGGCCCGAAGGCGTATAGGGCACGCTTACGACCTCTGCCCGATGGGCGCGCAGCAGAGCATGGAAATTGAAATAGCAGGGGTCGTCGACCACGACCGTATCGCCTGGCTCAATCAGGAAGCGGCAGAGCAGATCGATCGCCTGCGTCCCGGATTCCGTCAGGATGATCTGGTCGGGCGATGCCTCGACGCCGTGCTCGCCGAGACGCCGCGCCAGAAGCTGGCGTAAGGGCCGATGGCCAAGCGGCGTTCCGTAGTCCGTCAGCCCGCTCGCCTCCAGCTTGGATGCCGATTTAAGAGCACGGCGGATTGCAGTTTCCGGCATCCAGCTCGGCGGCAGCCAGCCGCAGCCGGGCTTCAGCACGCTATCGCCCGTTTCCAGCGCCTGGCGCGACACCCACAGCGGATCGACGGCCCGGTCGAGCCGCGGACCGATCTCGGCCAAAGACAGAGGCGCCAGCGGCGCCGCCACGAAGAAGCCGGCGCCGGGCTTCGAGCGAATGACACCTTCGGCCACCAGCCGTTCATAGGCTTCGACGACGGTGGATTTCGAAACGCGCATGGTGTTGGCGAAGGCGCGGATCGACGGAAGCTTCGCCCCCGGCGTTAGGACACGTCCGGCGATCCGCTGCCGGATCGTCGCCATCACGCCTTCGAGCAGCGTTTCGCTGCCGAGCTCCAACTCCTGAACCGTCATCCGTACTGCTCATACACCCAATACAGTTTTGCAAAACTGTACCGCATTGTCTCTGGCAGAGCCAGTCCGTTCGACGGATACAGACGAAAAAGGAGAATGCTATGGACAAGACGGCAGACGGTTGGATGAGCGGTTTTCTCGGGGTACTGATCTTCAGCGGATCATTGCCAGCGACCCGCGTCGCAGTGATGGACTTTGATCCGGTGTTTCTGACAGTCGCGCGCGCGGCGATCGCCGGCCTGCTCGGCCTCTTGTTGCTTCTCATCTTCCGCCAGCCGCGACCGGCGAAGGCCGATCTCGTTTCGCTGGCAATCGTCGCCTTCGGCGTCGTGCTCGGCTTTCCGCTGCTAACCGCGCTGGCCTTGCAGCACGTCACCTCGGCGCATCTGATCGTCTTCGTCGGACTTCTGCCATTGGCAACCGCGATCTTCGGCGTGCTTCGTGCCGGCGAGCGGCCGCGCCCAGCCTTCTGGCTCTTTTCCTCGCTCGGCAGCGCCGCCGTCGTCGGTTTCGCGCTGGTGCAGGGCTTTGCCGCATCGCCCGTCGGCGACCTCCTGATGCTCGGCGCCATCATTGTCTGCGGCCTCGGCTATGCCGAAGGCGCCAGCCTTTCGCGCAAGCTTGGCGGCTGGCAGGTGATCTGCTGGGCGCTGGTCCTGTCCTTGCCGATCATGCTGGCGCTGACGCTCTTCACGCTGCCGGCCTCCTTCGCAGCCGTCACCAACGGCGCCTGGGCGGGCCTTGCCTATGTCTCGCTCTTCAGCATGCTCGTCGGCTTTGTCTTCTGGTATCGCGGCCTTGCGCTCGGCGGCGTCGCCGGCGTCGGACAGTTGCAGTTGCTGCAGCCCTTCTTCGGCCTGGCACTCGCTGCAACACTTCTCGGCGAGCCGGTCAGCTGGAGCATGCTGGCCGCGACCGGCGCGATCGTGCTCTGCGTTGCCGGCGCCAAGAAATTCGCGAAATAGGCGGCTTTTCACGGGGCGGCGCAGCCCAAGCCCTTCAGAGGCGGTCGAGCTTCAACCGCGCGCCGAGCAGATCGAGAAAGCGGCGGATCTTTGCAGATGGGGTCCGCCCTTCTAACCACAGCGCATGGATCGGCACCGGGGCCGGCTCGAAGTCTTCAAGCACGGTTTCGACCTTGTCGGCATCGATCAGATGTTTGATCTGCCAGAGCGGCGAAAAGCCAAGGCCGAGGCCCTGCTCCACCGCCGCATAGATCGCATTCATCGAGTTGGTGCGAAACCCGCCGCTCACCTTGACGGCGCGAGCCCGCCCGTCGATGCTGAACATCCAGACGCCGGGTCGCTCGTCGCCCGTGCGCGTGACGCAACGATGCGCAGCGAGTTCCTGCGGATGAGACGGCCGGCCGAAGCTCGCAAAATAGGCGGGCGAGCCGAAGACGACGCGGCGAAGCGCGCCCAGGCGCTTGCCGGTCAGGCCAGAATCCTGCAGATCGCCGATCCGCAAGACCAGATCGAGTCCGCTCGCTGCCAGATCGACGAAGGCATCGGAGAGGTCGAGATCGACCTCGACTTCCGGATATTTCGCCATGTACTCGGCGATCACAGGTATCAGGAACCGCGGCGCAAACAGATTGGGCGCCCCAAGGCGCAGCACGCCTGACGGCTCGGAGCGCCGCTGTGCGGCCTCCTCGCGCGCGTCGTGTATCTCCTCCACCGCAGGCTTGATGCGCAGATAAAAGCTCTCGCCCGCCTCGCTCGGCATTGAGCGGCGGGTCGTGCGATGCACCAGCTCGACACCGACATCGGCTTCGAGCATGGCGAGCGACCGGCTGATGGTCTGGAGCGGTCTGCCCAGGCGTTTCGCCGCGGCCGTCAGGCTCCCCTGCTCGACGATGGCCAGAAAGGCCTCCAGATCTTCGATGCGGCTCATTCGATAATCCCGTTTTGCTGGAGAATAAATCACATTTTGCGTCGATTGTCCGCATTGTTGTGCAGCACTAGCTTGAGATCGTCACATCACGACGGCTCGAAAGGCAGACCCCATGAACCAGCGCTCCAACACGATCCTTGTCGTCGGTGCCACCGGCCGCTTCGCCGGCCTTGTCCTTCCCGAACTGGCGCGGCGCGGCGCCAGGGTCCGTGCCCTCATCCGCGACGAAGCGCAGGGCACGATTGCGAAATCGCTCGGTGCATCGGAGATCGCGATCGGCGATCTGCGCGAGCGCACCAGCCTTGACCGGGCACTTGAGGGCGCTGACGGCGTCTTCCACATCGGCCCGGCCTTTGCGCCGGACGAGGCGGCGATGGGCGTATCGATGGTCGAAGCCGCCGTTCGCGCCGGCGTCCGGAAGTTCGTTTTCTCCTCGGTCATCCAGCCAACCCATGTGCGGCTGAAGAACCATGCAGCAAAGATTCCGGTGGAGGACGCGCTCTATTCCTCGCCGCTCGAATACACCATTTTGCATCCGGCAAACTTCATGCAGAACCTGCGGTCGGCCTGGGCGAGCGTGCTTGCCACCGGCAGCTTCGCCGAGCCGTTTCCGACAGCGACGCGCATCGCCCGTGTCGACTACCGTGATGTCGCTGAAGTCGCGGCCATTGCCCTCACGGAGGACCGGCTCGCCTATGCGACGCTGGAACTTAGCGCCGAGGGCCGGCACAACCGCGAGGAAATCGCCCGAATGATGAGCGCCGCGCTCGGTCGGCCGATCATTGCGGCAACCATCGGCTTTCACGAATGGGCAAAACCGATCGCCGCGAAATACACCGACCACCAGCTGGAGCTGCTGTCCAAGGTTCACGCCCACTATGCCGAAGTCGGACTTGGCGGAAACAGCCTGACGCTCCGCGCCGCTCTTCAGCGCGAACCGCGCAATCTCGAGAGTTTCATTCGCGAGCTGGCGCAGGCCTAACGGTCGGCGGCCACACCTGTTCCCTTCACCCCCGGAGTTCACCTCATGTCAAAAAAGCTTCCGCATCGATACCAGGCCATCGTCATGCCGCTTGTTCTTTCCGTCCTGATGTCGGGCATCGTCTCCTTCGTCTCGACGGCCATCGCCAACGGCATCCATCCCGATATTCTCACACTATGGATCAAGGCCTGGGCTTTCTCCTGGCTGGTCGCCTTTCCGAGCCTGCTCGTGGTCCTTCCGCTCGTGCGCCGCATCGTGGCGGCGACCGTCGAACAGCCGCGCAGCAACTGACCGATCTCGCGCTATTCACCCCGAGCCGACCTTTCGGGCGCACCCGATATTTTTAGGATATCTAAAAACGATTGACAGGAAATCGGGCCGCGCCCTAGCTTGAGGAGAGACGAGAAGGGGACAGACAGTGACGACGGACCATGCCAGCGGCGCTTCGCCCGGCGAGGCAGAAACGCCGCCGCTCGGCGATCGCCTGCGCCAACGGCGAAAGGCCCTGAAGATGACGCTTCAAGAGGTCGCCGACGAGGCCGGTTTTTCCGTCGGCTTCATCTCGCAGATCGAGCGCGGCATCACCGTCCCGTCGCTGACCTCGCTGATCGCCGTCTGCCGGACCTTGAAAGTCGAGGCCGGCAGCTTCCTCAATCCGCCGAAGGTGGCGACGCCATTTACCCGGCGCGAACACCGTCCGGTGTATGGGCTCGGCGGAGAAAGCGGCAAGGCCGTCTCCTATGAGCGGCTCTCCGCCTCCTTTCCCGGCAACGTGCTCAGAAGCACTATTATCCACGAGCCGCCCGGCCATCGCAGCGAGCCAATGTCGCATGAGGGAGAGGAAATCTTCTTCATCTTGAAGGGAGCGTTGACGCTGGAGGTGGACGGCGAAGCGATGGTTCTCGAAGCGGGCGATTCCGCTCATTTCCCGTCGCTGCGCACCCATACGATGTGGAACCACACCAGTGAGCCGACCACGATCCTGCACACCTGCACCATGGACGTCTTCGGCGACGGAGCGCCCTCAGGAAGCCCCACCGACAGCCTCGCCGTGACCCGGGCCGAGAACCGGCTCGAGGGGATCGCCGAAGGCAAGTGACGGGCGCCACAGCCAGCGCCGCCACGAGTTCTTAGAACATATCGCCCCATCGCTGGCCTTACGGCAGGAGCACCAAGGCGCCTGTCGTCTGGCGTCCTTCGAGCCGGCGATGCGCCTCGGCTGCCTCGGCCAATGGCAGACGCGCGTGCACGCGGATATTGACCGCGCCGCGCGCGACAACGTCGAAGAGATCCTTGCTCATCGCCAGCACGTCCTCGCGTCGCGATAGATGCGCAGGTAACAGCGGCCAGGTGGCATAAAGCGATCCCTTCTGCGCCAGCGTCGTGATGTCGAAGGGAGGGATCGAGCCGGAAGCGGCGCCGAAACTGACGAAATGACCGAAGGGGCGCAGGCTGTCGAGCGAACCTTCGAACGTCGCCTTGCCGATGCTGTCGTAGACGACGTCGACCCCCTCGCCTTCGGTGATTTCGAGCACGCGCGTTGCAAAGTTCTCCTTGCCGTAGTCGATCACGTAGTCCGCACCATTGGCCCGCGCCAGTTCGGCCTTCTCCGGCGAACCGACGGTGCCAATGACCTTTGCCCCAAGATGTTTCGCCCATTGCGTCAGGATCAGGCCGACACCGCCCGCGGCCGCATGAACGAGGAGGGTGTGGCCGGCCTCGACCCGGAAGGTGCGACGCAACAGATATTGCGCCGTCAGCCCTTTCAGCATCATCGCCGCACCCGTCTCGAAGTCGATATCCTCAGGCAGATGCACGAGGACACGGGCCGGCACATTGTGTTCCTCGGCATAGGCTCCGAGCGCCTCGGCATAGGCAACGCGGTCACCCGGCTTGAAGCCCTCGACATCGGGCCCGACAGAGACCACCTCTCCGGCTCCCTCCTTACCTGGGATGAATGGAAGCTGCGGCGGCGGGTAGGCGCCGCTGCGCAAATAGATGTCGACGAAGTTGACGCCGATCGCCCGGTTGCGCACGCGCACTTCCCCCGGGCCGGGTTCGCCGAGTTCGAAATTTTCGTAGGCGAGCACATCGGGCCCGCCGTGCTGATGCACGCGGATAGCTTTCATGGATCTGGTCCTCTGGTTGAGTTGGCTGGTCCTGGCAGCCTCCAGGCGGCGGCCGATGCCGATCTGCCTGATGCTGCCTCGCCTTCCTCGCTGATCACATCTGACAGATAGCCATGCGTGAGTTGCCCGTGTAGACTGATATCAATGACAACAGAGTTCAAACTTCATGATATCTGACCAGATCGGCATCGACCTCCTGCGCAGCTTCGTCGCGGTCTGCCGGCAGGGCAGCCTGAACCGCGTCGCCACCCAGACCGGCCGCACGCAATCGGCGCTGAGCATGCAGATGCGCCGGCTCGAAGATCTGCTCGGCCGACAGCTCTTCACCCGCACCGGTCGCGGCGTCGTGCCGACACCCGAAGGCGAATTGTTCCTCGGATACGCCACGCGCATGCTGGCGCTCGGCGACGAAGCGGCGGCGCGGCTGCGGCAGGCCGACCTGAGCGGTGGCGTGCGGGTCGGCCTGGCCGAGGAAGTGGCAACGACGGCGCTGCCCGAAGCGCTCGGTCGACTGCGGCGCGGCTACCAGGAGATCCGGCTCGACGTGGTGGTCGAGCAATGCGTGGCGCTTGGAAAGACCTGGCCCGAAGGCGACCTCGATATCATGGTCGTGCCGACCTCCGTGGTCACCGCCGACGCCCTCACCACCTGGAATGTGGAGCTGCAATGGGTCTGCGGGACGGACTACGCCTTCGACGAGACCCGACCGATCGACCTTGTTGCCTTCGCCGCACCCTGCCTCTGGCGCCGCCGCATGATCGAGACCTTGGCCGACCAAGGCCGGGAACACCGGATCACTTTTACCAGCCAGAGCATCACGGCGCTGCAGGCCGCGATCGAGAACGGGCTCGGCATTGGTTTGCTTCCGCCGGACGCGATACGCGCGGGCACGATGCGGGCGCTGCCCGCCTCGTCAGCCGTACCGAAGCCGTTTGCCGTCCAGTATGGGCTTTTTGCCAGGGATCGGCGATCGGCCGTCGTCGATTGCGCGATCAGCGTGCTGCTCGAAGGCTTGCCGATCGCTTCAAGGACCTAACGTCCTTCGCGGCTGAGCGCGACGCTCACCCGCCCCAGGTTGTCTCCAGCACGCGGATCCAGTTGCCGTGGCAGATCTTTGCGAGTGCCGCATCGTCATAGCCGCGGGTGCGCAGCAGGTCGACGAGCAGCGGCAGATCGGCCGCGCTGCGCATCGCAGCAGGGATGGCCGTACCGTCGAAGTCAGAGCCGAGCGCCACATGATCGATACCGATACGCTCGACGATATAGTCGATGTGGTCGACAAGGAGCGAGAGCGGCGTATCCGTGTTCCTGGTCCCGTCCGCGCGCAGGAAAAGGACGCCGAAGTTGATGCCGGCCAAACCGCCGGTGTCCCTGATCGCGTCGAGCTGACGGTCCGTCAGGTTGCGGCTATGCGGGCAGAGCGCGTGCACGTTGGAATGGGAGGCGACGAGCGGCGCCTGCGACAGCGCGGCGATGTCCCAGAAGCCCTGCTCGTTCATGTGCGAGAGATCAAGCATGATCTTCAGCTCGTTGCAGGCGCGCACGAGATCCTTGCCGGCCTCGCTGAGGCCTGGACCGATATCGGGTGAAGAGGGAAAGCGGAAGGGAACGCCATAGGCAAAGAGGTTCGGCCGGCTCCAGACGGGGCCGAGCGTGCGCAGACCCGCGGCGTGAAGCACATAGAGCGCGTCGAGATCGGCGCCGACCCCCTCGATACCCTCGATGTGCAGCACCGAGGCAAAGGCACCCTTGTCCATGGCGGCGCGGATATCGGCAGCACTGCGGCAAATCTTCAGCCGGCCCTCCGACTGGCGTTCGATCCGCATCAGCAGGCTCGTCATGCCGAGCGTGGCTTCGAGTGCGCTTTGTTGATCGGGCGTTGCAAACTCGCCGCCGCCATCCTTGGCAAGGCCGGGCGAGGCGACGTAGACGGCGCAGAGGCCGCCGGCAAGGCTACCCGCCGCGGCCTTGTCGAGATCGATATGCCCGGTATCGACGCCATCGAGGAAGCGGCGCTCGGCAGCGCCGCCCGGCGAACGCCAGAGCCGCGACAGCACGTCGTTATGTCCGTCAAAGACCGGGATTTTCGCTTGCGTCGCCAATTCTGGATCGCCTTCTCAACCTGTTGTCCTCAAGTGCGACTCATGGATAGTCGCCGACGGACCATAGACATTGGGTGCGGGAACCGCACCCTTTTTCCCCGCCGGCCTAACGCAATGCAGGCGGGCCGGGCAAATGCAAACCGTGCATAGGCCCTGCCGGAATCGGAATTGGCGGCACGAGGTTCTGTCGTGCTTAGTCGGAGATACGCGTGGGAAACCACTGCGACCAGAATTGGAGAATGGACATGACGAAGCCGGCATCGCTGGATTGGCAAGCCGCCGAAGCGGCTGCGAGGCGCCTGACCGCACAATGGGTGGCAGACGAACCGGGCGGCGCGGTCATCGGCTTCGATGCATCCGGACCGCGCTTCTCGCATGCGGCCGGCGTCGAGAGCCTCGCGACATCCGCCCCGTTCACGCTCGACAGCGTCGTGCGCTATGCGTCCCTCACCAAGCACGTCTTCTCAGCAATGGTGCTCGCCCACGCCGACCTTATCGGTCTCGACGATCCGCTCGGCCAGCATCTTCCGGAACTGCGGTCGCCACTTGCGCGCGTGACGGTCGGGCAGGCGCTCGACATGAGTGGCGGCCTGCCGGATACCCGCGAATGCCTGTCGTTGCTCGGCCTTTCCGTCTACACGGAGACCAGGGCCGGACCGCTGCTGGAGTACCTCTCACGCCTGGAGCGGCTGAACTTTGACGCCGGCACCGAGGTCTCATACTCCAACACCGGCTATCGCCTCATCGAAGCGGCTTTGGAGCGCAAGGGCTTCCGCTTCAACGATTTCGTCCAACGGGAAATCGCGGCCCCGCTTGGCATCGCGCTGAAGGCGCCGGATGTCTGGAACGATCCGGTGAGGGACCTCGTTCCCGGCTACTGGCACTCGGGCGAAACCTGGCAGCTATCTGCCGCTGGCCTGCACATTTCCGCATCGGGCAGCCTCACCGGCAGCGCCGGGGCGCTTGCCACCTGGCTGCAGGCGCTGCTCGGTGGCGAAGGCCGCTTCGCCGGTCTTCTGCAGAAGTTGCAGGCGCCCCGATATCTCGCCGACGGGCGACCAACAGGATACGGGCTCGGCCTGCGCAACTCGTCGCTCGGCGGCCGCGAATTCGTTGGCCATGGCGGTTCACATCCCGGCTACAAGACCTATTTCCTCCTCGATCCCGAAACGCGCGCCGGCTTCGTCGTGGTCTCCAACCGCGAGGACACCAACGGTTACAAGATCGCGCTCGAAAGCATGGCAGCGCTCACCGGCATTCCTCTGCCGACCCCGGCAGCCGATCTCGGCGACGGTCTCTACGTGACGGAGGCCGGTCCCTGGTGGGTCGAGGTCAAGGGCAGCACCTGCACCTATCTCGATGCGGATGAGACGCTCTATGACGACGGCGACGGCTGGGCCTCGTCGCGCTCGGCCTCATCCCCTGTCCGGCTGCGCCGCGACGGCTCCGCCCTTGTCGGCGAGGTCGGCCATGCGGCACGGTGCTTCCTTCCAGCGGCGACGCATGAGCCGCTGCCGGCGTCGCTCTCCGGGGTCTGGCGCTCCGACGAAAGGGCGGAATTCACGGTCGAGAACGGCGCGGTCCTGATGGGCGTCGGCCCCGTACGTCAGACCATGAAGCTCACTCCCCTTGGCAATGGTCGCTTCCTGTTCACGCTGAGCGATGGGCCCTGGGTCAAGCGCATCTGCCTGCATCTCCTCGGGCCCGATCACCTCGAACTGGTGACAAGCCGAGCCCGGATGATCGAATATCGCCGCCGCGCCTGATTTTTCTTGATGACGCGCGGGCGCTGCCACAAAAGAAGTCCGGTCGCCGGCGAATGACGGACCAGACTTCAGGAGTGCATGCCCGTGGAAATCAAATGGCTTGAGGACTTTCTGGCGCTCGCCAGCACGCTGAACTTCTCAAAGGCGGCGGACGAGCGCCATGTCACCCAATCCGCGTTCAGCCGCCGCATCCGGCAGTTGGAGGCCTGGCTCGGCGCCACGCTCGTCGACCGCGCGACCTATCCTTCACGCCTGACGGAGGCGGGGTCGAAATTCGTGCCGGTGGCGCAGGAGACTCTGAAACAGCTCTACCAGGCAAGGCGCAATCTGCAGCAGGAGGAAGGCTCCGACGCCCGCACCATCAAGCTGACAGCGCTGCATACGCTCTCCTTCACCTTCTTTCCCGCATGGATGACACGGGTCAACGCCCGGAGTGGGCCGCTCTTCTCCCGACTTCGCCCCGATTCCGGCAGCATGGAGGAAAACCTCAACTCGCTTGTCGACGGCGAATGCGACTTCCTGCTGACCTACGCCCATACCCAGGTCCCGCACCTGCTCGACCCGCAGGCCTTCGAACATCGCGTGCTCGGCCACGAACGCATCATCCCCGTTTCGGCGGCGAATGAAGCAGGGGAGCCCCTGCACCGGCTGGAAGGCGGCACGAAGCCGTTCCCGCATCTGAGCTACGAAAAATCGTCGTTCTTCGGCCAGCTTCTGGATGATCTGATCGGGCGCGAGCTACCGCCGGCGCAAAGGGTGCACGAAGGCAGCATGTCGGTGGGGCTGAAAGCCATGGCCGAATCCGGCTGGGGCATCGCCTGGGTGCCCGAAAGCCTGATGACGGATGAGCTGGCGAACGGCTCGCTGGTCAGGGCCGCCGACCCGCACTGGGACGTCAGTGTCGAGATCCGGCTCTATCGCGCCAAGGAAAACCGCCGGCCGATCGTCGGCCGCGTCTGGCAGGGCCTGGAAGCCGGGTCCTAGTCACGCGGCGCGAGAAGTGTGCTGTCGTACCAGACATCCTCGTAGTCAGGCGCAATCAGAAAGCGCCAGCCCGGAGGCAGCGCGAGATACGGCAGCACTGAAACACAAAGTTTCTGCAGATGATGGGCATGGAGAGGCATGAAGAATTCAGGATCGGCAGATAGCTCTTCCCCTCCCCAGATATACCAGCCATTCGTTCCATTCTCGGGCGGATGCCGCAGCCCATTGAGCCGCTGTTCCCCTCGCAATGCGCCGGCAGAAATACCAAGCTTGCAAGATAGGTCGAGCGCGTCGAACCCGGCCCCGTAGCGCCGGCAGACGTCGCGTTGAGCCTGCTTCATTTCTCGCTCTTCCAAGGTAGGAGATCCGGCCGTCGGCTAGATCGCCGTCTGCCGTGCACGTTCCAGATAGAGTTCGCGCAGGCGCTTGACCACCGGGCCCGGTTCACCGCTACCGACAGGCTTGCCGTCGATGCGGGTGATCGGCGCAACGAAGTTCGAAGCGCTGGTGAGGCACGCTTCGCGGGCGTTGAGCGCCTCTTCGAGCGTGAAGGGGCGTTCTTCCAGCGTCATTCCCTGTTCGGCGGCGAGCGCGAGAGCGGCGAGCCGGGTGCAGCCGGGCAGCGTCTTGTGGCTGTTGCCGCGCGTGACGATGCGGTTGTCCGCGGTGACGATGTAGGCGGTGGAGGAAGCACCTTCCGTCACGAACCCGTCCTCGATCATCCACGCCTCATCGCAGCCTTCAGCCTTGGCGATGCGCTTGGCGATCACCTGCGGCAGCAGGCACACACTCTTGATGTCGCGGCGCGCCCAGCGCTGGTCGGGCACGGTCTTGACCGACAGCCCCTTGGTGGTGGCAGTCACCAGCGTCTTTGCCTGGGTGAAGAGCACCAGCGTCGGCTTGATATCCTCGGAGAACAGAAAGTTCCGGTCCTCGGCGCCCCGGGTGAGCTGCAGATAGACCATGCCTTCGACAAGGCCGTTCTCTTCGATCAGCCGCTTTTCGATCGCGACGATCTCGTCGGTCGATACCGGCAAAGGCACATCGATTTCACGCGCGCAGCGCTCCAGGCGCGCCATATGCGATGCGCTGTCGATCAGCCTGCCCTCAAGCACGGCGGTGACCTCGTAGATGCCATCACCGAAGAGGAAGCCGCGATCGAAGATCGAGAGGCGCGCCTCGTTCTCGGGCAAAAACTCGCCGTTGAGATAGACGGTGCGGATGGACGGCTGGGACATGTAGGCTCCGTAAAAATTGGTTTGGCAGAAGCGCATGGACCGCAACACCGAACGCGATCCAGGGGCACAAATCAGTGTTCGCTGAGCGCGCGAAGCCGTTCGAGCGAGATCGCCTCGACCGTGCTCGGCTTGCCGTTCGCGGCATTGAAGCCATGCGTCGTGCGGGCCATGGTCAGCGAATTGAGGATGGCCTCCTCCGTCGCCTCGATGGCCGCTTCGAAGAGCGGCGATATTAGGTCGTTTGGAAGATCGGGATAGTCGGCAATCGCGGCCCGGCGCGCCTTGGTGCGACGAACGGCGGCAGCCGTCGAGAAGGCGAGCGCATAATCGCCGGAACCATTGCTGAGCGCGGCGCCGGTGCGGGCCAGGCCGCCGAAGGCGCGTTCGGCCAGACGCTTGAGGTTGCGGGAAGAGAGCGGCGCATCGGTCGCGATCACGATGACGATCGAACCGTCGCGGTCGTGTGCCGCCGGCGCCTCATAGGCACGACCGCAGACGGTGAGCCGGCCGCCATAATTGGATTGGACGAGCACGCCGAGCGTAAAGACCTCGCCTGCCGCCTTCACAAGTCGCGAGCTCGTACCGATGCCGCCCTTCAGCCCGAAGGCCACCGTGCCGGTTCCGGCACCGACAGCCCCCTCCTCGACGGCACCGGTCTTCGCGGCGGCAAGGGCGGCGCCGATCTCGTCGATCGTCGGGCGACCGGCGCGGATATCGTTGAGGCGGGAGTCGTTGGTCTCGCCGACGACCGCGTTCAGCGACACGACCTTCTCGTTGCCCGGCTGCGCCAGCGTCCAGCGATTGACGGCCTCGATGGCGCGTCCCGTCGCCAGCGTGTTGGTGAGAACGACGGGCGTTTCCAGCTCGCCGAGCTCCTCTACCTGGGTGGAGCCCGCAAACTTGCCGAAGCCGTTGAGCACAGCGAAGCCGGCCGGCACCTTGTCCTGAAAGAGGTTGCCGTCATGAGGCAGTATGGCGGTGGCGCCGGTGCGGATGCAGTCGGCCTCGACAACGGTGGCATGGCCCACCGCGACACCCATCACATCGGTGATCGCATTGAGCGGTCCGGGTTCGTAAGCCCCCGGGCGGAAACCGATGTCGCGAAGCCGTAAATGCTTGATATTTGTCATTTTTCGCCGTTTTCCTCACCCATCACCGCGGTCGCGAAGCAGTCATTTCGTCGCAGGCGACCCTACCTGTATCGGCGGCAAAACGGCATCGCAAAAATGGAATAGTTTCATGAGAAGCCTGCAACGCCGCCCTTCGCGGTCGGTCGTGGAGCTATGAGCCGAATGAGACTTTTCCGCATGGGCCCATGGGTCAGCGCGGCGACTGATAGTCGAGTGAAATAAAGCAGTTGCAACCATAAGAAACAGTTCATAAGTTCGCCTCGTCTTTGGCAAGGGAGCCTCCCATCCATGACGAAGCCGCTTGATGCAACCTCAGGCAGGTCTCAGCAGACGACGCCCGAAATGGCGACACGGCCGAGCCTCGGCATCTGGGCTTGCTCCGCGCTCGTCGTCGGCAACATCATCGGCTCCGGCTTCTATCTCTCTCCCGCCGCACTCGCGCCCTACGGCGCCGCAGCCCTCGTCGGCTGGGTCTGCATGGCGGTTGCCGCCATGTGCCTCGGCCTTGTGTTTGCGCGGCTCGCAGGCGTCAGGCCCGCGACCGGCGGCCCCTACGCCTACAGTCGCATGGCTTTCGGTCCGTTTGCCGGCTTTCTGGTCGCCTGGGCCTACTGGATCTCGATCTGGGCGTCGCTGCCGGCGATCGCCATGGCCTTCACCGGTTATCTCGGCGTGTTCTTCCCGAACCTTCAGCATATGCCGGGCGGCTTCACGGCGGTTTCGCTCGCCGCCATGTGGCTGGTTGCCGCCATCAACATGTTCGGCGTCAGGAGCGCCGGGCGTTTCCAGATCGTGACCGTCGGATTGAAACTCCTTCCCTTCATCGCGATTGCGCTTTTCGGCCTCTTCTGGATCGAGCCGCAGAACCTGACACCCATCAGCCCGAGCGGGCTGTCCATGCTCGGTCTGATCTCCGCGACCGCACCGTTGACGATGTTCGCCTTTCTCGGCATCGAGTCTGCCACCGTTCCGGCCGGCGATGTCGACGATCCGAAACGCACGATCCCGCGGGCGACCGTGCTCGGCACGCTCTGCTGCGGCCTCATCTTCATCCTAGGCACGCTCGTGGTCATGGGCACGGTCCCGCGCGAAACGCTTGCGCGTTCCGCCGCTCCCTTCTCCGATGCGGCCTTCATGATGTGGGGCTGGTGGGGGAGCACGCTGGTTGCGGCCGCCGTCGTTCTTTCGTCGATCGGCGCGCTCAACGGCTGGACGCTGCTGATGGCTCAGGTGCCGATGGCAGCGGCCCGCGATGGGCTGTTCCCTCCAGTTTTCGGGCGCCTTTCCAGCCGTGGCGTGCCGCAGTGGGGTATCGTCCTGTCGATGCTACTTGCTTCGGCCCTTCTCGTTCTGCAGACCTCGGGCGTGTCGGGACTGATGGCCGTCTATAGGTTCGCCGTCGACCTTTCGACCACCGCAGCCATGGTGCCTTACGTCTTCTGCAGCCTCGTCGAGGGCGCGCTGTTCCTGGCACTCACACGTCCGCGCGACGAGGAATGGGGCGGCTTCCGCCTTGGCCCCTACAAGCCTTATGCCCTGGTCGCCTTCATCTTTTCGCTTTGGACGGTCTACGGCAGCGGACCTCAGGCGGGCCTCTGGTGCCTCCTGCTGCTGCTCGTGGCACTGCCCGTCTACCTGTCAGTCGAAAGGAAGGAGCCGTCCACTGGCTGACGTCAAAAAGAATACCCCCACCTGCACCTAGCACCGAACTAGAGAGAGGATTGGATATGAGCATGTTAAACAGGGGTCACCGCCGTCTCGGCATGAAAGCACTCGTTCTTGACGACGAGATCAGCGAGGAAAGTGCTGCAGGCCGCGCCGTCCGGTCGCTGATCGCGGAGATGGAGCGCCGCCAGATCGAGGTGGTGACCGCAGAAAGCGCCGATGACGGTATTGCGGTGATCCGATCGGACCCCGCTCTCCAATGCGTATTGGTCGACTGGGATCTCGGGTCGGACGGCCACGAACAATCGATCGGCGTCGTCGAGGCGCTGCGCAAGCGCAACGGCACCGTTCCGCTGCTGCTGCTCGCCGACCGCAGCGTCGCCTCGTCGGTTCCGGCCGATATCATGGCGAAGGTCGACGATTTTGTCTGGATGCTCGAAGACACGATGGACTTCGTCGGCGGCCGTATCCAGGCGGCAATCGAGCGCTATCGTTCGACCGTGCTGCCGCCGATGTTCAAGGCGCTCGCCCAGTTCTCCCAGGTGCACGAGTACTCCTGGCACACGCCCGGACACACCGGCGGCACGGGTTTCCTGAAGTCGCCGCCCGGCCGCGCCTTCTTCGAGTTCTTCGGCGAACCGCTGCTGCGCTCGGATCTCTCGATCTCGGTCGGTGAACTCGGATCTCTGCTCGACCATTCCGGCCCGATCGGCGCCAGTGAAAAATACGCTGCCCGCGTCTTCGGCTCGCACCGCAGCTACCACGTCACCAACGGCTCCTCGACCTCCAACCGCGTCATTCTGATGGCGAGCGTCAGCCGCGACCAGATCGCGCTGTGCGACCGCAATTGCCACAAGTCGGCCGAACACGCGATGACCATGTCGGGCGCCGTGCCGACCTATCTGGTGCCGACCCGGAACCACTACGGCATCATCGGGCCGATCCCGCCGGAACGGCTGACCGCGGTCGCGATCCGCAAGGCGATCGACCAGAACCCGCTTGCCGCGGACCTTTCGGACAAGGAGCCAAAGCACGCCATCATCACCAACTCGACCTATGACGGTCTTTGCTACAACGTGACCCGCGTCGAGGAACTGCTCGGCGCCAGCGTCGACCGCCTGCATTTCGACGAGGCCTGGTACGGCTACGCCCGCTTCAACCCGATCTATCGCGACCGCCACGCAATGCACGGTGATCCGAAGGCGCATACGGCCGACAAGCCGACGGTATTTGCCACCCAGTCGACGCACAAGCTGCTGGCGGCCCTTTCTCAGGCGTCCTTCATTCACGTACGCGACGGCCGCAAGCCGATCCCGCATGGCATTTTCAACGAGACGTTCATGATGCACGCCTCGACCTCGCCGAACTACGCGATCATTGCCTCGAACGACGTCTCGGCGGCGATGATGGACGGGCCCGGCGGCGCGGCGCTCACCAACGAGTCGATCGAGGAAGCCGTGGCGTTCCGCCTGATGATGTCGCGGCTGGCCAACGACGCGGCAGAGCGCGGCGACTGGTTCTTCGATTGCTGGCAGCCGGATACGGTGCGCGACCCGAAAACCGGCCGCACAAGCCCCTTCCATGAAGCCTCGCCGGAATCCCTCGCGACCGATCCGTCCTGCTGGGTGCTGAAGCCCGGGGCAGCGTGGCACGGCTTCGGCGAGATCGAGGACGGCTATTGCATGCTCGATCCGATCAAGGTCTCGATCGTCACACCGGGTGTTGCGCCCGGCGGCGGGCTGATGCCGGTGGGCATCCCCGCAAGCCTCGTCACCGCCTATCTCGATGCCCGCGGCATCGTTGTCGAGAAGACGACCGACTTCACCATCCTGTTCCTCTTCTCGCTCGGCATTACCAAGGGCAAATGGGGCTCGCTCGTCAGCGCGCTTTGCGACTTCAAGCGCGACTACGACGCCAACCTCACGCTCGAAGTGGCCATCCCGTCGCTGATCGAGGACCACCCGGAACGCTACGCCGGCATGGGTCTCAAGGATCTCGCCGACACAATGTTCCAGGCGATGGACCAGCTGAAGACCACCGCCTCCATGGCCGCCGGCTTCTCTGTCCTGCCACATCCGGACCTGAGCCCGGTGCGCGCCTACGAGCGGCTGGTGCGCGGCGAGGTGGAACAGGTGACGCTCGACCATCTGGCCGGCCGCACGGTCGCAACGGGCGTCGTGCCCTATCCGCCCGGCATCCCGCTTCTAATGCCGGGCGAAAACGCTGGGCCCGCCGATGGTCCGGTCCTCGGCTACCTCAAGGCGCTGGAGGCCTATGATCTCCGGTTCCCGGGCTTCACCCATGACACGCACGGGGTGGAGGTCGAGGACGGCCTCTACCGCGTCTATGTGTTGACCCGCTGACCCGGCTTCAGGAGCGAGAACAATGGCTGCTGTCGATACGGCTTCCAAAACCACATCCGCGGGCGTCGCGGAATCCGCCAAGATCGGCCTCGCGCCCGCGACCCTGATGGTCGCGGGCAACATGATGGGCTCCGGCGTCTTCATGCTGCCGGCAAACCTTGCCGCAGTCGGCTCCATCGCCGTCTTCGGATGGCTGATCACGATCGCCGGCGCGATCGCGCTGGCTTTGACCTTCGCCAAGCTGGCAGCGATCGACCCCGCCGCCGGCGGACCCTACGCCTATACGCGCAAGGCCTTCGGCGACTACATGGGCTACCAGACGAACCTCATCTACTGGCTCGCCAACGTCGTGGGTAACGTCGGTCTGGCGGTCGCGGGTCTCGGTTACCTCACCGCCTTCTTCCCGATGCTGCGCGATCCGCTCGTCTCGGCGCTGGCGCAGGTGGCGCTCATCTGGTTCTTCACCTACGCCAACATTCTCGGGCCGAACGTGGTCGGGCGGCTGCAGTCCTTCACCACCTCCTTCGCCCTGGTGCCGATCCTCGGCATGGCGATCTTCGGCTGGTTCTGGTTCTCGCCGGCGACCTTCTCCGAGGGCTGGAACGTATCGGGCAAGGACAGCTGGGCGGCGATCATGGCGACGCTCAACTTCACGCTCTGGGCCTTCATCGGTGTCGAAAGCGCGTCGGTCTCGGCGGGCGTTGTGCGCGACCCGCAGCGCAACGTGCCGATCGCCACCGTCGGCGGCGTCATTCTCGCGGCCGTTGCTTATATCCTGTCGTCGACGGTGATCATGGGCATGATCCCGAACAAGGAGCTGATCGCGTCTTCGGCACCTTTCGCAGACGCCGCGCGGTTGGCGCTCGGCGATACCGCAGGTGCCGTCGTTGCGATCTGCGCCGCACTCGGCTGCCTGGGCTCGCTTGCAGGCTGGACGCTGCTCGTCGGTCAGACGGCGAAGGCCGCCGCCGATGACGGCCTCTTCGGCTCGATCTTCGCCAAGGTCAATTCCAAGGGCGTGCCCTCGGCCGGCCTTGCGATCGTTGCCGTGATCATGACCGTGCAGGTCTTCGCCACGATGTCGCCGACCGCCAGCGAGCAGTTCGGCAAGATCGCCTCGATCGCAGTGATCATGACGCTGCTGCCCTATATCTACTCGGCGATCTCCATCAAGGTGCTCGGCTACAAGAAGATGCCTGCAAGCACCTACAACTGGTACGTCATCATCGGCCTGGCGGCCGCGATCTACAGCCTCGTTGCGCTGATCGGTTCCGATGGCGAGCAGACGCGCTGGTCGCTGATCTTCGTGATCTCGACGATCGTCTTTTATTCGGCTGCGATCACCCGCAAGCGCGAGATCGACGAGAAGCACATCGATCCGGGTGGGCACGCCCCGACCTGGATCCGCTATGTCACCGTGACCGTGACGATTGTCGCCCTCGTCGCGCTCTTCTGGGTCTCGGTCGGCCGCCATCGCGCCGAGACGCTGCGCACGCGCTCACCGGTGCCACCGGTGGAAAGCACCACGCAGCCAGCCGCCGGGTCTCCGGCGGCAATGCTGCCGGCTGAACAGCAGCCAGCTCAGTGACAAAGTAAGGGGCGGTGATGCGACGACCGCCCCTCGCGCTATACCCTGGGGAGCCCAAGCGAAATGTCCCTAAGCGGACACCGCGTTCGGCCATTGGGCACCCGTCCCCACTCCCCGCCGCTCAGGCCGGGCGATAGGCGGCGAAGCAAGCCGACGAAATACGGCATCTGCCGTATTTCCCAAAGCCACGCGCGAGGCTAGCGTTCGCGCGCCCGTGCCGTAAATTTCCGTTTTCCTTCAATACGATGCGCAACGGACGCGCCGTGATGCCGGGCATTGGGGAATGTCTTGGAAAAGTATTGTCGTAGCGTCATCCATGTCATCACACTCTTGTTGTTGACCGCAGTGCCATCCCTTGCGCTCGCGCAGGATGCGGGCGACCCCCGCGATCCCGAGACATGGCGCACTGCTGAGTTCAACGCACAGTGGGGATTGGCGGCGATCGACGCCGAATATGCCTACATGCTGGGCTACGACGGCAGCGGCATCAAGGTCGGTGTGGTCGACAGCGGCCTCGACATTACCCACCCGGAGTTTGGCGGACGCTATGCGGAGGGTATCACCTATGATCCGGAGAAGCCTTGGACGTTCGTAGGGGAGGGCCACGGCACAACGGTCGCCTCGGTCATCGCCGCCAATCGCGATGGGGTCGGCATGCACGGTGTTGCCCCGCGCGCGACCATCGTTCAGGCAGGGGCATCCGACATACCGGGCTACATCAACAATGCTGCCGCCAACTACGGAATCCATACACTCGTCGACCGCGGCGTGAAGATCATCAACAACAGTTATGGCGACGGCTTCATTACAGAAATGACGGCCGACCGGGCCGAAGCGACGCTCTCAAACAATCTGTCCGCCTATCGCTACGCGGTTTCGCGTGGTGCACTTCTCGTCTTCGCAGCGATGAACGACGGCGCGGCACAACCGTCTATCGATGCGGGTCTCCCCTATCTTTTCCCGGAGCTGGAACAGGGCTGGCTCGCCGTGGTGGCGACCGGTCCTACACACATGCCCGATTGGTCGAACAGGTGTGGCGTTGCAGTAAATTGGTGTCTTGCCGCACCTGGTGGAGACGACGCCACGCGCTGGGACCCGGAAAGAGGCGAATGGGTCTGGGCCAATCCTCAGGACAACATCATGGTCGCCGTCCGCGGTGGAGGATACAGCAGGGAAAACGGCACGTCCCTGGCTGCACCGTTCGTGGCCGGAACGGCCGCGCTGGTCGCGCAGGCATTCCCGTACATGACGATGGACCAGGTCCGCCAAGTCCTGTTGGGAACGGCCACCGACTATGGCGACCGGGGCGTCGATCCCGTGTTTGGCTATGGCATGGTAAACGCCGGGCGGGCAGTGCGAGGTCCGGGCAAGTTCGACTGGGGTGATTTCCACGCCGTGATCGAGGACGGCGAAAGCGCATGGTCCAATAACATCACCGGCGCGGGAGGGCTGATCAAATCGGGCGACGGCATATTGATCTTGGCCGGTGACAGCACATATCACGGCTCCACACGCGTCGATGGCGGCTTCCTGGCGATTGCCGGCAGCATTGCCTCCGAGACCTTTGCTGACGGAAACGGCATACTCTCCGGCAACGGTACCATCTACGGCAATGTCGACAACAACGGCGCCGTCAATCCGGGCTGGGGCCGCAGGGGCGGTGCGCTGACCCTGGCCGGCAACTATCGCCAGTCGGGCGACGGCTGGTTCCTCGTCAATCTCGACGCACCCGATGGCACCAGCCGGCTCGACGTCACGGGCACGGCGGAGATCGCCGGCGCCGTTGATGTCAGGGTCAGACCCGAAAATTACAAGGGCGACGGCCGCCACACCATTCTCTCCGTGCTCGGCGGGGTGACCGGGCGCTTCGAAGATGACTGTGGCTGCTATGCCTTCCTCGATCTCACCCTCGCCTACGACCCGAACACCGTCTATCTCGATGTCGCGCGCAATGCCGTGGCCTTCGCGGATCTGGCGACGAGCCGCAATGGTGCAGTTGCTGCCTTGGCAATCGAGCGGCTCGGCATCGGCGCGGAACTCCATGATCTCGCCGTCACTCTCGACGAGCACACCGCAACCGACCTCTTCGGGCAACTGCCGGGCGAGGTTCATAGCTCCACGGTGACGGGTCTCATCGAAAACAGTCAGCTCATCAGCTACCGGATGAACGACCGGCTGCGTGCGGCCTTTGAAACTGTCGGCGCCACGGCGCGGCCGATCGTTGGCACCGACGAGATCACCACGGCATCGATTTCTCCGGCAGAAACCATGGGCGCGTGGGGCTCGGCGTTCGGGTCCTGGGGGGATACCGACGGCGACGGCAATGCAGCCGACTTGTCTCGATCCACCGGCGGTTTCGTTGCCGGTCTCGATGGTGAGATCGGCAGCGGCTGGCGGCTCGGCTTCCTCGGAGGCTACAGCCATTCCAGCTTCAAGGTCGACGACCGCCGCTCACAGGCCTCGAGCGACAACTATCATCTCGGGGTCTATGGCGGCGCGGTCCGGGGCGCTCTGTCGTTCCGCTCCGGTCTTGCCTACACCTTCAGCGAGATCGACAGCAGCCGGCAGCTCGTTTCGCCAGCGCTTGTCGACAGCCTGACCGCGGACTACCGCGCCGGCACCACGCAGGTGTTTGGCGAACTCGGATACGCCCTCACGGCCGGCGATATTGCTTTCGAGCCCTTCGCCAACCTCGCCTATGTCAACGTGCACACCAACGGGTTCAAAGAGGTGGGCGGTGCGGCAGCGCTCTCCGTTCATGGCGGCTCCAGCGACATGGCCTTCACCACAACGGGACTTCGCGCGTCTGCCGATTTCGAGCTCGGGGCCGGAAAGGCGACGGCGCGCGGTATGATCGGCTGGCGGCATGCCTATGGCGACATCACCCCTGCGCTCGCCCAGGCATTCTCCGGCAGCGAGGCCTTCTCGGTCGCCGGTGCGCCCATCGCGCGCGACGGCGCCATCCTCGAGGCCGGTATCGATTCCGCGCTGACGCCAGCATCGACGCTCAGCGTTTCCTATCAGGGTCAGATCGCCTCGACGGCCCGGGAGCACGGGGTCCGAGCCGATCTCAATGTCAAGTTCTGAGGTTTCGCGACCGAAAGCGGATCAGGACGCCAGTTGATCCGCTGACATAGTCAGGTTTCGCGAATGGCTTGGCGGCGCGCCCATGATCTTGCGGAAGGCGCGGCTGAACGACGCCTCGGAATCATAACCGAGCCGGTTGGCGACATGGGCGACCCGTTTTCCTTCGCGCAGCCACTGATGCGCTTGGTGCATGCGCATGCGTGCCACGTAGCGGGCCGGTGTCTCGCCGACCGTATCGGCGAAGCGCTGGGCAAAACCGGAACGCGACGCCCCCATGAGCTTTGCCAGTTCCGGCACCGTCCAGTCCTTCGTCGGGTCGAGATGGATGGCGGCGAGCACCCGGCCCACCTCCGGATGGCGCACGGCGGCAAGCCAGCCGGTTGACGTGCCGCAACCGTGTTCCACCCAGGCGCGGATGATCGTGGCGGTCAGCACGTCGGCAAGGCGCGCCAGGATACCGCCCGCACCGACGCGCTGCATCGCGGCCTCGCGCGTCATGGTATCGAGAAGCGACGGGATCGACGGCTCGCTCTTGGCAAGATCGCTGGTGCGCATGACCGACGGCATCAGCTGCAAAAGCGGATGCAGGCGGTCGACGTTGAATTGCATCACTGCGAAGAACAGGAGGTTCTGGCTGTCCGAGTTGGGGCACTGCACATCGACGATGCCGTCGCAAAGCTGCCGTTTCGGCAGGTCGCGGATCGATATCGTCGGCAGGCCGGGCTTGCTCGCGAGCACGTGCGCATCGCCCCGCGGCAACAGCACGGCATCCCCGGGCGTCAACTCCATCCACGAACCATCTGGCGATTGCAGATGGGCGGAACCGGAGGCAAGAAAATGAAATCGTGCCGGTTCCTGTTCGGGATAGGAGGTCGCCCATGGCGCGCAGGGCTGGCAGCGCCCATATTCGACACCGTCGAGCCTGAGGCCGCGCAGGATCTCCGTCAGCGCATCGCTCATATTACATCTCACCTTTGGACAAACAGCACAGTGTTTTGGATTTTCTAGCATAGAAACTCCAGAGGGCCATGCATATTTTCATCATCACATGCAATGGAGATGAAAGTCATGGATGGTATTGTCGCCAAGCCCACGGGACAGGCGGATGAACGGGACAAGCCCTTGTGGGCGGCTGTCGTTTCCCTGTCGCTCGGCGTTTTCGGCCTGGTCACGGCAGAGTTTCTGCCGGCAAGCCTGCTGACGCCGATGTCGGCGGATCTCGGCGTGACCGTCGGTGCCGCCGGCCAGTCGGTCACCACTACGGCCGTGGTCGCGGCCATCGCCGGCCCGGCGATCGTCGTCTATACCGGACGTTTCGACCGCCGCAACGTGCTCTTGTCCCTAACCGCGCTGCTCATCGTTTCCAGCCTGATCGCCGGTTTCGCGTCCAGCCTTTCGATGCTGCTCGTCGCCCGTTTCCTCCTCGGCATCGGCCTTGGCGGTTTCTGGGCGCTGTCTTTGGCGCTCGCCATGCGGCTCGTTCCCGGCCGGCTGATGCCGCGGGCGATGGCAATCGTGATGTCCGGCGTCTCGATCGCAACCGTCTGCGCGGCCCCGGTCGGCGCCTGGATCGGCGCGACGCTCGGCTGGCGCTACGCCTTCCTGCTTGCCGCCGCCGTCGGCATCGTCACCTTCATCGTCCAGGCGCTAACGGTTCCGCGCCTGCCTCCCATCGGCACAACCGGCCTCGACACGATCCTCAACGTCCTGAAGCGCCCGGCGATCCGGCTCGGCCTTGCGACCATCCTCTTGGTCGTCACCGGCCACTTTGCCGGCTTCACCTATGTCCGCCCGTTCCTTGAACAGGTGCCGCAGTTCGGCGTCGAGGCGATAACCGCGATCCTGCTCGCCTTCGGCATCGGCGGCTTCTTCGGCAACATTGCCGGCGGCTTCCTCGCCGAGCGCAGCACGCGGCTCTCGATGATGTCGGCGGCCGCCGGCGTCGCTGCCACCACGCTGGTCCTGGCCCTGGCGGGCGCGCTGCCGGCCGTCGCCATCGTCGCCACGGCGGCCTGGGGCTTCGCCTTCGGCGCCCTGCCGGTCAGCGTCCAGTCGTTCCTGAGCCGTGCGGCCGGTGATGAGGCCGAAGGTGCTGGAGCGGCGACGCTCACCACCTTCCAGATCGCCATTTCCACCGGGGCGATCCTCGGCGGCCTCCTTGTCGAACTGCAGGGCCCGGCCGGCGTCTTCCTCTTTGCGGCGGTTGCCGCGATGCTCGGCACCTCACTGGTTTCGGTCTATCGCGAGCGGGCTCTTCAACCGGCGGAGTAACAACATCCGCGCCAGCTTGGTGCGAGAGTGGCAACTCGCACTCGCGCCTGCCGGGCTCGGAAGAGTCCGGCAGGCAAGAATGTTCTAGGTGCAGCGCGGCGATCCGTGACGTCTGGCAACAGGCGTTGCAAGAAGGCGCGCACCGGTTGCGGCATGAGGCAAGACCGACGCCGCATCGCCTGTGCCGCAAGAAATCAATTCCCGGGAATTCTCCTCTTCTTCCAGTCTGCCTTCGGCACCTGGCCGCCAATGGCAATGCTGAAAGAGACCACTTCCGTCGCCTCGTCGTTGACGATGCATTGGAAATCGACGTCGTACCAATTCGATTTGCTCGGGTAGGCACCGCCGCTGGCGTCCATACGGTTTTTGGTGATGAAGCCACCGTTAGGTCCGAAAGGGAACAACCCTTCGGGCGGCGTATCTGGTCGCTGATTGCGGATCTGCTCCAGTGCCTCGATATTGCAGATTTGCCGGATGCGTTTCTTGACCGGCAGATTGATCAGCGCCTGCTTAACGCGAGGATCGGCGATCGACTTTGCCGAGTAAAGTTCCTTTGCGTCGGTCATCTTACTCGGAACCGGCTTCAGGTCGACCTTCGCTGCGGCATCGGCCGGTTTTGCCTTTGCAGCCTCCTGCTCCGATTTGAGGGGCTGCTCTTTGGCCTCGGGCGCTTCTTTCGGCTCAGGCTTGGCCTCGGCAACCGTCGCCGCTGCCTTTTCATCCGCCTTCTGCTTGGCGCTGTCGGGGGATTTCGCAGGGACGGCAAGAGTTGTCGGCGGCTTAGGGTCCTTCACCGGCTCTTTCTTCTCGGCCGACGGCGCCTTTGCCGGTTCATCCACTGGCTTCGCCTTGTCGTCCACCGCCTTTGCCGGCTCGGAAACTTCGGTCTTCTTCACCGACTCGCGCGCGGCCGGCGGAAGTTCCGCCTCCTTGTTGTCCTGCTTGGTCTTGGCCATGGCAGAGGCGAAGGACTGTGGCAGCTGCTGCGCCGGTTTGGGTTGCGGCTTCGGGTCTGCCTTCGGCTGGGGCTTGGGCTTAGGCTGGGGCTGCGGCTTTGGCTGTTCAGCCTTTTTCTCTTCGCCCTTTTTCGGCCCCGCCTTCTTCTGCTCCGCCTGTTTCTGTTCGGCCTTCTTCGGATCCTTGGCCTCGGCGGGAGGCGGAACGAGCTCGACGTTGACCGTCTGCTCCTTCGGCGGCGTCGGCAGCTCGAAGGGCAGGTCGTACAAAAGGAAAAGCGCTACGACGAGGTGCAGGGCGACCGACACCGGCGCGCCCCATCCCATCCGTTCCCGCCATTTTCCCGCAAAAAGCTGCATCGCCAAGGAGATAAACCAATCGACGGGCGGAACCTAGGAGCTTCCGCCGATCTCAACAAGAGGCTCAGCCTGCATATGCAGCCGGAGATCCGCGCGGCAATCTGCGGGCCATCGATCGAGGGCGGATGAAATTGACGCCTTCGGGGGTCGCCGCCATCAACCGCTGGCTTCTTGTCAAAAACGTTCCCGGCAAAAACGAGGCGGCGAAATCTGTTTCGGGCCACGCGCCAATTTCGCACAAAAATACCTATTATATAATTTCTATAGATTTAATTTTTACTCACGCCCGAACGGCTTCGCCCGGTGGCGCAATGACATTCTTTTGGCTTTGGGGACCCTCATGCAGCGAACTTCCACTCACCGAAAACTTTTCACAAAAGCCTTTGCCGCGACGGCAGCGCTGGCGGCGGGCCTCATCGCCACCTCGGCGCTTGCCGGCGAAACGCTCGACAAGATCAAGGCGCGCGGCGTCATCAAGGTCGGCGTCGGCACCACGCCGGGCTTCTTCTCACCCGACAGCAACGGCCGCTGGCAGGGCTTCTTCGTCGATTTCGGCCGCGCCATCGCCATCACCGTCTTCAACGATGCCGAAAAGGTCGAGTTCACCAACTCGTCGCCGCAGCAGCGCTTGCCGGCGCTGCAGTCCGGCGAGTTCGACATCCTGCTGTCCGGCGTGACCCAGACGGTGAGCCGCGCCTTCAAGCTTGGCTTCCACTTCGGCCCCGTCGTCTTCTACGACGGCCAGGGACTGCTGGTGCGCAAGGACCTTGGCGTAGCCAAGGGCGAGGAACTCGACGGCGCAACGATCGGCGTCCAGAGCGGCACGACCGGCGAACTCAACATCGCCGACTTCTTCCGCAAGACCGGCAAGGCCTTCACGCCGGTCACGATCGAGGAAACCGGCGAGTTCCTGAAGGCGCTCGACTCGGGCCGCGTCGACGCCCTGACCCAGGACGCGACCGACCTTGCGGCCAAGCGCACCCAGCTTTCCAAGCCCGACGATTACGTGCTTCTGCCCGAGCGCCTGTCGAAGGAGCCCTTGGCGCCGGCGATCCGCGCCGGTGACGACCAGTGGCTCGAAATCGTCAACTGGACGGTCTACGCGACGATCCAGGCCGAAGAGTTCGGCATCACCAAGGAGAACGTCGACACGTTCCTTGCGAGCGAGGATCCGGCGATCAAGCGCTTCCTCGGCGTCGATCCTTCGCTCGGCGAAGCGATCGGCCTTGATCCGAAATTCGCCTACAACATCGTCAAGACCGTCGGCAACTACGGCGAGATCTTCGAGCGCAACGTCGGCAAGGGCACGCCGCTCAACTTCGAGCGCGGCTACAACCAGCCCTGGACGGCCGGCGGCCTGCTCTATTCGCCGCCGTTCCGTTGAGCCGGTTCATGGTCCTTCCCATGACACGCCAACTCCAACCGGGCCCTTCGGGGCCCGGACCCGTCTCGCGCCTCCTGTCCTGGATCGGACCGCTGCCTTTGCAGCAAGGCCTGCTCTTTGTCGGCGTGCTGCTGCTCTTTGCCTTTCTCGGCCAGAACACCGCCGAGAGCATGCACCGCATGGGACTGACGCCGGGCTTTGCCTTCCTCTCCCATCAGGCCAATTTCGAGATCGGCGAAAGCGTTCTTCCTTACGCGGCCGGCGACAGCTACGCCCGGGCGCTTGCCGCCGGCATCGCCAATACCGTCAAGGTCGCGCTCGTCGGATGTCTGCTTGCAACCGTGCTCGGTGTCGCACTCGGCATCTTCAGGCTGTCCGGCAATCTGCTGCTAGCGACCTTCGCCCATGGCTATGTCGAGCTTCTGCGCAACACGCCTTTGTTGCTGCAACTGTTCCTGTGGAGTGCGATCATCCGCGCGCTTCCGCCGCCGCGCGGCGCCTATACGTTTCTGGGCAGCGTCTACCTCAGCAATCGCGGCGTCTTTCTGCCCTCGCTTTCGGTCGACGGTCTGCCGGCCTCCGTATGGCTGCCCGCGGTGCTCCTGACCGTCTTCGCGGCACTCGTCATTTCCAGGCGCCTGCTGGCGGGCGCGACGTTCTATCTGCCGAAAACCGCCGGCACCGTACTCGGCGCGTTGGCAATCTTCTATTTCGCTCTCGTATCCCTCGGCTTCAGCGCCTCGGTCGAAGTGCCTGCCAAGGGCGGCTTCAACATTCGCGGCGGCCTATCGCTGACCCCGGAATTCGCCGCTCTGCTGATCGGCCTCGTCGTCAATGCCTCCGCTTCGATTTCCGAGATCGTGCGCAGCGGCATCCAGTCGGTGACGTCGGGTCAATGGGAAGCCGCTCGCGCACTCGGGCTGAAGCCCGCGCAGATCATGCGCCTCGTCGTACTGCCGCAGGCGCTTCGGGTGATCACGCCGCTGATGATTTCGAGCTTTCTCGATCTGACCAAGAATTCGAGCCTCGCGGTCGCAATTGGTTACCCCGATCTCGTCAGCGTCGCCAACACGACGGCCAACACCACCGGTCAGGCTCTAGAAGCGATCATCATCATCGGCGTCGTCTACCTGACGATCAGTCTTGCGGTTTCGGCCCTCATGAACCTCTACAACCGGCGCGTCGTTCTGCGCGGAGAAGGAAAACGATGAGCCAGATCGAACTTGCGCCGCCGGTCGCGCCCGACTGGCACCGCTGGCGTGAAGGCCTCTTCAACGGTTGGGCCAATGGCCTCGTCACGCTGGCGACGCTCGCCGCAATCCTCTGGATTGCACTTCCCTTTGTCCGCTGGGCCGTCATCGATGCCGTCTGGACCGGCACCGCGGCCGATTGCGCCACGGAAACGGCGGGCGCCTGCTGGGCGTTTGTCGGCGCCAAGTTTCGTTTCATGCTCTTCGCCTTTTTCCCGCCGCCGCTGCAATGGCGCCCGGCGCTGGTGATCGCCCTCATTGCTGCGCTCCTGACCGTCTCCGCCATTCCCCGTTTCTGGAGCTTCCGCCTGGTGCCGGTCTGGTTGCTGGCGCTCGTCGGCATCTGGCTGCTGATGGCGGGGACGTCGGGCTTGGAACCGGTCTCGACCAATCATTGGGGCGGGCTGCCGATCACGCTCACAGTCTCGATCGCTGGCCTTGCCTTCGCCTTTCCGATCGCGCTGCTGCTGGCGCTTGCCCGCCAGTCGGACATGGGGCTCGTGCGCTCCCTGGCCATTGCCTTCATCGAAGTGCTGCGCGGTGTGCCGATGATCGCCGTGCTCTATGTCGCCATGCTGATCGTGCCGATGGCGCTACCGAGCGGCGCGGCCATCGACAAGCTGCTTCGGGCGCAGATCGGCGTCACCCTGTTCTTCTCGGCCTACCTCGCCGAGATCATCCGCGCCGGATTGCAGGTGATCCCGGCGGGTCAGAAGGAGGCGGCGCTGTCGCTTGGCCTCAGCCGGATCCAGATGCTCCGGCTGGTGGTGCTGCCGCAGGCGCTGCGAGCTGTCATCCCGGCCATCGTCAACCTGTCGATCGGCATCGTGCTCAACACCTCGCTGCTTGCGGTCATCGGCATCTACGATCTGCTCAATGCCGCCAAGACCTCGGCCACCGATCCCGCCTGGCTCGGCTTTTACAGCGAGGCCTATATCTTCGCGGCATTGGTCTATTTCGCCATCTGCTTTTCCGGTTCGCGCTACAGCCTGTGGCTGGAGAAGAAGCTCAACGGCGCCCATCGCCGATAGCGGCATCTGACGGGGGTTGCGTGCCACGCGCCGCCGGGCCAAGAGTGCGCCGAAGCGAAATCTGTGACCGGGCAAAGCGCATGGGACAAAAGAACATCGCCGTCATTGGCGGCGGACCGAGCGGCTTGATGGCCGCCGAGGTGCTGTCCGAGCGCGGCCACGCGGTCACCGTCTATGACAGCATGCCGACGGTCGCGCGCAAATTTCTGCTGGCCGGCAAGTCGGGCCTGAACATCACCCATTCGGAGCCCTATACGGCCTTTGCGGAGCGCTTCGGCAATGCCTCGCCGCGATTGCGTGCGGCGCTGGACGCCTTCACGCCCGATGACATCAGGCAATGGGCGGCAGACCTCGGAACCAGGACCTTCGTCGGCTCCTCGGGCCGTGTCTTCCCGGAGGTGATGAAGGCGTCGCCGCTCCTGCGCGCCTGGCTCAAGTCGCTGGAAAGCCGAGGCGTTCGTATCCTGACGCGGCACCACTGGACTGGCTTTGAAGGCAAAGCACCCGCGTTCGATACCCCGGACGGCAAGACGCTTGTCAGCGCAGATGCGACTCTGCTCGCCCTCGGCGGCGCCAGCTATCCGCGTCTCGGGTCGGATGCCGCCTGGGTTTCCTGGCTGGAACAGAGGGACGTGTCTGTCGCCAAATTCCAGCCCGCCAATTGCGGCTTCGACGTCGACTGGAGCGAGACCTTCCGCGATCGCTTTGCTGGCGCCGCGCTGAAGGGCGTCACCGCAACGTCGGAAGCCGGCACCGTCCCGGGCGAATTCGTCATCAGCAGGACCGGCATCGAAGGCAGCCTCGTCTACGCCCATACGAGCGCGCTCAGGGACCGGCTGTCGCGCGGCGAACTGGCCGACCTGGTGGTCGACCTCACCCCGGGACGTGCCGTCGGGAAATTGGCAAAAGACCTTGGCCGCCTCGACACCAAGACCAGCTTTTCCAACCGCCTGCGCAAGGGGGCCGGGCTCGAAGGAGTGAAAGCGGCGCTGCTGCGTGAGGTTTCGCCTGATGCCGCGCGCTTGCCGCCTCCAGAACTTGCGGCCTTGATCAAGGCGTTGCCAATCCCGCTCATCCGCCCACGCCCGATCGCCGAGGCCATCTCCTCCGCCGGCGGCATCGCCTGGTCCGCGATCGATGACGAATACATGTTAAGAGCGCTGCCCGGCACCTTCGTCGCCGGCGAAATGATCGATTGGGAAGCGCCGACCGGGGGCTATCTGCTGACCGCCTGCTTTGCCACAGGGCGTGCGGCGGCTCGCGGCCTCGATCGTTGGCTTAACCGGCCAGCATAAAAGATCGCCGCGCCTTTGGCAGGCGCGGCGATGGTTTCAGGTGGCGTCAAAGCCTTACTGGTCGTTCAGCACCAACCCCTTGGTCAGCTCCAGCGCCTGGCGCTCGAAGAGACCGCGGTAGATGCCACCGTCGAGGCGGATCAGCGCGTCGTGCGTGCCCTCCTCGGCAATCCGGCCGTGGTCGAAGACCAGCAGCCGGTCGAGCGCCCGCACCGTCGAGAGCCGGTGCGCGATGACGAGCGTCGTGCGCCCCAGCATCAGCCGCTCCATCGCCTGCTGGATCAGCACTTCCGATTCCGAATCGAGGCTCGATGTCGCCTCGTCGAGGATCAGGATCGGTGCGTCCGCGAGGAACGCGCGGGCAATTGCGATGCGCTGGCGCTCGCCGCCCGAGAGCTTGACCCCGCGTTCGCCCACCAGCGTGCCGTAACCTTTCGGCAGAGCCGTGATGAAGTCGTGGGCGCTCGCAAGCCTTGCCGCCTTCTCGATCTCGCTCTGCGTGGCGTCCGGCCGCGCATAGGCGATGTTCTCCGACAGAGAGCGATGGAACAGGATCGGCTCCTGCTGGACGATCGCGATCTGCTGGCGCAGCGACGTCTGCGTCACCGATGCGATGTCCTGACCATCGATCCGGATCTCGCCGGCCTTCAGGTCATGCAGACGCTGGATCAGCTTGACGAAGGTCGTCTTGCCCGAACCTGAGTGCCCGACAAGACCGACGCGTTCGCCCTCCCGGATCGTCACCGAGAAGCGGTCGTAGAGCGGCTTGCGGTGCGCACCGTAGTGGAACGTCACATCCCTGAACTCGATGCGGCCGTCGGTGATGCGGATCGGCTTGGCATCCGCCTTGTCGTCGATGCCGAGCGACTGGCCATGGATGTCGACAAGCTCTTCCATGTCGTTGATCGAGCGCTGCAGGTTGCGGATGTGCTGCCCGACTTCACGCAGGTAACCCTGCAGGATGAAGAACGAGGTAAGCACGAAGGTGATGTCGCCGGGCGTCGCCTGGCCTTTCGACCAGAGGAACAGCGCAAAGCCGATCACCGCCGCGCGCAGGATGAGCAGCATGGCGCCCTGCGACGTGCCGTTGGTCGTGCCGCGGATCCAGGTGCGGCGCGTACGGTCACGCCATTTGGCGAGCACCTTGGCAAGGCGTGCGTCCTCGCGGCTTTCGCCACCAAAACCCTTGACGACGATGTTGCAGCTCACGGCATCGGCGAGCGCCCCGCCGAGCTTGGTGTCCCACCGGTTGGCAAGGCTTGCCATCGGCGCGACGTAACCAAGCGACAGCACGATCGTCATCAGGATGAAGACGATCGACCCGATACCGATGATGACGCCCATCATCGGCCAGTAGAACGACATCAGGATTGTCGATCCGACCAGCATCACGACGGACGGAAACAGGGCGACGAGCAAGGTGTCGTTCAAGAGATCGAGCGCCCACATGCCGCGCGTCACCTTGCGAACCGTCGATCCGGCAAAGCTGTTGGCATGCCAGTCGGTCGAGAAGCGCTGGATGCGGTAGAAGGCAGCCGACGCGATGTCGGTCATCATCTTGAGGGTCAGATCGGTGACCCCCAGGAAGGTGAGGTGCCTGAGAATGATCGCACCGAGCGACAGCGCCATCAGCATCCAGAAGGCGGCAAGCGCCGCATCCCAGGCAAGCTGATCGGTCGCCACACCGGAAACGACGGCATCGACGAGCCGGCCCGAATAGAGCGGCGTCAGGACGTCAGCGAGGGTCGACAAGAGAACCATGCCGAGAATGACGCTGATGCGCAGCGGCTGCGCTTTCCAGTGAGACCAGGTGAATCCAAGAACGCTGCGGAACGCACCGCCGCGCAGGTCAATACGAGTAAAAGCCATAACAATCGCCCGATGCGCGACGCATCGGCCTCAAACAAGATCAGAATGGAATATGCCGTTAAAAGGAACCCAGCTTCCGATGCGGCATCATTGGAGTGACCGAATCCTCCGGAGAGGAAGGGCCAAGGTCAGCGAAACGAAATCCGACCTGGAAAAGACGAAAAGGCGAAAATGCCCTTCCCGGCCCAGTTCAAGACTGCACGCCGCCCCGTAGGGAGAAAGAAAAAGCTGGCATCTTTTGAAACCTCCCTGATTGGTTGCCGGAAGACGACCTATAGGCGAATCGCGCGCAACCGCCAAGTGCAGAAATCTTGCCATGGCGCCAATCGTCGCGGCTGCGACCTGTTTGCAACAGTCTCCGACATGCCTCCCGGGGTTTACGGCGGTGGGCTCTTCGTAGCAGAGTACGCCGCGATCGCCGATCGTGCATGCACGAAACGGCGGCATCTTGGGGAGGGTCCGCGACCACCGGCACCGGCAATGACCGGACGGCGATGCGCGGTGGGAGTGAATTGACAAGGTTCCGGTTCGATATCGTCGCGGCACTGCTGCCGCTGATCACACTTGGCTTCATGGCGTTTGCAGGGCCCGCGCGTGCTGTCGAGAAGCAGGAACTCGTGGTGGTCACCTCCTACCCGCCCTCCTTCTTCGTGCCCTTTCGCGCCGCTTTCGAACGCGCCAATGCCGACATGCGGGTGACGATCGTGCAGCGCAACACGGCGAGCGCCAGCCGCTTCGTCATTGAGAAGGCGGACGTGCCGGCCGACATCTTCTGGGCCTCGGCGGCCGATGCCTTCGAGCTCTTGAAACGCAACGGAAGCCTGCGCCCGATCGCGCCACGCAACACCGGCGCACCGGATCATGTCTTCGGTTATCCCGTGAACGACCCACAGGGCTACTATCTGGGCTTCGCGCTGTCGGGCTACGGCTTCGTCTACAATCCCGCCCATCTCGCCCGGAGCAAACTGCCCGTGCCGGAGGACTGGCAGGATCTGCTGAACCCCGTCTATTCCGGCCAGATCGGCATCACCACGCCTTCCCGCTCGGGCACGACGCACCTGATCGTCGAAGCCTTGCTGCAAACCTACGGCTGGGAGAAAGGCTGGGCGATGCTGTCGCAGCTCGGCGGCAATCTCTCAACGGTTACCGCCCGCAGCTTCGGGGTTGCTTCGGGCGTGGCGCAGCGGCGCTTCAGCATCGGCATCACCATCGATTTCCTCGCCACCTCGCCGGATTTCGCCGGCGCCGGTAATGTCTTCGTCCTGCCGCCCGACACCGTGTTCGTGCCGGCAAGCATCGGCATTCTGTCCCGGGCGCGCAACGTGCCGGGAGCCGAACGCTTCGTCGATTTCGTGCTTTCGGAGGCTGGCCAGAAACTCCTGCTGTCGCCGGCAATCGCCCGTATTCCCGTCAATCCGGCGCTCAACAGCGGCCTGCTGCCGCAGGAAGACGGCGAGCGCCTGCTGAAATCCGGCGGCTTCGACGCCGCCCTGTCGGCGCGCAGATATGGCCTCGTCAATCTGATTTTCGACGACTATATCGTGCGCCGCCGGGCAACCCTTGCCCGCCTGTGGAAGAGGGCTGCGGATCTGGAGGCGATGAACATCGAAGACGCGCAACGGCTGAGCATGCTGGCTCGGGCGCGGCGGCTGTTGGGTCAGCCTCCGCTTTCGGCAAGCGAAGTCGCCAACGTTGCTGAGGCCCTGCAAGGCGAATGGCCCCGCGGCGTCGCCCGCTCCCCTGCCCACGCAGAACTCGCGAGCCGCCTGCGCGCACTGATCGAACAGAACCTCAACGAGGCGGAGCGGCTGCTCTCCTCGGCGGCGCGATCCGGCGGTCCCGTCAATCTCCATCCGTGGCGGCAGTGACGATGGCAGTTCTCGAAACGACCGCACCGCAGCCGCGCTGGCGCTTCGGTATCGGCGCCCGCCTCGTGCTCGCCTTTGTCGCGATCGTCGGGCTCGCTGTCGGCGCCTGCCTGGTCGGCTGGCTTTCCTACGAGCGGCTGTCGGGCGAACTGTCGCGCATGGCGGATGAGCAGATGCCGCAGCTCGCCTTCGCGTCGCGACTCTCAAAGGCCGGGGCCGACATCGGCTCCGTGACGTCGGTACTTGCCGGCGCCGAAAGCCGCACCGAGTACAACGAGATCCGCGCCGTCTACGCGACGCGCCTCCAGACCCTTCGCGCCCTGCTCGAAGAAAACACGGCGCAGTCGAGCACGGCGGCGCTGCTGCCGCTCGCCGAGGCCATCGGCACCAATCTGAAAAAGATCGACCTTGCCGCGGGCAAGCGCTTCACGCTGCGCGAGGCGATGCGGTCGGACATCGACGAGTTGCGCTGGGTCCAGGCCGATCTTCTGGAAGAAGCCGATCCGTTGGTCGACGACATCCGCTTCAACATCGAAGCGGAGACCCGCAAGGGTCAGGGTGCGGCCGCACTCGCCGAACAGCATAAGAGCGAAGCGCTGCTGACCGTCGTCTCCCAGGCGAACCTTGCGACAGGCCTGATCGGTCGGCTGGTCAACGCCACGACCGAAGAGGAAATGCAGGAGACCAACGCCTTTCTCGGCGACAGCGCCGACGAACTGGCAAGCCGCATCCGCTCGCTCGACAGCTGGCCCGACAGCATCACCGTTCGGCAGCTTGCCGGGCGCATTCTCGACCAGTCCAACGCCTCGACGGGCATACCCAATCGCAAGCGCTCGGAAATGCTGCAGGCCAGCACACTTGCCGAACTTGCCGGCGAAAACGGCCGGCTCGTCGAGGAGCTTGGCCGCAAGATCGAAACGGAAGTGATCGCGATCGAGGCAAGCGCCGGGGACGCCGCCCGGCGCGCGGCTGCGGCAATCGAGACCGGGCGAAGCCTGCTGGTCGCGATCGCCATTCTCTCGGTGCTCGTCGCAAGCGCGATCGGCTATTTCTACGTCCACCGCAACCTCATTGCCCGTATCCGCCTGCTGGCGACGGCCGCCGGTGCGATCAGCGGGGGCCGGCACTCCACGGCGATCCCGCCGCCCGAGGCCGACGAACTCGGCGACCTCTCGCGTGCTCTCACCCTCTTTCGCCAGACCCGCGACGAGCTGATCCAGTCTGCAAAGCTTGCGGCCCTCGGCCAGATGGCGGCCGGCATCGGCCACGAACTCAATCAGCCTCTAGCCGCCCTTCGCGCCCATATTCACAGCGCCGCCACTCTAATCGGCCGCGGCAAGGGCGAGCAGGCCGTCAACAACCTCGACAAGATGAAGGGGCTGACGGGACGCATGGCAGACCAGATCAGCCATATCCGCCGCTTTGCCCGGCGGCCGGACGCGCAGCTGCGGCCGGTCGATCTCACCGCGGCGGTGCGGGACGCCCTCAGCCTGCTCGAACACCGTTTCGAGGAGGAGACCGTCGCCCTCGATCTTTCGTTGCCGCAGGACAGTTCGGCAATGGTCATGGCCGAACCGGTCCGGCTCGAGCAAGTCGCCGTCAATCTCGTCGGCAACGCGCTCGACGCCGTCGCTGGCCAGCCACTTCGGCGCGTGAGCGTCAGCGTTGAAGTCACCGGCGGCGTCGCCCGGCTGATCGTCGGCGATACCGGGCACGGCATCGCCACGGAAAACCTGCCAGCTGTGTTCGATCCCTTCTTTACCACCAAGCCGGTAGGCTCGGGGCTCGGTCTCGGCCTGTCGATCTCCTACAACATCGTCAAGGATTTTGGCGGCGACATCACGATCCTCGACACCGGTCCGGCCGGCACACGATTCCTCGTATCCCTGAAAGGCCCGGAATGAGACCGGAAGCGGACATCATCCTGATAGACGACGACGCCAGCGTGCTTGAGGCCTGCTGCCAGGTGTTGGAACTGGAGGATTTCACAGTCTCCCCGCACGGTTCCGTCGTCGCGGCGCTCGCCGGCCTTCGCGCCGACAGCGACACCGTCATCGTCTCGGATGTGCGCATGCCCGATCATGACGGCTTCGACCTGGTCGCCGCCGTGCGCAAGGTCGATCCCGATATCCCGATCGTGCTGATGTCCGGACATGGCGATATCCCGATGGCGCTGCGTGCGATGCGCGAAGGCGCCTGGGATTTCCTGGAAAAGCCAGCCGATCCGGTGCACCTGATCGAAACCGTGCGCCGGGCCCGCGATCACCGTCACCTGCTGCTGGAAAATCGGCGGCTGCGCCTCTCCGTCGACAAGGACGGCTGGGAGACGCGGCTGATCGGCCATTCGGCACCGATGGTGGCGCTGCGCGAAAAGCTGCAGCGCATCGCTGCCGCCTCCGCCGACGTGCTGATCATCGGCGATACCGGCACCGGCAAGGAAGTGACGGCAAGGGCGCTGCACGATTTCAGCGGCCGCAAGGGCCGTTTCGTCGCCGTCAACTGCGGCGCCATCCCCGAGACCATGCTCGAATCCGAGCTTTTCGGCCATGAGGCCGGCGCCTTTACCGGCGCGCGCGAAAAGCGCATCGGCAAGATCGAATATGCCGATGGCGGCACGCTGTTTCTCGACGAGATCGAGTCCATGCCGATCGCAGCCCAGGTGCGGCTGCTACGCGTCCTGCAGGAGCGCGTCATCGAACGGCTCGGATCGAACGTCGAACTGCCAGTTAACATCTGTGTGGTGGCGGCAACGAAAGCCGACCTGCACGATGCCGCGCGGCGGGGAGAATTCCGCGAAGACCTCGCCTACCGCCTCGACATCGCCCGGGTCGAACTGCCGCCGCTCGCGCGCCGCAAGGGCGATGTCGGCCTCCTGTTCCAGCACTTCCTCAGCCTTGCCGCAAAGCGCCAGGGGCGCACTGCGCCGCCGGTCGGCGTCGATCTGCTGGCCGATCTCAACGCCCGGCCCTGGCCCGGCAACGTGCGTGAACTGCGCAATGTCGCGGAACGCTTCGTGCTCGGGCTCGAAGAGCGCCCGGACACCGAAGGCACGACCGCAGGCGGCGAGACGCTGGAAGCGCAGATGGACCGGCTGGAGCGGACCATCATCATCAACAGTCTCGCCAGACATGAGGGCCGCGTGGGTGCGACCGCCGATGCGCTCGGCATTTCCCGCAAGACGCTCTATCTAAAGATGCGCAAGTTCGACATCGACGCCCGGGCCGATGGCGACGAGGGGTAATGTTACCCTTTTGACCCCGCCTCGCCCGCCCCGATGTTACCTTTCTTACCCATCCCGACGTGAAACTGGCTGGTTTTGCCGGGTTTTTCGATCTGGCACGGGCCTTGCTCTCAATAGGACAGCCGCCAAGCACTGGCGGTCTATTGGGAGGAGATACCTATGTTGAAAACCATCGCAGCAGCGATGCTGATGTCGGCTGCCTTTACCGTGACGGCCCACGCCCAGGACGGTGGCAAGGTGACGATCGTCACTTCGTTCTCCAAGGACGTGACCGATCCGTTCAAGGCGGGCTTCGAGGCCGCCAATCCCGGCTTTACCCTTGACGTCCAGAACAAGAGCACCAGCTCGGGCGTGAAATACATCGACGAGACCAAGGTCAACAACCAGGTCGACCTGTTCTGGGCGTCGGCGCCTGACGCCTTCGACAGCCTGAAGAGCAAGGAACTCCTGGCCAAGTTCACCCCGTCGGTGACGGGCCTGCCCGAAAAAGTCGGCTCCTATCCGGTCAACGATCCGGACGGCTTCTATTTCGGCTTTGCCGCGTCGGGCTACGGCATCATGTCGAACGACCGCTACCTGGAAGCCAACAACCTGCCGAAGCCCGCCGAATGGGGCGACCTCGCCAAGCCGGAATACTTTGACCACGTCGCCATCGCCGCCCCGTCGCGCTCCGGCACCACCCACCTGACGATCGAGACGATCCTGCAGGGCGAAGGCTGGGACAAGGGCTGGGGCACGCTCAAGGGCATCGGCGGCAACCTGCAGCAGGTAACCGAGCGCTCCTTCGGCGTTCCCGACGCCGTCAACTCAGGCCAGACCGGCATCGGCATCGTCATCGACTTCTTCGCCTTCTCGGCCCAGGCGAGCGGCTTCCCGGTGAGCTTCGCCTATCCGTCGGTCACGACGGTCGTGCCGGCCAATATCGGCATCGTCGCCAATGCGCCGAACCAAGCGGGCGCTGAAGCCTTCGTCAACTACATCCTGTCGGAGAAGGGCCAGGAAGTTCTGCTCGAGCCGGCGATCCGTCGCCTGCCGATCAACCCGGCGCTCTACGCCAAGGCGCCCGAAGGCTTCCCGAACCCCTTCAAGGATCCGCGCTTCCAGTCGATGATCACCTTTGACAGCGACGTCTCGAAGAAGCGCACGGATGTCGTCGACACGCTGTTCGACCAGCTCATCTCCTTCCAGCTCGAAAACCTGAAGGGCGCCACCCAGGCGATCCATGCGGCCGAAAAGGCGCTCGCTGCCAACGAACAGCCGGCGGCCCGCGCGCTTCTTGACGAAGCCAAGGCCCTGGCTGCCGCCATGCCGATCACGGCGGAGGAGGCAGCCAGCAAAGAAACGCGCGACGCCTTTACCGGCGGCGAAGAGAAGACCGCACGCCAGGCGGAACTGGAGCAGAAGTGGGCCGCGTTCGCGACGGAGAAATATGCCGCCGCCAAGGCCAAGGCTGAAGAAGCCCTGAACCTCGTCGACTAAGCGAGGACAGCGACCGCCTGCCCAACTGGCGGGCGGTCATGCTCCCAAAACATCATAGCTTCGCCGACCCTGGCGCGCCTTGCGCGCGCCCGGTTGGCCGAACTCATTCCGGAGTCTGCCCCATGGCGCTCGTCGCTTCCGTTCCCATCAGGCCCGCCGTGGCCAAACCAGGCCAGATCCTGGCGGTCTCGGTGATCGCCCTATTCCTGGCGATCTTCCTGGTCATCCCCGCCGGCACGGTCATCTACACCGCCTTCACCGAGAAGGGCACCGGTGCGCTGACCATCGTCAACTTCATCGACTTCTTCAACACCGACCTCTTCCGCCGGTCCTTCTTCAATTCGGTCTATGTGTCCGGCATGTCGGTCGTCTGGGCGAGTGCCATTGCGCTGCCGCTCGCGGTGCTCACGACCCGCTTCGATTTCCGCGGCTCGCTCATCATCCAGACGCTCGGCTTCGTGCCCCTGATCATGCCGCCCTTCGTCGGCGCGGTGGCGATGCAGCTTCTCTTCGGCCGCAACGGCACGGTGAACCTGCTCTTGAACGACTGGTTCGGCATCCGCATCCCCTTCATGGAGGGGCTGAACGGCGTCATTTTCGTGCAGTCGCTGCACTATTTCCCCTTCATCCTGATCAACCTGTCGACCAGCCTGCGCAATATCGACCGGTCGATGGAGGAAGCTGCCCAGAACCTCGGCTCCTCCGGCTTTCGCCTCTTCCGCCGCATCGTCTTTCCGCTTGCCATGCCCGGCTATCTCGCCGGCGCGTCGCTCGTCTTCGTCAAGGTCTTCGACGATCTGGCGACACCGCTGCTCCTCAACGTCAAGGACATGCTGGCGCCGCAGGCCTATCTCCGCGTCACCTCCGTCGGCCTCACCGACCCGATGGGCTACGTCATCTCGGTCATCCTCATCGCGGTCTCGATCTTCGCCATGTGGCTTTCGGCGGTCGCCATGCGCGGCAAGGACTATTCGACCGTGCAGCGAGGCGGCGGCGGCCTTTCCAGGCGCAAGCTCAGCCGCGGCGAAAGCGTCATCGCCTATGGCGTCGTCGCTCTGATCCTTCTCCTGGTGCTCTCGCCACACATCGGCCTGCTGCTGCTGTCCTTCGCAACCGTCTGGTCGTTCAGCCCGCTGCCGGACGCCTATACCGTTGCGCATTACGGCCGCGTCTTCGGCGAAAGCTCGCTCTACATCAAGAACACGCTGATCTACGCCAGCCTTGCCGGCCTGATCGACGTCGTCATCGGCGGCGCCATCGCCTATCTGGTGCTGCGCACCAAGGTCGTCGGCCGTCGCTGGCTCGACTGGGCGGCCACTGCAGCGCTCGCGATCCCCGGCGTCGTGCTCGGCATCGGCTATCTCCGGACCTTCTACGGCATCACGCTGCCCGACGGTACACCGCTTGCAACGCTCTGGGTCATGGTGGTTTTGGCGCTTGCCATCCGCCGCCTGCCCTATGCGCTGCGCGCCTGCTACGCCGCCCTGCAACAGGTGTCGGAATCGCTTGAAGAAGCCGCTGAAAACCTCGGCGCCACCAAGCAGCGGACCATCCGCCGCATCGTCTTGCCGCTGATGACCGCCGGCCTGCTTGCCGGCTTCGTCACCAGCTTCTCGACGGCCGCCGTCGAGCTCTCGGCAACGCTGATGCTGATCCAGAGCAACTCGGACGCGCCGATCGCCTACGGGCTCTACGTCTTCATGCAATCGCCGGCCGGTCGCGGTCCGGGTGCGGCCCTCGGCGTCATCGCCGTGATCATGGTCGCGCTCTGCACGCTCCTGTCCCACTACGTCATCGAGCGCCGCCAGAAGGCGCTCGGGACGGCAAAATAATTCGGGAGGAAACAATGACAGTGAACAACAACAGCGCCGCACTCGCCGCCGGCCCCGCCAAGGCGATCAGCATCAGTGACGTCAATCTCTACTACGGCGCGCTGCACGTCCTGAAGAACATCAATCTCGAAATACAGCCGGGGGAATTCTTCGCCTTTCTCGGCCCGTCCGGCTGCGGCAAGACCACGCTTTTGCGGCTGATCGCCGGCTTCAACAACGCCCGTCAGGGCAAGGTCGTGATCGGCGGACAGGACGTGCTCGACATGCCCGCATGGAAGCGCGACATCGGCATGGTGTTCCAGTCCTACGCGCTCTGGCCGCACATGACCGTCGCCGCCAATGTCGCCTTCGGCCTTGAAGAACGGCGCCTGCCACGCGCCGAGGTCGACCGTCGGGTCAAGGCGGCGCTGGACCTCGTCGGCCTCAAGCACCTCGCTGATCGCCGCCCGTCGCAGCTTTCCGGCGGCCAGCAGCAGCGCGTGGCGCTCGCCCGCACCATCGCCATCGAGCCGAAGGTGCTGTTGCTCGACGAGCCCCTGTCCAACCTCGACGCCAAGATGCGCGTCGAAGTCCGGCGCGAACTGCGCGAGCTGCAGCAGCGGCTGCAGCTGACAACCATCTTCGTCACCCACGACCAGGAAGAGGCCAACACGGTCTGCGACCGGATCGCCGTCTTCAACGAGGGCAGCATCCAGCAGGTGGGAACGCCGATGGGGCTCTATGAGAAGCCAGCCAATCTGTTCGTCGCCAACTTCCTTGGCACCGCCAATATCCTCGACGGCAAGGTGGCAGGCAGCGGTGCCAGCAGGAACTTCGAGGTGGTTGGCGGCGGCTCCATCCCGATCCCGGCGGGCACCGATGTGCCAGCAGGCGCCAAACTCGTCTTCCGGCCGCAATATGCGACGATCGGCAGCCTCGAGCCGGGCGCCGTCGCGCTCGAAGGCATCATTGCGCATCGCGAATTCCTCGGCGCGACCGTGCGCTACGGTGTCAGGATTGGGGCGGCGACGGTGCTGATCGACGCGCCGTTCCATTCCGGCGACGCGCTTCTCGAACCCGGCGCGACGACGACGCTCGGCCTCAAGCCGTCGTCGGCGCAATGGCTCGCCCACTAGAGCATACGACGCGCGTCCGCCGGTCTCGCCGGCGGGCGCGAGCTTCCCCATTTCAAGCAGCGCCAGATCGCTGACACCCGAGTTCCGCATGAAAAGAGATCTTCCAAGCCTCATCCTTATCCGCCACGGCGAAACCCAATGGAACGTCGCCGGCCGCCTGCAGGGCCGCAAGGACACGCCGCTGACCGCCAATGGCGTGCGCCAGGCACTCGCCGTCGGCCTGCGCCTTGCCGAACGGATCGCCGACGAGGAAAAGAACCTGACCTTCTGGGTGAGCCCGCTCGGCCGCGCCCGCCAGACCGCATCGATCCTCGCCGACACCTGGTCGATCCCCTTCGATCGTTTTGCCGAGGCGGCTGCCCTTGCCGAACGCTCCTATGGCGCCTGGGAGGGGCTGGCCCATGACGAGATCGAGCGCGATCTTGCCGATCAGTACGATGCGCACAGCGCCGACCCGTTCGACTATTCGATGCCGGGCGGCGAAAGCCGGACTGCGCTTTCAGCGCGCCTTCAGGCCTGGCTCGACACGCTCGACCGCGGCCGCCGCCATGTCGTCGTCACCCATAGCGGTTGCCTCAGGGCCCTGCGCGGCATCTACACCGCCGCCTCGCGCGACGAGATTCTTGCCTATCGCGAGCCGCAGACCGCCTCGTTCCTTCTGACCGCAGGTCGCGAGACCATGCTCGACGTGCCCCTCAACATCCTGCGCGCCCTTGGCTGCGATGGCGCAGGAAGGACCGTCTGGATCTGATCGACAAGGCCGCCGCAACCAACCCGAAGAAACGCCGCGCATGAAAACCATGCGCGGCGTTCGATGTTCAGAGCGATGTGTTGCCGCCTCAGAAACTCACCTTCAGCTTGGCGTTGACGCCGTGGTCGGAAACGCCTGAGGCGATCTGGCCGGTGTAGTTGACGCCGAAGGTCGCGGCCGGAGCGATCTTGAAGTCGATGCCCGCTTCGACGAGTGCCGCATCCCGGGCAATCGGCGCACCGCCGACGGTAAAGCCCTGGCCGCCGGCAAAGGCAAGCGTGGAGGTCGGCACGGCATCGCCGAAGGCATGGCGCCAGCCGACGGTGCCGCTCAGAACCGCCGCCGTTTCGCCGAAAGAAACGTCGGTCGAGGTGCGCACGCCAATCGTCGTGAAGGTCGTGTCGTTGTTGTTCGAGCGGCCGGAGAGCGCCGCTGCCCCGCCCTTTTCACGGAAACCGTCCGTGTCGAGGTTGAGATAGGCGAGATTGGCGAAGCCTTCGAAATCGAAGCGACCGGCACTCGCGGCATAGCTCGCCTCGCCGAAGATCTGGGCGGTGCGGGCGTCATAGGTCGCCGACAGGCTGTCGTCGAAACCGCCGAAGGACACGCTGCGCGTCGTTTCGATGCGATGCCAGCTATAGGTCGCACCCGCCGTCAGCGACAGCGCGCCAAGCCCGGTCCCGGCATAGGCACCGATGTGGTAGTTGTCGCTGTCCCCGGAGGAATGACGGTCGACCACATCGAAGGACGAGCGGCTGTAGCCGCCGAAGAGACCGGCGCGCCAGTTGTCGCCGACGAGGCCATCGGCGCCCATGAGAAAGCCGCCGACGTTACGCTGGAAGCCCGCCGCATTGCCGTTGCCATCCGTATCGCCCCAGATGCCGAAGGCCTGGCTCCAGAAGGCGAAGCGGTCCGTATCGGCCGCAACGCTTTCAATGCCGCCTTCGCCATAGGCGAGCACTGGCGTCGCCTTGGTGCTGTCATCGCCGAAAGCCGCGCGGATGCGGTTGGTGGCTGCAGCGTTCAGGAGCAGGCCGTCCTGCAGCAGCATACCCTTGGTCGAGGCATGGATTTCACCCGAGAGCTGGTCGAAGGCAAAACGCGCCTGCGCGCGGTCGTGGTTGGTGAGCGCCGAATAGGCTGCATTGGAGAAGCCGAGGCTTTCAGCGGCGATCGCCGTTGCCCGCTGGTTGGCGGTTTCCGCGACATCCGCGAAGCGGATGTCGTTGCGGCTGAGTGTCAGCGTCACGTTGTTGGCGTCGTAGCCGAGCGTCGGATCGAGGAAGACGAGGCTCGATGCGACGTCGGCAAAGGTACCGGTCACGCCGCCGGCCGCCGTCAGGATCGTGTAGTTGGTCTGCGGCGCATAGCTGCCATTGGCTGCGAGCGCCAGGACAGAGCCGCCGTTGAGCGTCGCCTTGCCTGACGCGACGATCTTGTCGCTCTCGCCCTTGTCGTTGGCCTCGACCTCATAGGTCGAGCCCGCTGCAAAATTGATATCTCCGGCAACGTTGAGCGTGCCGATCGAATTGCCGGGGGCAATCACGCCGCCGTCGGCAATCGTGATGCTGCCGAACGTCCCGATGCCGCCGATGGCGCCGTCCTTTTCGATGGTCAGGCCCGATGACGAGGCGATCGACCCTTGCACCGAAAGCAGGCCGGACTTGACCACGGTCGCGCCGGTATAGGTGTTCTGGCCGTTAAGCACGAGTGCGCCGGCGCCGAGCTTGGTGAGACCGCCGCTGCCGCTGATCGCCTTGTTGATGGCAACCACGTTGGCGGCGTCCGCCACGTCGAGCGCGCCACCGGCACCTTCGAGAACGATATCGCGGTTGATCTGATGCATGTCGCGACCGGCGATCCTGAGGGCCCCGCCATCGAGCCTCAGCTTCGCTGCTGCGCTGCCAAGCGCAGCGTCCTCTTCGACCACAACGGTACCTCCGTCGGTCACCAGCGTTTCGCCGATGAACGAATGATCGTCGATGCAATAGTCGCGGATCGCCTGCTGGAAGCGCGGATCGCTGCTCTTGCAATCAAGCAGCGTCTTCTTCTCCTGGTCGGTCAGACCGGCCAGAATTGGCAGGCCGTTCTCGTCGGCGATCTGGCCGAGATAGACGTCGTTGCGCATGTTGTTGCGGCTAAGGTTGAAGACCTTGCCCTTCTCGGCGAAGGTCGATGCCTCATCGCCCCAGACGATCCGGGTCCTGGCCGTCGCTGTCGCCGGATCCGTGTAGTTCTGCAGCACCGGACCGACCCAGCGCACCGTGTGGGCGACCGGCTCGTGGTCCGAAAGCGGCGTCTTCGATCCATCCGGATTGGTCACGTAGCTGACGTCGGTGATGACGCCCGAATAGGGATCCTTCGGATCGTCGGCCAGCGTCCACCACTTGCCGAAGGGACGCGACGCCAAGAAGTGATCGATCTTGACCCGGTGCCAGCTTGCCCAGGTGTTGGTGGCGTCTTCGCCGTGCGACGGCCAGGTGACACTGCCGTCGTTCAAGCCATGCGGCGAGAACTGCTCGCGCTCGTTTGGAAGCTGCAAGATCTGGAACTGCTTCTTCAGGATGTTCATCGTCTGCGGCAGGTTGCCGGCAACCGGATACATCTCGTCGGCAAAGAGGCCAGAGGGAACCGTCGAGGCGTTGATCGCCGAAGCACCCTTGCCCTTCCAATCGGCGATATAGGCGTCCAGCTTCTGCTGGTCTTTTGCATAGTCGCGCAGCAGGCTCATGTAGAAGCTGTTGGTCGGGTTCTTGACGTAGGTTTTCAGCAGCAATTCCTGCTGGCTGACAGAATGCAGGCCGCGCTCCGAGACGTCGCCGGCGTTGAAGTCGCCGGTGAGGATGATGGGCCGCGTCTCGGACTTGGCCCATTGATTGATGCCCTTGGCTTCGTTGATGCGGGTCGTCGGCGGGTCGTAATAGTTGAGGTGCGTGGTGCCGACGACCACCTGCGGCTTGCTGACGGTAGGGTCGACCACCGTGTAGGTCACGATGTCGCCGAGCGTGCTGGCGCCGAAGGTGCCGGGGAGACGCGAGAACACGCCGGTATCGCTGTCCTGGCGCGTCGCGTAGGTGCCAAGGCCCGCATTCTTCAGGATGCCGGGAATGTCGCGTGCGTAGGTGCTGTTGGCGCGGAACTCCTGGAAGGTCAGGATGTCGTAGTTCCCCTTGATGAAGAAGTCCGACATCACGCTCGGGTTGGCCTTGAAGCGGTCCAGCCAGGTGTTGAGCGTCAGGATCTTCATGCTGTCGTCGGCGGCGCGCGCCTCGGCCGCCGAGAGCGTCAGGCTCGTTCCGCACAGAAGGATCGCCGTCGCCAGGCGCAACGGTTGCGTGAGGCGCGCAAAAGCCCGCACCCCGCGGAGGTGATGTCCACGTTGTCTCATATCTTGCTCCAATGTCGCGATGCGAACACGCTCCGTCACAAGACCTTCATGGCGATGGTATTGATGTGCGGAAGAGTTCACTGAAATGTACGATTACGGACATTAAGCGAGTCAAATGTCAGTTTTACAACATTTCATGGGGCGCCATAAAATTTCGCGCGGCCCATAGGTGCTGCGCTGATTTCCTTGGAGATCGGCGTCGGCCCTATGGTAGCAAAGCGTGCTGAGGGGCAATCAGGATGAGGGTGATGGACGATCGGGATATTTCGGATGGGGACAAGAAGACGCGCCGGCAGGCGCAGCTTCTCAGCCACCTCGAGAAGAACCACTATATCTCGATCGAGGAGATCACCGGCCTGTTCGGCGTCACCACCCAGACGGCACGGCGCGATATCATGGCGCTCGAACAGGAGGGCAAGGTGCGGCGCCTGCACGGCGGCGCGACCATTGCGACTCCGGTTGATCCCAACATCTACCGCCAGCGGCGCATCGACAACGCGGAGGTGAAGGAACGCATCGGGCAACTGACCGCCGAGCTTGTTGCCGACGGCGCTGCCGTCTTCCTCGACACCGGCACGACCTGCGAAGCGGTGGCGCGCGGACTGCTCAAGCGCCGCGATCTTCGTGTCGTCACCTACAGTCTGCGCGTCGCAACCACGCTCAGCGAAAGCAGCAGCTTTGCCGTCGCGGTGCCTGGCGGCTTCGTGCGGCAAGTGGATGCCGGCGTGTTTCGCGAGGAGACCGCCGACTATATCCGCAAGTTCAAATTCGACGTCGCCATCATCTCGGTCAGCGGCATCGATCAGGACGGCGATATCGGCGACGACGACCATGCCGAAGTCGCCGCCGTCTCGGCCGCGATGCGCCAGGCCGAGCGGGTGATCCTCGCCGTTGACAGCAGCAAGTTTGGCCGGCGTGCGCTGGTGCGCCTGGCTTCGCTTGCCGATATCGATGCGCTGGTAACCAATGAATTGCCGGAGGAGCGTCTCGTCTCCCTACTGCGCCAACACGGCGTCAGCATTCATTGCTAGTGCAAGGGCCGAAGCGATGGAAGCCCGCGGCGATCTCTTGCCAGGGGCTTGAAACCTTTGGTGCGGCACCACACATAGGCATCAAGAAATTGCCCGTGGAGCCTGACGGACATGATCAACCGAAGGCTCCGGGCGTAGTTCGCGCGCAAACGCTGACCACGGATGTACTGGCAGTGTGACGCAGCGAGCGGGAAAAGGTCGGCATTGCCGGCCTTTTTTGTTTTGAACGCCGGCAAAGGCTCATATGGCCGGCCCTACCAGCGAACCGCCCAGCGGCCGCCCAACGCCCCAAGCACCGTCAGCATGAGGACCGCGATCGTGTACCAGGTCGCGACGAAAAGCGGTGAATCGTCCGGGCAGTGGGCCGCGTAGAAGGTCGCGGCGATGCCGCCGGCCGCGAGCCCTGCCAGGGCGCCGGCAAAGCCGGGGCGCGCCGGCGCACCATGGCGCAGTGCGAGAAGGAACAGCGCCAAGGGCGCAAGGCCGATCAGTGGAATGAAGGTCATGCAGACGAGATAGTTGGTTCCGACGAGTTTCGTCGTCCAGGTATCGGATGGCACCGCAAGAAGCTCGAGCAACACCCCGCCGGCAACGAGCGCCGGCGCGACGGCAAGGTAGGGCACGAGCTTGCGCGGATCCGCATCGGGCCATGCGGCAACGCGCATGGCCGCAAAAGCGGCCGCGGCGAGCGCTATCGTGACCACGAATTTGAACAGGAACCGCACCGTCTCGGCGGCAGCGGCGATATCCGGCCGCGGCCCGAGCAGGATCGAGAACACGACACCGGCAAGGACGAGTGCGCCGATGGCGACGCCGGACCATACGGTGTTCATCGGCAGGCCGGGTCGCCGATTGTCGGCTGCGAGAGCCTTGATGAGGTCGTTCGTGTCCATGGTCAGTTTCGTCCAAATCGGCGGGCGATTGCAGCAAGGCCTCGGTGAAGCGCCACCCGAACCGCCGTTTCATTCATGTCCAGTTTCTGCGCCGTCTCAGCCACCGTGAAACCCTCGATCGAAATCGCGTTGACCACTGAGCGCTGCCCAGGTGCCAGCCCTTCCAGCGCCCGGCCGATTTCCCAATCCCTGGCCTTCTCCGTCTCCACGCTTGCCAGCGTGTCTTCAAGCCCCTCGATGCCGACCGTCGGGCGGCGAGCCTGACGACGCACGGCATCGACGTATTTGTGCCTGGCAATGGCATGCAGCCACGGTATGACCGGCGCATCCTCCCGCCAGGTGTGGCGCTTGACGTGCGCTGCCAGCAGCGCCTCCTGCACGACGTCCTCGGCATCGACGCCTCCGCCGATGGTCCAACGTCGGGCCCAGCCACGGATCGCCTGCGCTGCGTCCCGCAGGAAGTCGGCATAGGCTTTTTCGTCGCCGGCCACGGCCGCGCGGAGAAGTCTTGCGAGATGTTCGTCGTCCGCGCCGCTCACCCGCGCCTTTCCTCCCCATTCGCCGATTCCCGGCGTTTGTTACACGGCTATCTCAAATTCGCGGCCGCTGTCTGCTCAGACCGACCTCGCGAGCCCATCACGAAAGCGTGTTGCCAACGTTATGTAACGCCCGGTGTCGCCGCGGCGAAAGACCCGATGTGCGCCTCAGACAGGACGCACGGGAACAGTTCAACACGGAGATAATATGATGTCCATGAAGTCCACGATCAGCAGCGCAATGCTGGCAAGCGCGGTCGCCGCCGCCCTGTCGTCGCTCGCGGTTGCGAGCCCGCTGACTGAAGCGCAGGTCAAGTCCGCCATGGATGCCGGCAAGGAGAAATGCTTCGGCGTTGCGCTCAAGGGCCAGAACGATTGCGCCGCCGGCCCGGGCACGACGTGCCAGGCAACATCCACCGTCGACTATCAGGGCAATGCCTGGAAATTCGTCGACGGCGGCACCTGCACGACGATGAAGCTGCCCGACGGCCGCATGGGTTCGCCCGAGGCGCTTTCCCGCGACATGCCGTCCTGATTGATCGCAATTCAGGAACGGGACGCGGGGCAATCGCGTCCCGTTCCGCCTCGGTTTTCAAGGGGTAGCGGTCCAGGGACGTTCCCACCCGCCATCCAGGGTCTCAGGATTATGACGGGATTGGCAATGCGCACATCAACGGACGACGGCAGCAGACTTGCCCCGGTAGGTCCTCACCTGCCGAAACACGAAATCGCCGGGCTCGCCGGAACGAGCTTCAAGCATCAGCACCTCCAGGCGATCCTTGCCGATGATGCCTGCGGCGGCTTCTTCGAAATTCATGCGGAGAACTACATGGGTGCCGGCGGACCGCCGCATGCGGCGCTCGCCCGCATTCGCCAGGATTTTCCGGTGTCTCTGCATGGTGTCTGCATGTCGATCGGCGGCCCACAGCCGCTCGACAAGGCGCACCTGGGGCGGTTCAAGGCACTGGTCGACCGCTATGAACCGGCCCTCGTCTCCGAGCATCTCGCCTGGTCGACCCACGAGACCACCTTCTACAACGATCTCTTGCCGCTGCCCTACACCGAGGCCACCGTTGCCCGCGTATCCGATCATATCGACGAGGTCCAGGACGCGATCGGCCGCCGGCTGCTGCTCGAAAACCCGTCGACCTACGTCACCTTCCAGGATTCGACGATGAGCGAAACGGTATTCATCCGAGAACTGGTGAAGCGCACCGGCTGCGGGTTGCTGCTCGACATCAACAATGTCTTCGTTTCCGCCACCAACCAGAACTATTCGGCGCTCGCCTATCTCAGCGACTTTCCGCTGGAACATGTCGGAGAAATCCACCTTGCCGGGCATGCGGAGCAGCAAGACGACGAGGGCGACCTGCTCCTGATAGACAGCCATGACGGGCCGGTTGCCGACGCCGTCTGGAAACTCTACGACATCGTCATCGCCCGCGTCGGCGCCATCCCGACGCTGATCGAGTGGGACAGCGCCATTCCGGATTGGCCGGTCTTGAAACGCGAGGCCACGGCGGCGCAGACGATCCTCGATGCCTACGGGCAGCGGATATCGCGGGAGAAGATCCGTGTCCGCGCCTGACGGGTTGCTCCCCATGCCTCTTAACCGCATCGGCAATTATGCCGCCGGTTTCGTGCCGCCGCTGCTCGCACCTGACCGGCCGACGCCGGCTCTGGTCGCCGGCTCGAACGGCAAGGCGGCGGTGAAGCGCTTCAATGTCTACCGCAACAACGTCACCGTCAGCCTGATCGAAGCGCTGGCGGCGACCTTCCCGGCGACCGAGCGCATTACCGGTGAGGCCTTCTTTCGCGCCATGGCCCGCTTTCACGTGCGCGAAACACCGCCAGTCTCGCCGCTGCTCTTCGAATATGGCCGCGACTTTCCGGGTTTCATTGCCTGCTACGAGTATGCCCAATCCATGCCATGGCTTGCCGATGTAGCAAGGATCGAACGGGCCTGGCTCGACGCCTATCACGCCGCCGACGCCCCGGCGCTTCCGCCTTCTGCACTTTCCCTGATTGCGCCCGAGCAGCTCGGCGGCCTCGTCTTCGATCCGCATCCGGCGACCAGGCTTGTCCGTTCCGATTATCCGGCCGTCACGATCTTTGCCGTCAACCGCGAGAGCGGGCCGGTCGGACGAATCGAAACGGCTGATGCGGAGAGCGCGCTGATCACCCGCCCTGACCTGGAGGTCATCGTTCGCCGCCTCGCGCCCGGCGCCGATCTTCTGCTTTCGCGGCTGCTGGCAGGCATCCCCCTCGCCGCGGCTGCTGCGGATGCTGCCACGCAATGCCCCACGCTTGATCTCGCAGCCGCAATCGCCACCGCGCTCGAAGCGGGGGCCTTTACGGCAACTCATCACGGAGGATGAAACCATGATGTCCGCATCCAGATTTTCGCAAAACGGCCACACAGCCGATCTGTCGCAATGGACCCGTCGGGCGAACCGAGCCGTCGGCGCGCTCGCGCCGCTCTGGCTCTCCCAGCTTGTCCTGCGCTTCGGCCTTGCCGTTCCCTTCTTTCGGTCAGGCATGAGCAAGTGGGACGGGTTCCTGCAATTGAACGACGTGGCGGTCCTGCTGTTCAGCTCGGAATTCCGGCTGCATCTACCCGGCGGCCCCTATCCCTATCCGGCTCCCGCCGTGACGGCCTTTGCCGCCGGTTCGGCGGAAATCACTCTTCCCATCTTGCTTGTCTTTGGCCTGGGAACGCGTTTTGCCGCCCTCGGGCTGCTGGTCATGACAATTGTCGTGCAGCTGACCGTACCGGACGGCTGGCCCATCCACATTACCTGGGCTGCCATGGCGCTCGCGCTGATGGCCTCCGGTCCCGGGAGGCTGTCGCTCGACCACGCATTGTGCGCCTGGCGCAAGGGCGAGCGATAGGCCGCGCGCGATCCCGGCGCCTGCTTTGACCGCAGGCAGCGCCCTTCAATTCGGGCGCAGCCGAACCGGGGTATCGACGATCAGCTTGGTCCAGTCGTCAATGAACCGGGAGCGCTGCAGCCGGTCCTGCGCGGCAAGCAAGGCCGGGCCGATCCGGATCGGCCGGCCGATCCCGGACTCCACCAGTTTTTCGGGTCCGTCGACCTCGGCCGGCAGTGCGCCGCTCCGCGAGAAGAAAAACGCTTTCTCCCGTGCCACGTCCTGTCCTCGTTCGGACAGCAGATAATCGAGGAAGCGACCGGCAAGCTCGGGGTGCTTGGCGCCCGTCGGAACCAGGGCGCCGCGGCTGAGGATCAGCGTGTAGTCGCGCGGCAGCACGATCCTGAGCTTGCCGTTACGTCGCGCCGCGGCATAGGCGTAGGAGCCGAGGATGTTGTAGCCGATATAGACGTTACCGCTGTCGAGTTCAGACAACACCGCATTGTTGCAGCAGCGCAGCACGGCTTCGGCGCGGCTGAGGCTTTCGAGCAGACGGCCGTAGGTCGTCGAGGCTTGCTGGGCATCGAGGAAGGCGAGCAGATAGCCGATGCCGGACTGGCGCAGGTCGTAGGTGCCGATGCGGCCGCGATAATAGTCCGGCTTGAAGCGCAGCAGGTCGGTGAGCTCTCCATGGGTGTGCGGCACATCCTCCGGCGGCACGAAATCCTTGTGGTAGACCATGACGGAGGGCTCGAAGGTAAAGCCGAAGACCTCGTCACGCCAGTTCGCCCAGGCCGGCACGTCGCGGGTTTCCGGCGAGACATGCGCCAGCGCACAGCCGTCGTTTGCAAGCTTCACCAACTGATCGACGGATGAAGACAGCAGGAGATCACCGAAAGGCTGCTTCAATCGGCAGGCGATGTCGGCGTCCCGATAGAGATCGTTGGTCACGTAGTCCGTATAGTCGATGGCGACATCGCGCGCCGTCTCCTGAAAATCGCGGATCAGCGGCTCCATCGCCTCGATGTCGGTCGCGCCGTTGATGACAAGCCGGCCGCGCTCGGCTTCGAGCGCCGGAAAGAACGCCCGCGTGCCCTCGACCGCCCCGGCCGGGCTGGCAAAGCCAAGGACCGCAACAAGTGCGATCGGTCGAAGTTGCCGCCACATCCTCATGTTCCCTCCCGATAAAGGGGAACATCGAGAATGACCGTGAAGTCGCGCGCGCCTTTCTCCAGAAACCGAACTGTGCCGCGATGCGCCACCGCCACCTCCGCCGCGATTGCAAAGCCGAGCCCCATGCTTCCCTCTCCCGTCTTGGAACTGACGAACCGCGTCGTGACCGCCGCCCATTCTGCTGGCGGAATGCCGGGACCGTCGTCGGCGACCTCCACCAGGGCCCGGTCATCCTCGCGCCTCACGCGCACGGCCAGCCGTTGCTCGACACCATGCTGCAGCGCGTTGTCGATGATATTGGCTATCGCCTCACGCAAGCTCACCGCATCGCCGCGCACGAAGACCGGCTCGGCACTGTCCTCGAAGGAAACGACGACGTCCGGGTCGACTGTAATCGGCACCGTCGAGCGGAAAGCCTTCCGGGCGATATCGCCAAGGTCGACGGGCTTGAAGCGCACGGAATCGGACCGGTGGATGACCATGGCATGGCTGAGCAACTGGTTGGTGAGGCGCGCCAGCTGGCTGACGCGGTCCCGCACGCGCCCGAGATGCCGCTTGCGGTTGACGTCGAGGTCGTCGTCTTCGAGCATGTCGACCTGTGCCGAAAGGGCCGTCAGCGGCGTGCGTATCTGATGCGCCGCATCGGCGATGAAGCGCTGAAGCAAGGTGACGCGCTCGTCGAGGCGGCCCATGAAGTGATTGATCGACCCGACGAAAGGCTTGAGCTCCCTGGGCATTTCGGCCTCGACGGGGGTCAGATCCTGCGGATCGCGGGCACGCAGCGTCGCGGCAAGGGCATCGACGGGCAGCAGTGAATAACGGATGGCAAGCACGGTGCCGGCAAGCGCAAGCAGGCTCATGATGCCGACGAGGATCATGGCGCGGGTCGTCAATTCCCCAGCAAGCCCGCGCCGCGCTTCGGTCGTCTGCGCCATGACCACATAGGCCCAGCCAGAAAAGGACGGATCCGAAAGCGCCCGCGAGACCACGGCCACGCGGACCGGCACGTTGCGATATTCCGTCGTCAGGAACACCGGGCCGGCCCGCGCCGCGGTGACGTCGACGCCGGTGTCGAGATCGTCGTAGCCGGTCAAGGTTCGGCCGTCGGGGCCAACCACGCGATAGAAAATGCGGTCGCGCTCGGCAAGGCCAAGCAACTCGAAGGCCGACGACGGAAGCGTTACACCCAGATTGCCCGCATCCACAGTCATGTTCGCGGTGATCTGGATCGCCGCCCCGAGGAGCAGCCGGTCATAGGCATCGTCGGCGGCCGCGCGGGCATAGTACCAGGCGGCGGCGGAAAGCAGCGTCGCACCACCACAAAGCACCAGCGCCACGCGCAGCACGAGCCGCCAGAAGAGCGAGGTTTCACGCCGCTTCATCGGCCACCAGTTGATAGCCGAGACCGCGGATGGTGACGATGCGTACCGACGAGCCCTCGATCTTCTTGCGCAGCCTTCCGACATAGAGTTCGACGGCGTTGTGGTTGACGTTTTCGTCGAAACCGAAGAGCCGATCGAGCAGTTCGTCCTTGCTGAAAACCCGGCCCGGCCGGGCGGCCAGCACTTCGAGAAGCGTGATCTCGCGCCGCTTGAGCTGGACCTCGCGGTTGCCGACCCGCACCGAGCGGCTGTTGCGATCGAGCACCAGATCGCCGCACTCGATGAGGTTGGTCGGGTCGCCCTGGCGGCGGCGCAGGAGCACGCGCGTGCGCGCTTCGAGCTCGCGGAAATCGAACGGCTTGACGAGATAGTCGTCGGCGCCAAGGTCCAGCGCGCCGACCCGGTCCTCGATTTCAGAACGCGCCGTCAGTACCAGCACCGGCGTCGTCTTTTTCCGGGCGCGCAGATGGCGCAGGATCTCAAACCCGTCGAGCCCCGGCAACATGACGTCGAGGATCACGAGATCATAGTCGGTAAATTCGAGTATGTCGGCGGCGGCTTGACCGTCCGTCTGCCAATCGACGGTGTGCCCGACCTTTTCCAGTCGCCGGCTGATTGCCTCCCCGACATCCCTCGTGTCCTCCACCAGAAAGATGCGCATGGGCAAGCAGTGACACGGAAGATTTCACCGATCAACCCGACGGATCTGACCGCTTTCGTGACAGCGTGGTGACAGGTTCGCGGAGGAAAGAGGACTGCCTGATCGCGACAACGGGAGATGCGGCCAGGGTCTGGAGGACAATCATCGCCGAGGCATTTTCAGGCGGCCGCCACGCGGTCCGTCGATGCGGGTCGATGCCGTCCGGATCCTGGATGTCACGGTGGAGGCAGGCGCGCGATAGCGCCTTTGAAAGAAGACCTCATGGATGGGAGAGAGACCATGACCCGAACCTTTGTGAAGACCCTTCTGGCGGCCGGCTTTTTCGCCGCCGTGGCATCGCCCGCCGGTGCGGAGCCGTCGAAGCCCGAGTGCCTGGCCGGCGCCAAGCCCGGCGGCGGCTTCGACCTGACCTGCCGGCTTGCCGCCAATGCGCTGCTCGAAGCCAAGATCATCGGCAAGCCGATGGCCGTTACCTACATGGAAGGCGGCGTCGGTGCGGTTGCCTATAACCACGTCATCGGCAAGCGCGGCGCCGACAGCAACCTGATCACCGCTGCTTCCTCCGGCTCGGCGCTCCTGATCGCCCAGGGCAAGTTCGGGCAATATGACGAAACCGCCGTGCGCTGGCTCGGCGCGCTCGGCGCCGACTACGGCGTGCTCGTGGTCGCCGCGGATTCCCCCTACAAGAGCCTCGGCGAGCTGATCGCCGCCTACAAGGCAAGCCCGACCGACTTCTCGGTCGCCGGCGGCGGCGCTGTCGGCTCGCAGGACTGGATGAAGGGCTCGCTCTTGGCAAAGGCTGCGGGACAGGAGCCGAAGCAGATGCGCTACGTCGCGCTTGAAGGCGGCGGCGCAGTACTGACGGCGCTCGAAGGCGGCCACGTCAAGGTCGGTGCCGGCGATGCGGCGGAAATGTCCAAGCACCATGCGGCCGGCAAGGTCCGCGTGCTCGCGGTCATGGCGCCCGATCGCCTGCCGGGCGAACTCGCCAAAGTGCCGACCGCCAGGGAACAGGGCGTCGACATCGAATGGCCGGTCTGGCGCGGCTACTACGTCGGCAAGGACGTCTCCGACGCCGACTACAAATGGTGGGCCGATGCCTTCACCAAGCTCGCCGCAACGCCGGAATTCGTGAAGGAGCGCGAGGCGCGCGGCCTCTACGAATACACCCAGGTGGGCGACGCCTTCGACCAGCAGGTCAAGGCGGACGTGGCACGCTTCAAGATCATCGCCAAGGAAGCCGGCATGTAAGCCGGACGGTGGAGCGGGACAGTCTCCCGCTCCGCTTGTTTGCCACCACTTTACGGGCTCCCTGCCGATCGTCTCATCCGGCCGGATTGAAGACCCGTTCCCTGGCGTAAACATCTGGAACAGAACCATGTCAGACACCACTTCCTCATCCTCCCGCATCGGCAGGGTCGGCGGGCTCTTGATGCTCGCGCTGGCGATTGCCTATGGCATCGGCGGCAGCCAGATCGAATATGCCTTCGCCTCGGACCCGCTCGGTCCACGCGTCGTGCCGGTGCTGCTCGCCATCACCCTCGCGGTGCTTTGCCTCTTCTACCTGAAAAGCCCCGGAACGACCGAAGCCTTTCCGCAGGGGCGGCTTCTCGTGAAGATCATTGCAGTACCGCTCCTGCTTCTTGCATCGGCACTGCTTCTGGAGCCCGCCGGCTTCGCCGCCTCGATCTTCCTGCTGACCTTCGGCGTCGGCTGGATCTTCGGCGCGCCGCTGCGTCTCGCGCTGATTGGCGGCGTCGGGCAAGCCGCCCTCTGGTGGTTCGTCTTTTCCTACCTGCTCGACGTCTATCTGCCCGCCGGCCGGCTGTTTGGCTGATCCGCCGGTTATGGAGTGATCTCAATGAATCTCGATTATCTCTGGAACGGTTTTACCGTCGCCCTCACCCTGCAGAACCTGCTCATCGGTCTTGCAGGCTGCTTCATCGGCACCCTGGTCGGCGCGCTACCGGCGATCGGGCCGATCAACGGCATCGCGCTGCTGATCCCGATCGCCTATACGATGGGCCTGCCGGCCGAAAGCACCATGATCCTGCTCGCCGCCGTCTATTGCGGGGCCGAATATGGCGGCCGCATTTCCTCGATCCTTCTGAACGTGCCGGGCGATGCCGGCGCGGTCATGACGGCGCTCGACGGCAACCCGATGGCCCGCCAGGGCCGCGCCGGCGAAGCGTTGATGCTCTCCGGCCTCTCCTCCTTCGTCGGCGGGGTCTTCGGCGCCGTCGGGCTGGCGCTGTTCGCACCGCTGCTTGCGGGCCTCGCCATCGGCTTCGGCCCGGCCGAATACTTCGTGCTGATGGTGTTCGCCTTCGCGACCCTCGGTTCCATGGTCGGTAGCCAGCCGGTAAAGACGCTGATCGGCTGCACGCTCGGCCTGATGCTTGCGACCGTCGGGCTCGACGCCACCTCCGGCGCCTATCGCTTCACCTTCAACGAGCCGGAACTCGGCGACGGCATCGAATTCGTCGTGCTGGTCATCGGTCTCTTCTCGGTATCCGAGGCGCTGCTGATCCTCGAACACCAGGCAAGCGGCGTCACGGTCATCCGCGAACTCGGCCGCATGACCGCCCGCCTCGACGATATCCGCAAATCGATCGGTGCCACGCTGCGTGGTTCGGTCATCGGCTTCATCGTTGGCGTGTTGCCGGGCACCGGCGCATCGGTTTCGAGCGCCGTTTCCTACACCACGGAGAAGCGCATCTCCGACAGCGAAGGCACCTTCGGCAAGGGCGACGTACGAGGTCTCACTGCCCCTGAGGCTGCCAACAACGCCACCGCCTGCGGCGCCTTCGTACCGATGCTGACGCTCGGCGTGCCCGGCTCCGGCACGACCGCCGTCATGCTCGGCGCATTGATGCTCTACAACATCCAGCCGGGTCCGATGCTGATTACCGAGCGGCCGGAAGTGGTCGGCGGTCTCGTCGCATCGCTCTTCATCGGCAACGTACTCTTGCTTCTCCTCAACCTGCCGCTCGTCAACATCTTCGCCCGCGTCTTGACGGTACCGAACTGGCTGCTGGTTCCGGGCATCCTCGTGCTGTCGGTTGTCGGCGTCTATTCCACCCACGCCTCGGTTTTCTCGATCCTCCTGATGCTCGGCATCGGCATCATCGGCTGGCTGCTTCGAAAGGCCGGCTTCGACATGGCGCCGATCATCCTCGGTTTCGTGCTCGGCCATGTGATGGAGGTGAACCTGCGCAATGCGCTGGCGATCAGCGGCGGCGATATCTCGATCCTGTTCCAGAGCAAGATCTCGATCATTCTCTGGATCCTGGCGGGCGCCATGGCCGTGATGCCACTCGTCGCCGGCTGGAGGCGGACGAAGGTCGTCAAGACCGCCACCAGCTAGCTGATCCCTCTCTCTGTCGGCTGCTTGGACAGCGGCGCGCGAGCCCATGGCGGCGCGCCGCTGTCGTCGTTTTGAGCGGCATTCAGACTATAAATCTAATATAGACTTTTATGTCTACGCGTGATTTAAGGATTGCTATCGAGGAAGAGGAACGCCGTGACCCCAGAACTCCGCCCCTATTGCCTGGTCTGCGACGCGATCGCCTTGCTGTTCCAGCCCTATGCCGAGGTCGTGCTGCACGATCTGGCGACTGAAACCGTCGTCCATATCGCTGGCAACTTCTCCAAGCGCGAGATCGGTGAAGCTTCGCTGCTGAGCGAAATCGGGTTCAGCCAAGGCGAAGCGATCATCGGCCCCTACGAGAAGGTCAATTGGGACGGACGCTCGATCAAGGCGATCAGCGCCGTGCTGCGAAACGCGGACGGCAAGGCGATCGGCGTGCTCTGCATCAATGCCGATGTCTCCGACTTTCATGCGGCACTCAGGACGCTCAACGCGCTCGTCCGCGTTCCCGTCGACGCGGACAAGCCCGAGAGCCTGTTCAAGGAAGACTGGCACGAGCGCGTCAACGAATATGTCCAGCAATGGACCGTGGCGCGCGGGCTGACAGTCTCGAGCCTGAGCCGCAACGACAAGCAGGCGCTGGTGATCGCCCTTTCTGCTGATGGCGCCTTCGGCGGCAAGAATGCCGCCTCCTACATCTCGCGCATCCTCGGCATGGGCCGGGCGACCGTCTACAAATATCTGAGCCAGGGGAGCGCGCCATGATCGTCATCGATCGAGAAAGGCTGGCCGAGCTGCCGTTGCTGACGCTCGCGGCACCGGCCATCCGCGACGCCTATATCGCCGTCACCGACGGTCGCGCCAATCTGCCGCCGGTCGGCTATCTGCCGCTTCCCGGTCGGAATGCGGATTGCCACATCAAATACGGCTACATCGAAGGCGATCCGATCTTCGTCGTGAAGATCGCCTCCGGCTTCTACGACAATCCGGCCAAGGGACTGCCGTCGAGCACCGGCATGATGGTTGCGGTCTCCGCAGAGACCGGCGACGTGGTGGCCGTGCTCGACGACAAGGGTCTCCTCACCGATCTTCGCACCGGTCTCGGCGGTGCGATCGCGACCACGGCGCTCTGGCGCAAGGACGCCTGCTCGATCGGGATCGTCGGCGCCGGCACGCAGGCGCGCATCCAGATCCGGGCGCTCGCCTCCCTCTCGAATCGTCCATTGCGGTTCACGGTCTGGGGGCGATCAATGGAACGGGCGAACGCCGTGCTTGCCGACCTCGCGGACCTCGGCCTTCCCATCGCTGCGACAACCGATCTCGAAGCGCTCTGCCGCCAGTCCGATGCGATCGTAACCACGACGCCATCGAAGGAGCCGCTGATCCGATCGGCCTGGATCGGGCCTGGCACCCATATCACCGCCATGGGCGCGGACGCACCCGGCAAGCAGGAGCTCGAAACTGCCCTCGTTGCCCGCGCCGACCGCCTCTTTGTCGATCTCGCCGAGCAATGCCTGGACCACGGGGAATTTTCTGCAGCGGATCGGGCCGTGGTGATCCAGGAGGAACGCTGTGTCGCCCTCGGCGCGGTCCTTTCCGGTGCGGCCGAAGGTCGACGTTCGGACAACGACATCACCATCGCCGACCTGACAGGGATCGCGACGCAGGACATCGCCATTGCCCGCACGGTGCTCGATGAACTCGGCTTGCTCGGCCGTTCGCAAGGAACAACCGCATGACCAAAGACGTCTTCGAAACGGCCGCGCGCGCTGTCCGCGCACGCCAGCGCATCCGCCCCTTCATCTACGAGACGCCACTGATCCCGTCGCGCGCGATCGGTCCGCAGACAGCCTCGACGGTACTGTTGAAGGCGGAAAACCTGCAGCTGACCGGCTCCTTCAAGATCCGGGGGGCTGCGAGCAAGATGACCTCGCTGCCAAGGGACCAGCAGGTGATCACTGCCTCCTCCGGCAATCACGGCATCGGTTCTGCCCATGCGGCAAGCGCGATCGGCCAGAAGCTGACGGTGGTGCTGCCCGAGATTGTCAAGCCGGCGAAGCTGGAGCGCATCCGCGCCTACGGCGTCGAGGTCGTCCTTCACGGTTCCGAAACCGGGCTTGCCGAACAGCATGCGCAGCAGCTGGCCGCGACCGAAAAGCTCGGCTACGTCTCGCCCTACAACGACCCGGAAATCATCGCCGGCCAGGGCACGATCGCACTTGAACTCCTTGAGCAAGGCGAACGCATCGACAATGTCTTCATCGCCATGGGCGGCGGCGGACTGATCAGCGGCATCGGCTCGGTGCTGAAGAGTTTCCGCCCGCATACTCGCGTCATCGGCGTGTCCGCTGCAAATTCGGCAGCGCTTGCGGCCTCGATAAGGGCCGGCCGGGTGGTCGAAACCGAACACCTCGAAACGCTCGCCGATGCCGTTGCCGGCGGTCTCGACGAAGACAGCGTGACCCTCCCATTGTCGATGGCCGTGGTCGATGAGGTCGTGACCTGCTCGGAAGCAGAGATCGCGGCCGCAATGCGGGACCTGCTGCTCGACGAGCATATGCTGGTAGAGGGGGCGGCAGCTCTCGCACTTGCCGGCTTCCGGCAGATCGCGGCGAGGTGCACCGGCCAGACCAACGTCATCCTGCTTTGTGGCGGCAATGTCGACGGCGCCAGCGCGCTGCCTTCGTTGCTGGGCTAGAGACGCCGCTGCATGGCGCTGCCCCGCCTCGCCTCTAGAGGCTGACGCGCTCCACGTAGTAGCGCGGGATCTTCACCCGGTCCCGGTCGCGGTAGAAGTCGATGCAGAAGTCGACGAAGGCCTTGAACCGCTTCGAGACGTGCCGGCGGCGCGAATAGATGAGGTTGATCGCCGTCTGCGGCGAGCGCCAGTCCGATAGCACCGGCTCCAGCAGGCCGGCTTGCCGCTCGGTCTCGACGAAAAAGTCGGGCAGATAGGCGATGCCCTCACCGGCGACGGCGAAATACTTGATCGTCCAGTAGTCGTTGGTTGTGCAGGTCGCCGTCGGCAGCAGGTCCACCTCGTCTTCGCCTGGCTGTGTCAGATACCAGGACTGCAGCCGCGTCGGCTGGCGGAAGACGAGGCCGCGGTGGCCGGCAAGCGCATCCGGATTATCCGGCTGGCCATGGCGGGCGATGTATTGCGGGCTGGCGAAGAGGCCATAAGACGAGACCGAAAGTCTGCGGCTGATGTAGTCGACATCGGACGGCTCGCCCCAATGGAAGATACCGTCGAGCGCCTGTTCGGTGACGTCGGAGAATGGCTGGCGCGAGGACAGGAACACAACGTCGAGATTGACCTGCGGATATTGCTGGCGAAAGGCATAGAGCAGTTCCGAGGTGATCGTCGTGCCGAACTCGCCGGTCGAGCCCACGCGCAGGGTGCCCGCCACCTCCTGGCGCATCTCCGCCATCGCCGTTGCCGCATCGTCGCAATTCGACTGAATGAGCCGGGCGTAGCGCAGGAACTCCGCGCCCGCGTCGGTCACATGCAACTGATGACCCTCGCGCACGAAGAGCTCGATGCCGAACTCATCCTCCAATTGCCGGATCTTGTGGCTGAGTGTTGATTTCGGCAGGCGATGGCGCCTGGAAGCCGCTGAAATCGAACGGGAATCCGCAACTTTCACGAAACAGTCTATGAGCGAAAGATCCATATTTCGTCCAAAATCTTGCACGATATGTCCAGAGGATAGCCTATTTCGGCCCATTGTGTAAACGACTGGGAATTGGGAATATTCACTGGAGCTAAGGGAGAAGAGGTTCCAGTGAGCGATATCAGAGAATTCATTCGCGCCGCATCCGGCACCGGCGGCAAGGCAACGTTGGCGATCCGCGGCGGTCGCCTGGTCAACGTCGTTTCGGAAGAGATCTATCAGGCCGACGTCGCGATCTATGGCGAACGCATCATCGCCGTCGGCGACATCACCGACTATATCGGGCCAGAGACCAGGATCGTCGATGCCACCGGCAAATACCTGGCACCCGGCATGATCGACGGGCATCTGCATGTCGAATGCTCGAAGATGTCGCTGACGAGCTTTGCCAAGGCCGTCGTGCCGCTCGGCACCACCTCGATCGTCACCGGCCTCGACCAGATCATCGTCGTCGGCGGCCCGGCCGCGGCGCGCGAGTTCCTCGACGAGGCAAAACAGACGCCACTCAAGGTCTTCTGGGGCGCGCCGTGCAAGACGCCCTACACCATGCCGCGCTCGACCGTCGGCCACTATTTCAGCCCGGCCGACCACCAGGCGACGCACCACTGGCCGGAATGCGTCGGCATATGGGAAACCGTGCGCGAGTTCATCCAGGAGGAGGACGCCGACGTGCTCGCGGCGCTCGAACTCGCCGAAAAGAGCCGCCTGCCGGTTCTCGGCTGCTGCCCGATGACCCGTGGCGCGCGGCTCAACGGCTACCAGCAGTCCGGCGTTCGCGCCGACCACGAGAGCTACACGCCGGAAGAAATGCTCGAAAAGCTGCGCGCCGGCATGCATGTCGTTGTACGAGAATCCTCGATCTCGCACTTCCTCGCCGACAACCTGCGCATCGTCACGGAAATGGGCGTTAAGGCGCTGCGCCGCATCAGCTTCTGCACCGATGACGTGGTAGCAAGCGACATCCTCAAGCGCGGCCATCTCGACAACATGGTGCGCATGGCGATCGCCATGGGCATTTCGCCGATGGCGGCGATCCAGATGGCGACGATCAACGGCGCCGATGCGCTCCGCATCGACGACAAGGTCGGCTCGATCTCGCCCGGCCGCGCGGCCGACATCCTGCTCGTCGACGACCTGCGCAACTTCACCATCGAAACCGTCGTCGCCAAGGGTGAAGTCGTCGCCCGCAACGGCAAGATGGCGATCGAACTGATCCCGCCGCAGCGCAGCGTCGCACTTCTGAACTCGGTGAAGGTCGCACCGCTTCAGCCCGGCGATCTCAAGGTCGCCTATCACGGCGCCGGCGAGACGGCAGACGCCATGGCGATCGCCGTCACCCCGGAAAAGATCTTCGTGCGCACTCGCCGCGACGTGACGCTTGCGGTCAAGGACGGCCAGGTGCTCGCAGATCCCGCACGGGACGTGCAATACGTCACCGTCGTCGAACGCTACGGCAAGACGAGCAACCGTCCGGTCGCCTTTGCCTCCGGCTTCGGCCTCAAGCAAGGCGCGATCGCCAGCTCCACTGCGCCCGATGACAACAACATCATCTGCATCGGCGCCGATCTCGAGGATATGCGTATCGCCATCAACCACCTGATCGCCAACCATGGCGGCCAGGTCGTGGTCAGGAACGGCAAGGTCGAAGCCTTCCTGCACCTGCCGATCGGCGGCATCGTTTCCGACATCGAGCCGGCCGAGATGGCAGCGCTGGAAGACCAGCTCGACGACGCGGCCCGCGCCCTCGGCTGCCCGCTGCCCTGGCCCTTCATGTACATGTTCGTGTTGCAGATCACGGCGATCCCGGAATATGCGATCACCGATCTCGGTGTCGTCGACTGCGTCGGGCTGAAGGTGATCTCGCCGTTTTCGCCCGCCGGTGGGGACGAGCGCGCCGTCGCTGCGGAATGATGCCTTGGAAGGGGGCCGGTCATGCCGGCCCCCTTCTTCGTTCAAAAAAGGGGAACAAGATGAACTATCAGAACAAGTCCGTGGAGGCGGCACCAAGCCCGGAGACATCCTGGCTCGCAGCGCTGCTCGACCGCTACTTCCAGATTTCGCGGCTCGGCTCGACCGTCCGCACCGAGATCCTCGCAGGCCTCACCACCTTCCTCGCCGCCTCCTACGTCATCGTCGTCAATCCCTCAATCCTGGCGCATGCCGGCATTCCGTTTTCGGCCGGCGTGACGGCGACGGTGCTCGTCAGCTTCATCGGCAGCTGCGCCATGGGGCTCTATGCGCGTAGCCCCATTCTGGTGGCGCCGGGCATGGGCATCAACGCGCTCTTTGCCTACACCATGGTGGTCGGCGCCAAAGTGCCGCTCGAGGTCGCGCTTGGCTGCGTCTTCTGGGCCGGCGTGCTCTTTACCGTCATGGCGTTCTTCAATCTGCGCCAGACGATCATCGAGGCGATCCCTGTCGATCTGCGCTATGGCATCGCCTGCGGCATCGGCCTCTTCATCGCGCTGATCGGCCTGGAAAACGCCAAGTTCATCGTCGCCAACCCCGACACGATCGTTGGTCTCACGCAGTTCAACCCGGTCACCCTCACCTTCATCGCCGGCTTCGTGCTCACGGTGGCGCTGGTGGTGCGGCGGGTTCCGGGCGCGATGATGGCCGGCATGATCCTCACCACTATTCTCTCGATCCCGATCGGTCGCTGGTGGGGCGACGGCAGCGCGTTTTGGCCGGAGACGCCGGATGTGCACACGCTGGTCAACTGGAGCGGTTTCTCCGCTGCACCGGATTTCAGCTTCGTCGGCCAGATCGATCTCCTGGGCGCGCTGAACCTGATCTACCTGCCCTTCATCTTTGTCTTCCTGTTCACCAACTTCATCGAGGCGCTCTCGACCTTCCTTGGCCTTGCGGAAGCGGCAGACCTCAAGGATGAAAACGGCATGCCCCGCAACATCCGGGAATCGATGCATGTCGACGCCATCGCGGCACTGATTTCCGCACCGCTCGGCACCAGCCCGGCGACCGTCTATCTCGAATCCGGCGCCGGCATCCAGCAGGGTGGACGCACCGGTCTCGTCGCGCTGGTCGCGGGTCTGCTCTTCGTGCCCTTCCTGTTTTTGTCGCCGCTGCTTTCTCTGGTGCCGGCGGTTGCAACCGCACCGGTGCTGATCCTCACCGGCCTCTTCATGTCCGAGCCTATCAGCAACATCCGCTGGAGCGCGCTCGACGAGGCGATCCCGGCCTTCCTTGCGATCGTATTAATCCCGCTCACCTTCTCGATCACGCTCGGCCTGTCGCTTGCGATCATCGCCTATGTGCTGATCAAGCTGGTCTGCGGCCGGGCTGGCGATGTAAGACCGGTCATGTGGTTCGTGGCACTGCTCGCCGCAGCGCTCGTCGCCCAGACCCAGTAACCGCCAGAAAATCCGACGGCGCCCTTAATGCAAGGGCGCCGACATCGCCCATCCGAAGGAAACAGTCATGCTTCAATCCTGGTCGAAGACCGCACCCGAACTGGTCGACGTCGCCATGGGCCGCAAGCCCGCCGATCTCGTGATCCGCAACGGCAAATGGGTCAACGTCTACTCCGGCGAAATCATCCCCGGCACCGATATCGCCGTCAAAGCCGGCCGCTTCGCCTATGTCGGTCCGGATGCCAGCCACACGATCGGCGAAGGCACCAAGGTCGTCGACGCCGCCGGGCGCTATCTTGTTCCCGGCCTCTGCGACGCGCACATGCATGTGGAGAGCGGCCTCGTCACCGTCACCGAATTTGCCCGCGCGGTCATTCCGCACGGCACCACCACCATGTTCATCGACCCGCACGAAATCGCCAATGTGCTCGGCCTCGACGGCGTCCGGCTGATGAACGAGGAAGCCCAGAGCCTGCCGATCAACGTGCTGGTCCAGGTACCAAGCTGCGTGCCGAGCGCCCCGGGTCTTGAAACTGCCGGCGCCGAGCTTTCAGCACAGGATGTCGCCGAGGCGCTTGCCTGGCCGAACGTCATCGGTCTCGGCGAGATGATGAATTTCCCCGGCGTTGCCGGAAACGATCCGAAGATGATGGCCGAGATCGCCGCCACCCAGGATGCGCGGCTGACCGTCGGCGGGCACTATGCCTCGCCGCATCTCGGCCGCGAGTTCCACGCCTATGCCGCCGGCGGACCGGCCGACGACCATGAAGGCACGACGGTCGACGACGCAATCGCCCGTGTGCGCCAGGGCATGCGCGCCATGTTGCGCCTCGGCTCCGCCTGGTACGACGTTGCCGCGCAGATCAAGGCCGTCACCGAATCCGGCCTCGACCCGCGCAACTTCCTGCTCTGCACCGACGACAGCCACTCCGGCACGCTGGTTCACGACGGACACATGAACCGCGTCGTGCGCCATGCCATCGCTCAAGGTCTGAAACCCGTGACCGCGATCCAGATGGCGACGCTCAACACCGCCCAGCATTTCGGCCTGGAGCGCGAAATCGGCTCGATCGCACCGGGTCGCCGGGCAGACCTGATCGTCACCTCGGACCTCGCCGCGCTGCCGATCGAAATGGTCTTTGCCCGCGGCGAGCTGATGGCCGAGAACGGCACACTCGCGCGCGATATCCCGGCCTATGTCTACCCGGAAAGCGCCCGCAACACCGTCCACCTTGGCCGGTTACTGGCCGCCGCGGATTTCGACATCCCATCCAACGCACGGGCGACGCGCGCGCGGGTCAACGTCATCGGCGTCGTCGAGAACCAGGCGCCGACGCGGGCGCTTCAGGCCGAGGTGGCGATCGAGAACGGCCTCGTGCAGATGGACCGGGCCAACGACGTCTGCCAGATCGCGCTCGTCGAGCGCCACCGCGGCACCGGCGACGTGGTCAACGCCTTCGTCTCCGGCTTCGGCTATGACAGCGATTGCGCCATGGCGAGCACGGTCGCCCATGACAGCCACCATATGATCGTCGTCGGCACGAACAAGGCGGACATGGCCAAGGCCGCCAACCGCCTGCACGAGGTCGGCGGCGGCATCGTCGTCATCAAGGAAGGCCGCGAACTGGCCCTGGTCGAGCTGCCCGTCGCCGGCCTGATGTCGGATCAGCGAGCGGAGATCGTCGCCGAGAAAGCGGCCGCCATCGTCGAGGCCATGCGCGACTGTGGCTGCCGGCTGAACAACGCCTATATGCAGCACTCGCTGCTGGCGCTCGTCGTCATTCCGGAACTGCGAATTTCCGACAAGGGCCTGATCGACGTCCGGACCTTCCAGAAGACCGACGTGATTCTGAGCACGCACTGAGCTTAATAGCGATTGGCCACCGGCAACCCGGTGGCCAACCCGCCCGTGGTTCTTAATTCCGGGTGATCGCGGGATGGGTCAAGCCACATAATCCCCTGAAAACTTCCTTTATGGTTAACCGATACTTAAGCGGAGCCCAACGGCCCCGTTGCCCAGGCGTATCTGCCGTTTGCTTAACCGCGACCGGCCGCAGTAGACGCCCGAAACCCCTGCTGATATGGCGTCCCACAATGGGACATGCGTGTAGGCGGAGCCGAAACGCCCACAGCTGTTCCGCCCCAAATTGCATGCAATGATGGCAAATGATACAAGAGGAAGCTTATATACAACCGTGTGGGGCAAAGAATATCGAGCAGCGCTCGCCATGCTCCGAAGCGAGGTTTCCACAGGTAAGATCGCAGGCAGCCTATTGGCATTGACCCGGGCGGGCGACGCGGTAGCTTTGCAGAAGGACGAGCCGAACCGGAGCGCCGCTGGAGCGGGCTTTTATATTCTTCCGGCGCGTTCGAAACAGAGAGGGAAAGGCAAGCATGCCGGACACTGATGCAACCTTGTCTGCTTCAGCTTCAGTGCAGGATCCCGTTGCGGCTCATATGGACGAGGTTCTCTCGTTCTATGACGAGGCCTTTCATCTGACCAGCGCCTCGCCGGCGCTGCAGGAAACCTACGAAGTCGGCACGCTCGTCGATGCCACCCTGTGGCATCTGTATCCCGAATTGCTTGCGCCCGTTTCCAAGGCGGCGGTGGAATCCGTCATCGCTTACGGCGTGCCGCGCAGCGTCGAGGTGGTCGACGCCGCCACCAAGTCGCGGCGCACGCTGCTCGTCTTTCGCGCCATGCGTGGCATCGGCGTGCTCGAAACCAGCGGCCGCGCGACCCGCCGCGAGATCGGCAGCCATGGCGAAAGCGAACGCGCGCTGCTGTTGCACCAGGCGACCCACGACGTGCTGACCGGCCTGCCCAACCGGCGGCAGTTCAGCGACGACCTGCAGAGCATCCTGCCGACATCCGGCGAGAAGCTTGCGCTGATGCAGATCGACCTCGACGATTTCAAGCCGGTCAACGACACGCTGGGCCACGGCGCCGGCGACGCCGTCCTCAAGATGGCGGCCGAGCGCATTCGCGGCGCCCTTCGCGACGGCGAAGTCGCCTATCGCCTGGCCGGCGACGAATTCGCCGTCATCCAGCGTCAAAGCGACCAGCCGGCGGACGCCGAGTATCTCGCCGAGGCACTGATCGAGGCGTTCAGCGAACCTTTCACGATCGACGGCATTTCCGTCTTCGTCGGCGCCAGCATCGGCATTGCCATTGCGCCGAACGACGGAAACGACATCGAGCAACTGATGAAGGCGGCGGACATTGCGCTCTATGCCGCCAAGAAGGATGGACGAGGCCGGGCAAAGACCTTCAGCCGTTCCATGCTGATCGTGCTGGAACAGCGCGAGATGCTGCGCCGCAGTCTGCGCACCGCGCTGCAGGACAAGCAGTTTTCAATCGAATACCAGCCACTCGTCGAGCCGCCATTTTCGATCGTCGGCTTCGAGGCGCTGGTGCGCTGGCATCATCCGCTGGTCGGCACGATCCCGCCCAACGTCTTCATCCCGATGGCGGAAGCCGACGGCCTGATGAACGAGATCGGCCAATGGGTGCTGGAGGAGGCCTGCCGGCAGGCTGCCACCTGGCCGTCGCATTTCACCGTCGCCGTCAACCTGTCGCCGGCGGAGTTCCTGCGCGAGGGCCTGACGGACCGGATCGCCCAGGCGCTCGACATGGCGGGACTGAGGGCCGACCGGCTGGAGCTGGAAGTCACCGAATCGGTGCTGCTTGAACGCACGACCAACAATCTCGACACGCTGAACACCCTCAACGTGCTCGGCATCCAGATCTCGCTCGACGATTTCGGCACCTTCTATTCGTCGCTCAGCTACCTCAAGAACTTCCCCTTCGATACGATCAAGATCGACCGCTATTTCATCAAGGATCTGGAGAGCGACGAAAAGAGCCAGACGATCGTCCGGTCGATCATCGCCCTTGCCCACGGTCTCGGCATGCGCGTGACCGCCGAGGGCGTCGAGACGATCGGGCAGGCCGTCTGGCTTCGAAAAGAGGGTTGCGACCGTCTGCAGGGTTATTTCCTGGGCATGCCCATGCCGGCGGACGCGATCGGCGCCTATCTTCGCCGCTCATCGGCAATGGCGACGCTGTAGCCCCCGCATCTGTGCGTTGCGCCCGATATGGCGCGAGGCAATACCTGGGTTGTCTTCATGCAAGATCCCGGGGTTGCGTGGTTAGAAATCATTATAGAAAGTGGCGTATGGCCGTGGCAGAGTTCGGGGTGCGGAGGACATTGCTGCATGGGTGCTAGTGTCAATAAGACCACGGAAACGGCTTTCGAGCCGCTGCTTCAGTTCGATATGGAGATGGAAGATTTCCTTTCGGACTGGCACCATTGCGATCATGTCTCGAGCTACCTCGCCCGGATGATCAGCCACAACAGGACCGATCCGGTACGGCATTCCAACTTCTTTTCCTCCGCCCTCAACGAGCTTCTGGAGGTTTCGTTTCGCGGCGGCACCACCGACGGAAAGATCGGCCTGTCGATCTATCGCCAAGGCGCCACGGAACGGGTTCAACTGAGCTTTCCATGCCCACCTGGTCAGGCGCGCTTCTATCGCGAGGCGGTCTCGAAAACCCGCGAGAGCGATGCCCAGGCCCGCTATCTCGACGCCATTTCCAACGACCTTGCCCCCAGCCGGGAATCGGTGCTTCTGGACCTGGCGGTCAACTATGACGCCCGCCTCCGGCTTGACGAGGATGCGGCTCCGGCCATCACCCTGATCGTGGATCTTCCTCTTGAAGGAATGGTGAGTTGATGGCGGCGAGCCTTCCTCAGCGTTTCAAGGTCGACTTCGATCCCAACAGCCAGATCTTCTCGCTTGCCGGAACGATTCGGCCGCGTTCGATCGATGAAATCGCCGAGAGTATCCATGCGCTGAGGGAAGCCATCGATACGGTGCGCGGCGTTCTCTATATCGATGTGAAGCGCCTCATCCAGATGAACAATACGGCCTTCCAGGCCTTCATCCGGGTCGCCCTCGACGCCTGCCGGGAACGGTCGGACCTGCGCCTGATCGTCGTCACGTCAAGCGTCGTCAGCTGGACGACGCGCATGTTCCGGCACCTGAGCACGATCGAGCCGCAGATCTCCGTCGAGGTCTATGATTCGATGTTCTATCCCGGCCAGGACTACTTCGAGGATACGAGCTTCATTCCAATCCTGCGCGCGCAGACCAAATTGACGTGGCGCCACGAGCGCACCATCCTGCCGCGCCACGGCATGCGGCCCGGCATCGCCGTGGCCGACATCTGCTGCGGCATCGGCGATTTCGCCGTGCTCGCGCAGAAGGAGTTCCAGCCGTCGCGGATCGTCGCGCTCGACCACTCGAAGCCGAGCCTCGCCTATGCCCGGAAGGTGGCCGCCGAGTTCGGCGTGACGGGTATCGAATACACCTACGGCGACGCGTCGGAGATGCTGCTTGAGGACAACCAGTTCGACTTCGTGAGTTGCCGCCACTCGCTGCAGGTCTTCAATCAGCCGGAGTTGCTTCTCAAGGAACTCTATCGGATCGTGAAGCCGGGCGGCCGCGTCTACATCACCAACGAGAAGAACTCGCACTGCCTCGGCGAGCCGCGGGCGCAAAGCATCCAATGGACCTACAATGAGCTCGCGCGGCTTTTGAGCAATTTCGAGATAGATGTGGAGTTCGGGCCGAAGAGCCGGCGCTATCTTGCCGACACGGGCTTCGACGACATCCTGGTCGAATCCTTCATGGTCACCAATCTGGACGGTGACCCACAGGATTTCGCCGATATCATCGCCGGCTGGGAGAAGATGTTTGCGGACATGGCGGTGAGGCACGGCGAAACACCCGAATTCATCGAGCGGTTCCGCCAGGGCTTCCGGGATCACATCTTCGCTGCACTGCATCCGAAGGGCTATGCGGGCTGGCCGATCTGGGCAGCGTCCGGGCGCAAACCACTATGAGCGCGAGCAATATCAAACGCCCCCGGTTCGGTTTGAGATCCTTTCGCGCCAAGTTCGTGCTGGTCGTCGGCAGCGCCGTGCTCTTCGACCTCCTGCTGACAGGCGGCCTGGCGCTCTGGAACGTTCAAAGACTGTCGCGCGACGCGACGACGGAAGTCGGACAGGGCCTGCAAAACGCCAACGAAGACTACATGCTCACCTACGCGGAATCGACGGCCGCGCGGGTTAATCTTCTGCTCGGCCAGGTTCACGCCGACGTCGCCACGCTCGCGGGCGTAATCCAGGCGCAGATCGACCGCCCCGTGCGCCGGTCCGACGTCGGCGAGGCCCTTGCGCGGCACGCACCGGAGTCCGTTACCGTCACTTACGATGCCAAAGGTGGGTGGGCGCAGAACCTTCCGGGGCCGCTCTCGAGCGTAAGCGTCTGGAGCTATCTCCTTGGCCCCGACCATCGGCCACTACCCGAGGTACAGGCCGATATCGAGAACAGCGCCGTTCTTGATCTGGTTGCGCCCGCCCTGCTTGCGCACGGCCGCTCCAAACTGCAGATGTACTACGTCGGACCAAAAGAACGGCCGATCTTGCGGATGGCGCCCTATGCGGATCAGGCACAGACGTTCGACCGTCTCTACCCCGGCCATAACGAAGCCAACTTCTGGAACTTCTTCTTCCCCGGCCTCTATGAGTCCTGGGAGGAATGGGCGAAGCAACCGAGCCTCAGGCCCGTTGCAGCCGATACCACGCAAACGGCACCTTACACCGATGCCGCCTCGGGCAAACTGATCGTCAGCTTCTTCCAGCCACTCTGGACGCCCGACCGCAAAGGTGTCGCCGGAGCAACCGGAACCGATATCACGCTCGACCAGCTGGCCGAGGTTGTCGAAAGCGTCAAGGTCGGCGACAGCGGCTTCGGATTTCTGGTGATGTCCGACGGCAACGTGCTTGCCATCAATCCGGTCGGCGAAAAGGTGATCGGCCTGCGGCGGTCCAGCGACACGGGTGGACAAGGCGTCACCGGGTTGGAGCGCTCGCTGCGCCGCAGCGCCCAGCCCGCGATCGCAGAGCTGCCGCTTGGCACCGATGGCGCCATTCAGCGGGTGCTGCTCGATGAGGGTGGTGAGAAGGTCCCCTATCTCATTCTCCTCAAGCAGCTCGAGCCGGAGAACCTCTGGGTTTCCGGCCCGGTGCGCCGCGAGACCATGTCGATCGGCATCGTCGTGCCGGAGCGCGAAATCTATGCCTCGCTGTTTGCGGCACAGGCGAGTATCTCTGAAGCGACGAACCGCATCCTCATCTATCAGATCCTGGCCCTGCTCGCTTCGCTGCTGTTCGTCACGCTCGCCGTATTCGGCATCTCCAAGCGGGTTACCCGCGGCATCAGCGCGCTCGCCGGAGCGGCAACCAGCATCGAGGCGAAGGACTACTCCGTCCGTGTGCCCATCACGACGCGCGACGAAGTCGGTGAAGCCGCTATCGCGTTCAATAGAATGGCTGAGGAGATCAGCTACCATACCGAGAACCTCGAAAACCTGGTGACCGAACGCACCAAGCAGCTCGAGGACGCCAACCATCAGATTTCGACGCTGAATACCCAACTGCGCAGCGAGAACCTGCGCCTTGGCGCCGAACTCGCCGTCGCCAAGCAGATCCAGATGATGGTGCTGCCGAAGGCCGGCGAGCTCGCGGAAATCGCCGATCTCGAAATCGCCGCCTATATGCGCCCGGCCGACGAGGTGGGCGGCGACTACTACGATGTGCTGCGCGACGGTGAGCGGCTGAAGATCGGCATCGGCGACGTGACCGGTCATGGCCTCGAAAGCGGGGTGCTGATGCTGATGGTGCAGTCGGTCGCAAGGGCCCTGCAGGAAGCCGGCGACATGGACCCGGAGCAGTTTCTCAACCGCCTCAACCGCGCCATCTACAAGAACATCGTGCGCACCAACACTGACAAGCATCTGTCGTTGGCCTTCCTCGACTACGACCAGGGCCGCCTGACGCTGTCGGGGCAGCACGAGGAACTGATCGTCGTGCGCAAGGGTGCGGAAATCGAGCGGATCGACACGCTCGACCTCGGCCTGCCGATTGGCCTGGAATCGGACATTTCGCGCTTTGTTGCCACCCGCGAGATCTCGTTCGGCCGCGGCGACATGATCGTGCTGCATACGGACGGCGTGACCGAGGCAGCGAACGCCAAGGGCGAACTGTTTGGCATCGAGCGACTGTGCGAGAGTGCCGGAAAGTTTTACGGACAGAGCGCCGAGGACGTCAAATCGGGTATCATCAACGACCTGATGGCGCATATCGGCAAGCAGAAGATCTACGACGACATCACGCTCGTCGTCATGAGACACAGGTGATCAGATGACCACGCTCTACGGACTGGCGGACCTGACGATCGGCGCCCACCAGAAGATGACCCGGCTGCGTCTTTACGACGGGCCGCTGGATCTCAGCTGGAAGCATTGCGCCATGGCTTCGGATTTCGTCGCCGAACTGGCGGCGCTGCGCTATCGCGCGTCGCGCAACACCTATCGGGAAGTGCGCCACAACATCGGCTACCTCACCAACGAACTGGTCGAGAATGCCGTGAAGTTCCGCGCTTCCGGTTCCGTGGTCGTCGAGGCCGCCCTCGAGGGCCACAGCTTCCGCACGAAAGTGTCGAACGTGATCGACAACGAAGCTGCTGCGCGCTTCCAGGATCTTTTGTCCGAGATCGCCGACGGCGACCCGGGCGACTTGCTCATCGAGCGCATCGAAGCCAACGCAACCGGGCTCGGCAAGAGCGGCTCGGGGCTTGGTCTTTTGACGCTGATGAGCGATTATGGCGTTCGTTTCGCTTGGGTTTTTGGCGCCCAGGGTGACGACGGCGAAACCTCATTGGAGACTTATGCCTCCATTGCGGTCCCAGACCTCTCGAACTGATGAGCCGGTGAACATGGAAAACAAGGACGAAGAAGAGTATCGCGTTTGGTCCGAAGGCAACGATATTCATTTTGAAGGCACGATGCGGCTGCCGGGAACGGAGGCCTATGCCCCGATCTTCTCGACGGTGATGGGCGTTCTGGAGACCGAGCCTGAGCACATCACGATCGACCTCACCGAACTGCAGTTCCTGAACTCGTCCGGGATCAACCTGCTCGCCAAGCTGACGATCGAGGCACGCAACCGCCCGAACGTGCAATTGACGGTGCGCGGAACCTCTGAGATCCCGTGGCAGTCGAAATCGCTGCCGAACCTCAAGAAGCTGCATCCCGGCCTCGATCTCAGGCTCAACTGAGATCACGCGGTGCCGGGACTGCATTCCCGTAGCTAAAGCCTGAGTATCGCGCGCCGACCGGCGCGCGACCGCGATTCTGCGCGCCAGCGCTTCCGCACCCCAGCCATCGACAAATCCGTCGCCGAAACCGGCCGCACGACGCTGCGACGCCTTCTTCATTCCCCGTCGTCACGCTTGACTCTGCGAACGCCTCACCCTATCCATCAAATCATCTGATGACTTGATGAACAGACAATGCGACCGATCAATCGTACCAACCTTGCCGAGAGCGCTGCCGAAAGCCTGCGGGCGGAAATCCTCCGCGGCCGCTGGGCTATCGGCGAACGCATTCCCAACGAGACGGCGCTGACCGAACTTCTGGCGGTGAGCCGCGGAACCGTGCGGGAGGCCGTTCGGGTCCTGATCTCGAAGGGGCTGCTCGACGCCCGCCAGGGCTCCGGCACCTATGTCCGCTCGACGGTCGATAGCTCGGGCGCGCTTGACCGCGTCAAGCGGGCGAGCCTGCGCGACCAATGGGAGGCGCGCGCGGCCCTCGACGTGGAAGCCGCACGCCTGGCGGCGCTGCGGCATACGCCCAAGGATCTGGAACATATGAAGCGCCTTCTTCTCGCCCGCGGCACGGTTTCCGATGGTGGGCGTGAGGCCTTCGGACGGCGCGACATTGCCTTTCATCGGTCGATCGTCGAGGCCTCCGGCAACAGGGCCATCGTCGAGCTCTATGACTTTTTCACTTCGGCCATTCTCGAAACCATTCACTCGACGCTGTCAGGCGACCTGCCGGAGCCGGACGACCGGGCGCATGCGGCGATCGTCGAGGCCATTGCGGCCAGTGATCCGGACAAGGCCGCGGCCGCCGTTCGGGCGTTCATGGCCCCCGTCCTCGCTGAACTTGATCGGCTACTTTCCCAATGAACCAGACTTTTCGTGATCCCCACAAAGCCGAAGCCGCCGAACCGCTGGACATCGAAGACCAGCTTATCGATGCCGAGGCCGACAGCCTGCCGGCACCGCAACCACCGGTGCTGAGCCGCAGCGCCCGCATCCTGCTGGGCGCCAGCCTCGTGCTCATCGCCTTCAACCTCAGGCCGCTGTTTTCAAGTCTCTCGGTGCTGCTGCCCGAGGTGATGCAGGCGACCGGCCTTTCCACCGCCAGCGCCAGCGTGCTCACCACCCTGCCGGTGCTCTGTCTCGGCCTTTTCGCGCCGCTTGCGCCGAAGCTCGCCCAACGCTTCGGTGCCGAACGCACGCTTCTCGGGGTGCTCGTCCTGCTGACGCTCGGCACGGGTCTGCGCGGCGTTCAGTCCGTGCCGCTGCTTTTCCTTTCGACATTTGCGGCAGGTGCGGCGATCGCGATCGGCAACGTGCTGCTTCCCGGGCTCGTCAAGCGTGACTTTCCCGACCGCGCCGCGATGATGACGGGCCTCTATACCATGGCGCTCTGCGCCGGTGCTGCCAGCGCCGCCGGCCTGACGCTGACGATCGAACACCATGTGGTCGGCTCCTGGTCCGGCGCGCTCGCGGCCTGGGCGGTACCCGCCCTCATCGTGCTGATGATCTGGGCACCGCAGGCGCTGCGCGGCAAGGCGCAAGCCCGCCATAGCGGCTTCCGCGTCGTCGACCTCTGGCGCGATCGGCTCGCCTGGCAGGTGACGCTCTTCATGGGTCTGCAATCCGCACTCGCCTATTGCGTCTTCGGCTGGATGGCGCCGATCCTGCGTGAGCGTGGCCTCGATGCCGCAACTGCCGGTGCGGTCGTCTCCGCCTCGATCATGATGCAGGTCGTCACCTGCCTGCTCGTGCCATCCTTCGCCGTAAGGCGCCGCGACCAGCGCGCCGTCTGCGTGGCGCTCGTCGCCGCCGCCGTCATCGCACTGATCGGCATCCTTTTCGCGCCGCTCTCGACGGTGCTCGCCTGGGCCGTTCTGCAAGGGATCGGACAGGGCGGCCTGATTGCTGCGGCGATGACCCTCATTGTGCTGCGCTCGCCCGATTCGCACGTGGCGGCCCATCTCTCCGGCATGGCCCAGGGCGTCGGCTACGTGCTTGCCGCCATCGGCCCCCTGCTTGTCGGCTTCATCCGCAGCTGGACTGGCAGCTTCGCCGCCAGCGCCGTTCTTTTCATCGCGCTCGGCATCGGCGTGGCGATCATGGGTCTCGGCGCCGGCCGGGCGCTGCATGTCGGCGCACGAACGGTCCGGATAGACGACCGCTAAGACGGACGCGGATGAGCGCCTGCAATGATCCAAAGGGCTCCCCTTCCCAGGCGGAGCCCTTTCTCTCGCTGTCAGCACGCTCGCATCAGGCCGCGGCCACCGTCGCCTGGTAGCGCGGCGCCGGCCGGAAGGTGAGTGCGATCAGGAACGCGCCGAGGCCGATGCCCCAGGAACCGATGTAAAGCCAGGTGTAGCTTGCCATCGCATCATAGATCAGGCCCCCGGCAATCGGTCCCGTCGCCATGCCAAGGCTGCCAGCCATGGCCGTCCCGCCGATCACCGTCCCCATCATCCGCAAGGGGAAATTCTCGCGGGCAAGCACCGCATAGAGCGGCATGACGCCCGCATAGATGAAGCCGAACAGGGCGGCGACTGCGTAGAACGAGCCGAGCCCGGCGGCAAAGACATAGGCAAGCGCGCCGAAGGCCTGGGCCAGAAGTCCAAGAACGAGCACACGTTTGGCCCCGAAACGGTCGCCGAGCAGACCGAAGACGACGCGGCCGCCCATGCCGGCAAGACCCTCGACGCTGTAGATCGACACGGCCGCCATGACCGGAATGCCGCAGGTGATCGCGTAGCTCACCGTGTGGAAGATCGGGCCGGAATGGGTGGCGCAGCAGAAGAAGTTGGTCAGAAGCAGGATGATGAAGAGCGGCGATTTCAGCACCTGGCTGGTCGTCATCGACGAATGGGGCTCTTCCTCGGGCGAGGCCGCGGCAGCACCGTCGGCAAGTGCCGGCGCCTGGCGAACGAGAAACGAGACCGGGATCATGATGACGGCAACGACCAGCGCGATGATCTGCAGAGCGGTTCTCCAGTCGTAGGCGGATACCAGCCAGGCGGCAAAGGGCGACATCGTCATCGGCGCCATGCCCATGCCGGCCGAGACGAGCGAGACCGCGAGGCTGCGATGCGTATCGAACCAGCCGGTAACGCAAGCCATCATCGGCGCGAAGATCGCCGCCGTCGCGGTGCCGACGACGACACCGAAAAGCATCTGGAAGGCGATCAGCGAGGTCGTCCAACTCGCTGCCATCAGGCTGACGGCCAAGAGCACCGAGCCGATGAGCACGATCGGACGCGCGCCCCATCGGTCGGAAAGGCTGCCCCAGGCGATGCTGGCAAAAGCCATGGCCAGGAAGCCGATGGTCATGGCGCTCGAAACGCCTGTCACCGACCAGCCGGTGTCGCGCGAAATCGGCAGCAGGAACACCGGAAGCGAAAACATGGCGCCGATCGCCAGGCAGCCGAGCAGCCCGCCGGCCGCCACGATGACCCAACGGTAATGCAAATTGGTCATTGCAAATCTCCTTAAAGCCGCCCGGCCACGCCGAAAAATTGTGCAACCTGATCGCGCGGCGGACCGTGCCTGGGACATCCCCTCGCCCGCCCGATTGAAAGACGCTCACGCCGACGCCAAGCCGACAGAAGCTTCGAAAGAATTTCATAATAGTTGCAGATTCACATTCGATGCAGCCTTGAAGGCGTGCGCCCGACTGTTTCCGCTTGATTGTGCGACGAAGCTTCTTTCTGTTGTCCGTTGCCACCTGAGAGATAGATAAAGGCTGGAACACGGCTTGCGGGAGTGACAAGTGTGACGGGATTTCGATGGATTCGCTGATCACCGCCGCGGCGCGAGCACTGGCGTCGGGCGACCCGCTCGGCGCGCTGAAGCGGGTGGCGCTACGCGACGATCCGCCGGCACTGGCGCTGCGCGGCATCGCCATGGCCCAGCTTGGAGACTTCGCCCGCGCAAAGGTCCTGCTGAAGAACGCCGCGCGCGCCTTCGGCCCGAAGGAAGCGGTGGCGCGGGCGCGGTGCATCGTCGCCGAGGCGGAGATCGCCATCGTCTCCCGTGATCTTTCCTGGCCGATGCGGGCGCTCGACGCCGCCCGCTCGACGCTCGAAACCCATGGCGACCACCTCAATGCCGCCCACGCCCGCAATCTCGGGGCACGGCGCCTGCTCTTGATCGGCCGTCTGGACGAGGCCGAGAACTTGCTTGCCAATATCGATACGGCGCGGCTGACACCGCTGTCGAAAGCCGCCCACGACCTGGCGCTCGCCGGCATCGCCGTGCGCCGGTTGCGAACCGAGGCCGCCACCGCCGCCTTCGGGCGGGCGGGCGAAGCGGCACGGGCGACCGGCATTCCGGCCCTGATCTTGGAAGTTGAAAACGCGGCCGCCGTGCTTAAAGCGCCGGCTGCCCGCCTCATGGCGGATGGGGAAGAGCGCTCGCTGCTGCTTGGCGAGGTCGAAGAGCTGCTTGCTTCCGGCGCCCTCGTCATCGACGCCTGCCGGAACCTCGTCCGAAGACAAGCGACCTTGTGCACGCTTGCCACTCGGCCGGTGCTCTTTGCGCTGGCGCGCGCGCTGGGCGAAGCCTGGCCGGGAGACGTCTCAAGGCGAACCTTGCTCGCCCGGGCCTTCGGCGCACGACATGTCGACGAATCCCACCGGGCAAGGCTGCGTGTCGAAATCGGCCGGCTGCGCGAGGAACTGCGCCCGCTTGCGGATATCACGGCGACGAGCGATGGCTTCCGGCTGGTGCCGCACGGCAAGCACACAGTCGTCGTCCTTGCCCCGCCGGTCGACGAGCGACATGCGACGATGCGGGCGCTGCTGGCGGACGGCGAGGCCTGGTCAAGTTCGGCGCTCGCAATCGCGCTCGACGCCAGCGCGCGCACCGTGCAGCGGGCGCTCGAAGAGCTCGCCTCGCAAGGCAAGGTTATGCCGATCGGGCGCGGGCGGGCACGGCGCTGGGTCGTGCCGCCGATTGCCGCATTCCCGACAGTGTTGTTACTCCCCGGCCCTTTGCCAAACGAATAGGATCAGACCCATGAAAAGATCCGAAGCCGAAATCATCCAGATATATGGCCCGTTCCCCGGGGCAGACCAGGTCCATGGCGTCACCTTCGACGGCCGGAACGTATGGTTCGCCGCCGGTGACACGATCAACGCCTTCGACCCGGAAAACGGTGCGCCCGTCCGCTCGATCGATGTCGCCGCGCATGCCGGTACGGCGTTTGACGGCAAGCACCTCTTCCAGATCGCCGAAGATCGCATCCAGAAGATCGATCCGGAAACCGGGAAAATTCTCGCAACAATCCCGGCGCCGGGCGGTGGCGGCGATTCCGGCCTTGCCTGGGCCGAGGGCACGCTTTGGGTCGGGCAGCATCGGGGCCGCAAAATTCATCAGATCGATCCCGAGAACGGCGCAATCCTGCGCACGATCGAATCCAAGCGCGTCGTGACCGGGGTGACCTGGGTCGACGGCGAACTCTGGCACGGCACCTGGGAGGGTGACGAAAGCGATATCAGGCGCATCGATCCGCAAACGGGAGCGGTGCTCGAAACGGTCGCCATGCCGTCCGGAATGGGCGTATCGGGCCTGGAGTCCGATGGCGGCGAGCGCTTCTTCTGTGGCGGCGGGCCGAGCGGCGTCGTCCGGGCTGTTCGCCGGCCGAAGCGGGCGCGCTGAAACTCGCGATAAGATCCAGGATCGGCGCGGCTGCGCGACGCTGTCGGTGCGGCGCCGGCACTACAGCGCCGCGCGCCTTTGAGGCGCATAGAGGGCGCTGTAGCGCTTCGAAGCGCTGCATGTTCCGTCCGCAAAACCGGCGATGAATAGGGAACCATGCAGTAGCGTTGTCCCGGCACGGTCCGCAATACCCGGACACCGCGGACCGTGCCCGAGCTTTAGGCCTTAATGAAGGCGAGCAGGTCGGGATTGATGACATCGGCATGGGTTGTCAACATGCCATGTGGATAACCCTCATAGACCTTGAGCGTGCCGTTCTTCAGCAGCTTCACCGCCAGTCGCGCGCTGTCGTCGATCGGCACGATCTGGTCGTCGTCGCCGTGCATGACCAGCGTCGGCACGTCGATCGCCTTCAAGTCTTCGGTGAAGTCGGTTTCGGAGAAGGCCTTGATGCCTTCGTAATGGGCCTTGGCGCTGCCCATCATGCCCTGACGCCACCAGTTGCGGACGACGCCTTCCGATACTTCGGCACCCGGGCGGTTGTAGCCGTAGAACGGGCCGGCCGGAACGTCGAGAAAGAACTGGGCGCGGTTGGCGGCAAGCGCCGCCCGGAAACCGTCGAACACCTCGATCGGCAGGCCGCCCGGATTGTTTTCGGTCTTGACCATGATCGGCGGCACGGCGCCGACGATGATCAGCTTGGAAACCCGGCCGCCGCCGTGGCGCGCCACGTAAGCCACCGCTTCGCCGCCTCCGGTGGAGTGACCGATGTGGATTGCATCGCTGAGGCCGAGCTTGGTGGTCAGCGCCGCAACATCCTTCGCGTAGTGTGCAATGTCGTGTCCCTCGCTCACCTGCGTCGAACGGCCATGGCCGCGGCGGTCATGGGCGATGACCCGGTAGCCCTTGCTGACGAAATAGAGCATCTGCGCATCCCAATCGTCCGCCGACAGCGGCCAGCCATGGTGAAAGACGATGGGCTGGCCCGAGCCCCAATCCTTGTAGAAGATATCGACGCCGTCTTCAGTCCTGACGAAGTTCTCGGTCATGGGAACGGTTCCTTTGTTTGGGTTGGGTGTATGTCTTTGAGATGTGGCCCCGGCGCGAGATCCGCGCCGGGACGTGCGGTCGGCGTCAACCGAGATGGGGGTGGTTGATCGCGAGAAAGTGGTTGACGACCGGCGCGGCCGGCCCCTTGTGGTAGCGGCGGACATCGTCCTGAATGTCGGCATCGGCCTTCGACACGCGCTTGTGCTGGCGCAGATGCACTGCCCAGGATTCGACCATAAACCATTCGACCAGCCGTCCGGGATCGGCCGCGTCCTCGGTCACGCCCCAGCCATAGGCGCCGTCGCGCCGCCGCTCGTGCGACAGGCGGGCGAGCGCCTTCAGGAACTCGGACCGATCCGCCTTGTCGATCGTATATTCGATCAGGACGAGAACCGGTCCGCGGTCGTGTTCGACCGGCTCGCTGGTCAGCGGCTCCGGCCAATGATTGGAAGGTATGAGATCCGCCTCACCTTTCGGCAGCTTCATGGCGTGGAAGGCGAAGCCGACTGAGAGAAGGCCGATGGCCGCCACGGCGAGCGTGAAGGGCACGCCGATCGCCGAGGCGGTCGCGCCCCAGGCAAGGCTCCCGCCGGTCATCGCGCCGTTGAAGACGGTCAGATAGACGGCGAGCGTGCGTCCGCGCACCCAGTTGGGCAGGATCGCTTGCGCGGTGCTGTTCAGCGTCGTCAACGCCGTGATCCAGGCCGCACCACAGACGAGCAGCGCCGCCACCGCCACCCATTGCGCCGGCGCGAAGGAAAGCACGCCCATGACGGCGGCGGTCAGGACCGCGGACAAGAGCAGCAATCCGTCGGCATCCATCCGGGCCCGCAAGCGCGGCATCACCAGCGCGCCGCCGATTGCGCCGGCGCCGACGGCGCCGAGCAGGATGCCGTAGAAGCTGGCGCCGCCGCCGAGAAGCTGGCGGGCGACCAGCGGCAGCAGAGCCCAGATCGCACTTGAAAAAGCGAAAAACACGGCTGCACGCAAAAGCACCACATGCAGCTCGCGGCTGGCGCGCGCATAGCGCAGGCCGGCCCGGAAGGCGCCGAGGAAGCGCTCGGCGAGCGCGTCGTCCTCCGGCACCTGCCGCCGCCACCAGACCAATGCGGCAATGACGAAGACATAGCTGATGACATCGACGCCATAGGTGACAGCCGCGCCAAACCAGGCAAGCAGCAGGCCGCCAAGCGCCGGGCCGATCGCGCGGGAGATGTTGATGCCGAGCGAGTTCAGCGCGACCGCGCCCTTGACGTCCGGTCGCGACACGAGCTCCGGCACGATCGCCTGCCAGGTGGGGGCAACCAGCGCTGCGCCGATGCCACCGACAAAGGTAAGCGCAATCAGCGAGGTCACCGACTGCAGCCCGCTTGCAGAGAGGAACAACAGGCAGAGGCTCGCAGATGCGAGCAGGAACTGCACGACGATCAGGAATTTGCGTCGGTCGAGAATATCGGAGAGCACGCCGGCGGGAATGGCGAGCAGGAAGATCGGCAGCGTCGCGGCCGCCTGGATCATCGAGACGGCGGCGGGCGTTGCCGACAGGTCGGTGACGAGCCAGGAGCTTGCGACATCGCGGATGAAGCTGCCGGTGTTGCCGATGATGGTCGCCACCCAGAGCACGGCGAAAACCTTCTGGCGCAAGGGCGCGAAAGTGCCGGCGCTGTTGGTCGCTGCCTGCGTCATTGGCCGCCCCTCTCCGTGGATGCACGTTCGCGCAGATCATAGACTGCAACGAGCACGAATGCGCCGGCAAGGCCGATATGTTCGAAGAAACCGTTTGTCGCCATCGCGCGCTCCATGCCGGGCGGCAGTTCCCAGAAGCGGAATGCGAGCAAGGTGGCGGCGAGCGTGAAGGCCGCAAGCGCGCCTGCCGCCACCCAGCGGTAGAAGCCTGAGAGAACGAGAGCCGACATGGCAAGCTCAAAAACGATGACGCCGACAGCAAAGAGCGGTGCCGGATAGAGGCCGAAATGCTCCATCTCGGCAAGCGCGCCCGGGAAGTCGAAGATTTTCGTCAAGGGTCCCTGGATATAGGCCGAGCAGAGCGCCAGCAACCCGACGAATATGACACGGTTGCCGGAAAGGCCCGGCCGGAGGCGAGCGGCGAGACGGTTTTCGAGGGAAGAGAGGCTCAATCTTTCGTTTCCTTGTCAGGCGGTCTTCGGCTTGATGGGCGGCAAAGCCGCCCTCATCGATTTTTCGGCCATTTCAAAGCGGTGATCGCGCTCTGGGATATGCCTTGGTAGTAGGCTCCATGCTTCGCCGGCGGATGGTTCACCACGACTTTCGCCGAGAGGTGCCGGACGCCCTCAGTCGGCGAGGCCGAGGCCTGCTCCGGTCCGAGCGATGCGTTGAGCAAGATTGAGACCGCGGCCATCGCGACGGCGCCGGCTTTCGTGCGCATTCTGCGTCTCCCTTCCGCTATCGTCACACCGCCCAGCAGGAGCATCCAAGCGCGCCGAAGAAACCCTTAAGGTCGGCGATCGGCAGTTTCGACGTCCAGGCGCCGGCATGATCGTGGCCATGGACGCCGCAATCGCTGGCGCAGCCGC
>NZ_JACVAV010000012.1:0-163621 GCF_014852035.1 Ensifer sp. ENS03 | reverse complement strand
GACGCCGCTCGACCGACGTAATGACCTCAATCTGATGCTTCGTCATAGGACTACCCCTAGTGTTTGCACTAGGACTTGCAGCCTTCAGCCTAACTCAGCAAGGCGGCCCTCACCGGAGGGGTACGATATTCTGATATTCTCACAAATTCGGCCCCTGGATCGGTTTGATCCAAGATGAAGGCGGTCGCGAACCCAGGGCCGGCTGGCGTTGGGTCACCGGTGAGGCACTGACATTCACAAAGTGACTGGAAGGTTCACCGAACGAAGACAATCCAGGCGATGACGTCGGCATGTACTTCGTTGGCATTGAAGGAAAGCACGACATGAAGTCGGTTCGGCTGGAGACCTGGGCGGATATGCCGTCGACGGATTCCACCCATAGTTTCGTCATCGAATTCGATTGATTGCAACGCCTCGCATCGTCGCTCTGTGCGCTACGGCGCCGCGTGTCGCTTCAAGAGAGCGTTCAACTGTTTGGGCAACAGGTGAAGAGAGGACGGCCATGCCGCTTCCTCTAGCCTGACCACCAGGCCCGCTTATGGTCGCCTTTTTCTTAGTTCCACATAGCGGATGCGGCGAACTTAGGTGGCCGTGTTGTACATCACTCCTGTCGCGCCCGGTTTGAGGGAGCTAGGTTGTTCAAAAGCTCTGAAGGAGCGCAACATCAAATCGTACATCTTGGAGTGCGAATAGAGTGAATTCATCCTCCTTCAGAAGGACATACTGAAATGGCGGCACCTCCTCATACTGCCTACCGTTCCAAGAGACGAACTGATAAAAGGGTGCTTCGTTGATACTCAGGTACTTATGGGAAAGATGTTCAAGAGCGAAAGCGGAGCGGCCCCGACAAAGGATTCGGTGAGTAGGGAGAGCCTCCGGGAAAATTACGCGACTGCTGCGCCCATTTATGTCCGCGCCGCCTCCATAAGGTTCCAACAATACGCTGCAATTGAGGTGTCTCGAAAGTGCTCCTTCAACGAGCAGCTCCCAGTTTGCCTGACACCAATCGCCTAAATCCGCCATTTCAACCAGCTCGGATTTCGCGAGACTAGATTGGGCTCTGTCGAGAAACAAACAGAAGGCCCGAAGTATTTTATCTATTTGTTCGTGGTTCATTTTCTTGGTTTGAGACCTTTGAGAAAATCGAGCTCCGCCGGCGTAGGATCACGCTTTTCACCCTTCGACCCAGGCTGCGCATCCTCGAAGGTTTTTGGTCGCCTCAGTTTCGAGGCACGAGGTTCATATTCATATTCCTTCACCCGATCCGGCGAGATGTCAATTACAGAGCCGTCGGGCCTAATTACCTCGACGGCCTTTTCCCCTTTCTTTGTCGTTCGGGGTTTAAGCACCGATCCAGGTGGGGCAATCTCTGGCGCACTTTCTGGGGCCTTCTCTTGGTAAACAAGGTTACCCCACGGCAGTTCGCGAAGCTTTGGTTGGACTAGGGGAGGAGCAATTTGCCAGTCCGGTATATTTTGCCCAATCACAATGGTGCTACCGATCAATCCGGCCGCTGCGAGTATGGTGACGGCTGCCTCTATGACCCAAGGAGCCACCATCGGAGCCGCCGCGAAAGCGAAATTTCCGTCGACGTCGATCTTGTTGATCGGATCGCCATGAGTAAACAGATAAACGCTCGCATTTTTCGGGCTGTATACCCCTCCCAGAGGCTCGCCAGCTAGATATGCCGACAACGCTGAATCTGGACTTAGCCACACTGCCGTTCTCGGGTCATAGTAACGCGCCCCGAAGTAGCTATATTCTGTGTCTGTATCCCTCTCCTTACCGGCAAAAGCGAAATTAGGGGCGAGTTGGATATCGGCCTGCTTCTCGCCGTACTGGTAGCCGTGTAGAGGTTCGCCAAACGGCGCATACGCCATGCGCTGATACAGCTCGCCTTGATGCTCGCCACCCAAAACTTGACGAGTAATCGCAGTGGTGCTGCCGCTGGGGAGTTCCGAGTGATAGTAGAAGGTGGTCCGATCTGACTTCTGGGCGGTGTTGTTGAAGGCCACTGACGCTACTCGTTGCGCGGCAAGCGAGATCTGAATGAACCCCGGTCCATCATAGCGCCGTGAGAAACTAGGGCTAATGTAGAGGTGCTTCCATCCCTCCTCGTTCGCAACAGTTCCAGGGATATTGCCCCTTCGCCCTTCACGCTTCACAGTCCGGGTGCCTTGGTAGTCGTAAACATAGTCATTGAAAATCGTGGCGCCCTGAGTCTCCGTTCCGCCATTCTTAGAAACCAAATTGGTCTTTGTGATCTGAATATCGGTCAGTCGAGATTCCGGATCCCACCCTAGTCTCCGAGTCTGGTTCTCTTCGGAAGTTGTGTCGGCCACGCCGACTAGCGAACCCCACCCATCATATTGATGAGAAAGCCCTAGGCCGCGTTTTTGGACGTCACGACCAATGAATTCTGGCGCATCGACAGGCTTCCATTCAGATGAAGGTCGAAAAGTAGGATAGACATAGTGATCGGGACCCTTTTGCGTGAGACGATGACGTAGATCGTAATCGTAATTCTCAGCAAAATTTATTGCCGTCTCCACGAAACGGGTATCTTGAACGGCTCCCGAAGCGCTAACCAGTCGATTGGCCCCATCGTAACCGTAGCTCATGTCGTCCACATAGCTATCCGCGTGTCCATATGGGACGAGGTTGCGGTGACGCAGCAGATTCCCGCCGGCATCATAAGAATAGCCGCCGGCTATTAATGGTGTGCCGTCAAAAAGTGTGGCAACCGTTGTATTGAGTCGGCGGTCAATGATATCGTAGGTCAGATCGGTGATTGTTCCGTCGCCTGTCCATTTGGCTTTGCTGGCGTCGAATTCATCGTACGCGAACTGCGCAATGCTCCGGTTGTCCAGACGAACTCCGGTCGGCCTGCCCGCTTGATCATAGCTGTAGAAGATCGAGTGTTGAAAATCGCAAAGGTAGTCATTCCGACGCCGGGAGTTTATGCAAGCCGGACTGGGCCTCTCCGGTACTAGATCCTTTATGTACTCCGATCGCAGGGTACCCCACGTGTCATACTCATTGCGCAACTCGAAGCGGCCGATTTCGGCCCCGTGATAGCGAATGGAGCGAAGAGTGTCGGTCACCTGCCCATAAACATCAAAGCCGCGGACAAAAAAGCCGCTGCCATCCCTGATCGCGACGAGGCGCCCTAGGCAATTGCGGCAGGCCTCTCCGGCGAAGTTTTCAAGCCACTTTCTTGTCTGATCATTGGTCGCCAGCGAAGACCAGTCAGTTGGGTAGTCGTCATAGACATAGTCCACGTTGAGGTGGCTATACGCTGCATCATACCTGATGCCCGTCATCCGATCAGCGGCAAAAAGATAGCGAATCTTGCGAGGTGCCACGGCACGGATCGACACTCGGTCTCGTCCGATGACATTGCTTAACGCGTCATAAGATATTATTTCATCACCGCGATCTGGATCGGAAATTCGCGTCCGACGGCCGATCAGATCGTACTCGCTTACAATGGCGTCGTCACCAAGTGGGCGTGAAACCTTCGTAATCTGGCCCAGAGCATCGTGGAAATAGCGGGTTTGCGCGGTTCTTGGCGCACCTGGGATCAATGCCGCGTTGCTTGGGCAAGCCAATAATTCGAGATCTCGCTTGTCACCAATCGCCAACCCTGCCGTATGCATGGGAGCGACGGTAGGCGGGGCTTGGGCTTCAAAGACGCTAGCGATGAGTCCGCGCGCATCCCGATCAAAAGCTCTCACAGCACAACGGGCATCGATTAGTTTCGTTCGGACCCGGCCCAGTTCGCTACTTGAACCCGCGAGAACACTATACTGGAATTGGATGTGGTTCTGGTCCGGCTGTTTGATGTTCGTGATCCGGCCAAGCTCGTCGTAAGTAAAATCTGCGCGCGGACTGCTCTCGACAATCGCAGGCAGGTGCAACTCTTCAACGACGGCGTCAACTGATCTGCCCGCGGACGACTGCACAATCGGGAACGGATAGTACTCGGCAGTAACCCGCCCCAAGCCATCAAATTTCTGCCAGCCTGACGCTATTCCGTGAGCTTCTGTGGCGCAAAGTTGCGGGAGTCCCGAACTCAGATGAGTTGACTTGTCTTTCGGATTTGGCCGTCGTCCTTGCGTTAGACAGACAGAAGCTTCGCGGTTTGACTGCAGGACCTTGCCAATGCCATCTGACAGAACCGCCTGCCAGATGGCGGATTTGTCATCTTGGCCAGCGCCAGCAGCATACAAGTCTTCGAGTACGTAGCGCCGCGCAACTGCGCCCCATACACTTTCCGCATTGCTTAGTTTCTTGTAGTCGACGTAGAGCATAACGCTGCACGCCGCCTGCCGCTCCGCCGGTAGGAGGTTGCAGTGAACTGAAGCGTTAGCGGGTATTCTGGGATCGTCCGCGTTGGGCGCGCCCCAGTCAGAAACCACCGTACGCAAGCGCCCCCAATTGTCGCGCCCGTAGCCCAGGCTGTTGCCGTTGATGTCAATGGATGCCGAGACTGTTCCCAGGTGGTCGCTGATGGACGTGCTCCAGCTGAAGTCGGCCAAGGAGGAACTTGAACTTATCGCGGGATTACACGCTGCGCCGCCTTCAGACAGCCCATCAGCGTCCACGGCAAGCCGAATTTGTCTGACATGCGTGGCAGCAAGGGCGAAAGGGTCCCCGGTATAACAGTTGTAGTTCTCGATCCTTTCTCCGCCCATGTTGAAGGGGCTAATAACGCGCTGCGGATTGCCGAACGGATCAAGATCTAGGCGACGGTCAACGATGATGTCCATCGGCCCAAGCCCAACCCGCCCAACTAGCGCTCTGTAGCCTTCCCAGTTGTTGCCCGCCTTCAATTCAGATGTTGCGTCATCGCAGAATGTCCGGTCCCGGGAACGCGCCAAGGCGGCTGTTTCCCTCAAGTATTGGCAAATAGTGATCAGGTTTCCACGAGCGTCATAAGCCGCCTCTCGAAAACGCATAACGTTATCGCCACGCCAGCCAGGATCGAGGCCTCGCTGAACCAACATCGTTTCAACGCGGTCCGCGATTGCCGGGTTTGCGGAGTTTCTATCGTACTGGAGATCGGCGCGAAAATCATCGTCTTGGTCCAAATGCGACTGAGCGACTTCTCCGATTTGGCCCAGATTCAGGAGCGTCGTCACGTTGCCGTGGGTGTCATAGTCATACAACAGCATGGAACGGAGCTGATCAGAACTTCTCTCCCAAATCAGGTCCCGTACTATGCGAAGACGAGGCATGTAGCGTCGGGCGATCTGCTGGTTCCAAAGATTGGAACGCAATGCCGACGTCGTGTCGTTGCGAGCTTGGTCAGTCTCCTGGATACATTTGTCATCCGCACCGGATTCATGTGTACAGGCGGCGTCGAATTTCGTGAACGGTTGCGCAACCTTAATCGACCACAGATCATAGGCGAACTCCCGCGCCCGGAACGCCTTGTCATCTAAGACAGACCGAACCTCCTCACGTGCGAGGAGGCCCTGCACGTATATGCTTTCGTTGCGATATTGCTGAACGGTTGTCCTTAGCGGCGTCGACGGCTCAACACCCGTGCAGGAGGCGGCACCACAATCGGCTCCCCCGTCTGTGATCGTAAGCTTTGAAAAGCCAAGGAAAGCACGTTCCCATCGATCATATTTGCCGGTGGAATAGGCCACCTCGCGAATTTGTTCATCCGCTCCGTCCTCCGGCTGAGAGGGATGGAAGCCATCATCGATTGCGATCCTACTTAACCCCCAAATTCCCTTCGGATTGTCAGCGCCCTCGTTACCCACCAGTGCGTAGTCAAGATGAATGACGCTACCGCTTGGATTTATAATCTGCTTCAGCTTGTTCTGTTTTCCGAGAGGATTGATGTAGTTCTGCGTTGCAAGCCCAAAATCAAAGCCAAGATTAGGGCGCTCGCCTACGATGCCTTGGTAAAGGCCACCCGTACTAGCCAGATCGACTAGCCCATCCCCGTTGAGGTCCTGTGCACTTACAATTTGACGCCCTACCGTTGTTGCAGTCCGCATGCCGGGATTTTGTATTACAAAGCACGGTGGCGGGAAGCCACACGGAAACGCCGGTGCGACGATCACACCTGCATCAACGGTCGAACTCTCCGAAGCTGACAAATCACGAAAGCTCCAGACATTCGGGGTTCGAAGCGGTAGGCCATCCTTCGAAAAACTAGAGCCCTGATTAAGATAGACAATGTAGTTTTTGCCGGTTGGGACGACGAGATCGACAAGACCGTCACCGTTGATATCAACCAAACTCTGCCGGCTCGAAGAGAATGTACGAGACAAGGCAAGCCCACCAGCCCACCCCCCGTTCCCATCGTTGTAGCCAAGCTGAGGGCCAAGTCCGCCGGCAGCGTTTACGGTAGCGGGAACTTGTATAAGCGGCCAGGGCTGTTCTGCAGCGAAGTCCTTACCCAGATTAAGCCGGACGTGGATCGATCCTGCCTTTTGGGGGCCTGTCGGTAAGAAGCTAGGCTGGTCAAAGCGAACGAGGTCGGGTAGCCCGTCGCCGTTAACGTCAAGAAAGTCATCAGGTGTGAACGAGGCTCCAAGGCTGGCATCTAGACTCAGACCGAGCCCGAATGGGCCGTCAGGCGAGGACTTGGCGGACGTCGTTGCAGACGAACCATCCGTCCAAGCACCGTGGACAGTATCAATGCTCATTGTTTGCCCCAGTGCACCGCTTCCTGCGGCGGCATGGGGCGTCGCAGTGGTGGTTACACCTCCATCACCGATAGATACAGACAGGTCCAACGAACGGGACTCACTACTACGTGAGTGGCCGGAGGCGACGCTAGTGGCCCCAGGCAGCCATTGATCCCGGGGCACGCCGGTCGGTCCTGTCCGGTAGACTGTGTTGTTTATAATTGGGTCTGGATAGCCGTCCCCATTCATGTCGAGGTAAAGCGTCCGAGTGAGCGCGGTCGACCACAAATTGGAAACTACCCCCACGCGTGCCGACAACGTGTCACCCTCACTATACAGGCCTGGAAGCGGCAGACTGGGAATGATCTCCGTTGGCTTGCCCGGCTCTGAGGGCCTGGGTTGGGGAATCGATTGAACTAGGCTCTCTGGAACGATGCGCCCGATGTCGTCCGGCCCTACGCGACCGGTCGATTGAGCGATCAGTATGTTTTTGTTCCCACGCAAAACCCCTAGCCAAATATCGGAATCCGGCCCTATATAGCATTCGGCAACCTGTCGCCCAGTTACACCGCAGGGGCTGCTATTGGCAAAGGTGCTCAACCCAAACCCATCTACGTCAGACCAGAACGTGCCCGTCGCTCCCGGCCGCGCCTGTTCGTAGACGCCCGTAAGATCGCTTGCCCAATACACCCCCGCTAATGGAAAGGTACTAACACGATTTTGTTGATTGGCGACGGCGCTCGCATTGGTCTTACAGTCGTTGACCACGCGCCCACTGCAGTTAACCGAGGCGGCGCTGATATTGGCGGAACTTGTCTCAGGGAACGGCTGTTCAAACTGAACCCTTTCATATGATGGTATCGAGCCGGCAGCGGGATAGGTGGACGCAAACCGAGTCCAGCCACGATGATCCGTGGCGACGCGCGGAGAAGATTTATCTATCTTCAGCACATGTTCCTGTTCCTCGTAGTAGTGCACAGGCGCGAATAAACGCGCAAAGTCGCGACGGCTTGGGTTAGAGCTACCGAGGCCCAAGCCACCCTCGATTGACAGTCTTAACTCACTTGATCGCAGACCAAACCAGCGCCTGCAATCACCGCCGACGAGCGTGTCCATCTCAAGTAAGGTGAACGCGTCTCGGGGCAACGGGGCTGGATTGATGCAGCTGCCACTAAGGTCGGCCGTGCTCAAAAAACTACTGTCAAACTCGTTCCAGATCGAGCGCACTGACGTCAAGACATGGAGGACATCGCCTGGTTTAGCCCGAAACGAAAAAATCAGATCCCGGCCACGAACCCGATTTCCGTCATTCAGGATGAATTGGATTCCAATGTTCTTCTCAGGTGCACGCGAATCGGGAACGATCCAATCAGGGTCCTCAAGTCCACAGTCCACTGGGCGATTGAAATGGACGTTTGGAAAATCTGCAGTGGGGTAAACGCCACAAGCAAAATGCGGCACAGTGCCGAGATAGTTGAGTACCTGGATCTTTCCGTTTACGAAAAGTGTAACGTCGAAAGCAAACGCACCAGGAGCATATTCAATTTCCTTGGGGGAGTCGCTGAAAAAGGAATGAGCAATCCTATACTCACAGAGGCCATCCGGGGCGGGAGCGCATCCCGCTAGGGATGTCGGTAGTCTATAGCCGTCTTCGTCTATGACCGGATCGTCAAACACTTGCCCTCCTGGTAAAGTCGATGCCTGGTTGACATAGTCTCGCTCCTTTTGGATCTCGTCGAACTGATAAGATGCCTTTCCTGTTCTCGGCCCAATTTTGTCGGCATCTACTACCTTTCGATAGCGTCCGCGAATAATTGGTGTAATGAAATCTGTCTTGGTGGTTGGCCTTTCCATGATCTGCTGTGACGTGGTACTTACGCGAACGCGTTCGATCCCATCGGGATCCATCGGCCATTTTGCGACATCCAGCGGCAACTTCCCCCTGCTCTCGTAAGCGATGCGAGGGGCGTTCACCCAAAACAGATCGTCGTATCGAAGCCCGTCTCCAGCATTGTCATAGGCAATGATGACGTCGGGATGCGGTTGGCCGCGGCGAATACCGAACTGCGGCTGAATTTCGAGCCGCACCCGCTTTGTGGTTGAGCAGTCCGCACCACAGAGCCGCAGTGCAACTTTATCAAAGCTCACTTCGATCCATTTGCCAGACCTGTCACAGCTCACTTTGATCCCGGCGACGACCGGTGCTACCTGCTGAGGTCGTCCGAACGAGTCCGTGCAATTGCCCGGCAACACAATTGAGAACTGCTTACCCCAAACAGGCTGCTGCCCAACGAGAGAAGAGGCATCATCGATAAGGTCCCGTTGGATCTGCTTCGACGTTATGTAGCTACGATCATCGCTCGCCGGCATTTCTCTGCTTAACAGTGTTACCTGCACGGCTTGAGTTCCAACGGGATATCTCAGCATGCCAGAGAAGCGGGAATCCGAACCACTGGTGTTGGGGAGAAAACCCGACGTGTCTAACAACAAATCGCCGTTCGCAACTGCCGAAAAGACGAGATCTTCTTCCAATGAGAACGAGTTCGGGCTTCGACCGTACTGATCGCACCGTGGCGGAGCAGGCGGCAGTGCCGCCATGCCAGACAGCACGCACGCCCTGAGCGCAGCATGGTTCCATCTGTTTCCGCTCGCGGTGACAACACTTGCGACAAACTGTGTGGTCTGGGAAGGGCCAAGTGCAACACCGGGGGACGCTGTCGCCCTTTCCCACAACGCCCTTGTTTTCACAGCATAGTCGATATTTATGCGAGCGAGCCCTGGATTGACTTGGGCGTCGTCTCCTCCACTAGTTCTGAAATACACGACGTCATGCTTGGCTACCGCAATGAAAAGCGGTGCGCTCGCACCGAGCGCATTCCGAAGAACCGTAAGATGTTGTGATTCTTGGCTAGATAAAGGTGGAAGACAAGTGCTCGGCGACCAGACAGGCTCTCCACCACCCACCTGAAGAATATTACTTTCTGAGCACCTGACGCTATTATTGGCTCCGGGCGACGATCGTTCGACAATGATCTGGGTGTTTTCGATCTTCTTCGGGCCGTCGGCCGCAGCAAGAACAGCGCCGCTTATTCCCACAACTCCATCGAACGGTGCGCGCCATGCATGCACAAAATCTGCGGCTTTGAAGTATCTCTCATCGGCAAGCGCTTCAATCTTGGCAGCATCATAAAGTGCTGTAAGTTCGCCAAAAACAGCAGCCGGAGCCCCCACGCCCGGTTGCTTCACGAAACTTGTCGACGAGGTGAATGCGATTCTGCCTGCAGTGTTCGGGCCTTGGTTGAAAGCGGCCCTACCGTTGCTCACAATGTCGATCAACCCGTTTCCATCTACGTCCGCAAGGTAGGTCGTTTGGGCGGTTCTGTTGTGAGAATAGGCGCCCCCGAAAATCAATTTTGTGAACGGATGAAACTCACCTGCCACACTGTAGGAGCTCGACGATTCACTAGACAATCTGGGAACACTAATCCCCGTGAACTCGGTTTCCGTACAGGAAGAAAGGGAACTAGGATAGACGACTTGGCCACTCGGCTGTCTAGTGCCGGTGCAAACCTTTATTCCTTGGTCATCAATGATGATGTCTGAAATTCCATCTCCCGTTAGATCGGCCACCAAAGACTGCCCACGCGTCGATCGAGCTGTGTAACCGGTTTTCGGTCCACCGGAAAGTTGCTTCAATGGGGCCGGTGACACTCCAACGTAGAGGCTAGCTCCGGTCTCAGAAGACAAGTTCGTTCCGAGCAACGAATGCGAGCCTAAGGGAGAACCTGTCAGGTCCTTGAGTATGCCGGCGCCTTTCAATGTGAGATTCTGAGCAAGGCTACTGTTCGCGCCCCCGCCGCGTTCAAATGTCTTTGGACGCTCGTGATATGCGAGTACCACTGTCTGCGAACTGCAGGGGGCGCGGCAATCATCAGTTTCAGGCACCTCGGCTTTTATCGAAGTGAGGAGGCTCTTTTCCATCGTTTCGGGCGCGGGCTCGCTGTAGTTCATTCTGTAGCTTGCAAATTCTCGTCGCTGACCATCCTTCTTATAGGTCACGTCGATTTGCTCGAGCCGATCCTTCTGAAGCACTGCGATCCCTGTGCGCCCAGTTGTCACCTGGTCACGGCGTTCGGTTTTCCAACCAAACTCTACTGATGTAATACCTATTTCTTGCAGCGAGCCTGCTGTGATGATGGGATGCTGGTTATAGATCAGACCCGACGGCACCAGGGAGGTCACGCAAGGAACCGGTGCACACGCTTCAGCAGACTTCCATGTATAGGAGATGAAGTTTCCATTCGGATCTTCAGCCTTAGTGAGTCCCCAATCGAAAATCTCGCCGCTAGCTTTTCGGCGAACAGCCTCTTCGACTGCATGCGAGCTATTGGGGTCTTCAGGATCTGGCAAACCGCCGTAGTATTCTCGGTTTCCATTTTTGTAAACGATCTCCCACCAGTAGTTCGACGGCGTATCTCCGTGGCGAATGAACTCCGCAAAAAGAGACTCCCTCCGCAGCCTAAATACGTAGGAGTCGCGCTTGATAGGGAAATCTGTAAAATTGTTTCGATAGCCTGCAGGCAGTTCCTGGTCGCTTTTGAAAGCGACAAGTTCCTCGCCCTGATAGGCGTACGTGTCAGTCTCGAACTCTTTCGAATACTCTGGGACGCCCCATTTTGTTTCAACGCTGATCGTGGGAACCTCAAGCGTCCAGCCATCCCCTGCAAGACCGTTACCGCGCTGCGAATTGTAGGTAAGCGCGAAACGAGGTTCATTCGCCCCGCGCACGGGACGCAGCATCATGGGAAACTTAAGGTTAGCTGAGCCATATGGATTGGGTTCCGGGGCACTTAAATTGACCATTCCGGCGAGTGGCTCAAGTTTGCTGGCAAGATCGGACAGCGACCCCTTATCGTGCAGCAGGGGCTCGCCGGCATCGGGACGCGGACCTGGCAGTATTCCACTGGTGACGATTGAAGAACGGTCGCGCAACGTCACCACAGTCTGCTTGTTATCGAAGTCCAGGAAACCTTCGGGAGCGATCGCCCAAGTATTGCTGGCCGTATCATAGGCGATTGCTCGCGTGTCGTAAGGCTCGAAGCCGTCTGGGAGTTTGTCGACAATCGTCGGCATACGCAAAGTGATCGCGGCTTGACCTGACTGTTCGAGACGGAAAGCTGTGCAAGCGCCATTCAAATTCTCAAATGCGTCTAATGCGGGCGTATCGACCGTCCGTAAACAGGTCAGCGACACGTCGGTCGCCCGCGCTAAGTCTTCACCGACGGACAACATTACGCCAAACAACATCGCTGCCGGCTTGCTCGATGAAAGCGAGATTGTTTTTACCTGCGGCTCACTCAAATTGGCACGTGGCATTTGAGACACAAACGAGACGATGCGCCTTTCGGAAGTACCATCCGGACGGACCGCGACCACTTCAGCGGATCGTTTCCTGCCTTCGTCGATAGCCAACACTGTTTCGAAAGCTCCGTTGTGCTGCCGTGTTGCCCGTCCGTTAATGTAAATCTTCGCGTCTGGTGCTGAATGCCCCCTTATAAGCGCCCGGGTATCGTAGTATTCGCCTTGAAGTGGATAAAACAGGGTAAGCGACTCCGGAGGCACCCTTGGCGGCGGTATCGGGGACCAATCGGCTGGAATAAAGCCTGACGTGATTAGATCATCGTCCTCAAGGGGCTCCGTTCTGATGGCGACGACGCTTGACCGGAGACCATCCTGATCGGAAGCCCTCGACCACAGCATCAGCTTGGCATTGCGAACTGCAGGATTCTGCCCGAAGTCATTATTCAGAAAATAAAGCCTATTCTGTCCTTGCCGCAATTCTTGCGGCGACAAAGTTTCGCTAACGGTATGCCAATGTGCATCGTTAAGCCTGAGGTAGCCACCGAGGGGTGGACCGGTATTTATAACGCGCCTGACTTGAGCCACATTTGTTGCACCCACAACCTCATATTCCAGATTGGCAGCGACGATTTCGGCTGGGCGGTCGGACAAATAGAACGTAGCTTCGCGAACCGGGTGAAGCTTCACCTGGTTGACTAGAGCCAGCTCCTCAGCAGCATATATGGGAGTTGATTGAACGAGGTAAGCTATCTGGAGAAGTGCCAGAAAAAATCGCAAAAATGTTAGGCAGCCCCTCCTCAACATACGCAACTGCTCCCCCCCGAGCGCTCGACGTGCGTATTTTTAGGATTGCAAGCTTAGCAAGAAAATCTAGCCCCTGCAAGGTTGTGTCAATCAGCCTTTAGGCCATCCTGTAACAACTCATGGTGGATGGCTTCTTGTTCGGTTTCAACAAACGCGCCAAGCTCATCGGAGGGAGCGTACTGATTATACCAACCGCCCCTGTCCAATACCTCGCGCCACTGATCGCGCGATGTCATGTTTTTCACTAGAGCCGCCAGTCGTTCTCGTTCTTCAGGGCTGATTGCGGAATCGACCATAACCGCTGTCCACGATTGGCTGTCCGCACGAAGGCCCTGCTCATCGAATGTCGGCACTTCGAAGCCATTCTCACGGACGCTTCCGGTGATACCTAGAGCCTTCAATTTGTGATCTTCAATCTCCTGCTTCACCGAACTTATCGGCGCGATCGTCACACTAGAGGAATCCAACGCCGCAACTGCCGCCGAAGGCGTCCCCGAATTTATAAGTTGAACGTTCAAATCGGAGGGTTTAACGCCTATTCGACGAGCAATATCAGCAATTCCTAGCTGCAAACTCGCTGAAGAATCTCTATCCAGTAACCAATTCACTCCCTTAGGCTTTTCACGCAATTCATCTACCAGATCCGCAAGTGCACCGTATCGAGAGTTCGTAGGCACAACCATAACATGGTATTCGCCTGTCAATAACGCGAGCATTTCAAGACTCTTGAAGTCGACCTTTGAACCGGCACCCAACTGATCGGAACTGATGAAAACCATCGATGGATTGTCTGCATCTACCAGAGCATCGGGAGGTCTGTGAACGACATCGACTACTGCAACTGTCCCAGACGCTTCCAGGATCCTTTCCGCCGCGGCGGCGAGATCGTAAAGCGATTGCGAAGAGCCGTCGGGCACGACAAGCGACAGCCGATCGCTCGCGCACACGGCGGAACTCATGAGCATTGCCGCAAGAGTGACACCCGTAACATACAGCCATGAATGCTTTAGCATCTTGTCCTCGGCGTTACCGCGCTTTCGGAAAGGGAGAGCACAATCGATTCGCTTATATTTTCACTGAACACATTGAACCTGACAAGGTTCCGCAGCAGAACAAATATTCATCTTTTCAAATTAAGGCAATTTGGTATTGTAAGAACGTATATTTGCAACTCCGCGAGTGTTGTATTTGAATGCAGCACTGGAGGGATTGGCATGAGCAAATCTAATGCCAGCAAGGCAATTGGAGCGGCATTTTTTGCTCTGACGTTGTTTGCGTCATCGGGCCAAGCGGAACTCATCGTCGCCGTCATTGCTCCGTTGAAAATCGGAACTCCCTTTGCGGCCGTCGGTCGTCAAATGAAAGCTGGCGCCGAGCAAGCTATAGCCGACGTCAATGCCCAACGTGAGGTCCACAACGCCGCGGGTGTAGGGCGCAAATTGGATCTTTTGGTTCTGCAATTGGCGGATGATGAGTGTCAGGTAGCATTAGGCAAAACAATAGCAAATCAGGTAGCAAACCAAGGAGTGCCGCTGATCGTCGGTCACTTTTGTTCCTCCGTTTCAGTCGAGGCTGGACAGATCTACAAAGCAAATGGCGCTCTGCAGATTGTGCCGTTCTCGTCGATGCCGAGCGCAAGTTCCTCAAGTACGCTTTTTCGCCTTATGGGAACACTCTCGAGCCAAGCCGGGCTTTTTGTCAATTTCGTTAAAAATCTAGTTCAGGGAAACCCTGATCTTTCGGCAAATACCGACGTCGCGATCATTGTAGATCGCTCACCCTATGGAGAGGAGCTTGGGCGAGAGATTGTCCAGCAACTCAAGGTTGCTGGGGTTGATATGCCCGCTCTCCCAGAGGATGATCCCAAGGTATTTACATTAAAAGAGAATACTAAGAACGCTGCGCTCGAAACTGCCACCGAGCTCGTTGACTGGGGGCCAGAGGTTGTATTTCTCGGTGGCTACCATCCAGAAATGGATGTACTCACGGCTGAGATCAAGAGCAGGCTTCCTAACGCAAAACTGTTCTTAAGTGATTTGAATGTAACTTCGGCCTTTGTAAACGGTGCTGCTGGCATGCCATCGAATCCACCGGTAATGATCCACCCTGCAAACCCTGTGCCTGATTCGTGTGGTGGAAACCCAGCACCCGCCAATTGCGCGGTGAAAGCGAGGATCGCCACCCGGCTAGGAGGTGGCCCTCAAGTCGAACCGTCGGCCCTTTTTGCCTACGCGGCGATCGAGGTTTGGGCAAAGGCAGAGGCAACTCAGCCAAATCCGTGGTCAGTTGGCTTGACTTTGGAAAGTAATGACTTCCCCTCCGTGCTCGGCTTGGTCGGCTTTCAGAACGGCGACACAAACGATCAGCAGTTCTATTTCTTCACTTGGACCGGCAATAAGCTCACGCCCTTCAGTCCCTGAAATGGTGACCGATTATGGTAATTCGTCTACACCTTGCATTGTTGGCTTTCCTCATCGCGGCACCTCTGGGTATTGCGCGGGCGCAAACCGAAAGAATAGCCATTGTCTACCAAGGCGCTCCCGGCGACTATTTCTATCAACAGCTCGAGCGGGGCTGCAGCGAATTAGCGGCGAAAGAGATGGGCGACGTCGCCTGCGACGTGCGCCCAGTGACTGCCCCGACGCCGCTTTCAAACACGCTCCGTGACCTTATCGAGGGCGATTATGCAGCAATCGCGGTTTGGCCAGTGGATCCCAACGAACTTCTGAGCGCTCTTGCCGATGCCCGAAGCGCGGGTATCCCGATCTTGACTTTCAATTCAGATCTTCCCCCTGAGCATAAAGACTTGCGATTGGCTTACTTCGGAAACGATCAGCGGGAGCTGGGCACTATTTTCGGGAAACTTGTGCGCCAGTTCGCGCAAGATGGTGGTCTCATATGCATGCTTTACGATCCGGGAAACCCGGCGGAGGTCGAGAGGCTAAAGGGTATGCGCGACGTCCTCCCTCAGCCTATTCCGCCGGATCCACTGACCCCAGGCTCGACAGGTACAATAGGCTGGGAGGAGGCGCCTGGCTGCCCTATAGCGGTCGCAAATGATGTCGAAGGGGCAGCTAAACAAGTCGGCGACATCCTTGACAGCATCTCTGGATTGCAGGCGCTTATCTCCCTCAACAGCCGCTCGCAGGAGAGGGATGAAACATACAGACAGGCAGTTACTCCCTTCATACCCAAGATCCTCAGCTTCGACCTTGGTGTGTTCGGGTACGGAACATCAAAGACTCAGGAAGATTTCCTAGAACGTGGAACTTCGAGCGTGCAAGTCGGTGAGCGGCCCCTTAAACTGGGTTACGATCTTGGCTACGCGATGAAGCGTGTCCTGCAGCGTAAGGAGCTAGTTATTCTCGATGGCAACGGAAGGCCAATCATAAAGTCAATTGACATGCTGCAACCTCAAGACCGGACGCCTCCGATCGGATTTGATGTTTGCAGGCGCGACAATGCTTTTGAATGCACCGGACGGAGCACCGCAATTCAATGATGTTCCTGGCAGAGGCGTTATTCTGCGGGTTTACGAAGGGAGTTGAAGTCGTCTCTATCGAGGAAGCCACTTCAAAGTATCGCGCGGCCTGCGCGAAAAGGGATCGCCTGGACCCCGACGTGGTGGTAATCGCCCGCACCGATTCCCGCGCGGCAGCGTGGACGAGGTCCTTCGTCGATGCGAGGCCTATTTGGACGCGGGCGTCGACATGCTCATGGTCATGGCGCTTCAAAGCCGAGACGAGATGCGTCGAGTTGTAGAGGCGTTTCCCCGTAAGCACATTTACATCAACGCCAGCGCAGTGAAGCCGGCACTTTCTGCGGCCGAGTACGCCGACATCGGGGTATCCACTTACAATATCTCCATTTCAAAAGTCGCTCAGTTGATGATGGAGCGGTTCCTGCGAGACTGCAAAGAACGGCATGCAGATGCTATCAACGATTTCATGGAAACGCAGAAGGGATCGAAACTCGGTACCTTTCCGTATTTGGACCTCACAGGATTTCCTGCGGTAGTTGAACTGGAGAAGCGCTTCCTGCCCGAGGCTAGTCTACTAAAGTACGAGACTTCTCTTGGAGAGTACGATCCAACCGCCTAGCCTATCCTCAGGCAAGCGTCCAAACCGAGACAGTGCTCGCGAAGAGTGGAATGAAGGCATTCATACCACTCGAACATTGTCGCGATCTTCCGAGTTGATGAGTTGATCGCCTTGAAAGAATGTGAACCAGCGACCGCCGCATTCAGGTGCCGGTTCCTTGAACATCCGGATGGGAGGATGATCGAAATCGAACTGTGCGAACGGGTATTGATGTTCGACTAGCTGGGCGAAACGTGTCCAGTTCACGCCCATTATGGCTTGGTTCGCACCACTCACCTGCGCGAGATTGATATCCATACTTACCAAGAAGACAATCTACGGATGGCGCCCTGTCGCTTCCGGCTTTTCTGCTTATGGATGATCCTGTCGCCTACGTGGATTCGCGGTACAGCTCGATCGAGGGTGCATGCGCATCGATCATATCGCGGACCTTGGCGGCCATCGGCAGGTTGGCTTTCTCCGCGTCCCACACTGCGCGGAAACGTTCGACCGTCTCGCGTGCGGTGTCGAGCACCAGCTTTTCGGACAATTCCGCCTTGGCGGCGAGATGCGTCAGTTCGTCCAGTGACAACGCAGCCATTTTCTTCGTCCGCGAGAAGTTCAGTGCCGCCGTATCTTCACCTTCGATATAGGGTATTGTCGATAGCAGGTCGTAAGCGGGGGAAAGCGCCGGTGTTCGTCTGTCGGGATAGATCAGCGACCAGTTCTTCAGATGCATGTCGCCATTGCCGATCAGCGTACTGAATACGAGCCGCCGTATGAACTCGGCGACATCGGCAGCACCTGTTTCGATTCCCAACACGCGCGCGATGCTGCGGTAATTGCCCTTGCTGTACTTATCGTCGGGTTTTACGCCGAACACCTGCGCGAAATCCTCGATATGGACCGGCCCTTCCGCTGTGCGATCGAAGCGCCTTATCGCCAGCGCCTGGCCTTGCAGCTCACCGAGACCTTGCGGTAGGCCACTGACGGCATCCAGATCGACAAGCTGGATCTCGGGTACATTCATTCCCATCATGCCGGCGATCGTCATCATCGCGAACTCGTTCTCGGGAACGCCGCTATACTGTTGCGACGGCAGTTTCACGATCCATGAACCGCCGGTCCCTTCCGCTGGTATGGTCAGGCCACCTGCCTTTCCCGTGTTCTTGAATGCCGAGAATTTCAGCTGCACGCCGGCCAGCGAAAACCGCAAGGCGTTCGGTCGCGCTTCGGTATCGGCCCGTTCGTCGTCCGGAGGCGCGTCATCCCCTTCCGAGGGGTGCACGGTCACCGCCCCCGGCAGGTCGCGACCCAACATCCAAAGCAGGAAGAATTCGCGTGTCTGCTTCACGCCGGCGCGATCGGCAAGGTATCGGCGTAGCGGTCCTTCCGGCAGAAGGTTCGAGAAGAACGGCGGCACGACTATGTTATAGGGTCGGAACTTGGTCACGAGGCCGCCGAACGCGTCTTTGTAGGAAAGACTGAGTGTCGACCGCTTCTCGTTTTCGATATAATCCGTGTTGAACGCGAAGATGGTGCGGCCATCCAGCAGGTTGGTCAAGGTCGCAACCGGTTCGCTGTTCAGCCTGACATCCAGTACCGTGACCTTAGGCATCATCGTCCTCCTCATCCAGCGCATAGGCCGAGCGCGGAACCGCGTCATCACGTTCACGATGCACCGCTGCGTTGCGCACGGCCCTTACGGCGCGCGCGAACTCGCTCACCTGCTTGGCGGGGGGAGGATCACTCTGCCAGCCTTGAAGCTTCATGGCCAAGTCGCTAAGCGTTTCCAGCTCGTCGGCCGCCAATGGCAGATGGCGCAGGAGCGCGAGGCTGTCCTTCAGGCTATCGGCATCGGAGGCGATGGCGAAGCGATCTCTCTCTTCAGCCAGCCAACGGTCGATGCGTCCCACCAGATTGCGCTGTTTCGAGGTCAGCGTGTCGCTCGTGAAGGATGCGCTGTCCAGGATGTTGCGCATCGCCGGCATAAGCTTTTTTGGGGCAAGGACGATCTCGAGGTCGAGCGCGCGCGCAACATCTACGAGGCTTGCAAGCCCCGGCTCCATGGTGCCCCGCTCTATCTGGGATATGTGGCTCTGTGTCAGGCCAGAGCGCGCACTTAGCTCGCGCTGGGACATACTTCTTGCCTCGCGTGCCGCACGTATCTGCTGGGTGATGTGTTCAGTCTTATACGCCATAGTCATTATCCTGCATCATACGACACCACGCATACATAATAATATATAGACTTTTCTGTAGGGCTTAGCAACTACGATATCTAATAGCGCATCACGTGTTCTAGCTATGCATAATACTATATCAACCAACGTGCAGATTTCCGTACCGACGGGAACATGTGAGGTATCGACTACGCGCGCCGCGTGACCTCGGACAAGAAAGGCGATCACGTCATCCCACTCTATACGCCGGAATGCCGCTCCTGCCCGTCGTACCTCAGCCGCAAGACCAACCTGTGCACCGCGATCCGCTCGACCCAGGGGCAGGGTCTGATGCACGACTGTGCCCCATTTCTGAGAGCTCCTAGGCCTCCAAAGCTTGTTAACAAGGACGAGTCATCGATTTGGAACCAGCTCACCGAAGCAGCGACGCTGGCTGCGATTGGAAGACCCTGCTGCTTGCGCTCGTTGCGCGACACCCAGACCATCCATTCACGTAGCCTCTTCTCCGCGATCAAAATGTATGCAGTCGGATCAGCTTCTCGCAAGCTGGCGTCGGACCGAACCCACATACGTTCGCGGATCAGATCCAGCTGTCAATGCGGGACGAAGTGCGCCCAAATTTGGAGTGCGCCCCTGAGGATGGATCGCCCCCACCTTTGAGGTTTCCGCGCTGCGTCATCTGGCGGATCTTCACGTCTCAAGCGGCAGGTTCGCAGTGGTCGAACAGAGCCACGAGTTCCCCTTGTCCGTGGCGACCGGTCCATTCCATGCCGCCAGCTCGATCGAGAGGTCATCGGCAACGTCAGGGCGGATCGGTGTCGTGGTAGTTGGGACGCCAGAGAAGAGGAATTTCAGTATCATCCTCATGCCGGAAGGAACAATCTCCGGCCGGGCCTCGCCGACTTGTTCAAATCCGACCTTGAGAAGAAACTTCTGAGACGCAGGGTTTTCTTGAACCGTTCGAGCACGTAGCTTTTTCAGGCCCAGCTTGCGGCCCATTTCCATCGCCAGCGCCAGTGCCCGGCCAGATACCTCTCGGCCGCGATGCTCGGGCGCTACCCAACAGCCAATCTCCGCGTCGTCTGGCTTGATGTCAAAGAGCATTAGACTTCCGAGGAATAAATCCGAGCTTGCATCCGAGATTGTCAGCACAGCTAGGGTTCCATCACGTAGACCGTCTGCAATCGCGGCCTTGATCATGTCGCGAACCATTTGTGGCGATATTCCTCCAACGGCAAGTGGGCGAACCGCTACACCTTGTGCCTTCGACTTCGGGCTGATCCCGCAACGAATATCTCGGGCGCATTGGCGCTTTCCACGATGACGAGTTCGAGGCCACCAGGCTGAACCTGACATAGAGCTCGTTTAGATCTTTGAAACGCTTAGCGTGCAGGTTGAACGCGAATTTTTGAGAACCGCATATGTTGCCGACAGCAATGCTGCGATCATTCAAAAGAACACTCTCGGCATGGCGTGCTGCGAAGTTCGTCATGATCCGAACTCCGAGTACTCCATGGGGATGAAATGCTCTATATATCACGTGCCTCCGAGGCGCCCGACGTCTTGAGGTCAGCCGAGGCCAAGCGGTCCCGTCGTGCCATGCAAACGTTCATGGCAATGGATCGGGGCCGACGGTCCCAGACCAATGTGCCCGAGCTTGGCATTAATCCAAACAATGTTCTTCTTGTCGAAGCCTTGTCGCAGATGACTGGGGGCAAATGCGCATTTTGCGAAGCCAAGGACATGCTTACCACACATCGATTCCGCCCACCCGGCAATGCGTTACCGCTGGCGGGACGTAAGGAGGCCCATCTTTTCTACGTCTGGCTCGCCGACGCCTGGCATAACCTGTTCCCTATCTGCTTGGGCTGCAGGCCCATCGAGCCTTTTTTCCCCGTCGATGGTCCCCGCTACAACCTGCCCTCATCCAAGCAGATTGATAAATATCTCTCAGGCGGCACTGGGATCTGGCCATATGCCTGCTCGGAAAAAAATCAACTCATAGATCCGACAAGAGAATCTCGGTTCGATGCCCATTTCAAACCGAAACTCGATGGGACACTTATCGCGCTGAACCCGAGGGCAGCGATGACAATGGAGGTCTTCGATCTCAATCGCGAAGACAGGCAGCAACAGCGCGCCACGACCTACAAGACAAATCTCGCAACGCTCAAGAGGCTAGTCGGCAATCTTCGTCCGGTGCGCAAGCCACCAAGCACACCCGACGCTTTCGATGAACTCTTCGGTTTTGACAGAATGGAGTTTGGTGGCACGTGGTTGCTTCTCCTAAAGCGTCTCGCTGTACATATTGATCTGCCTGAAGGGCCGATTGGCTTAAGACGCAGGCAGTTGAAAGATGGCTTCCGACGATTGGCTGCGGCGGCAGATGGAGTAGAGCGTCTTAACCAAGCAATTGCTGCGGTCGTGCGGGAGGATCCGGCTCTCAGGTCTGCAGGCACAGGTCCAAAAAGAATCCATCGCGTCCGCGCCCAGCTTAGGAGTGTGGACGTAGCAAACTTCAAATCCATCGAGCGCCTCACTCTCGAACTGCCCGCTCCGCTCGTAACCGCTGAGAGGGTTGTCCAGCGCACGCCGTCGCTCGTGATCCTCGGCGAAAACGCGACCGGCAAAAGTTCACTTCTGGAAGCCATAGCACTCGCACTAGCGACCGAGGAGGCTAGAAGGTTTATAGACATCGACTGGCCTTCCATTCCGCTCGATCCGAAGCAGATGGGTAGCAGCGAAACCCATGGCACTCTCGAGGCCCGAGTACGCCTCGAATTCGATAGCGGACAGACCGCCACCCTCTCAATTGGAGAGCAGGGATCGCGCGTGCGCACGGAATTTGGTAGCGAACGCGTGGCCGTCTTTGCCTACGGAGCATTTCGACGATTTGCGAGCGAATATGCCGGGGCACCTTCAAGTCGACACATCAAGAACCTCTTTGATGCTTCGCCTTTGGCAAATCCGGAGCCTTGGCTGAAATCGCTTGCCCCCGAAACATTCGACATGGTCGTTCGGACGTTGCGGGATCTCCTGTCTATCGAAGGGGACTTCGACGTTATCCAGCGTGTTGGCCCGTCGCGCCAACTCCAGATGGTCACTGCCTTGATCCAGCCCGACGGAACGCCCCGGTACAACCGGACGCCGCTTCATGCGGTCAGTTCGGGTTACCGTTCGATGCTCGGCATGCTTTGCGATATCTTACGCGGCTTGTGGGACGAAAACGTCGACGCAGATTTCAGCTTCGGGACGTCGCGTGGCGTCGTCCTGATCGACGAGATCGAGGCGCATCTTCACCCGCGATGGAAGGTCCAGGTCATGGAAAGCTTGCGAAAAGCTTTGCCAGGCATGACATTTATCGTAACCACGCATGACCCGCTTTGCCTGCGAGGAATGGGGAGCGGCGAGGTCATCGTGCTTCAGCGCGTTGCCGCCTCTGATGCGGGGGTCTCGAGCACATTGCCGATCACCGTCGAACAGATGACCGGTCTGCCGGACGCCGCGGACTTAACGCTCGAGCAGTTGTTGACCTCAGATTTCTTTCAAATGTTTTCGACCAACGACGCCGTCATAGATCGCAAGATGGCCCGAATAGGCGATTTGACGAGGCGACGTGCTGCCAAAGAAGAGCTGTCACCTGAAGACCGTCGCGTGCTCGACGAGTTCGAGCGCGACATCGCCAGTGCGCTGCCGGTTGGGTCTACCGAAGTCCATCGCCTTGTGCAGGAGGCAGTCGCTAACTATCTGGAAAAACGCCGGGAGGCGTCGAGCGTCACGCTAGCAAGGCTTAGCGAAAAAACTAAGGCTGATATTCTTAAAGCCCTGGAGACCCTTTGAAATGCGTGCCGTCGACCGTAAAGGCGTGTTCGTACCCGACTCACTTCAAGCAGAAGGCGCTGGCCCACGGGAGTTAAAGCGAGCACAAGCCCATCAAAACAACGACGCTCCCCAAAAGAAAGCGTTCCCCTATGCGGCTTACAAGGGATCGGACGTCAAACTGGCTTTAGAAACACTGTTTCACGGAAAGTGCGCTTATTGCGAAACGCGCTACAGCACATCGGCGCCAGTCGATATTGAGCATTATCGGCCGAAAGGTGCGGTCGCAGAGGCCCCACTTCATGGTGGTTACTGGTGGATCGCCATGGATTGGGAAAACCTTCTCCCCAGTTGCATCGACTGCAACCGCCGACGCGACCAGGTTCTAGTCGACGTTTCCGCCAGTTTGGAGGAGTTAGCGGCGAGCGCGACGCCTGCAAAGTCAGCCGCTGGTAAGAAGGACAGCTTTCCGCTTGCCGACGAACGCCTCAGGGTTTTGGCTCAGAGCACGAACTTTTCCGATGAGGGTGCCCTTCTCCTCGATCCCTGTCGTGACGATCCAGCAGAATGCCTCACCTACAATTTTGATCCCGTGCGCCCTCTGGGCCTGATGGTTCCAGCTGGCGACGACAGGTCAATGCTGCGGGGTGCGGTGTCGATTCAAGTCTACGGGCTCAATCGTCTTCGTCTCGTCCAGGATCGAACGGAAGTCCTTAGGCGTCTCGAATTCCTTGCCAGCCTCGTCGCCGACATTTCCAAATCAATTGCGGACCTCGAGGAAGCCCAGAGTCGGCTCAAAGGCCTAGCCGCAGCGACAGTCGCCTCGCGCCTGCGCCTTCTGCGCGACAGGACGATTTCAGAAATGAAGTCAATGGCATCGAACGAAGCCCCCTACGCCTCGATGGCGAAGCGTTGGCTCGAAACCTTTAAGAAAAGGATCGCAGGCGACTGACGGCGGCATCGTAAAGTAACCTTCCGGGATCGAGCTGTGTAATGTTGCCGCATGACCAAAGATACTCGTGATCACCTTTATCGTCGCCACCGGTTCCCGGCAGAGGTGATTGCCCAGGCCGTGTGGCTCTATCTTCGCTTTCCACTCAGTCTCCGCATGGTCGAAGATCTGCTGGCAGCGCGTGGGATCATCGTTTCGCACCAGACCGTGCGTTTCTGGGTGGAAAATTCGGTCGGCACTTTGCTGGCTGCGGATTCCAGGAATTAGCCGGACGGGATTCCAATCAAAATCCGGACAGCGTTGCGATCTGAAGCCGGACAGCATTCCGATCAATTACCGGACGATTTTTCGTCCTGACGATGCCTTTGGGTCAGCGACCTTGGCATGAAGCTCCTCTGTATCCACGAGGGGGATTTCATGCCGTCAAAGAGAAGGCTGACCATGCGACACATACGACAAATGCTGCGGCTCTCTGCCGGCGGGACAAGCGTACGCGAGATTGCCGTGCTCCTCGGGATCGCCCGCAGTACGTTGCAGGACAACCTGGATCGGGCCAAGGCCTCCGGGTTGAGCTGGCCATTGCCAGGAGAACTGACAGACGATGCGTTGGAGCATCGGCTTTTCACCCGCGCCGGCGTCAAGCAGGGCCAACGGCGACGGCACGAGCCGAACTGGGCACAGCTCTCTATTGAATTGAGAAGCCCGGCGTGACACTGCTGATCCTGTGGGAGGAATATCGCAGCGTCCATCTCGATGGTTATGGCTATAGCCGCTTCTGCGAGCTATTTCGCGGCTTCGAGCAGCGCCTTTCGCCGACGATGCGCCAGGAGCATGCGGCCGGCGACAAGGTCTTCGTCGACTATTCCGGCAAGAAGGTGCCGATCGTTGATCGCAAGACTGGCGAGGTCCGCGAGGCGGAGCTGTTCCTCGGCGTGCTCGGCGCATCGAGCTACACCTTCGCCGAGGTGACCTGGACCCAGACCTTGCCGGACTGGGTCGGCTCACATGTGCGCATGTTTGCCTTCTTCGGCGGTGTGCCCCGCCTGGTCGTGCCCGACAATCAGAAGTCCGGCGTCAGCCGCGCCAGCTTCTACGATCCCGAGATCAACCGCAGTTATGGCATGATGGCGTCCCACTATGGCGTCGGCGTTCTGCCGGCACCATAGTGGGACGCCCGAAGGACAAGGCCAAGGTCGAGAACGGCATGCGCTTCGCCCAGAGTTGCCTTCTCGGCCGCATGCGCAAACAGACTTTCTTCTCGCTCGCTGAGGCCAATGCCGCGATCGCCGAGGTGCTGGAGCGCATTAACAATCATGCGCCGGTTGGGCGTCAGCCGCCGGCAGCTCTTCGAGACGGTCGAACGGGCGGCGCTCGCCAGCTTGCCCGCCCAGGAGTACGAGTTCGCCGACTGGCGCTTTGCGCGGGTCTCGATGGATTATCATGTTGAGTTCAAGACCTTCTTCTATTCCGTCCCGCACGCACTCATTCGCCAGCAGGTCGATATCCGGGCGACCGCGCGAATGATCGAGAGCTTCCATCGCGGCAAACGCATCGCGGTCCATCAGCGCCGCTATGGCGGGCCGCGCTATGGACATCTGAGGAAATCGCGCGCGGCAAAAGACGGAGAGTTCCTTCGGCCCTACAAGCGAATTCTGCCAGACGTGATTTCATCAGATGCCGCCCTGCTTCGCGCACTATCGATCGCCAATGACCTTTACGTCGCGCTGGACAGGCAGGGCTATCGCGTTCACATCGCCCCGGCCGGAGAAGGCCACCGACGCATTCCCGTTCAGGAACAGGAGGTTGAGCGGAAGGATCGAAAGTACGGTCGATATAATTCCGGCAGTATCTGGGGACCAGACAGGCCAACGATTTTCTACATCGACACAGTCCCGATCGGTCTCGCCATCACTGAAATGACCGAACGGGTGACGATGCGGTACATAAACGGCGACTATCATCGTGAGGACAGCAGGCTCGTCCGGTCGATGAAAGCCTGGCAACTGACGCACTCCTGGACAACCGAGCAGGATATGCCTTCAGGTCGCTTCCGGATAATTGCCTATTCGCCGAAGACTGGCGTTGATTGGTCCCTTAGCTGGCAGGATACAGAAGCGGAACCGCTGGCCAAAGCAATTCCGAGAATCGTCGAGACGTTACGGGCGTCAAGAGACAGACTGCAATCCCTTATGGCAGCAGAAGATGAAGCTGAGGCCAGAAGGAAAAAAGAGCGGGAGGAGGAGTGGGAACGCTACCTGCAGCGCGAGGATGAACGCAAAGTTGCCCAGGCGATCAAGGAAAGCCGGCAACAACTGGCAGAAATTATCGAGAGCTGGGGCAAGGCGATCATCGTTGAACGCTTCTTTTCCGATGTAGAGCAACGGATGGAAGGGGTCGATGAAGCGCTACGACAGCATCTGGAAGGACGGCTGAAGCTCGCTCGCCAGATGATGGGTAGCATAGACCCACTGGACTTTATGGCAAACTGGCGGGCACCTGACGACAGGTACCGGTCGAGATATGACCCGTCACCGCAACCGCCGTCAGGCGGCCCCACAAAAGAGCAATGAAGAGTACCGGAGAAATCAGCATGACGCCGCCTCGGGCGGGATTTCGGGGTTCTCGACACGGGACAGACGAGAACGGGGCAGCCGGCCCGCCACAAACCTCTAAACTGGGGTATCCCCGAAAATCAACGAGTTAGCTCGACCTGCGCCCTATCCATTTGGAGGCGACGCCACATGCTTATGACCAAACTTGTCCCCAACGCCACATCCCGTTAAACGACCGAGCAAAAGGCTGTTTTTGCGAGACATTTTCGACGGCTTTCTCGGCAGCAGCACGTGTGGCAGCGCGATGCTCGTCGATAGGCTCGCCATAATATAGCGCATCGAAATGGTGGCTCATCGCGAGCCAGGCATGCGCCCCAGCAAAGTCCGGAGCGATCTCGATGGCCTTGGATAGGAGCGGTCGGCCCGGAGCGATTGCGTTGCGAGCGCTCGGCCCGTTGGAAGATCAAGGACTTGGGCAACGCCAACGTCACGTCCTTGGTTGAGCGCAAGAGCCGCTACACCGTGATGATCAAGAACCAAAGCCGGCACTCGCGACCGATCATGGACAAGATCATCGAAACGTTCTCTCCCTTGCCGGCCTTTGCCCGGCAGAGCTTCACCTTTGATCGCGGCACGCGAGTTTGCCGGCAGCCGTGTCGCAACGCAAGCTCATCCAGCTTGCTTGCCATCTCAACGACCAGCCGAGAAAGTGCCTCGACTACAGGACGCCAGCCGAAGTGTTCCGGGCACATTTGCCAGATGGAGGCTGAACCCCTACCCTGAAAACCGGCGTGTTGCACTTCAGTTAGGATGTGCCAAAAGTAAACATAACAGCAACAAGCCGTAGCGGGCTCGTGGGAGCACAATTCTGTCCGCCGCTAAGGCGACGTCTACCCTTAGGTATGCGAACGGCGGCATTGCGCCCTCTAAGTCGGACATTCAGGCAAACTTTGTCTTCGCCAGAAGCGGACATTCCGGCTGATACCAGGGAGCGGGGCAATGCGCCCTCATATCGGTCGTTGAATAGTGTTGCCGTCCCCAAAACTGCAGTTCGGTTGGCTTGCACAACGTCTATCCTTGTAAGGATAAACGTAACGAGCACTTATCAAGAGCCGCTTGAACGCTAAGCCCATTCGCAAGCTGATGACTCACCCAATCGTGCTCGATGTCATGCAGGTTCTGTTTCCCGCCGTTTCGTCACCAGGGGATCGCCGAAGACAGTCAGGGCAAGGCGGTTTGCGGGAGAGTTTCCGAGGGCGCGTTCGACGGCCCTGTTCCCTTCGAAGTTCGCATCGATCACAGTTGCTCCGACTGACCATGCTTCCATAAAGGCGGGCAGCCAGTAGGCGGGGACACTCGCATTAAGCGGCCAAGGCGATGCGATCACCACCGAACAGCCCTGATCGAGCAGTTCCTTTGCAAACCCGATTGTGGTGTCGGCCATCGGGTGCTTGTCGAACCGGCCAGCGCTACAAACAAACAAAATAACAACGCCTGCGTTGCGTGCAGCGCGTGATATGGCGTCTGGCGTAAGCCGCATGTCGGAATCATCCGCGACAACCTGAAAGAAGCGGCCTTCAGGAATGATGCTTCCGTGCGCAGTAACGATTGCCAGCTCGGCACCCGACAAGCCCTCCGGAACGGCAAGTCCTGTTTCGAGTCCGATTGAGTGGTCGCGGAGCGTTCCGCTGAGCCTGTCCGCCAGCACTCCCAGAGTTTGAATGGCTTCCGGGTCGTCCGCGATAGGAATCCAGGCGAAAGGGGCACCAGTCCTCGCCGGCCGGGTCCTCGCCTCCCTGAGCCAGGACAGGGACGGTGCGGCGGCCACGGGGACCTGCAGGCCGAGGAATTCACCGGATGCCATGAGCAGGTTCGCGGGGACCTGCTGCAGAGCTACGTCGGCAATCAGAAGAGCACGAGTCGTCGGCGCGGCGCCGATCCCAAGTCCGCGCATGCTATTGTAGAACATGTTCGGGTCGTCTGAATCGAAGCCGTACCGGTAGGGGTACTGTTCCCCCCAGGTGTCGAACGCTGCCTTGGAAAACACGTCCGCCGGTTCATGGATCGTGGCAGATAACTCGCCGCCTTCTGCGGTAACGCGCACCACGCGATTTGAGTCAGCGACACCTAGCAGAGTGACGCTGATGTCGGCGCGCGAGATCTCAATTGCGATGTTTGCCGGCTCGTCGATGGAGGACGGAAGGCCAGAACCGCTGATGGATTGACGTTTGATTGCCTGGTCGGCGAGAAGCTCGATTGCGAGCGCGGCAATTTTTGCATCCTCGCCCGCCTCTCCAGAGTCGAGCAGTCGCCGGGCTGCCATTGCCACAGGACGAACATCATATGCCGCATCTTCAGAATGCCGCGCCGGTTCGAGGCGCTTCGCGAAAGATAACACATCCTTTGCCGCGGGTCCCCTCGCGGAAAGAGTTCGGACCATCGAAGCGTTTGGCTCGCCGAGCGTGACCAATGCGGCTTCTAGCCGTTCCCGCGCCTCCTCCGGCACACTAATTCCATTGACCTCCGCCATCCGGATCGCCTGCGCCAGCAAAATCGAGACGGGGGCGAGTTCGTCACAACGGTCAATGATCGTCTGGCAATTATCGGCAAGAGCGTCAAGAATCTCAGTCACGTCTTCGGAAGCGGGGATCGTCCTTACCAAATCGCGGAAGCGAAGGCCGAGCTCGATCGTGTGCAGGCGATGTCCCTGAGACTTCTCGACCCCCATGGTCCGGAAGAGCTCTTTCGCAGTAGGCAGAAGAGAGCGCGCGAAGGCCGTCATGTTCAGGTCGCGCAGGAGGCGGATTAGGCCATGCGTTTCGTACCACACCTCTTCCGGGCCGACGGGCGCTTCGCATGAAAGGGCGCACGCCATTCCAACCAGCGATTCAGTCAAGTTGTGGAGGCGATGGTAGATGTCAGCGAAGCCGTACCACGCGATACGCGACCGCAGCGGGTCCTCGCCTGCGACCTGAAGACCGTGTTCGGCAAGATTACGCGCATGCTGGACGCGTCCAGCGTGGACATATGCGCCCGCAACGAGCCTTACGAGCATGAGATCAATGTTGGGCGTGCGCGTATGCGGGGCAGTTCCCACGGCGATCACCAGAAGCTTCTCGATATAGGCGATATCTGAATCATCGCGCAGGCCTTGTCCTACGTACTCGATTAGTCTTGAAAGCCCCTGAACCAGCGCGTCCGCCTGACCGTTGAGAAGGGCTGGGGGTAGCGCCGTCCGGCCCAGAACAACGATCCCTTGATCCGCCAACCATTGGAGGGCCGATTTCAGGAAGGGCGCTAGGATTTCTTCGTAGTCTGCCTGCTCCCCTGCCTGCAGTTTCGTTGATCCGCTTGTCGGCGCGGGAGCGGCCTGCACCAGGTTCAAGGTGGCGGTCGCGATCACCGGCAGGCCGTAGGTTCCCGTCACCTTTACCGAAAGTAGCTTCGCGAGTGCCTGCCGCGTCTCGCCGTCGGCAGGATTACATGCAAGGTAGCGCAGAAGCGAATTGACCGGTCGATCAAGGTCCGCCGGATCGATACCCAGCCCGCCGTGTTCATCACGACGGATCAGGAGTTGCTCGATGGCATGCAGAAGCGCCCACGCGGATCGCTGGGCGTGTTGTCCTTTCAGCTCGAGCGTCATGGTGAGAGCGAGGGCTTCGGAGAACAGACCGCGCGCATCAGCATCTCGGATGCAGGCGAGCCGCGCCTGGACGAGCCGGCCCGGCCAACGATCCGCGACCTCGGCCAGAACAACTTCATAGCCGGGCTTGTCCCCACCAGATAAAGCCTCAGCGAGCTGCGCATGATACGCAGCAGCCTCTTGATCGATGCCGGGCGGCGGCGCTGCCAACATCGCTGTCACGCCCGCGTAGTCGCGCGTCCTCAATAGCAATCTGAGGAGATGCCTCTGAAGGAGGTGCGCCCCAGGAAATAGGCGCTCCAGCACCGCAACACTTCTTGATTCGAGCTCTTTCTCGTCGAGATCGTAAGCGAGGGTCACAGCGGCTTCGAGCATTTCCTGCGAAGTCAACTCGCCGATAGCCGAGCTCAGCAACTCGACGGCAAGGTCATGCGCGCCGGCTTCGACGGCGATTTTGGCGAGCTTTACACGGCCCTCGGGGGTGGTGTCTGATCCCGAACGCAAATCCTCCTGGATCAGTCCGACAGCCTGCGCCGCAAGCCCCGCCCGGTGAAGCATCTGGATTTTCAATCCGGTCTTATGGTGCCTGAAGCCGTCGGGCAACGCGTCGATGGCCGCGAGCACGGAACCAATCCGGCCGGCCTCGATGTCGTCAAACCACCGCTCTCCGTCCTCTGCCAGAACACTGTCGATGTCTTGGGCGTTTTCAGCGGTCAGCAGACCGCAGTTTTCGACGGACAAAAGAAGGCCTGTGTTGGCTTTGCGGTGCGGACGCCACTTGCTTGTATGAAGCGCAATATAAAGCTCGTTCCGACCTGCGGCAGCTATCGCCTTTGCCGCGAGGCTGTGAAAGTGGGGGACCCACAAATCCTCCTCCAACCCCAGCCGACCAGGCTTGGCATCAGGGAGTTCGAGCGCTTCGTCGCGGTATTTTGCCCCGGCACAAATTACCAGGACCGAGTTTCGCCTTGCCCTCTCGACAATCTCCGTGACGGCATCGACCTGAAGGTTGGCGGCGTGAACAATCCGCAGACGCCTTGGCAAGACCTGCAGTTCCTGCTCGTCGAGCGGCTTGCCGCGACGCACGGCAACGACGTTGGCGAATGCGGTCATTACATCCTCCGCCGTGTGTTCGGAATCCGGTGGAAGCACCACCACGAATTCCGAGATCGGGTTACGGCCATTCCCGTCTTCAACCATGGACAGGAAAAAGACCATGTTCGCCACGTGCTCCAAAAAGCCGAACGGCCCGCAGCTGAAAATGTCGCCGCCACCAAAACCGAACGGGGAGTCCTTGAAGAAGTTCGCCATACCGTCGAGGTCAAAGCTAAATCGAGGTTTGCCTTCGCCGTTCATTGTGGCATCCATGTTATGAGTATCTTGAGATCGAATCTTACGGCCGCCGCTGACGCCACCATTGTGATGGTGCGCAGCCGAGTCCAACCCATAATTTATTGTGGCGGGTTCTAGGCAGCAAGCAGACAAACCACATCGGATGGAGAAATTGGCGCAGGTTAGAACGATCCTCTCGTGCTTCTCTTGCCTTTTAAAGATGATTGAATTTGGCTACCCTTCATCAAAAATATTCATGGGAAATTGATAGATCAATAAGCCGAGCGTTTCCAATGGTTGCCGACTAGCGATAAACTGTAGAAGTTTGGTGGATTTTTTTGTTTTCTCTTCAGCCTCCAGTCGACGTTGCCCGTCGCCTCGCTTCACTCGATGGCAAGCCCCTTCGGCTCATGTTGGCGGGTATCCTGCTCGAGCCGGCCTATCTCGCTAACCATGCCCGAGTCCTAACCCTGTTGCACTGGACGCTCGTGCTGGCGAATGGTCGGCGACCGCCGGTCAAAAACGACCTAACGGGCCTCTTTGCAGCGATGTCGCATCACCCCGCTGCTTCCAGCGAGGATCCACCAGAAGATTCATTCGTGGACATCGTCTGGACGCCGCAGTCGGGTTTCCGGATATTTCCTGGCATTTACACCGGAGCGGGCTTCCACCTGCAACGCCTGCTCGACGTTGCCCAACAGGCCGAGGACAGCGTCGCAGACGCCGCGCATGTACGCGATGTCATGGCGCTACTTCGCCTCAGTGAGACCATTGCGTCTCGGTGTGGTCTGGAGGCCGGCGCGTTCGAAGAGAGCGAGCCGAGAGCTTCGCTCCGGCCAAATTCGCGGCATGCGCTCAAGCTTGGCGCTCTCACCTGTTTTAGCGCCGAAGAATTGAATGCGCTCGGTATCGAGCGCGAGCAGCTAAACAGATTCGTTCTTCAGCCCACGCCTTATCTGCTCGAACAGCCGTTCGGCGGGACGGATCTGGAACATTTTCCTCTTTTAGAATGGGAGGGTGGCGTACAGGTTTTGAGCCCACCGGGCCTTGTGGGCGCAGCGATTGCACACATGGTGCTGGCGCTGGGTCCACCGCTCGCGGAAAGCCTGTACCTCCGCGATATGGCGCGCTGGCTTGGGGTGGATCTGCCACGGGCGGGCGCCAAAGCGCTTCCGGGGCGGGACGTTGCCATCGCCGATCCGGGTTGGGGCAAGTCCATCGAGGATCGCGCCTTGGCGTTGAAATTCGACCACGACAAGCATGCGCACCTACTCGTGCTGGAGGCAAAGTGGCCAAGATCGCGCCACAAAGCCGTGCCGCCACCGCTGGGTGGCGGCAGTCGGCTAGCGTCTGCGCTCGGCGAATTGGTCCTCAAGTTGCACGACGAAATTGTGGAGAGCGAAAGTGCAGACGCCGGCCTGACCCTGGTCGTGTACAACTCGCCTGGGTGGGGCCTTCAGATCGACGATCTACCTGACATTGGACCGAGGTGGTTCGTTGTCGCGATGAGCGCCTACTCGTTTTCGATGCTCCTGCGTTCGCCCGGCTTCGAAGTTCTGAAACTCTGGAAAATGTTGGCCGAGATTCAGGAGCTCAGGCGCCGCGGCACGATAATCAAGTTGTGGCCCGATCCGCTCGTCTACTGGAGCGTCTGGGAAGATTTCGGGTTCACGTTCACGCCGGCGCTGGCCGATATGCGCGGCACGGCGCTTATCGGTGACACAACGCTGGTGGCGCCGCTAATCCGTCGTGTGCGAGATACCTGGTCCGCCCATGGGGTCCGCACCCCTTGGGGCGAGTTCGTCGTTGTCGAACGATATCCTACCGACGATAATACAGTGCCCGATTCGCAGTCGCCCATCTACAACGATCACTTGGCCATCGCAACCGGCACACTCGTCGGCGTGGTTGAAAACGAACACGGCCCCTGGTGGGTCTCCGTTGGCCGTCCTCCTACAGACGTGGAAGACCGGCAGTTTCTTTTTCTTCTTTGGCAGGCGGTGCTGGAATGGCTGGCACGCGCCGCCAACGGCATGGGAGGGCGGCTGTCGGTAAACGCGAAGCCGCTTCTTGTGACACTGCTTCCGATACCGATCACGATCACCGACGGACCGGACACTGCGCAGTTCTTCTATAGCCCGGACGGCTCGGAGGTGAGGATCGCCCTGCCGGCTGATCTCACGGAGCGCATGATCCGGGTGGACAACGCGGCCGAGATTCAGGTCTTGGCTTGGATCCTGGAGGGCATCCAGACGCTTCGCGGCGAGACGGCAAACGTCGACGCGCTAACTTGGGCGCGCGAGATCCTTGCCAATCCGGATTTCAAGATGATCCACATCACCCGCGACATCGATCAGGCCTTCGCCATCGACCTCACTACGGACAAAACCCGCTACCGCCCGCTCCAAGAATCCGACCTCGCGACTGCAGGCCGCTGGATGGACGAGCGCCTTATTGCCCGCGACAACCTTCCCGTCGCACCGCCCATGACGCCGATCAGAGATGCTGGACAGGTCAATGCCATTCTCAACGCAGCCGTAGACGTGCACTGGGAGACATGCCGCGACCGTCTTTCGAGCCTCGATCGACGCGAGACATTGCGCCTTGTCCTCGGATTGATCGAAGCGGCGCACAGGCACCGTGTCGACGACGAGCGCGGCGCGCGGGCAAGGCGCGTCGCCTACTCGGATGATCCCCAACTTAGCGTCCGGCGCGCCAGCCAGCGTGATCACGCCTTCCGAACCTATCGCGTGGTGGCCGAGATGGCGCTCTGCGCCTGTACTAGGACCGGCGGACGTCCGCCGGGGCTGTCGGACATCGACGCTGTCGCGGCGCAGGTGGCAGCGCTGGTCCACATGGCCGAGTTCAGCGATGCCGCGCAGCGCAAGCTCATAGAGGGAGAGCTTACATTTCTGCCAAACGGCTCCATCTTGCCGTATGGCGGCGGCGCCGAGGCGTTCATGTCGCAATATCTCCAGGCGTGCCTCGAAGAGTCCGTTACCATAGACGAGGAGCGCTATTCGGACCTCTTCGACACACCACAAGACGACACGGAGTGGGTCGCCCGCCATCAACATGATCTGATGTCTTCTGAGATCGAGGAGGAGAGAGATAACATCGCCTTCGAACAAGCGATCCGAGAGGAGATAGGCCTGACCATTTCGGCCATCGTGACAATCGCGTTCGCGCTGCAAAGCATCGCCGCTGAACGATCCTCCGAAGTCATTTGCCTGCGGCGGTCTGAGTTAACCTCGGCTACCGTCGCTGTAACTGGGCGCTTGGGGAATCCCATCACGAGCGATGAATTTGATCACTTCCTCGCCGCCTTCGGGCTATTTACGCGGCCTGGGTGGGACACGCCGCCTCCTGGCTTCACGCCGAGCGACATATTCCCATGGTTCTTCGAGCGCAGGCTATCGCTGATGACGCGTCCGCTCCTGGTGCTGAGCGAGGAAGATGATCCTGAGATCATGTTCGGCGTTCGCCAGATCCGAATGGGAACCGAGTACGCTGTGCTACTGCTGGAAATGGGAATCTGGGACAAGGCCAAACTGCGCACCGCCGCAGCCAAGGCCTATATCGACGCAGAGGTCGCCCGCCGCGGCCGGGCGTTCGAAAGCAAGGTCGCGGCGATCTTCGCCGAAGGAGGTTGGACGCCGCATACGTCGATTCCAATGACGCGCTTCGGAGCGAGCAAAAAGCTCGGTGAGATTGACGTGCTGGCAGTCAGCGCTGACGGAACGGTTTGGGTAGTTGTCGAATGCAAGTGGTTCGGCGCTGCCCGCACCCCCCGCGAAGTGGCGGCGTGGATGCAGGACTTCCACGGTCGCGACGGCGACAAGCTGCACAAGCATCTGCAGCGCTGCGAATGGATAGAGGCCAACTCTGACACTGTAGCGCAGCGACTTCGCCTCGCGCCGCCACAGAGTGTTTTGAAGCGGCTGGTAACGACCCGCCCTGTCCCGCTCGCTTACGCCAACGAAGTCCCAGTTCAAACAAACGTGCGGACCGAGCGCCAACTGCGGGCAGAATTTGGCCAATTTCCGGCCGTGGTGTAATGCTCCGCTCAGTAGTCGAACTATACATTAAGGAAGGATAGTCATCCGCGATGATGATTGAAATTGGGGATGCACAATGAGGCGACCTTGGCCCTTGGCCATGCGGGGCGTTCATCTTCCAGCGCCTTGGCGCGGCCCAGATGGTCACGAAGTTCATCTTGTCCTGCATGATCGACGCCAAATGCCCGTGGGCCAGGGAGGATTTCATGTCGGCGCTCTGCGGCGCGTCCTGGGCGACGAGTATCTTTCGCCTCCGTTTGACGACTGCAGTCGCTTCGGCGGCGCCGACTTTCTCTATGTGTACGACTGCGGTTCGTCACCGAAATCAGGCGTCGAAAGAGAGATCAAAGACCTCCTGTCACATCGAGCAGAGCGACGCCTCGACATCCTATTCCTTTCGCATTTCGACGTTGATCATATCTGCGGTACGCCCAAGTTGCTCGGCGCGAAGCGCAAGCGCTCACCTGGCTTTGCGGTCGATACGATCGTGCTTCCCTATGTCGATCATGCCGAGAGGTTTCTCGCGTTTGCACGCGCGACCGTGGAGGGTCTCGACCGAGGCAGCAGCGTACCTGACTTCTTCCGGAGGATGGTGATTGACCCTGCCGAGGCCCTTAGCGATTTCGACCCCCGCCAGATCATTTTCGTTGAGGGTGATGAGCCTCCCACCGATGACGAAGCGGGGACGATCCCGGATCCGGATATCGGCCCATGGTCGGGAGGCGGAGAGGGCAAACGGCCAGGATCAGAAGATGGGTTCAGCTTCAAGATCGAGGCAGCGCACGCCGGCACGTCTTTTGATCGAAAAGAGACCGTGGAGCAACCCAGCGACCGGACCGTGCGGGTACGTCGGCTCCGGGGCGGACGCCGCTCTGCCGGTGCTTCGATCCTGCTCGTGGCCAATGTCGCGTTCCGCGTGCACGACTTGCGTGGCAAGCTCGGCTGGCGGCTGCTGCCGCATGTCCGCCCTGCCACGAAGGCTGCGGTTGCTGCGTTCGAGAAGGCTGCAGAAATCGAACTCAAATGGACCGCAGGCTCGTTTCGCACGAAGATTGCAAACGCCTCCGTTCGCGAGGAGGCTGTGACCAAGCACAGGATGAAGCTCGCCCGGGCCTATCGTGCCATCTTTGGAAAAAACAAGAACTTGACCTCGATGTCGCTCTATTCCGGGCCGGCCAATCCACAGGAGGCTGACGGCTGGACGATTGCGCCAAATCTGGCGCCACACCACGAGACAAAGATTGGCTGGATGGGAACGGGCGACGCGCCCTTGAAAGACGTGGACGACATCGCAACGTTCGAGCATTTCTTTTCAGATGACATAATCAGGGTTGCGAGCTTCATGTTCCCTCATCACGGCTCGATCGAAAACAGCAATCCCGCACGACTGGTCTCCGATGCCGACATCTATGTTGCCGCCGCTGATCCACGGCATGATTGGGAGCATCCGAGCAATGCGCTCCGCCATGCTGCGTATTATACTGGAAAGGCCGTTGCCGTTGTTCGGGAACAGCGCCGCACAGCCTTTGACGAATGCATTCTGGTCACATGGGGCGAAGGCAGGAACCAAGTTGAGGCTCGTCTGTTGCAAGCAACATGCACTACATATGTGGACCCGGACGAGGGCGTTCGAGTGAAGTTGAGAGGCCCGCATGCCGATCGTCGGGTCAGCGCGAATACGCCCCTACCTCTGTGAGATCAACCGCGAGGAGTACGCGAAGCCCATCTAGTTTCGCTGAATAGGCGCCAGGCGACTGCGTCTTTGACATTGATGAGCAGTATGACGCAATGGGCAGAATCGAGTTACGTGGCTCCAAACGTGATGCTGGTTCGAATTCCGTTCGACGGGGAGGCGATCAGCTCGCGCGATCTGTGGGCGCTACGGCTGGGCACGGCCCGCCACGGGTGATGGACGCCGAGCGGACCTTCCGGGAGAAAGCGGCGGCGATCCGGGTAGCTTGCAGGAGCGGTTCCGCGGCGATCCGTTCGTTCGCCACGGTACGATGCCGGAGGTTCAACTCAGTCAAGATCGTTGCAAGCGCCGTGGCTCGCGAGTGCTTTCGCGCGCATAGGGATCCTTCGGTAAGAAGACCGCGAACGGCGCGGCAGTTGACTAGGACGTCGCCGTCAACGCTGGCCTGCAGGTTTTGCTGGGGGGGGTGACCCGCTCGGCCGCGCATAATGCCAGGCGCGTGACCTGCTGGGCACACAGATAAAAGCCGAGGGGCATTGTGGAGAAATATCAACGGGGCATTGTGCAAACCTCATAGATAGAAATAGATGATTTTGTAAATTTCTCGGATGTGCGTACGAGCCACGACATTTTTGTCATTTTCAATAGCAAAAATCTCGGCAGTGTTAGGGGATGGCAATGAGGGCGTTTGAATTCGGCCATCGTCTTGTAGATTCTTACGCTCGTTTCTCCCGATCATTCAGCACCATCCGATCTGATGATCTGAAAACAGAGATCGACCGTCAGTACGACGCCGGACGCTTTTGGCCAGATGCACTATTATCCCTGAACCCTCGCTATCTTGAGGGTCCGACCGTTGATGATCTGGTCGCGTCGGGTGATCTCGACGAGGCCACAGGCAAGATATTTCGTTTCGGCGAAACGCCCTTACGGTTTCATCGTCACCAAGCGCAGTCCATCGCAAAAGCTCGGGGTGGGCACAGTTATGTCGTCACGACCGGGACCGGCTCGGGAAAGTCCCTATGCTTCTTCGTGCCGGTGGTCGACTCTATTGTCCGCGCGCGGAAGGCCGGGAAGCCACGCCGGACCAGCGCCATTATCGTCTATCCGATGAACGCGCTGGCCAACAGCCAGCTCAAGGGGATCGAGGACTTCATTTCCAACTCCGGCCTGCCCGAAGATCTAATGCCGGTCGTGCGGCGCTACACTGGCCAGGAGAGTCAGGAGGAGCGCCAGCGGATCGCCGACAATCCACCGGACATTCTGCTGACCAACTTCATGATGGCTGAGCTGCTTTTGACTCGGCAGGACAGCCTCGACACCAATGTCATAGAGAACGCCAACGGTCTACAATTCATCGTTCTTGACGAATTGCACACCTATCGCGGCCGCCAGGGCGCTGATGTCGCAATCCTCGTTCGGCGTCTTCGCAACCGCTGTACGCCGGACAAGACGCCGATCTGCATCGGAACCTCGGCCACGATGGTGAGCGAAGGATCCGATGCCAACCGCGCGCAGGCGGTGGCGGACGTAGCGTCGCGCCTATTCGGAACCCCTATTGGCACCGAGTCGGTCATCGACGAGTCTCTCCAGAGGGCGACGGATGATCGGCTGAAACTCGACGACGTGCGCCCGAAGCTCGCGCCTGTGCTGACATCCCCAATTTCTGACGTGCTGACCGACGAAGTCCTGAGAGTGCATCCTCTGGCGGTTTGGGCTGAACTGGCGATCGGTCTGGAGGATGCGCAGGAACTTAAACGTAAGAAGCCGATTCCGTTCGGCGAGGCCGTCACGCTGCTGTCCAGGGATAGCGGCGTGGATCTCGAAACCTGTCGAAGCGGCTTCGAGACATTTCTGACCCGCATCAGCCTTCCGGAAACCGAGCGGGGCGGTTCTGGGACCGGCGCATTTCTCGCGTTCAAGCTCCACCAGTTCATCTCTGGCGCGGGCGAGGTTTTCACAACTCTGGCCGAAATGCCCCGGAATGTGCTGTTCGAAGGACAGCTCGAAGACCCCAGCGCGCCGGGCCATCGGCTCTACCCAACCCGGTTCTGCCGGGAATGCGGACATGAGGTCCACGTCGTCACCCGCACCGAGGACGCCGAAGGCGCTCTGTACCTACCACGGAACATCGACGATGCGCCGCTCGATGATCAGGAGGAAGACACCGCGGGCTACCTCACCCCCACATGCGACGGCGATCCCGATTATGCTTTCACGGGGGAAATCGAATCCTATCCCGAGGATTGGCGCGAGGAACGGAATGGCACCGAGCGAATTCGCGCGACCCGGAAACGCCGACTGCCTCAGATGACCACAGTGGGTCCAAATGGCCGCTATGATGCGTTGGGGAAGAGTTTCTGGTTCATACCCGGCAAGTTTGGGTTCTGTCCGTGCTGCCTCGATCAACCGCATTCCAGCATGCGCGAACGCACCAAGCTTACGGGCCTGTCGGGCGAGGGCAGAAGCTCGGCCACGACGCTTCTCGTCGCAACCGCCCTCGAGTGGATGAACAGGCGTGACAGCGGTGTTCCCAAGGAAAAACGCAAGCTCCTTGGCTTTACAGACAATCGTCAGGACGCTGCCCTTCAGGCGGGTCACTTCAACGATTTTCTGTTCGTCAGCCTTCTGCGCGGCGCGATCTTGCGGGCGGTTCTGGACGCCGGCGACGATGGCTTGACTGAGGACGAGTTCGGCCTGCGGATTGTCAGGGCGCTCGGCTTCACCGCCGCCAACCGGGATGCTCGCGTCCACTGGATGCTGGACTCTGAGGCGGGAGCGGTGATCCGCGAGGATGCCCAACGCTCTCTCCAGAAGGTGCTCGCCCATCGACTCTGGACGGACTTGCGCCGGGGATGGCGCTACACGAACCCGAGCCTCTCTGTTCTCAAGCTCATCGATGTCGAATTCATCGGCCTTGATGACATTGCGGAAGATGCCGTGCGCCTTATGGCCATCCGGCCAGAATTCGGCGCGCTCGACGTCCTCATGCGCAAGATGATGCTGAAGAAACTCCTCAGCGCCATGCTTGACGGCCTAGCCGTCGGAACGGAGGCCCTCGACCCGACCGTTCTCGAGGGAGTTGCCCAGAAGTCTCGCAACCTGTTGCGCGCCCCGTGGGCCATCGACCTGAAGGAGACGCCCCGAAGCCGAACGACCCTGTTTTTACAAGTCCCGGGCAGGGATCGCGTCGGGCTGCGAGAGGAACAGACTATGGTCCGTGCCGGCTTCAATTCCCGCATCGGACGCCTCATCAATCGTAGAAGCGTCATCGGGACCAAGCTCGGCAAGGGTGACTACCTGACGGTCATGACCGGCCTGATGGACCTTCTCGCGCGGGAGGGACTGGTATCGCGCGTCGATCTGGAAGAGGATCTGCAAGGATGGCGTCTGTCGCCGTCAGCCGTCCGTATCGTACCCGGCGAAGCCGTTCGAAGCGGCGGAGCGCAGGGCAATCGCTACTTTCATGATCTCTACAACGAGATCGCCGCCGATCTGAAAGCCGGCCACAGCAGCTTCTGGGGTCTCGAGGGCCGTGAACACACGGCCCAGGTGTCCCAGAGACAGCGCGAGTGGCGTGAGTGGCGTTTCCGCTTCGAGAAAGAAGATCGGCAGAACCTCATCGCAAATGCCGCCGATCTCAAGGTGGCTGGCGAGTCGGAGCAGTTTCTGCCCGCCTTGTTCTGTTCGCCGACTATGGAGCTCGGCGTCGATATCTCCGCGCTTAATGCCGTCTATCTGCGAAACGTGCCGCCGACACCGGCCAACTACGCCCAACGTGCAGGCCGCGCAGGTCGCTCCGGGCAGGCAGCGTTCATCGTGACCTATTGCGCCGCTCAATCGCCCCATGACCAGTATTTCTTTGAACGGCGCAATGAGATGGTAGCGGGCGTCGTTCGTCCTCCGGCCCTCGACATTACCAACGAAGAGCTCGTATGCTCCCATCTGCACGCCGTCTGGCTTGCCGAGGCAAGGCTTGCCCTGTCTCCAGACATCCCGGAAATTCTTGACCTGACACAGACGGGATACCCGCTGAAGCAAGAAGTCCACGATGTCATCGACCGGCCCGAACTGGCGATGGCGGCGCACGCACCGATGAAGCGTGTTCTCGATCAGATTCTCGCTTCAGTGAACGGCCGTAAGCCGGTCTGGATGAGCGACCCCGATGACTTTGTTTCCTCCGTTGCCCAACGCGCACCATGGGAGTTCGACAGTGCCTTCGACCGGTGGCGGGAGCTTTACGACTCCGCCCGGACCCAGTTGATCGAGGCCAACGCCCGCTCAGAAATTACAGGTCTCTCGGCCGCGGACCGTCGTCGCATCAAGGCTTCGCAGATGCAGGCAAGCGACCAGATCGCCATTCTAGAACAGGGGAAAGCTTCCAACGGCTCAGACTTCTACTCCTACCGCTATCTCGCGACGGAGGGATTTTTGCCGGGCTACAATTTCCCCCGGTTGCCGCTTTACGCCTTCATCCCCGGTGAGGGGAAAACCGGCTCATTCCTCCAGCGCGCCCGCTTCCTGGCCATTTCGGAGTTTGGGCCGCGTAGCCTGATCTATCACGAAGGCCGCGCCTACCGGGTCATGAAGGCGAAGCTGCCGCCGGAAGTGAGAACGGGCGATGGGTCGGAACTAGCAACCCGGGACATTTTCATCTGCTCAAACTGTGGCGCCTGCCACGACGGCGAGGTCGAGCGCTGTCACGCCTGCAATACCTCGATATCAGACAAAGACAGTGTCCAGAGAACACTGCGGATCGACAATGTAGAAGCCATGCCTGCTGAGCGTATCACTGCCAATGACGAGGAGCGGGTGCGTCAAGGATTTGAGATTCAAACTGTCTTTTCTTGGCCAAAACGGGATGGCCGAGTGCAGATCACCGAGGCTGATTTCCGTTGCGACGACACTTCGCTTCTCACATTGCAATATGCCAACAGTGCGAAGATCAGCCGAATCAATAAGGGCCTCAAGCGGCGCGCAAAACAAACTGAATTCGGCTTCTATATCGACCCGCGCAGCGGCTACTGGGCGAAGTCCGTAGACGAAAATTCGGATGTCGATGTGCCACCGGATATCGTGAAGCCGGTCAGAATCGTTCCCATCGTCCGGGACCACAAAAACGCGCTGCTCCTCCGCTTTCGGGAGCCGTCGGCCTATGCGCCGGAGACCAGCGCAACGGTTCAGCACGCACTGATGAGAGGTATTGAAGTCGTCTTCCAGTTGGAGGAAGGCGAAGTCCTCGGCGAGCCGTTGCCCGCGCGCGACAACCGGCGCGCCGTCCTGGCCTATGAGGCCACAGAGGGCGGCGCTGGCGTGTTAAGCCGCCTGATCGAGGACCCGCAAGCCCTCGGCAAGGTCGCGCGGGAAGCGCTGGTCCTCATGCACTTTGAGAAGGTCGATGAAGCGATCGCAGCGGGCGACGCGAAACTACTCGCCAACCATGATGGAGAGGCCTGCGTTCGTGGGTGCTACCGGTGTCTACTCTCTTATTTCAACCAGCCCGATCACGAGCTGATCGACCGCACGAGCGATGAAGCGAAACAGATGCTGATTGATCTGGCGCGGGGGCATGTGGTGCTTGCCACAGCGCCTGGTCAGTTCGGCGAAAGCGCTGAATGGGAGAGCGTCTTCAAAGATACAGGGCTTCCGGCTCCCGACACTTCCGCCGTCAGCTTTTCCGGCCAGACGATGAGCTTCGTTTGGCGCAGCCACTTTGTCGCTGCTTGTGTCTCCCCTCTGACTGAGGCAACGCACCAAGAGGCTGAGGCGAAGGGCTGGGCGCTGTTCGAGTTGCCGAGCATGGTTGCTGCAGGCGTGCCTGACGCGATGATCTCGATGTTTGGGGAGAAGTCCCGATGACGGTGAATTTCGCCCCCGGAGATCTGGTGCGCGCTCGCGGGCGAGAATGGGTCGCGCTGCCCTCCTCTCAGGAAGGCATTCTTGCGCTCCGTCCCCTTTCGGGCGGTGAGAACGACACGGTCATCCTTAACCCCGAACTCGAAATCCTGCCGGTCGAGCCGGCCAGATTCGATTTGCCCGCCGCCGCTGCAACAACCGTTCAGGCGAAGGCGGCATTGCTCGCGGATGCGATGCGCCTGATCCTGCGTCGTGGTGCAGGCCCATTCCGATCGGCGGCGCAGCTCGCGTTCGAACCGCGGACCTACCAGCTCGTCCCCTTGCTGATGACCCTTCGTCTACCGACACCGCGCCTTCTCATCGCGGACGATGTCGGCATCGGCAAGACGATCGAGGCCGGACTAATCCTGCGCGAACTGATGGATCGGGGCGAGGTGGACGCCTTCTCAGTCCTCTGCCCTCCCCATCTCGTCGAACAATGGGTAGATGAGTTGAGAGCACGCTTCGGGATTGAAGCCGTTCCGGTCACGTCCGGTACCGCCAGCCGGTTGGAACGCGGCCTACCGCTCGCTCACACTTTGTTCAACGCCTACCCCTTTACCGTTGTCAGCCTCGACTACATCAAGGCCGAGAAGCGCCGGGAGGGTTTTGCACGAACCTGTCCGGATTTCGTCATAGTCGATGAAGCGCATACTTGCGTAGGGACGCACCAGGGCCGGCAGCAGCGTTTCGAGCTTCTGTCGGGGCTAGCCCGGAACCCTGAGCGCCGGATGATCCTTCTGACTGCGACGCCGCATTCTGGAGACGAAGAGGCTTTCGCACGTCTCCTTTCCCTCATCGATTCATCGTTTGCTTCGATGGATTTCGAAGATCCCCGGTATCGCGAACGCCTGGCCCGTCACTTCGTACAGCGGCGACGGATCGATCTCATATCAGGGGATTGGAATGAAGACCGCGCTTTCCCGAGACATGAGACGACCGAATTTGCCTATCGCCTGTCAGACGCCCATCGTGGCTTCCAGGAGGCCGCGCTCGACTACTGTTTAAGCATCGTGTCCCGGGCAGGATCCGGGCAACGAGAGCGGCGGCTGGCCTACTGGGGTACGCTGGCCCTGATGCGATGTGTCGGTTCTTCACCCGCCGCAGCCCTTAGCGCACTCAGGAACCGACTGTCGAGCGAGGGCGATCGGCTGGAGCCTCAAATCTACGATGACGATGGAGACGACGAGGACGCAGTCGATCTCGAGCCGGGCACGCCCTTCAACGACGATCCAGCCCTGCTTGCGCTGGTGAAGCGCGCCGAGGAATTGGTCAACACATCTGATCCGAAGCTAGCCGCATTGGTCGATGCGCTGACGCCTCTCATCAAGAAAGGCGCCAATCCAGTCGTCTTCTGCCGCTATCTCGCGACGGCCGAGCATGTCTGCGAGGCCCTTCGCAACGCCTTCCCGAAACTGATGGTCGAAGCTGTTACGGGTGTCCTGACCCCCGACGAGCGTCGCGACCGCGTGGCCGACATGGCGCCGGCGGACGAGGGAACGCCGGTTCAGCGCATCCTTGTCGCCACCGATTGCCTGTCCGAAGGGATCAACCTGCAACAACTCTTCGACACGGTCGTCCACTACGATCTGTCGTGGAATCCGACCCGGCACCAGCAGCGGGAAGGACGGGTCGATCGCTTCGGGCAGCCGGCGGAGCTTGTCCGGTCGATCATGATGTTCTCGCCGGACAGCGCGATCGACGGTGCGGTGCTCGAGGTTATCCTTCGCAAGGCGGAGGAGATCCGCGAAGCAACCGGCGTGACCGTGCCGCTTCCCGAGGAACGGGGGCCGGTGACAGATGCACTGATGGCCTCGATGATGCTGCGTCGGGGTGTATCCCCCCAACTCACGCTCGATCTGCGCTTCGATGATGGCGCCAAGATCATGGAAGCGCGGTGGCGCGATGCTGCCGAAAACGAGAAAAAGTCCCGTGCGCGTTTCGCCCAGAACGCAATGAAGCCGCAGGAAGTGGCCCCAGAATGGGAGAAGGTCCGGACGCTGCTCGGCTCGCCGGCAGACGCAAAGCTCTTCGTCGAACGGGCAATGTCACGCTTCGGCGTGCCGCTGGAAACCAGGAAAACCGTGCTGCTGGCTCATGTCAATGCACTCGATATCGGCCTGCGCGAGCGTCTCGCCGAGCATGACCTGACTGGATCGGTGCGTCTGGTGACTGCCGAGCCGGCGCCGTCGGGCACGGCGCTGCTGACTAGAACACATCCCCTGGCAGCGACTCTTGCAGAAGCGCTGGTTGAGGCGTCGCTTGATCCGGAGGCGTTGTCAGGTCTCGGCATCGGTCGGGTCGGCGCCTGGCCGACCATGGCCGTGCAGCAGATCACCCGTGTGCTCCTGCTTCGTATCCGCTTCAAGCTGACCGTCCATGCTCGCAAGGAACGGTTGCTGCTGGCTGAGGAGGCAGCACTCGTCGCGATCCAGCGTGGCCAGCTCGTAGCAACCGGCGAGGCTGCTCGGGAATTGCTGAATGCGCCCGCCATCGCCGATCTGGCGCCCATCGCGCGTGACCGGTTCGTTGCGAAGGCGAAGGAAGAACTACCCGGCTTGCTCAAAGGGCCGATTGCCGATTTCGCCCGGTCACGCGCGCAGGAACTCATGGCGGACCACGCGCGGCTCCGCGCCGCGTCAGGTTCCGCTTCGCGCGTCACGGTAGAGGCCGTGCTGCCGCCGGACATAATCGGCCTGTTCACGCTCATGCCAGGGGAGGCCTGAGCCATGGCGCGCAAGCCCGTCACCGACATGTCGGCCTGGCCCTCGCTCACGCTCGAGGGCAATCTCATCGCGCCGGCCATGGTCGCTAGCATCGATCGCAGGCAGGCTCCCGAGCAGACGGAAGAGGAGTACCGGATCCGCAAAGGGTTGACTATCCGTGAGGAGATCTCGACCGCCTTCCGTGTCGGCCAGTCACATTTCGACGCCTTCGCGAAGCTGGAGAACCCCTCGGTCGAGGCGACGCGGCGTTTCGTGCGTGGCTTCTTCGCGGAAACCTTTGGCTTCGACGATCTCGTCCCTGCCGATGGCGTCGTCGCCTTCCTTGCCGGCGGGCGTGTACCCGTCGTTGTCGTGCCGCCTGCCGACGAAAAGCTCGATAGGCGCAGCCCGACGCTCTCGACCGATCGTTCGCGCTCACCGGCGTTTGCACTTCAGGATTATCTCAACGACAGCGACGACGCGCTGTGGGGCCTAGTCACGAATGGGGCGATCCTTCGCCTCATGCGGGACAACGCATCGCTGACTCGGCCCGCCTACATCGAAGCTGACCTGACCCAAATCTTCACAAATGAGGACGCCGCCTCCTTTGCGGTTCTCTGGTCGCTGGTTCACCGGACCCGGTTCGGCCTTGCCGGCGCGCCTGTCGCCGATTGTGCGCTCGAACGCTGGCGCGAGGCTGGCTCCCGCGAGGGCGAGGCTGCTCGCGATCGGCTGGCAGCCCAGGTCGAAACCGCGCTCAAGGTGCTCGGCTCGGGTTTCCTCGAAGCCAACCCCGACCTCGCTACTCGACTGAAATCCGGCGATGTCAATTTGACCGAGTGGTTCAATGAGCTTCTGCGTCTTGTCTACCGCCTCATCTTCCTGATGGTGGCCGAAGATCGAGATTTGTTGCATCCGCCCATCAAGGAAAATGACCCCCTGCGCGCGGAGAAGCTTGCTGCTCGCAAGCTCTACTCTGACGGCTACAGCCTTGCCACGCTGCGCGCGCAATGCGTCCGCGCAACCACCTGGGACAAGCACCACGACCGCTACGAGGGCATCAAGGTCATCTTCTGCGCTCTCGCCCGCGGGCAGGAGGCGCTCGGGCTTCCTGCACTTGGCGGACTTTTCAGCGCCGACAAACTGCCGCATCTCGAAACCGCACGCCTGCGCAACCGCGCCTTCATGGAAGCGCTCTACCGCCTTTCCTGGCTCTCCGACAAAACCGGTATGGTCCCGGTGAACTGGCGCGCGATGGAGACCGAGGAGCTGGGATCAGTTTATGAGTCCCTGCTCGAACTCCAACCGCAGCTCGGCGACGACGGCAAGACCTTGACCTTTGCCTCGGAAGCGGCCGAGCAGAAGGGTAACCAGCGCAAGACAACTGGCTCCTACTACACACCCGACAGTTTGGTGCAGCTCCTGCTCGACACTACGCTCGATCCGGTGCTCGACGAGCGAGAAGCCCAAGCTTCCGATCCCGCCGAAGAACTCTTGAAGCTTACTATCATCGATCCCGCCTGTGGATCGGGGCATTTCCTGCTCGCAGCGGCGCGGCGCATTGCTACCCGCGTCGCCCGCCATCGCGCCGGGGGACTCCCTTCGGCCGCGGACTTCCGCCATGCGCTGCGTGAGGTCTCTTGCCGCTGTCTCTACGGCGTGGACCGCAATCCCATGGCGGTTGAACTGACCAAGGTGGCGCTGTGGATCGAAGCGCTGGAGCCGGGTCGTCCGCTCGCCTTCTTTGATGCGCAAATCCGTTGCGGTGACAGCCTGGTCGGCGTGTTCAACCGCGCGATGCTGCGCGAAGGACTACCGGACGAAGCTTACAAGCCACTAACAGGTGACGATAAGGAGCTCTCCCGCCGCTACGCCCGCCTCAACAAGGAACAGCGGGAGCGGGCGAAGGAGCATCCGCAATTGTTCAAGAGCTGGTCACCCCCTGAAATCTTGACTGAGCGGGATCATAGGCTGAAGGAGATGGCGCAGGACGATCTGGCGAGCGTCGAAGCGAAAGCCCAAGGTTTTGCGACAATGCGGGCTTCGGACGACTGGCACCGCCTGAAGACAGCCAGCGACCTCTACATTTCGGCCAATTTCTATATGGCGGCCTTCTTTACGCCCAAAGCCGCCGACTCCGACGGTGCGGATGCCATGCCGCTCACCGAGCATGTATGGCAGGCGGCGGGAGGTCAGGAGCCCGCCCAGCATTTGCGTCAAGGCGCCAGCTTGACCTCCGACAAGGTGAGCGCCTTCCACTGGTTCATTGAATTTCCAGAGATTATGGAACGCGATGGCGGTTTCGATGCCGTCATCGGCAATCCGCCGTGGGAGCGCATCAAGCTTCAAGAACAGGAATTCTTCGCCGCGCGCTCGCCGACGATCGCCAGCGCACCTAATAAGGCGGAGCGGCAAAAGCTGATCGATGCCCTTGAACAAGCCGATCCTGAGAGCGCAGATGGCCGGTTGTGGAGGGATTTTGTCTTCGCTAAGCGCACAGCGGAAGCAGCCAGTGAATTCGCGCGTTCGTCCGGCCGCTATCCATTCACGGGCCGAGGTGACGTCAACACCTATGCCCTTTTCGCCGAACTGTTCTCGCGCCTTGCGAAACGTAGCGGGCGTGCTGGCGTGATCGTACCGACAGGTATCGCAACTGATTCCTCAACGTCGCTTTTCTTTGGTGGTCTTGTCGCTGAGCGACGTCTGGCCCAACTCATAGACTTTGAGAACCGCGAGGCCATTTTCCCAAGCGTCCACCGCAGCTACAAATTCTGCGTCCTCAGCTTGGGGCAGGCGGAGGCCGCCATGTTCGCTTCCTTTCTTACCAATACGGCCCAGCTTGCCCAGAACGAGCGCCGCTTCACGCTGACGCCGGAAGAGATTGGCCGCATAAATCCGAACACCAAGACCGCGCCCATTTTCCGCTCCCGTGCCGATGCGGAACTGACAGCAAAGCTTTATGGCCGCGCACCCATATTGATAGAAGACGTTTCCCAAGAGACGAAGCAGGCAAAGAGTCCGTGGGGTTTCACCTATCAAACAAAGATGTTTGATATGGCGGATGCTAGTCATTTGTTTCTGAAAACACCAAACATCAGCCTTGCCGAAGGCGGGGACGATGTCAGTTCGGTACTTTTCCCGCTCTATGAAGCCAAGATGATCCACCAATTCGATCATCGCTGGGCTACTTACGGCGTAGGAGCGAGTGGCGATGAGGAGGGCGCTCGCGATTGCACGCTTTCCGAAAAGCAAAATCCAGATTTCGAGCCGTCACCTCGTTATTGGGTGCCCGAACACGAGGTTATCTTGCGCGCTGCTCGCGTACCATCCGCACTCAAGAGCGCTGTGCGGAAGGGTGATGCTAATGCTGCGCTCAAAGCGATCGTCACCTGGATCGCCGGAGCTGTTCCCGCCCTTGAAGGTCGACCAGCGCGTGAAGCCGACATTTTCCGGCTTCTCGGTCGGGCACAGGACTGGCGCGTCGCGCTAAAGGCGTCGCCCGAACGCTCCCTCCTGGATCCCAAAACGTTCGCCGCCGGTGCGGAAATGCAACGCGAGACGCCGCTGACGGAAACAGATCTCGCTCTCATCGCCGAAGGGCCGAAGGATGTACTGTCTCTTGCCGAATTGCTGATTGCAGCAAAACAACCCCGTTGGCTCATGGGATGGCGGGACATCTGCCGAGCGACAGACGAGCGGACGGTAATCGCCAGCGTGTTTCCGAAAGTGGCCGTAGGACATACTATCCGCGTTATGTATTTGGATGTCTCCGCAAGTCTTGCTGCGGCGTTCATTGGGAATTTGTCTTCCTTAACTCTGGACTATATTGGCAGACAAACAGTTGGCGGAACTCATCTAACAGTCGAGACATTGAAGCAGCTTCCTATCCTTCCGCCCTCTATGTTCACAGATTCCGATCTCCGCTTCATACGTCCGCGTGTTCTAGAGTTAACTTACACAAGCCACGCCATGAAACCTTGGGCCGAGGACCTGGGGTATTCGGGCCGGCCTTTTACCTGGGATGATGATCGCCGCGCGCGATTGCGTGCTGAGTTGGATGTCTTCTTCGCTCGAAAGTATGGTCTGACTGAAGAAGATCTGCGATACGTCCTCGATCCTGCCATGGTCAAAGGCCGAGACTATCCGTCAGAAACCTTCCGCGTTCTGAAGGAGAAGGAAACTCGCCAGTTTCACGAATACCGCACCGAGCGTTTGGTGCTCGATGCGTGGGAGCGGGCCAACGCGCCGCTTGCCGGAGGACCTCCAGGCACAATCGTATTGCCGCCTCTCTCGGACCTCCCGGATGGCGCATGGACTTGGCCGGCAAGCGTCGACCCACGCAACCGTCTCCGTCACGCGGCGCAATATGTGCTTTGGCAGATGGACTCGCCGACGGACGGCTCACATCCGCGGTTCGTGATCGCCAGCCTTGCAGAACCTGCGCTGCTCACTCCACTGCTCGCGGCCGACGACCAGACCCAATGGATCAGGCTTGTCGGGCCCGACGCACAACCGACAAAAGACGCATTCAGGCTGAATCCGGCTGTCAATGCCGCGTGGCGGTCGATGTTCGAAACGCTGCTGACATCGGGCCAGTTGGAAGAACGCGCTGACGGAGCATGGATGCGGGGCCAGCATTTCAGCTCGGCGGGATTGCAGGCCACTTCTAGCGATGCCCAGCGCACCGCCTTTGTAATCCGCGCAGTACGAAGCATGGACATCGGCAGGCTCACCGCCACTGTCGCACCAGAAGACAACGTGATCTGGGCGAGGTTTGGTCATGGCTAATCAGACTGACCTTTTCGCCCCGGTGGTCCACTCACCGAAGGCGCCAGGAGGCCGATCCGGACCTCGGCTTTGGATTCGTCGTCTGGCGATATTCAAGGATAGCCAAACCATCATCCGCAATGTTCCGCTGAAGCCCGGTCTGAACATCATCTGGACGCCAGATATGTCGAGCAGCGGCCGCCGTGCATTGGCGCACGGAAGCGGCAAGACAAGTTTCTGCCGCCTGCTCCGGGCCTGTCTGGGCGAGCCAGGCTATGCAGCTGATACCCAGAGATCGCGTCTCATGTCGCGGCTTCCGAATGGCCTTTTCGCAGCCGAGATTATTGTCGACGGCGTGTGTTGGGTTGCTGTTCGTCCCTTGGGACTTCCAGGCGGTGACTTCGTCGTCCAATTGGATACCATCGAGGCTGCGATCGCTCAGGGACGTCGCGGCGCAGATCACACGGCTATCGATCCTGTGATCGCTGCAAGCTTTTTCTCAACGATCGCGGAAGCAACGCCACCGGAAGTCAGCGGCGAGCAGGTCTGGGACGTGCTTCGGGCCTGGCTGACGCGCGATCAGGAATGCCGTCTGGCCGATATCCTCGCGTGGCGCTCATCGCAGACGCACACCCGCTCACGTGCGCAAGTGTTGGGCGAAACGGCAAAGCTGACCATGGTGCGCCTCGCTTTACGTGCTCTCGATGCTGAAGAGCGCGCCGCATCGACACGTGAGCGAGAGCTCGTGGCTGCCGTCGAAGAAGAGCGTCGCCGCCATGTCTATCGGCAGCAGCGTTATGCCGATGGCCTCAAGGCCGCGAGGTTGGCATTGGGCGCCGGTGACGAAGTGGACTTCGACGACACGATCGACCAGAAGGGGTTGGTTTCAATGGCGGAAGCGGCTTTGGCCGACGCGATGCGAATTGCTTTGCCGAAGCCGCCAGATGTCGGCGCGATCTTCGCACGCCAAAAGGCACTTAGCGCTGACCATGAGGCGCTAACAGCGAGACGTCAGCAGTTGGAAAACGAAGCACGTTTCAAGCAGGGCGAAGCTCAGCGCTACCGATCAGAAGCAAGCCTGGGCGAGATCGATATTACCCAGGGACGGATCAGGGTATGCCCCGTGTGTCGGGTCAACATAGATGAAATCAAGGCAAACGGGTGCGGGATCTCGCTCGAACCTTGTGACCTGGCTGCATTGAGAGCCGCAATCGCAAACAAACAGAAGAAGGCCGCGGACCTGGATATTGAGGCGAATCGTGTAGAGCAGGAGGTCAAACGGGTCGCGGCGCAGATTGAGCAACTCGGATCGCAACGGCTGGTGCTCGACGTGGAGATCAGAGCTGCCGATGAAGCTACTCGTGCCGCGCAGGCGGTAACGAGAGAGGCCCAGGATCACGTCTATCGAGCGCGGCGCACGCTTGATGACGTGCGATCACTTCGCGAAAGTGGGGCAGCCAAACCTACGGCGTCGGCGACCACTGCGCTGGAGGCGGTTCGTGCACAGCTAGACGCGGGACGCTCACGGGCGCGGGCAGCCATTGGAATCCTGGAAGAAAGGTTTCAAGGAATCATGGCCGCTTGGCTTCCCGAGGGGGTGACGGGAACCATCAAATTAGACGGTCACGGTTTGAAGGTTGACGCTGAGCTCTCTGGGCGAGGTGAGGTTTCCACGGCTGCCTTGGACTCTCTAAAGATCGTCGCGTTCGACCTTGCCGCCTTGCATATGGCCATCGAAGAGAAGGCCGATCTGCCAGCCTTCCTTGTCCACGACAGCCCACGCGAAGCCGATCTGGATGGTCAACTCTACGCTGGCCTGTTCAAGCTCGTGCATAAGTGGGAGGAGGACGCAGGAACACCGTGCTTCCAATACATCGTAACTACCACAACAGCCCCGCCAACCGCATTGCAGGGGGAGCATTATGTAAGGCTCCAAATGAGCTCGACTCCCGCGGATCAGCGGCTTTTCGCTATGGATATCTGAGCCCGCAATGATGACGATCGAATCGCCCCAGTCCTTTGTAGTTCGCGAAGAATGCCAGAAGGCTGCGTCCCAGAATGGATTTAGACGCATCTTGGGAGAGGAAATAGGTTGGGCGGCCTTCGGTTCGACCACGGCGCATGGGGCGATATATCTCGCTGCTTGTGGACCGCAGGGGCCGTGGTTCCTCGCGCTCGACCATCCTGGCGTCGTCCAGGAATTGAACCTGCCCGCAACCGACGTTTCCGGCCCTGGCCGCGCTTGCTTCGCCTTCGACGTACTGGGCGCACTCTATCGGGTGCTGCATCGCGTCTACGAATTGGGCGTCAGCCTGCCCGACGCGCCGCTCAAAGAGTTCGAGCTTCGTGCTGCAAACCTACCGCGGACGACAGAAGCCGAACGGCTGGCCATACAGAGGATCGGGCAGGATATTTTTCGCGATCGCCTGATGGATTACTGGCAGGGGCGCTGTCCCCTAACCGGCATCTCCGACGCGGCCCTACTACGTGCCTCGCATATCATCCCTTGGGCGGAGTGTGAGAATGACGCCAACCGGCTCGATGTGCATAACGGCCTCCTCCTTTCGGCGCTGTGGGACGCCGCATTTGACCGCGCACTCGTGACCTTCGACGACCAAGGCAGACCGGAGTTCTCGCCTAATCTCAGCGAACAAGCGCGCGCCGAACTCCGCTGGAGTTCTCACATTCCGCTCACGGATGAGCATCGCCGGCGACTTGTCCACCATCGCGAAAGAGCAAGATCTCAATCTTAGCATGGTTGCAACCGCAGATGCCGACGTTCAATGCAAGCTGCTTTGTGAGAGGCGCAGATTGAGCGTTCCGTTCAAAAACAGCGGGGACACGCTTCGGCTGACGTGACGCGCGAATATCAGCGGCGGCGCATCCGCTTCCGCATCAACCCCGAAGACGTCTGGGCTTCAAACGCCCCTCCCCTTTTCCGAGCGTGAAATGGTCAGGTCAAGATTGCGGGCTGGGGTGTTCAGCCGAGCGCTTCAATTGAAATCGGGAAGAGAAAGCCACACCCAATCTGCCCTGGTGTGGGTTTTACTTTACCGTTTCAAACCGAAAATTGTCATATGTCCGTTGGGTTTAGACGCTAAACGGCGTACGATTTTCCGCTAACGATTTCAGCGAGCCACTTCTTGCCAGGCCATTGCAATATCGAACACCAACGGCAACTTAGGCACTTTGCGAGCAGCGATAATCGATGAGCGTTAATTCTGGAACTCGGGCGTGACAGTGCGATTCAAACCGCAACGTCGGCCGCCGCTTCCGGCGCAATTTACCCCAAGGTACCCGGACTTTAAAAGCTCCCTCCCCTTGCTCGGCCTGAAGTCGTTAGGTGAAAGTTCGGCGTCGTATTTACCGCTGAGCACTTCAATTGAAATCACAAAGCAAAAGCCACACATTTTGCCCCACGTACCCTCCCCTGCGACCGCCCTTGGCCATCTTAGGCAACGATTAACCATATGAATTAACGTCTTAAATTTTATAAACGGAAGTCAAATTGCCTCATGCTTCCGTCATCCGGACGTTGTTTTTCGCGGCACATCACTATCGATAGGTATCAGGTTTGGATAGTGATAGCTCCGAGGACGCAAAGACTCGGGTCCCCGGATCAGCACGGGGAGAATCACCTGCTAGATAGAATGGACTGACCGAAGGGGCGGGTCCAGTGTGAGCGCTATCCGCCTCGCATATTCTCAAGATTCTCCTTCCAAAGAGTTACGACGTCTTGCGACCTCGTTTGGAGCTGCCGGTTAGCACGATTTCGTCCACAGGAGCCCGCTGGAGCGCTTTCGATATCGTTTATGATGAGATGACCACACTCAATTCCATTTTGCGTCTGACGGCCTCCTATTTTTACCCTAAAACACGCTTGCAACTTACCTGTTTCTCACGCACTTTCTCATCCTCAATCAAGCGGCGGTTCGAAGGCGCGATGGCGAAGCAACAAACAGCTAATGTCCAACCTCAGCAGCGACTAATCGGTTACGCCCGCGTGTCGGCGGATGACCAGGCCAACGATACCCAGCTGGACGAGTTGCGGGGCGCCGGCTGCGATCGGATCTATCAAGAGCACGGGACCGGGGTTTCGCGTGCTCGGCCTGTCTTGACCAAATTGCTGGGCGAGCTCACCTCGGGAGACGTGCTCGTCGTCGTCCGTCTCGATCGGCTAGCCAGATCCATCAGCCATTTGCTGCAAGTAGTCCGGGATCTTGAACATCGCGGGGTGCACTTTCGGTCAATCCAAGATCCGATCGATACCTCAACTCCGCAAGGCATGTTTTCCCTTGCGGTCCTTGATGCCGTCGAAAAGCTCGAGCGTTCGCTGAACGCCGAGCGAACCAAAGCGGGCATCAGGGCCGCGAAGGCTCGGGGCAGGCTGCCTGGAAACCCGGGTCTTCGTGAACGGCGGCCGGAGGCGATTGCCGCGGTCTCAAAGGCGCGGGAGAAGCTCTATCTCGATGAGCTGATCGCGTCTTCACAGGCGTGGCTTCCGATGGTGCGGCAACTCCGGCCTCAGCACAGCTGGGATAATGTCGTTCGCGTTCTCAACCGACGTGGCCAGGACTGGACCGTCGAACGCCTTCGTCGCGCCGTGCATCGCATGGTCCGCGCAAAGCTCGCGGAAAATGATCTGCTGGCCCGATCCCCGCGTCGCGCGCCCGAAGATCATTTAATGCAACTGGTGGCGGCGATCGCGATCGCTGATCCCGATCTGTCGCTTCGCGAAATTGCCGCCGAACTGGACAAACTGGGAGAACGGCCGAAGGGAGGCGCAAGAAAATGGATCACCTCTTCCGTCCGAGACTTGCTAGACGAGGCGCATCGGTTCGGCCTCATCCGCCGCTGAGGCGCATTCTATCAGGCGCCATGGCCGACATTCTGCCGAAGGAATGTCAGCAACGCCAAGCTCCTTGGCTGACGTGACACACTCCCTGCGCCGAACTCACCTTGCTTCCGTGGCCGCCAGTGATCGAGGTGCCGGCCTGCGCGATGCCGAACTAGCAGACGAGCCCGAACCCCTTTCAAGGGTCCGTGCCGCGGCAGTTCCCTCCCCTCCGTTGCTCTCTCGATCCGCCCCGGCCACACAAGGACAACATCAGGTCTGCCCAGGGGCGGCGTGGCCGCCACGCAGGCCATAGCTACGACAATGCCTGAGAGCGCCGACAACCGAAGCAGCGCAGGTGCGCGTTCGTTATGCGGGCATACCCGCATTCTGATAAATGACTATCGGTCCACGAACAGGCCAAGCTCCGTTCAAGCACGCAAGCACGGGGTACGTACCATGCCGTTCCAGGCGGGCATCTGATCCGAAACTTAATCATAGTGCCCATCAGCTTCCCCCACCTTGCTTGTTACCCCAACCGTCTCAAAAGGTTGAAGTGGACGGACATATCCGTGAGGAGTTTGGCCTGAAGAGCAGCGATGATTTTATAGCAACTGAGACGATCGAGCGCCTAACCCAAACCTACCACTGGCAGGCCAACTCTCTTGGCTCAGGGAGCGTTGGCCAAACTTTCTAAGTGCCGCAATGGATATTCTGCTGCCGGCGCAGGCCCAGATCGTGCTGTTTTGGGGCGAAGAATTCGTCGCCCTTTACGACGAAGCCTACGCACCCACCATCGGTAACAAGCATCCACGGGCATTTGGACGTCCTGCCCGAAAAAAGCTGGAGTGACTCTGGAACGATCTGGCGCCCCTGCTTCGACGTGTCCTTAACGGCGGAGAGACGGTCGCTGCAAAGAACCGTCCCTTCTACATCGAGCGCTACGGCTACCCGGAAACAGTCCACTTCGGCATCTCCCATTCGCCCGTCCGCGACGAGGAGCGCGGCGTTCGCGGGGTTCTTTGCATATCAACGACGCAACGGACAGGGTGAAATTCGAGAGTGCATTTCACCCGAGCGACTGAGGGCGATTTTTTCGCAGTCCGCCCCAGGGATCGTTCAGGCAGACCTCACGGGCCGCTATCTCCTGGCCAACAACCGCTTCTGCGAGATCCTCGGCTATGGCGAAAGCGGGCTGCAAGCGATGCGAATGGGATATCTGAGTTTCCGGAGACATCGCAGAGGCAGACCGGCTCTTTAAAACAACGGCAGAACGCGGCCAGAGTTTTGAGATGGAGAGCCGTCTTCTGCGAAAAGACGGCACGTTGATCCGGGTGGCGAGCTCGGTTTCGGCGCTTCGCGATAAAGCTGACGAGGTCATGGACCGATCCCTCCCGGTCTTGGTTCCGGTGGACCGCCAGGGTGAGGAGCCTGCAATCTTGCGCCAACCCCTGCGCCGGCCTGAAGGTCGAGCCCTAAACGGCAAGGCTCCGCGAGGACGGTCGAAGCGTCGATACCCTCCTCTGCGTCTCATGTATCTATGACGCCAATGGCATGACCGTCGGTGAACTGAACCATCGGGTGAAGAACGTTTGCGACTGTCTTTGCCATCTCGCGCCAAACGCTTGGCCATGGCCAGATAGATGCAGCGGACGTGCGCTCATGCGAGGCTCGGCTATCCTCCATGGCAAGCGCTCATGGTCTTAGGACCCACGAGACGTGGCAGCAGGCGGAACTGCGGGCGATCGTCGAACAGTCGATTTCCCCCTATTCGCCCGACCGATTTGCGGTTACTGGCCCTTCAATCCAGGTCCCTCCAAGGGCAGTCGTGTCGATCTGCCTGGTGCTTCATGAACTCGCCACCAACGCAGCCAAGTACGGCGCACTTGCGGTCGACCAGGGCCGCGTCTCGATCGCTTGGACAGTACAGACTTGGTCCGGGTCTCCCGCGAGATGGGTCATGCGATGGGAGGAACCTGGAGGCCTCCCGATGACGCCACCGACCCGAGAGCCTGTTGGCCGCCGAACTCAATGGCACGGTCAAAATCACCTATGACCCAAGCGCGTCGTATGCGAGATCGATGCCAATCTTCTTAGCGAATGGGATAGCAGCCAAACTCTCATTGAGCTGGAAGCCTGGGGTGCGTTTCTTGCCATGAGCGTCGATTGGGTGCGCGGTCATAATCATGCCCGAGCGGACTTTTCGCTTTCCCTCACCGCCGGTGTCATCGCCACGGGGCAAATAGCCAGCGATAGTTTCAGTAGCCTTTCGAGAAGCTGCGCGGCGCCTTGATATAAGTCCTCATCACCTGCGCTTCCCAATGCCTTTGAACCCGCGCACGCAGGTGTTCCCCGGTCGCTCATGCCGAAAGAAATCCAAAAGCGGTCCCGAACCCAGCAGCGGGCTGCTGCTCGGCAAAAGTGGCAGACGATCGTTCCCATTTGCGCCGACGTGCAATGTTTTCCGGTTAGAGACTGCACAACGCGCCGAGTGGTTCGCCAGAGACGGTCACAGCTAGGCTCGAAGTGCCAGTTCAAATCATGGAACCGTAAAATCGAAAACCCTGACAGCTGTCAGGGTTTGATGGAAATCACGGGGCAAAGCGGGCAGGGAAGCGAAATAAGTCGATCGCCCCCGTGCTTGCTGTCTGAGGCACGATGCGGACGGCTCCTTCGTCATGTTTGGGAGGCTCGCTATCCAAAAACCCTGACAGCTGTCAGGGTTTCTCATCGGGAAGGCTGATCACCCGCCACTCAACCGAAACCGCTTCATCCAGGACATTCATCAATAGACGCCGCCGCCACTGAGTGCGTCGCGTCGCGCAAAGGAACAATCTGCAAGGCGAACGCGCCCATAAACGGCGGTCGGGTTTGCCCGCAACCCTCAACTCAGCTCCCGCCTCCGCCCTGCCGTCAACGTGGCGACAGATCCTTGTCCCCGTCGCTGCCCAGACGAAACCCGCCAATGGACCGAGCGGGACCGGGTTTCTGTTCAACGATGCTCGCGATTTTCGTACCGACATTCTGCACGCATGGGATCGATAGCCAGCTCAGTGAAAGGGAAGCCGGGGCGAATGATCAATGAAGCCGCGCTTTTCACCTTAGACACGAGCAGCCTCCCTGGGCCCCGAACCCCACAATGTCCAATGGTCGAACGAGCCAATTAAGTGATAGACCTGATCTCACCAGGCTGGAATTGCCTTCTTGAGATCGGACCCACCATACCGAGGGAGAAGCGTTTCTCGTCATCAGGTGCGTTACCATTTTGGAAGAGATCAGCTTCGTTTCCCGGACCGCTTTTGATCTACAGCGTGAGAGATGGTAGCCCGGGGTTTATCCAACGCGCCGCTCCGAGCCTCCATTTGCCCTCAACAAAGCCATCAGCATCGGCCCGAGGGAGAATTCGCCGCACCGTGCCTTTGTCGTCAGGTCGCGCAGGTATCCTCCGGCCGAATTGATGTGTCCTGCCCGCTCAAGGATGCAAGCAACCGCAACAGCTGCATTTTCAGGTCCCATCACATCGCAAGCGTCCTGGTAGGCGTTCGGGCTCACTCCCAACATCGAACGCACCACAATGGCAGCGGACATCAGGTCACGCCAGTTCGATATGGCTCCATCCTGGCCATACAGTGCGATCTCGGGGCAGGCTCGCATCACCATGCTAAGCGGAAAAGCCTTGATCGGCTCGTTCACCACGCGCTTTGCTGGTTCGGATTTTGCCTCCAGCTCCTCTCCAGAGCCAGGTTCAAGTTCATATAAGGATTCGGTATGTGAACTCTGTATGTGGCGCTCATTTTGAGCATCATTGCTGCTCAAACTTTCCGAATTATCCAAAATATCCAGCTGATTGACGATCTCCGAGCAAAGCAGTTCCATCTCGTCGAGGATCGGTGTCAGGTCGTGGATGGTTGGGGATCGCGGTATCCGGGCAACGAGAGCCTGATAAATACCTTCAATCTTTCTCCAATCGCCGCTCGCCCCTTCTTCAATTGCTGCAGAGATGAGCTTGCGGACGTCGCGTCTACGGATCGTGAGCGCTTCTTTGGTCTTCCGAAGCAAGGCGTGCTCGGCAGCCACCTGCTGCGCCATCTGCGCAAGTTCCTCCGATCGGACGAGAAGTGGGGAAAGATCGAAACCGAAAGCATCCTGAACGTCGCCAGCCCTGTCCTTGCGGGCGTAGCGCTTCCCGTTTGCACTGTCTTTGCGATTGATCAGTCCGGCTTCAACAAGCGCTGCCAGGTGCCGCCGCAGCGTCGCGCCGGCAATACCGTGCGCACGCACCGACAGTTGGGCATTCGAAGGAAAAACGATAAGAGAATCTCCCTGCCGGAGATAAGTCTCAGGGTAGAAGCTCAAAAGCGCGTCAAGGACGGCAAGAGCACGATCCTGTAGTCCAAGATGCGCCCTGGCTTCACAGGCATCCCGGAACACTTTCCATTTGTCGGCCGATTTGTTCGGCCTGATCTCGATCGACGCTTTTTGTCGCTTTAACAGCGCAAGCGTCATCGGCCGCCGCCCAAAAGGCGTCGTCACACTTCCACTTTGCATCTTCCTTCACCCTTCAGAAGGCAAAAGATGTCCGCTCACCCAATTCGGTGCCAAAAACTCTTGACTGGGATTCGTGGAAATGCGATTCTCAGATTGTCCAGATATGAGAGAGGCTTCCACGACGGCAACGTTAAGGGGGCCTTTTTCTTTTGCGGTATTCCTTTCCGTATTTTCCTTGTCGAATAGACCAGCGACAGCTTGTCTATAACGTCTAGCTTTGACGCTCACGCGAGAAGCGTTCGATGAGAGCCGGCAATTCGTCGCCGACGAACTTCACGAAGTCCTGACCGAGCGGGCCATCTGCAGAAATCCGAAGCTCCTTGGTCGAAATCTTCCAAGAGCCGAGCTTCGATCCTGCATGGTCCAAAAGTTCACTTCTGTCCTCCCGCGCAGGGCTCGAGGGCTTTATTGCCTCGAAAGCACGCTGGAAGCGTTGATCCGATAGGGAGCCGCCTTCACGTGCATGCGAGAGCACCTTCCGCACCACCTCAAGCGATCCAGGATCGCTTGCTATCGTTCTTGCAAACTCTATCCAGCGCGGCCGACCCACTTTGGGGGCACGTCCAATCGCTTCGATCACGTCTGCGGGGATCGTTCGATAAACGCCGCGCATTCGAGCAAGCTCTGCGTCCGCAATCGACAGTGCCGCATAGATGTTGCGGGCTTTGATGCCGGCGTCATCCATCCGCGATGCAAACAATGTGCGCTCAATCCAGGTCAGATCTTGCCGGCTCGCGTTCTCGATGCCTTGTGCGACGACGAGATCGAGATCGGAGATGTCGACCTCGAGCGCGCGAACGTTCCGCAGAAGTTCCTTGGCAGCACGCCAACGCCGGTGACCGTAGACAATCTGGTAGCGCCCTGCAGACGAGGGATGCTGCCGAACCTGGATAGGGACCTTTTGGCCCTCGGCCTCGATCGAGCGTTTGAACGTCTCGAAATCGCTGCCGTCATCATCCGACAATCGGTCCGGGTAGGGGGAAGGATCGATCAGCGCAGGATCGAGCTCAAGGACTGTTCCGCCGCCGGCTTCGACGATGGCCTTCAAACGGTCCCGCTCTGCCCTGATGTCATCGATCGCGCGGTGCGCCGCGCCGACAACGCCAGCCCCGACGCGCGGCGACGGGGCTGGTGGCGCAGGTTGCGGATCGTCCGCGAGCTTGTTCTCCAGTTCTTGCGACAGCAGACCGAAGCTCGCGACAATTGATTTGCGAGATGACTTGCTCATGTCCGCCCCCAGCTATCGTTGATAAGGCGGATAATGGCCTCGTTGACCGAATCGACGGCTTCACGGGCGCGCTTATGGGTGTCACGACCAATCTGGCCCATTTCGAGCTCGTAAATCGAGCGCTTGGCGAGGCCCGCGGCTTCGACGGCCGTGCTTTCGATGGCGGTCGGCAAGAGGACGTCTGTCCCGAACATATGTCGCAACATCGCAACCACCTGCGATTGCGGCGCATCGTTCGGGTCATGCCGCGTCACGAGATATCGGATGAAATCCTGGTCGAGCTGGGCGCCGCTTTCATTCAAGACGCTGATCAGATCGCCCATCATCAGCAAGAACTGGCTCATGGATGCCACGTCCAGCATCGCAGGATGGACCGTGATGACCATACTGGTTGCCGCATAGATCGCGCTTAAGGTCAAGAAGCCAAGGGAGGGCGGGGTGTCCAGGATGACGACGTCGTAGTCCTGTTCGACGTCTGCCAAGGCAAGCTTCAGGCGCTCGAAAAAGATCGCGCCAGAGCTCGACTTGTTTGCCAGAACACGAGGCGTTTCGTGCTCGTATTCCATGACTTCAAGGTTGCCCGGAACGAGATCGACGCCATCGAAATAGGTTTTGCGAATGATGTCCTTGATCGGTCGCCGCTCGGCGTCATCGTAGCGAAGCGCTGCGTAGATCGTTTCGTTCGCACCGACATCGATTTCCGGCTGCGCACCGAACATTGCAGACAGCGATGCCTGGGGGTCAAGATCGAGTGTGAGGACGCGATAACCATGGAGGGCAAGGTAATGCGCCAGATGAACACATGTCGTGGTCTTGGCACTACCGCCCTTGAAGTTCGCGATCGCCAGCACCTGGAGGTGCTCACCCGGTCGGCGGCGAGGCAGGAAGCGGAGTGCTTCGGCAGGCTTCTGCTTGGCAAACAGCTCTCGCAGTTCGTTGATTTGTGCGAGCGTGTAGACGCGATGGTTGTTCTCAAGGCGGCCCGGCGTCGGCCCGCGCCCTTCCGATGACATCAGCTTCAGGGTCGAATCCGGTATGGACGTCAGCTTCGAGACTTCGTTCGTCAGAAACGACCTCAAGGCCTTTTCCGACCTCGGCGGGTACATCCGTGTCCGCAGTTGCTGCAGCTGGTTCGACAAAAGACCGGCGTGCCGCAAGATCTTTGCGGCTGCGTCTTCCTTGAGTTGAACGTCATTTTCTGCGCGTTGAGCTATCGCCATTTTTCCCTCTTGGCGGTCAAAGACCGGTTTGACGGCCATTATCCGCCAAGAGATAGAACACGATTCTCCTGAACCGTCCAGAATTATAGGGTTAACAAAGCTTTAACGTCGATTGTGACGACTCGGTGACCAAACCCGCGCTAGTCGTTGGAATCGCGTGTGTTTTTCCCAAACGCAACGCTCCCGGCGGCTGAAATTGCGCACACATTTGTTAAGCTCGACGCCGTCAGTTGCAGGACAATCACCGTTGCGTTGTCCTCCTGTCACCCGAATCAGTGTCGGCAATGCGACAGGAATTATCAACGTAAGCTGCCTACAGCCTATGCCTGTGTCTGTGCATGTGATTGCCGGATCGGGAGAGACGATCTTCCCCGCCGAACCTCACCCCCTGGACTAAATGCAACGAAATCTCGGGAGCGTTTTCACCCTCGAACGGTTTCCAGTCCTAGCCTTCTCCGACGTTCGTCCGTGCTTGGTCGGACGCAGCTATTGTCCCCGAGTTTCAGCAACGCGCGTCAAAGGAAGCATTTTGCCCGCACGCGTGAATGCTCGAGAGTGCGCTGCCAACGCGAGGGCTTCACGTGCCTGATAGGTGGAACGCTACGGTCGGGGGCAGTCGGTCCCGCTTCCCCTTCGGGCCAATGTGTTAAAGCTCCTGCGGCGGCCCTTTTCCCGCCCTTCGCGTGACGCGAATTCCCGCTGTCCCGCTGAAGCGGCGCTATGCTGAAAGCTCCGATACGCTTCATTGTTGGTTGACCGATCGACCCCGATCGGTCGAGGGGGCCGAGGGTCTTTGCCCCTTCTCTCCCCTAAACAGTCTTTCGCCCACCTTCCTTCGCTTGCGCTTTCGTGCAGGCGGTTCCCCGCAAAGACTGTTTTCCCCTCCGTCCCCACCGCTCGCGCGGCCCCGGGAAGCAGGACACGGCCCTGCTTCGCGGTCCAAGGGAAAGGGAGAAATGACAATGAGCATCTACGCCAAAACTGCCCGATTTGACACCGGTCGAGCTCTCACCGAGGACGAGATGCGTGGCTTTGCACCTTCGATATTTGCCACCTCAGCGCACGAAAGCCGCTCCGAGCGCTTCAAGCCGATCCCGACAATCGAGATTTTGCGCGCTCTCGCAAAGGAGGGGTTCATGCCGGTCGGAGCGCGCCAATCGGTTAGCCGCACCGAAGGAAAGGCGAATTTTACAAAGCACCTCATCCGGCTTCGCCGTCTCGATGATGGCAATATCTATCACGTCGGCGATACCGTCTGCGAAATCCTGCTCAAGAATGCAAATGACGGAACGAGTGCATACGAATTGCTCGCAGGGCTTTTCCGCGTGTGCTGCCTCAACTCGCTCGTTGCGCAAACGGGAACGATCGATGCGATCAAAGTCCGACACTCCGGCGATGTTCAAGGCAAGGTGATCGAGGGCACCTATCGCGTCCTTGGGGAGGCGGAGCGCACTCTGGCGGCGCCGCAGGACTGGTCGGGCTTAAGAGTGGGCCGTGAGGCAAGGGAAGTCCTGGCCGAGGCTGCACATCTCGTTCGTTTTGGCGACGCGGAAGGGTCGGTAACGAACCCGATCAAACCGGAGCAATTGCTGCTGCCACGCCGCGTCGAGGACCGGGCAGAAGACCTTTGGACCGTGTGGAATGTCGTTCAGGAGAACAGCATTAAAGGCGGATTGCGTGGTGTGAAGCGTGATGAATTCGGCAGAGCGCGCCGATCGACGTCTCGACCGATTAACGGCATCGATCAGGACATCAAGCTCAACAAGGCTCTTTGGCTCATTGGTGAGAGAATGGCCGCATTGCTCCGCCGCTGACCTTCTCGGCCGATCGATTTCCTCGCGTCCGGTATCCATCTGGACGCGAGGCGATCGCGTGCCTTGAGGGGCGCCCCAAAGCCCCGCCCCTCAAACTCCCCTGCCCACCCGGAAGACGCCAGCGCGAAGGACGCTCGCGTCGACCTGGACAGTTTGCCTGGTCGGTCGAGCGTTGGATGTTCAGCAATTTTGGATTGGGACAGCGCCAGGGCATCCATCAGGCAACTGAAGGGCGCTCGCTCTGACGTTGAGCGACGACATCGGTCGCCGCGGACGGGCCCTGTTCTGCCGAGGTGGCTGCAATTGGTTCGTCGGGCACGCGCAGGTCCATTTTTTCCCAGATCGAAGCCTTTTGCGCGTTGTTCTGCGGCTTTCTGGACCGCTTGATTTCAACGATGAACGGTCTTGTCTGTTGGCGCATATCTCCTCCACTGGTCGGGTCGCGATCAAGCGAATTCGCGCGACGGGATTGGCAGCTGTGCCTTGATCGAGGATGGAGACAGCAACGGCCAAAGTCGGTTCCGGCGCCATTCGCAGGTTGTGGACGACCGCCGAACGTTCTGATCGGTGCTGGCCCGCTTGTTGCCATGGAGATGTTTCTTCCGCGCCTCGGGCCGCTCCCTGCGCGGGCTCGATGGGGCGTGTCTGACCGGAAAACGGCTGATGCCTCGATCGTCCGCCCGCAACGGCAGGCGCACTTTTCTTGCCCCTGGCGGCCCAGGCCGCCATTCCCCGCCAACCCAACAAAAGTGTGCCTTGCCGTCCTCCATTTCATTGCGGCCGCAATGGGTGCGGTCCGATCGTCCCCGGTCCTTTCGACAGCCATCGAGGCCGCGAAGGGCGCGGCCCGAAACCACAGAAAGGAACTTCGACATGGCAACCATCGGCACTTTCACCTCCACTGAAAATGGCTTCAACGGCTCGATCCGCACCCTGGCCCTCAACGTCAAGGCTCGCATCGCCCGGATCGAATCTCCCTCAAACAAGGGCCCCCACTTCCGCATCTATGCCGGCAACGTCGAGTTCGGGGCGGCCTGGCAGAAGAGCTCCGAGCAGACCGGTAAAGACTACCTCTCGGTCAAGCTCGATGATCCCAGCTTTCCTGCTCCGATCTACGCGACACTTGCGGGGGTCGAAGGTGAAGATGGCTACCAGCTGATCTGGTCGCGCTCTAACCGGGACTAAGCGCCACAGGCCCCGTCTCCGGGCGGGGCCCCTCTTCCAACGCCGGGAGCCGACAATGACCATTGAACCGTACATTGGGCAACGCGGGCCGAAATCAGGAATGCGCGCTGCTTCCTGGCGTCGTTGGTCCATTGATGAATCCTGCAATTTCGCGGTCGAAATTCGACCGCTATGATCCAGATTTCCGATCTGAAGCGCAGCACGAAATGACCGGCAGACGAAGAGATCCGGCCCTGAGCCAGGACGCCGTCGATCGGGAATTGGCCCGCTCCTGAGATGGAGCCTTCCATATGTCGCACGACCTTTCTCTTGCACAGGCCCACGCGTTCCAGCTTTCCCGCGACCTGATGGTCCCGGTCACCGTCTTCGAAGTCGACGGCGAATACGGCGTCCTTCCCTCTGACGAGATCGACGCTGGCGATGACCTTGAGGTCATCCACGAGCTCTATCCCTTTGCGGCTCATTGAGCCTCCCGACGAATTTCTGCCGAACATGGGTTCGGAGGAGTTCTTGTTATGCCTGTCGCGCCAGGCGCTGGAAGGCTCTTGCGCGGAGGCGTCCGTCCAGCCCCGGCCGAAGGTACGTGAAACCCGTGCGGCGCTCGTCGAGCAGTTCGCAAACGAGCACTTCGTCCATGCGTTGGGCCGCTTCGCGCCGCCAGCCGACGAGCTGCTGGGCTGGGTCCGCGCCGGCGCTGCGACCGATATCATTGGCGCGGGACCTCAGAATGTGGCGTTGGCGATGGGCACGATCCCGCCGAAGAGGATCACGACGACGCGGTCGATGGCGATCCACTGGATGCAGTTCTACCAGCCGACGAGAAGAATGATCATGACATCGATAAGAGGGCTGCAGCATGACCCTCCGCCATTCAATCGAACATCGCATCACCCACGGGGGTGGAGTTTTCCAGCAGCGCGGATGTTTTAGCCGTTGCCCGCATTGGTGATCTGGTGCTGGATATAGTCACGGCATCCAGCGCCTTTACCTGTCTCGTGAGTGCTGTCGCTGTCCGTCGGCCGCTTGCGACGATGACGCGCAGCGGCATCTCGATTGCCCTGACCCGGCAGATTGCGGCGCCTGCCGAAAGACAGGCGACGACGGTGAAGGTCCGGAGCCGGAAAGGCGCCGATCCAATCCCCGTCTCTCGCATCTGCCTGACCTTCGAATGATGGCGGGAACTCGACGCCGTTGCAAACAGGCAAGCAGGTTATCGGCGAGCTTGAGTATCGCGATCATGCGGCTGTGGGGTACAGGCGGGAATAGGCGAACCTGAGATGACGGCGCCAGTGCTACACTTGCCCGGTTTCGGTCGGCATGCCGGGCTTGGCCATGTCGTCTTCTCTCGGTCTGGAACTGATATCGGGCCCGAACCGGATTGCCAACACCAGGTCATCGCAACCTCGCCGCGGCACCACCCTCGCAATGGTCCGCCTTTCCTGCCCCCACGCCACCCAGGCATTGAAGATCGCCGAAAGCTTCGGACAGCAGTCGTCGACAGCGATGGCATCCGCAGCCTTCATGAACGGTTGATCATCCACACTTCCAAGTGCCTCTCCGAAGGCCTGGGCTAAAAGGCCATCCAGATCCATCTGCAGCGCATCGTCGGGACCTTTGTCGGATCGGCGCACGGCGCTGGACAGTTCTACTCCCGCGCCGTGACCGAGCCGCGCGACGCCACCGCCAAGGCGTCCAACGATGCCCTCGATGGCCCGGTTGGCTATGACAGCGCCGCCCAACGCAAGCGAGTTCGCGGCCGACATGGAGGTCCAGTCCCACGCGCTCAGAATGGCAGCGGAGGGCGCAGTGGCCAACGACAAACAGGCGATTTTCCAGGCGGCGGCTCACGCGCAGCGCGCCGTCAGCTTCCTGCATTCGTTGCAGCCAGAGGCGGAAGTGAAGGCAGCGGCATGATGTTCATGCTTGAGCGCAGCCGTCACCACCGGTGGCGGCCGCCTGATCCGTATCCAACGGCTCCTTGAGACCTTGTGCGATGATGTCAGCGTCCAGCCTTCCCCAGATCGATGGTCTCTCGGCATCGGGTTTGGGTTTGCGGGACGGTTTGCGTTCGACGATGAACGGCTTGGTCTGCTGACGCATTGATCCTCCAGGCTGCGACAAGCGAGAGCAACGATATCCCACCGGGTATGTCGGGCAAACGGGCACATTGAGGCGGAAGCGGATGCCCCGATTGATGCGGGTTGACAAAGGCCATGGTGGGTCAAGGCGACGGGTGCCGTTTGTGCACCGGCGAGCGCTGCGACACGCCTTTGCCATATCTCTTCACGTCAGAGTTTCCGGCAACCCATCTGCGGGCTCGATGAGGCATGTCTGACCGGAGACCGGCTTCGCCTCGATCGTCTTGCCGCAACGGCAGCCTCAGATTTCTTACCCCGGAGCCAACCTACCCCACTCGACAAGTCGAGCGAGGACCCCAGCTCGGTCCTCCTTTCCCACTAACAAATCTGCGACTTGCCGCCCTCCATTTTATTGCGGCCTAATCGCCACCCCAACGCGCGGGCGCGATGGGGACCCCGGCTGGGTGCGGTCCGATCGTCACCGGTCTTTGCGACAGCCATCGAGGCCGCGATGGGCGCGGCCCGATACACAAGAAAAGGAATACGACAATGGCAACCATCGGCACCTTCACCTCCACCGAAAACGGCTTCACCGGCTCCATTCGCACCCTCGCGCTCAACGTCAAGGCGCGCATCGCCCGGGTCGAGAACCCTTCCGACAAGGGCCCGCAGTTCCGCGTCTACGCCGGCAGCGTTGAACTCGGCGCCGCCTGGCAGAAGACCTCCGAGCAGGGCCGCGACTACCTGTCGGTCAAGCTTGACGATCCGAGCTTCCCTGCCCCGATCTACGCAACGCTCGCTGAAGTGGAAGGCGAAGACGGACTCCAGCTCATCTGGTCCCGCCCGAGCAGGGACTGAGGTTTCCAGGGGCCTCGCCGCCGGCGGGGCCCCCAGCAATGCAGGAAAACATGGCTCCGTCTTGGCGGTCTTGGTACCGGAAGCGGGATTGCATCAGTTGCAAATTTCTCGGGCCGGTTTTGTGCAGTCCGAATATCTGCAAAGGCGCGCCAACCGCCGTACCTACCCGATGTTGGGATTTGCTCTTGCGCAGTTTGTCAGATGTCTCAAACACGTCTTAATGCGTCTCGATGACCTACAATCGACATCGATTTGTTGTATCCCGGATCGAACGAATAGCCATGGCCACCCAGCTATCTCTTCCACCCAACCGAATTTCCGTGCTTCCAGGAATTTGGCGAAGCGCGTAAAGGATGTCGTCCGCGTATCAGGAAAAATCCCCTAAGCTTCAATGACGACATAGCCCGTATCGCCATGAATTTGAAGGAATTCGCCGACGATGTTCACTCCGCGCGACATCAATTTGGCGAACCTGGCCGGAACTTTGGCTCGAGCTCGGTTTGCCGCGGTCGGTGTAGGAGCAACAGGCGCGGGTGGCTTCGCGCGCCGGTGAGGCCTCTTCTTGTGTCGAGAAGACGAAGCCGGACCCGGCATCGAGCCCGGTCCGGCTTTCCTGGTGCCATACGGCTTGCGGAAAAGCTGCTCAGAATATCCGATTGTACCAAGCGGGCATGCAGGCCTCAAGGACGAGCGGTGCCCCCAATTTCCTCCCGCAGCCTGATTGCTGCCCCGGAAATCGGCTCCCCCACTCGCCGGCTCTGCCGGTCGCTTGTGCGATCCCTGACTCCGCCATCCCCTTCTCGGGACTGTCGGTCATCTTTCACAAACGTCAGGGAAACGAAGATGACCCATTCTCTCGAAATCCAGATCGAAGAACTGCGGGCTGAACTGACCGGGACCATCAGCGACAGTGAACGGCGCGAGATCAAAATTGAGCTGGAACTGGCGCAAGCCGAATTGGCAATCATCACGGCGCAGCAGGAAGACAGAGCTGTACCTGAGCCGCCCTTCTAAGCCGGCATTTCCCATTCAGTGTCTTGCCAGCGGCTATGGATCGAAGATGGAATCGAGTCCGCCGGACTCGGTCTCTTTGCATGCGAAGGCCGCCATGGCGGCCTGCGCATGCAAAGAGAGTTTTCGCGCCCGATCGCGCACGCGAACAAAGCTCATTGGTTCAAGGCATCTTTCAACGCCTTGGCGGGCGCGAAAGTGAGCTTTTTGGCTGCCGCGACCTTGATCGTCGCTCCCGTGGCCGGATTGCGTGCCTCGCGTTCAGGCGTATCCTTCACCTTGAACTTGCCGAAGCCCGGAATGGAAGTCTCGGCGATTCCGCGGCAGTCGTGATCGCAGAGAAGACTGCTTCGACGATCGCCTTGCTTTGCACTTTGGTGAGGCCATGGTTGGTTGCGATCTTGTCGGCGATTTCATTCGTTGTCGTCACCCGCTGTTGCCCGCGCGGGCCTATACGCCCCATGGCTCGAGCATCGCCGATCGGGCAGTTGCACCTCCAACGACTTATATGAATCGATCGCAGCCAATCGATTCACGAGGGTGATGTTTCGTAAAGGTGGCTTCAAATGGAGCCGCTTGCCGGGGATAGTCGGTCCCGGGTTCCGCCTGGCGGCGGCGCTATGCTAACCCTCCTGCGGCGACCCTTTTAACCGGTCAAGCGGCGCGCGAATTGGCGCCGGACGCAGGATGCGTCCTCTGCCTGATACGCTCATTGCCTCAAGAGTGGCGGGGCGAAAGCCGCGACAGGTCTCATCGCCTTTTGCTGCGTCAGTTGCACCAGCTCCGACGCTGTCCCTCCCAGCTGCGCGCCAGGCCCTCGGATATCATGATTTCGCCGAGCGATGATCCGTTGCGCAGCACTGTCCGCAGCTTCCGGCCGTTGCGATCTGCATCGCGCAAGCCGCTGGTGAGCGAAAATTCCCCGGCATTTAGGAGCACGAGCAGACGGTACTTTGCGGCTTCACCGAGCTCTGCTTCGCGCACGCAACGCGGCGGACTGAGCTCCGGTGTGTCGATGTCGGCGATGCGGATTTTTTGACCGCGAAACCAGAAGGTGTCCCCATCTACGACGCAATTGACGCGCGGGGCGTTGGAGCAGATCGAAAACTGTGCCGAAAGGCTCTCACGCGCCGCGGCATGCGAGACTGCCGGCCCAGCCATACAGAGCAGCGTGCCCGCGATGGCCAACGAGCCTTTGAGAAAATTCATGCTTGCTTCCTATTTCATTTTTTCGAATCTGTTTTCCGCTACGCAACTTTTCATGTCTGCACGGCGAAACCAAATCGCTCGGCCGCAGCGAAGCGGCGGATTGCCAGCAGTAAATACGATCTGCTCGTCGGCTCGCATTTGCAGCACTTCGTGCGGCTGGATCAATGGTCTTGCCGCGAGTTGCTTCGAACGTGTCCGCGAGGATCCCCGTGACTGGAAACTGCGGCTCACCTGATCGATCTCGACAGTCGTCATTCCGCATCGCCGGGAAATGTAGTCGGCGGTTTCAGGATCGTTGATGGCAGCGAAACTGATCCAGCTTACACTTTCGAACCACTTGCTTGCCGCGTCGCGCCCGCCATAAGCTTCTCGCATCTGACCAATCGACTGATAGATCATCGTGAGCGTGATACCGTACTTGCGACCGGCGTCCCTTGCCGTTTCAAGAACGCGCATGTAACCGAGCCGGGACACCTCGTCGAGAAGGAACAAGGTGCGACCGTTCATCTCCCCATTGCGATTGTAGATCGCGTTGAGCAACGCGCCGATGATGACACGGGCAAGACCGGAGTGGCCTTCCAATGTTTTCAGATCCACGTTGATGAAAACGTCCGCGTGTCCGGTGGCAATCTCTCCGGTTGAGAACGTCGAGCCGGATACAAGTGCGGCGTAGTTTGAGTAGGACAGCCAATGCGTTTCCCTAACCGCGTTTGCATAGACGCCCGAAAAAGTCTCCGGCGTCATGTTCACGAAGGCCGCAACGTTCTCCTTCACGAAGTCGGAATCCGAATTGTCATAGATTGTTTGCAACCGCTCGCGAAGCTTCGGCTCCGGTTCGGAGAGGTTCTTGCGTACCTGACGCAAAGTTTGGTCCGCTTTGTCAGTGCGTCCCGACAGGCACACATCGGCGATCAGAGCCGTCAACAACTGTAGCGCTGACGCGCGAAAGAAGTCATCGCGCACGCCACGTACACCACCGCTTTCGCTCATGATCCACGAAGCGACCGACGCAATATCCTCTTCCTTCGTTCCACCAAACCGACCGACCCAATCCAACGCGTTGAATCCCGTCTCCGGGGCCATTGGATCGAGGACGAAGACGTCCCGGTCGGCGTCTCGCCTATGCTTCGAGACCATTGGCGCTACTTCTTTCGACGGATCAAGGATGACTACCGAGCCACCCCATTTGAGTGCCGTCGGGATCGTCACTGACGTCGTCTTGAAGCCGCCGGATCCGGCGAATACGATCCCGTGTGAGGAGCCGAATGACCCGTCGAAGCAAAGGAGCGGCGATTTGCCACCGGCACCCCAGGTGTCGGGACTATCCGCGCGAAACGACTGTGCTGCAGTGCTATCCTTATCGACCCGGTAAAGCTCTCCGACAACGATTCCTCCGGATTCGGGAAAAAGCCTTGCGGCCGATGCGAGCTTCATCCAGTCCGCTTCTCCATGAAGTGCCCGTCTTCCGTTGACACGCTTCGGTTCTGGACGCGCAAAAGCGGCGTTGCCGATCAACACGACCCTCAAAGCGAAAGACGCCGCCATCAGCGCGATCGCAGCGCCGAGCACTGTTGCGGGGTCAAGAGAGGCCGCCAGGTTCTTGCCTGCCGGCATCTTCCCCGCAAACGCGGCAAGACGTACCGCTTCACGCAACGCGGCGATCAGGATTGTTGCACCGCTCCCGGCAACGACACCCCAGCCGGAAAAGCGGACACTTGCCGAACCAGCAGACGCGAATAGGAAGACGACACCCACCGCCGACGCTGCAATATACGGCGCAGAAATTCCAACGCGACCAAGAGCGACCTTTGCCGCTTCCGTGTTTCCGAAGCCTTGAAGCCAAGTCTCCATTCCGGTCGTGACAAAGATGGCGGTCACCATGAGTGCGACCGGTGCGACGACCAACAGGGTCCTAGTCGCCGTCATTGCTGAAGGCCTCCGCACCGATAGCGATCAGCCTGGTTCGCTCGCCTTCATCGTATTTGAGGCGGCGAGCGAGTTCGATGAGCGCGCCCAGGATAAGCGCGCGCTTCTCGTATCGCAGACCTGCTTTGACGATCAGGTCGCCAAGTTCGATCTTGTCGCGCGTGTCCTTTTTGCGCGCCTTTGAAGTCGTAGTGCGGCGCATGCGCTCAAGCCTCGTGACCGCTCCCCGAAGTCGCGCCAGCCGAGACCGTCGCACTTTCCGTCGTGGCCGCGACGCCAACCCCTGCCCGCCCCTTTCCGTTCGATCCGACTTTGCCTCCGCGAAAGTGTTTGGCCATATCCTCGAAGGCCTTCTGAAGATCCGCCTCCTCGATCTCGATTTCACCGAGTCCGGCCTTGAGTGCGATGCGACCGATCCGTTCGGCTTCACGCGTCTCGGCGTGCTTCAGCTGTTCCTGAAGCTTGGCGATTTCTTCGCGGATCCTGGAGGAGGGCTTCTTCATTTACGGTTGTCCCTGTCTGATGTTGTTTGGATTGAACAGCATCAGGTTCCTTCAGATCGGCGTGCCGATCCACTAACAGAAGTGCGAGTTGGCGCAGCCAACGCCTTTGATCATGATCCCCGCCGTTCCGAAGGAGCGGATCCGAAGGGCGCAATTATACGTCGCTGACGCGACGCTTTGCTTTTTGGCCCAGCGGGGCCGCCGCTCACGACGAATGTATTGAATTCGCTCGATCACAGGAACTTTCGTAGCGATGGCCGCTCCGCATTTTTCCGTCAGTATCGTCGCACGCGGCTCCGGCCGAAGTGCGGTGCTGTCGGCGGCCTACCGGCACTGCGCGAAGATGGACTACAAGCGTGAGGCCCGTACGATCGACTACACCCGCAAGCAGGGACTTCTGCATGAGGAGTTCGTCATCCCCGCTGATGCGCCCGAATGGCTGCAATCGATGATTGCCTATCATTCGGTGTCCGGCACCTCGGAAGCCTTCTGGAACAAGGTCGAGGATTTCGAGAAACGCTCGGACGCCCAGCTTGCCAAGGACGTGACCATCGCCCTGCCGATCGAACTTTCGGCCGCGCAGAACATCGAGCTCGTGCGGGATTTTGTTGAAAGACATATTACGGGTCAGGGCATGGTGGCGGACTGGGTCTTCCACGACGCGCCCGGCAATCCGCATATCCATCTTATGACGACATTGCGGCCCCTGACCGAAGATGGGTTCGGTTCGAAGAAGGTTGCTGTCACAGGTCCGGACGGCAAACCGCTTCGTAATGATGCTGGCAAGATCGTCTACCAGCTTTGGGCCGGAAGCCTCAACGACTTCATTGTGTTTCGAGATGGCTGGTTCGCCTGCCAGAACAGGCATCTTGCGCTCGCCGGCCTCGACTTGCGCGTCGATGGCCGCTCCTTCGAGAAGCAGGGTATTGCGCTCATGCCCGCAATCCATCTCGGCGTCGGTGCCAAGGCCATGGAGCGCAAAGCGACTGGTTGCGGAGAGGTGGCAGCGCTCGAACGGTTGGAGCTCCAGGCGGAACGTCGCGCCGAGAATGCGCGTCGGATCCAGAGAAATCCTGGTATCGTGCTCGACCTGCTCACCCGTGAGAAGAGCGTTTTCGACAGCCAAGACATCGCGAAGATCTTGCATCGCTATATCGACGACGCCGGCCACTTCCAGAACCTGATGGCGCGCATTCTGGAGAGCCCGGAGACGCTGCGGCTGAATCTCGAGAGGATCGACTTTGCGACGGGTTTGCGCGCCCCGGCGAAATACACCACCCGCGAGCTGATCCGGCTGGAAGCCGGGATGGCCAATCGCGCGATCTGGCTGTCGCAGCGGTCCTCGCATGAAGTTCGCCGGCCAGTGCTCGACGCGACATTTGCACGTCATGACCGGTTATCAGACGAACAGAAAACGGCGATCGAGCATGTCGTGGGTAAGGCACGCATCGCTCTTGTCATCGGCCGCGCCGGTGCGGGCAAGACGACTATGATGAAGGCGGCGCGGGAGGCGTGGGAAGCCGCCGGTTATCGTGTCGTCGGCGGCGCACTTGCCGGTAAGGCGACCGAAGGTCTGGAGAAGGAAGCGGGCATTGCCTCGCGCACGCTTGCGTCCTGGGAAATGTGCTGGGGCAAGGGTCGCGAGCAACTCGACGACCGTTGCGTTTTCGTTCTCGACGAGGCGGGCATGGTCTCATCGCGGCAGATGGCGCTGTTTGTCGAAGCCGTCACCAGTTCCGGTGCCAAGCTCGTTCTTGTCGGCGATCCGGAGCAATTGCAGCCGATCGAAGCGGGCGCCGCCTTCCGGGCCATCGCGGATCGGATCGGTTATGCCGAGCTCGAAATCATCTACCGCCAGCGCGAGCAGTGGATGCGCGATGCATCGCTCGATCTGGCGCGTAGCAATGTCGGCAAGGCGGTCGAAGCCTATCGCGCCAACGGCAGGATGATCGGCGCAGAACTGAAGTCGGAGGCAGTCGCAGCTCTCATTGCCGACTGGAACCGCGACTTCGATCCTGCGAAGTCTTCCCTGATCCTCGCTCATCTACGGCGCGACGTCCGGATGTTGAACGAATTGGCGCGGGCCAAGCTCATACAGCGCGGCATCATTGAGTCGGGTGCGACATTCAAGACAGCAGACGGCGATCGCAGTTTCGCAGCGGGCGACCAGATCGTCTTCCTGAAGAACGAGGGATCGCTGGGCGTCAAGAATGGCATGCTGGCCAAAGTCGCCAATGCGGCTCCCGGTCGCATCGTTGCGGAGATTGGCGACGGCAAGCATCGCCGCCAGATCTCGGTGGATCAGCGCTTCTACAGCAATGTCGATCACGGCTACGCGACCACCATTCACAAGAGCCAGGGTGCCACGGTCGACCGGGTGAAAGTACTCGCTTCCCTCTCGCTGGATCGTCATCTGACCTATGTGGCGATGACGCGCCATCGCGAGGATCTCGGCGTCTATTACGGCCGTCGTTCTTTTGCGAAGGCCGGCGGCCTGATCGCGATCCTGTCTCGCAAGAATTCGAAGGAAACCACGCTCGACTATGTGAACGGCAGCTTCTACCGCCAGGCCCTCCTTTTTGCCGAAGCTCGGGGATTCCATCTCGTCAATGTCGCGCGCACTTTAGCGCGAGACCGGCTCGTTTGGGTTGTCCGGCAGAAGCAGCGGCTCGTTGAGCTCGGCGCTCAACTGTCTGCCCTCGGCAAAGCTTTGGGCCTGTCCCCAATCAAGAAATCATCCGAAACAGCGAGCGCCATCAACGAGGCAAAGCCCATGGTGTCAGGAATTAAGGTATTTCCAAAATCGCTTGAACAGACGGTAGAGGATAGGCTTGCAGCCGATCCCGGTCTGAAGAAGCAGTGGGAGGAAGTCTCATCTCGCTTCCACGTTGTCTACGCGGAGCCGGAAGCCGCATTCAAAGCGATCAATGTCGACGCCATCCTTGCGGACGAAGCTGCCGCGAAGTCCGCGATCGCGAAAATCAACACGGAACCGGAAAGTTTTGGTGCGCTCAAGGGCAAGACAGGCATGTTCGTGAGCAGCGCCCACAAGCAAGATCGAGAAAAGGCGACTCTGAATGCCCCCGCTCTCGCGCGCAATCTGGAACGCTACCTGCGCCACCGCGCGGTGGCCGAGCGCAAGCACGAGACGGAGGAACGGTCGATCCGCGCAAAGTTCTCGATCGACATTCCCGCCCTCTCGCCGTCCGCCAAGCAGACACTCGAACGGGTTCGAGATGCGATCGATCGGAATGATCTTCCGGCGCGTCTGGAGTTTGCGCTTGCCGAGGGACAAGTGAAGGCGGAACTCGATGGTTTTGCCAGAGCGGTGTCCGAGCGGTTTGGCGAACGGACCTTCCTCACACTGGCTGCGAAAGAGCCGAACGGCGAGACGTTCCAGAGGCTGACGTCGGATATGAACCCATCGCAGAAGGGCGAGGTCCAATCTGCTTGGAACGCCATGCGGACCGCTCAGCAGCTCGCCGCGCATGAGCACACCATGACTGCCTTGAAACAGTCAGAGACATCTCGTCAAACGAAGAGCCAGGGGCTCTCACTGAAATGATCCTTGCTCTATTTGGACATTCGGGTCGGCCATCAAGCGCAAGCGTCCGGTCGAGGAGTTTTCTGGTCGTCACCCTGGCAATTCCGATCATTGTCGGCTTGGGCGGGCTCCTCGGTTATCGTGTGAACCTGACACCAAGCGAGCCGTTGGGCGTCTGGCGTATCAGGCCGCTCGAGCGGCCGGCAGCCCGCGGCGATCTCGTCTTCATCTGCCCTCCGCAGGCGAGGTCGATGGAGATCGCGCGCCAGCGCGGTTATCTGAGGGCGGGACTTTGCCCAGGCGGTTACGCTCCGCTTATCAAGACGATCGTGGCCTTGCCAGGCCAATACGTTCAGATCGGTCACAACGTCACCATCGACGGTATTCCCGTGTTGAGCTCCACGCTTTCATCGAAGGACGGGGGAGGCCGACGATTGACAGCTTTCAGTGGCGGCAGCGTGCCGTCGGGCACCGTGTTCCTGCACTCTGGTTTCCGGGGCTCCTTCGATTCTCGCTACTTCGGCCCGGTGCCGGCGTCGGGCATCCTCGGTTTGGCAGAGGAGGTTATCACTTATGCCCCATAATTGGTTCCGACCTCTCCTGCAGGTCATCAGTGCTGCGGCCGTCGGATGGGTTGGCTGGAGCGGTGAAGTGCTGCTGCTGCCGGTCTCGGCATTATTTCCCGCACTCTGGTCCACGGCGGAAAACAGAGCGCAGGCCGCGCTGGTTTCCACCGCTTACTTTCTGTCGGCGTCGCGTGGCTTGCCGCAAGGCGTCGCAACGTTTTACGCGTCCGACCTCTGGCCCGGATTGATACTGTGGTTGATCGCCTCGAGCGCCTTCGTCGTCGTCCATACGTCCTGTTGGACCGGAAGAAGTGGTTGGCGGCGCGGGATTTTCTATCTCGGCGCATCCGTCCTCATGGCGGTCCCACCATTTGGAATTCTTGGCTGGGCGCACCCGATCACCGCCGCAGGCGTCGTGTTCCCGGGATGGGGTTGGTCGGGACTGGCGCTGATGGCAGCCGGCCTCGCCGTCATGACGACTTGGCTTCGGCCGGCTGCAGCCATAGCCTTGATGAGCTTCTGGCTCTGGTCCGCCGCTGAGTGGACGACGCAGAGTTTACTTTCGGGTTGGCATGGTGTCGATCTTGATTTCGGCGCCTCCCTCGGTCGCGTGAGCAATCTTGACCGCCACCGTGCTCTTGCAGCAACGGTCCGGGCAGCAAACCAAGGCCAAGGTTCGGTTGTCGTTCTTCCCGAGAGCGCGCTCGGTTTCTGGACGCCGACGGTCGAACGCCTCTGGAACCATGAGCTGAATGGAACCGGTCTCATCGTGCTCGCTGGCGCAGCGGTCTTGAATGACGATGGATACGACAACGTCTTGGTGTCGATTTCCGAAAAGGGTGGTGAAGTCGCTTATCGTGAGCGAATGCCGGTTCCCGGTTCCATGTGGCAGCCGTGGCGGGCCTGGACAGGGGGAGACGGTGGCGCCAAAGCACATTTCTTTGGCGATTCCGCCGCCTTCGTTGGCAATACCCGCATCGCTCCCCTGATTTGCTACGAATTGCTTGTCGCCTGGCCGGTCCTGCAATCGATGCTCCGTGATCCCGACGCCATCGTCGCCGTCGGCAATGGGTGGTGGACGGCTGGAACCTCAATCGTCGACATTCAACGCGCCAGCGCTCAGGCCTGGGCACGGCTCTTCGACAAACCTCTCGTCATTTCCTTCAATACCTGAACCGGGAGATCGCATGATGGACATTGCGTTGATCAAAGAATGTGCCGACCCCTCACTCAGGCCGGCGATCGTAGAGAAGTTCGTTGAGGCAGCCGGCTCGCCCGATCCGCTTACCATTACCGTGAATTCGGGCGGGCGATTGATCCTTGTGCCGAAGGCGACAACAGCGGACAGCGCAATGGAGATCATACGGCAGAATGTAGGGCGCGCAGTCGTTCGCGTGGGCCTAACGCAGTTTCCGGCAGGAGTAGTCTTGAAAGAGGCGTACGAACTGAAATCCGACCTCGTCGAACCATGTGCGAACCTGCGAATGGGCACGCTGATGTTTGCGAAGATCCTGCGGATCGTTGCCAAATGGTACGGCAATCCGAGGAGCGATGACGTCTTTCCGCAGATTTTCGAGGATGCGGTCTATGCCTGGAAGACGGGAGAGTTCGAAGGCGTAAGCGTGTTCGAGGCGGAGGACCCGGGAGGTTCAATCGAAATGGCGAAGCAAAGCAAAGTGCATTCTATCGATGATGAGGAAGCAGCAATGACTATACCCGCGAACGGGACGAATGAGGATCTTGGACGCGCTGGAATTCGCATTGACCTGTCCCGCATCGGCGGAAATTGACATTCATCCCGTTCCCTGTGTCGTCAGAATGGCATTGTGATATCTTCGCCGATCTGGAGGGCGCCGTGCGTGAGACAGTCCCTAAGGCGGTCCAATCCCTCTTCCCTCATCATGCCAGCTCCGGCGCGAATGGCTTCCTGCCATTGTGGACCGCGTTCCCACGCCTCGTTGTATACGAGGGCTAGGTCCGATGCCCTCCTCGTCTGCTGCAGGGCCTCGAACAGAAGTTCGGCCTGTCGGATATCCTTGTCCCGCTTCGCAGCCCCCTGCACGTCGTTGTGTCGGCGGCTGGCGACGATGAGCTTATGGACGGCATACCGCTCGGGGGCTGGGACAGTCACAGGGACACCGGACTTGTGAAGCAGCATTGTCCGCACCGGATCGCGGATCAGCAAATCGAGAAAACGCAGCGGATCGGCACGAGCTCCACCCAGAGCTGGCATCTTAGCGGGCGGGTCGAGGTAATCGTCTGAGCCGCGGTTCGATGTCAGAAACTCGACTCTGTAGCCGTTGGCGGTTCGGAAAGCGGACGAGGACGCGGCGCCCGATCGATGGGGCACTGGGATGAAGGTGGGATCCACTGACTGCAGCAGTTCGAGCATCGGCGGCAGGGTGTCTTCAACCTCACGAGAGATGGCGTAGTCCTGTGCGATGTCCGCATCGCCTGTGAGGAGCGCGGCCATCGGCAGGCGAACACCGAGGATTCCGGCGTAAGTCTGAAAAGCTACCGTGCCGATGAGAACGCCCCGCAGCCGAAATAGGCCTGCAGCTGACAGCGCCTCGACGATATCGCCCGTCATTGAATCCGGAGCGATCATGCCTCCTTCGCGGGTCAGCGACGCCACCATGCGCCTGCGGGCGCGAAGGTCGTCTTTCTCTCGCTTGTGGGTTTCGACGCGCTTTGCGATGTCCGGATCGTCCGCAGGACCAACGTAGCGGCGTGTCCTGCCCCCAGTTCCGTCAGGGATATCGAAGTACCAGTAGCGGCGATCTTTCACTGTGACCGGCGTGAACCTGCCCTCAGGGGGGAAGTCGGCCGTCCATGCGGCGTCGAGCGAGCGTTGGCCGAGTTCGGCCAGCATGGTCTGGTACATGAGGTCGATTTGCTTCATTGGCGGGCTTTTTTCCTCGGATTTCTGCATCTCGATTGCGTAGCAGGATAGGCAAGCCGCTTGTCGCCGAGCGGATAGACCGCCACTGGCTCTCTCTTCGGGAGGATCTCGGCTTATTTTTCACCGGACTCAGCTGCCCGTGTCGCATTCCTCGACGTTATACCGTTTATCAAAAAAGGTATAACTGGATCGGAATCGAGGGTCAAGGATAGGACTGATGTTTGTCGAAAAAATCAACGTTATACCTTTCCACAAAAAAGGCATAACCCTTCGTCCAAACACCCAAGACCGTTGGCGCACTGTGGCGTTTGAGTCCAAAGCTCAAAATTAGTGCGATTCAGATACTTGATATTAGTGTTTGTCGAAGGCGCCAAATAAAAGCGCAACAATGCACGGAAATAGCGAGCCGCTAACCGTGCGCCGTCGCTCAACCTGCGGAAATCGATCAACAACCGACGAGGTTCGTCTAATGGCCGTGCTCAGCTAGCCCTTGTAATGGGATGGGAAGATAATGTCCTGGTCAACGAGAACGTTGAACCTGTAGCCCGGCCTGATCCGGATTGTCGGCTGCACGTTGAGATTCTTGGAGATCGTCTGCTCGGCGACGCGTCCGAAGGTTTCTGCGAAATTCCTGCGCGCTGCGTCCGAGGCGCTATCCTGTGTCGCAAGGGTCGAGCTTTCCGGCATTGAAGCATCGATCCCGGTGCCGATGAGCGCAATAAGCGCCGCCGATCCGAATGTTCGCAAGAGGTGCCGGTCGACCCGGTCTCTAAAGCCGCCATAGCCCTCGGCATCTGTGCCGGCCATGCCGCCGATCTGTAGTGTTGAGCCATTCGGAAGAATGAGATCGGTCCACACAACGAGCACGCGCTGCTGGCCGAACGACACCTTTGAATCGTAGCGCCCGAACAGTCTTGCACCTTGCGGGATCAACAGGCGGTGCCCGGTTGCGCTGTCATAGACGTTTTGGCTGACCTGCGCTGTGATCCTTCCAGGTAGGTCGGAGTTCAAGCCCGTAAGCAAGATCGCAGGAATGACTGAGCCGCGTTTCAGCTCATAGGGAGAAAGCGCCGGCACGACCTGGTTGGGAAGGTACCCGAGATCCTTGATGTCCTGATTGAAAAAGTCTTCCTTCGATGTTTGTCCATTTGGATCGGCATTCTGGCCCATCGCACTGGACTTCATCGCGGCTGCATAGAGGTCAGAAGCGCTATTGGGGGCGCGACTTGAGCTCTGGCTGCCGCTGACACGATCAGCCGTAGACGTCCGAGCGTTGGAGACGTCAACAGTCAGAGGTGAATCCATTGCGGTAGCACGCGCCTGCAGGCGGGCCATTCGTTGGCGCTGGGCTTCCCGGATATATTGTTCGTCGTGCTCGCGCTTCAGTCGAGCTTTCCAGTCTTCCTCGGACTCCACCCGTTGCCGCTTGCTATCGCGGACCTCTGCTTGCCGCTCGATGTCCGGCTCCCTCGCCTGCTCTTTCTCGACAACGGCTGGCGTCGGCTGGACGCTTTCTTTGCCTTCAGGCTCCCCGATAATCCCGTCCGGCACACCGCGCTTCAACTGGTCTCCGAAATTCGTAGCGCTGCCGTTTGCCGCGCTTTCAAGCTCATTGGCTCGATTGAACGATAGTCCGCGCCATGAAAGTCCAATCACGACAACGCCGAGGAACAGCGCAACGATCATGACTGTGACGATGATTGGCAGCCGGTTGAGGCGGCGCATCCCATGCTGATCGTCGCCATTAGGGGATGCACCGAGCTGTAGCGATTGAACCAAAGTCACCTCCTGTCATCCGCGCTGCATGATCGAAAGCGGGCTCGTCGGCGTCGCGCCTGTCGCAGTGGGCGTGTAGGCGCGGCCAAGCGAGATCGAGGACGTGGTCAGCCGCGCGAAAACCTGGCCGTCGATGCTATCGACTGAATAGGCGAGTTCGATCGGGTTCTGATCCTTGGCAGCTTTTCCATCGGCAACGATCGTGTGCCCCCACCCCTTCAAGGCGGCCTCGAGCGCCGCCGCATATTCGGACGGCTCTCCCTGCAACTTGATGGTGGCCGCGCCGGCGGACCTGATTTGCTCGGCAAACCTGCTCGCCATGTCGCCTGCTATCGCGCTTGCAGCCGGCCCGGTGATGGCGATCGGCGCTCCTATCACCGAGTGCTGTGGATCGGCGGTCTGGCAGCTTGCAAGAAGGGGTGCCGCAACGAGAGCGGCGAAAAATCTTGGCACGGTTCAACCTCCTCGCCTGATCGTGATTTTCTGCTGACGCCAGCCAACACCAGAGACAAGGATTGCCCGATCGATGGTGTAGTCGACGATCATCATGTCGTTCTTCATGCGGTAATTGACCACGCGGTTCTGGCCGCCGCTGACGACAAAGAGAACCGGTGCATCCTGCCCGGCGATGGAACGTGGAAAGTGAATGTAGGTCTTGCGGCCATCGGAATAGACGCGCTTCGGCTTCCAAGGCGCGCGTCCGCTTACCGTATATGAAAAAGTCAGCACCTCGGGCGCCGCCGACCCGAAGCTTCCGGCCTCCAGTCGTGAGTTGATATCGGCGAGCTTGTGCGCGACATCCTCCGGATACTCAAACCCCACCCTGGCCATATATTGGTTCGGATGAGACTTCAGCTGGATGTGATAGGTTCGCCGCGACGTCGTGACGACCATTGAGGTCACGATGCCAGGTTCGGATGGCTTGACGATGAGATGGATTGCCTGCCCGCCGGCAGCACCTGATGTCGCCGGCTCGACCTTCCATCGGACCGTATCGCCAACAAGCACGTCGCGAACGATCTCGCCGCCTTGCAGTTCGATATCGCAGACTTGGAGCGGCGAGCAAACCACCGAGGGCTGGATTTGCCCAAAGAGGAAGATGACCTTGCCGTCGGGCCCCTTTGTAACGAGCCCCGGCGCGCCACGCCATTTGGCGGATAAACTCGTGCCCTTTGCCTCGCTCGTCGTCATATCTTGCGCGAACGTGCCGCCGACAAACGCGAGCCCGGCCATGCAGCCTGCCGCCGCCATCAATACTGATTTGTGCATTTGAATGTCCCTGCCCTTAAAGCTGCGCGGTCCAGTCGAAGTCCTGGACGTAGAGGCCAATGGGATTGATGCGGATGATCGCCTCGTCCTGCGGCGTCGTCAGCGTGACAGTTGCGATCCCGCGGAACCGGCGCGTGCCGGATTCCTTGCCCTTGCGGTCGCGCTCGTATTCCGTCCAGTCGATTTGGTAGGTCTGGTTCGAAAGCGCGACAACGTTGTTGACCTCGATGGCCACGGTCGACGACTTGGCCTTCTCAAACGGCGAGTTGCCGCGAAACCATGAGTTGATCTTTTGGGTAGATGGATCCGATGTGCGAAGGAGGGCGTAAGTGCGGTCTATGTACTGCTTCTGGACCACTGCATCCGGGGAGATGCTCCGGAAGCTCGCCACAAAATTTGCAAGCGTCGCACGCACCACGCGCGCATCGGCATACTCTATCTGCTCCGGGAAACCCGCGGCGATCGGTGTGCCTAGCTTGTCGACCTCGACGATGTAGGGCACCAGCCTGACCTGGGTGCTCAAATACATTGCGTAGCTGAATCCGATAACAGCCATGGCAAGCCCGAGAATGCCAACGATGCGCCACGCGGCGGCCGCCTTGACATAGGAGCCGTATCGCTCGGACCATTCCTGACGCGCAGCAAGGTACGGGTTTTCGGAGGCGTGGTTTGCGGCCATAGATAAATTCCTTCGTGACACTATTCATCGTTTCGCTCAGGCATCGCCTTGCTCCGGCCGGCGCGCCCGCGTGCCTTGTCGAGTTTCGCGTTGGCAAGTCCGAGCAGTGACCCGGCATAGGCACCAGGCGATCCGATCGCTTTCTCTTTGGCGGCAGACCCCATTGCCTTTCCACCGGAGCCGAGAGCGGCTCCCATCCCGCGAAGCGCTGAGGCGGCGGTCGTTGAGCCGCCTGCGCGAGCGGACTGGGCCGCTGCGGTGCCGGCGCCGACCGCACCGGCTGCCAGTGACGCCGCACCGGCGGCGAAAGAGGCAGCTTGGCCACCATGACGAATTGTCTCCATTCCACCAGTCACAGAGGCCCCCTGGACCAGCCCTTGTAAGATGTTGGGCACATACATGGCGATGATGAAGACGACGACGGAGATGCCGGCTATGGCAAGTGTCGTGATGAATTGGTCGGACGTTGCGGTTGGCGCTCGCGCCAGTCCGAGCAGCACGTTTGATCCGATATTTGCGATCATCACGAGGGACATTAGTTTCATGCCGACGCCGAAGGCATAAACGAGGTAGCGTACCGCGAAATCCTTGGTGAAGGACGAGCCACCAAGACCGAGCATGATCATGCCGGCGAGCAGACCGACATACATCTCGACCATCACTGCGACGAAGATCGCGGCAACGAGCGAGAAGCAAATAACCACGACCCCCATGGCGAGAACCGCGGCGACCGCCAGTGCGTTATCCTCGAAAACGCCGAATTTGGCCTGCTGCGACATCTGAGAGGCAACGCGAATGCCTGCATCGAAGACTTCGGCCGGCGACGCCGATCCCCCGCCTGCCCCAATCTGAAAAAGACTATCGACCACTGCTCTGGCGAAGGTCGGTCCCTGATCAAGAACGAAGGCGAAAAAGCCGACGAACATAATCCGCCGCGCGAGTTCGGCGAACCAACCGTCGAGCGATGCCGCCTGAAGGGCCAGCCAAACGGCGCATATCCCGATCTCGATAGCCGCGAGGATCCAGAACAGGGATCGCGCCGCGTCTATGATGGTGGTCTCCCACCCTTTGGCGGCGACGACGACCTGGTTTTCAAGCTCCGTCAGCACCTGGCCCGCTTGGGCATAGACAGGCGCCGCGGCCACAAGGGCAATCACGCACCCTAGGATGAGTGTCCGGTCCGATGAGCGTGTCACCATCTCGGTTTCATCTCCTGCCCCTTTTTGATCGGAGGCAACTCTGTGCTGGAGCCGAAAAAACTCTCGCGCGCCTCTCTCTGTTCCTCGGACATGACGCGCTGACCAGAGGCGAACGTGTTGAAGACGACGGCTGTAACGGCTGATAGGACCACAGCGGCGACGACTAGCCCCACAATTGCAATTGTGCGGTTCACCAGCGGGGCTCCATCTCTTGACCTTCAGGAATCTCCTTCACAGGTGCGTCGAAGAACCTTTCCCGTCGCGCCTGTGCCAGATCCTTGTCGGTCTGTTCCGACTGAAGCCACGTGCCCATCATCGTCATCTGCTGCGAGACGAGACCGCGCAGTTTCTGCATCTGGCTTACCTGTTGTGCAGCGATCTGATGACCGACTTGCAGCGCCTTCATCTGTCCGTCCGCGGACTGTGACATCGACCGGATCTCGTCCATGGTGCCCTCCTCCGTATCGAACTGGTCGGCGGTGAGGCTTGCTGCCCTCAGAGTGCCGGCGATTGTGTCGCGGTTTGTCTCTGACCAGGCCCGGTAGGTCGACGAGAAACTCTCACCGCTAGGCAGGTTCTTCTTCAAGTCTGCGTAGCTCTTGAAGCGCTGCTGAAGAACGTCGTCCGCGTTACCCATCGAGAAGGCGATGCTTTGCCCATTCTCCACGATGCCGCGCAACTGGCTCAGGTCGCGCTCGACCTCGCCCCAGATATGATCAGGTAATCGCGCCGTGTTCTGGAGCATGTTGTCGTAAATCTTCAGCTGGTTCTGGATTTGCTCCGCCAGCTGGCTGATCTGGGTCAGTTGGTTGTCGACCTGCAGGCCACTGCTCTTGAGGAGATCGACGAGCTGAGCGTTGTTGGCAAGCTGCGTCCATTCGGTGGCAACGCCCGTTGCCGAGCCGGAGCGTGCCGGCAGCGGGGACAAGGATGCCATGGCAATGGCGGCTAATACCGGAACCACCCTATTCGATATTGAGCAGTGACGCAGCATCCTGAACTCCTCTCGTTTTCAGCCATTGGGTCGGCCAGTCCCGGCCATGTTCCGATCTGAGCGCGCGAATGCGTTTGAGGTCCTCCTTGCCGGACGCGCCAACGAAGCTGAGCGCAAAAGGACCCAGCGCCATATCGAAAAGCCGGCGGCCCTCGGGCGTAACCACGTAGTATTCGCGCTTTGGAGTGGCCATCGAAACAATCTCGATCTGCCGCTCGTTGAAGCCAATCCGCTCGTAGAACGCTCGAGTGCCGGGTTCCCGCGCAGCACCGTTTGGAAGGCAGATCTTGGTTAGGCAGGATTCTTTCAACACGTCGATGATGCCAGAGCGCTCAGCATCCGAGATCGACTGGGTCGCGAGCACAACGGCGCAGTTTGCCTTCCGCAAAACCTTGAGCCACTCACGGATCTTGTCGCGGAAAACCGGGTGGCCAAGCATCAGCCAAGCTTCGTCGAGCAGTATCAAGCTTGGGGATCCGTCGAGACGCTTTTCGATCCTTCGAAACAGGTAGGTGAGCACTGGAACGAGGTTGCGCTCTCCCATGTTCATGAGCTGTTCGATCTCGAAGCATTGGAGCGATCTTAAACTGAGCCCGTCATGCTCCGCGTCGAGCAGGTGGCCCATCGGACCGTCAACCGTGTAATGATGCAGAGCATCCTTGATCTCACGAAGCTGAACGCCTGAGACAAAGTCAGACAGCGAACGTCCGGGCGCACTGGCCATGAGCCTGATTTGCCTGGCGATCGCGTTGCGAAGGTCCGGGGTGATCGTGACGCCTTGAAGCGCCACAAGCATCTCGATCCACTCGGTCGCCCAAGCGCGATCTTCGTCGGTGGAGAGCTCCGAAAGCGGGCAGAACGCCAGTGCCCTCCCCTTCTCGTCGCTGCCGATCTCATAATGGTCGCCGCCTGCGGCAAGTGTCAGCGGCAGAAGTGAGTTTCCTTTGTCGAAGGCAAAGATCTGGGCATGTTCATAGCGTCGGAATTGCGCAGCGATCAGCGCCAGCAAGGTCGACTTGCCGGAGCCGGTGGGGCCGAAAATCAAAGTATGACCGACGTCATCGACATGCAGGTTCAACCGAAAGGGTGTCGAACTGCTGGCGACCTGCATGAGAGGCGGCGAGTTCTGCGGATAAAACGGGCTCGGGGCTACCGGATCACCCGACCAGACCGAGTTCAACGGGATGAGGTCAGCGAGATTGTTCGTGTTGATCAGAGGCTCACGGATGTTACAGTACCAGTTGCCCGGCAGGCTTCCGAGGTAGGCGTCCGTCGCGTTTAGTGTTTCGATCCTGGCGCCGAAACCCTCGGCCTGAACCAGCCGGCGGACCGCCTCCGCCTTTTCTTGTAAGGCTTCTTTGTTGCCATCGAACAACACGACGACAGTCGTGTAGTAACCGTAGGCGACCAGTTGCGACGATGCCTGGGCGATGGCGTCCTCAGTCTCCGCCACCATGGTGAGAGCATCCTGATCGACTGATCGGCTCTGCGTCTGGAAGAGCTGATCGAAGAACGGCCGCACCTTCTGCTGCCATTTCTTCCTCGTCCGCTCGAGTTTCTGTCGAGCTTCCTCCGCATCGAGGAACACGAAACGCGACGACCAACGATAGGCCAGCGGCATCAGGTCAAGACTGTTCAGGATTCCCGGCCAGCTCTCAGCAGGAAAGCCATCAATCGCGACGACGCCGAGGAAGCGGTTTTCAACCATCGGTGTCAGCCCGTGCTGAAGCTCGGCCGTCGCGATCCAGTCCAAATACATGGGGACGTCTGGGAGGCGGATTGGATGGTTTTCGCCGGTAATGCAAAACCGGGCGAACTGAAGGAGTTCGTCATAGTGGGCTGTTCGTGCGCCGCCTCGATCGGCGATGGCGCGGGTTCGCATTCTGTGCAGGGATAGGGTGTTTGCGAAGTATTGCTCGACCTCGCGAACAGCGTTCTTGAACGCGATGAGAACCGTGTCGGCGTAGGACTTCTTGCGGCTCTTTTCGTCGGAGTAGATATATTTGCTCAGCACCGCTTTCCTGGACTCCGGCGGCCTATACGTGAGCACCAGGGCGTGCTTGCTCTCGAAATGCCCGTTGTCGCGCGCGAAATGCATGCGGCGTTCCGCATCGATTGCCCGCGTAACCGGGTCCGGAAAATGGCAACGTTCTTGCGACGGGTAGTCGACGGTTGGAATCCGGATTGCTTCGACCTGGATCATCCAACCGCTGCCCAGCCGCGACAGGACGGCGTTGATCTGGCGAGAGAGCTCGTTCCTCTCCTGATCTGTCGCGCTTTCCAGGTCTGGCCCGGCAAAGTACCAGGCGGACATGAGGCTTCCGTCTTTCAAGAGAAGGACGCCGTTATCCACCATACCGGCATAGGGTACGAGGTCAGAAAACGAAGGGCCTTTGGCCCTGAATTGCTTGAGCGCGACCATGCTCGCCTCCTCAATACTTGCGCCACGGCGAGGCGGTTGGTCTGTAAGAGGGTCTATAGGAAATGTGGCGGAGGTAGACCTTCCGCATCAGCGGATCCGACTTGGCCATGATGCGTAGCGCGCCAACGACCATGATCCAGACAGCGATCCCGAAGAGCGCCGAATAGACCGTTAACACCACGAAGATAAGGATGACGGCGGCAAGGCCCGTAATCAGCACCAGTTCGCGATCTGCACCAAGCAGAAGGTTTGGTCGGGAGAGGGCCCGATGTATACGGTTGCGTTGAAGACCGGTTTCAGCCACGCGCCGCCTCCCAACTTCCATCCGAACACACCGATTCTGCCTGCGACTCCGACAGTGCGATGGTGGCTCCGGTGGCGCCGAAAAGGGCGACGATCTGTGTGGCACCGAGCAGGACTCCGGCGACCAGGACCACATACACCAGCCGTCGTGCGAAGTCGTTTAGCTCGCCACCAAAGATCAGCATGCCGCCGGCGATGGCGACTGCCGCGAGCGCGATATAGCCGGCGACTGGACCAGTGATTGACTCCTGAATCTGCTCAAGCGGCCCTTCCCATGGAAGTCCTCCGCCCGAGCCCGCGACCGCGGGGCCAGCAACAGCGATTGCAGATAGTGCAACAATGCTGAATCGAAGAAATCTGCGGTTAGGCTGCATTGCGTGCTTCCTCGGCGTAGGGCTCGATCTGGTACTGGCCGCCGGCAAATCGCTCGACGTGAAGGATTTCCAGGACGCGACGTCCCTTCGGTGTCCGCTCGATCGAGATGATCAGATCGACAGCGTCCCCAATCACCGCCTGCATCGGTTGCTGGCTGACCTCGGCCGTAAGCTGCTCGAAACGCCGAAGTGCAGAGCGCGCCGTGTTCGAGTGTATCGTCGCAACACCACCTGGATGGCCGGTGTTCCAGGCCTTCAGCAGCGTTAGGGCTGCTCCGTCGCGGACTTCACCGACAATGATGCGGTCGGGCCGAAGTCGCATCGTGCTTTTGAGGAGACGGGACATGTCAATGGCATCGCTCGTGTGGAGGCAAACGGCATTTTCCGCTGCACATTGGATTTCGGCCGTGTCTTCAAGAATGATCAGGCGATCCTCTGGTGCCTGGGCGACGATTTCGGCAACGATCGCGTTGGCAAGCGTCGTCTTGCCTGATCCCGTGCCGCCGGAGATGACGATATTCAGCTTGGCGGCCACCGCACTCCGAATGACTTCGCCCTGTGTGGTCGTCATGACTTTGCTGGCGACAAACTCGTCCAGGGGGATGAGGCGTGCGGCACGGCGCCGGATCGTGAAGGATGGTCCCGACACAACCGGCGGAAGAAGACCCTCGAAGCGGTGGCCGCCAATTGGAAGCTCGCCCGTAACGATCGGGCGTTCGTCGTCCACCTCGCAGTTCAGTACATGAGCGACGGTGCCGATTACGGTTTCGGCCGCGGATCGAGACAGCTCGCCGGCCGTTGTGATGCCGTGCCCCAGGCGTTCGATGAACAGTTTTCCGTCGGGATTCAGCATGATTTCGACTACGCTTGGATCATCGAGAGCGACGCAAAGATGATCGCCGAGAGCGTTCTGAAGTTTGCTGATGAGGCGAGGAAGTGAGCGATTGAGGGATGTCATCACGATGCAGCTTTCTGCTGAAGAGGAAACAAGACGATCGGACGACCGGAAGCGAATGAAAAGGGAACATCGGGAAGTTCGGTGTCGAAGCTGCACGTCCCGGTAGTTGCTCCCGGTCTGGGGGTGTCACGGCACGCAATCGGACTGGTTTCGCAACGAGTCATCGGGATGACAGGCATCAAGTAAATCTCCTGTTCGTTTCGTCGGGGAGATTTGCAGCGTCGCGCGGATCAATCTACTCGCAGAAGTGTTAGTCGCCCCTCGCCGGGAGGATTGGCCCGTCGGGCAAAGCCTCGGCAGCAGCAGCATCTAACGCTTGGGTTGCGGCGAGTCGGAGAGTGTTTAATATTGTTTCGATCGACTGCCTATTGAACCGCGAAGCTAGAGCCCCCTCCGACCATGATGAAATCCAGCCTGGATCACCTTCCCGAAGCCAAGCGGCGCCAGCTCGCTCGGGTATTGGAGATCCTGCGCGAGGAGTTCGACGATGCGCTGGCCGAGGGCGCTGCGGAGTTCAAGAAGAAGGGGCGCATACTCAAGGTCATCCTGTTTGGCTCCTATGCCCGGGGAGATTGGGTGGATGAGGCGCACACCGGCAAAGGATATCGTTCCGACTACGACCTGTTAGTCATCGTCAACAATCGCAAGCTGACGGATTTTGTCACCTACTGGAACAACGCCGCTGATCGCTTGCTGAACGATAAGATGCTGAAGGGCATGCAGGTGTCGTTCATCGTGCATTCACGCCGGGAGGTGAATGAGGAGCTCAAGCGGGGTAACGGGTTCTTCAGCGATATCCGTCGGCAAGGCATCGCACTATATGAGCTCGACAACGAGCCATTGGCCGAGCCGCGGCCGATGTCGGCGGTGGAACAGCTAACGGTGGCACGCGGGCACTATGAAAGCCGCCTTTCGCACGCTGTAATTTTCATGAAGGGTGCTGATTTCTATTGGAAGGAAGGCCACACCAACCACGCGGCCTTTGAGCTGCACCAAGCAATTGAGCACGCCTATTCGACCGTGCTTCTCGTGTTGAAAAATTACGGCCCGCCGACACACAATCTGCGTTCTCTGCGCGGCTTTGCGGAAGAACTCGACCTGAGGCTGGCGGAGGCCTGGCCATGTGATCAGCAGCGCTACGTTGCCTGGTTCAACACGATAAACGAAGCCTATGTGAAGGCGCGGTACTCGAAGCACTACCAGATAACCGACGAGGCGCTCGCTTTCCTTGTCGAGCGCACGCAAGTCCTCCACGCGTTGGTCAAGAAAGTCTGCGAAGACCATCTCAATGCGCTCGAAGCTCTGGCTACGAAACTCGAAGGCTAGGTGGGGAGGATATGTTGGGTGAGCCGTTTCCCGGCAAGACCGTCAGGCAAAACGTATCCGTTGCAAATTCGGTCCGGCAGAAGATCGGATAGAACCATACGCGTTGCTGTATTCGCCTCATGTCTCAAGGAGTCGAAGAAGCAAAAACGATCCGGCGCGTCTATCCAGAGCCGAGCGTGAGTATCCGATGAGCCCGTGGGGCGAAGTCGATGGCGCTTGGCACGATCATGTTTGGTGACATCACCATTGTCGGCCTTCATTCGAGCGCAGGAGCGCTGAGAGCCTATATAGAGTGGCGGACCGGCGCGTCAGACTTCACATCGTACCGTTTCCCGGAGTTGAACCCGTTGGACTTCTTGTTTGACTATCCGCCTCTGGAAAAATTGTAAGCTTCGTGCTACATATTCGGCCAAATTGTAGTGCGAAGGTAGCAAATGCCGACACCTCATAATCCTCCGGCCGCGGTGCGGCGCGCGCTGCGCAAACTGGGCGCAGACATACATGACGCACGTCGGCGCCGGCGGCTGCCGATGGCTGTGGTGGCCGAACGTGCCTTCACGTCGCGCTCGACACTTCAGAAGATCGAGGCAGGCGACACCAACGTCAGTATCGGCATTTATGCCGGCGTCCTGCACGCGCTTGGCCTCTTGGATGGGCTGAGCCAGATCGCCGACATCAGTAACGACAGTGTCGGTCAGTCGCTGGCCAGCGCCCAACTACCTAAGCACGCTCACCCGAGGCGATTGCCGGGATCATCGCGAGATGGCTGATTTCGAAGTTCACATCGACCTTCACGGCCGCACGCGCCCGATCGGCCTGGCGCGGAGCAATCGCGTCCGTGGCGCTGAGACTATCATGTTCGAGTATGACCGCGCCTGGCTAGAGGACCCCGACCGCTTCTCGCTGGAGCCGGCTCTGGCCCTCACTCGAGGAGCTTTCGCGCCGCCCGCCGGCTTCACGACCTTCGGCTCCATCGGCGATTCGGCACCTGACACCTGGGGCCGCCGCCTCATGCAACGCTCGGAACGACGGATTGCGGAGCGGGACGGCCGTGCCGTGCGCACGCTAGCTGAAAGTGACTATCTGCTTGGCGTCGCCGACGAGACCCGGTTGGGTGCACTACGCTTTCGCTGGGCCGGCGAAGAGCCGTTCCAGGCTCCGGTCCGCGCCGGTGTCCCCGCCTTTATCGAGCTCGGTCGCCTGCTGCAGATCACCGAGCGCATCCTGCGCGATGAGGAAACCGACGAAGACCTCCAACTTATCTTTGCGCCTGGCTCGTCGCTTGGTGGGGCTCGGCCGAAGGCCTCCGTCATCGATCAACATGGCCACCTCTCGATTGCCAAGTTTCCCAAGGAGACCGACGAATATAGCATGGAGACATGGGAGGAGATTGCTCTGCGACTGGCTGATCAGGCCGGCATTGCGACGCCCCTCCACGAACTCATAGACGTGGCCGGTAAGAAGGTCATGTTGTCCCGTCGCTTCGACCGCGATGGTACCGTCCGAATTCCCTTCCTGTCGGCAATGGCGATGATGGGCGCCAGGGACGGTGAGCGCGGTAGCTACCCAGAGATCGTGGACGCGTTGGCTGAACACGGAGCGCAAGGAAGAACCGATGCCCACGCCCTTTATCGCCGCGTGGCCTTCAATGTGCTGATTTCCAACGTCGACGATCACCTGCGAAATCACGGCTTTCTCTGGCTCGGTAAGGTCGGGTGGTCGTTGTCTCCTGCCTATGACCTTAATCCGGTGCCGACCGACGTCAAGGCACGGGTGCTGACGACCAATATCGATCTCGATGAGGGTACCTGCTCGCTCGATCTGCTGGAAGAAGCCGCCGGGTTCTTCGCCCTCACGCTCGCCCAAGCTCGCACTATCATCAAAGAAGTGGCGACCGCCACCGCGACTTGGCGGGAGACCGCAAAGGTGGTCGGTGCGCGGTCGGCCGAGATCAACCGCATGGCCAGCGCGTTTGAGCACGACGATCTGCAGCGGGCGCTAGCCCTGTGACGAGGACCTTCCACCACAGCTTCGATCCGTCCTCCTGTTACAGGGTTATCTGGGCGCGACGCATCGCCTCTCGGGGCAACCTCCTCGCCACGCTGCACGAGCGCTAGATTGCCCGCGTCGGCGGCGAGCTGAGACCATACCGCCGCCGCCAACGGAGAGACCTCGCTTGCAAGGTCATAGGGACAGTCCTGTTATCGAGCGGCGAGTTCGAGCTGCTCGAAAAGAGCCACAAGTTCGCTATGGTCTCGCATCCCATCATGGACCGCCCTTAGCTCCGAGGTTGGCGGTATCGTTCGAGGAGGATCGGCGTCGCCGACTGCGAACGTTCACCTGGCACTAAATCAATCGTTGACGGGTTGCCTGATAAACGGCGTTGGTGAGGTTGTACGCTCCAAGCTTCATTCGCGCCCGATCGAGGTGGAACTTCACGGTGCCTGGCCGCATGCCCACCAGTTCCGCTGTCATTGCCATCGATTTCCCGAGCGATGCCCAGGCGAGGCATTCGACTTCGCGCGCCGAAAGATTGACATCGGGCGCCTTGAGCGTGGTGGGCCGGCACGCAACGATGCGTGCATGGACGAAGGCGACCGCGGCGATCGCCTTGAATTCGTCGAGCGGTGACTTGATATGTGGCCAGTCTCTTGCGGCGAAAGTCAGTGCCGCGAAGTTGCCGAAGGGGCAACGGATAGGGATGGATACCCCTCCCCCGATACCGTGGCGGCGGGCGCCATCCCAGAATTGTCTGACGTTGCGATCGGCACCCGGCGTGGGTGCGTTTAGCCAGGCGAACGGGCGCATCAAGCGCTGGGCCTGGGCCATGACGGGGTCGATCTGCAAGTAGCCGCAGGCGGAATACTCGTCCTGCCACGCCTCGGGGAAGTTCGTGAACGCTGCACCGAAAGGGAAGGTCATATCGACATAGGCAAACCAGTCGAATGCGCATCGCTTCGTGAACGCGCAAAGTGCCTCGCGAATGTCTTCTTCATTCATTGCAACATTGCTTGCGTCAATCAGTTGGTCCAGTGCCGAATTCATCTGGCATCATCTCCGGTTGCGACTGCCAAGCGTGCAATGCTCGCAAAAAGGGTGCAACGAAGCCTGGGTGAAGAATTCACAATGGTTTTGTGAAGGTTTGTGGGTGCAATCAGTTCTGATTGAGCGCGTATCCTATCGATCGCACTGTCCTGATTGGGTCGCGTCGTAAAGACCTGCGCAATGTGCGCCGCAATCGCCCGACGTGGACGTCTACGGTTCGTGGTTCGACGAACACAGTCGCTGGCCATGCTGCCTCGATCAGTTCGTCACGTGAACAGACCTGTCCCTGCTTGCTCAACAGAAGAACCAGAAGTTTGAACTCGAGAGGCGGAAGATAGATCTCCTCGTCAGCGCAGATGACACGATGCGACGCGAGATCGATCTGGATTTCAGCGAATCGTAGCGATTTCGGCCCTGGAGACCTTTGCTCCGGGTTCATTGTCTGTGTCGGCGAAAGGCGCAGCAAGTAGTCTACCAGCCGCCGTGGCGAGATTGGTCGATGGAACCGTTCGGCGCCCGCCTTGATCAGATCGAGATGGAGTTTGCGATCATCGCCCTCGACAAGGGCGATAAGAGGAACGGACAGAGCTGCAAGTTGGTCCATAGAGGCGCAGCACTGTTCAGATGGGTCGCCCGTGAGGCGGCAGTCAATTACGACAGCCAGGACCTCGCTATCGATCTGGCGATCGATCCCGTCACTCAGTTCCACCTGAAACCCCTCTGTGGCAAGGATGTATTCCAGCCAAAGGTAAAGTTCCGCATCGGTTGAATTGATGAGTATTCGAGGCACCATCCAGTCATCCTTTCGGCATCGTCATTTTGATGTCACAAAAAGATTGCGATAGGAAGGATTATTCTCGCTTTTCGATTGCAATACGGTAACGAATAGGCGATTATGCAAGTCTTCTATCAGAATAAAATTCAATATGCTTTAATACTTAAATGAAAAATGAGGTAACATAAGGCATTAATTTGTATTTCGACTGTCTTGCATACGCCAAGGGCTCAGTGCGAATTTCGCACTACCTGTGATCAGGTCCAATAGGCCGGCGCAACGCAAGTCAATCCACGCCGGCTCAGTGGAGCCTGTTATGTCGACGCAAACGACCGCTTCTATGATTACTTCGCAAGCCGCTTTGCGAGCGAACGAGAATGAAAGGCATCTCAGAAACGCCGTCACCAAGGTTTTTGGCGACGATGCACGTCTGGTCGCTGCCTGGAGCGCTTTGGAGGCCAAATTCGATGGTCGCGAAGAGGATTGCCGCCTTTGGGCCGCAGTCTTTCATCAGCTGGGCGCGCGTACCGTGTAATGGTCTAATTGTCTGGCGGCGCAACCAACTTGTACCCGGAGCTTCTGATCGTTTCGATGAAGGTCTCGCCGAACGGCGCCAACGTCCGCCGCAGCCGGCAAACATGGACGTCGACGCAGCGGACCGTTAGTCCGGGCTGAGACCAGCCGGCGGCAAGCAGGTCTGTGCGCAGCCTTACCCGACCGTAGTGCCGATGCAGGTCCGCAAACAGACCGAATTCAATTGGCGAGAGCCGGATCGTCCGATCTTTCCAAGTGACCGTTCGCTCGAGACGATCAAGCCGGAGGCGAGATGGTGGGTGTTGTCGCTCGCCGAGGGAACCGGCGGCCCGTCGCAGAATATCGAGGAGGCGCGGGAGACCGAACGGTCTGATCACGCATATCGTCACTCCCGCTGGCAGCAATCGGGCGACAAGTTCGCAAGAGGTGGATCGAATGAGAGCGATGGTGGCAGCCGGCTGTTTGTTGCTCGACACTATCGATCGGCATGTTTCTAGCGTGTTTTCGCTGGTATCGAGGATGATGACCGCGGGATCGACGTGTTCATCGATCGCTATGTCGCCCGGCCCAATTGCTCGAGAAACCAGAAAGCCCTCAGCCTGGAGGACATACCCGAGCAGGCTGAAGAAATCCGGATCATCCGTAATCACAAGCACGCGCGCCATGTACCACCCTGACAGCTCCTAATTGGGAACGAATTCTCCGCCGTTGACGTCAATCGTAGCGCCGTTGACGAAGCCTGCCTCCGATGAGACCAAGAACGCGATTACGCTAGCAACGTCGTCCGGAGTTCCGAGCCGTCCGAGTGGAATGCGCTGACGCGCCTCCACATTGACCGGCAGCTCTGCGGGGCCCGTCATGTTGGTGATGATCCTTCCTGGTGCCACGAGGTTGACCGTTACTCCCTTCGGACTGAGGCAACCGACAAGGCCCTTCATCAATCCCGACAACCCGGCCTTGGAACTGACGTAGCCCAATCCTGCGATCCTCGGGCGAGTTCGTGCCGCGATCGATCCGACCAGCACTATCCGGCCGAAGCCCTGAATGATCATCTTTTCTGCGACCGCCTGGCAGCAGAGCATAGCGCCCGTTAAGTTCACCGCGAACACGCGGTTCCATTCATCGAGGGTGAGATCCGGAAGCGCTGTTGGGCCATTTTCGCCTTTCGGCGAAATCCCGGCGCAGCAAACGAGAATATCCGGGGATCTCCAGCTCTTTTCCACTTCAGCAAAAAAAACTCTGATCGACGGCGGGTTCGTAAGATCGGCCTCCCCGCTGATCACCCACTCGTCGCTCGCGAACGCTGTAAGCGCCTGCTTGGCGAGCACTGCCTGATCGTGTCGCTGTCCGAAGACAGCGACACGATAGCCATCCTTCAGCAGGCGCTGTGCCGTCGCGAGCCCGATGCCGGATGTGCCGCCCGTCACGACGGCCACCTTTTCGTGTTCGGCAATCATGCGCATTCGTCCATCTGCGCAAAGAGTGAAAGAGCCGGATGCGCACCGGGATCCGCTATCACCTCAATCAAGGTCGCGGTCTCGGTGCTCAAGGCACGCCCAAGCGCGCCGGCAAGATCCTCTGGCTTTTCGACCCGCTCGGATGCGCAACCGCAAGCGCGCGCGATCAAGCTGTGGTCAACGTTGCTGAAGTCGATCGCCGTCGTATGTCTGCCGAACTTTGCGATCTCGGCATCCTTCTGGAAGCCAAGAATGCCGTTGTTCAGCACGACGATGACTATGGGGAGGTCACTTCTGACGATCGTTTCGAGTTCGGCCCAGCTGTGGGCAAAGCCGCCGTCTCCGACGATTGCGACGACCTTCTTGGCCGGTTGGGCGCACTTGGAACCGATCGCCAACGGCACGCCCCATCCCAGTCCCGCCAAGCCCCGCGGTGTTATGAAACGAGCGCCAGCGCTTGCGCAGCGCAACTGGCCGACCACCCACATGGAGGAGTAGCTGGCGTCAGCAGCTACGATCACGTTCTCATCCAACCGTGCCTGGAGCTCACGAAGCACGCGCTCTGGACGGATAGGCATCTTGTTCGAGGACGCAACATCTTGCCGATCGACCTCAAACCGGGCCCAGCATTGGGCGATCTGCTTTTCTATCCTGGTCCGCGCCGCCCTGCGCCTGGACAGGTCTCGGTCCTTCAATGCGTTGGTGAGTGCCATAAGCGTCGCCCTGACGTCGCCAACCAAGCGGAGTGCTTCGTAATTGCGTCCGATCTCCAGCGGATCGACGTCGATATGGATGATCTTCGCGTTGGGAGGAAGCTGGCGCCAACTGTCGGTCCCGTTCTGATTGGTACGCGAGCCGACCAAGAGGATCAGGTCTGCGCCTTCGACCAGCGGCAGAGTGTGTCTGCCGAGCGAGCGCGGTCCGACGAGCGAGCCAAGAACGCCGGCTGAGAGTGGATGATGCTCGTCGACTGATCCTTTTCCCATGTTCGTCGTAAGCACCGGCAATCCAGCAGCTTCCTGGAGAGTTGCAAGTGCTTGCGACGCATCGCTTGCGTGGACCCCTCCCCCCGCGATGGCAATCGGTGCTTGCGCTTCGGCGATCAGCTTAGCTGCGAGCGCGATGACGTCATCGCAAGGGCGCCCGCGATCGAGCGGATAATGTCCGAGGTGGCTGCGCCTTGTTGCCGGCCGCTCGGGTCCTTGTTCTCTAAGGAGGTCCGCCGGCAGCAAAAGCACTGCAGGTCCTGGTCTTCCGGAGGCGGATGCAACGAAGGCCTGGTCGAGGTAGTCTTCAATGCGGTCCGCCTCAGTGACGCGGCGCACCCACTTTGCGCAAGGTTGGAACAACTGGATATGGTCCAGTTCCTGGAAGGCGTTCTTGTCGGTTTGTCTGCGTTCGACGTCCTGGACAAGTGCAATGAGCGGGACGCTGGCTTTCAAGGCTTCGGCGAGGGGTGGAACCAGGAGCGTTGCTGCCGGCCCGTTTTGAGCGGCGACCACCGCAACCTTGCCGGAAACGCGCGCGTAGCCATCTGCCATTGCACCGCCCATGTTCTCCTGCCGGTAGGCGATCTGGCGTATGCCAATTGCTTCGGCTGCCAGGATGAGCGCGGATGGAAGGCTTTGTGCAAATATGTGCTCGACGCCATGACGCTGAAGCGCAAGCGCCATGCGTTCCGCGACGGTGACCATTTTCGTATTGATCGTCATTGTGCTTCTCGTCGTTTAGTAGGTCTGGGAAATAAAGTCATCGAAGACTTCGATGACATGTTCGATGTCAGCCGCCGTCATGGCGGTGGAGAGGCATGCCGAAGCGCCTATCGGGAGGGAGATGCCGTGGGAAATGCAATGGCGGGTCAATCGGCGCATCGTTTCCTCCTGCTCGGCCGACATGAAGGCTTCGCGGTAGGTGCGTGGAAGCTCTGAGCGTGGGTGGATCCGAAACAAGGACGCAGTGCCGGTCACGCAGAATGGCGCGCCGCTTCTTGCGATGGCTGTTCGAAGCCCGAGGCGGACTTGATCGCCAAAATGCTCGAGACGGCTGAATGCATCTTCATTCATGGCCTGCATAGTTGCTAGGCCGGCGACCATGGAGACTGGATTTGCAGAGAAGGTGCCGCCTTGCGGAACCGCCGGCCGGCCATGCTCCGCGCTAAAAACGCGCATCACCTCGCTGGAGCCCCCGATCGCACCGATGGGGAACCCCCCGCCAATGATTTTGCCCGCGGTGATGAGGTCCGGGGTAAGGCCGTGCCGCTCGGATGCGCCTTGGTATCCCTGCCTGAGGTTGAGAACTTCGTCGGACACGATCAAAATGGAATGACGGCGCGCCAGTTCCATGATCGCCTGGATGAACTCTGGCTCCGGTTCGATCAAGCCGGCCCTGCTCGGCATGACGTCGATCAAAATGCAGGCGGTTCGGCCGCCGACGGAACCGATCGCGTGTTCAAGGGCGTCAACGTCGTTGAATGGCAGGACCGTCACGTCGTCTGCGACGCTGGCCGGGGCGCCGTGGTAACCTGGAACGCTGCTCGGTCGCTGGACTGGTCCCCAATTTGCCGGGCTGTTTGACTGCCCGACTTCGGCCCAGTCGCTGGCACCGTGATAGGCGCCCTCGAAGCGAACCACATTTGTCTTGCCCGTGACGGCACGCGCCGTTTTGATTGCGAACATGACGGCTTCCGTGCCGCTGTTTACGAAGCGAATATTTTCGATCGCCGGAATGCGCTCGACGAGCAAGGCGGCGAGTGCAATTTCATGTTCGGTTGGGTTTGCGAAGCAGGTTCCGTCCCTTACCGTTCGAGACACTGCTTCGACGACCGGCGGGAACGCGTGGCCGTGTATCAGGGTAGTGAAGTTGTTGTTGAGGTCGAGAAATCTGCTGCCGTCGAGATCGACGAGGTGGGCCCCCTCCCCCCGCGTCACGTAGATCGGGCCACCATCGCGCTCAACCGTGGCTCTTGAGGTGCCATCCGGAAAGTACCGGCGCGCCTCCCTGAATGCGGCGTTGGACCGGGCTCTGGATTGAGCCCGAGCGGCCACTATGCTGTCCATCATCAAACTTCCCTTTGCAACGAGCAGTGGTTCATGTTTTCGTCGCAATTATGTTGCAACAAAAATGACGCTCTGGGAAGTCACGCAACAAAAAACTTTTCTCAGGTCGTCGACTGTCGCCGAATTCTGTCCGCATCGACCCGGCGGAGGCGACGGTATCCGTCCCGAATGTCGCTCTCGATTGCCGCCCGCACGCCCTCGGCATCGCCAATTACAAGGCTCTCGATTGCTGCCAGGTGGTTGTGCACGCCAAACCTGTTTTCTGCGAACTCCGGGTACAGATCATGGAAAGCCGCCCCTGTGCGCAGCCAAAGTGTCTCAATGGTTGCGACGAGGTTGGGCATTTCGCTGAGCTGGTAGAGCGCGAAATGGAATTCGCGGTTTGAGGCGAGGACGCCAACGTAGTCTCGTTTGTCGAGGCGCTCGTTGATCGTCTGTTGCAGTGTCTGCAACTGGGTGATCGTCTCTTGTGTGGCGTTGGATGCCCCCTTGAACGCCGCAAGGCCTTCCAGGGCCAATCGCATCGCGGTCACCTCGTCGAGTGCTTCTCGCGTCAGGCTTGGAACGATCACCGTCTTCGGGCCTGCAAACACAAGCGCGCCTTCCTGTGTCAGCCGGTTGATGGCCTCACGAGCAGGTGTCGAACTCACTCCGAGTTCGTCGGCGACGCCCCGCACGGTCAATTTGGTGCCCGGCGCAAATGCCCCTCGGATCAAGCGTTCCTTCAGATCGTCGTATGCGACATCGCGTAGTCGCGTCGGATTCTTTCCATCTGTGGTTTCGATTCCATCCGCTGCGTCGCTCAATCTACGTCTCCCGGTTGACTTGTTCGCAATTATGTTGCAACAAAAATGAAATATGTCGTTTACGCGAACTTTATGTGACCTCGCAGAGCTACCACTATTCGCTGCACGGGTAACGCAATCATGACTTGCATGTTTATTCGCAGCTTTGCAGCCTGCGGTAATTGATTGATCAATGGGAGGTTTATTTGATCGGAGAGAGAGTTACCTTACGGGGTCTTCGAAAGAGCTATGCGGGCGCCTTGGCGGTGGAGCGACTGTCGCTCGACATAGCCGCAGGGGAGTTCTTGTCCATCCTCGGCCCCTCCGGCTCGGGAAAGACCACCCTCCTTACCATGATCGCGGGGTTCGAGTACCCGGACGAAGGAACGATCTCAGTCGGAGTCAGGGACATCACACGAGTTGTGCCGAACCGGCGCGGGATCGGCATGGTGTTTCAGAAGTATGCGCTGTTCCCGCATCTGACCGTGGCTGAAAACATTGCTTTTCCCCTGAAGATGCGGCGCCAGCCGAGTGGTGACATCAAGGCGGATGTGGCAGCCGCTCTCCACTTGGTTCAGCTTTCGGATTTTGCCGGGAGATATCCGCATGAACTGTCAGGTGGGCAGCAACAGCGCGTGGCCGTGGCGCGCGCATTGGTGTTCCGCCCACCCGTGCTTCTCATGGACGAGCCGCTGGGAGCATTGGACAAGAAGCTTCGGGAAAGCATGCAGTTCGAGATCAAGGCATTGCAGCAGAACCTGGGCGTAACCGTGGTTTATGTGACCCATGATCAGGAAGAAGCCCTGACAATGTCGGATCGGGTTGCGGTTATGGCCGGCGGCAACCTTGTTCAGGTCGGATCGCCGCAAGATCTCTATGAGAGGCCGCGCGACAGTTTTGTAGCTGACTTCATAGGCAAGATGAACTTCGTTGCAGGCCATGTTGTCGGCGTCGAGGCTGACGAGACGATAGTCCGAACCGCGCCAGGAGGTCTCTTCCGTGTCAAAGGTCGGACGGCAGGGGCCAGACAAGCTCAATCCGTCCAACTGGCGTTCCGTCCCGAACGCGCCCGATTGATGGCGAAGAAAGAGGGCCGGCCGGATGCAATCGGCGGAACGGTGGCCGCGAGCGTATTCGTTGGAACTCACCACATGTATGTGATCGATATCGCCGCCGGAGATGCCCGCCAGCTGCACGTCCAGGCCGAGACAAGTGCAACGATGCGCTTTTCGACCGGCGACAAAGTCGATGTCATACCCGACCTCTCTCGTCTCGTGGCGTTTCCTCTGGCGGAGGCTCGCTAGATGGAGCAAGTTTCTCTGGAAATACCTGGAGGTTCGATTGCTCGCGGCGGATCGGCAAAGATCCTGTCGCGGAGCGCGACAATCCTGTTGCTGATGCCGCTGGCCCTGCTTTTGGCAATCGGGTTCGTCTACCCGCTTCTGCAACTGGTCAAGATCAGCCTCTTCACGCCCGAATTTGGAATAGAAAGCTATCGGCGCATCCTCAACGAACCTTTGTATCTGCTGGTCCTGCTGCGGACTTTTATGGTGGCGTTTTGTGTCATGGTTTTATGCCTCATCGGTGGCTACCCGGTTGCATTCGCCATGTCGCGTCTGAAAGGCAGATCCGCGGCGCTCGTTGCTGCATGTGTGCTGATCCCCTTGTGGACATCCGTTCTGATCCGCTCCTATGCGTGGATCGTCCTGCTCCAGCGCAACGGGATCATCAATTCCGCTCTGCTCGACGCAGGTCTCGTCAGCGAGCCGCTGAAGCTCATCTATACGGAGACCGCCGTGATCGTGGCGATGGCGCATGTGCTCATGCCGTTCATGATCCTGCCGTTGTTTTCCACCTTGCGCTCCATCCCGAAAGACCTGTCGCATGCAGCTCTCAACCTTGGTGCCGGACCGCTCGTAGCGTTCCTGCGAGTCACCTTGCCATTGAGCACGCCAGGTGTCTTCGCCGGCTGCGTCATGACCTTCATTCTCGCGATCGGCTTCTACATCACGCCCACCTTGGTTGGTGGGCCAGGTTCGATGATGATCGCAACCCTGATTGGCCAACAGACCACCGTTGTCTTGGATTGGTCGTTCGCAGCAGCACTGTCGACCGTGCTTCTGGTGATCACCCTCATCCTTGTCGTGGCCTTTCGAAAAACCATCTCGCTGAACAAGGGGTTCAACGGTGTCAACTGATCAAACCACTTCTCAAACTCCATTGCAGTTCACTCAAATGACCCTCGCAGGATCAGGACGCCTGTCGAGATCCGTCACGGGCGGTCTCGCCCGGATCGTTGTTGCCGCCGTCCTGCTTTTCCTGATGCTGCCCACGATCGTGGTCATCCCGATGTCGTTGAGCGCCGGCGAGTTCATCGAGTTCCCGCCGCGTGGTCTGAGTTTACGCTGGTATGGGGAGTTCTTCGCCGATCCAGAGTGGCTCTCTGCCACGCTCTTCAGCCTGAGAATTGCCCTTTCAACGACAGTTGCCGCAACGGTCGTCGGGACCCTGGCCTCTATCGCCCTCGTGCGGGGTCAGATTGCGGGGAAGCCGATTATTCAGGCGCTTTCGATCGGGCCGATGATCGTTCCGCATATCGTTCTCGGCGTTGCGCTCTATCTCGTGTTTGCACCGCTTCAGTTGACGGGCAACTTTCTCGGCTTTCTGATCGCTCACACCGTGCTTTCGATACCTTATGTGGTCATCACCGTGAGTGCGGCCCTTCAACGTCTCGATCCGGTCCTCGAACTTGCTGCACTTAGCTGCGGCGCCAGCAGACCGCGTGCTTTCTTTTCCGTCGTTCTGCCGAATATTGCCCCGGCGATCGCCGCTTCTTCCGTCTTCGCGTTCCTTGCTTCTTTCGACGAGGCAACGGTGGCGTTCTTCATCTCCGACACGGGCGGCAAGACGATCAGCCGCAAGATGTTCGAGGACATCGATTTCAATCTCACGCCCGTCATCGCAGCCGCATCAACGCTGCTCGTCGGTGTTTCGCTTTTGCTGATGGCATCCGTCCAGACCTTCGCAAAGAAACGCTGAAACAAACGCCAACATTTTTATTCCCGGGAGGAAAATCCAATGACAGCAGCCAAGTATCTCATACAGCGGCCGTGCACCTTCATTGTTGCAGCTTTCGCACTTGTGTTGGGCGCGAGCGGCCATGCAAGCGCCAACGAAGAGGTCATCATTGCCTCAACCGGCGGGGCCTACGACAAGGCCTTGCGCGAAGCGTGGTTCGACCCTTTCACAAAGGAAACGGGCATCACCGTGAAAACCGTCGCGGCAACCAATGCGGAAATGCGGGCCAAGGCCACTGCGATGGTCAAGACCGGCAACGTGTCCTGGGATCTCTTCATGCAGGGCGAAATACAGGCGATGTCCCCGCAACACCTCGAGACTGCTGCGGATATCAGTGACTTCTGCAGAAACCTCGACGGGCGTGAAGACCTGGTTGCGGACGCCTGCAGACCGGGCGGAATCCGGCTCCAGTCCACCGCAACGCTGCTCGTCTATGACCGCAGCAACGCGTCCGCGCCGGTTCCCGAGACGTGGGCGGACATGTGGGACACGAAGCGGTTCCCCGGCGGCAGAGCCTTTCCCAACTTTGATGACCCCTGGCGCGTGATGGCAGCGGCACTGCTTGCCGATGGGGTGCCGCGCGACAAGCTCTTTCCTCTCGACGTTGATCGGGCGTTTGCGAAGCTTGATGAAATCCGCCCGTCCGTATCGGTGTGGTGGAAGACGGGCGACCAAAGCGTGCAGGGTTTCAGAAACAAGGACTACAGTCTCGGTCAAATCTGGTTGACCAGAGCAACGGCGCTGAAAGCCGAGGGCCACCCGATCGGCTGGTCCTACAAGGCCGCCTTTCTTGTCGGAGACCGCGTCGCCCTGCTCAAGGATGCTCCCAATCGAGAAAACGCTCTCAAGCTCATGGCCTATTGGCTCAACAATCCGAAGGCCCAGGCGCGAGCCTGTGAGCTGCTTTCATGCACACCGCCTAGCAACCTTGCGATCGAAATGATGTCGGCTGAAGTGCGGGCCAGCATGCCCTCGCCTGTCGACATTGAAGAGCACATCATCGTGCCCGATGCCGAGTGGATCAACGCGAACGCCCCGCGGCTGCTCGAACGCTGGAATGCGTGGATCAGGTAAGGATCAAGATGAGCACTGACTTCAACTCACCAAGAAAAACCGTCCTTGTCGCTCGAATCTGGCACGAGTCGAACGGTTTTAATCCTCGGGTCACTGGGCGGGACGCCTTCGAGATCATGGCAGGCAAGGATTTCCTCGAGAAAGCTCGGAAGAGTGGTTCGACGATCGGCGGTATCATTTGCCGGCTAACCGAAGCCGATGTCGAAATCGTCGGAAGTTTGTCTGCCTCCGCCCCTCCGAGCGGACTTGTCGAGCATGAGTTCTATGTGGAACTGCGGGACCAATTGCTCGGTGATGTTGCGGCTCATCGGCCGGATGCCATCGCGTTGGAACTGCATGGGGCCATGGCGACGACCAGATGCCCCGATGCCGAAGGGGAGCTCCTTACGGGACTCAGAACGCTCGTCGGTCCTGACGTACCAATCGCCATCGGCCTCGACCTCCACGCCAACGTCACTGTGGATATGATCGAAGCGGTCGACATCTGCATCGCTTGCAAGGAGAACCCTCATTCCGATGTCGTCGAATGTGGCCACAAGGTTGCCGACTGCATACTGGCGATGCTGGATGGTCGATTGAAACCTGTCACGACAATGGCAAAGGTTCCAATGATCCTGCCTGGAGCTGGAGAGACTGCGACGGGCCCCCTTTATGACCTGCACGAGATGGCGCGCGATTACGTCAGTTCTGATCCGGGTATATGGGACATATCGCTGTTCAACGTGTTTCGTTACTCGGATGATCACGATATCGGACAAGCAGTTGTGGTTACCACAAATGGCAAAGCCGACCCGATAACCATAGCAAGGAATCTTGCTGAGGCGTTCTGGATCCGGAGAGACGAGTTTATCGATGACCTTTTGTCCATCGACGAGGCGCTGACGAAGTGTGCCGCTAGCCACGGCGAGCGCTACATCTTCGCGGACATGGGTGACCGCATTCTTGCAGGGGCGCCCGGCGACAGTACAGCCATCCTGCAGGCCGCTCTGGAAAGGTATCCCGGCCTGCGGGGTGCTATGTCACTGACCGATCCCCAAGCAGTGATCGCAGCGCACACCGCCGGACAAGGAGCGTCACTCGAAATTCTGATCGGCGGGCGCGTGACCCCGGGTTTTCTACCGTATCCTGTGAAGGCCGTCGTCAGACATCTTGGCGACGGACACTGCGTTCTTGCCGGCCCGTTTCAAGGGGGACAGGCGTGCACGATGGGCGATACGGCTGTGTTCGAAATTGACGGGCGACTTTCGGTGTTGCTGACCACTCATCCAGCCTTCAGCCATGACCCGGCTGTCTTTACCAGCCAAGGTGTCGGGCTAAGCAGCAAGGACTTTATCGTTGTGAAGTCCGGCTACCATTTCAAGCTCAATTTTGCTGACTACGGAGAACCTCTGCTCGTGCGTAGCCCGGGCGTCGGCTACTATGAAAAGGGTGTCTTCAACTACAAACGCGCCCGCTTTTGGCCAGAGCACGCGCAGGCCTCCTCCCCGGTCACGACCATGGTACGGGGGCCGATCGCTGGTTCAAGCCATGCCGAACGGATCGATTGAGTATGAACCGGTTGTGGGCTCTTCCCTGCTCTACGAAGCCCAGGTCTTGAAACCCGAGTTTTGTGAGAACGCGCATGGACTGATGGTTTTCCGGCCGAACGAAGGCGACGATCTGATTGATCGACATTGTCTGGAACGCGCGGTCAACGACGGCCGCCGCCGCCTCTGTCGCCACACCACGGCCGGTGGCTGCGGCTAAGAAACAGTAGCCGAGCTCGGCTTCTTTGTCGGGGGTGATCCGAAGACCACATCTGCCAATTGGAGGGCTCGCTGCCTCTTTTCTATCAAAGACGAGATAAAACCCGCAGCCGAAGGATCGCCAGTGTTGAACATAGCCTTGAAGCAGATGATCCGAGCAACTCCTGCTCATTTGATCCACATTGGCCAGAAGCAGCGACACGGCGACATCCCGGTGGACATGATAGAGGCCGTCACCATCGGCGTTCGTGGTGGGACGCATGTAAAGGCGCGACGTTTCCAGGCACGCCTCTCTTGCCCCTCGATACGACATCTGAGAGCCCTCGGTTGCTCAGCGCATTAACTTGGCGACAGCGTTTGCGAGGCCGTTGACCTCATCTATGGTATGGCCGGCGGTTGGGCACACACGGATCCCGGCCTTCCCTCGCGCTACGGTCGGGAAAAAGATCACCGAGGTGTAAAATCCCATGTCCAGCAGGGAGCGCGCAGTCGCGATGGCTTCGACGTGGTCGCCGATCGTTAAAGTCCTTATAGGTAACGTGGTGCCACGATGTTCGGTTGGCGTCAGGAGGTCGAACAAAGCGAGTTTCTCACCCAGGTCCCGTTGCCTGATCGCCAGTTCGGGGCTCTCATGAATCGCTACGGAGGCGATCGCTGCTCCAAGAGCGGCAACGTTGGGAGAGGCGGAGAACGCGTGAGCGATCGCGTATCTGCGAAAAAGCTCCTCTTGCCGCTCCGTTCCGAGCATCAGCAAACCGCCGGATGCGCCGAACCCCTTTCCGAGCGAAGCCGCGATAATTGTGCTGTCCCCAAGCGGGCCCTCAAGCTGGGAGCGGGCAAAGCCTTGTCCTTTATCGCCAAAGATCGAAATGCCATGCGCGTCATCGATGTAGAGGAACATGCCATATCGGCTCTGCAGCTCTTGGAGGTTTCGGATTGGCGCTGCGCCGCCCATGGAATAGACGCCATCGCAGACATAGGCGACCTTTTTGCCCGTTCGACACACGCGCTCGAGTGCTTCGATGTCGTTGTGCGCTATCGTCAGGACTTCTGTCTCAAGAGCGACCGTCGCCTTATGAAACGCCAGAGTCGCGTGCGCGAATTTGTCGAACACGACAACGGGTTTCTCTCCGTTGGTCAGATGGCCGGAGGCAAGAAGCGGCAAGGCGCCCATGTTTGCAGCGAGGACAGTCGTATAAACGATAACCCGAGCGGAAAATAGCTTTGACAGAGCGTCTTCAAGATCGAATGCGATCTTGAAATTGAGGCGTGTTCTCGCGCATGACCAGTGCAGGTTTCCATATTGTTCGAGCGCTTCGATTGCTCCGGCGACTATCCGCGGGTGGTTGTCCAGCCCGAGATACGAGCATCGAACAAAATCCACGATGTTACGGCCTGCATCGTTTGCTGATTGGAGTTCAACGCCCCGCCCCCGATTTGGGTATGCGGAGACCCCGATCAGGCCGGCCGCCTGTGCCGCCCGGAAACACTCATCGGACGACTGAATAAGCGCGGCAGTGTTCCTTCGGACAGTCTGATCGGTTCCGGCCACGAAATCCGTGAGCATCCTTGCCTCCATCAAGAGCGGTTGTTGCGCCCTAAAGGTGGCATAGATCACTTTTCACTCAACGAACGGCGGCAAAAGAACGGAACAAGTTTCTGCAAATTTTCGTATGCCATGGGTGGCATTGTGCAATGATTTTACGAACAAGTTTGACGGCCCTTCTCAGTGGTAGTGCTGGACGGTTAACGGTCAGCGCAGAATCGAACATAGCGGCGTCTAAGGGCGGCGATTCGGTCGGGCGGTGTGCGTCGGAGACGAAATAGTGCCTGTGCACACGTCGAGCCCCGAAAGCCGGAAGGGCATAAGAGACTCTCCGGTGCAAAACTTGCGGCGCCCCTAATGCGGAGAGTATGCAGGTAAGCTATTGAAAAACAGTGGGAAAATGCGCTCTATTGACTTCATGTGCTGCTGTCGATCCGCTCTGAGTTAACCCTTTGTTAACTCTATATTCCTTGTCAGACGAAAGGAACCGCACATAATAACGGTTAGGATGAGTTCCTGCCTGAAAAACCGTTATTTGAGAGCTTCCTTGCAATGAACGCTAATTCGCTGTCCATGGCTCCCGCACAGCCGATGCACTTTGAGGATTTGATCCTCGAACAGGGCGATTTGATTTCAAAGAAGCTGCACCTGTTGAGCATGCAGCAGTACCCGCCGAATGCCAAGAAACTGCTGCGCCAATTCTCGCTCTCGGAGGTCGCTGATTTCCTCGGGGTGTCCCAAAGCACGTTGAAGAAGCTCCACCTTGAGAGCAAAGGCCCCCTCCCCCAGACGTCTTCGTCGGGCCGCCGTTCCTACAGCGCCGAGCAGATGGAGGAACTGCGCCAGTACCTCGACCAGCATGGTCGCTCCGAAGCGCGCAAGTACGTGCCACGCCGGCGCGCTGGCGAGAAGCTCCAGATCATTGCGGTCGTCAACTTCAAGGGTGGATCGGGCAAGACTACCACTGCCGCTCACCTGGCGCAGTACATGGCACTGACAGGTCACAGAGTGCTCGCCGTCGACCTCGACCCGCAGGCCTCGCTGTCTTCGCTTCACGGCTTCCAGCCCGAGCTCGACATGACGCCTTCCCTTTACGAAGCGATCCGCTACGACGAGCAACGGCGATCGATCACCGATATCATCCTGCCGACCACCTTCCCCGGCCTCGACATCGTACCCGCCAACCTTGAGCTGCAGGAATTCGAGTACGATACGCCCCTCGCGATGACGAACAAGCGCTCGAACGATGGCAAGACCTTCTTCACGCGCATTTCGCGCGCGCTTGTCGAGGTCGAAGATCGCTACGACGTGGTTGTCATCGACTGCCCACCTCAACTCGGCTACCTGACGATCACCGCCCTGACCGCGGCGACAAGCGTACTTGTCACTATCCACCCCCAGATGCTTGATGTCATGTCGATGGGACAGTTCTTGCTAATGCTGGGCGGCATCTTGAAGCCGATCCGCGAAGCTGGTGCCGCCGTCAATCTCGAATGGTACCGCTACGTCATCACGCGCTACGAGCCAACGGACGGGCCACAGGCGCAGATGGTAGGGTTCATGCAGACGCTGTTTCACCAGTTCGTTTTGAAGAACCAGATGCTGAAGTCGACAGCGATCTCTGACGCTGGAATTACAAAGCAGACACTTTATGAGGTCGACAAGGCCCAGATGACGCGCTCGACCTACGAACGAGCGATTGGATCCTTGAATGCGGTCAATGCCGAAATCGCTGAACTCGTGCATGCGTCCTGGGGACGTAAGGCTGCACGCTGATCACATCAACCTTCACACTCAGTCGGTTAGGTAGAACGGAGCAGGCACATGGCGAGAAAAAATCTGCTGGCGGGACTGGTAGACGCAGCGGAGATCCCGCAGGCGGATACCGCGCCAGCCTATCCCATGCGTGGTGCGTCAAAGAGCATGGTGCGTTCTCTCGACGAACTCTCTAAGCAGGCCGACAAGTTCCTCGAAGGTGAAGCCGTCGTCGAGCTCGATCCGGATACGGTGGATGGGTCTTTTGTGCTTGATCGTTTGACGGACGATAGCGAGCAGTTTGAAGAATTGAAGGCGGCAATTGCCGAACGCGGCCAGGACACGCCGATCCTCGTGCGCCCTCACCCGTCTGCATCCGGACGCTATCAGATCGTCTTTGGACATCGCCGTGTGCGTGTAGCGCGCGAACTCGGCCGTAAGGTCAAGGCAGTTGTCAAAGCAATCGATGACCGGACACACGTTATCGCTCAGGGCCAGGAAAACTCAGCCCGCGCCAACCTCTCGTTCATCGAACGTGCCAGCTTTGCTTCACGCTTGGAGGCGCTTGGTTACGACCGTGGAGTGATCGCATCAGCTCTTGCTGCGGACAAGACGGCGGTTTCGAAGATGATGAGCGTGACTGAACGGGTGCCGTTGGTAGTCATCGAGCAAATCGGTGCGGCGCCCTCGACTGGGCGCGACCGCTGGCTCGAGCTTTCGCTTCTGGTAGGCAAGGCCGCCAATGCGGAAAAGGTGAACGACATCGCCGGCGATCCGAGCTTCCAATCGCTTTCAAGCGACGAGCGGTTCAACACGCTATTCAAGGCACTGGATACGTCGGGGCGACCCGTCAAAAAGATGTCACTGAAATCCAAGGAAAGCTGGCAGACAAGCGACAAGGCAGTCTCGGCTCAGTATTCGAACTCCGGCAAGGCCTTCGAACTTTCAATGAAATCGAAGAACGCCGGTCGCTTCGGGCAGTATCTCGCTGAAAACCTGGATCGGCTCTATTCCGAATTCCTGGCGGCGAATGACGGGAAGGAAGACTGAACGCTCAAAAGAAAAAGGCCCCCAGACGGTAACCATCGTGGAAGCTCGCTTTAGCGCCTGATGAGCAAGATGGCCCCGCTGTCGTCGTGCCGACGTTATCTACGTAATTGAAAAAAAATAATAAAACTGGAAAATTGTCGGCCGGCAACTTTCTCGACCCCCGGCAACGCTGATTTGCGCCCAGCGCATAGAGTGACCGTCAGCGCTAACCCGGTGTTAGGGTCAGCACCTCGCTGTTGGTTTTGCGCGAATCGCCGCTACGCCGATGCCGACAACCTGGAACGCCTCATTCAGTTTCGCCACGGTTCTGCTCACCTTGATCCCGGCGTCGCCGCCGGTGACCACCCACGAGCCGGGACAACGATTGTCCAGCACATGCTCGGCAATCAGGGCAGCATCGTCCAAATGCCCATCGTCGTCTGAAAAGCCGGTGAAGCTTTCGAGTATTTCGACCGCTGGGGGTTGGTCATTGTTTCTATGGTCCAAGCGGCGTTTCCGGCGCCGAAGGTGATACGGCGGCCAATCAAAAATTCTGGCACCAAAGTGCCAACCTTCTTAAACACCGTGGCCGGATCGGCATGGAGGGGAGGGGGAGCCGGTGCCAAAAGAACCCACCGCGGCGGATGAGGATGCAGGCGCTTGGCTGAAACTGCGAGACGGCGGCAATTACCGTCGGCCGGCGGCGCAGATCGTCAATAGCTTAGAAGACCCTGTCGGCAGAGGAAGCACGCGATCGGTCGCCTGATGAGCCGGGCCTTCAATGGCGGATGAGGCCATATCGGTGGGCTTCGTGCAGCAGGTCGCGGACGGAGGAAGGCTGCCATTTCTTGCCGCCGCGCACAGGCCGTTCTCCCATCTGATCCAAATTGGGCGGCAATGTCGCGGAGCGACAGATTGGGATCGGCAATGGCGATCGCCGCTACCAGCTTCATCAGATGGTCTTCGGGCGCACGGCGAGGGGACCGGGCCAGGAGGTCTTTTTCCGCGAGCTTGTCCCGCACCAAGCGCGCTCGACGGTCCAGTCGTGACCGCGGCGATTAAGCACCCGCACGACGTTGTCCCAACTGTGGTGAGGCCGCAGCCGCACCATCGGCAGCCAAGTTTGCGCGGATGCAATGAGCTCGTCGAGATAACGCTTTGCGCGTGCTTTTGAGACTGATTTGATGGCCTCCGGTGGCCGTTCTCGCAAGCCCGGGTTTCCCGGGAGCTTGGCACGCGCCTTCGCCGCCTTGATGCCGGCTTTGGTGCGTTCGGCAATCAGCGCCCGCTCGAGTTGGGCGACCGCGCCGAGAACTTGGAGGGAGAACATGCCCTGAGGCGTCGATGTATCGATCGGATCGCGGATCGAGCGGAAATGCACACCGCGCTCTTCAAGATCCTCGATCACTGCCAATAAATGGCTCACGGCTGGCCAGCCGATCGCGAACGACGACGAGGATATCTCCCGCGGTGAGCTCGCCAAGCAATTTGATCAAAACTGGGCGCGCGCGCGATGCCCCAGAACCGTGCTCCTGATAGATGCGGTCGCAGCCGGCAGCTCGCAGCTCATCGATCTGGGCATCGTGGATCTGGCCGTCTGTCGAGACGCGGGCGTAGCCGATCAGCCGTCTTTGAGGCTGTTGGACGCTAACTGTTAGTCGCTTTGCCATCGCGCTTTCACCGGCCTCATCTCAAGCTGGTTTGTACAGATAAGAAATGCGTGAGGAATTGCTCAGTTGCAAACGTGTTTTATGTACTGAATAGCGGCCCGCCAGACTCAAATCGGTGCCCGGGGCGAGCAACGACGCATCCATATAGGCAAACGCGCGTCAACGGGCTTCTGCGGCTGAAATGCAGTTGTCATTATCGCCCAAACTCTGGAATGGGCGGGCAATTCGGCCCGGCGGCTCTCTGCGGGATTTGAGCGCGAGCCTGGGTCGACGCTGATGGCGCTGATGCGGCACTCGCCAAGTCTCAAGGCCTCTTGAATGCGGAATTGAGCGTTCGCATTTGGGGTGGTGGCGTAGTGTCAATAATTGCGCAATTCATGTTATTGTGCGATGCTTGTGAGCAAACGGAGGTGTGACATGAACGTTTCCATTGGTGACCGTTGGGAAGCCTTTTTATCCAACATCGTGAAGGACGGCCGTTACGGTTCGGCCAGCGAAGTCGTGCGTGAAGGATTGCGGCTGGTCGAGGAGCGCGAGCAGAAGTTGAGGGCTCTGACCAGCCTGCTCAACAAGTCGATCGCCGATGGCGGCGAAGCATCCGACGCAGATATTGACGCGGCGCTGGAAGCCAAGGCCGCTCAACTGACCAAGGAAGGCTTCTAAGGGTGCCGCAGCTTCGTATGCTGCCTTCGGCACTCACAGACCTGGTCAATATTCTCGAATACATCACTCGACAGAGCGGTAGTTTGATGGCGGGACGTCGGTTTGTGGGAGAACTTCGGCAAAAATGCCGGACACTGGCCGATCGGCACCCTCGGCCGAGCAAGGCCGGAATTGCGCCTCGATATACGCAGCGCGGCGTTCAAAGGATACGTCATCTTTTTCCGGTACGCCGACGAACGTTTTGAGGTCGTCAATATCATCGAGGGGCATCGCGATATCGATGAGTTGTTTTCCGCGGTCGACGCGAACGAATAGCACCCCACGCCCCCGCTAGCCTGACTGCCGATTGCCGCTACCAAGGATGAGCGAGCGGGGGGCGCTAGGTAACCAACCGCGCCGCTCGTCCCAGCTTGCGCTCGGCGTCGTTGTAGTAGCGGGCGGCCTGCGTCACGGATTTGTGCAACGACTGCTGCATCGCTCCCGGAAGGGGAATGCCACGATTGGCGGCTTCAGTCAGATAACCTGATCGCAGTCCATGCGCCGAGAACAGGGTCGGGTCGAGACTGACCTGCTTACACCGGTTTTTGAGGATCGGATTGACCGACTGCGGCGTCAGCGCACGGCGATCAATGTTCCCCCACTGGTCAATCCGGCGAAACACCGTACCCTCTTTGATATTGGCTTCCTCGAGCCACCGTTTTAAATGCGGTCACCGGTCGGCCGATCAGCAGTACATGTTCGTCGTCATCGCTGGTGGTCGTCTTCGTCCGACCCAGCCGGATGGCGAGGCAGGGAAGGGGAGGGGAGTCCGGGATCGATGGATCCGCCAGCACGGGGTCCTCGTCGGTAATTTCATCCAATCGCAATCCAGCCACTTCCGACCGGCGACGGCCGCCGGAGGCGAAAGCGGTCAGAAGCAAGGCGCGGTCGCGAAGATCGACCAGGCGTCCACCCGCGCAGGCGTCAAGCAGCTTCGTCAGGATGTCGCCGGTCACCGCCTTTTTGCTCGTGCGTTGCCGCGGGCGGGCGCTGGCACGGACGGCAAGCCGCAGCGCCGATTTAAGCGAGGGACCGTCGAAGGCGCCTGTCAGGCCGCGCCAACGGGTCAGGATCGACCAACTCGTCAGTCGGCGGCGAACGGTCTCCGGCGCATTGTCGGCGCGCAACAGACGTTGGGAACGCAGGCCGCTTTCCACCTCAACAGGCATGCCGTGGTTCGCATCCTCGGCGCGCTTAGTCGGATCCCAGAGGTGATGGGCAACGAATTTCAAAAGCAGGCTCTCCGGCGCCCGCCAGGGGAGGGGCTGCCCGTGGCGATCTGGCACCAGGCCTCGAGATAACCGAGATCCGAGGCAAGCGCCCTGAGCGTGTTGTCGCCCATTCCTTCGCCGGCGAGATACTTGAGCGTTGCGACGTCGTCGTCCGTGAGAAGGGTGGCGAGCTGATCGCGGCGATCGAACGGCAGGATGGCGTCGAGCGCATCCAGTTCTTCGGCACGCCGGTGGACGGCATCGGAAGGTGAGTTTTTAGCCAATTCTGAGGCTCCGCATGTCTGTAGCTCTTGCGGAATTTTGGGCGATTTGCGACTCGAAAACCATCACTATCGATACCTTGTCCCTATCGATAGTGATAAGCTGGGGAAATTGGCGTCCGGATGACGGAAGCATGAGTCGAGTTGACTTCTGTTTGTGGAATTTACGATGTTAACTCAGATGGTTAATGATCGCCTAAGGCGGTCGAGCACTGCCATTCGATAGTAACCGGGGCAGATTTTCTGGCGGTGCTGATGAGATAGGCAAAAGCTCTATATGCACACCCTAGCACCGACGGGTTGAGCGGAGCACGGCGGTATTGGTTCATTGAGATGGAAGCATTTTTGCGGCGTCGTGCACACATGTCCGTGGCATCGACGCTGAACCAAGGCAGTTCTTCGCCAGGTCTGTTTGCAAAGTGGAAAGCCGTGTTCAAGCATTTGCCGCGACCAGAGTGGCGAGCGGCGGGATGGGCTCGCCTGTGATCCCGAGGCGATCGCCGAGATAGTGCCAGAACGACAGCCCGAGCTTGCGGCAGGTTTTCATCAGCCCGAGCATGGTTCGCGCGCGACACGGCCATCCCGGCACATCGTGGAGCGCGCATGCCGGGCGCCGGTATCGTTGACGGGGATATAGGGTGCCGAAAGCAACCCGGCATGCAGCACCGCCGCATCCTCGACGACAAAGCTGGCCAGCCCTTGGGTCATCAGCCGCACGACCTAGCGCTTGGAGACGTCGGCGCCGACATCGTTGAGACGTCAGCCGCTCCATCGTCACCTGTCCTTGCGCGTGCAACATCAGGCAAAACCGTCGCAGGTTGGCGCCGTACTCGAACACTGCATCCATTGCCCGCGCAAGTGAAAAAGGCTCGGCGGCTCATTCCGCCGGGCCCGTTCCATGGGCGGAGGCTGGGTCTTCCCCGTCCACGTACCGCCCCGTCAACCTCGTTGAGCTTTGCAAACGAGATAAGGTGAACCGCGATCCGTGACAGGATACGCTTCGAGAAGTTTGAACTTCTTCTTCCCGCCGAACGCCCGATTGAGCTCCTGATCGCAGACATTGTGCGCGTTGGCGACACCGTCTGGATTGTGCCAGCCATCGCGGAAAAACGTCACGACCTTGTTAGCGGTGCAGAAAGCATTGCTGCCTTTACGTTCACATTTCACGCCATTCGTAGCTTCGAAGGCATCAATAGTGCCCTTTATACGGGACGTAGCCACGGCCATTGCGTCGAATGCGGCCTTATCGAGGTAGATTGTTACGAGGTAGGAGCAGTCAGGCGCTTCGCCGCCCGTCGAGCCAGAGATTTCGAATCCGTGACGCTCGATTGCGTCGCCATCCTCACGAATAGCCTCATGCATCGTCGCGATGACGCGGCGCCGCTTGTCGGCGGGAACTCCCATAAGATCGGCGACCTCGCCAAGCGGCGCGTCAGCCGCCTTACAGGCATCGACAGCGACAGAAGCGGTCAGCGTCGGCCCATAGAGGGCGCATTTGATCGACAGCTCCGCTACAGGCGCGTCCATCGTCTTCGGATCAAGGAACACGGTAGAGGATGTCTGACGCTGGACACGATAGCCGAGCGCGTTGATGCGATCGACAAGAGCCGTCATGCAAGGTGCTAACTCTTTCGGCGCCTCACCCTTGAGGGCGTAGGGGCCGCTCGTCTGGATCAGATCGCGGGCTTCGTATTCACACGTCAGCTTGCCCTCAGCAAACGCGCTGACGGGCATGCGCGAGCCTTTGAGCCGTGCAAGTATTGCAGGATCGGTGTCGCGGAAGAAACTCGCCTTCTGCGCAGCAGGATTGTCAGCATAAAGGCGGCATCCCATCTGTGCGGTCTTCGGAAGTCCAAATTTCTCAAGAACAGGGAGAACATCGTCGGCAGTGGAAACAAGCTTGAACGTCGTAAAGTTGGCTAAGCCTGCCGCCTTGACGTTGTAGCAAAGCGATCCCTGCGGATCGCTTTTGCAAGACTCCTGGGCAGCAACATTGCCACAGGATAGGGCGAGAAGGCCTACTGCAGTGGCGAGAGAAGCTGTGCGGCTCATCGTCATGACGTCGGCTCGGTAGGAAGGTGCTCGGCCAAAAGAAGTGAGCCTTTTGATCGAGCGTGCTTGGCAAAGAGTTTTCTCCACTCATTGTTCGATCCTGTGCCCTTCACCTGCCTGAACAACTCCAGTTCTTCATCAGTCGGCCCGCGCCCTGCAGCAATCATGGCATCAAATAAATCAGGCAAGGCGGCATCCAGGGTGTCAGCAGTTTCGGCAAGCCGCTTCTCGTAGTCCTCTTTCGTCTTCATTTGCTCTCCCATGATTTAGATTCTTTGAATCTTCACCGGCATGTCGATTTCCTCTCGTCCTCGGACTACCGTTTCGTGTCCGCAAGCCATTCCCGGTCTTCGACAACCTTCGCCTTCCCCCATGCGCCGGCACAAATCACGACCGTCTTTTCCCTATCACGACTCCGCCCCACCACTGCGAGTGCCACGCCTTTAGAATCCTACAATTTTGCCCCGCCGATGCGCAACTACAACTGGCGCTTTGTTTCGGGAAACGACATGGGATGGAAATCACGCTTTGGGCCTATCAGGTCACGCCGGGGTCCGACGATGTTCCGTGCTTCTCCCAGCATGAGGCCGATTGCCGCTGCGCTTGAGAAACGAGCCGACGGAAGGACTGTGAAATCCTCGGCGGAGCTTGTTCAAGTCGCTCCTGGTACAAGTGTGATGCTTGCGCACGAGCACCACCCTCGCGTTTTAGTCTCTAGTTGGGCCGCTAGCGCGCATGTCGGGCGCCGGAATCGCCTCGGTGATCCCTTGGATCTCAACAGCACGACCTGGTGTGGAGACGTCGACGCCGACAATCGCGGCTGCGAAGCGGCTCGCGGGCAGGATATGTTAGAAGGAACTGAAGAGCGTAACCGCCAGCGTAATGAAACCGCTTAGAGCACCCACTATTTCGATGGTTTTGAAGCCCGTACTGTTCTTAAGCTTGTCTACAATCGCGGGTGTTTTCTTCATCGCTAGAAAGATTCTCGACGCGCGGCCGATTAGCCTCACCGCTTCATCGGGACCTAGACCGTCAGCGCGGGTCAGCGCTCCGATGTGGGAAACGTCGACACTCAAGTCCTGAATGTCTTCCTGCATTTGTCTTTGGAGGTCGCCTTCAGTGATTGCTTCTAGTAGAGGCGCAATCTCAACAACCCGCTGCAGATCTTGCTCGGAAAGCTCCCGCATGGCCTGGCCCTGCAAAATCCGGCGGTTCTCAGCAACCATTTCATCGGTAGCCCTTATGCCGTTCGCCGCTTGCTGTAAGGCTGAGAGCAAGGCCGAGATCTCATCCGAGAGGGGAAGTTCATCGGCAGCAACTTTCGCCGCAAGACTAGCGTGTGTCGATGTAGTGTCCATCTCCACGCGTTGAGGGTCATTCGAATACTTTTGGAGCATCCGGCGGAGCTTGCGGATTTCGTACGCACTCTCGGCCAAACCGTTGGAAGGGGAGGAAACGCAGTCTTCGACTGCGACTTCGATCTGGCTCAGCGTTGCATCAAGGAGATCCGGTTTAGTGACGAGCTTCGCAACAACGTTAAACGTGCCGCTTTGAGGGTCCGACACCAGGTCCTCGGCTAAAGGTAGGTGGCTGCTGAGACGCTCGGCGTTACTTTCCGTTCGGGCTTGGTTAGTTTCGGAGTCTGCATCCGCGCGTGGAGACCATTCAAGGACTCCGCCTTCGTCAACAAGTTCCTTTGCGACTTTTTTGATGGCGTCGAGCGGGTATAAAGTGCCGAATTCTCGCTGCAGTGCGTCCGATGCCGAGTAAGGACCGCCGTTAAGCCACTGATAGCCGCCGTCATCAGAGGAATAAGGAAGGAATTGCGCGGGATCTACAAAGTTTTCATGAAACCAGCTCTTCATTTCCTCGGAGGCGAGCGGATCGACTTCGAAAGTTGAATCTTCAACGGGAGCTTCTTGAACATTTTTCTTTATTGCATCGATCAGATTTTGTGCCGAAGACTTGCTTCGAAGGCCCTCTGACGCAAACTGGACTTCAGAATTGTACTTAAATCTTACTCTATAATCGCCAGCTTTATCTCGGTATATTTCGTACTTGTGGGCCACACTTGCACCCTTGGTCATGAAAGTTCGAATAGGGGTTCGAATCTTGCCTACGTGTCTACGAGACTCGCGGCAGGAGAAGACCCACGTCTGTGGTGCCGAGCTATGCCTAGATTGCTAGGAAAAGGTTCGAGAAAGGTCACGCAGCCGGCTCACACTTAAATCAGGTTCACAACCTTAAATAACTACGTCGACTTTGCAAGCCTGCGCTCGTGCTTGCAGAGAACTCTAGCCGAAATGTCCCGAGCCCATGTGTTTCAGCGCGTCGCTTAGGCGGAGGGGCAGCGCCCCAGGCGCCGTAGGGGGAATTCCGACGGCTGGCAGGCAATGCTGCTCACACCGGCTGATCTGGCGTGGTCTGGAACGTCTCGGCCGCCTTGCAAAGCCTTCATCGCTCCCTCCTTTAAGGTTTTGTGGTTAGTACGGCTGCCACCTGGCTCTGACTGTCAACCCATTGCGCCGTAGTCGGCGAAATGTATCGGATCAAATCGAGGATGGATGCGTAGTCGGCTGCAATGTTGCGATTCAGGATCGGCTCGTGATGGGCTATCCGGTTGCGCAGCCGGCGGAGGTCATCAAGCGGCTGGAATATCTGCGCCCGGGTGAGGGGGCCGGTCGACTGGAACACCTTTCGAAGGTCGGAACGCCAAAGCGGTTCATAGCGCTTAGCGAGGATACCGGTCCAGAAGCCCCAGTTCAGTTCCGCGACCACACGGCCGTGGTCCGGCAAGATGCCGCGCTTTCCGAGTTCCGTCCGTGCCGACAGCAGCATGTCGGGCAGCGGGTAGTGCAAGGCGGGACCCGGGTTGAGCTCGAACCAGGTCAGTCCATAGTTCACTTTGAGCCTCGCGCTGATGCCGTTGCGGAGCGTTACTTCCAAGCCCTGCAATGGCGTGTAGAGCGCCTGTGACAGCGCGCTGTTCCACGCATAGAGCCGCAAGCCCAGCTCCTTGTCGCCGCCGGCGAGCGCATAGTAAGGTGCCAGCCGTTCGGAGGAGTGGGATGACTCTAGGTTCGCGATAATTTCGGGTGAGTAGGCAAACGTCACTTGAAAATTCCTTCGGTATGATCCATGTTGTCCCCGTGAGCCCCGGTAGCGCCTCTGCATGCAAGCGCCCGGGGCATTGTATTTTCTGAGCCTGCGACAAGTCCTGCCGACTGTCCGTGCCCCAAAGGCAGGTCAGAAAGCCGTGGCTTGTCGGTACCGCCTACTTTTTAGCGTCGTTGTTCACGACCAGCTTCGGCTTCTTGCGCTTGACGCGTTCCTTCTCCTCCTCGGCTTTCTTCTTGGCCGCAGCAATCTTTTCCTCGGCATGCGGCTTACAGGCTGCGATTAGGCCGTCGAAGCGGTAGAGGTTGGTCTGACTGCCGAACTTGCTGTGCCGGCGCTCTTCGCGGGTGATCAGCTTGGCCGCCTGCATGGCGGTGATCCGCTTCTGGATCGTGCGAGGGGTCACCCCGAGCGCTTCTGCGATCGTGCCGACGGATGGGTGCGGCACGTTCTCTTCCAGCCACCAATACTGGATCAGGTGCAGCAGGATGTTGATGTCCAGGGCGTCCAGCCCAAGCGCACGCTGTTTCTCGATGATGATGTTCGGGATCGCGCTCCATCCGGCCTTCATCAGCGTCGGCGTCCACTTCTTTTCGTTCTGCTTCAGCGCCTGGACATCCGGCGTCTTTGCCTTTACTGCGTCTTCCATTCGGGATCTCCCTCGTTCGTGTATGCCTTGAATATTGGGGGTTTATGCACGAATGGCAAGGGAGACGCGGGTGAACGCTCGTTCGGGGAGTGCCCGAACCTACATACCCCCCGCCCTCGTCCCGCAATTCGGGGACTGGGCGAAGCGACGGACATCCAAAGAAGGATACTCTGTTAATCAGGATTCATCTGAATACGATAACCCGATAGCAGAGCAATAGGATATAGGAGGGGTCGGTCTCGCGGTTCACCCGGGTCGACCCAAAATCGTCCCGAAACGCCCGATCGCTACGGGAACAGGTCTGCACCGGCATATAGACCTGCCGGGTTTCCACGCCCGCCGCGCCTGGCATGGCGACCATCGACGCGATGTGCTTCGCACCCGGTGGCGGATAGCGACGCAGCAGCGCGACACTCACGTCGTCAAACCCGCCCAAGGAGATCTTCTCACGGTCGAGCCTGGGGCGCTGGTCAGCGCGGTCGCAGCACGCTAGGGGCTTTACGGAAGGCGACGCGGAGGATTGTCTTGCCCTGGTTCAGGAGAACCACCGGGAGCGGCTTCGGAAGGGGGGCGCGCCATGAACTGCAGGGCGGCGAGTGGAGGAAGGCATGAGTGTCTATTTTGTGACCGAGTTGGACAACAGCCTAGCTGGAAAGCTCTATGTGAAGATTGGCCGATCACAAAAGCTAACGCGGCGACTTGCGAATCTTCAGACAGGGAATCGACGTACAATAGCGTTGATGGGTGAGATAAGAACGGCCTCGGTGGAAGAGGACAAGGCGATAGAGCAAGCGCTCCATCTTCACTTCGAATACAAGTCAGATGCTCGAGAATGGTACTTCCTTACCATCGAAGATGTTATCGAGGGTCTGAAGCTCTATTCTAGCCAGGCCTACATCGCGGTCGGACAGAACGCGTTCGAGATTGTTTCGTACGATAAGGATGCTGTTCCGGAGTTTGCCAGTCCATGGTTATGGGGTGACGTAGACTGCTATCAGTTTTGCCCACATTGCGGTTGGGCCTGCGGGTGGACTTACAGCGAAAACTATGGCGGCGACGTATGTCTCGAATGCGGCGCATCGGAACATGACTACGATGCACGTGACGCCGAGTAGGACCTGACCGTATAATCTGAGTTTGCATTGGAGCAATCTCACAAAGGATGGAGTTGTGTTTGCGCGTCAACTCAACTCCACTCTTTAGCTTCTAAAGCCCCGCAACGCTGGGGCGCCCTTTTTTGTCTCACGCCTTTCGTCGGCGCGTCGCCGATCATGGGCCCGAGTGCTGTCGGGGCGTATCACGTAGTCAAGGTCTTCGAGGCACGACTTTGACATGTTGAAGGTCACGTTCAGCGAGTGGTAGCCTAGCTCGTCATGATGGGATTTTGTTTTGAAACCGGCATGCAGTGCCGCAGCTATCAGAACGCCGTTTGGCACGTAGTGGGGGCCCAGCTTCTCGCCTTCCGGATAGCTGCACTCAAAGCTCTCAGCGATATGCTTTACCCAGTAGCTACCCGTCCCATCGCGGATCGTCTTGGTGCGCGCGACCCTGTGCAAAAACGCAAGCGATAGAAGAAACGGTGTGACGGCGTAGTCGGTGAGTAACTCAGCGCGGTCCTCCTTGAAACGCGCATACCGTTCGCGGGCATTCTCCCAATTTCCATCTGGTTTGCGTTGGGACCTACCAAAGCCACCCCCCCACACGCTTAGGTGTTCGTTAGCCGCGACAACATCAGCGAGGGCAACTTTTGCAACGGCGCGATGCAAAATGCTTGGAGAAACTCGAAATCCTTGGTGCTTCAGATACTCCTGAAATGCAGCGCCGTTAACAAGAACAGGCTCAGTCGGGGATATTATTCAGCAACTCGCGTTTCACAGCTTCGAGTGCAGCAGAACATGGATTGATTTTGAGTTCGAACATCAGCATCTCCAGCCTTGGCATGCCGTTCGCCGATTACGCAGCAAGCCGCTGTTGGATGCGGTCGCAGAAAGCAAAAGAAGATAATCGAAGACGTTTGACTCGGCGACAAGTCACGGGTGTCTAACCACGGGGCATAACGTGCAACGAGTCGTTGGAAGATACAAGGTTTTTTCCGCGGGCGAGTTCGAGTTTACGGGATCCGCCTGGATATGAGGCTTTCGAGAACATGCGCAATCGGCTGCTTCCGGTTTCGTTTTCTCAAGTCAGTCAGCATCTCCAAATGCCTGAACTTAACCTCGACAGCCCGTTTGGACGCTTCGAAATAGGTCGACAAATTTGAGAGCAACTGCTCATAGTCCGCAATATTTGACGGCTGATCGTCGACGAATATGTAGCCATGTCCCCTATCCCGGATGCCGAGATTTCGGCGATATTCAGCGGTCATGCGCTTAAAGATATCGTCGGGCAGAATGAGATTGGACGAAAATGCATTCGCCTGATACTCGAGCCGCTCGATATTGAAGGTTGCTTCAGTCTCCTTCGTGATCATCAGATCGCGTTCTATAATGTTTTCGGAGCTGAGGTATACCTGATGCTGCAAGGCGAAGTGGCCGATCTCATGTCCTAGCGTGAATCGCTCGCGGTAGCGATATCCGTTGGCATTGATGAGAATTTGCTTTCGTTTGAAGTGAGCGGTACCAAGAATGAGAGTTCCGTCGATGTCTCGGACATCCCGATTGGAGAGCTCCAAGCGAAGCGAAAGAGCCGAGCAAATCCTTTCAAGGTCCACCGGTCCACCATCGTAGTCGATCAACAGCAGGGCGTCCCGAGCTGCCTTCTTGATCGTATCGGCGGGTATAAAGGGAATCGCCTTTGGGCTTTCGTCTGCATTACCGGACAGTTCCGGATGCAATCCTCCTAGTAATTGGTCGATACTGCCGAAGAACTTTCCATCGTAGTAAGCGGAAAATTTGAGCGACTTAGATGGGGCATCACTTTGGAATATCTGCGACTGGAAAAAACCATGCTCGATGTATGGCCGTCCCTTCCGATCTGCGATGATATCAAGCCCGAGTTCGTCGTATTTTACGATCCCCAATCCCTTGTTTCTGGCGACCTTTTCGGCGCCGGATTGCAGGCGTGAAGATACAACCACCACGCCTTTTGCTGAATGAGGGAAAATGCGGCCAATTTTCGATGAAAAGTCGTTGACGTACAGTTCTGGAACGCTGCCAGCGTAGTTCTTGCACTCGAATATAACATAAAGCTGTGGCGACGCCCGGCCTTTTGCGCGAACTTCAATAACGATGTCGAACTCGACGTTGTCTTCACGCTCCTTGCAATAGTATTTTTTCTTTTGAAAAATTTCACAAACCTCCGGAGAGTGTGCTCCAAAGATTAGCTCTCCGCTCGCTTTCTGATCGAGGAGATAGCGATAGAACGCATCTTCAAGACTGTCGCCCTTGTCGGAAGAATTCACGGCTTCTCCTTGCAGATAGACCCAACCATAGAATACCGAACGCATTTTTATATTGAATTCACACGTCGTAAAAGGAAAATGGCGCCCTTCGGCGTCGAGGATCATTGACGTCGGCATTCTTGAGGGTGGCATGAACCACCACCGTAGCGGGCCGGCCGCGATCATGAGACGCCGAAAAATTGCGCCGCGGCGGGGGTGTAACTCCGGTAGGGCTACGCCCTCCCTTCGTCACACCCCGCCGCCGAGTCTCATCCTGATTGACGCTGAGTCTCACCTTGTTTGTCGCCGCGCAATGGACAGCGCTATCGAGCCGGGCTTCGTGTTGCCACCACCCTCGCTGAGTCAGCGGTGAACTCGTGGTCGGCAAGCGGATGATCAAGAAGCAACAGATGCGCTGGACGCTCCATGGCGCTCACATGCTCATGCAGGTTCGAACGGCCGGATCAGTGGTGAGCTTCGCGATCGATTGCGGGCACCGTTCCGAGAGTCAGGGCCGAAAGTGCCATCCCTGTTCAACCCCAAACCACCGTGCGCGCCGCCTAGCCCCAGGCAAGTTACCGGTCTCCGATTGCTCTTAGTGGTGCGATCACGCGCTAACGCAGACCATGCGTGCGACGGGGAGGCGGTAGTCAGACCACTCTAGCGTTCGATACGGTTCGCTACAGTCAGAAGAGGTCGTCCGGTTACCGTCTGAATGAAGCTGCTGGTCGCCGCGAGAAGGGCGAGGTGTTCATTGGGAATATTCTCCCCATTCAGCCCCGGCTGAACGATGCCGATGCGATATTCGACGAACTTACGCCGCGAAGCTTTGCGAAGGGTGGTCAGTTCGTTGGGAGTACCTCGAAGGAAACGGGTGTCCCTGCCTTTGAGGTGCGACGTTTCTCTTACGGTGAGGTGGTTGATAAGGTTTTTCAGGCTCCACGTCCACTTCACGCTCTTCTGGGCTTGGCCGCACACCACGTAGAGATCGCTGGCCCTTCGCCCAATTTCCCCCTCGGCGTACTTCAGATGCCAAAATGAAACGACGATGGTGTCATCGGTCTCTTCGATCGCCACCACGTCGGCACTCTCACCCGTATCATCGTCGTCAATGATGAAGGTCGACGGGCCTTCCAGCAGACGCTCAACGAACCGCTGCTGGATCGAATCCGCGCGATAGACGCCGTCTTTCCAACGGCTTTCCTTCCGCAGATCAACGCCGTTCCAGTCCAAGAACGATATGTTCGCGAGGTCATAGAGTTCGGGAAGGTCCTCCTGTGGCTTGAGAAGGATGTTGCCCGACAGCTGCGAACCGTCTGCCAGTCGCACCAGCGGAGGGTTGGACTGAAAAAAGTCCTGAACGGGCTTACGGTCTCCCGCTGCGTCAATTTCGGCGTCGGGTCCATCCAGTTTCTCAACCAGATACCCGTCTAGGTCGGGGGTTTCCGCCCGCAGAGTCAGCCTTAGCGTAATGGATATTTCCTCGCCGGCCTTTAGGACGAAAACAAAGCTGTTTCCAGGCACCCACTCGACCAGGTCGAGCTCGCAGTCGTGAAATCCAAACTTGGTGACGCCGATGAGGACTTCAAACCGGAACGTCGAACTCTCGAAGAGCTGATCGGGCCAGTCCACCAACAGTGCTTCGCTATCCGGTAGTTCAATGATCGCTCGGGGAATTAGGGTGTGCCGAAGGAAGTCATCATGGCGAGCGTTCGGATCGACCAGCTTCCTGCCAATCCCCTCGCACCAATCGATCCAGTCCGTGAGCGTGCCAGATGTCAGCGACCATATTTTGCCCTTACGAGAGCAACCCACGCTGACCCGGGCTCCATCCTCGTAGCCAACGCCAGTAATGTTGGACTTCCGCTTGGATTGCTGTTGGAGCGGGTCGACTGCGTTCCGAACGTCTAATCCGGCAAACATCTGGTACCGGACATTCCGACTAAGGCTGGAGAGACCAACGTTGTGCAGGACCAAGCGCTGAAGGCCGCTGAAGGCCTTGAACACCTCCTCCTCCTTAATGAGCACGGGATTTGTGGAGATCGCCTTCGCTAGAGAACCACCGGCGTCTCCTTTCCTCGAACTGTGGATGTAGAGCAGTTGCAGTTCGGGATCGTACTTCGCGATGAAAAGGTCCCAACTGTCGATCGAGATGTCCTTCGAGTCGGTCCAGTCGATGCCATCCTTTTGATTGACCACTAGGACGAGGAAGTTGTCACGCAGGCTGATGAGCGGCTGGTGAACCTTTTGCGCGGCCCGGAAAGCCTTGGCGTATCTCCCGGGCTCGAATTGCTCTGTCCGATACACTTGGGTGCTGAGCTTGGGTCGCAGCGCCAGTGTCGAGATATCCAAATCCTCATCAGGGGCTGCGGGTGGAATCTCCAGCCGATCGACTAGATCGGAAAGCTTGGCCATTGGGTCTATCGCATTGAAACTCATGTCCGACAGGAGCGAATTCCAGTCGGCATCCTCCAGATAAAGGCTTTCGAGGGCTTCCGGCACGCCGTCTTCGGCGGTGTTTGCAATGAACGTCGCCTGCCCGACGTTTGCAGTCGTCCGCGCGAAGCGCCCTATGAACTGCAAGGTTATGCCCAAGCTCTTATGCGGACTATGTAGCGCAGCAATCTTCAGCTGCGGGAGATCGAAACCCTCGCCAAACATGTCGACACATACGACAATTCGGTGCCTTCTAGCCTTGATATCCGACAATACAGCTTGGCGATTAGGAGTCCGACTATGGATCACGATGGGCTGCAGGTCGTCATAACCCGCGTAGACTTGGCGATACAGATCTTCGGCCGCGTCGATTGTGTTCGCCCGGGCCATCAAGATATGGTCGAAACCAGCATCTAGATCCTCTCGCAATACCTCTACCGCGGCTTCAGCGATCGACGCATCGGAACGAAGACCGTTGGGCTGGAATACCTCCTTGAACCGGATTGATTGAAAGAACCCGCGTTCTTGCGCCAACGACAGGGGGAACTCATAGATCAGCTTACCGTCGAGGGCTTTGCCGTCTTCCCGGAAGGGCGTCGCGGTAAACAACAGCACATTGGCGCGACCGATGACCTTTTGAAACCGCTTCCATGTCGCTGCCTCGATATGATGGGCCTCATCGAAGAAGATGTGGGAGAACAGCGCGGCGAATTGCTTCTGCGTTTCCTCACCCGCCAATCCGATGGCGCTCATCGTGGCGACCACGACGTTGCATGCCCCAACCGCTGCGAACTGCTCCGGCGTCGGTCTGGACGAGAGGATTCCAACCACGGGGTTGGGAACCCCTACTACGGTTCCGAGCTTCTCCAGCACGCTGTAGGAAGCAAAGCGATCAGCGGTCTGCAAGCGAAGGGCGTCGCTCGGGACTATGATCAGCACGCGGTCACACGCGGCTTCTACCGCTGCCGCGATCATTACCTCGGTCTTGCCGGTTCCGGTCGGCATGACCACAAGCGCGCGGTCCGTTCCGGTTGTCCAATGAGCAGCTATTGCATGCAAAGCGCCGGACTGCGGCAGCCGCAGACCAGGCGCTAGCACTTCGCCATCGCCAGCGAGTCTCTCACTCCGATAGCTAATGCCAGAAGATCTCCAGGCCGCGCGACATTCTTCCATCCGGGCAACTGCAGCGGGGAGATCTCCTCCACCTCGTTGGAAAGCTACCCGCTCCCAGTTCAGACGATCCCCCTCGACGAGGGGCGTCCCCCGCAAAATGGTCGCCGGTGCAATATCTGCATAGTCGTCACCAAAGGAGGCAAACTCGAGCACAAACCTGCTACCATCTTCCAACGTGGCTAGTGCTCGACGGCATGTGGCTCCACGAAATCTCAAGGGCTCGAATGAGGCGGCTACGACCTTTCTGCGAGACCTCAGACGACGAATGACCACACCTCGGTGTTCGAGTTCGATCTCAAAATCGTCGGGTAGCAAAAGTTCCCGTAGCCGACCAAGCGTCGCATTATCCATTGGCGCCCCCACCACTGCATTATCAATAGATAATCCAAAACGGCGGCTGTGCAACTACGACTTGCGCCCGACCAGTGGATGGGAATGAAATGGTGGTTGCGGGCCTTGGCCGATATTATCGCGCACCGCCCTCTTTTTTTGTGAAAAGGGGACGCTCGAAGGACTATCCTTTCGTCCGATCGAGGATCGAGTCTCCGAGCCACACAGTCGACTAGGCGCAGCGTGCGGAGTCGTGGGCGGATGGGGTCATCGGCAGCTATCTGCACTAATTGCCTACTAGCAGCCGGTCCGCTGTCGGTCCCAAGTCAGTCGTTCGCGTGTAAGGTGAGCAGACGGCCCCCAATGACGAATTTCAGTGCGTTAGCTCTATTCCAATAACGGGTCGTCGGTTCCGATCTTTTCAAGGCGAGGGATTGAAAGGCGGCTCTGGGGCCGGTTGCAGACTGTCCGCTTTTCGACAGGTCTAGCTAAGAGCGGACCCACACGGGTTAGAACGAACGTGACGTCCGAATGCACGTGCCTCTCATCGTGGCTTTAGTGGCGCCGGCCGTGATCGACTTTTGAGCCAAACGTAGGCGCGGGCATAAAGACTGCGCCTCGCCAACCGGTTCGGGCCAGGTTCGAGAAGACGATAACGTCGCCATGTTAGAACTGACGTTCTACGCCCGACGAGATTTCGATACCAGCGGCGTTGCAAGCTTGCGCAGCCGGACAGCGTTTCATCGGCGTACCTCACTGCCTATAAACTGCGGCGCTAGCCTTCCCGTTAGATCGCCTCGTCGAGCACAAGATCCCGCCGTTCGATCAGCTCGAAATCTCCATACTTCTCGCGCTTCCAGACGCGGGTCTGAATAAACCAAGCCAATTTCAGGTCTGCATCAACACTTCCAGGGAGCGCGCAAAAGAGCTTTCGACTCAATTGGGCAACAGCGCCGCAGCGAGTGGAACCGCCCTTAGGATGGTTTGGCGTCCAAACGTCGTTCCATAAGAGAGTCGAGGCCAAAGTCGCTTCTCGATCAACTAGTCGAAGCGTTCCGTCCGCGGCCCGAATGCGAGCCGGCCCGGGAAGGCAATACGGTGCGACGACTGGCATGCCGATTGAGAAAAGATCAGCTGTCCAATAGCCGTACGGCTTAGAAAGTAGCGATGAACACACTGGTGCCGCCCATCCGACTTTCCCGTTCTCCTTGAGCTCTGCGAGCTCGATGTCTTGGATGAAGCCGTCGACAGATAATCGAGTGCCGAGCTGTGTTAGCGTCATGGGCTCGAAGAGACCGCGGTCGTCGCGGAGCTCAAAATCCGGCGTGACTAGAAACGCTCCGAGATAAACATCTCCGTAGCGTGCTTCTTCGGCAGGTAGCGGGCTGACCAATGAGACGCAGGGCATGTCCTTGAGCCTATTTTCTCGAACCCATTCAGCGACGATGCCCTTTAAATCGGAGTGTTCTTTGACACATAGTGCCGGAATATTGCCGAGGCAGTCCGGCTTTCGGTTCAGCTCGAGATCGAACAGTCCCCCAACTGCCGGTACATGGTCGATGAGATATCCTACGGCGCTCTCGAGCGGCATTCCCCAAGTCGTGACCGCATAGGCGAAGGTTCGAATGAAGGCTGAACGAAACACTTCGGTTTGCCGCTGATGATACTGACCCACAATGCCTGCGCGGGCTTCAGAGACGTCTCCGAAGTAGTTTGCGTATCGAGTAAACTTCGTGCCGAGAGCCGCGCACAGACTCTGCCACTCCCACGCCCACTGATCCACGAATGGGAGGCCTGTGTTTCGTTCGAGCCTTATCAACCGGTTGTAAAAATTCGGGGGGAGATGTGCCCCCTTTTGCTCCATGAAGTAGGCGTCCGGTTGAAACCCCAGGGGCGGATCGCCTGAGTGCGCGGTTTCCCAACCTCCCAGCGCAGCTCCCTCGCCATAAAGGCTGTCGAGAAGCACATCGGCAAGTATCGAGGGGCAGCCGATCCTGCCGACAACGTCGTCGATGTCCGGTCTATGTTTCTCGTTTGTGACCGTTAGGACGCTTAAAATGGAGCACACCTCGGACTCCGTTCTGCGACCCTTCAGGAAAGACAAGAGCGCCTGGGTTGCAGGTGTCCGTGTGGGCTCGTTGGCTAGCAACTCTCTGATTGCTCGCGCAGCCCGCCATCGAACCATGCCGATGGGCCAGCTTAGTCTCTGAAACAGGAGGGCGAGTGGGATATCCGATGCAAACGTCATTGCAACCACGTGGCCTCCCCGAGCGGAACGTCGTCGGTTTCGGCGATCAACGTTGCGATGAATTCGTCCGTAACGCTCTTTGCAATTTCGGCCTGTCCCACGGCGAGCAAAAAGATGACCAGGTGATGGAAGCCGATGGAAAAGCTGTAGCCCCGCCTTGCGAAAAACTCCAGAGGTGCCGAGGTGTCGCGGACGAAGTCTAGCCAGCGCTCCGGATATACGGCCGCCAGTTTCCCGATCCGCCTCTCCACTTCAGCCTGCGATGTAAAGTGGCTGTCCCAGCCATGGCGCCGGATTTGCGCCATAACGAGCCACGGATAGGCGGCGTCCTTGCCTTCCACTGCGAGGCTTACGTCGAACACGTGATCGAGGATATCCTCAGTGTTGTAGGTGCTTGTATCGCTGTCGAAGTATGCCTTGGTCGAGGCGATTGCCTTTCGGGCCTTGCCTTTGGCATGCCAGTGCTCAAGCCACCTACGTAGGAAGTCGGGTCGCTTGGAATAGTGGAAGTCTCGCGCACCCACCGCAGCGGCGATTCCGGCGAAGTCGTCTGAAGCGAAAACCGTGGGATCGGCTTCGACTGCGGCCTTCTCGGCATCGGTGAGATCGCGATCCGGGGTAGAGTAATCTCGCTCTGTCGGTGGCGGCGTGCCGCCCAAGAATTCGGTCTGCACCTCCAGCAGTTCCCGAGCTGCCGGATCGGTCTTGGCACGCTCTTCCAGCTTCCCGAGGGTCCCGGCGTCGAGGAGCGTACCCACTAATGCAGCAGCTTCGGGCGTGCTCAGGTCGCCAAACTCGATGAACGCTTCGATGCACTTGTCTGCATAATACCATTCGTCCGCCTCGATATGGTGCTCGTAGAGTTTGGGTAACAGATTTGGTGCGGTCTTTGCTGAAAGGCTTATGAGCTGCGAGCGGGAATGTCGCGTTCCGTCGCTGTCCGTGAAGTCGGTAATTCGGTCGACAATCGGCGCAATTCGTTGGATGCGCTCGAGCGTCCTCTTGGGATCGATTTTATGCACGTCTTTGATGCTATCGAGCACCTCGAACACGAAGGGATCTTTTCTGTAGCCGTAACCGAGCAAGCAGGACGCAGCGCGTCGCAGCAGGGCTTGAGGATTGTCGACATCGTACAGGTGCGCGAGAGCCGCGTACTTTGTCCATTTGTCAGCGCGTTCATTGAATTCCGTCACCTCTGCTGAAAGCGCTTCGACCAGCTCTTTCAGGAGCGTGCTGGCGGCTTCCTTAGAGAGATAGCGGGCACGGTCTTCCGCATTGAAGTCCACCCAGAGCTCGTCGACCCAATGAGCTGAACCGCGCGCGATCTCGAATTCGTCCTCGGGTACCCCGGTTTCGTATTTGTTCGGCAGACCGAACAGATGAACGTCTAAGGCGATCTTGTTCAGCGACTTGCGGAACCCCGCGTACCTTGCTTGCTCTGTCTCATTTCTGCCCGAGAAGGGGATCGGCGCGATGTCGGCAGCCGCCAGAAACGGCGTGGAGAAAGTCCAGGCCGCAGTTCCGCCCGCCAATTCCTCAGCGCACGTTTCCAAGCACTCCAAGGCCCGATCCACGAAGTCCGACTTTTCCCGATCTAAGCCAGGGTAGATCGGTGAGAATTCCCCGACCGCGATGAGGTTCGCTCTAAGTGCGATCCAAAACGCGTCGTGGAAGAAACGCTCCAGATCGACGCTTTCGCCGGGGGAGTTTCGCTCCGACAGAAGGTCGTCGGGAATCGCGGTAACCTCTGTAGGACAATATTGCACGGGATCGGATCGACATATCCACGCAGCAGCGACAGGGTCGTGCTTGAATGTACCTTTCTTTAAGCGCTCTGCGGGATCGGCTCCGATCAAAAGGCAGCATCGAAGAATATGTACCTGGATGGCGCGGCGGTAGGAACTCCACTTAGCTGCCGATAAGTGCTTGCTGAGCGTATCCAGACTGTCGATATCTTTCGAGCGCGCAAGGCACTTGATGTAGTTCGACATATGGACGCTAGGGTCTTTAAACCCCTTTAAGAATCGAACGGTCCTCTCGACGTGTTGCGTACCGGCGAGTGCGGCGACCTCGAGAGCGGCGGTCGAGAGTTTTCCGAAGTCATCGAAAGAGCGATGCCTTAGGACGACCCAAGTATTGATGCGGCGACGAAGTTCCCCCAAGCAAGCGTCTACCAGCTCGGCGCGAAGTACCGCGGGCCCATATCGCGCTAATGAAGATATCTCGTCGACTGTGAAGTTTTGAAGATCGTCGAGCAGGTTTCGGGCTTGCTGCAGATTATCGAATACCGACAGCGCTGCGCTTCGGAAGGAGCCGAAGTCCCAGGCCTGATACTCTCTAACGTTACTCACTCGCGTTTTGAGCGCCCTTAACCGAACTGTTGTCGGAAGGTCGGCTGCGGCGAAAGTAAGGTTTTCTGCAGCGGAAAGAATGTTCGTTATCTGCGTCTCAGGCCAGCCGTTCGCGAGGGACGCAACCGCCCACTCTCTTGTGGTGCCTGTAAGTAGGTGAGCGGTTTCCCCGACCTTTGCCTTGGTCAGCCATAACCAACCCCACCGCCAGTATTCGGGAGCGTCCTCGCCGAGCCATTTGACGATTGTGGGTAGGAGAGCGTTGTAGCTCTCCTCGTGATCGTCGCGTTCTCTCAACCATGCGAAAATGCTGCCGTGAAAGGGCATCATCCCGGAGCGGTGAGGCTCAAGTAAGAAGGCAACCTCGCCGAAATCGCCCATGCACTTGCGAATACCTCCGCTGGGCCAAAAGAATTCTGACCCGGCCAGCATGTGTAAGATGCTTCGAGACGGTGCCGAGATCCGCTGCCAGAGGCCCCGATAGTAGCTGCGAATATCTCCGTCGGGGCACCCAGGCAAAGCTAAAACGGCGTCCTCGTCGATAAGCACTCCTGACAGCACTAATCCTTCGAAAGCGAAAATCAGGTGCAATGGATGACCTTGGCTAATTCGGAAGAACGCAGCTCCGACTTTCTCGATCTCTTCCTCTCTCCGACCCTCCCACTGCAGTCTAAGAGGGCGGGCGGCATCTTGGTTGGCGACCCAGCGACGAACCGCCGCTTCATCCATCCTTGGAATTTCCACCCAATCTTGCTCTTCGGCGCCGGTAACGAGTTTGGCCGGCAGTTGTGCGTCAGCAACACGCTGCGTTCCGACAACGAGGGACAGGTTGTCGGGCAACGGAAACAGCGAATTGAAGAGATGGTCTAGCTGATCTGTGCGCGCTGTATCCCGATAGACATGATCCAACCCGTCGACGATCAGATAAAGACGTTTTCCTTCCTTCGCCAAATTCTCTGCTACGATTTTAAGGGCGAGATGAAGGTGGTCGGGGTCGTCCGTCATACCTGCGGTATATTCCGGATAGTTTCCCCGAAGCTGGTCGTAAAGCGACGTGGCGATATCGACGTACGATGCCCTGTTGGAGCTCGTATCTTCTGTAGACAGAAAGTAGTGATGACGAATGACGACTTGGTCTTCCGTCTGCAACTGACTGGCCAGAAAACTTAGATAGGTGCTTTTCCCGCGTCCGGGAGTCGCCCAAACCACCGTCAACGGCGTAGCCGGATCGACGATCCTTTCTCGCAATGCGGCGTGGAAGGACTCGCTCGGCGGAGCGTATCCTGGAGGCACCAAGAAATCTTGGAGGAGGGGCCGCGGCCGCTTCTCTGAAATAAGACGCACGACGTGCTCGCGAAGAATTCTCCCGTCGGGCGGCGGTTCCCTTTGAAGCATCGCCCACCGCGTAACCTCATTGCGGAGGAGATGCCATCCTGCGGTCGTCGTATCCGTCGGGACGAGTTGATCTTTGAGCGACACCTCAAAGCGATCGAGGTCGGGAAGGCGAGCAGTAAATTCGAATGTCTGGAAGAACTCTCTTGCCGCAGCTTGGCCGCCGCATTCCGCCTCGATGAGCGCGAGTGTGGCCGGATCGACTTTCGCCAGGTCGACGAGCTTTCCATCTAGGCACGCTTCGAAATCCGCCGAGGGAACGCGATTCGTCTTGAGCTGCGCGCTGTGGATTGGGCCGCTCGCTTTTGCGCGCCGAAGCGATCCCGCCCATTTGGCGAGCATGCTCGATCCTTTTTCAGTCTTGGAAAGTAAGTAGTCCCAATTGAGCTCATATTTCGCCGGATCCACGGTGAACTTGACCTGCACGTACTCGACCGAGCCGTCCTTGCGTCTGGCAACGACGTCGTCGAGCGCCTTAATGCTCGAATCGTCGGACTCGAGCTGCACCCACTCGAACAAGTTTTGATCGCGGTAGTGCCTGATAAGGATCTCTATCCCGACGAGATCTTGATACTCGTATCCTGCCCGTGTAATCGCGCTGTGCTTTATGATCTTGTTGCCGGCCATTCTCTTCCTCATATGCCCTCATACCGTAGGCGGCTCTTTCGGAAATGGAAATGGCCCGGAATATCGCAACCTAGGAGGGCTGTGAAGATTTCGCTCTACTCCCTCGATGCAGATCAACATGGTTGCATGCGTCTGCTAAAGTGCCCCTACTGTATGAGACTTCTATCTCGCTGGTCGCCGGGTAGCAGGTTTGAGGGGACGAGAAAGCTCTGGCAGGAAAGCTTCGCCGAAACCTCCTGTTTTCAACGAGGCATGTCCATGTGATGCACTCGCCCTCGTTATCTGCGCCGCTATTGCCAATGATGCAGACGCGGCTCCATTCCGCTTCACTGCTCCCCTCGTGTGGTACCCCGTTATCAAACTGTGAGCCAGGATGGACGGGTACCCGCCGCAGTGGAACTCTGCCGGCAATGGCAGATATTGGGATTTATACCGATGCCGCTGAACGTCCGGAATGGGGGCGCTATGTTGCCGTTCGAAGGCTTTTGCGTGGACCTCGCCTTAGGGTGCGGACAGAATCCTGCTCCCACGAACCCTGCACTGCATGTTGCTGTGATGTTCACTTTTTGGGCCAAGAAGATCGCATAATGTATCGAGTGGAATGGCCGGCCCGATGTAAGTTTAACCGGTCGATAAGTTTAAGCAGCGGTTGTTCCAACCTTGGTTGTTGCCGCAAAAGCCGCAGCTGATGTGGCGCTACAGGTTTGCTATGTGGTTGTTCAGTCGTCATTGACTGAAACGGTTTGCTGGCAGCCCGTAGGTGCCCGGCCGCAGCGCGAAGACCGCACCCTCATGTGGGTTGCGAGCAAGATGCTCGTCGCTCATCGTGAAGCGCGCCGACGTGACAAACAGGGTTTCAAATTGGGGGCCGCCAAACGCGCAGCTCGTCGGCCATGAACATGGCAGGTCGACAACGCGATCTATCCTACCATCGGGCGAAAATCGGACCACACAGCCGCCGCCTGCGACGCGGCAGTTCCAAATGAAGCCTTCAGCATCCATACAGGAGCCGTCCGGAAGACCCCGATCGAAGCCCGAAAGGATCGATCGCCTGTCGTGAAGCGCCCAGGAATTGGCATCGAGCGCATAGCTGTAGATCACATTGTCTTCCGTGTCTGCCGTGATGAGCCGGCCATTGTCGGTCCATATTAGCGTGTTTGTAATTCCGAACCGATCATCCGAAACCGAATGCAATGCCCCGTGCGAATACCGGTAGAGTCTCCCGGCTTTTGCAGTTGTCGCCTGGGGCGTGTCATCGGCTGCGATATTGTCCTGCATCGTGCCAATCCAGAAAGCCCCGTCTGGTCCGACGATGCCTTCATTCAGTCGATTGCCCGGAAACTCTGGTTCGATCTCGGTCACGACATGAAGCCCACCTCCAAATTCCCATAACGCGATTGATTTCCGCAATCCGACGATCGCGCCGCCGTCGTTGCGAAGACCGATTGAGGTGATCAGGTCGGGGAAACTCCACTTTTCATGCTTGCCCGACCTGGGGCAGAGCCGATGGATCGATTTTCCGACGATGTCGACCCAGCAAAGCTTGTTTTGCCGCTCATCCCATACGGCACTCTCTCCAACGACGTTTTCCGCCGCGAATGCCACGTCGACTTCGATTTTCATAAGCCCTCCGAACTGTTCTCAAATTGGTTCTTGACACACAGCTTGTCCATAAACTATGACTCGGTTCAATTCAACCTGTCCGACAGGTTTTATAAAACTGGGAGACGAAAATGAGTTTAACTCCAGTCGACGAAGAACAGTTTGCAGGAGGCAATCTCGTCAGCACCGCGATCGGCGCTATCACCCAGCACATTCGGGAGAACGAACTTGGTCCGGGCGATCGACTGCCGAGCGAGGCCACCCTGTCTAAGGAACTCAGCGTGTCCCGCTCGGTGGTGCGTGAGGCTTTCAGGTCGCTTGCGACCATGCGGCTGATTGATCTCAATGTCGGGAAGCGTGCCACGGTGGCTCAACTCGACCACGGCGCAATGTCCTTGATGATCGAGCATGGCGTGCATACGGCCCAGATCAACATCAACCAGGTCTATGATGTACGCCGAACCATAGAAATGCGGACATCGACGCTGGCTGCGCTTCGTCGAAGCGACGCAGAAGCCCACACCATCCTTGCCCATGCAAGAGCGATGGAGACAAATTTCGCGGATGCGGACAAGGTTATGGAGAGTGATCTCGCCTTTCACCTGGAGATTGCTCGCGCCTCCAAGAACCCGATCTTCTCGATCATTGTCGGCGCATTCCAGGGGGTCTCCCGCCAGACCTGGCCGATCGGGTGGCGCAGCCGCGCGTCCGACGCCGACCGGCACGCCATGAACCAGATACATATCGACTTGGCCGGAGCAATTCTGGCTGGCGACCCCCAAGCCGCCAGCCAGCTCATGGCCCGCCATTTCGACGAAAGCGCAAAAGCACTGCTCGCGGCTGGAATCGCATAGGGGAAAACCTGATGAAAATTACGAGACTTGAGACGGTCCGCATCGCGGAACGGCCGAACCTGCTTTGGCTGCTGGTCCATACCGACGAGGGGTTGACGGGGCTCGGAGAAACCTTCTTCGGCGCAGAAACCGTCGAGACCTACATCCACGAGTACGTCGCCCCTCGTGTCATCGGGCGAAACCCGCTGCAGATCGATCTTCTCGCATCTGATCTGGTCGGTTATCTCGGGTTTCGCTCTTCCGGCGCCGAGGTGCGTGGAAATTCGGCATTCGACATTGCGCTCTGGGATATCTTCGGAAAGGCGACGGGCCAGCCGATAGCACAGTTGCTCGGCGGCTTCAGCCGCAATGAAATCCGCACCTACAACACCTGTGCGGGCACGGAGTACATCAAGAAGGCAACCGGTCAGACGACCGCAAACTACGATCTGTCGTCCGCCGGCGCCCGCAACTACGACGACCTCAACGGCTTCCTGCATCGCGCCGACGAACTGGCACTGTCCCTCTTGGAAGAGGGCATTACGGCGATGAAGATTTGGCCGTTTGATATCGCGGCGGAAAAGTCGCGTGGTCAGTATATTTCGATGCCCGACCTGAAATCGGCGCTGGTGCCGTTCCAGAAGATCCGCGACGCCGTTGGCGATCGCATGGACATCATGGTCGAGTTCCACTCGATGTGGCAGCTCTTGCCGGCAATGCAGATTGCCAAGGCGCTCGCACCGTACCAGACGTTCTGGCACGAGGATCCCATCAAGATGGACAGCCTCTCCAGCCTCAAGCGTTATGCAGCCGTCTCGCCTGCGCCGATCTCTGCATCGGAAACATTGGGTTCGAGGTGGGCTTTCCGAGACCTCCTGGAGACCGACGCTGCTGGCGTGGTCATGCTGGATATCAGCTGGTGTGGCGGCTTGTCGGAGGCGCGCAAGATCGCGGCGATGGCGGAAGCGTGGCATCTCCCCGTGGCACCGCATGACTGCACCGGGCCGGTCGTTCTTTGCGCATCGACGCATCTGTCGCTCAACGCACCCAACGCGTTGGTCCAGGAGAGCGTGCGGGCCTTCTACAAGACTTGGTATCGCGACCTCGTTACGGCGCTTCCGGAAGTTCGAAACGGGATGATCACGGTTCCGCCAGGGGCCGGTCTCGGCATGGAGCTTAATCCCGAGCTCGAAAAGGCATTTACGGTGTCCCGTCGAACTTCGAGCGGGGGCTAAGACCGGGTTCTTTCGCAATTTTGCAGCTTAAGGAGGAGCAAGCATGCGAACAGTATTGATTGGGAGTGCATTGGGGTTGGCGCTTTTTGGTTCGACCGCGCTCGGCGCGTCGGCAGAACCGTTGAAGATCGTCTTCACGCATCACTCGTCGGCTTCAAACACATTCTGGCAAGCGGTCAAAAAAGGTTACGATGATGCATGCGAGAAGATCGGCGCAAATTGCCAGATGGTGTTTACCCAGACCGAGGGTTCGGTTGAGCAGCAACTCTCCAATATGGAAGCTGCGTTGGCGAGCAAGCCTGACGCCCTTCTGACCTCCATCGTCGATGACAAGGCGTTTGACGACGTCATCGCTCGGGCCGCCAAGGACGGCGTGGAGGTCATCGGCGTCAACGTCGACGACAGCGAGGGGGCGAAAGGAAACGCGCGGGTTGCTTTCGTCGGACAGGGTTTCCGGCGCGCCGGATACTCCCTTGGGAAGGCCATGTCCGAGAATTTTCCGAAGGAGGGACCGATCAAAGTGTTGGTCGGAATTTCCGCGCCCGGCCAGAACTGGTCGGAGGCACGCGGGCAGGGCGTCATGGATTTCCTTACGGAACTCAAGGCCGCGAACCCCGGTCGAGAAGTGTCCTGGGAACGGATCGACAGTGGCACGGACCTTGCCGTGACATCAGATCGTGTCGGCGCCTATCTCAATGCGCACCCCGACACCACCGCCTATTTCGATACCGGATTCTGGCATGCCGCAGTGGCAAGAGTTCTGAAGGATCGTGGGGTCGCGCCGGGTCAGGTGCTTCTGGGTGGCTTCGATCTGGTGCCCGAAGTCGTCCAGCAAATGCAGACGGGCTATGTTCAGGTCCAGGTCGATCAGCAGCCATACATGCAAGGCTTCATGCCTGTAATGCAGGTCTATCTCGCCAAGAATTTTGGCCTCGCCCCGGCTGACATCGATACGGGGCAAGGGATCGTCCGCCCGGCTGATGCCGACAACATCATGGACCTTTCAGCACAGGGCCTGCGGTAGACGCGTTTCTGCGAAAATCGGAGGGTTTTCGCAGAAAGAGCCTGTTGATGGAAGCATGTGCTTTGCGCGTCGAACACGGCGCGCAAAGCAATGAATTTGGCCGGCAGGCCCGCGAGATGCGCTGCCCTGCCGCACGGGAGCATGCGATGAAAAGAATGCTGAAAATCTACATGGAGAAGCCGGAACTCGCGGCGCTCCTTCTCCTCTTTCTGCTCGTAGTTCTCTTCCAGATCCGGTCTGGAGGCGTCTTCTTGAGCTTTGAAAACCTGCGAGGCTTCTTTGGGATCCTCCCGGAGATGGCGCTGGTTGCCATCGGTGTCACTATTTTGATGATCTGCGGAGAATTCGATCTTTCTGTCGGCGCCGTTTTCGCGCTGATGCCGATGACGATGGCTGTCTTGATGGCCAGTGGGATCTCGTTCCCGATGGCACTAGTCGCGGGCCTTCTCGTTTGTGTAGCGATAGGACTGCTCAACGGCTATTTGACCATCCGGTTTGCGATCCCAAGCTTTATTACCACGCTTGGCATGATGTTTGTGGCCAGATCGCTTACGGTCGTCATCTCGGGGGGCTTTCCGCCGCTCTTGCCGGCCGATCTTCCCACGTGGCTCTTCACCAGTTTTGTTGGGCCGGGCCAATTGTTTCGTATGTCGTTCATCTGGTTCCTGGTCATTGCCGTTCTGGTGTCGCTGCTCCTTAGCCGGACAAATTTCGGCAACTGGATCAGAGCGACCGGCGGTTTCCTACCGGCAGCCGATGCCCTTGGGATCCCGACTGCGCGCGTCAAAATAGCTTGCTTCATTCTTTGCTCGGTGCTGAGCGGCTTTGCCGGGCTCATTCAGGTGCTTCGCCTCGGGTCGCCACTGCCTTCGATCGGCGAGGGCATGGAACTCCAAGCGGTTGCCGCGGCTGTCATTGGTGGTACCGCGCTCAATGGTGGTGTTGGGGCCGTCTTCGGCGGCATCATTGGCGTCATTCTCATTCGCGTGATCGACAACGGTCTCATCCTCAGTCAGGTCGACGCCAATTGGTTCAAATTTGCGATCGGCTCGCTGACGATCTTCGCGGTCGTCGCCAACTCCTGGCTTCGCAAGCGGGCAAAATCGATCAAGGTGGAGGTCTGAGCCATGAACGGTCCTATCGTATCCGTCCGGAACCTGCACAAATGGTACTCAGGCGTTCATGCTCTGAGAGGCGTCTCAGTCGAATTCGCACGCAATGAGGCCGTTGGACTGATCGGCGACAACGGCGCCGGCAAGTCCACACTCATCAACATCCTTTCCGGCGTCCAGAAACAGGACGAGGGCAGTATCTTCGTCGAGGGAAAAGAGGCTGCGATATCGAGCCCGCGCGACTCCATGCGGCTCGGGATCGAGACCATCTATCAGTACAACTCCATGGTCCCGACCATGTCTATCGCGCGCAACCTGTTTATTGGTCGCGAGCCGGTGAAATATTCGCTCTTCGGCCTTGGGGTTCTGGATTTGCGCAAGATGCGCGAGGAAAGCGTCCAGGCCATCGCAGACGTCGATCTTCATCTGCGCTCACCTGACGCCTTGGTCGGCGAACTCTCAGGCGGGCAACGACAGGGGGTCGCGATCGCCCGTGCCATGCATTTCAAGTCGAAGGTGATGATCCTCGACGAACCGACGAACCACTTGTCGGTCAAGGAAACGAACAAGGTCATCGGTTTCGTTCGTTCGTTGAAGGAACAGAATGTTACCGGCATCTTCATCAGTCATAACATGCATCACGTCTTCGAATCCTGTGACCGGGTGGTCGCCATGGCGCGTGGGCAGATTGTGCTCGACAAGCGTGTCAGCGAGACGTCGATCGACGAAGTCCAGTCCGTACTTTGAGGGGAACGCAGATGAAACCACTTCAGGGAAAAGTGGCGCTTGTCACGGGCGGCCTTGGCACACTCGGTCGAGCGCAGGTCCGCAAGCTCACAGCGGAAGGCGCCACTGTCATCGTGCTCGACCGTCCTGGCCTCCAGGTAGATCTGACGGAAAATCTCGGCGAAAACGCGCGCTTTCTCGGATGCGATCTGAACGACCTCGCGAAAACCGAGGATCTCATCCGGTTGGAGGCCGAAGCCTCAGGCGGCATCGACATTCTGATCAACAATGCCGCCCTCATAATCAATAAGCCGTTCCAGGAGTTCAGCTTGGCGGAGTACGAGGACCAGATCCGCGTCAACTCGTCGGCTGCGTTTGCAGCCGTTCGAGCCTGTGCCGACCTAATGAAACGCAAAGGCCGCGGCAAGATCCTCAACTTTGCTTCCATTACGCTCAATGGCCAATGGGACGGCTATGTGCCCTATGTCGCATCGAAGGGCGCAATGATCGGGCTGACGAAATCGTTGGCCCGCGAACTTGGACCGTTCGGGATCAACGTCAACGCGATTTCACCGGGAGCGGTGGTTTCTGAAGCAGAGAACCGGGTATTTGCCAACCGGCTTCAGGAATACAACGACTGGGTCCTCGAGCGGCAATGCCTCAAAACACGTGTTAAGCCTGAGGACGTCGCGGAGCTCGTCTATTTCCTTGTCTCACCGGCTTCGGACATGATTACCGGACAGAACTTCGCCATCGACGGCGGTTGGTAGATGATTGTCGAGCGGATCAATGTCGAAAACAGCAAGGCGCACTTGCAGCTAATCCCGACACTTGGCGGTGGTATCGCACATCTTGATGTACGGCATCCGTCCGGCGCATGGCTTCCTGTGTTCAGGCCGTGGAATGGCCGAATGGAAGATGGTCCGTTCGAACTAGGGTGTAATGTGCTTGTTCCATTCTCGAACCGCATCTCAAGAGGCGGTTTCGAATATGAAGGTGTGTTTCATCCCATTCCAGCCAACCTTGTCGGCGAGCCATTCCCCATCCACGGGGACGGCTTCCAGCGGCGCTGGCGATTGCTTGCTCGCAGCTGCGAAACCGTCGAACTCGAATGCGATGGGGAGATCGGTCCATTTCGCTATCGGGCAAGGCAAGTCTTCACTCTTGGGCCCGAAAAGCTGGAAATAAAGCTCACGGTTCAAAACTTGTCAGGCCAACCACTACCCTTCGGCATCGGGTTCCATCCCTGGTTTCCGCGAAATGCGGGCACTCGGCTGCAATTTCGCGCCACGGAGGTATGGCTGGAAGACAGGGAACACTTGCCGACAGGTCGGCGAAAGCTTTGCGAAGTCCCAGATTGGAATTTCGACCAAGGGCGGGCGTTACCTGACCAGTGGATCAACAACGCCTTCGGCGGGTGGGCTGGAGAGGCGGTCATCATGCAAGGAGAGGGAGCGGTCTCCGTTAGGATCTCGGCCTCCGACAATCTTGCTTATGCGCTGATCTATTCGCCGGACGCCAAGGCGGACTTCTTTTGTTTTGAGCCGGTTTCCCACCCAGTAGACGCACATAACCTCGTGGGCCGGCCAGGCCTGAAGATACTTGAAGACGGCCAGGAGCTGACTGGTTCAATGAGTTTGGAATGGGAAGAGACAAATGGAACTCGATAGGAGCGGCGCCTTCGTCGGTCGTGTGTGGTTGTCGGAGGAGAAGGGGCCGGTCCTGGTGACAGTCAGGGCCGGCGTGGTGTTCGACATCACGACAAAAGAAGCGCCAACGATGCGTGATCTCTTGGAGATGGATGATCCTGTCGGGTTCGCCCGGGCACGAGAGGGAAGGGCGATCTGCGAGCTGGCCGAGGTTCTCGGGGCAGCTCCGAGGGTCTCCGAGGCGCCCCGGCTACTCGCGCCATGCGATCTTCAGGCAATCAAAGCCTGCGGCGTGACATTCGCCCGCTCGATGCTCGAACGGATGATCGAGGAGCGGGCCGCAGGAAACCCCGACCTCGCCTCCAAAATCCGCGAACGCGTGACGGTGCTTGTCGGGGACAGTCTGCGCAACCTCAAGGCTGGTTCGCCGGAAGCGGCCAAGGTCAAGGAAGCCTTGATCGAGGAGGGCGTCTGGTCGCAGTACCTCGAAGTCGGAATCGGTCCTGACGCCGAAGTCTTCACCAAAGGGCAGATTATGTCGGCAGTTGGGTATGGTGATGAGGTAGGGCTACACCCGATATCGAGGTGGAACAACCCGGAACCTGAGGTCGTCCTCGCCGTGGATAGCAAGGGCTGGGTAAAGGGAGCGACGCTCGGCAACGATGTGAACTTGCGCGACGTTGAAGGACGTTCGGCGCTTTTGCTTGGTAAAGCCAAGGACAATAATGCCTCCTGCGCGCTCGGGCCGTTCATTCGGCTGTTTGATGAGAGCTATTCGATCGACGATGTGCGCAATGCCGACCTCGATCTGCGGATAGAAGGCGAGGATGGCTATGTGCTGATGGGCAGGAGCTCGATGAAAGAGATCAGTCGCGATCCACTCGATCTGGTACGTCAGACCATCGGCGCCCATCACCAATACCCCGATGGCTTCATGTTGTTCATGGGCACGCTGTTTGCTCCCGTCGAAGATCGGGACGTCCCGGGCCAGGGCTTTACTCACAAGCTCGGTGATGTCGTGACAATCTCAAATGCCCAGCTGGGATCACTGGTCAACACGGTGCGATTGTCGACCGAGTGCAGTCCCTGGACTTTTGGTGCATCGCACTTGATGCGCAATCTTGCGGCGCGTCAGTTGATCTGAATGGAACCGACCATGACATTGCACCAGAACCTGATTGCCGGCGAATGGATCGGTGGCGACGGGGTCGCCAACATCAACCCCTCGAACACCAATGACGTGGTGGGCGAATATGCCCGTGCGTCTGCCGATGATGCCCGCGCCGCGATCGCCGCTGCCAAGGCGGCGTTTCCCGCCTGGTCGCGCTCCGGCATTCTCGAGCGCCACGCGATCCTGAGGAAGACCGCCGACGAGATCCTCGCCCGCAAGGACGAGCTCGGAAAGTTGTTGTCGCGCGAGGAAGGCAAGACGCTCGCCGAAGGCATCGGCGAGACCGTGCGTGCCGGCCAGATCTTCGACTTCTTCGCCGGTGAATGCCTGCGTTTGGCGGGCGAAGTCCTGCCGTCGGCCCGGCCCAACATCGGCGTCGAGATCACCCGCGAGCCGGTCGGTGTCGTCGGCATCATCACGCCCTGGAACTTCCCGATCGCCATTCCCGCCTGGAAGATCGCGCCGGCGCTCTGTTACGGCAACACCGTCGTCTTCAAGCCGGCCGAGCTGGTGCCCGGCAGTTCATGGGCGATCGTCGACATCCTCCACCGTGCCGGCCTGCCGAAGGGTGTGTTGAACCTCGTGATGGGCAAGGGCTCGGTCGTCGGCCAGGCGATGCTCGACAGCCCCGATGTGCACGCCATCACCTTCACCGGCTCGACCGGCACCGGCAAACGCGTGGCGCTCGCCTCCGTCGAACACAATCGCAAATACCAGCTGGAAATGGGCGGCAAGAACCCGTTCGTCGTGCTTGACGACGCCGATCTTGCGGTCGCGGTCGAGGCGGCGGTCAACTCCGCCTTCTTCTCGACCGGCCAGCGTTGCACCGCATCTTCGCGCCTCATCGTCACCGAGGGCATTCATGATCGCTTCGTGGCGGCCATGGGCGAACGGATGAAGGGGCTGACGATCGACGACGCGCTGAAGGCCGGCACCCAGATCGGCCCAGTGGTCGATGAGAGCCAGCTCAACCAGGACACCGACTATATCGCCATCGGCCGCCAGGAAGGCGCCAAGCTTGCCTTCGGCGGCGAGCTTCTGAAGCGCGACACGCCCGGCTTCTACCTGCAGCCGGCGCTGTTTACCGAAGCGACGAACGCGATGCGCATCAGCCGGGAAGAGATCTTCGGGCCGGTCGCATCCGTCATCCGGGTCAAGGACTACGACGAGGCGCTCACGGTCGCCAACGACACGCCCTTCGGTCTGTCCTCGGGCATTGCCACCACCAGCCTCAAGCACGCGACCCATTTCAAGCGCAATGCCGAAGCCGGCATGGTGATGGTCAACCTGCCGACGGCGGGCGTCGATTTCCACGTGCCGTTCGGCGGCCGCAAGGGCTCGTCCCACGGCGCGCGCGAGCAGGGGCGCTACGCCGCCGAGTTCTACACCACCGTCAAGACGGCCTACACGCTCGCCTAAGGGGTGATGTTTCGGGGAATTGAACCATTTGGACTTCCGCTTTCATTTTCCAGTCAAGGAAATGCGGGACCTACGGTTCGATTCCCTTCAAGGCGACAGAATTTATGGCGCTGTCTTGGCTGAAATCAGCCTCATGGGTTAGTCGGCAAATACTTTGCCGATGTGATCGAACGCGCGGGCGACGGTTGCACGTGGTGGTGCGTGTGCAGGATCCTGTTCGGCTTCGACGACCAGCCATCCTCGATAGCCACTGTTCCGAACGAAGCGAGCGATCGGAGTGAAGTCGACGATACCGTCGCCTGGCACCGTGAACATTCCGCTGCGCACGCCGGCATTGAAGCTCAGGTCGCCGGTCCGAACCTCCCGCATCACCGATTTGCGGACGTCCTTTAGGTGGACGTGCACGATGCGATCGGAGAAACGCTCGATGAGCTGCGTATAGTCGAAACCAGCTGCGACCGCGTGGCCCGTGTCGAGCAGCAAGCCAACTTCCGTGCCGGTCTTGTCGAAGATGTTGGAAATTTCATCGAAAGTCTCTGCGACCATCATCAGGTGGTGGTGATAGGCCAGCGCAAGCCCGTACTCGCCCGCAAGACGGCTGGAGAACTCCGTCAATCGCGCTGCATAGGCTGCCACGTCCGCCTTGGGCAATACTAACCGCTGCGCCATCGGTGCGTCCAGCGGGGATCCTGGTGTCATCATTGCAACCTCGCCGTAGACCATGACCTTGCAGTCCATGGCCCGGAGGAGGTCGGCGTGACGGGCAACAGCTCGCATCTCTTCGTCGACGCCGCGTTCGGCCAGTTCCCCTGAATGCCATCCGGACGCCAGGTCGAGACCGTGGCTTGCGAGAAGCGGGCGCAAGGCCGCTGCGTCCCTTGGGAATTTCCGGCCGAGCTCGACCCCCTGATAGCCAACCTCAGCCGCATCGGTGAGGCAAGTATCGAGTGGAATGTCTGCCCCAAGATCCTCAAGCACATCGTTCGCCCACGAAAGGGGACTTACCGCAAGGCGCACGCCGTCGGGCAAAGTAATGGCTTTCTGAGACATGATGAGTTCTCCACATTGGGATAGGTTCTCGGTTGCGAGTGTTCGACGTCCTTGAGAGGCGAAGACCTCGAGGATGAAGGTCCGTCAGGTGGAATTGCGGACCACAAGCTTGCCTGGCAGCGTCACCGTCTCCGGCTCCAGACGTCCTGCAATCATCCCAACGATGACCTGGATCATCTCCTGCCGCGGCTGCTCATATGTGGTCAGGCTGTAGGCGGGCGACCCGCAGAACTCGTAGTTGTCGAAACCGACAACGGCGATGTCTTCGGGGATCCGCAGACCGAACCGGCTGCGGATTTCATCCATCGCCCCAAGAGCCAGAATGTCATTTTCGCACATGAGAACGTCGACCCTGTCGGCGGGGGCGGTCTGTTCGAGATAGCTGCGCACCGCTTCGGCTCCCGCTCCGGCACTGTACTTTTCAGCCGAAAGCAAAGCGATCTCGTCCACACCCTTCTGCTTCCAGAAGTCGGTGAAATGATGCCGACGCCTCAGGGCGGTGGATAGCGCAGGGGCACCCGTCATGAAGCCAGGCCGGCGATATCCTCTTTCATGAAGATGATCGACGATCTCCCGTAATGCCAGTTCGGCATCACACACGACCGCCGGAACGCCTTCGATCTGGCTGTCTCTCGCAAGCACAAACATCGGTGGCGTTCCGCGACCAAGCTGCAGATCGCTCAGCGTCTCACTGCGAAACGCTGTACCGAAGAGGATAACGGCATCGACCTGGCGCTGATCTGCGTGAAGCAGCGCGTGCACGTGATCGAAGTGAGTGTTGATGTTGATCAGGACCGCGACGAGCCCCTCGGCCTGCAGTCTCTCGGTCAAGGTCTCAAGGAAGGGCAGTTTCTGAGGATTGGCGAAGTCATCGACAAACACAGCCACCTGATGGGTGGAATTCGTCGCAAGACTGCGTGCTAGCAAGTTCGGCGAGTAGTTGAGCGCTGCGGCCGCTTCCAGAACCTTGCGCTTGCTTTCCTCGGCGATCGACGCGCCCGGGGTGAACGCACGGATGACCGTCCACTTCGAAACACCTGCAGCATCCGCCACTTCTTTCGCCGTCGCTCGTTTGCGCATGAAGACTCCCTTGAAATGGAACGCATATTCCATTTCGAATTCAAGATGAAATGAATGCTTGCTTTTAATTCATCCCAGCGTAATATGCACCTGTTTGCACCCGGTAGCAACGAAAATGCACCCGGTAGCAATCGTTTTTCTCGCCATCCCGTGGAGGGTGTGGCGATTGGAGGAGGAGCAGATGAAATCCATTCTGAAGAAGCTCGCATTCGGCGCGGTCGTGCTCGGCGTCGCCACCACGGCCGCCATCAGCGCGAAAGCTCAGGAGCCCACCATCATCGCGGTGACGCACGGGCAGGCGTCCGACCCGTTCTGGTCGATCGTGAAGAACGGCATCATGCAGGCCGGCCAGGACAGCAACGTCCAGGTCGATTACCGCGCGCCGGAAACCTTCGACATGGTGGCGATGGCGCAACTGATCGAAGCTGCCGTGAACCAGAATCCGGCGGGCATCGTTATTTCGAACCCTGACCCGGACGCGCTCGGCCCGGCGATCGAGAAAGCGGTTGCCGCGGGCATTCCGGTAATCTCGATGAACTCTGGCATCTCTGCAGCTGAAAAACTGGGTATCAAGCTGCATGTCGGACAAGACGAGCTTCCGGCCGGCGTCAAGGTGGGCGCTAAGCTCAAGTCGCTCGGCCTTAAGCACGTGCTCTGCGTCAATCAGGAAGTTGGCAACGCGGCTCTTGACCAGCGCTGCGCCGGCACGGAGCAGGGGTTTGAAGGCGGCAAGGTAACGATCCTGCCGACGACGGCAGACCCCGCCGAGATTGAGGCGAAAATCCAGGCGGCATTGACCTCCGACCCGTCGATCGATCTGGTGCTCGGGCTGTCCGCCCCGCTGGTCGGCGAGCGCGCCGTCGCCGTCGTTGAGAAGATGGGCGTTGGCGATAAGGTGAAGGTCGCTTCCTATGATCTCTCAGCCGGCTTCCTCCAGTCCGTCGCTGACGGCAAGGCGCTGTTTGCGGTTGATCAGCAGCCCTATCTGCAGGGTTATCTGCCGGTGACGTTCCTGGCACTCAATGCGCGCTACGGCACCATTCCTGCCGGCAACGTGGCATCCGGTCCGAGCTTCGTCGAGAAGGACGCGGCCGCATCCGTTATCGAAAAATCCTCCCAGGGCATCCGCTAGGCGGATCCGCGGCAGCTCCCGCGCCAGTGGGAGCTGCTCTCATCGCCCGACCGCTCCGCGCCACCGCGTGAACGGGACGGATGGCGCACGGATAACAATTACACTGCTGAGGTACGACCATGACCCTCGCCAACGAACAGAACGGGTCTGCTGCCAGATCCGACGAGCGGCTGAAGAAGGTATCGACGTTAACTGGCATACTACGCCGTCCTGAACTCGGCGCCGTCGCCGGTCTGGTGCTCGTGACCGTCTTCTTTCTTCTGACCGCGAACCCCGCGATGTTTACATTGGCGGGTGTCGTAAACTTCATGGCGCCGGCCGCCCAGCTCGGCATTCTCGCCGTCGGCGCGGCGCTCCTAATGATCGGCGGCGAGTTCGATCTGTCGATCGGATCGATGGTCGCTTTTGCCGGCCTCGTTTTCGGTGCGGCTCTTGTCGTCTGGCAGGTTCCGCTTAGCGTGGCGATCCTTGTCGCGATCGCATTCGCAGTCTTCATCGGAGTGACGAACGCGCAGCTCACCATGCGCACGGGTCTCCCGTCGTTCATCGTGACGCTCGCATTTCTCTTCATCCTGCGCGGTCTGACGCTCGTCGGTCTCAAATGGGCAAGCGGCGGCGCAACGCAGCTTCGCGGCATGAAGGAAGCCGTGGCCGGCAGCCCGCTCGCGCCGCTCTTCTCCGGCGATGCCTTTCCCGGACTGTTCACGTGGCTTGCGGAGGCTGGCATCATAGACACGTTCCCGAATGGCACACCGAAAGTCCCAGGCATTCCGATCGAGATCCTGTGGTTTGTCGGGATCGCACTTCTTGCTACATGGATTCTCCTGCGCACGCGCTTTGGCAACTGGATCTTTGCATCCGGTGGCGATCCGCGCGCCGCACGCAAGTCGGGCGTACCGGTCGCTCGGGTCAAGACGACGCTTTTCGTCGTCACCGCTCTTTGCGCCACGCTGGTCGCCATACTGACCGTGCTCGACGCCGGCTCGACCGACGCTCGCCGCGGTTTCCAGAAGGAGTTCGAGGCGATCATTGCGGCCGTCATCGGCGGCTGCCTGCTGACCGGTGGCTACGGCTCGGCTATAGGGGCATTCTTCGGATCGATCGTCTTCGGCATGGTGCTGATTGGCCTGACTTACACGTCGATCGACCAGGATTGGTATCTCGTCTTCCTCGGCGGCATGCTGCTGACCGCTGTCGTCTTCAACAACGTCATCCGCAAACGCGTCACGGGAGAACGCTGATGAGCACATCTCAGACGCCCCTCGTCGAGGTGAGGAACCTCGTCAAGCATTTCGGCTCGGTCATCGCGCTCAACGGCGTTTCCATGAACGTATATCCGAACGAGGTGCTCTGCCTGCTCGGCGACAATGGTGCCGGCAAATCTACCCTGATCAACACGCTTGCCGGTGTGCACAAGCCGACGTCGGGCGACTTCCTGGTCGACGGTCAGCCCCGGTTGTTTTCCGGGCCTCGCGACGCGCTCGATGCCGGCATCGCCACGGTCTACCAGGACCTTGCGATGATCCCGCTGATGTCGGTGACCCGGAACTTCTTTATGGGACGCGAACCCCTCGTCGGATTTGGTCCGTTCAAGCGCATGAACATGGACGAGGCCGACAACATCACACGCGACGAGATGCATAGGATCGGCATCGACGTTCGTGACCCGCAGCAGGCGGTGGGCACGCTTTCCGGAGGCGAGAGGCAATGCGTGGCGATCGCCCGTGCCGTGTACTTCGGCGCCAAGGTGCTGATCCTTGACGAACCGACGTCGGCACTCGGCGTGGCCCAGACCTCGATGGTGCTGAAGTACATCAACCAGGTTCGCGCCAAAGGCCTGGGCGTGATCTTCATCACCCACAACGTCCGCCACGCCTACGCGGTCGGCAACCGCTTCACCGTGCTCAATCGTGGCAAGACGCTTGGCACCTATACAAAGGACGCCATCGGCATTGATGAGCTTCAGAACCTGATGGCAGGCGGCAAGGAGTTGCAATCCCTGTCCGAAGAGCTCGGCGGAACGATCTGATCGAATTCACATCCCAGCCTGTCGGTGCGGCGCCCTTTGCGCCGCTCCACCCATCGTCATGTCCAAAAAATATGGAATCCACCATGAGTGCGTCCACGATTTCTTCTTTCCCACTTGCCGCCTGCGCAGAGATGCTCTGGCGCGACAAACCGATCGAATGGCGTGCTTCGCGCCTCAAGGAAATGGGTTTCGGCGTCGGTCTTTGGAACTGGCCGGATCACGATCTCAACAAGCTGGAAGCGACCGGCGCCGCCTTCACGATCATGAACGGCTACCTCACCGGCCGCCTGACGGACGACGAGGGTGCAACAGAACTCCTGAGGACTGCGCGCGAAACCGCTCAGATCGGAAAGCGGCTCGGAGTCCAACGGCTCAATCTGCACGGCACGGGCCTTGGAGACAGGGGCCTGCCCGTCCAGCCCATCGAAGTCGTTACAGGCGCCATGTGGCTGAAGGCGCGTGACACGCTTTGCCGCATCGTGGACATGGCCGAGGAGGAAGGCGTCACGTTTACGCTCGAAAACCTCAACCTCCCGGTCGACCACCCAGGCGTACCCTTCGGCCGCGCTGAGGACACACTGGCGCTGGTCTCCAGCGTCGATCATCCGCGTCTCCGTCTCAATCTCGATCTCTACCATGCCCAGATTGGCGAGGGGAACCTGATCGAACTCTGCCGCAAATGCTTGCCGTGGATTGGCGAAATTCAGGTGGCCGATGTGCCGGGCCGCTTTGAGCCCGGTACCGGCGAGGTCAACTGGAACGGGATTGCCAGGGCATTGAATGCCATGGGTTATTCCGGCCCGATCGGCATGGAGGCCTGGGCCGCAGGCGACCCCGAAGTGGCGCTCGAAGCCTTCCGCGCCGCATTCACCCTCTGACATTTTTCAACCTCTACAGGATCAATCCCATGCCCAAGAACAAACCCGTCAATGTCGGCCTCATCGGCGCCGGACGCATCGGTTCCTTCCACGGTGAGACCGTCGCACGCCGCCTCGTCGATGCCGAACTCGTCGGCATCGCTGACCCCGCGCCAGGGGCTGCCGCCGCGCTCGCCGGCAAGCTCGACGTTGAGAGCTCGTACACCGAAGTCGCGGACCTTCTTGCCCACCCGGATCTCGATGCCGTGATCATTGCCACACCGGCGCGGTTCCACACGAACGTCCTCGTGCAGGCTGCCGAAGCCGGCAAGGCGATCTTTTGCGAGAAGCCCATGGCGCTAACGCTTGAGGATGCCGATCGGGCGATCGCTGCGGCGCGCGCAGTCAGCGTTCCCCTCCAGGTAGGCTTCAATCGGCGTTGGGACCAGGCTTTCTCGGAAGGACGCGCGGCGATCGATGCCGGCAAGGTCGGTGCGCCGCAGCTTCTGCGCTCGCTGACTCGCGATCCCGGCCCCTTTGACGCCGATCCCGCCAAGATTCCGCAATGGACGATCTTTTACGAAACGCTGATCCACGATTTCGACACGCTGCTTTGGCTGAACCCGAATGCAAAGCCGGTCGAGGTCATGGCCGTTGCCGACGCGCTCGTGCGGCCGGATTTCCGCGACAAGGGCTTCCACGACACAGCGGTCGTCACGATCCGCTTCGACAATGGCTCGATCGCGGTCGCAGAAGCGAATTTCTGCGCAATGTATGGCTACGACATCCGCGGAGAGGTCTTCGGCTCCGGTGGCATGGTGACGATGGGGGATGTCCGGCGTTCCAGCATGACGCTGTTCGACAAGGACGGCACCACCAATGATACCTGGCGTCGTGACACCGAGCACTTCGTTCACGGCTACACCGCTCAGCTTGCTTCCTTCGTGAGAGCTGTTCGCCGCGGCGAAATGACTGAAGGGCCGGGCGGTGCTGATGCGCGCAACGCGCTTGCGATCGCCCTTGCCTGCATTGAGTCCGTTTCGAAGAAGGCACCCGTGTCGTTGCGATAGCGGCCCGACTGGGTTGGTGAAGCATCGGCGAGCAAGGGAGAAGCGGTGATGAAGGTCAGCGAGGCAACCCGGCGTCCTGGTGATGTGGCGGAGCTTAGGGGCATGTTTGCATCCAGAACCCTAAGGCTGACGAAACAACTGGAACAAGTCGCTCGAAAGGCACTGGCAAGACCGGATCTTATCGCATTCGGAAGTGCCCGCTCGGTCGCGAGCGCGTGCTCTGTTTCACCAACCACGGTCACACGGCTTGCGACAGTCCTTGGCTTTGAAAGTTTCCGGGATTTCAAGACGTTTTTCCAGCAACATCTGAGGAAGATGTCTCACTCATAGATCGCGCATTATTCTAGCCAATGGCCGTGGATCTCCACGGCCATTGTCGTTGAAAGGGCCCTCGCGCAAGGTTCCCCGATGTTGCCCTGCGGCCGAAGTAGTTCCAAAACCGCCTTCCGAATTCAGTATATGTTCTCGATTTGTGCGTCCAAAGTCGCATAATGTATCGTTGGGAACATAGTGGTCGACGGTCTCGATCCCTAACCAGTCCACCGTGACCGAAGCAATTGACCATCTACTGTGTAAGCGCCGGTGCAATCGTCCGTTCCGCCGGAACTGTTCGTACAGGGGAAGCAGGGGTGCGATCGCGCAGGCTGGCTATCGTTCAGTCAACGATCCGACAACGCGAGCGTCAGCCCAAAGCCGACGAAGATTGTCCCCGCAACACTGTCGATCCTGCGGCTCGTGCGCCGATATGCGCGGCCAACTGCCGGATGGCCTAACGCCATTACGAGGCCGCCATACCAGATCGTCGATATCGCCGTCATCGCCGCGACTGCGGCGGCTCCATGCAGCCAAGGGGTGCCGGGCGTCATGGCAGACGCAAATAGGCTGGCTACGAAAAGGGCGGACTTTGGGTTGGCGAGATTAGTGAGAAAGCCACGTCGCCAAGCTGCGAATGGGGACAATTCCGACGCTGGCGCAATGTCGATTGTTTGTTCAGGTGCTCGCATCTGCCTGAATAGTTTCAGACCTAACCATACGAGATAGAGGCCCCCGGCAACTTTGAGCGTCATGTATGCGACCGGTGCGGCCGCAAACAGTGCTCCGATGCCGAGCCAACCGGCCAAGCCCCAGCATAAGGTGCCAGCGATCGTTCCCGCCGCTGCGAATGCCGCAGTGTCTCTCGGTCCGGACAGCCCGATTTTTAAGAGTAGGAAGAAATTCGGACCCGGCGTGACGACGGCAACGATCCAAATTCCTACAACAGTTAGAATGAACATTTGTGCCTCGCAACAATGAGATTTGTCAAAACTGAAGGCGGAGTGCTACGCCAACCCCTCGCTCAATGGTCACCGACGAGGCGCGGCTTGTGTGTCTCACCAAGTCAGAACGACCTTTCCAGCAGTTCTTCGTTGAGAGACGAACTCGTGCGCGATACGGAAATCAACCATGGGGAAGATTCGGTCTACATGGACGGAGACACGCCTTTGTTTCACCAGGCAAGCGAGCTGTTCAAGTCCCGCCCCGTCCGGTTCAACCAGGAACCAAGTGGCCTCAACTCCGAGCTGGGCGGCTTCCTCGCGCAGCGATGGAGCCCAAGCAGCTTGCGCGCTGATGAGGATCCCGCCTTTTCGCAAACATTTGAGTAGACGAACACAAACGTCGCCACCCACGAGTTCGATTGCGATATCCGCGCCGTGAACGTGGTTGGCGGGGTCGACCTTTGTATAGTCAATCACGTCTTCGGCACCCAGTGCACGCAGGAAGTCATGCTTTGCGCGCTGCGCAGTTGCGATGACATGAGCACCTTTCAGTCGAGCAATCTGTATTGCAAGATGCCCCACACCCCCCGCGCCCGCGTTGATGAGCACGCGATCGCCAGGCTTCACCTTCGCTACATCGTTTAACATCTGCCATGCCGTTAGCCCCGCAAGCGGCAGCGCCGCAGCCGAGACGTGGGAAACGGATGAGGGTTTTCGTGCAAAATGCCTCGCTGGCGCTGACACGTACTCAGCATACGCTCCGGCCTGCCTCGGAAACCAGGGCATGCCGAACACTTCGTCACCGACTTTGAAACGCGTTACGCCGTAGCCGACCGCTTCCACCACGCCCGAGACATCCCATCCGGGAATGTAGGGAAGTTGGAGTGCGTCCATGTACGCCTTGCCTTCTCGGGTATAGAGATCCACGGGATTTACGCCAGCGGCTTTGACCCTGACGAGGATCTCGGTCGGGAGGGGTGTCGGACGTGGCACTTCCACCATGTGCAGCTTGTCCAAACCACCCCATTGCGTCTGCTGTATGGCCAACATCATCACACTCATTTCCATTGTCATTCGGGATCATTCATGTGCATCGTTTGGGGAACCGCTATGGCCCGCATAGGCCATAAATCACCTGGGGTTCAGAGAGACCCTTCAACCTGAAAGTGCCCAACTCGAGCACCGGAAGTTCAAGTTGGCCGACAAAATCCTCGGACATTACGATCGTTTGTCGAAGCGTTCTGGTGAGAGGTTCTATCCGGCTCACAAGGTTCACCGCCGGTCCGATCGCCGTGAAATCGAGCCGGCCTGCGGACCCGACATTACCGTAGGCAACTTTGCCGATGTGAAGAGCGAGACCGAACCCGACGGTATGACCCAACTTGCTTTGCCATTTCGTATTGAGCTCGTTGACGGCCGCTGCGGCATCATGGGCGGCGTTCGTGGCGTCACGACATACCGCAGCATGATCCGACGTCAAAGTAAGATCAAAAATCGCAAGGACCGCGTCGCCCATAAACTTGAGTACCTCGCCACCGGCCGATTCGATGGGGGAAACGACGGCGTCAAAGTAGTCGTCGAGCAGTTCAATGAGGTCTTCAGAGGAAAGAGTCTCTGCCATGTGGGTAAAGTTCTCAAGATCGCAGAGCCACAAGACGGAATTGACCGTGTCGCATTCTCCGCGCTGTATCGAGCCGGCGAGGATTTTCCTGCCAGCCCGTTCGCCAACATAAGTCGCAAGGAGGCGTTGAGCGTCGTCTCGCTCGTTGAAAAGCTCGATCACGGCTGCAAGAGCAGGAACAATGCCTTCGAGAACTGCAGCCTCGTTTTGGCTGAATCCGTTTAGGGCGCTCGACGTATAGGCGATAGCCTGGTAGCTGTTCGCCTGGAAGTCCAATGGCAGTGCGATGTAGTCGGTGCCCCCCTCGCGCCTGAGCTTGTGCAACACAGGATAGTCGGTGTCGCGCAGTTCCTCGTTGAGGCGACGCCGTATCTTTGCGCCGACCGCAAAAATATCCGCAATCGGATTGTCGAGGTAGTAGGACGTGGCCTCGATGCCGTGCGGCCTCAGTTTTACCGTGGTCGAACCTCGATCTTCCCGCCACGCAAAGGCGCGCCCCCGAATGGCTGTATGCAGCCTCCTTACGCCAAGATAGATGCGCGAGACGGAAACATGATGGTCGAGCAAACACTCGGCGAATGCCGTCACAAAAGTAGCGATGTCTTTGCAGTGGCGGCCATCGTTCAGTATCCAGAGGATGATCTCGCCCACGGCGGAGGTGTCATTCGGACATGGTGGGTTGCGAAATAGTGCCATTTTCAACCCACGGATGTCTTATCGGCGTGAGGCATGAGTTTCCCCAGTCCGACCTTCACAAGGATCAGGAAAGGTGCTGCGAACACAAACAGCAAGGAGACGGAGAGGAAACACTCGTTAAAGGATAGTGTGGCCACTTGGCCCTGAAGGGCTTCCTGGATCACTGCGGTTGCTGCGACTGTTGCTTGCTCCGTCTCGTAGCCGCGATCGGTAAGAAGGGACGCGATTGCCTGCTGGCGCTCGACTAGCAGTTGGTTACCTGCAGCGATGTTTCCGGAAAGGATCGTGCGATTGAGTGCCACCTGATGATCGAGGTAGGTGGTGAGGAAGGCGATGCCGATCTGCCCCCCTAGTTGCCGACCGAAATTGAAAAGCGCAACGCCATGAGGGACCGTCGACCCGCGCAGGTCGCCAAGCGTGACAAGCGTCAGTGAAACAAACAGCAGACCAAGGCCAAAGCCCCTCAGCAGCAGAGCCGGCATCATGTCAGGCAACCCACTTGCCGAGGTCGATCCCGATAGCAACCACATCGCCGTCATGAAACATAGGATTCCAAATGGGATGGGCTTAACCGGCGCAAGGCCTTTTAGTTGGATCAAGACTCCTGCGACAAGGAGACCAATACCGACGGTCGCCCCACTCGGCATCAGCAGCATCCCGGCGTATGTGGGGGACAAGTGAAGGACGCTCATCGAAAAGGCGGGAATGATAAAGGCGCTTCCAAAAAGTGCGAATCCTGCGACGAGGCTGACCAAGAAGCCGAAGCCGAAATGCTGATCCTTGAATGTCGCCAGATCCACTAGTGCACCGTTATTCTGCCTAAAAAGTTGCCATGCGGCGAAGGCTAGGAAAGAGAGCAGACCCACTACCGTAAGCTCCAAGATTTCAAGGTCGTCGAACCAATTGTGACGGCTGCCTTCCTGCAGGACGAATACGATTGCCGTCATTGCGACTGCCAAAAAAATCACGCCGACCCAATCAAATCTCTTGGAGGGGTTGCGGGTGGCGGGAAGAGGGGGCAACGCGAGCACTGCGATGTACCCGACGAGGCACAATGGGATGTTCGACAGAAAGACCCAGCTCCACGAGTAGTTGTCGACGGCCCATCCCTGCAAGATCGGAGAGAGGGTTGTCGGCGCCATGACGGTGCTGAAGGCAAAAATGGCCTGAACAGTTCCCTGTTCAGAAGGTGGGAAGACCTCGAACAGGACGGTTTGGCCGACTACGAGCAACAATGCACCCGAAAACCCTTGGACAACGCGCCACAATATCAGTTGTCCAAGATCGTTCGTCCCGGCGCAGGCAAGCGACCCCGCCAGCAATCCGGAAACCGCAATTGGGAGGAGCGTTGCGGCTCGCAAACGCGTAGTCAGCCAGGCAGCGACGGGGAAAGCAGTAAGCTTCGCGGCGAGGTAGGACATGTTCACCCAAGCGATTTCGTCAGGCGTAGAGTGAGTTGAGCCCATTAGATGCTCTCGGGCGACTACAAGAATGGTGCTGTTGACGGCATCTGTGAGGGCCGCCACCGTAATCAGTATGACGAATAGCCATTGGCGAAAACGCGAAGCCGCGATCGCAAAGGAGGTTTCTTGAGTGAGTTGCGACAAATCAGCCCCCCCGCTTGAAGATGGGGGAGATTTGCGATGCTGACGTTGAGAAAGAAGATTTTGCGGGCCGACGTATGAGGACCTTCACTTCGGCGGAGAGCCCAGGCACGAGACGCCCGACCAGGGGATGCCCCGGCGACAAGGTAATTTTCACAGGCACACGCTGCACGATCTTGACGAAATTTCCGGTCGCGTTGTCCGGAGGCAATAGGCTGAACGATGCTCCGCTGCCCGGTGACAGGCTGTCGACACTGCCCTCCACCGTAAAGTGGGGATACCCATCGAGCTTGACTTCGACCTTCTGGCCGACGGTGATGTTTTCCAGTTGCGTTTCTTTGAAATTCGCAATCACCCAGACGTCTCTTACGGGGACGACTGACATCAGAACCGCGCCTGGCCGCACGTATTCGCCCAACCGAACGTGTCTATTCCCGACTATGCCGGAGACTGGCGCTCGAATGATGGTCTCCGAGAGGGAAATCTCCGCCAACCTAAGGTTCGCTTGCGCTTCGTGCCGCCGGGCTATGATTTGTGCCATTTCAGATTCGATGACTGCGAGTTGAAGGCGTGCCGCCATGGCATTCGCCTTTGCACTTGCCAACGCGGCGTCGGCGCGTGCAGCAGCAGCTTGCGCGCTATCTTTGCTACTTTTGGACACCCATCCGTTTGATGCTAGACGGTCGCTGCGGTCGAGATCGCGGGTGGTTAGATCAAAGTCAGCCTGAGCTGATCGTACGTTGGCGTCTGCAGTCGTGATCAGAGCAAGTTGGTGAGATTTTCGCTGAACGAGATTCTTCTCTGCCGCCGAAGTCATAGCGACCGCAGCCTTAGCTCGATCCACATGAGCGCGGAAATCGGCGTCATCTATGCGAGCGAGGATGTCTCCAACCTGCACGACCTGGTTGTCATCCACTGCCAACGTGGTGACGTATCCGGCGACCTTGGGACCTATCGAAGTAATGTCGCCGCTGACATACGCGTTGTCCGTTTCCTCGCTGCCGGCCCGGTTTGTCCACCAGTAATAGACGTAGCTCGCTGTTATAACAGTGATCGCCGAAACGACGGCGACTATTGTGGTCTTGGCGCGCGACATGCTCATCATGGGATCTCTAAACGGTACGGTACCGTACCACAATGCAGCTTTGACGGTCTTTCGTCAAGCCCGGGTTTCAGTGCGACGCGTCAGGCGCTCGCAGTCTTGCCGTCTTTTGCGAGAAACGGTAAGGTACCGTACAAAAAATGGTGAAAGGTTAGTTGAAATCTCGATGCACGCTTCCAAAAAAAATGGCCACAGGCCTGGAGGACGCCAAGAGGAAAGGCGCCAAGAATTTCTTCGCGCTGCCTCTCAAATGTTCTTCAAAGACGGGTTCGCAGGCGCGAACGTTGACGATGTGATTGCGATGGTCGGCGGCTCCAAGCGTACCCTATACAGTTACTTCGGCAACAAGGAAGAGCTGTTCACTGCCGTTATCCGCGACATTTCCATTCGGGCTATGGCGGGACTCGTTGACGAAAGCACCTGCAAGTCGACCCTGGAGGAGACTCTTTCCGAGATCGGAACACGCTATTTGACGGTGATTATGCAACCGGACACCTTGCATCTCTATCGTACCATCGTTGCGGAAGGAATTCGGTTTCCACACCTACCTCAGGTGTTTTTCGAAAACGGGCCTGGCCGCGCGAGCAGAAGTCTAGCGCGAACACTTGAGAAACACCGAGATGCTTGGGCACTGGAAGGCCTCGACTACGAACGTAGCGCGGAGCACTTTTTCGGGATGCTCCGGGGCGATGTCCATCTCAGAGTCGTTTTGGGTTTGCAGTCGCCGCTACAGCAAGACGAGATTCAATCCATGGTTGCCAGTATTGTGAAGCTTTTTGCGGATGGCTGCCGCAGCGTCCGGCATGTCTGAAAGTACTGCATCGCACCCGACGCCGCGAGATCGGACTGCCTAACGCTCACTGATTATTTCGGCCTCAAGACACCGTCAGGAGGATGGGAATTGGCAAACACTTCCCCTTCGAGTGGCGCTGGCTGGTGACGCGGAATGAAGGGCCAGTGCTGCGCAGAATCTTCCACGAGAAGGGCGCAGCGCAGCCACGCATGGGCTCGAACTGGGGGTGGTTCGGTTACACGGCCGTCAATACCAGCTTTGGCACTCTGTGTTCGGTGTGAGCAGCCCGTTCGACGCGAAGTCTGGTGAGGCAAGATATTCCGAGTTCCATCGTCGGCGGTTCGAATCCGGTCAAGGCGAAGGATAGGAGACATCCGGAGTGGGCGGCTGTTGCCGGCTTCCAGCAAATGTGTCTCTCTGTTTTTGATCAATTGGGAGGGGAGAAATGGGGAATCCAAGTCAATTCAGCCGGGAGATCCCTCGTCGAGCGCACCGGCTCTTAGACGAGCTCTACAACGATCTCCCGGAAAGCTCCCCAGACCGCGCACTGAAGCTGAAGGCCACTTTCCTCCTCGCCATTGCGACACCCATCATCTCGGTGCCAATCGAAAGGTTGGCGCGGCAGAAGGAGCATCTCGGCGAAGAAGAAGCCGCCGATGGCATCAAAGACGCGATCACTGCCAAGACACCCGTGGGAGAGGCGCCCTTCTACACCGGCTGCTGGCGGTATTATAAACAGGCAAAGGGGGAAGCGTTTCCGCGCTTGGCAATTGACGGCTTCCCGCCGGACATTATTGGTGGCTTAGCAGCGGAAGATGCGCTCACGGCGGCCAGACAACTCAGTTCCAACGAATTTTGCTCCAACCTCCGAAATGCCCTGAGTCACGGAAGCGTCTTCTATCTTGATTCAGAAGGACCCTCGAGTGAGAACATTCGAGTCAGTCGGTTCGCGTTTGTCAGCACAGATCGGCAGCGGGATCCTCGTGCACTCCACATCCAATCCGTGACCATGGCGGACTTCCGTGCGTTCTTGGGCAAATGGGTAGATTGGTTGCAAGTCCCAGCCGCCGCTAACTCGGGAAGCTGAGGGCCATGGCCGGCATAGCGGCGCAATGCTGCCGTTCACAGACTTAAGCGTGCACGTCGCCTTAGGCGTGGACGGAATCGTGCTCCCACGAGCACTGCACGCTTGTTGCTGTGATGTTCACCTTTTGGGCCAAGGAGATCGCATAATGTATCGTCTGGAAGCGCCGGGTAGTAAGGCGGGGTGCGGACGTTTAAAAACTCTTCACTCCGGAATCATCTCAGACTTGAATGTGCCGCCGGCACCCTTCAGCGAGCACTATTCACTTATCATGCGTAGCTTTGTCAGGCTCAACACCTCGACAGCGCGTGCGCTTTTGAGTCGAATAACCCCCATCGAGCGCAGCTTAGAGAAGCTGCGTGAGACCGTCTCGATCGTCAGGCCAAGATAGTCGCCGATATCTGTTCGGGTCATTGGCAAATCGATCGTGCCCTCGGCGCCTTGGCGTTCATAAAGGTCAACGAGGAAGACGGCCACTTTTTCAAGAGCGTTCTGTTTTCCGACGACCAGAAGATGTTCCTGCGCCCGCACCATGCTCTCCAGCGCCAGCGCCATCAATTCGGGAGTACCATGGCCTGTTTCTTCGATGGCGACGGTGGTCAAACCCGTGGGCACGATGCTTTCAGCAAAGAAGCTATGCATGGCCCTCGCTTCGAAGCCGAAGGTTTCTCCGGCAACGTGAAACGCCACGACCTGCCGGCGTCCGTCGGCGAGGAGACGGAAAATCCGAACCGCGCCGTACTCGATCCGATAGAGCGCACCCGCCAGTTCGCCTTGGGCATAGATTTCGGTTTCTGCGTCGTAGAATGCGACCGGGCGCGGCCGAGCAAACGACCGACCAACAAGGCTGGCAGCGGCATTAAAGCCGAAGGAGGAGGCGATGGAAGCGGTAGAAGCGTGCATGGGACCGACCCTTTGTTGATGGTCAGATCATGACGAAGCATGGCCGCGTGCGAAATTCGTTCGTTCCACTACGCATTACTACGTAGTGCGGCCAAGGCCGCGATGACATCGGGGCCGGAAAGAGGTTTGTGAAGGACAAGAATGTTCTGAGGCCTCGCCCGGTCGATGTCTTCATCTGCAAGCAACAGGACTCTCTTGCCGGCCGCCAGCGCCAAGCATGCTTCGATGTCCGTCACCGGAAGAGATCCGTCAAGCACCAGGATCTCGGCCGCAGAGCTTCGCTCTTTTGCTGCAAGCCATGACTGGAACTGCTCGACCTGGTATCCATGCGCCTGCATTGCGAAGACCAATGAGCGGAGCAAGGCTTCGTCTTTCGCAATGGTGACGACAGGTGGCGGGCTGGACACTGCAGTTCCGTGGGTTCGAGCGATAATTCCTCAAACTTCGCACAGACTGAAAGTCCAGGCTTTGTCCCAGATCAAGATGATGGCGCGATTAGTCTGCGGTTTCCGCTGCGAGAGACATTCTGACAAGTTCCGGGAGACTGCGGGCCTGCATCTTCGCCATGACGTTCGCCCGGTGAACTTCAACGGTGCGCGGGCTGATGTCGAGCGTAAAGGCGATCGCCTTGTTCGGTTGTCCAGCAACGACCGCGGTTAGAACCTGACGCTCGCGGTCGCTGAGGGTGCTGATGCGCGCCCGAATGTCTTCAGCACTCTCGATTGGCGACGATGCATCGCTCAAACGCTCAGAGGCGCGTCGGATCGCTTCAACAATGGTGTGGTCGTCAAAGGGCTTTTCAATGAAGTCTACGGCTCCCGCTTTCATCGCTTCGACCGCCATCGGCACATCCCCATGGCCAGTTATCATGATCGACGGGATGGTTGTCTTGAGGGCGACCAGTCGGCGAATGAGGTCCAATCCGCTAAGGTCCGGCATGCGCATGTCGGTAATGAGCACGGCTTGCCGCAGATTTGGAGCAACGGAGAGGAACGCAGTGGCGGACTCGTGCACTCGAACACCCAGTCCGTTCATCGTCAACAAAAATGCGAGCGATTTCCTGACCGCCTCTTCGTCATCGACAATATGCACGGTGAAATCGTCAATCGGCATTTTCTTCCTCGTTGTATTGCGGCAAGGTAAAGCTGAAGCGGGCGCCGCCCAAACTCCCGCTGAAGACGGTTAGATCGCCACCATGCGCCTCGACGATGCGCTTGGAGATCGACAACCCAATGCCCATGCCACCAGCCTTGGTCGTTGTGAACGGCTTAAACAAGTTGGCGGCAATTTCCTCAGGTATGCCAGCGCCGGAGTCTTCGACCGCAATCATGACCTCTGCAGTGCCCAAGCGCCGAATGGTGACCAAAAGTTCCTTCTTGGGCGTATTTTTCATCGCCTCTACGGCGTTGCGCATAAGGTTTGTCAGCACCTGCTGTATCTGGATTCGGTCGACCAGGACCTGGTCTGCGCCTGATTCGAAATCGAAGACCGTTCGCACGCCTTTCTCACGCGACCCGACCAAAGCAAGCGCGCCGGCTTCTTCGACCAGTTGCCGCAGGTTGTGGGGAGACTTATCCGTCTCTCCCTTGGTGACGAATTCCCGCAAGTGTTTGATGATTTGTCCCGCACGCAGGCTCTGTTCGCCGGCTTCCTTCAGCGCATCCCGTATCTGGATGTCGCGCGGACTTTCGGCTTGCTGAAGCAGCCGCCCGCAACCGTGGACATAATTAGCTATAGCGGAGAGTGGCTGGTTCAATTCGTGGGCGAGCGTCGAGGCCATTTCGCCCATTTCGTTGAGACGGGCGAGGCGAGCCAACTCCGTCTGAACCTCTTGCAGACGAGCGGCCGATTCTTCGC
>NZ_JACVAV010000011.1:0-233215 GCF_014852035.1 Ensifer sp. ENS03 | reverse complement strand
GTAGCTCGTCAGGCTCATAACCTGAAGGCCGCAGGTTCAAATCCTGCCCCCGCAACCAAATCAAAAAAAGCCCGCATGGAGAAATCCAGCGGGCTTTTTGACGTTTGAACGGCGCGCACAGGGGCGACCCTCATCGGGTGGAAAGGGGCGGCGGCGGTGGCGGCGTCGTCGAGCCCGGACCCAGAGAGCGCTGGACCATGACGCTATCGGCCCAGCGCCCGTAACGATAAGCGACACCCGGAAGCAGGCCGACGCGTACGAAGTTGAAGCGTTCGTGCAAAGTGAGGGAGGCGACATTGTCGGCGTCGATGTAGCCGATCATCTGGCGAAAGCCGGCTGCGGCGCAGGCGTCGATCAGGCCCCGCATGAGCAGACGTCCGACGCCTTGACCGAGATGCTCGTGGTGAACATAGATCGAGTGCTTGACCGTGTAACGGTAGGCGGGGCGCTTGCGAAACAGCACGACATAGGCGTATCCGACCACCACGCCCTCGTTGACCGCGACGAGATGGGGCAAGCGGCGGCTTTTCAGGTTCTTCCGCCGCTCGCGAAGGTCGTCCGGCTGTGGTGCGTCGCCCTCTTCGACACCCTCTTCTATGCCGCGTCGGATGTGCCGGCGATAGATGGCCAGCATGGCATCAACGTCGCTCTCCCGCGACGGGCGAATGATGATTGTTTCATCCTGCGGCATGAGGGGTCACGAAACTCCAAAATTCTATTCAGCGACGACGTAGGTATGAAGTCGTATGCGGCCCGACGCGTCGGTTTGGCGGTAAAGGCCCTGGATCTCGACGTCGAAGCCGGGGAAAGTGTTGAAGCAGGTTTCGAACATCTTGAGATAGTCGATCATTGGCTGAGCGCGCTCGGTCAGTCGCTCGCCCGGCACGATTGTGGCGATCCCCGGCGGATAGACGACAAAAGGTGTCGTTGCGATCCGCCCGGCAATGGCGTCGATCGGCAGAAAGTCGACGTCGTTGCGCACAAGGCAGCGCGCCGCGTCGTGGGGTGAAAGGGCGATATCCGGCAGATGCTCTTCGGAAAACTGCTTGGCCTGCAGCGCGCTGACATTCGCGTCGCGGAAGAATCGATGCATCTCGCCGCACAGATCACGCAATCGCACCCCCGCGTAGCGGCCGGGGCGGCGGCGATAGAACTCCGGGATGACCTCTTCCAGAGGCGCGTTGTCGTCATGAAGCCGTTTGAATGCGACGAGGCCGCTGATCAATGTGCCCGCCTTGCTTGCCTCGACGCCGGGCGTGAGCAGAAACAGCAGGGAGTTGAGATCGTTTTTCTCTGCGACGATCCGGTTCTCGCGCAAGTACTGCGCAACGATCGGGGCGGGAATGCCGTGCTCTGAATATGCGCCCGTTGCCCTGTCAAAACCTGGCGTGAGCAGCGTGAGCTTGTTGGGATCGGTCATCGCGCAACCTGGCGCCATATCGGAAAAGCCGTGCCATGCAGCCCACGGGGTGAGGTGCCAGAAGGCCGGATTGGTGGCGAGCTGATCGGTGGCGACGCTCTCCCATGGCACGTCGTGTACCGCTCCGGGGCTTGCCACATCCGGCATGGCCACGCGGTCCGGCACGAAGGGCTCGAAGAACCAGCGGCGCTCGGGCCGACGCTCCTTTTCCTCGAACTCCCTACGCACCGCCCGGATTTTCTTGCGAAGCTCGATGCCGAGCCGGATCGTATCGTCCCACAGCACTTCGCCGGAACGACCCTTCATCATCTGCGCGCCGACATCGAGGGATGCGAAGAGCGGATAAAAAGGCGACGTCGAAGCGTGCTGCATGAAGCTCTCATTGAAGCGTCGGTGCTCGACCCGGCGCTTCTGGCCGGTAATGTGCCGATCCTTCATGTGGATCTGCGATGCCTGCGAAAAGCTCGCAAGCTGCTTGTGCGTGGATTGCGTGGCGATGATGCCCGGTGCCTCGGGTCCGAGTTCGGCAAGGCCCATGGCAAAACGACCGGCATAGAGCGGGTGAAATTTCATGAAGCCCGCCCAGGCCTCGTCGAACAGGATGTAATCGCACAGATGGCCGATGGCTTTCAGGATCATCTCGGCATTGTGGATAGTGCCGTCATAAGTGCACTGTTCCACCACCGCCACCCGAAACGGGCGCGGTTTCTGCCAGGCATCCGGGTCTTTGACCAGCGGGTGGGCGCGGATGCGTTCGCGCAGCGCCTCCTCATTCAGCGCCTAAATCCATGGGGCCAATGAGCCCATGGGCATTTCTGGCGGTCGGCACATAGACCGGGATGCCGCCGGAGATCATCAGCGCGCCGTGATGGGCCGCCTTGTGATTGTTACGGTCAAACAGCACCAGGTCGCCATCGGTGACCAGAGCGGAAAGCGCAACCTTGTTGGAAGTCGAGGTGCCGTTAAGGACGAAGTAGGTCTTCTCCGCGCCAAAAATCTTGGCGGCTTCCTTCTGGGCGGCGAGCGCCGGCCCTTCATGGGTCAGGAGATCGCAGAGATCGAGCACGGAATTGTCAAGATCATCGCGAAAGACCGCTTCGCCCAGATGCTCCATGAACACGCGGCCGACCGGGCTGCGGCTGTAGAACACGCCGCCGTTGTGTCCGGGGCAGGTCCAAAGCTGGTTGCCTTCCTCGGCGTAATCCACCAGCGCGCCAAAGAAAGGCGTCTTCATCGTCTCGGCATATTGCTTGAGGCGGCTGATGAGGTTTTTCGCGATGAAGGCAGGCGTCTCTTCGGATAGAAAGACATAGCCGTCGATGAAGTCGAGCACTTCGACCGGTACGTCCTCAAAGCGCTTGCGCCGGATCAGAAGGATGATCGGGAATTCGAGACCGCGTCGGCGCATCAGATTGATGAGGGAGGCGGTCTTGCCTTCCATGCCTTTCTTGCCCCAGTCGACCATCATGCAGCCGATGGCCGCGTCCGTCTGGACGGCGATTTCCGCGTCCTCAAGGCTCCGTGCGCGGACCACCTCGAAACCCGACCGCTCGATCTCCTCGACAATCTGCTTGTACCTGGCCCCCTCGAGATCCTCGTTGTCGAAGGCGGGTGTCGCGAACAAAAAGGTGAAGCGTCTGAAGTAATCCATCTGTGCCTCCGCCATTTACACGAAGCGAGTTGTTCGTGCGTTTCGTGACGATGTTGTGACGGCGGCTCTGGTTAGACGCGATCTGTGAGCCGCAGGAGGTTGCGGAACGCCCGATGCGCTCTTGAAGTTCCACTGCGGCAAGGCGCGCGCGAAGGAATACCGACGACGGGTCGGACGTCCCTTCAAAGCCCGATCAAGGCGAGCGGATCGCCGCTGCTAGCAGCAAGGGTTCCTATGAGGCATGCAAGTCGCGCGATATCGGAGCGCCCAGGCAAAATCGTTCGAACTGCGCGGTAAAACCTTCGCGCTCAGGAGAGCAGGCCATGACACCGATCCGTGCGTCTTCACCGGAGAATGGACATAACCGCGCCATCTGCCACGGACCATCGCCAAGGTGAAACTGGACCCTGAGCGCTGCCTCGTGCCGCGTCAGCCGGATATGCACTTCGGCGTTCGGCTGCGCTTGCGCAAGCGGGATTACGGACCAGTCCGACGTTCCGTTCGTGACGACAACCGAGAAATGCATCAAGCCGTCGGTGAACTCTATGCCGGTCTTGAGCCAGTGAGTTTCGTCGATAATCAGCATCAGCCCGGCTTGGTCGTAGAGCTCCCGATAATCACCGCGCACGACCACCGATGCGGTAAAATCTCCGCTCACCGCCTGCAGTCTGGCATGACCGGAATGGCGCCTGAAGCCATAGAAGGTTGTCTGCCAGAAGTCGGTATTCGCCTCCGTTTTGAGGATTAGCACGCCATTTTCGACGTTCCAGTTTCGAGGCTCATTCAACCAGGTAAAATCCGTCAAAACTCCCTCCAGCCTTACGATCGGCACGCAGGACGCACCCACCATTGCAGCACATCTATGGCCGAAGCAGGCGTCCGTAAAGGTTTCTGCGCGAAAGGTCGCCACGCCTTTGTGGGCGACTTGTCGGCCGGAGGCGCAGCCTTCACCTGCATTCGTAGCGCCGGCCGTCACGCCCAATGAATGTTCCGCTGCGCGGGTCATAGGAGCGGTAGCGCGCAAGGCACCGCGCATCGCGATCGTTGCGCCGATAAGCTTCCGCCTCGCGCTTCCGCTCGGCTTCCTGTGCCGCACCGATAATGATGGCACCGAGGGCCAAACCGATCGCGCCGGCGGCCAAACCAGCCTTCATATCCTTCTTGTCCTGTTTTTCCTGGCGCTCGCGCCACCGATCGCGCCGCGCCTCCTCACAACGCCACCGGTCTCTTCCGTGAAGGTCCCGACAATGGCGCCAACCTCCATCGTAATCGTCAGCAAGGACGGTTGGAGCTGCAGGCACAGTCGCGCCCAAAGCTGCGGTCAGCGCGAGAACCTTACCGAAGACCGACGCACGCATGGGACATACTCCTTCAAATATCGAATCGACTGTTCAGGAGTCTTGGGGCCACGCGTTGCGAGAACATTGCGGCGAAGCACAGGGTTAAGCCGTCGCGGCCAAGCGATTGCTGGAGCTCGATCTTGGCCACGGATGCGGATCAGAGCGGCGCGTCGGGATCGGTGTATTGGGTCACCCATGCCGGAGGCTCTTCCTCCTTGCTTCCATCCAACTTGAGGTCCCGCTCCCTTGCCCAGCGATACCCCCACATTGGTCCGAACTTGGTGGCAAATCGAGGCGGCTGCCTGTACGCCGGGTGGGCTTGCGCCTCCTCAAGGGAGACGAAGCGGTAGCTCGTACTTCTGAAAAGCCCGAGTATTCGATCGATGGTGGCCGCATTGATGCGATTGGCATGAAGCAGGAGAATGCCGGGCGGTTCGCACCCGAGGACCTTGCGGTTCAGATCCTCATAATACGCAATCTCGACGCGGCTATAGTCTATGTAAGCGTCTTCGATCCTTCGGACCATCGCCGTATCGGATCGCGCCAATGCCCGTTCATATGCAGCATCAAACACATAATCCGACGTATCGATGGTGGATGCCGCGAGATGATAACCGCGTTCGCCAAGTACCCGTTCGAACGCCTCGCGACGTTGATCCGTGTCTCCGAGGTGATTGTAGGGAAACCGGAAGAACCGAAGGGTTCGGCCGGCCTTTTCCACCATCGGCCGAATGGTCGCCTCTCCGTCAATCACTTCGCAACGAAACGCATCGACGTCCAAGGTATTGCTATCGGGGTGGTTCGCACTGTGATTGCCAAGCTCGAATTGGCCAGTGTTCCACGGTTCCAACAGTGCCTGACCGATCTCACCCAGCGCCTGCACACGCCGTTCGACGACAAACCCGATAGCGGGAACGTTACGAACGGCGAGACCGGCCAGGATGGCTTCGTTCGTGGCCCTCGCGACCGCAGCGAGTTCCTGCCCTCCCGCATCGCCTGCGCGGGTATAAGGGAGATCGTCGAACGTGATGGCAACCGTTCTGTCGTGCGGAGAAGGGCAAACGGGTTCGATCGCCTGCGACCGGGCCGGATCTGCCGGTGTCAGCAGCAGCACGAGACCCGCCATCACCAGTCTCGTGCGCATTCCATTTCCTCGCTTGGTTTCTCTTTCTGCGCGCGGAGTGCCGTTTTGCGTCGTGTCGCTGTCACAAATGCTCAAGGCCGTTTCGCTCCCTGTTTGAAGTGCACGGCTTCATGCCGAGCACCGGCCTTCGCCAATCTTCCATTGATTGGCGAGATCACAGCGCCCGGATTGCCTCAACATTGCGTATGATCCGACAAGCCCAACGACGGTCGCGATCAAACACGGTAGCTCGCCGTCGCCCACGGCCATTCCACCGCGTGAAAATGCTACCCCTTCAGGCACGGTAACGAGCGCCGGCCAGGTCTGCCCATCGTTCGACCAGGTCTGACGACGTCGTCCAGACGGTTGCTGTCGGGTCGCATAGAGCTTGATTGCGATCGCCTCGGAGTGGATAAACGCCGGCAAGCCATAGGGAGATTCCTTGCCATGAGAGCACTTGTCCAGCGCGTTTCATCTGCGCGTGTCACGGTAGACGGCGCGGTCACGGGAGAAATCGCCAGCGGCCTGTTGGTGCTCGTGTGTGCGATGAAGGGCGACACCGAGAAGGAAAGCGAATGGCTGGCGCGCAAGATCGTTAACCTGCGCATCTTCAGGGACGATCAGGATCGCATGAACCGTTCCCTGGTCGACGTGGGCGGCTCAGCGCTCGTCGTCAGCCAGTTTACCCTGGCCGCAGAGACGAAAGGGAACCGGCCGGGCTTTTCTACTGCCGCGCCGCCGCAGGAGGGTAAACGCCTCTATGAGCATTTCTCTGTGCAAGTCTCGACCCTTGGCGTTGCTGTTGCGAATGGCGTCTTCGGCGCGGACATGCGGGTGGAGCTGGCCAATGACGGTCCTGTAACGATCTGGTTAGATACGGCGGCCGGTTGATCGGTTTGCGCGAGGACGCGCATCAAAGAAGAGCGGCCGACCGAGGTCTCCATGACCAGGGGGGAGCCCATCGCGCGAGCGTCAGGATGGCTGCGCGATGGCCTCGTTCATTTGGGCCTGCTGACCGTAGAACACGCGAATGGCAAGAACGACACCAGCGATGAGCACAGCGACGCCGGCTGCCTCCATCATCGTCGGCCAACGTGCATGGACAACAAGTCCGCCAACTACGCCGAAGGCCGTTTCCGACACGATCAGCTGTGCCGCGAGCGCAACAGGAAGCGTCCTCGACGCGACATTCCAAGCCCATACCCCGCACACGGTCGCCATCAGTGCCAGCGACGTTCCCCATAGATAGAGGGAGCCGGCGGCTTCCCAACCGAAACCGAGCTTCGGAAGCTGGAAAAGGTCCATCGCCGCACCAACCGGGTAGAAAACCAGCATCTGGAGACCACCGCCGATCAGGATCAATGCGGACCATATGCCCGACGGCATCGCCGGGCGGATTGCGAGCGCTGCCTGATTGGCGATCGCGAACCATACCCATAGACCGACCGCGGCCAGGGCAAGCGGAATACCAATCCAAAGCGAGCGAACGGAACCGAGACTATCTGCGGTGAACGCCGTGCCGTTGACCAGCACGAGACCGATTGCCACCAGTGCAAGCGGTGTCATCAAGAAGCGCCATGGCAGTGACGCCTGACCCCGGTTTCCAATGACGGCAAGCACAATCGGAACCAGGCCAAGGAAGGCAGGCGCAATGACCGGGCCGGCGTAGATTGCCGCTCCCGTTACCGTCAGGAAGTAGCCGACATAGCCGATGAAGGCCAATCCCGTGGCAGCCATGGCGTTTTGGAACGTCAGGTGGCGCAATGCCGTCTCGCGTTCTGAAAACAGAATGAAGACCCCAACCGTCGCCGAGACCACATGCCGGATAAGAGCAAAGTCGAACGTGGAGAAGTCGCCGATTATGAACGGCACGACGAAATTGAGGGAGAAGGCAAAGGCTGCAAAGAGCGCGGCAAACACGCCGACCGAAAACTGCCTGTTCATCATGAGCATAGCCTCAGAGTTTTGATCGAGCTTTGCCGATTTTTCGTTGCCAAGCTCCGTTTCCACGATCCTTAAAGGGATAATCCTTCCCTTCACGCGCTTCGACGCATAAGTTCGCAAGAGGGTTTTCGAAAAACAGAAACATGAACTGGAACGATGTCCGCTACTTCCTTGCAGTGACACGCCAGGGCGGCCTCACCGGCGCTGCGCGTGAAGTGAAAGCGAGCGCTTCGACGGTGGCGCGACGGATAGAGACCCTGGAATATGCACTGAAGACGCGCCTGTTCGAGCGCCGGCCGGACGGCTACGAGCTCACTGACGCAGGACGGGCGATGGTCGAGAAAGCAACGGCGATTGAAACCGCCATGCGCGAACTGGAAGGCAGCTTTTGCGGCCAGGACGGTCGCGTCTCGGGGGCGGTTAGGATTATCACCGTCGACACGCTCGCACATCACCTGCTGATGCCAAACCTGCCTGCTTTGCAGGAAGCCTATCCCGATCTTTCGTTGGGCGTTTCGGTCAACGCCACGTCCTTCGCCCAGATTCCACAGCGAGAGACGGATATCGGCCTTCGGCTCTGCCGCCCTGAACAGGGCAACTATGTGGTGCGCCGGATCGGCACGATCGCGTTCGGCCTCTACGCGTCGAAAGCCTATCTTGAGAGCCACCCCGTCCGGGAAAATCATTTGCCGATCACCGGCCATAGGCTGATTACCTGGGGCGATCCCCTGTCGTTCCTTGTCGTGCCCAAGACCCTGCGCTCGTGGGTCGAAAGCGGCATCGCCAACCTGACGGTCGATACGATGCAGGCGCAGGTGCTCGCGATGAAGGCGGGCAACGGCCTCGGCGTATTGCCGTGTATCCTTGCCGACACGGAGGACGAGCTTGTCCGGGTCAAACCAGACCTTTGCAGGCAGGAGGAAGCCATTTGGCTTGTCGTTCATGAAGGGGTTCGCGACACCAAACGCATTCGTGTTGTTGGCGATTTCCTTGAGACGATCGTGAAGCAAGGGCAGCGCGCGCTTTCCGGTCGAATTTCGGAACAACTGCAGGTGAAGTGACGCATGAGTGTCTTGTCTTTTGGCAGGGCGAAAGGGGCGTCACGGCGCGAAACAATCAGCGGTCACGTTGGCGGGGGTATCATGGATCGCTTCGAAGCAATGAAAATGCTGCTCGCAGTCGTTGATGCCGGCAGCATCTCCGCGGGAAGCAGGAAATTGAATGCTCCACTGCCAAGCGTCAGTCGCAAGGTTGCCGAACTCGAACGGCACCTGGGGGCGAGCCTCATCGTGCGCACCAGCCGCAACCTTCAACTCACCGATGCGGGCCGGGAATATGTCGAGGCTGCCCGAAAGATCATGGTCGATCTGGAGGAGGCGGAGCGGCGAGCCTCGGGCGAATACCAGACACCGCGCGGCACGCTGACGATCACCATGCCGGTCGAGTTCGGCGCCCGCTACATCATGCCGATCGCCCTTGGTTACATGGAGAGGCACCCGGAGGTATCGCTGAACCTCATTTCGCTCGACAGAACGGTCCATCTTGTCGAAGAGCAGGTCGATATCGCCATTCGTCTCGGCGACCTTGCGGATAGTTCTCTCTATGCGGTCAAGGCCGGAGAGTTTCGCCTGCTGACCTGCGCCAGCCCGGCATATCTTGAGCGTCGGGGTGTGCCGACGCATCCGGGCGATCTTGAAGGCCATGACGGAATACTCTTCAACAAGCGGACGTTCTTCTGGACGTTCGATGTCGACGGCCGCCCGATGGAGGCCGTTCCCCGCAATCGTCTTGAGGTGAATACCGCGGCCAATTGCGTGGCCGCGGCGGTCGGCGGAGCCGGCATCGCCCGCTTGTTCGATTACCAGATCCCGGACGAGTTGTCGTCAGGCGCCCTCGTGCCGGTTCTGGAGGGTTTCGACGGCGCGTCAAGACCGATCCACATCGTCTATTCCGGTCAGGGCATGCTCACGTTGAAGGTGCGCTCCTTCATTGACTGGGCCCTCCCTCGCCTTCGCACTGTCTTCGGGCGGAGTGAGGCCTTGAAGGCCTAGTCGGCGAAGGCGCGGCGAACTTCGTCGACTGCTCGTGACGGATCCTGAAGGTGGGGGAAGTGGCCAACACCCTTCAGAACGGCGAATTTCGAACCGGTTCGATCGGCGAACTCCTTGCCCATCTCCGGTTTGATGTAGATGTCCTTTTCGCCCCAGATCACCTTGATCGGGGTCTTGAGCCTAGACAGATTGGCCTCAAGATAATCTTCATCCCGCGTGAAGTGGGCGTAATAGAATGCGAAGGCGTCGGCTGTCGTCACACCGTCGCGCATCCAGGATTCCTTCATGTCCGATTGCACCTCGGACGGCAAGTCGAACTGGTTTTCCGGTGCAAGGCCACGCCGATGTACGTTCTCCAAGATCTCGTCGCTTGTCTTGTTCATATAGGCGCGCGTTGGTATTGCCGTCGGTTCGGCCTTCAGATTTTGAAGGCTCTCGTACATCCAATGCGGCCTGTTGAACGGCGCAAAGTCGCCGACGATGATCTTCTTCGCGACCGTCGGTTCTTCCAGTGCAAGAAGCAGAGCGGGAAGACTGCCGATGTCCGAGGCGTAGATCACCAAATTCGATCGGTCGATGCCCGATCTGTCGATATAGGCTTTGAGAACCTTGGCGTAGTCTCTTGGTGAATAGGAGAACCGCTCCGGGGAAGGGCGCGACGACTGGCCATAGCCAGGCCAATCGAACGCATGCACTTCGTACTGTGCGCCCATAGTTTCCGTGATCTTCGCCCAGACGCCCAGCGTCTCGGGAAAGCCGTGCAGGAAGAGAACCGTGCCGTTCGGATTGCCCTGACGGGAAACCATTCGTCGGAGCGTTATGTTCTCGTCGATCGTGATGAAGTCGATTTTCAGGGCCGTTGCGGAGCCGATTGGGCCTGCGTGTCCTGGTGCGGTCGATGCCATGATCGCAGAAGCTGTTGCGACGACGGTCTTGAGCGATGCCATGTCTTTAAGTCCTTCCGGTCTCTGAATGGTGAGTGTGACCAGAGCATCGGGCATCGAGCAGTCCGTCGGCAGATGCAGTTTTTGAGAGGCACCCTCTTGAACTCGGGCAAATTCGCTCTCGAGTGGACGCCAGGGCATTCAAGCGAGAGGATGGCTCTCAGATTTGCTCAGTACCGGGCAGCAGGTGCGATCCGTAGATTCCCGTCATTCATGGATCGCCGGGTTTAGCGACGATCCCGAACGAAGCAGCGAGACGAGACCGTCACTCGCGACGAAAGGAATGAGGAAAATGAACGACATCACGGCCTCCCCGCACAAGGAGATCGCGGAAAAGACAAGAGCGCTCGCCGGCCACTCTACCGTCGGCACGAACGACCTCGATGCCGCAGCGGCGTATTATGACAAGCTCCTTGCCGTCTTCGGCATCGGCCGCGTGCTCGTCCAGCCCGGACGCGCTGTCTATTACGGCCACCGTACCCTCGAATTCGGTGTGACGAAGCCCTTCAACGGAGAGACAGCGGTTGCCGGCAATGGCACCATGGTCGCCTTTGAAGCGCGCTCTCGAGCCCAGGTCGATCAGGCTCATGCCACGGCACTGGAAGCAGGAGGTTCCGACGAGGGTGCTCCCGGCCCGAGAGGCCCGGACGGCGGTGACCCCTATTGTGCCTATTTCCGAGATCCCGAAGGCAACAAGTTTCTCGTCTACCGCAAAGGCCCCGACGAGGTTTGATGATCAATGGAGTGCGGGGGCCGTCGCGCGGAGCGAGCCCCCCGCTCGACATGTTTCCGCGCATCTTTTGAACAAGAGCTCTGCGCGGATCTCTCCAATGCGCCTTCTGGATTAGCGGACAGGAGTTTTTTGAAATGAACCTGGAAAACAAGGCTGGCGACGGGCCGCTCACGCGGCGCTCGTTTCTGTTTCGGGGCGCCGCGATCGGTGTAGCCGCCGCCGTGCTGCCCGGAACCGGCATCGCAGCCGACATCGTGAAAGCGACGGCGACGGGCGATGCCATCCAACCATTCAAGGCCGACATTCCCGAAAATGCCCTCATTGACCTCAGAAGGCGCCTGGTCGCAACCCGTTGGCCGGACAGCGCGACCGTCTCGGATCGGTCCCAGGGCGTCCAGCAGCGCAAGCTTCGTGAACTCGCGCAGTATTGGCAGTCCTCCTATGATTGGCGCCGGGCAGAGCGTAAGCTGAACGCGTTTCCCCAATTCCTGACGAAGATCGACGGGCTCGACATCCATTTCATCCACGTACGCTCCCGCCATGAGAACGCTCTTCCGCTGATTATGACCCACGGGTGGCCGGGTTCGATCTTTGAACTGCTTGACGTCATTGATCCGCTGACGGATCCGACTGCACATGGCGGCAAGGCCGAAGACGCCTTCCATCTCGTCATCCCTTCAATCCCAGGCTTCGGCTTTTCGCAAAAACCAGACACGACCGGTTGGGAGGCGCAACGGATCGCCCGTGCCTGGGACGCCCTCATGAAGCGGCTCGGCTATAACAGCTATGTCTCGCAAGGCGGTGATTGGGGCGCAATCATCAGCGATGCCCTGGCGCGTCAGGCGCCAGCCGGACTGCTTGGCATCCACGTCAACAGGGTGGAGCGTTCGACGACGCTTCCAGCGGACGCTGCCAAGGCGTTGAAGAACGGCGGGCCGGCTCCCGAGACCATGTCTGCCGACGAAAAGAAGGTTTTCGACGAGGCTCGCGACTTCCTGAACAATGGTTTCGGCTACGCCTCGATCCTCAGTACGCGCCCGGAAACGATCGGCTACGGCCTTGCCGATTCACCGGTGGGACTTGCAGCCTGGCTCTTGGACAAGATCGCCGACTGGGTGTTCACGCGTGGCGATGCGGAACAGGCGCTCGGCAAGGACGCCATCCTCGACAACATCACCTTGTATTGGCTGACCAACTCAGGGCCCTCAAGCGGACGTATCTATTGGGAGAACGTCAAGGCAGGCGCGAAGCTCACGCCAGCCAGGGTTCCTGTGGCCGTCACCGTCTTTCCGGGCGAGGTCTATCGGCCACCGAGACAATGGCTGTCAAAGGCTTATCCAAAGCTCGTCTACTACAACCGCGCCTTAAAGGGTGGGCACTTCGCCGCCTGGGAGGAGCCCGAAATCTTCGTCGAGGAGATCAGAGCAGGCTTCAAGTCTATGCGCTCTTAGACGACGGATCGCCATTCCAAGAAGCCAAGCAAGCTCCACGCGGATTGCCGCGCGGTCACCAAGGGAGCCGATCTCAGCCGGCATCGGCATCCGCTTCGCAACAGAATACTGAAGTCGAGTAGTCAGTAGCCGACGTGCTTGATCCGATGCGATACCGGGATGTCGATGATGGCGAGGAATTTGACGACCGCGTCGAAAGCTTGCGTTAGCGCAACGAGGCCTGACGCCAAACATCTAGCAAGGAGCAGCCGGGTTTCGCGGATCGAGCACATTGGAGGGCTCAAATCATGGTCGAGATGGAACAGAGGGATCTAACGTTATGCGATTGCACGATTGAGGTTGCTGAACTGTTTGCCAGCATCCCGGCTGCTGGCATTGACGACGGCTTTTTGCTCGATCTTCTTAGCGTTCGCCTTGAGGCATCACGGGACCGTCTGACGCGGCCTCATCCGCGCGCGAGGGACGACACGTCATCCGAAAGAAAAGCTCTATGCTGACACTGACAAACCGACGAGTTTTGCGCGTCGAGCGCGACGCCAGTGGCGATTTCTCCGTGCCGGCGGCGACCATGTCGTCGGCGCTGCGTCTGCCCCCGACTGAGCTTAGAAATCGCCTCGACCGGGGAGAAGTCAAGAGCCAGGTTGAGATCGGTCAAGGGGAGCACCTGGGCACATTCCGGTTGACGCTTCGGTGCGGCGGGCGTCTCTGGAATGCAACCGTATCTTCCGATGGTACGGTGATCGATGAAGTCTTCACGTTCGATCGCGAGCGCTTGGTGAACTGGCGCCGTCGCCACGGCACCAGCGGCAAGGGCCCTTAACGGTCATTCAGATCTTCAACGATTGCGATCCTTCCGGAATAAAGTTGCGTTTCGACAAAGAACGATCGGAAGAACTGCCCCAGCTTCTCCCTTGAACAACGATCATGGATCGCCCGCTTTGAAATCGATTGCGGATCATGACCTTTTAGGCGCCAAGGAGAGCACATTGACCGAATACACATTGGACACAGCCGTCGGAGTGATTGCGTGCGAGCTTCCCGGTGCCGCGGAACTCTTCAGACAGCACGGTATCGGATTTTGCTGTGGTGGCGATGTACCGCTTGCGCAAGCGGCCGCGGATGCCGGCATAGAGGCCGCTGATCTGCTCGATCGGCTTCAGGCGTTGGAGCTTGCCGCAAGACGCGAGGCTCCGGATGCTACAGGCGAGCTTATCGCTCATATTCTGGACCGTTATCACCAGACCCACCGCACCGATCTGGAATGGTTGATCCCGCTTGCCCAAAAGGTGGAGCACGTCCACGGTGCTCATCGCTCCGCGCCACTTGGTCTTGCCGACGCGCTGGCCGAGCTCAAGGACCACCTTCTTCCCCACATGGCGCGGGAAGAGCTTGCGCTCTTTCCGATGATGCGCCATGAGCCCGATCCGGACATCCGACATCTGATTGCCGGCATGCGGGACGATCATGCATGCGAGAGCCGGAGCCTCGCCGTGATCGAGCATTTGACGCATGGTTTTACACTTCCGGACGGGGCCTGCAGGTCCTGGACGGCGCTCTATGTCGGAGTTCAAAAATTCTGCGACGATCTCGTTACACATATGCATCTGGAAAACAGCGTTCTGTTTCCGCGGTTCGCTGGCATTGATGCATTTGAGGGTTCCGCTCTCTCGCCAGCAGCGCGTTCCACGGGGTGAGGCCCTGACAGGTCTTTCCGGCATCGCTTTGCCCAACGGGAGGAGGCGGAACTTCACACATCTTTTTGCACGCAATCCGACCCGGCGCTTAGCGCCGGGCACACTTTCACTGTTTTGAGCTGGCGCCGACGTGCCCCCACGAGGCACCGCGGCGATCAATTTGCTCTTCGCGAGCCGAGCTCACAGGGCGGAACTTGTTCGCAAGACGCGCAGTAGTTGTGGGTGGCGGGCTGCCTGCCGTCCCCTGGCAGATATCGCGGGGAGGGCAGGCCACGGGCCGGGCGATCCGACTTCAAAGGTATTGTTCTTGCGCCGGTCGGCCGCCGGCTTGACGCGAAGTCCTTTCCCCAGCTCCACCTGAGCATCAATCCGTGCACGACATGCGACAATCAAGGATTGCAATCAACGAAGCTGTCTTTGTTTGAGCTAGATCAAAGAATGTCCCGCGCCAAAGTTTCAATGCTCCGGCAACGATTTGCGGGAAAACACCCTGGAATGAAACTCTTCCGTCTTGTCCTTCTTCTCTGCCTCAGCCTGTGGGGCGCTGTATCCGCCAGCGCAGCATCGGTGCTTCAGGAGTTTTTGCCGACCACCACAGCCTCCGATCTTGTGCCAGGAGCGGACGGTTTTGGCGCTGTGCGTGATGATGTGGCGGCGGCCCCGGTGCTGAAGGGCGGTCAGACGGTGGCGTGGGTTTTCGTGACCTCGGATTTCGTCGGAACGACCGGCTATTCCGGCAAACCCATCCATACGCTCGTGGCGGTGGACAAGGATGCGAAGATCGTCGGCGTCCGGCTGGTGAAACATTCGGAACCCATCGTCCTCATCGGCATTCCGGACGCCAAGGTGAAGGCGCTTGTAGCCGGCTACGCAGGCCTTGATCTCGTCGCCGAGGCGAAATCCGGCGGTACGACCCACGAGGTAGATATCATCTCGGGCGCGACGGTGACGGTCATGGTCATCGACGATTCGATCGTCCGGTCCGGGCTAAAGGTTGCGCGCGCGCTCGGGCTTGGCGGATTGACACCGGAAGCGGACAATGCCGGCCCGCGCTTCGAAATCGATCCCGCGGCTACCGCGCCGGCCGACTGGGTCGAGGCAGAAGGTGACGGCACGCTGCGCCGCCTGTCGCTCGACGTTGCGCAGGTCAATGCTGCTTTCGCCGGCCATCCCGATGAGCGCGCCCGCGAGCGCGCGATTGCGCAAGCGCCGGAAACGACATTCATCGAGATGCAGGCGGCACTGGTCTCGGTCCCTTCCATCGGCAAGGCCTTTCTCGGGGCAGCCGAAGAGAAAAACCTTCAGGCTTGGCTTGGCGAAGGCGAACACGCGATCGCCGTGGTCGGACGCGGGCTCTATTCCTTCAAGGGATCAGGCTATGTGCGCGGCGGCATCTTTGATCGCATCGTGCTGATCCAGGACGATGTTTCCGTTCGCTTTCGTGATAGCGACCACCGTCGCCTGGGCGCAATCTCGCTTGCCGGTGCGCCGGAATACAACGAGATGGACCTGTTCCGCATTAAAGCAGGCCTCGGCTTCGACCCGACAAAACCTTTCCGCATACAGCTCCTGGCCCAACGTGAGGTTGGACCGGTCGAAAAAGTCTTTCATACCTTCGATCTGGGTTACCAGCTTCCGCAGAAGTATCTGCGTGCTGTCGCGCCACCACCGGTGAAGGACGTTGCAGCCGTTGCTGATCGTGACGAGGAGACTGCACAGTCCGACCTGTGGAAACGCATCTGGGACGACTCGAAGCTGAAGATTGTCGTGCTCGGCGCCATGTTGGTCGTGCTGACGGGCGTGTTCTTCTTCCAGACCTATGCGGTCAGGAACGCGCGAGCGTTCTACATCTTTCGCATCATCTTCCTGACAGTAACGCTGGTCTTTCTTGGCTGGTATGCCAACGCGCAGCTTTCTGTCGTCAATCTGATGGCGCTCTTCGGCAGTCTCGTCAACGGGTTCAGCTGGCAGGCTTTCCTGCTCGATCCGCTCACCTTCATCCTGTGGTTTGCCGTTGCCGCGGCACTCCTGTTCTGGGGACGAGGAGCCTATTGCGGCTGGCTCTGCCCCTTCGGCGCACTGCAGGAGCTGACCAACCAGATCGCACGCAAGCTGCGTATCCCGCAATGGACATTGCCATGGGGCCTGCACGAGCGGCTCTGGCCGATCAAATACATGATCTTCCTCGGCCTTTTCGGGGTCTCTCTGATGAGCGTCGAGCAGGCAGAGCATCTGGCCGAGATCGAGCCATTCAAGACAGCGATCATCCTGAAGTTCATCCGCGCCTGGCCGTTCGTGGCCTATGCCACAGCACTTCTCGTCGCCGGGCTCTTCGTCGAGAGGTTCTATTGCCGCTACCTCTGCCCGCTCGGTGCGGCGCTCGCGATCCCTGCGCGCATACGCATGTTCGACTGGCTCAAGCGCTACCATGAATGCGGCAACCCCTGCCAGACCTGCGCCCACCAATGTCCGGTGCAGGCGATCCACCGGACCGGCGAGATCAATCCGAACGAGTGCATCAACTGCCTGCACTGCCAGGTGCTCTACCAGTCCGAAACCGTCTGCCCCGTCGTGATCAAGAAGATGAAGTCGCGGGCGAAGCTTGCGGCAAGCCCGGGCGGCGTGCCGACCCATCAACCCGCAGCCAAAGTTTAATCGAAGCCAAGGTTCAAGCAAAAAGGAACCAGATCATGGAATCAAAGGAACACAAGGGACTAAGCCGGCGAGCACTTTTCAGCGCGACTGCAGGCAGCGCCATTCTGGCGGGCACTGTAGGGCCGGCCGCACTCAGCCTCGGCGCTGCAGGATTGGCGACACCGGCCCGTGCGGCCACGGGTGCCGACGGCTCGGTCGCACCGGGCAAGCTCGACGATTACTACGGCTTCTGGTCCTCCGGTCAGACCGGCGAGATGCGCATTCTCGGCATTCCCTCGATGCGCGAACTGATGCGCGTGCCGGTGTTCAACCGTTGCTCGGCCACCGGTTGGGGGCAGACCAATGAATCGATCCGGATCCATCAGCGCACGATGACGGAAAAGACGAAGAAGCAGCTTGCCGCCAACGGCAAGAAAATCCACGACAACGGCGACCTGCATCACGTCCATATGTCCTTCACCGACGGTAAATATGACGGTCGCTACCTGTTCATGAACGACAAGGCCAATACGCGCGTGGCGCGCGTGCGCTGCGACGTGATGAAGACCGACGCCATCCTGGAGATCCCCAACGCCAAGGGCATCCACGGCATGCGTCCGCAGAAATGGCCGCGTTCAAACTATGTGTTCTGCAACGGCGAGGACGAGGCCCCGCTCGTCAACGACGGCTCGACGATGACGGACGTGGCGACCTACGTGAACATCTTCACCGCCGTCGATGCCGACAAGTGGGAAGTGGCGTGGCAGGTGAAGGTCTCGGGCAACCTCGACAATTGCGATGCCGACTACGAGGGCAAGTGGGCGTTCTCCACCAGCTACAACTCCGAAATGGGCATGACGCTGGAGGAGATGACCAAGTCCGAGATGGACCATATCGTCGTCTTCAACATCGCCGAAATCGAGAAGGCCATTAAGGCCGGCCAATATGAGGAGATCAACGGCGTCAAGGTGGTGGACGGGCGCAAGGAGGCAAAGTCGCTCTTCACGCGCTACATCCCGATCGCCAACAACCCCCACGGCTGCAACATGGCGCCGGACAGGAAGCATCTGTGCGTTGCCGGCAAGCTTTCGCCAACCGTCACCGTGCTGGACGTGACGAAGTTCGATGCCCTGTTCTACGACAATGCCGAGCCGCGCAGCGCGGTGGTTGCGGAACCGGAACTGGGCCTTGGCCCATTGCACACCGCCTTCGACGGGCGCGGCAACGCCTATACCTCGCTGTTCCTCGACAGCCAGGTGGTAAAGTGGAACATCGATGAGGCCATCCGCGCCTACGCCGGTGAGAAGATCAACCCGATCAAGGACAAGCTCGACGTTCAGTATCAACCCGGCCACTTGAAGACGGTGATGGGCGAAACGCTCGATGCCGCCAACGACTGGCTCGTTTGCCTGTGCAAATTCTCCAAGGACCGGTTCCTGAATGTCGGCCCGCTGAAGCCGGAAAACGATCAGTTGATCGACATTTCCGGTGACAAGATGGTGCTGGTCCATGACGGCCCGACCTTCGCCGAGCCGCATGACGCCATCGCCGTCTCCCCCTCGATCCTGCCGAACATCCGCTCGGTCTGGGATCGCAAGGATCCGCTGTGGGCCGAAACCCGCAAGCAGGCCGAGGCCGATGAGGTCGACATCGACGAATGGACTGAGGCCGTGATCCGCGACGGCAACAAGGTTCGCGTCTACATGACCTCGGTCGCACCCAGCTTCAGCCAGCCGAGCTTTACGGTGAAGGAGGGCGACGAAGTCACGGTCATCGTCACCAATCTCGATGAGATCGATGACCTTACCCATGGCTTCACCATGGGCAATCACGGCGTGGCGATGGAGGTCGGCCCGCAACAGACGAGCTCCGTTACCTTCGTTGCGGCCAATCCTGGCGTCTACTGGTACTATTGCCAATGGTTCTGTCATGCCCTGCACATGGAAATGCGCGGCCGCATGTTCGTGGAACCGAAGGGCGCCTGATCGATGCGGCTGTCCGTTCTCCTGATCGGCTTTCTTCTCGCCTCTCCGCTCTTAGCGGCGGAGCGCGCAGTCGTGCCGGATGCGGGCAGTCTTGCCGCAGCCATCGCCGGGGCCCAACCCGGCGATGTGCTGGTGTTGACCGACGGGGCCTATGACGGCCCCGTCACCATCGACCGACCACTGACCATCACCGGTCCGCGTGGAGCGGTGGTGAATGGGCTTAAGCAGGGTAGCGTGGTGACGATTGCCGCGTCGGACGTCACCTTGACGGGGTTCACCGTCACCGGTTCGGGTCGCATCAACCAGGATCTCGACGCCGGGGTCAAAATCGTTCAAGGCGCCGATCGCGCCCGTGTCGAAAAGCTGCTCGTCACCGACAACATGCACGGCATCGACGTCCATGGCGGCCGCGACACGATTGTCTCCGGAAACGAGATCATCGGCACGCGCAGCGCCCGCATGAACGAGCGCGGTAACGGCATCTATGTCTGGAACAGCCCCGGTACGCTGCTTCAAGACAATATTATCCGCTACGGTCGCGACGGCATCTTTTCGAACGCCAGCGCCGACAGCATCTATCGCCGCAACATCATGCGCGACCTGCGCTTTGCCGTGCACTTCATGTACACCCGCAACACCGAGGTTTCCGACAACATCTCGATCGGAAACCATCTGGGCTTTGCGATCATGTTCTCCAACCGCGCGAAGATCCTGAACAATCTCAGCCTCGGCGACCGCGAGCATGGGCTGATGCTGAACTATGCCAACAATGCCGACGTGTCAGGCAATCTGGTGCGCGGGGGCACGAAGAAATGCCTGTTCATCTACAACGCCCACAAGAATCTGGTCTGGGGAAATCGCTTCGAGAGCTGCGGCATTGGCATACATTTCACCGCCGGTTCGGAAAAGAATGTGCTGACAGGCAACGCCTTCATCGCCAACCGCGAGCAGGTCAAATACGTCGGCACCCGCAATATGGAATGGAGCCATGAAGGCCGGGGCAATTTCTGGTCCGATCATCCGGCCTTCGACCTCAACGGCGACGGCGTTGCCGACAGTTTCTACCGCCCCAACGACCTGATGGACCAGATCCTCTGGTCGCAGCCCGCGGCAAGCCTGCTCACCGGCTCGCCGGCCGTGCAGATCGTTCGCTGGAGCCAGCGGGATTTTCCCGCCACGCTGCCTGGAGGCGTGCGCGACAGCGCGCCGCTGATGCGCCCCCTGACCATCCCTGTCCCGCTCGAAATCCTTGCCTATGAGGCCGAGGCCGCAGGGCGCTGGACTGAAGGAAATTACGATGACACCGACGCTGACAATCTCCAGGCTCACTAAGCGTTTCCAATCGGTGGAAGCGCTCAAGTCCGTGTCCCTTGCGCTGGAGCCGGGACGGCGCGCGGCACTGCTCGGCCATAACGGTGCGGGCAAGTCGACGATGATGAAGATCGTGCTTGGCCTCATCCCCTTCGACAGCGGCGAGGTTTCGGTTTGCGGCTCGGCGCCCGGTTCGCCCGCCGCGCGGACCCAGGTGGCGTATCTGCCGGAAAATGTCGCCTTTCACCCGGCTTTGACGGGAGAAGAACAGCTTCGCCACTATCTCGCACTGCGTGGCGAAAACCCGAAGCAGGCCACAGAGCTTCTTGCGAGGGTCGGACTTGGCCATGCGGCGCGGCGTCGGATCGGTACCTATTCCAAGGGCATGCGCCAGCGGGTGGGTCTGGCCCAGACGCTGATCGGCCGCCCCCGTCTCCTGGTGCTGGACGAACCGACCTCGGGCCTCGACCCGGTGTCGCGACGGGACTTCTATGACCTGCTCGACGGGTTGGCCGCAGAAGGAACCGCCATCCTGCTCTCCTCCCACGTGTTGACCGAGGTGGAGGCCCGCACCGACAGCATCCTCATCCTTTCCGGTGGGGAACTGGTGGCAGAAGGTACGCTTGCCGATCTTCGCACCCGCGCGGCACTTCCGGTCGCCTTTTCCGTTCGCCCCGCACCGGGCCATGCGCCGGCGCTGGCAGCGACCTTTCCCGAGGGGGTGGAAGGGGAGGACGGTCTCTTGCGCCTTCGCGGGTCGCAGTCGGAAAAACTGCCGCTCCTTGCCCGCATTGCGGCGCTTGGGAGCGCCATTGCCGATCTCGATGTCATCCCGCCCAGCCTCGAGGACATCTACAGCCACTTCAGCCGGAGGGACGGGCAATGAGCCGCATCCTTGCCACCGCCGTCAGCGAATTCCGTATCGCTTTGCGCAATCGTTGGGTCTCTATCGCCACCGGCATGATGGTGCTGTTCGCCCTGGTGCTGGCCGCCGCCGGCTCTGCCCCGACGGGCGATGTCGGCGTCGACCGGCTCTCCGTAACGGTCGCCTCGCTCACTTCGCTTGCGGTCTATCTGGTTCCGCTTTTGGCATTGCTGATGAGTTTCGATGCGGTGGCTGGCGAAGTGGAACGCGGCACGCTGCCACTGCTTCTCACCTATCCCGTCTCACGCCTGCAGATTCTGCTCGGCAAACTGCTGGCGCATCTCGCAATCCTCGGTCTTGCCGTGACGCTTGGCTACGGCGCGGCGGCGCTCGCAGCCGTCTGGTTCGATCCTGGAGCAACCGCAGGGCTTGGCGCCCTATGGCGGCTGATCTGGTCCTCTGTGCTGCTGGGTGCGACCTTTCTTGGCACCGGCTATGCGCTTTCGGCTTTGGCGCGACGGCCGTCGGGGGCGGCGGGCTTGGCCATCGCGCTCTGGCTGGTGGCGGTGGTGCTCTACGACCTCGCCCTGTTGGCGTTAATCGTGACGGATGGAGGCGGTGCCTTCACCACACACGCATTGCCCGTTGCGCTGCTTGCCAACCCTGCCGACGCCTTTCGCATCTTTAACCTCTCGGCCGCACAGGCCGTTTCTGCCGCAGGCGGACTGGGTGGCGCCGCCGGCACGATCCCGCTCTGGCAATCGGCAGCCTCCCTTCTCGCCTGGCCACTCGCCGCCATAGCCCTTGCCGCCGCAGCCTTCCGAAAGGTGACCCCATGAGGACCCGACTTCGCTTCGTGCTCGTCGCGGCCGCTCTGGCGCTGCTCTCCGCCTGCAAGGAGGACGTCGCCCAAAGCATCGTGCCGCAGGACATGACGCCCGAGACCCTCGGTCATTACTGCCAGATGAACCTTCTGGAGCACCCCGGCCCGAAGGCCCAGATCTTTCTGGAAGGAAGCCCCGCGCCGCTCTTCTTCAGTCAGGTGCGCGATGCGATCGCCTATGCGCGTGGGCCGGAGCAGATTGCGCCGATCCTCGTCATCTATGTCAATGACATGGGGGCTGCGGGGGCAACGTGGGACCAGCCCGGTGACGGCAACTGGATCGCCGCCGACAAGGCGTTCTACGTGGTCGGCTCTGCCCGGCGAGGCGGCATGGGTGCGCCCGAAGCCGTGCCGTTTTCAAGCCGCGACGAGGCTGCGGCCTTCGTTCTTGCCGAGGGCGGCCAGGTGCTTGCGCTCGCCGATATTACCGATGCCATGGTTTTGACGCCGGTGGAGACCGGCTCGGAACCGCGAGCGGACGACGAAGACTATCTCGGCCGTCTGCGCGCATTGCCCCATCCAGCCGGAGGTTGACCCCATGCTGCTGACCCGACGCCGCTTGATTGCAATTTCTGCAGTTCTCGCAACGGCGCCCGCCATCGCCCACGCCAACGCGGCAACCCGCTTCTGGACAGGTCAGGCTCTTGGCGCGCGTGCCTCGATCCGCATTGCGCACCCCGAGGCCGGGACGATCGTCTCCAGGGTCATGGCGGAGATCGACCGTCTGGAAAACATCCTTAGCCTCTACCGTGCCAACAGCGCGCTTTGCCGGTTGAACCGCGACGGTCATCTTCAAGACCCGCCATTCGAGCTTTTGGAATGTCTGTCACTGGCCGACGCAGTCCACCTGGCTAGCGGCGGGCGCTTCGATCCGACGGTACAGCCGCTCTGGACGCTCTGGGCTCAATCGGCTGCAAACGGCACGCGACCCGGCCCGGCGGACGTTGATCGCGTGCGTGGCAACGTCGGCTGGGGCAAGGTCAAGCTCGATGCAGCAGCGATCACGTTGCATCCGGGCATGGCGCTGACGTTGAACGGCATCGGCCAGGGGTATGTCGCCGACCGCGTAGCAGCAATGCTTGAAGCTGAGGGACTGACGGACATTCTGATCGATACCGGCGAGTTCCGTGCGCTCGGGGGACGACCGGGCGGCGGCGGATGGCCCGTCCGGCTGGAAACAGGCGAGCGCCTGCCGCTGCGCCAGCGGGCGGTCGCCACCTCCGCCCCTCTCGGCACGACCTTCGATCAAGCAGCCAGAGACGGACATATTCTCGACCCCCTGACCGGAATGCCCGCGCCAGCAAACTGGCGCTCTGTCTCGGTGTCGGCATCATCCGCTGCCATCGCCGACGCGCTGGCGACGGCTGCATGCCTGATGCCTGATGCCGGATCGATCGTTGCGATGAACGCGCGTTTTGACGGCGTCCGCCTGGAAGCCGCCTCCGTTTAAGGTGGGCGACCAAGGAACGTCATCGGGGGCTTGAGAAGGGTCGGATCCGTCTCGGCCCCGATCGGCGAAAGGTAGGCGGCTGCGACCGCAGCGACGATCGCCTGTGATGGTGTTGGTGTTCTTCCTGAGCGCGCCGAAGGGGCAGTGCTTGCGGACTACCTCGCCTCCACTGGTCCTGTTCCGCGCCCATCGAGAAGCCAGGCAATGTTGACCTGCAGGATGCCGGCCATCATGTCGAGGCGGTTGGCCCTCGGTTCTGCGCGGTCATTTTCCCAGCTGATCCAGGTCTCTTCGGTAACACCCGCGATTGCGGATATCTCTTCGATCGAAAGCTTGATGGCATCGCGGGCAAGCGAAATGCGGCCACCGATCGTGTCGTCGGTGGCGTCGGCCGTGGCGCGGGGTGCAAGCATGTCGTTCATGATGTCGATGATCCTTCTGTCGGGAGGTACGCCCGCAACGAGATCGCGGGCGTCGGTTGTGGACGCGAGTGGCAGAGCTTAGCCACCGTCCTTGGCGAGCCAGGCTTTGATCTGGTCGGGATGATCCGCGATGTACTGGTCGACAGCCTTTTCGTAGGAGGTCTGCTGGGCGTTAAACATCGCGGCTTCAAGATCGGCGATCGGCAGCTTCATGCGCGACAGCAGGCCTGAGACTTCGGGGTTGTCTTTTTCGATGTCCTTGCGTGCCAGCACGTCCACACGTTCGGCCTTGCCGAGCGCGTTCTTCGGATCCGCTATATAGCGAAGCTCGTACTTGCCGAACATCCAATGCGGGCTCCAGGCCGTGGCGACAAACCAATCCTTCTTGCGCATCGCGCGGTCAATGGTCGTCAGCATGCCGGCCTCACTGGAGATCTGCAGCTTGTATCCGTCGAGCGCGTAGTTCTTGACTGCCTGCTCGGACAGACGCGTAAGGCCCGCGCCGGGATCGATGCCCTCGATCCTGCCCTTGAGCTTCTCCTTCACATCGTCCTTCTTGAGGTCGTCGATCGAGGCGATTGCGTCTTCGGGAATGTATTTCGGAACCACCCAGCCGAGCCTGGCGCCGTCGTAAACGGTCCCGAGGGTCGTTACCTTGCCCTTCACCTTGGCGAAGTAGTCGGCGTGGGTTTCCGGCAGCCAAGCCATCATCATGGCATCGAGGTCGCCGCGGCTGACACCCTGGTAAAGCGGAGCGATGTCCGTTTGGACCAGTTCGACCTCCTGGCCGAGCTCGTCCTTGATCAGTTTTGCGGCGAGCTTGGTGACGAACTCGGCGTCCGACCAGGCGGCCCAACCGATCCTGACGGGTGGCTTTTCCTCTGCGGCAGCCGCGCCAAACGTACCGGCGGCAATGCTGGCCGCAAGGCTGATGGTCGCAAGGGTCTTGAACATGGATGTTCCTTTCTTGAACGTTTGCAAGCGGCAGCACGAACGCTGCCAGATGGATGGGAAAGTCCGCAGCGTCAGGCAGTGACGGGGGAGGTCCGGGGTTGTTCCTGTCGCCGGCGGAACAGGACGCGCCACGGGCTGGCGCGCTCCTTGCCGAAGCTCTGGGTGATCCGGTCGAGAATGACGGCGAGAATGACGACAGCGAGACCGCCTTCGAAACCGGTTCCGACGTCGAGACGCTGGATGCCGGTCAGGACCGTGTTGCCGATGCCGCCCGCACCGATCATCGAGGCGATCACCACCATGGAGAGAGAAAGCATGATCGTCTGGTTGATGCCGGCCATGATCGAAGGCATGGCGTTCGGCAGTTGCACCTTCACGAGCAGCTGCCAGGCGGTGCAGCCGAAGGCGTTGCCGGCCTCGATGAACTCCACATGCACCTGACGGATGCCGAGATTGGTGAGCCGCACGACCGGCGGCATCGAGAAGATCACCGTAGCGATCGTCCCGGGCACGGCGCCAAGGCCGAAGAACATCGCCGCCGGGATGAGGTAGACGAAGGCCGGCATGGTTTGCATGAGGTCCAGCATGGGTCGCACGGATGCCGCGACGCGATCGCTGCGCGCCATGGCGATGCCAAGCGGCAGGCCGATGAGCATGGCAACGAGCGTCGATGCGATGACGAGCGACAGGGTTTCCATCATCGCGGACCAAAGGCCCATGTGTTCGACCAGCATCAGTGAAAGGGCGGTAAAGACCGCAAAGCCGAAGCCGACGCGCCATAGCGACAAAAGCACGAAGATCGCGAGCCCGAGGGCCAAGGGGGCGGCGAGAAGTGCCGCCTGGATGCTGTTGGTCACGGTGCCGATGGCGGCAGCGATCAGATCGAGCAGCGGTGCGAAATTGTCGAGGATGTAGTTGACGGCGCTGTCGACGCCGTCACCGATATCGAAAGTCATGAATTGTCTCCGAAGGACTGGATCAGGCGGTGCGATCGAGCGTTTCGAGTAGCGCGGATTTGCTGATCGAGCCGAGGTAGCGGTTGGCTTCGTCGATGACAGGCATTGGGAACGCGCTTGCAGCCACCTTCCCAAGCACGTTGGACAAGCTTTCCGACGCCGGGATCGGCTCGATATCCGGCAGGAAGGCGCGCCGATAGGGGTCGGCGGCGCCGTCGCGGGCGGTTGCGATCAACGAAGACCGGCTGATCATGCCGTGATAGGTCTTGTCGCGGCCGAGAATGATGGCGACCTCGCGATCGTAGTGTTCCATGCGCTCAAGTGCAGCTGCGGCCGAAACACCCTGTCGCTCGATGATCGTTACCTGCGTCTTGCGGGCCACGTCGCCGGCGCGGAAGACCTGAGAGACATCGACATTGCGGAAGAACGACCGCACATAGTCGTTGGCGGGCTTCAATACGATTTCGTCCGGGGTGCCCACCTGCACGACCTCACCATTTTGCATGATGCAGATGCGGTCGCCGATCCGCATGGCTTCGTCGAGATCATGGCTGACAAACACGATGGTCCGACTGTGTTCGGCCTGAAGGCGGACAAGTTCGTCCTGCATCTCGGTGCGGATCAGCGGGTCAAGGGCAGAGAAGGCTTCGTCCATGAGGAGCACGGAGGGCTCGGCGGCGAGCGCTCGCGCAAGGCCGACGCGCTGCTTCATGCCACCGGAGAGCTGGTCGGGGCGGCTGTCGTCGTATCCTTCCAGCCCGACAGCGTGCAGAGCCGTTCGGGCGCGGGCCTTGCGCTCGGCCTCGCCGACGCCAGCGACCTCGAGGCCGAAGGCCGCGTTGTCGATAACGCTGCGGTTCGGCAGCAGCGCGAAGGACTGAAAGACCATGCTTATGTCGCGGCGGCGCAAGGCGATCAGTTCGCTGCGCGGCAAGCGTGCTACGTCTTTGCCATCGATCTCGATGGAACCGGAGGTCGGTTCGATCAGGCGGTTGAGGAGGCGCAGCATCGTCGACTTGCCGGAACCCGAAAGCCCCATGATCACGAAGATCTCGCCGGCCCGAATGTCGAAGGTCGCGTTGTTGACGCCGATGGTGCAACCCGTCTCGGCGTGGATCTGCGCCTTCGTGCTGCCGGCTTTAAGAAGGCTCAGCGCCTCGTCCGGCCGCTCGCCAAAAACCTTGAAAACGTTCTTGATACTGATCTTGACCGGTTGCTCGTCGGCCGAGCGGTCGCTCTCAGTTTGAAATGCCATATGTTCTGGGCCCGGCTCCGGAAGCGGGGCACTCTCCTTTGTGTTTGAAAGGCTGATGAAACGATCAGCGAAACGGAGAAGCGCACGACCAGAAAGGCCTGCGCAAATACGACATCATGTCGCAATCCGATTGTCTTTTGGCACGCTCGTGCAGAAATGTCCACATTGTGAGAATAGAAAACTAAGTCATGGCGGTATTTGTCGCAGAAAATGGAATGCTTTCGCGCATTCTGAATGCGGTTATTCGGTGGCGGATGTGCAGGCGCCCGAAGACGAAAACGCGTTCGCCGGAGAAGCGAACGCGCGCGGCAGGGCCGGTCACTATTTCTTCAGCTTGCCGTAATCGAATTTTGGTGCCTTGGAGAGGTCATCCTTGTTGGTGTCGACATAGGCCTTCCAAGTGCCGTTGTCGTTGGCAAGTGCAATTGACGCCGGGTCGATGACGACATAGCTCTCGCCCACGCCGAGGAAACCGCCGACGCTTGCGACGATGCCGATGACGGACTTGCCGTCGCCGATGACGACGTCGGAAATCTCGCCGATCGTCTCGTTCTGCTTGTTGTAGATATCGACGCCGATGAGCTGTGAATTGACGATATCGGTGTCTTTAATTTCCACATATTTCAGCGGCATCGTTGCGGTGGTGCCCATCGTGATGCCAGGGCCGACCAGCATCGCATCTGCGCCGTTTGCTGCGGGTTCTTGCGCGAAGGCAGCGCTGGAAACGAGGGCAAGGGAAAGCGCGGCGGCGGTCACATAATTCATGCATATCTCCTGTTCAGTCTCGCCACCGACCGGGGCGGTCGTGGCGGCTTCTAAACGGAGCCTGCTCAAAAAAGTTCCACGGAATCATTGGTATAAGCAATCTCGCGAAGTCTTCGATCTTTTCGCCTTCGTCCCCTATCCCTGCACAATCTCTACCGGAGACCCGCGACCGGGCGGTCGATCGCAGCTATCCCGCCTGTGGCGCGCTGGCACCGGCTGTTCGCACAGGCGCGAGGACCCCGCGGTAGCAACCAATAATTTTCACTTGAAGCAATTTCACCCAGGGTTACTTGTAAACGATTGCTGGATGCGAAACCGCTCTTTGCGAACTGTTACCCGCTCGCCAGTTCCTCGACGCTGAGCGCGATCGTTCCGGTCACAGTCTGGAGAGGCTGCAGGCGGACGAGGCCGCCGTCGCGTTGATCGCGGTGCGCGTTCGGCCGATGGCTCATCGGCTCGAAGCAAAAGAAGCTGCTTGTCGCCGACGGCGAGTAGAGAACGAAGAACCGAAAATGCCCATCGGCCTCGAGCGAAGCGGCAAGCCCCGTTTCCGGCCATTCGATGCGGGCTCGTCCATCCCAGCCGTCGAAGGCATTGTTCAGCCAGGTCGGGGGCAAGGGGGAACCGGATGCAAAGTTCATGTTCTGAGGGATGGGGTCGGGGCGGTCTGGCAGATGACCTTCCCGTTCGCTCCAATATCGGTCGGCACGGGCAATGAGGCGCGTTTCAGGCGTGCGCGGAAAGAATGGATGGAAGCCCAGTCCGTATGGCAGGGCCTGGTCGGCGCGGTTGGTGATGGAGAGCGAGAGGATCAGGCGCGGTCCGTCGATGGCGATCGTCTCTATCGCTTCATAGGCAAAGGGTGTGGCAACGCTTGCCTGCTGGTCCAAGCGAAGGGTGAGCGATTGCCGATCGCGCTGCAGGATCGACCAACGTCCAAGCCAGCCGTCTCCGTGCAAAACGAGCGGATCGGTCGTGTTTGCTTCCAGCCTGTAGTCGCGACCGTCAAATTGGAAGCCATTGGCCTCAATGCGGTTGCCAAAGGGCACCAGCGGAAAGCAGGCCTCGGCGCCGAACACTTGCGAGGCAAGCCCCGGTGCCGACGTCGGCGCCAGTAAATGAATACCGCGCCAGCGGGCCGACAGGATCGCGCCGCCAAGCGGGCTCACCTCGACAGTGAGCCCTTCTTCGTTTTCGAGGAGGACGATGTCTTCCGTCATGCCCTAACTGCGACGACCGGCGGCGGCCGAGCGCAGATTGTCGAGCAGCACCGCGAGCAGAAGGATCAGACCGCGCACGACATACTGGTAGAAGGCCTGGATGTTGAGCAGGTTCATGACGTTTTCGGCAATGCCCATGATGAGAACACCGACGATCACGCCGGTCATCGCCGCCCGGCCGCCGGCAAGCGAGACGCCGCCGAGCACACAGGCAGAAATGACCGAGAGTTCGAGACCGGTTGCCGCATTCGGCTGGCCTGACGTGATGCGCGAGGCGAGCAGCACGCCGGCAACAGCGCAGACGAGGCCCTGCAGTGCGAAGATCCATATGCGCATGTTGGAGACATTGACGCCGGCGAGGCGTGAGGCTTCCGGGTTGCCGCCGATCGCGAGCGTGTTCTTGCCGAAGACAGTGCGGTTCAGCACGAAACCGAAGACGAGGAAGAAGCAACCCATCACCCAGATTGGCGTAGGGATGCCCAGGAACTTCGACAGTGCCAACTGATAGAAGCTCGGGTCGTTGATGCCGACGGCGCGACCGTCAGACGCAATCAGCGCGAAACCGCGCACGATCTGCATGGTGGCAAGCGTCGTGATCAGCGCGTTGATGCGGAAATGCGCAATCACCACGCCGTTGACGAGGCCGACGAAGCCGCCGCACAGGAGTGCCGCAATCAGGCCGACGAGGATCGAGCCGGAGGCGTTCGATGCCATGACGGCGGCCATGCCCGAGAAGGCGACGGTCGAGCCGACCGAGAGGTCGAAGTCACGCGAGGCCAGGCAGAACATCATCGTGCAGGCGACGATGCCGATGGTGACGACCGACTGCAGCAGGCCGAGCATGTTGCGCTCAGTCAGAAAGTTCGGAACCGTCAGCGCCACGATGGCGAAGGCGACGGCGAAGATGACGACCAGACCCTGTTCGCCGAGAAGAAGTTTTTTCAAGGAAGTCATGACGGCTGAACCTGCTCGGTTGGAACATCGGGAAGGGCGGCGGCGAGGATGCGTCGTTCGTCGAAATCGGTGCGCGCGAAATCGGCGGCGATCCGGCCCTGGCACATGACGAGGATACGGTCGGTAATGCCCATCACCTCGGGCAATTCGCTGGAGATGACGACGATCGCCATGCCCTGACCGGCGAGTTCGTAGAGGATTTCATAGATCTCCGACTTGGCGCCGACATCGATGCCGCGCGTCGGCTCATCGATGATCAGCACCTTCACGCCCTGTTCGGAGAGCCAGCGGCCAAGGATGACCTTCTGCTGGTTGCCGCCGGAGAGATTGATGATGTCCTGCTTGCGGGACGGCGTGCGCACCCGAAGTTTGGCGATGAAGCGGTCCGCCAGTTCCGCTTCCTTCTTGCGGTTCAGGATGCCGAAGGGCGAAAAGTGCCGGCGCGACGAAATCGCCATATTTTCTTCGATGCTGCGCCCCTGAACGATGCCGTCGAACTTACGGTCCTCTGGGCACAGGACCATGCCGGCGCGGATCGATTGTGGCGGGTTGTCGGCCGGCACGATCGCGCCGTCGATCGTCACGGTTCCCTGGTGGCGTCTGTCTGCGCCATAGACCAGCCGGGTCATCTCGCTGCGGCCAGCGCCGATCAGGCCGAAAAAGCCAAGGATCTCGCCGCGCCGGACCGAGAAGCTCAAGGGTGTCTTCAGCTTCGGACCGCAGATCGCGTCGACGCGCAGACGTTCCGCGCCGAGATCGCGGCGCCGCCAGCCCCAGATGTTTGAGATCTCGCGTCCGACCATCTCGGCGATGATCTGGTCGCGCGTGACCTTGGAAATGTCAGGATGATGGGCGGCGAGCTTGCCGTCGCGCAGCACAGTCAGGCTGTCGCAAAGCCGGAAGATCTCGTCGAGCCGGTGGGAGACATAGAGGATCACGGTGCCATTCGAGCGCAAGCGTTCGATCAGGGCAAAGAGGATTTCGCTTTCGCGGGACGACAGCGACGAGGTCGGCTCGTCGAGCGCGATGACGCGCGCATCAAGCATGACGGCCTTGGCGATCTCGACCATCTGGCGCTCGCCGATCGAGAGCGAGGCGATCTTGGCGGACGGATCGACGTCAATGCCGATTTCCGCAAGCTTCTCGCCGACGACGCGAAGCAACTGGCGCCGATCGATTACCCCGCCCTTGCCGGGGAAGTGGCCGAGCCAGAGGTTTTCGGCGACCGTCAGTTCCGGAACGAGCTGCAGTTCCTGGTGGATGACGATGACACCGGCGCGAAACGCATCGCGCACGGAGCGATAGCCTTGTGCTTCGCCTTCAATACGGATCTCTCCGTTATCGGCAGACTGGTCGCCCGAGAGCAGGCGGATAAGCGTCGACTTGCCCGCGCCGTTCTCGCCCATGAGGCCATGGACGGCGCCCTTGCGCACAGAAAACGAGACGTCCGACAGCGCCTGGACGCCGGGATAGCCCTTGGAGATCGATTGGAATTCGAGGAAGTCGTGCATATGCGGCTCCGATACGGAACGCCAGGCAGCCGAGCCGCCGGGCCGATAGAGCGGGATGAGGAAAGTGTGCGCGGTTTTCCGCCCGCATCCCGCTCTAAACTACCAGAATCGATCACGTTGATTGTTTGGGGTCGCTCCGACCCAAACAATCGTGATCTCGTGTCGCAACCAGCGATTACTCGATGCCGAGATCCTTGCGTACGGCCTCGTAGTTGTCGCGCAGCGCAAGCTGGCCGGCGGTCAGGGTCAGCTTTTCCGGTTCCTTGCCGTTGGCGATCCACTCATACATGTTGAGTGCGGTCTCGTAGCCGTGGCGCTTCGGCGAGATGATGACGGTGCCGAAGAAGCCGGTCGCTGCAGGCTTCTTGAACTCGTTGATCGCCGAGTCCGCGCCGCCAATGCCGACGCCGATCATGCTGTCGGGAGCAATGCCGACCGTCTCGGTCGCGCGCACGGCGCCGAGTACCGCTTCGTCATTGAGGCCGATCGCAACCCACTTCTTGATGCCGGCGTTCTTATTGAGCACGATCGTCGAGGCGTTAAGTGCTGCCTCCGTATCGGTCTTGGCCTGCGGCGCGTCGAAGATGTTGGCTTCCGGGAAGCCGTTGGCCTTGAGAACTGAAAGTGCGCCCTCAACGCGGTCGACCGCCGTCGGGAGCTGGTCGTAGGAAACGCGGATCGCGCCGACGTCCTTCATGTCCCAGCCACGCTTCTTGATTTCGTCGACCAGGGCTTGACCAACAGCTTCGCCGATTTTCGTCGCCGAAATGCCCATGTGGGGCACGTCTTCGATCGGGCTGCCGTCGGCGTTGACCAAACGGTCGTCGACCGTCATCAACTTGAGGTCGTTGGCGGCCGCTTTCGCGACGATGCCGGGGCCGAGCTTGACGTCAGGGGTGCAGACGATGAAGCCCTGCGCGCCCTGGGCGCCGAGATTGTCGATTGCCGACTGAACCTTCTCGCCGTCTTCCGCACCGATCTTGACCAGCGTGAAGCCCTTTTCCTTAGCGGCGACGTCGGCGAACTTCCATTCGTCCTGGAACCACGGCTCTTCCGGCTGCTTGACGATGAAGCCGATTTTGACGTCGGCAGCGAACGCCGAGGTTGCCGCAAACACGGCGACGGTACCAGCCAGAATGGCTGCCTTGATAAAGCGCATGATGTCTCTCCCTGGTGAACTGCCTCCTGCAGTGAGCATTTGTGTATGATGAATCATCATATTCGTCAATTGCCTTTGTATGATGAATGAGATAGTGATGTATAACGATAATGTGCTTCGCTGCGTTGTCGCCTCCAAGCGTCTGCGCTATGGAGCGACAGGGAGACGGGAGCGGGAGGAAAATGGCGGTGGAAGAGCAGGACTACAGCAACGGCGCGCAGGAGCGCGGCCAGCGTCGCCCTCGGGTTCAAAAGAATGTGACGCGCGCCATCGCCTCGGACATCTGCGCCGACGTCTTTCCGGTCGGCTCCTTCCTGCCGCGCGAAAACGACCTTTGCGAACGTTATGGCGTCAGCCGGACCGTCATCCGCGAAACCTTGAAGGTGCTGGAATCGAAGGGCATGGTCCGCGGCCGTTCCCGGGTGGGCACGATCGTCTGCAACAAGGACGAGTGGAACATCCTCGATTCCCAGGTGCTCGAATGGATCGGCGAGCGCATCTTTGAATTCGATCTTTTGAACTGCGTTCTGGAGGCGCGTCGCGCGATCGAGCCGGCGGCCGCTGAGTTTGCGGCCGAACGCGCGACCGTCCAGGAAATTGCCGACCTCGAGCGCGCCTGGCAGGCGATGCGTGACGGCGAGCGCGATGTCGTCGGCTTCACCGATGCCGACGTCGCCTTTCATACCTGCCTGCTCAAGGCCAGCCATAACCAGGTCTTCCTGCAACTCGTCGGCATCATCCAGGCGGCGCTGAAGTTCTCGCTGTATGCCTCCAATGAAGTTGCCGAACGTCGTGACGAAGCAATCGATATCCATGGCGAACTGGTCGAGGCACTGCGTCTGCGCGACAAGGCGAGGGCGCGCGACTGTTCCACGCGCATGCTGGATCTTGCCGCCCGCGACCTCAAGCTTGCCGTAGAACGTCACCGGCCCGCCCCGTCGGCGCGCTGAAACCCCTTCCCGGCGGCCGACGTCGTCGCCTTGTTTGACCCAGCGGATATCGCACCATGAAGATCACCAAGCTCACCACCTACATCGTTCCGCCGCGCTGGCTGTTTCTGAAGATCGAGACCGACGAGGGCATTGTCGGCTGGGGTGAGCCGGTTGTCGAAGGCCGCGCCCTGACCGTGGAAGCCGCCGTCAACGAGCTTGCGGACTATCTGATCGGCAAGGATCCGCTGCTGATTGAGGACCACTGGCAGGTGATGTATCGCGGCGGCTTCTACCGCGGCGGTGCGGTCCACATGTCGGCGATTGCTGGCATCGACCAGGCGCTCTGGGACATCAAGGGCAAGGCCTATGACCAACCGGTGCATGCGCTGCTTGGCGGCCAGGTGCGCGACCGCATCAAGGTCTATTCCTGGATCGGCGGTGACCGTCCGTCCGATGTCGCCAAAAATGCCCGCGACGTCGTCGCCCGCGGCTTCAAGGCCATCAAGCTCAATGGCTGCGAGGAGATGCAGATCGTCGACACCTGGGAGAAGGTGGAAAAGGCGGTCGAAACCATTGCGACGATCCGCGAGGCGATCGGCCCGCATATCGGCATCGGCGTCGATTTCCACGGTCGCGTGCACCGGCCGATGGCGAAGGTCCTGGCGAAGGAACTTCAGCCCTTCAACCTGATGTTTATCGAAGAACCGGTGCTTTCGGAAAACCGCGAGGCGCTGAAGGAAATTGCCAACCATTGCTCGACGCCGATCGCGCTCGGTGAGCGGCTCTATTCGCGTTGGGACTTCAAGTCGGTGCTGGCCGACGGCTATGTCGATATCCTGCAGCCGGACCTGTCGCATGCCGGCGGCATCACCGAATGCCGCAAGATTGCTGCGATGGCGGAGGCCTACGACGTGGCGCTGGCACCGCATTGCCCGCTGGGACCGATTGCGCTTGCCGCCTGCCTTCAGGTCGATGCCGTCAGCTACAACGCCTTCATCCAGGAACAGAGCCTCGGCATCCACTACAACGAGGCCAACGACATTCTCGACTACATCTCCAACAAGGAGGTGTTCCACTACGCGGACGGCTTCGTGTCTATCCCGCAAGGCCCTGGCCTCGGCATCGAGGTGGATGAGCAATATGTCATCGAGCGCGCAAAGGAAGGCCATCGCTGGCGCAACCCGATTTGGCGCCACGCCGATGGCAGCGTAGCCGAGTGGTAGGGAGCGCGGATATGGCGGGTCGTCTTGAGGGAAAACGCGTCGTTGTCACCGGCGCAGCGCAAGGCATCGGCCTCGCGATCGCTGAAGCCTTCCTTGGCGAGGGGGCGGGCCTCTTCCTCATCGACCGTGATGGCGACCTCTTGGCGAGCGAAGCCGAGCGCCTGCGTATGTCGGGCGGGAAGGTCGGCTACGCCACGGCCGATATCACCGATGCCGATGCCATCGAGCAGGTCGTTGTTGCCGCCGCCCGTGAGATCGGTCAGCCGAATGCGCTCGTCAACAATGCCGGCGTCAACGTCTTCTTCGAGCCGTTGAAACTCTCGGATGCCGATTGGCAGCGCTGCTTCGACATCAATCTCAAGGGTGCGTGGAATTGCAGCAAGGCTGTGCTGCCGGGCATGATCGAGGCGGGCGGCGGCGTCATCCTCAATATTGCCTCGACCCACGCCTTCACCATCATCCCGCACACCTTCCCCTATCCGGTCGCCAAACATGCGCTTCTCGGCATGACCAAGGCGCTGGGGCTCGAATATGCCGGGCAGGGCGTGCGCGTGAATGCGCTGGCGCCGGGTTATGTCCGCACGCAGAAGGCCGTGGAATACTGGAACAGTTTCCCCGATCCGGTCGCCGCCGAGGCCGATACCATGAAGCTCCATCCCGGCGGCCGCATCGCAACACCGGAGGAAATCGCCAAGGCTGCACTCTTCATGATCTCGGACGAATGCCCGTTCATGAACGCCACCTGCCTGACGGTCGATGGCGGTATGAGCGTGCTGCACCATCCCTGAAGGGCCACTTCGACAGCTTCCCTCCACTTTTTTCGACCTCCGGCCTCACCAGCCGGAGGTTTTTCTTTGCCTTCACGTCACGCCGGTCATCGCTTGACCTGAAATAACTCCGATTATATGAGAAATGAAAAGAGCGCGAGCGCTCGAGGTAATCGGGGAGGACACATGTCCAGGAAATTAAGATCGCAGCATTGGTTTGGCGGACTGGACAAGGACGCCTTCATTCATCGCAGCTGGATGAAGAACAACGGGTTGCCCGACGACGTCTTCGACGGGCGGCCGGTGATCGGCATCTGCAACACTTTCTCGGAGCTGACGCCCTGCAATGCGCATTTCCGCGCGCTGGTCGAACACATCAAGGCAGGCGTGCTCGAGGCCGGTGGCCTGCCGCTGGAGTTCCCGGTGTTTTCCTGCGGCGAGTCCAATCTGCGGCCGACCGCCATGCTTTTCCGCAACCTCGCCTCGATGGACGTAGAGGAGGCGATCCGCGGCAACCCTATCGACGGCGTCGTGCTTATGGCGGGCTGCGACAAGACCACGCCGTCGCTGGTGATGGGGGCCGCCTCCTGCGATCTTCCTTCGATTGTCATCTCCGGCGGGCCGATGTTGAACGGCCGCTTCAAGGGTCGCACGATCGGCTCAGGCACCGATGTCTGGAAGTTTTCCGAAGACGTGCGTGCCGGTGTCATGTCGCAACAGGATTTCATGGCGGCCGAAAGCGCCATGTCGCGCTCGCCAGGCCATTGCATGACGATGGGCACCGCCTCGACCATGGCGTCCATGGTTGAAGCGCTCGGGCTTGCGCTGCCCGGCAATGCCGCCTGTCCGGCGGTTGATGCGGGCCGCGCCCGGCTGGCGCGGCTGACCGGGCGGCGGATCGTCGAAATGGTTGCCGAGGACCTGCGCCTGTCGAAGATCCTGACCCGTGACGCCTTCGCCAATGCCATCCGCGTCAACGGTGCGATCGGCGGCTCCACCAACGCCGTTGTGCATCTCCTGGCAATCGCCGGGCGGATTGGCACGAAGCTCTCTCTCGACGACTGGGACCGGCTCGGCCGCGATATTCCGACCATCCTCAACCTCATGCCTTCGGGGCGCTATCTGATGGAGGATTTCCACTATGCCGGCGGGCTGCCCGCCGTCATGAAGGAGATTGCTGCGCTTCTGGAACTCAGCGCCCTGACGGTGACCGGCCAAAGCGTCGGCGCCAACATCGAGTCTGTCGAGAACTACAACGACGACGTCATCCTGCCGCTCGATCGGGCCCTGACGTCGAGTGGCGGCATCGCCGTGTTGCGCGGCAACCTTGCGCCTGACGGCGCGATCATCAAGCCTTCCGCGGCGACCCCGGCGCTGATGCAACACCGCGGCCGCGCTGTCGTGTTCGAAACCATCGACCAATACAAGGCGCGGATCGATGACCCGGATCTTAACATCGACGAGACCTCGATCATGGTGCTGAAGAACTGCGGCCCGAAGGGCTATCCGGGCATGGCCGAGGTCGGCAACATGGCTCTCCCGCAGAAGCTCCTGAAAAAGGGCGTGCGCGACATGGTGAGGATCTCGGATGCCCGCATGTCGGGGACGGCCTTTGGCACCGTCGTCCTGCACACGGCACCCGAAGCTGCGGTTGGCGGCCCGCTGGCCCTGGTAAGGGATGGCGACTGGATTGAGCTCGACGTTGCCGGCCGCCGCCTCCACCTCGACGTGAGCGACGAGGAACTGGCGCGCCGAAAAACCGCCTGGACCGCGCCACCCCCGGAAATGGTCGGTGGTTATCAGGGCCTCTATGTCGAGCGCGTGATGCAGGCCGACACCGGCGCGGATCTCGATTTTCTTGTCGGCGGCCGCGGCCACGCAGTTCCGCGCGAAAGCCATTGAGGAGGCGACGGTGGACGACTTTCGTATCGAAAGCCTTCATGGCATCCACGCCATCCTCTACGCGCTTTTCGACAAGGACGAAAAGCTCGATCGCGCCGCCATGCGCCGCCAGACGGAGATCTGCCTGGCAAGCGGCGTGCACGGCATGGCAGGGCTCGGCCTTGCGACCGAGGCCTCCAAGCTCGACGAGGCCGAGCGCATGGCAATCATGGAGTGGCTGGTCGAGGATACGGCCGGCCAGGTGCCGGTCGCCCTGACGATCTTTGGCGCGTCGGTCGAGGAACAGGTGCGCCAGGCGCGCCATGCGGCACGGGCCGGCGCCGACTGGCTGATCCTCCAGCCGCCGATGGTCGGCCAGTTCTCGGCCGCCGAGTACATCCGCTTCTTCGGCCGCGTCGCCGATCAGACCGAGCTGCCGCTTGCCATTCAGAACGCCCCGGCCCTGATGGGACGAGGGCTGACGGCCGCCGATATTCGCGAGCTGGTGCGCCAGCACCCGAACATCCGGCTGGTCAAGGGCGAGGGGCCTGTCGTCGACATCGCCCATCTCATCGAGGTTACCGAGGGCCGGCTGCCGGTATTTAATGGTCGTGCGGGCCTCGAGCTGCTCGAGAACCTGCGCATCGGTTGCCACGGCCTGATCCTTGCGCCAGATTCGATCGACTATGCCGTGCGCGCCTACGAGTTCTTTTCAGACGGTTGGGACGAGCACGCGCAAGAGGCTTATCGGCGGATGCTGCCCGGCGTGGTCTTCACCATGCAGGGCATCGAGACGCTGCTTTGTTACGGGAAGCGACTTTTCGGCGAACGGGCGGGCATAACCATCCACGACCGTGCGCCGGCCATGCGACCGACCGCGATTGGCATCGAGATGACCCGCCGCTACGCGGCCGCGATGGGTGGCTTTTCCTGATCGGGGCGACCGGCTATGAACGGGGCGGAGATGCAATGGAGAGAGTGGGCATGAAGGCAATCGCTCGGGAGGATCGCGGCCTGCCTGCTCGCATCGCAGGCGATATTGGCCGCCGCATCACGCTCGGCGAGCTGAAGGTGGGCGATACCCTGCCGAAGGAAGCCGACATGCTGACGACACTCGGTGTCAGCCGCACGACGCTGCGCGAAGCGCTGAAGATCCTGTCGACCAAGGGCTTCATTGAGGCAAAGCCCCGGCTCGGGACACGCGTGCGGGCGGCCGAACACTGGAACACCCTCGATCCCGTCGTGCTTTCGTGGCAAAGTGATGCGGAGGATCAGGCAACGCTTGCCGAAGAACTGTTCGAGCTCCGCCTGTCGATCGAACCGCTTGCTGCACGCCTTGCCGCCAGACGCGGATCTGCGGCCGAGCATGCAGAGATTCGGGCGGCTTTCGCACGAATGGCGGAAGGCGGCGCTCGTGTCGAAGACGCGATCGAGGCTGATATCGCCTTTCACCTCAACATCTTTCAATCCGCCCACAACCGCTTCCTCTTGCCGGTTGCTTCCGTCATTCGGGCAGCGCTCTCCATCAGCATCCCGAAGACGATGGCGGCTACAGGCGGTTTCGGCCAATCCCTGGCCCAGCATGAGGCGATCCTCGTCGCGATCGAAGAACGCGACGAGGACAAGGCATTCGAACGCGCTGCAGCGTTGATCGCGTCGACCTACAAGCGCAATTTCGCCTCCTAACCAGTTGCTCCGGCGATACCGCCCGCAAGTTCGAGATCGTCACCGCGGCTCACGGGGAGACCTGATCCAGGAAAATCAGGCGCAGAGGTTCTTCAAGGAGGGTATCGATTTCGGTCGCGAAGGCTTGAAAATGGGGTGTCGCGAAGTGCGCGTCGAGCGCAAGCTGGTCGGCGAAAGCTTCGCGCATGTAGAAGGTACCGGGCTCATCCCGCAGCTCGAACAAGACATAGTCGAGGTTGCCGGGTTCTGCCCGCGTTGGAGCGATGAGACCAAGCAGGCCTTGCCGGAGGGCCTCGCGTTGGTGCGGTTTGGCCTTCAAAATCGCGATGGAGATTACCTTTTCTGTGGTCATGACGGTTCCTTTCGTCGGGCGCTGGTGCGAACGATCTCGGGGGTGGTTCTGCGGATTGATGGTGTGAACGGGTTTGAAATGCCGTGGGCTGATCGGGGTGCATCGACCACGAGTGACGGTAGTACCGTTCAGCCCGGTCCGATAATCCGTCACGGACAGAAATGTTATTTCGGAGTTGGCGAATAATCTGTGCTCGCGTTGCCGGATCGCCGGCCTCGGTTCCGGCGGCAGGCCGCTGCGTAGAGCAAATCTCCTAGAACTCGACCGCCGACGTGCCCCTCGTTTTCTATGATCGGATGGCGTCGAGGACGGTCTGTATCAGTCGGCCAGACGACACGTTGCGTGGCCTGAGCAAACCGATCTCACGGCTCGGCGCATTCGGTAGCGGTAGCCGGGCGACGCGCAGCTTGTCGAAGAGCGGCGAGCGCCAGTCGGGCATCAGCGACACGCCGAGCCCAGCCTCAACCATCATCGATATGGCTTCAAGTGAATCAAGCTCCAGCCACTCTCGAGGGAGAATTCGCTGGGTTTGAAGGTAGGTATCGGCCAGTCGGCCACCCCAGTTGCTTCTGTCGTATCGAATGAACGGTTGCTCGCGAAGCAGGCGGTCGACGGGGGTCTCTGAAAGGTCCGGGGGGGCCAGGAGTACGAACCGTTCCGACCGGATGAGGTCCCAGTTGAGCGTCTTTGGAATGGGGAAGGGCGGTTTGACAAGGATTGCCGCGTCGATCTTCTCTTCAGCGACACTGTTATAGAGTTCGGCCGACGTGCCCGGCAGCAGGAAGATGTCGATGCCCGGCGTCCTGTCGAAAACCCGCCGCAAGGCGTTCGGAAGAAGGCCGGTCAGAACCGTCGAGATGGCGCCCAGACGGAGTTCTCCGAATGCCTGGTCGTCGCGCGCCACGCCTTTCAACTGCCTGACTTCGGCGAGAACGCGCCGGCTCTTTTCCAGGATTGCGAGGCCCGCTTCGGTTGGCTTCACCCGCCGGCCTGATCGCGCAAGAAGAGGCAGTCCGATCTCGTCTTCCAACGCCTGGATCCGTTGCGCGACCGCCGCTGGCGTGACGCCCATGCGGCGTGATGCCTCGGCGAGCGAGCCATGCTGAACCACCGCCAGAAAGGTTTCGAGAAAGCGCGTTTCCATCGTTATTTTTACTATCGTCTGAAGGGATAAAAAGGAAGGTTTTTCTTCCGTTTCCGCCTTGGCATAGTGCCGTCAAACAACAGGAGGAAGAGTTGGATCTTCAGTTGAACAGCAAGACGGCGCTCATATTCGGCGCCGGTGGTGGGCTTGGCGGCGCGATCGCCAGGTCGCTCGCGGCCGAAGGCGTTTCCGTCGTTGTCGCCGACATCCACGAGGAAAGCGCCACGGCGACGGCAGAGGCAATCAGCGGCGCAGGCGGCAAGGCCATTCCGCTCGTTTGGGACATCGGCGACCTTTCCCTGATCGGTCAGAAGCTCGATGCCATAAAAGCTGCGTTCGGACCGGTCGACATCCTTGTCAACAACACCGGGGGGCCGCCGCCAACGCCCGCCGCCGGACAGTCGCCCGACGATTGGTCGAAATATTTCGACCTCATGGTTCGCTCGGTGATCGCGGTCACCGATGCCGTGCTTCCGGGTATGCGCGAGCGCCAATGGGGACGCATCATTACCTCGACGTCCTCCGGCGTCGTCGCGCCGATTGCAAATCTCGGGATATCGAACAGCCTGCGCCTGGCCTTGGTCGGCTGGTCGAAGACCCTGGCGCGTGAGGTTGGTCGCGACGGTATCACCGCAAACATCGTACTGCCGGGGCGTATTGCCACCGGTCGGATCGTCTTTCTGGACGAACAGAAGGCCAAGCGCGAGAACCGCCCCGTCGCCGATGTCACGGCTGAAAGCACCGGGTCGATCCCGGTCGGCCGCTACGGCGATCCGAAGGAATATGGCGACACCGTCAGCTTCCTTGCGAGCCCCCGCGCATCCTATATCACCGGCTCAGTCATCCGTGTCGATGGCGGGCTGATCAACAGCATCTGATGTGCGAGGTTTCTAATGACACTTGAGCCTCACGTCGTTGAAACCCTGAAGAGCGTCTCCACCGCGACGCTCACCACGGTTCTCCTGAAAAAAGGGCTTCGCAACATCTGGCTGCGCGGCACGAAACCACTGAAGCCCGGCCAGGGACGGGTTGTCGGCAAGGCCTTTACGCTGCGCTTCATTCCTGCCCGGGAAGACCTCGCCACGCCTGCGAGCTGGGCGTCGCCAATCTCCACGCGGGCGGCGATCGAAGCGATGCCAGAGGGCTGCATCGCCGTCGCCGATGCAGTGGGCGTCAGTGATGCCGGCATCTTCGGCGACATCCTGTGTGCCCGCATGGCGAAACGCAAAGTTGCCGGCCTCGTTACCGACGGCGTGATGCGGGACGCCGAGGGGGTGCTGGCGAGCGGCATGAAGGTGTGGTGCAATGGTGTTGCGGCACCGCCTTCAGTCGCAGGCTTGACCTTCGTTGGATGGCAGGAGCCAATCAATTGCGGCGGCGTTGCTGTTCTGCCTGATGATATTGTCGTCGTCGACGACGACGGCGCAGTCCTGATCCCGGCCGCGCTTCTCGAAGAGGTGCTCGCTGAGGCACCCGAGCAGGAGCGTATGGAAGCCTGGATCATGACTGAAGTGGATCGGGGCGTGCCGCTTCCCGGTCTTTACCCGATGAACGCTGAAACGAAGGCCCGGTACGAGGCCTGGAAGGAAAGCCAGAAATGACGTTCAGCACGCAATCCAAGGGCGTCTACGCCATCGCGACGACACCGTTCTTCGAGGACGGCTCGATCGATTTCAATTCGATCGACAAGTTGACAGACTTTTATGAGGAGAGCGGTTGCACCGGCGTCACGATCCTTGGAATCATGGGCGAGGCCCCGAAGCTCGAACCGGAGGAAAGCAGAGCCATCGTCAAGCGGGTGGTCTCCCGGTCGAAGATTCCTGTCATCGTCGGGGTATCCGCTCCAGGTTTTGCCAGCATGCGCTCGCTGGCGCGTGACTCGATGGAGATGGGTGCTGCCGGCGTCATGATCGCTCCGCCACCTGCGCTGCGCACGGATGATCAGATCGTCAACTATTTCGCAGGTGCGGTGGAAGCGGTCGGCGAAGATGTGCCGTGGGTTTTGCAGGACTATCCGCTGACCCTCACGGTTGTCATGGCGCCTGGCGTCATCGCGAAGATCATCGCCAACCATTCGTCCTGCCTGATGCTGAAGCACGAGGACTGGCCCGGTCTTGAGAAAATATCAAAGTTGCGCGCCATGCAGAAGGCGGGCGAACTTCGCGAATTTTCCATCCTGTGCGGCAATGGCGGCCTCTTCCTCGACTTCGAGCCGGAGCGCGGTGCCGATGGTGCCATGACCGGCTACGGCTTTCCGGACATGCTTACCGAACTGATGGAGCTTTCTGCGGCCGGGAAAAGGGATGAAGCGCACGATCTATTCGACGCGCACCTGCCGTTGATCCGTTACGAGCAGCAGCTCGGGATTGGCCTTGCCATTCGCAAGCACGTTCTGAAGCGTCGCGGCGTTATCGCCACCGACGCGCAACGCAAGCCAGCCCAGATGCTGACCCCGACAGCGCGGGCGGAAGTGGACTATCTGCTTGCCCGTCTCGCGAGATACGACAGGCGAGCTGCTTTCTAGGCCGCTTCTTCTCCCCGGGGGCCCCCGTCCGTCTCTGATCTGAAGCGGCGGACGGGTTTTTAAAGGTCGTTCCCGTTCTGCGACTTGTCATTGCGGTCTGTGCTCGCGCTCGCGCGCCTGATACTCTGACCTTGCCGATTGTCGATACACCTGTTTCAGAACGAGGTTTGACGATGCAGGGCCAGGAAACTTTCCTTGAAAGAACGTTGCGTATCGGTGTGATCGTTGTGGTCGCGATCCTGCTTGCGGCGATCCAGTACGTGGTGTCTTCGCGAGGCCTCTATCCGGTTCTCTGAGAGAAAATCGCGACCTCCTGAGCTGGCGGCCTCGGAAATTATCCTTGCGGCCTCATCTGTATATCGAAACAGCCCCGCCGCCCAACACCGAGATGGATGTTGGAGGCCGGGGCTTGCCTCACATTTAAGCGAGCGTGTAGGCCGTCTTGACGGTGGTGTAGAACTCGGCGGCGTAGCGCCCCTGCTCGCGTGAGCCGTGGGACGAGCCCTTGCGCCCGCCGAAGGGCACGTGGAAATCGACGCCCGCCGTCGGCAGGTTGACCATCACCATGCCGGCTTCGGCATTGCGCTTGAAATGGGTCGCGTGCTTGAGGCTGGTGGTGGCGATGCCCGAGGACAGACCGAAGGGCGTGTCGTTGGCGACCGTGAGCGCCTCATCGTAGTCCTTGACGCGGATGACGGATGCGACCGGCCCGAAGATCTCTTCCCGAGAAATGCGCATCGCGTTCGTCGCTTCGGTAAACAGCGCCGGCTGCAGGTAGAAGCCGGGCGTGTCGCGCTTCAGAAGCTCGCCGCCGAAGGCAAGCTTGGCGCCTTCCTGGCGGCCGATGGCGATATAGTCGGTGTCCTGGTTGAGCTGGCTCTCATCGACCACCGGACCGATCTGGGTGCCGGCCTTCAAGGCGTCGTCGATCACAAGCCCCTTCATCCGTTCGCCCATGGCCGCCACGAAGCGATCGTGAATACCCTCGGTGACGATGAGCCGGGAAGACGCCGTGCAGCGCTGGCCGGTCGAGAAGAAGGCGGAATTGACCGCCGCCTCGACCGCGACCGCAAGATCGGCGTCGTCGAGCACGACGAACGGGTTCTTGCCGCCCATCTCCAGCTGGTATTTGCGATTGTGTTCGACGGAGGCGAGCGCCACGCGTTTGCCCGTGCCGGTCGAGCCGGTGAAGGTGATGGCGTGAATGTCGGGACTGTCGAGCATCGCCTGGCCGACGACCGAGCCCTTGCCCATCACGAGGTTCAACACACCCTTCGGCAGGCCGGCGCGGTGAAGAATGTCGACGATGGCCCAGGAACTGCCGGGCACAAGTTCGGCCGGCTTGAAGACGACGGTGTTGCCGTAACAGAGCGCCGGCGCGATCTTCCAGGCGGGAATGGCGATCGGAAAGTTCCAGGGCGTGATGATGCCGACGACACCGACCGGCTCGCGGGTGATCTCGACGCCGATATTGGGTCTTGCCGACGGCAGCACTTCGCCCGCCAACCGCAGGCACTCGCCGGCGAAGAAGTCGAAGATCTGGCCGGCGCGCACCGTCTCGCCGATGCCTTCGGCCAAGGTCTTGCCTTCCTCACGCGACAAGAGCTTTCCGAGTTCGTCCTTGCGGGCAAGGATCTCGTCGGCGGTCTTCCTCAGGATCGCGTGGCGCTCGAGAATACCGGAGCGCGACCAGGCCGGAAACGCCGCCTTGGCGGCAGCGATCGCCAAACGCGCATCCTCGGCTGACGCGCGGGCATATTCGCCGACCACGTCGTTGGTATCGGACGGGTTGATGTTGCGGAACGCTTCGCTACCGGCGATCCATTCCCCATCGATCAGGTTTTTCTGCACCATATCTATCCTCCGCGGCGCTCACACTTTGATCATGTCTCTGCTTATCGGATGCGATGGATCCGGCAGAAGGAACAATCTTTCGACCCCGCCATTGCCAAAACGGCAAACCCTAATCGCGACCCGAGCGTTGCCGTATCGGCAATGCCAACCGCTAAAAATTGTGCTTTATGAGATGCCGAATTCCATCATCATCGCTCCCATAACAAGCAAGGGGAACGATATGTCTCGTTTTATGATGAACCGCCGAGGTTTCCTTTCGAATGCGGCCGCAATGGGCGCGATTGCCGCAACTCATAGCCTCATCAATGTTTCACCAGGCCTTGCGGCCGATTCCGCGACGATACGCATGCAGCTCGGTTGGCTGCCATCGAACGGGCTTCTCGGAGAGCTCGTGGCCCGCAAGAAGGGTTACTACGCCGAGAAGAGCATAGAGCTCGAAATCGTGCCCGGCGGACCGAATGTCGATGGTGTTGCGGGTGTTGCCGTTGGTCAGTCGACCATCGGTCAGATTTCCTCCAGCCCGTCAGTCATGCTGGCTCGTTCGGCCGGCGCACCGATCAAGGCATTTGCCGCCGGCTACCAAAAACATCCCTTCGCCTATTTCTCTCGCAAGGCAAATCCGATCGCCAAGCCTCAGGACATGATTGGCAAGACGATCGCCGCGATCCCGACCTCGGTCATTCTTCTGCGCGCGCTTCTCGCCAAGAACGGCATATCGGAAGACCAGGTCAAGATCGTCAACATGGGCTCGGACATGAACCAGCTCGTGACCGGCCAGGCCGATGCGGTCTGTGGCTGGCTGACGAACGTCAACGCCCTGAAAGTGCTTGGGGATGACCGGGTCGATCTGACGCTCTGGGATGGCGGTATCCGGCTTTATGCCAACGTCTACTATACCACCGACGACCAGTTGCAAAATCACGCGGACCAGCTCGCAGCCTTCGTATCCAGTTCGGCGCGCGGGTGGGGTTATGCCCGCGACCATCAGGAAGAGGCCGTCGACATCCTGCTTGAATCCTACCCCAACCTCGACAAGGCGAGCGAGCTGGAGGCCATCGGACCGCTGATGAAGTTCGTGTTCAACGAAACCACCGCGAGCGAGGGTTGGGGAGGCATGGACCAGGCAAACTGGGCGGAGCAAATCAAGACCTATGCGGACCTCGGCCAGTTCACAGGTCCGGTTCCCAACGTCGACGACGTCTACACAATGGCAATCCTGGATGCGACAGCCGATGTCCGCAAGAGCGTAGGATAAGGCGATGTTGGAAACGCTTATCAGACCCGGCCAGGCTTCGCTCGGCAACGCCGCGGTGTCGGTGAAAAACCTTCACATTCGCTTTGGCGCGGATGATTCAGGCTTCACCGCACTCTCCGATGTCTCGGTCGAGATACCGGCCGGCTCGCTCGTGACAATGCTCGGCCCATCCGGCTGCGGCAAGTCGACTTTGCTGCGTACGGTCGCGGATCTCGTGCACATCACCGACGGTTCGGTGTCCGTCCATGGCCAGACACCGCGCAAGGCGCGCGAGGGACGCGATTTCGCCTTCGTCTTCCAGGAAGCGACGCTGCTGCCGTGGCGAAATGTGATCGACAATGTGCGTCTCCCGCTGCTGGTGGGGAAACGCGAACCGGGCGCGACCTATGCCGATCCGGAAGAGCTTCTCGCCCTCGTGGGCTTGAAGGGGCGCGAGAAGGCGATGCCGCACGAATTGTCGGGCGGCCAGCGCCAGCGCGTGGCGATCGCCCGGGCACTGGTGACCCGCCCGCGTATTCTCTTGATGGACGAGCCTTTCGGCGCGCTCGACGAGATCACGCGCGACAAGCTGAACGAAGAACTGCTGCGCCTCTGGCAGGAAACCGGCACGACGATCCTCTTCGTCACCCATTCGATCCCCGAGGCCGTCTTCCTCGGTCAACATGTGCTGATGCTCGCCGCCCATCCCGGCCGCGTCAAAGAGTTCATGAAAGTCGACTTGCCCTACCCGCGAACTCTCGCGATGCGCGACACGGTCGAGTTCATCCAGGTGACCGCCCACCTGCGCAAACTTTTGGGAGAATGCTGATGGCGAATGCCCTTCCTTCACAGGCGGAAGGCCGCGCTTTGACCGACGGCAACCGGTTCCGGATACTCGATGGTCTTGCCGCTGCGATCCTGCGACATCTTCCGGCGACACTCGCGATCCTTGGCTGCATCCTTTTGTGGCAACTCGTCGTCTGGGGTTTTTCGGTGCCGACCTTCATGGCGCCCGGACCGGTCGACGTCATCAAGGCCTTCGGCGAAAACGCCGGCGTGCTCTGGACGAACTTCTGGCCGACGCTCATGGAGGCCGTTCTCGGTTTTATCTTCGGCAATGTCATCGCCGTCCTTCTGGCGGTCTGGTTCGTCTATAGCCCGCTCGCGGAACGCGCCTTCTATCCGATCGCGGTCATCATCAAGTCGATCCCGATCATCGCGCTTGCCCCGATCCTGGTGCTGCTTGTCGGCAACGGCATCGCGCCGAAGATCATCATCGCCGGCCTGATCTGCTTCTTCCCGACGCTGGTCAACATGGTGCAGGGACTGAAGTCGGCGAGCCCCGCAATGCTCGACCTGATGCGCATCCTGTCTGCCAGCAATTCCGAAATCTTCTGGAAGGTTCGCCTGCCGGGCTCGCTGCCCTTTCTGTTCGCCGCGCTGAAGATTGCGGCAACCAGCAGCGTGATGGGCGCGATCGTCGCCGAATGGATCGGCTCCAGCTACGGTCTCGGTGCGCTGATCATCGAGGCGACCTACAATTTCCGCTCGCCGCTGCTTTACGCGACGGTGGTGATTGCGGCCTCGCTTGCCGTGGTTCTCTTCTTTGCCGTCTCCTACGCGGAATCGAAGATCGTCCGCTGGAAACCGACGACAGACCACTGACCCCCAAACCCTTTGCTGCCGGACCTGGATAACCGGGTCCGGTCAACGACGAAGTCACTGGCTGTGAGCTCCTCACATTTCGCCGGACACGTCCCCTATGGAGGAACGACCATGGAAACAATCAGAGAACCCCTGCGCAATGCCCGGGTCGTCGACCGCTCGGACGTCGTCGTCGTCGGCGGTGGACCGGCTGGGATCTCCGCCGCGGTTTCGGCGGCACGCACCGGAGCCAGCGTCACGCTTATCGAACGCTATCCCTATGTCGGTGGCCTTGCCGCAGGCGGTATGGTTCTGGTGCTCGACGACATGGTCAACGGCGTCGAAATCACCGTGCGTGGCATCTGCATGGAAATGATCGAACGGATGAAGACGCTCGGCCTTTGCGTCACGCCGACGGATGGCGACCGCCAGCTCGATATTCGCGATACGCCGGAAGCCTGGCAAAGATGGGCGCGCTGGGGCCTGTTCGACTTCCACACGCCGTCTGCGCCGCACCCGATCTGCTATGCGGCCGCCTTCGATCCGGACGCCTTCAAGCGCGTCTCCTATGACATCCTGCGCGAATCCGGCGTGAAGCTGAGGACCCATAGCTGGTTCTCCTCGGCGATCGTCGAGAACGGCACGATCAAGGGTGTGGTTTGCCAGACGAAATCCGGCCGCGAGGCCATCATGGGCGACGTCGTCATCGACGCCTCGGGCGACCTCGACGTCGCGGCCGATGCCGGCGCCCAGCATACGGACGGCAATTTCATCCTGACGACGGTTTCCCGCTGGGGGGGCATCGACACTGAAGCCGCCGAGCGCTTCGAATTTGAGGAACCCGAAAAGTTCAAGGCAATCGACCACGAGGCCAAGCGTTTGATTGGCGGTTGCTGGTCGTTCTGGTGGCTGAAGACCCCGCTGCCGGGCGTCATCTGGCTCAACTGCCCGCACATGCCGAAGCTCTCTGGCCTCCGTGTCGAAGACTTAACCTATGCGGAACTCGAGGGCCGTGGCCGCATTGCCCGCCTGCTCGACTTCGCCCGCGCCAACCTGCCGGGCTTCGAAAATGCCCATGTGATCGACTTTGCGCCGCAGACGGGCGTGCGCCAGTCGCGACTGCTCCAGGGCGAATATGTCGTCACCAAGGACGACGTGATGAACCGCCAGCACTTCACCGACACAGTGTGCCGTGGCCGCGACTACTACACGCCCTATAGGGCCATGCTGCCCAAGGAGGTCGATCAGTTGATCGTCGCAGGCCGGCATTATTCCGCGACCATTCAGGCGCAAAAATCGAGCCGCGAGATCCCGCCCTGCATGGCGATGGGCGAGGCGGCCGGTGTTGCCGCCACCGTCGCGCTCAATGCCGGCGTCAAGGTGCGAGACGCCGACGTCAAGGCGATCCAGAAGCAGCTGCGGGCGCAGGGCGCCGATCCCGGCGACGTACCATCCGAAAATGCAACCTATCTGGAGGCCGCAGAATGACGTCTCTTCCCCTCGACGGTATCCGCGTCGTCGACTTTACCCAGGTCATGCTTGGCCCGTGCTGCACGCAGATGCTGGCCGATTACGGCGCCGAGGTCATCAAGGTCGAAAAGGCCAAGATCGGCGACCTCTCGCGCTGGTCGCTGGGCTCCGACCCGGATGGCCTCAACAATCCGGTTTTCTCCTCGCTCAACCGCAACAAGAAGAGCCTTGCACTCGACCTCAAGCAGGACGAGGCGCGGGCAGCCGTCCGCGCGCTGATCGACACTGCCGACGTGGTCGTCAACAATTTCCGTCCTGACGTCATGGAGCGCATGGGTTTCGGCTATGAAGAGCTGAAGCGGACAAACCCACGGCTGATCTACGCCGTCGGCACGGGCTTCGGCCTTGAAGGCCCCTACCGGCACAAGGGCGGGCAGGACATCTTGGCGCAGGCGCTTTCGGGCGTCATGCGGCGCAAGTCCGACGCGAGCCATCCGCTGTCGATCTACGCGACGCCGCTTGCCGACTACTCGGCCGGCATGCACCTGGTGCAGGGCATTCTGCTTGCCTTGCTGCATCGCGAAAAGACCGGGCACGGCCAGCAAGTGGCGGTCAGCCTCTACAGTTCGATGCTCGCCATGCAGATGCAGGAAGGCACCACGCACATGATGCGGGAAAAGGACCTGAACTGGGGCGCCTTCCCGCTGACGGGCGTGTTCGAGACGACCGACGGCGCCATCGTCATGGTCGGTGCCTTCAAGCAGAATCCGCTGCGCGACATCTGCAATGCCCTTGAGATCGAGGACCTGTCCCTCCAGCCGCAATTTGTCGATTTCGACGCGCAGATGCAGCGCCGTCCGGATTTGCAGCAAATCTTCCGCGAGGCGTTCGCAAAAAACAGCAGCGCCCATTGGCTCGGCCGCTTGGAACAGGTGGACATTCTCTGCGCACCGGTACGCTCGCTTCCCGAAGCCCTTAACGACGAGCAGACGACGATCAACGGCATGATCCTGGACGCGGGAGAGACGAAGGCCGGTCCGATCCGGCTGGTTGGTTCGCCGATCGACATGTCGGCGGCGACCGTGACGGTTCGCATCGCGCCGCCGACGCTCGGCGAGCACAATGACGAGATCCTTTCGGGGCTTTCGGTTCGTCAGGGAGATGCGGCATGAGCGTCACCTTCGTGGTAGAGGATCGCGTCGCAAGCGTCACTCTCAACCGTCCCGAGCGGATGAACGCGGTGTCTGCCGCAACCGAGCGCGAACTGGATGCGATCTGGGAGGAGATCGAAGCACGCGACGACATCAGCTGCGTCGTCTTGACGGGCGCCGGCGAACGGGCGTTCTGCGCCGGGGCGGATCTGAAGGGGGCTGAAAAGACCGGCCTTGATTACTGGACCGAAAGCCGGCCGAACGGCTTTGGAGGACTGGCCTTTCGCCGCTCTCTGGATGTTCCTGTCATCGCGAGGGTCAATGGCTATGCGCTCGGTGGTGGATTCGAGATGGTTCTAGGCTGCGATATTGTCATAGCTTCGACGGAGGCGGCCTTCGGCCTGCCCGAGGCTCGCGTCGGGCGCCTGCCGCTCGATGGCGGCATGGTGCTTCTTCAGCGCAGGATCCCGCACAACCTTGCCATGGGTGTGCTGTTGACCGGTCGGCGGTTCTCGGCCGCCGAGATGCACGCCTTTGGTATCGTCAACGAACTTGCCGAACCGGACGAGCTCGACGCGGCCGTCTCCCGCTGGGTGAAGGAAATCGTCGCCTGTGCGCCGCTTTCGCTGCGCGCCATCAAGCAGACGGTCAATCGCACCGGACACCTGTCTCCGGCGGAAGCCCAGGCATTACGCACGCCCGCGCTTGTGAAGGCGCTGAACAGCGAGGATGCGCTGGAAGGTGTGCGCGCTTTTCAGGAGAAGCGCGCGCCCGTTTGGAGGGGACGGTGAGCGTGTTATAGGTCGGGGCCCAGGGGAGGAGGGGTCCAATCGAATGCACGCCAGCATCCTGAAATACTTCGTCTCGGTCGCTCGGTCCGGGTCCATTCGCAAGGCCTCCGAGGAGCTTCATGTCGCATCCTCGGCGGTCAGCCGGCAGATCAAGAAACTGGAGGACGAGCTTGGGATCGCGCTCTTCGAGCGGCTCTCGAATGGTCTGAGGCTGACTGTTGCCGGGGAAAACGTGCTGCGCCACGCCCGGGTGACGCTGGAAAATTTCGAACTGCTGCGCAGCGACCTCGGCGCCCTGCAGGGGAAAAAGACCGGTCGCGTGCAGATGTCCTGCCTCGATAGCCTGGCGATCCAATTCCTGCCGGACATGGTCAACGCGTTCCACAGTATCCATCCCGGCGTGAGCTTTCACATCCACACCGCCGGCCACGGCAATATCAGCAGCCTGGTCGCCGAGGGCGATGTCGATATGGGCCTGACCTTCGATCTGGCCCGGCCTGACGATACCGAGATGCTCTTTCGCGTGCCGATGCCGCTGATGGCCTTCGTCGGACGGGAACATCCGCTGGCCAAACAGCGGCAGGTTTCGCTTGCCGAATGCGCCCAGTACGACCTTCTCCTGCAACTCGACACGCAACCGATCCGCTCGCTCATCGAAATCGAACTCTCGGTCTTCGAGCGGACCGGGCGGCCTTTTGTTCTCTCGAACAGCCAGATGATGCTCAAACCTTTCATCCTGTCCGGTCAGGGCGTGGCTTTCTTCACGCCGATCGGTTTCCTCGCCGAGATCAGATCGGGCGATCTCGTCGCCATACCGCTTTCCGGCTCGCGCCTTCAGAACCTGCATGTCGGGATTCTGGTGCAGCGACGCCGGCAGCGCACGCATGCGGCGGAAGCCGTCATCGAATTTGTCGGCGCGGAACTGCAGAGGTTCAGCGACCAGATCATGGAGGCGATCCATCCGTGAATACAGCATCCGTTCCCGGGCGACTTCTCTTGCGACCGGGCCACGAGGCCGCAGGGCGCACGCAAAATCTGTTGGATCATTTGCCTGAGGGCGCCTCATGGACGACGATCCCGGCCGGTGCTTTGCTTATGCCGCCGCCCGTCAACGCCCATGACCATGGTTATGGCATCCGCACGCTCGATTTTGGCAACGCGGACGATGCCCTGGAAGTGTGGATCCCGGGACTTCGGCTTCGACCGCGAACCGAGCCCTATCTGGAAGCGCTGGTGGCCTTCTCAAGGTTGGCGCAAACGGGCGTCGGCGCGACCATGCATTGCCATAATTCTTTGAACATCGACCGTCTCGTCGACGAGGCAGGCGCGGTCATGCGCGCGGCGTGCGACGCAGGCATTAGGCTTGCGCTTTCCTGCCCGCTTCTCGACAACGATCCGTGGGCCTATGACGGCGGGCCTCAGCGATTGCGGCCATATCTTGATCCGGCAGACTGGGACGATCTCAGCGGCTCGATCCCGAGCTATGCGTCGCCATCGGTGCAGATCTCGGCAGCCGACGCGGTCGCTGCGGCCAACACAAGTCCGTTGATCGATGTGCAGTATGGTCCGATCGGGCCGCAATGGTGTTCCAATACACTGCTCGAAGCGATCGCCGAGGCCTCTCACGCAACCGGCCGGCGCATTCACATGCATCTCCTTGAAAGCCCGAAGCAGAGGCAATGGCTGGATCGGCGCTTTCCGCAAGGGGTTGTCCGATACCTCGACGAGATCGGCTTCCTGTCGCCCCGCCTCGCCGTCGCCCACGGCGTCCAGCTGCGACCGGACGAGTTGGAGCTGCTGGCTGCGCGTGGCGTGCAGCTCGTTTCGAACCCGTCGGCGAATTTGCGCCTGCGTTCAGGCGTGGCGCCGGTCGCCACCATTCCGCCAAGCGGCCCCGCTTTCGCGTTCGGCCTCGACGGAACGGGCTTTGACGATGACCAGGATCTCTGGCGCGAATTGCGCCTTGCCCATCTGCTGCATGGCGGCCGCGACCTGACGCGAACCCTTACGGCGGGACGTGTCTTCGATGCCGCGATCCATGTCGGCGCCAAGGTGGTGAACGCCCCGGCGAACGAAGACCTGGTGCTCGTGGACTATGCTGCGCTGATTGCCGACAGCCTGATGGACGACCTGGATGAAGCGGAGGTGCTGCTTACCCGGATGACCGCCGCGCATGCAAAGGCGCTCTATGTCGGCGGACAGGAGATCCTGTGCGATGGACGGTTGACCCGGGTCGATTTCGAGGCTGCCCGGGCCGAACTCCTGCAGCAGGCGCGCGCTGACCTTCCGCGGCTGACCGCCGAGCGCGGACGCGTGACCAAACTGGCCGCGGCAACAAGGGCCTATTACGCCAGCTGGTGAGCGCGGCGACAAGGCGGTAGGCGTCACCCTCTGGTCTCCTATAGGGGGCGGACTTGCTAAGCGATCGCGGCTGCCTTCTCGAATGCGGCAACGAAAGGATGGTCCTGCGTCGTGGAGCACTCCTTGCTCCAGCCGCCGGGCGACCCCATCCCCGTGACATCGGACCCGAAGAACTCCTTGTTCACAGCGATGAAGTGGCGCTGGTTGTTTGGTATCTCCTGATCCCAGGCAATGGCATCGACGGGACAGATCGAAAGACAGAGCCCGCAATTTATGCATTCGTCGGGGTGGATGTAGAAGGTGCGGCCACCCTCGTAAATGCAGTCCACAGGGCAGGCGGCGGTGCAGTCGCCATCCTTCACGTCGATGCAGGGTTCGGTAATGACATAGGCCATCTTGCGGATCTCTGAAGAGTTGTTTGCACGGCCAATTATTCAGAGTTTCCCTTGCCGAAGAAGCACAGATATTCGCAAGGTCGATTGCCAAAAAGGCAACGTCCGGGGCCCGTTCTTTCGTGCTTGGGCCTGTCGCCATGGCGAAGTGCTGCACAAGCGCGAGCCGTGGAACGCGCGTGATCGCCCGAACGTAGAGAGAGCCGGCAATCCCGAATGCGAGCTCGGTTGAGAGGCGTCGGTGATCGCTGCGGCAGTTGTCGCGATCCGATCTCGTGGTGGCAACGGGACGAGAAGACAACAGGCCAACGATTCCCGGGCGCGTTGATTGCAGCTATCAAAAACCGAGAGAAAAAACGGACGACCTACTTTGGATTTGCCGATTTTTGTCAATTTTCAATTGACATTTGCAGCTTTCATTAAAGTATCAGTGGCGATAACTTTACAGACGCGCTACAATGTCAAACATGAGTGGACAAAGCGAGACAAAGCTAAAGCAGCTTCTCCAAGCCGTGCCACCTGGATTCCTGGTGGACACTGCGTGGATGGCTCGTCACGCCATCTCGCGACAATCGGTTTCGGGCTACGTCAAACGCGGTTGGTTGGAACCAGCATTGACGGGCCTCTATCGACGTCCATTTTCGCCAGACACGAACCCGGATGCCGTTACGGGATGGAAGATCCCTTTGCTTTCGGCCGTATGGCTGATGCGGCACAAATTCCACGTTGGCGGGGCAAGTGCTCTCTCCCTGCGGGGCCACAGTCACTATCTCTCGCTCAGCGGCGAGTTCGTTCTTTGCCTCTACGGCTCCGACATTCCGTTGTGGCTGTCGAAACTGCATACCGATGCGCGGATCCTGACCAGAAGCGCCAATTTGTTTGGAGACGCGGCCCTCGGCGTTGAACATTCTGATTTCAATCTATCGGACGATGCCGACGGCGAGCTCGCCCTGAGCCCGTGGCGCTGGCCGATCCCGATGTCGTCTCCTGAACGCGCGATCATCGAAATGCTCGATGAGCTGCCAAAGAGCGAAAGCTTCCACACCGTCGACATGGCGTTCGAGAGCCTGGCCAATCTGCGCCCGAAGCTGCTGACAAGACTTCTGGCGGAGTGCCGAAGTGTAAAGACCAAGCGCCTCTTCTTCGTTTATGCAGACAAGCACGGGCACGCCTGGCGCAGGCACATCGACATGTCGGCGATCGATCTCGGCACGGGCGACCGAGCACTCACCCCAGGTGGTCGGCTTCACCCGGCTTACCGAATCACCATTCCAGACGAGCTGATGCCAAAGGAGACGCCCCGTGGCGCGTGAGCAATATATGCGGCAAGTGGAACTCCTGGTGAAGACCCTTCCTTTCATTGCACGTCAGGAAACCTTTGCCCTTAAAGGTGGCACGGCGATCAACCTCTTCTACCGCGACATGCCGCGACTATCAGTCGATATTGATCTGACCTATCTCCCGATCGAGGATCGCGAGACGACGCTGAAAGGTATCGACACCACACTCGAGCAAATCCGCGACGACCTACTGCGAAACCTCCGGGGTGTCACGGTGCAGAGGATAGCCGGCGGAGGCAACAACGACACGCGCGACGTTCCTCGTTTATGTCGCAAGCTCCGGCCGACCGCCGCACGAATTGGTGCGTCCCTCGCTCGTGAAGCTCGACGAGGCTTTCGTAAAAGAGTTCGAGGGCATGACATCGGAAGCAGTCAGCCTTAACGAGTTGGAAGGGGTGAGGAACCGATTGGCCGGCGATATTCTCGCAAGGCTGGATGAAAAGGCCATGCGGTTCCTTCTAACGCTCCATGACGGCGAGCCCGATTTCGACGCGATCGGCCTTCCACAGGCAGCGGAGCTTCCGGCTGTCCGCTGGAAGGTCCTCAACCTCGTAAAGCTGAAGGAACAGAACCCCGCGAAACACCTCGAACAGCGCCGTGAAATACAGGGCATTCTTTCTTAAATCTGGCTCAGCGGTTCTGGGTATCTCACATCGCCGACATGCCTCACATGCCCAAGCCCAGTCCCTTCTTCAGCCCGCACGTGAGTTCATAGGCCCGGCTCAACTCCGCCCAGTGTGTCCTATTGACAAGGCTGGCGACGTCCTTGATGCGGTCGACTACGGCCGGATCTTTCAACCCCAGACGATCGAGCTCCTTCTTGAAACTTCGCGGATCCGAACTGCCAAGACGTCGCTCAAGAGCGCGGGCCAGGGCCTTGGCCTCTTCCAGCACCTGGCGGCCTTCCGGCGTGCCGGAGAGCTCCGCGAGCAATGGTGGCGGCGGAGAGAGTTTTTTGCCGACACCACTTCATCCAGGATCAACAGGACGGACGTCTGCTCCGCCGATGGGGCTATCGAACCCCAGCATGCCCAATGCCGCCTCGCGCCTCTACTGAACGGCAATCCGGATCGGCTTGCGTCGCGGCTGGCGGCCGCTCAAGTGGATCGCCACGACCGACAGCCATCTTTGTGATCACGGCTGCTCGTACACCTGGCCGATACTCCTCATTTTTGCCTTTCCGTTTCCCGGGACCGGCCGCCCGACCCTGCAGTTGGCAGTTTCGCAATAGGGTCTGCTGGGCGGAACCGTTCGCTCGCTGCTGCGTTGGGACTAGCCTTTGACGGCCACAAAAGTCGGAGGCTCGGGTGATGGCCCCGCTTGTGCCGCGTCGTAAGGCGCGCCGTTCGTACAGCGCCAACGGGCGCTCGGGTCTCCCAGTAACAGGAGTGAAAATCATGTCGATGCCTTCCAAACTTTTCGCAACGGTGGCCCTTCCAGTCTTCGCCGCATCATTCGTGATACAGCCGGCGCTGGCCGAGAGCCTGAGGACGCCGTTCCAGGTCGCTCAGGAAGGCGTCGACCAGCAGTCACCCGAGGATTTGCTGCTGCTCAGGAAGCGCAAGAAGCAGCAGGACGCGGGGGAAGGGCAGGTAGAACAGCAGCAACCGCAGGCCGAGGAGCCGCAGCGCCAGGCAGAAGAGCCGTCTCGCAAGAAGCGCAAGCAACAGGCTGAAGAACAGCAGCCCGGTACCGAGGAAAGCGCGCCACGGAAGGCAGAAGAACAACAGGCGCCCGAACGCAAGAAGCGCAAGCAGCAGGCAGAAGAACAGCAACCCGCCATCGAGGAAGGCGCTCCGCGGCAGGCTGAAGAGCAACAGGCGCCTCAGCGCAAGAAGCGCAAGCAGCAGGCGGAAGAACAGCAACCCGCCATAGAAGAAGGCGCGCCGCGACAGGTTGAAGAGCAACAGGCGCCCGAGCGCAAGAAGCGCAAGCAGCAGGCAGAAGAACAGCAACCCGCCATAGAGGAAGGCGCTCCGCGGCAGGCTGAGGAACAACAAGCACCTGAACGCAAGAAGCGCAAAGAGCAGGCAGAAGGACAGCAACCCGCTATAGATGAGAGCACTCCGCAGAACGCTGGGGAAGCGCAGGTACCGGTGCCCAAGAAGCGCAAGCAGCAAGCTGAACGCCAGCAGCCGGAAGAGCAAAAGCCGGCGCCACAGACCGGTGAGAGTGAGCCGCAGCCCGTTCCAGGGTCTGAACAGCCCGCGACGGCCGAGCAGCGCCAGAGTGAGGAGCCTCTGGCCAAGCCTGCACCTGTTGTCGTCGACAAGCGCACGAAGGCAGACAAGCGAAAGATCGCCCAGGATCCGGCGGCGACCGACGAAACCGTTGTGCTTCCGGTCGATAACGGCGCGGCCGTGCTCGATAGTGACAAGGACGCCGACAAGTCCGGCGGCAACCAGGGGCGCGAGGCTCGGCGCAAGCAGCGCGAAGAATTGCGCGTCCAGGGGAAGAACATAGCGCCGCCGACAGATGACGCCGCGGCTCAGGCTGAAATCCCGGCCGACGTGCGGCAGGCGGCCCCGCAGAGGATCGAGGCCGGGATGAAGGAGGAAGGTCGACGCGTTGACGCGGCGCCAGCCTTCGCGGTTCCGGACACGACGAACATCGTCAACAAGACCGTCATCAACAATACGGTGATCAACAACAGGACTGTCAACAACACCACGAACAATGAGGTGACTGAGGTGCACGTGGTCGAGAGGCTCGACGATCGCGTCGTCCTTGGCGTCGGCGACCAGATCTTCGTGCGTGGTGATGATCGTCCGCGCCTGCGCCACGACGCGCGGGAGGCGTACTACGACGAGCTTCCGCGCGGCCGCGTGCGTGAAACGATCGTGCGCCCGGGCGGCTACCGGATCGTCACCGTCTATGACCGTTACGGTGACGTCTTGCAGCGCTCGCGCGTCGACAGCGACGGCAACGAATATGTGTTGATGTACGCGCCGGACTATCAGGACGAAAGGCGCCCGGCGATCGTCGACGTCGGCTATGACCTGCCGCCGATGCGCCTGACGATCCCGGTCGATGACTACATCGTCGACTATTCGCAGGAGCCGGATCGAGATTACTACGCGTTTCTGTCCGAACCGCCGGTCGAGCGCGTGGAGCGTGTCTATTCCATCGATGAAGTCCGCAATTCGGCCCGTCTCCGTGACAAGGTCCGGCGCATCGATCTCGACACGATCCATTTCGAAACCGGCAGCGCCGAAGTGTCGATGTCACAGGCAAAGACGCTGCGAACGGTCGCCGACGCCATGCAGAAGGTGCTCGGCAAGGATCCCGGTGAAACCTTTTTCATCGAGGGGCACACGGACGCTGTCGGTTCCGACCGGTCGAACCTCGTCCTCTCCGACGAGCGTGCCGAGTCCGTCGCGGTCCTCCTGACGGAAGTCTACGGCATCCCGGCGGAGAACCTGGTGACGCAAGGCTACGGCGAGCGTTTCCTCAAGATCAGTACGCCCGAGCCGGAGGAAGAGAACCGCCGCGTGACCATCCGACGCGTGACGCCACTGGTACGCCCAGTCGCACAGCGATAACGCTCGCGGCGTCCAGCCACCATGCGTTCGCGACGGCGCCCGGGAAGCTCAGCGTTGTTCGGTCCTATGACGTGGCGCCCTTAGACGAGAGCGGCGAAAACCGTCGCAGTCCTCGTGATCGAGGCTTATGGCATCACGCCGGGAAACCTGCCGTTGCCAGGCTATGGCGAGCGCTTCCTGAAAATAGGCACACGGAAGCTCAAGGACGAGAACCGATGCCTAACATCGGCCGCGGCAGAGTGCGCCTAATTTGTAATTTCCTTCCAAAAAATGTTGACATTTCAATATAAAATGGACAATTGAAGATAACAACAAATCGTCTGGATTTTGAGATGCTCGTCATTGTCGCTGATGATCTGACCGGCGCTCTGGATGCCGCGGCGCCCTTTGCCGCGAGGGGCTTTTATGTCGAAGTCGCTTTGGCGCCCGAAGCGATCGATGATGTCCTGAAAACGGGGCCGGACGTGGTTTCGGTCAATCTCGGATCGCGAGAACACAGCCCCGCATCCGCCCGGCAACGAACAGTTGCCACGCTCGCTGCGCTGCCTTCGGGTTCGCGCATCTTCAAGAAGGTCGACTCCCGTCTTAAGGGCAACATCGTTTCCGAACTCGACGCAATGTCTTTCGGATCGGCGCTCGTGGCGCCCGCCATCCCGGCCTTCGGTCGGGTTGTCATGTCCGGCAGCGTGCAAGGCTTCGGAGTAGATGTGCCCATCTCCGTTGCCGAGAAGCTCGGCCGGCATGCGGCCAAGGCCATCATCCCGGACGTATCCACTGAAGCCGAGATGCGCGCCTTGCTTGAGAATGCGGAAAGAAGTGGTACGGATCTGCTGATTGGAGCGCGCGGTCTGGCCGAGGCGCTTGCCGAACGGATGAGTGGCGGTCAACAACCGCGGGCTGCCCAGGTGATTGCCGGTAGGGCTTTGTTCGTCATTGGGTCCCGAGACCCGATTACCCTTGCCCAGATCGACACGCTTCGCAACGACCTTGCCTTATCCTATTTGCCCGCGCCCAACGGGCGGCTTTCGGCCGCAGACGACACCGGCGGCGCAATCACGCTCGTTCAGGCGGTGCCGGGTGAAGGGGAGGTGACGCCGGAGGCCGTTTCCGAGGCGCTTGCCGAGAGCGTCTGTCCGGGCCTTGTCGAACGGGCAGGGACACTGCTTCTGTCTGGCGGTGCAACTGCAGAGGCAGTTTTGAGGAAAATGGGCATCCAGCGTTTTCGCCTGCTGGGCGAGTGCCTGCCCGGCCTGGGCTTGGCTGAGGTCGATGGACGTTGCATCATTGCCAAGTCCGGCGGATTCGGCGCGCCGGATACGCTTAAGGAAATCGCGGAGGCTGTCCTTCGCAAGATGGGATGACGGATGGGACTGGAGAACGGAACAGCACGCAAGAGCCTCGGCGATCTCGTCTTTGAGCGCATGCACCGTGCGATCAAGTCCGGCGCCTACAAGCCGGACGAGCGCTTGCCGACCGAGCACGAACTGGCAAGTGAATTCGAGGTTTCCCGTCCGATCATTCGAGAGGCGTTGCGCCGGCTGCGCGAGCAGGGTTTCATCTATTCACGCCGCGGCGCCGGCAGTTTCGTTCGTGCTGTCGGCATGCGTGAGCCGCTGGGCTTCGGACAACTGGAAAACGTCGCCGATCTTCTGAACTGCTACGAGTTCCGATTGACGGTCGAGCCGGCTGCCGCGCAGGCTGCTGCCGAGCGGCATGACGCGGCCAGCTTGTCCGCCATCCGCCAGGCGTTGGAACTGATGCGGGACGCCACCAACCGGCAATCGCACCGGGAGGATGCGGACTTCCAGTTTCATCTTGCGATCGCACGTGCGGCCCAGAACAGCTATTTTTTCACGGCAATGGAAGCGCTCAAGGATCACATCGCGGTCGGGATGCGGTTTCATGGCGCCTCGGTCAAACGGGAGACGACCGGGCTGACGCGCGTTTTCGGGGAGCACGAAGCGATCGCGGAAGCGATTGCCGCGCGTGAAGGCGTAAAGGCGAGACAACTCATGCATGACCACCTTTCCGGATCCCGCGAACGTCTGTTCCAAGCGACCAAGTAATCGACAAAGCAAAAACCCCGGCAGACGCCGGGGTTTTGTTTTTTGCATGGTCTATGGATCAAAAGGCTGCCTTGTAGACGGCAAGCACGTCCTCCACACTCATATCGCTCGGGTTGTTGTCCATGAGCCTTCGGTTGGCATGGGCCTCGCTTGCATAAAGCGGCAAGTCGTCGGCACTTGCGCCGTGAGCGGCAAGCGACATCTCGATGCCGAGATCACGGCAGAAGCCACGGGCAGCGCCCAGGAGTTCCTGGGAGGAGAGATCTTCGCCGAGACCGAGCGCCTTTGCGACTTCTGCCGTCTTGGCCGCGGCAACCGGTTGGTTGAAGGCGAGCACATGCGGAAAGATGATGGCGTTTGCCAATCCGTGGGGCAGGCGAAGCCGCGTTCCGAGCGGATAGGCGATGGCATGGCCAGCCGCGGTATTGACCGGCCCAAGGCAGATGCCGCCGTAGTAGGAAGCAAGCATCATCCCTTCTCGCGCCTCGGTATCGGCTCCATCCCTGACTGCGCGGGCGAGATGTTTGCCCACGAGCTTGAAGCCCATTCGGGCAAAGCCGTCGATCATCGGATGGGCGCGGCGATTGGTGAAGGCTTCCACGCAATGGGCCATGGCGTCGACGCCGGTGGCGGCGGTTACCGCCGGCGGCACGGAATAGGTGAGTTCCGGATCGAGAACAGCCAGGTCGGCAATCATGTGCGCGCTTTCGACCGCGATCTTGTTTCCCTTGGCCGGGTCGGTGATGAGCGAGCGGATCCCGGCTTCCGAGCCGGTGCCGGCGGTCGTTGCGACCTGAGCCAGGCGGGTGTTGCGGCCGAGTACGCGGTTTGGCCCGGCGACATCGGCAAGCGTCTGCTCGGAGTCCCAAAGCACGGCGACAAGCTTGGCGACGTCGAGCACCGATCCGCCCCCAAGGCCGACGATGAGGTCCGGGCTGTTTTGGCGCGCGAAGTCGAGTGCGGCATCGAGCGTGTCGACATCGGGTTCGCCCGGGATGGCGTCGAACACCGCAACGCGGCCGGAAAGCTTCAGGCGGTCGACGAAGCCTGCGGTGATCGGCGTGGCGATGACGAGCACTGAACGGGCATCGGCCGCCCAGGCGCCGACCTCTGCGATTGTGCCGGCGCCGACGGCGAGGCGGCGCGGCTGATAAAGGGTGATGGGAGCGATGGTCATGGTGTCATCCTCGCTTGGCGTCGCCTGCCACCAACTTGCGGGCATAGGCGATGGCGGAGTTCATGTTGCCGTGGTTGGCGATCCCCTTGCCGGCGATGTCGAAGGCCGTGCCGTGATCGACCGAGGTTCGGTCGATCGGCAGGTCCACCGAGACGTTCACGGCGGTGTCGAAGGCGACAAGCTTCACGGGGATGTGCCCTTGGTCGTGATACTGCGCGACCACGAGGTCGAAGGCGCCCGAATAGGCGCGATGGAACACCGTATCTGCTGAAATCGGCCCGTAGGCATCGATGCCTTCCGCGCGTGCTTGCGCAACGGCCGGCACGATCTGGTCGTCATCCTCGGTGCCGAACAGGCCATTTTCGCCACAGTGGGGATTGATGCCGGCGACCGCGATTTTGGGCGCTACGTAGCCGATACGCTTCAAGTGAGCGTCGCCGGCGCGGATCGTGGCGAGCACCCGTTCGGTCGTCGAGCGTCGGATCGCCTCCTGCAGCGCCACGTGGGTGGAAACGTGGATAACCTTGAGGCGCTCGGAGGCAAGCAGCATGTAGGCGGCCTTGGAGCCCGTGAGGCTGCGCAGCATTCCGGTGTGGCCGTCATAGTGATGACCAGCAAGGTTTAGCGCTTCCTTGTTGATGGGCGCCGTGACGATGCAACCGATCACACCGGCTTCTGCGTCGCGCACTGCCTTTTCGATGAAGCGAAAGGCCGCGTCGCCGGCGACAGGGCTCAGCTGTCCCCAGGCAAGCGGCGCACCTTCAATCGGCAGATCGACGACATGTCCGGTGAGATCAACCTCAAGGCCGAGAGCGGCGCGGGCCGCTTCGAGCGTCGCGAGATTGCCGTAGATCCGGACCGTATCGCGTTCTTGCGGCGACATGTCGGCCAGCGCGCGCACCGAAATCTCGGGGCCGACGCCGCACGGGTCGCCCATGGTTATGCCGATGATATTGCTCATGAAGGTCTCCGTTGGTCAGCGTGGTCCCAGCCAGGCGCCAGGCGGACATATTTGATGGCGCGCCGGTGGTAGGTGTAGGCAAGGTGCATGGCGCCGTCCGGCCCCTCCAGCAGCCAGGGATAGGACATCTCCTTGTTGCGGCCGTCGGTCGAGTCATTGGAAAGGCATGTCCCGGGGCCGTCCTCGATCAGCAGGCGCACGGGAAATGTCTTGCCGCCATCTTGAGAGAGGCATAGAGAGACTGGCGCGCGCCGGACACCCCAGATCGGAACGCAACCGCCCGTGGGGTCGGCGTCCGGGCGGTTGTCGTCCTCGCCGAGCTCGTCATAAAGCGACGTGCGTCGTTCGGCGGTGTCGGCCGCGCTTACGGGGTTGCAGATCATCGCGATCCGGCCGTCTTTCAGACTGAGAGCGGCGATCGAGGAATTGTTGTTCGGGATGTCACTGGCCTCGGGCCTGGACCAGGAGCGGCCCTCATCGAGGCTCTCGGTCCTGTAGACCCAGTCGGCCTGCCGCCGGCGGAAGAAGGCAGCAAGACGGCCTTCGCCAAGCGACACCGGCGACATGTGCACGCAGCCAATGGACTGATCCAGTTCTTCCAGTTGCCAGGTCTCGCCCTGATTAAGCGAAATGCCGACGGCTGCCGTATCATGGCTGCCGTTCCACTTCTGCCCGGGGCGCTGAACGCAGCGAAAGATCGGCAGCAGCCACGCGCCGTCACCGCGCACCACGAGCGGCGCGCGGATGAAGCAGCCACGGGGAAGGTCCAGATAGCGGCCTTCGCTGGTCGTTAGTACCAGCGGATCGGAAGCATCGCGGCGGACCTCAGCCATCCGGATCCGGCACTCGTCCTGATTGCCTGAGGGTTGGGAGGTGTGAAAGAGCCACAGCCTGCCATCGGGCGCAGTGAAGAGCACCGGGTTTTGCTCCGAATGCGCGGCATCGAAGCTGAGGCGCTGCGGCGGTCCCCATTGCGTCGCGCCCTTGGGCAGCACCGAAGCAAAGATGGAAATGTCCGATTTGCCCTCGAGCGTGCCGCCGAACCAGGCACAGGCGATCGCGCCGTCTGAAAGCAGATGCAGGAAGGCTGCATGGTTCTGGATCATCGGCGACGGCAACAGCGCTTCCATACGCTCGGGCGACACGGTTTGAAGCCGGCCATTCATGCGGCGGGCGATTTCTTCAGGGTCCATGAGTTCCTCCTGTGTGCTTCGAAAATCACCCAATTTTCAAAGTTGTCAAGTTTGATAAAGTTACAAATAGACATGTTCTCGTTTGCTATTACGCATAACGCACTGATTTTACTGAAACATTTACTGTGACTATTTCCATATAAAATTTACATCGCGAATTAATTTGACAAACTTTGGTGAAAGGTGGATGGTCTGAACAAGCCGGCAAGAGGATGCCGGGAGGAGGTCTGATGCTGGAAGCCAGCCCGAAGGGGGCTAAGATGGCGGTCATGTTCGCGGTTGGTGCAGCGATCCTTGCTGCCGCCGACGCGGTGATCGTGCGGGCGCTGAACGGCGCCGTGCATCCTTTCGTCATCGGCTTCTTCCGCGCGTTCTTCGGCGCGCTCATCCTTCTGCCTTTTGTTGCCCTGCGCCCATCGGTGCTCAAGTCGAGCCACCCCTTGCGTCAGCATGCGGTCCGTGCCGGCTTCAAGCTGCTCGCCATGGTCGCCTTCTTCGCTGCCTTCAGCTGGGGGCCGCTTGCTGACGTGACGGCCATCGCTTTCATGTCGCCGATCTTCCTTTTGCTCGGTGCCGCACTGGCGCTGGGCGAAAGGCCTGGCCCGGCTATGATCGGTGCGGTGGTGCTCGGTTTTGGCGGCGCGATGCTGATCATCGGCCCCTCGGGAACCGGCTTCAGTCTCGCCATCCTTCTCGCCCTCACTGGCGCGGTGCTCCAGTCGACCATTCAGTTGATCCTGAAGTCCATGTCGAAGGGCGATAAGACCTCAACGCTGGTCGTCTGGAATCTCCTTTTGACCGTTCCGATCGCGCTTCTTTTCGCCTTGCCGTTCTGGACCATGCCTGGGGCGAGGGAGATGACGCTTCTGGCGCTGCAGGGTGTCGTGGGAACTGCCTGCATGGGTATGATGACCCATGCTTTTTCACTCGCGCCCGCCACGATCGTCGCGCCGGTCGATTTTTTGCGCTTGCCGCTCGTGGCGCTCGGCGGCTTCGCGCTTTTTGGCGAACAGATCGCCCTCACCACCCTTTGCGGCGGCGGGCTCATCGGTTGCGCGGCGCTAATTGCCGCGCGATCCGGAAAAGCAACATCCAGCTGAACGAATTTCACTAGGGAGGAAATGCCGTGAAGAAATTATTTGTCTTGAGTGCACTCATGTTGAGTTCGGCCCTGTCGCCCGCATTCGCCGGGTCCGGCCCCATTAAGATCGTGCTGGCCGAGGAGGCCGACCTGCTGGAGCCCTGCATGGCCACGCGCTCGAACATCGGCCGCGTCATCATGCAGAACGTCAGCGAAACGCTGACCGAACTCGACGTTCGCAGTGACAAGGGCGTCATGCCGCGCCTGGCCGAAAAATGGGAGCAGAACGAAGACAGCAGCTGGCGCTTCCACCTGCGCAAGGGCGTCAAGTTCTCCGACGGCACGACCTTTGACGCCAAGGACGTCAAGCACAGCTTCGATCGCATCATGAGCGACAAGAACACCTGTGAATCGCGCCGCTACTTCGGCGGCATCACGGTGACCCCGACGGTCGTCGACGACTACACCATCGATTTCAAGGCCGACCCGGTTCAGCCGATCCTGCCGCTGCTGATGTCTCTCGTCACGATCGTGCCGGAGGAAACGCCGCTTGAGTTCGTGCGCGAACCGGTCGGCACCGGTCCGTACAAGCTGACCAACTGGACGCCGGGCCAGCAGATCGTGCTGACCAGCCGTGACGACTATTGGGGCGCAAAGCCCGAAGTGACGGAAGCCACCTATCTGTTCCGCGCCGACCCGTCGGTGCGCGCAGCCATGGTGCAGACCGGCGAAGCCGACCTTTCGCCGTCGATCTCGCAGCTCGATGCCACGAACCCGGCAACGGACTTTTCCTACCTCGACAGCGAAACCGTCTACCTGCGCATCGATCACAACATCGAACCGCTGAACGACGTTCGTGTCCGCCGCGCGCTCAACGTCGCCATCGACCGCCAGGCCTTCCTCGGTACCCTGGTTCCCGAAAGCGCATTGCTCGCCACCGCGATCGTGCCGCCACCGACGCTTGGCTGGAACCCCGACGTAAAGGTCTTCCCCTACGATCCGGAAGGCGCAAAGAAGCTGCTTGAGGAAGCCAAGGCCGATGGCGTCAAAGTCGACACGCCCATCACCATCATTGCCCGTTCTGCAAACTTTCCGAACGTGACCGAGATCATGGAAGCCATTCAGGCGCAGCTTGAGGAAGTCGGCTTCAAGGTCGAGCTGAAATTCGTCGAGGTCGCCGAGCACGAGCAGTACTATTCCAAGCCCTTCAAGGAAGGTCGCGGCCCGCAGATCGTTGCCGCCATGCACGACAATTCCAAGGGCGATCCGTCGTTCTCGATGTTCTTCAAATACGCAACCGAAGGCACCCAGTCCGGCTTCTCCGATCCGAAGGTCGACGACCTGATCAAGCGCGCGTCGGCTGCCGTCGGCGACGAGCGTGCCAAGCTCTGGTCGGAACTGATCGCCTATGTGCATGACGATGTCGTTGCCGACGTCCTGCTCTTCCACATGGTAGGCTTCTCCCGCGTTTCCGAGCGGCTCGAATTCAAGCCGACGATGGCGACCAACGGGACGCTGCAGCTCTCGGAGATCAAGATCAAGTAATCTGCCCTGGCGAACGACAGGTTCGCCAGTCACAACAGCAATCAAGGCGGTGGGCTGATCCCGCCGCCGGATTTCTTCGAGGGCGCCATGCTGAAATTCGTTCGAAAACGCGCCGTGGCCAGTCTGATCTCGCTCGTCGGGCTGCTCGTCATGGTCTTCTTCCTGTCGCGGTTGACAGGTGATCCGGCCGCCTTGTTCCTGCCGGTCGAAGCCTCCGCAGAGATGAAGGCGCAATTCCGCGAGCTGCATGGCTTGAACGATCCAATGCTGGTGCAGTTCGGACGCTATGTCAGCGACGTCGTCACCGGCGATTTTGGCGAATCCCTGCGCAAGGCGCGTCCTGCTCTGGACGTGGTGCTTGAGGCCTTCACCTGGACGCTCTGGCTCGCAGTCATCACCATGACGCTGGTCGCTGGTGCTGCGATCGTCGTCGGTTCGCTTGCCGCCTTCCGCGCTGGAGGCTTCTTCGATCGGCTCTCCTCGCTGATCTCGCTGGTCGGCGCTTCCGTTCCCGATTTCTGGATCGCCATCGTCGCGATCGTCGTCTTTTCGGTAAACCTCGCCTGGCTACCGACTTCGGGCACGGGGTCGCTGCTTCATTGGATCCTGCCGATCTCGGTTCTGTTCATCCGGCCTTTCGGCATCATCGTCCAGGTGGTGCGCGGCTCGATGATCGGGGCGCTTTCTTCGGCCTATGTGAAGACGGCGCGCGCCAAGGGCGTCAAATCCGGGCCGATCATCTTCGTGCATGCGCTGCGCAACGCCATGCTGCCGGTCATCACCGTCATTGGCGACCAGGCCGCGAGCCTTTTGAACGGCGCGGTAATCGTCGAGACGATCTTCGGGTTTCCGGGCGTCGGCAAGCTGATGATCGATTCCATCTTGCAGCGCGATTTCAACGTCGTGCTCGCCGCCATCCTCGTCACGGCGCTGGCGATCTTCCTCATGAACCTGCTGATCGATCTGGCCTACGCGCTGCTCGATCCGCGCATCCGGCACTGAGGAGGGGACCATGACCCTGCAGACCGCCGATACCGTTGTTACCGAAGAACCGCGCTTTGCCACCCGCATGTTCCGCATGCTGCTTGCCGACAAATTCGCGCTTTGCGCCGCGATCTTCCTGCTTTTCGTTCTCATCATCGCAATCATCGGGCCGACCTGGCTCGGCGATCTCGCGACCAAACAGAACCTTAGAGGCCGCAACGCCGTGCCTTTCGACTGGGAGCGCGGCTGGGTCTGGTGGATGGGGGCCGATGCCCTCGGGCGGCCGCTGCTTGCCCGCATCATCGTTGCCACCCAGAACACGCTGATGGTGGCCGCCGGTGCCGTCGCGCTTTCAGCAACCGTCGGCACCTTCCTCGGCCTTGTCGCCGGCTTTTCCTCGCCGCGCGTCAATCAGATCATCATGCGGCTCGCGGACGTGATCATGTCCTTTCCGTCGCTGCTGATCGCAGTCATCGTTCTCTATATTCTCGGCTCGTCGATCCTGAACCTCATGCTGGTGCTGGCGATCACACGCATCCCGGTTTACCTGCGAACCACACGCGCCGAAGTGCTGGAAATCCGTGAACGCATGTTCGTGCAGGCCGCGCGCGTGATGGGCGCATCAAGCAAGCGCATCCTGTTCCGCCACATTCTGCCTGTCGTGCTGCCGACGCTGACGACGCTTGCGACGCTCGACTTCGCCTATGTGATGCTGGCCGAAAGCGCGCTTTCGTTCCTCGGTATCGGCATCCAGCCGCCGGAAATCACCTGGGGCCTGATGATCTCGCAGGGACGTCAGTACCTCACCAACGCATGGTGGCTTTCGTTCTGGCCCGGCCTTGCGATCATCCTTACCACCATGTCGCTAAACCTCTTGTCGAACTGGCTGCGCATCGCGCTCGACCCAGTGCAGCGCTGGCGTCTTGAAATGAAAGGTCGCAAGAATGGCTGACCATCTCCTGGAAGTTCGCGACCTGTCGGTCGAATTCCACACCGCAGTCGGCGTCGTGAAAGCGGTCCGCAATATCTCCTACCATCTCGACCGTGGCGAGACGCTCGCAATCCTTGGCGAGAGCGGATCCGGTAAGTCGGTCTCCTCCTCGGCGATCATGAACCTGATCGACATGCCGCCGGGACGCATCAGCTCGGGCGAGATCCTGCTCGACGGCGTCGACCTGCTGACAATGCCGGCGCAGGAAAGGCGAAAGGTCAACGGGCGCCGTATCGCCATGATCTTCCAGGACCCGCTGAGCCATCTCAACCCGGTCTATACCGTGGGCTGGCAGATCCGCGAGGCGCTCACCACCCACGGGACCGACGCCGCGAAAGCCGCTTCCGAGGCGTTGCGGCTGTTGACCCGGGTCGGCATCCCCGACCCTGAGCGCTCGCTCGACAAATATCCGCACGAATTCTCCGGCGGCCAGCGCCAGCGCGTCATGATTGCGATGGCATTGGCACTCAGGCCAGATCTCCTGATCGCCGATGAGCCGACGACGGCGCTCGACGTCACCGTGCAGGCCGAAGTGCTCGCGCTGCTTGAGGAATTGCAGCGAGAGACCGGCATGGCGGTCCTCATCATCACCCACGACCTCGGCGTGGTCGCGGAGATCGCCGATCGCGTGGTGGTGATGGAAAAAGGCGTCCTGGTCGAAGCCGGCACGGTGCGCGAAGTCTACAAGAACCCGCAGCATCCCTATACCAAAAAGCTGATTGCCGCCGCTCCAGGCAAGGGCGAGATGCATGTGCCAGCCGCTCGCGCCGAACCCGTTCTTTCAGTTCGCGACGTGCGCAAACGCTATGGCTCCTTCGAGGCGCTGAAGGGCCTGTCCTTTGACCTCATGCCCGGCGAGACCATGGCCGTCGTCGGCGAGAGCGGGTCAGGCAAGTCGACGCTGGCGCGCATCCTGCTTCGCCTCGACGAACCGGATAGTGGCAGCGCCTTGTGGAAGGGCCGCGACCTCTTCACCATGTCGCCGGCCGAACTCTACAAGCTGCGCCGCGACCTGCAGATGGTCTTCCAGGACCCGACGCAGTCGCTCAATCCGCGTATGACCGTTTACCAGCTCATTTCCGAGGCCTGGGTCATTCATCCGGATATCTTGCCCAAGGCGAAATGGCGCGAGCGGGTGGCTGATCTGCTTGTGCAGGTCGGTCTCGGCCCGGAGCACATGGGCCGCTACCCACATCAGTTTTCCGGCGGCCAGCGCCAACGCATCGCAATTGCCCGCGCACTCGCACTCGAGCCGCAGCTGATCATCTGCGACGAGGCGGTCTCGGCGCTTGACGTTTCGGTGCAGGCGCAGGTGATCGCGCTGCTCGACCGGCTGCGCAAGGAAATGGGCATCGCCTTTATCTTCATCGCCCACGATCTGCCGGTGGTGCGCGACTTTGCCGACCACGTCATGGTCATGCAGAAGGGCAACATCGTCGAGCTTGGCACGGTGCGCGAGGTGTTCGACGCGCCGCAGCAAGACTATACGCGTGCGCTGCTTGCAGCCGGCCTCGACCCCGATCCCGACGTCCAGGCCGCTCATCGCGCCGCCCGTCTTCAGCGCGCGTCCTGAGGCGCCGTCCATTGAGAGGAAAATCCGCATGACCAAGCAAGCCTTCGTCGCCCTCGTGACCTGCTTCAACGAGGACGAGACCATTAACTACCAGGCGACGCGCGCCCAGGTCCGCCGACAGGTCGCATCCGGCAACAACATCATGTGCGCCGGAACCAACGGTGACTTCACCGCGCTGACATACGAGGAAAAGGTGCGCCTCACGGAGGAGGTGGTCGACGAGGTCGGCGGCCGCGTCAAGGTGATCGTCAATGCCGGCATGCCGGCCACCTTCGAGACGGTAAAGCTCGCCCGAGAATTCGACCGGATCGGCGTCGACGGGATCGCAGTGATCACGCCGTTCTTCATTGCCTGCACCCAGGATGGCCTTGTCCGTCATTTCTCGACCGTCGCCGATGCCGTGAAGACGCCAGTCTACCTCTATGACATACCCGCCCGCACGCAGAACCATATCGAGCCCGACACGGCGCGCGCCCTTGCCGGCCACGGCAACATTGCCGGCATCAAGGATTCCGGCGGTGCGAAAGAAACGCTGGAAGCCTATCTGCAGGTTGCCAACGAGGTCGATGGTTTCGAAGTCTACTCCGGCCCCGATCATCTCGTGCTCTGGGCACTGCAGAATGGTGCGGCTGGCTGCATCTCGGGCCTCGGCAACGCCATGCCGGATGTACTTGCAGGTATCTTGAAGGCCTTCAATGCCGGCGACGTTGTCGAAGCGCAGAAGCAGCAGGCAACCTTTGCTGCCTTTCGGACCGACCTCTATGCACTCGGCTTTGCCCCGGCGATGGTCAAGCGCGCCCTCTACCTGCAGGATGCATCTGTCGGCGCAAGCCGACAGCCAGCACTTCTGCCAAACAAGGCACAGGACGAACAGATCGCTGAAATCCTTGAACGCTACCGCCTTCTCCAGCGGCTCTAAGACACGCAGGCGAATTTGGCCGGCACCGATCACTCAGGTCGCCAGCCCGATCAAGGCCGCCACTTGGCGATATCGGGCGATGACGTCGGGTGTGAAGTGGAAGGCGTCGAGGAAATTGTCCGTCCGGTAATCCGGGTTCTGCAGGCGGATGCGGGCCGCGTAGCTGCGAGCCTCACTGAGGCGTCCGGCGAGCGCAAGACAATGGGCTGCGATCGCGAGGATGTGCACATGCGCGTTCGGGCGGGCTGCCGCCTTGATCGCCCAGTCTGCAGCCTCCTCGAAGGCGTCCAGCCGGATGAGGGCAATCGCGCGGGTGCCGAGCATGCCGAACAGCAGCGGGTCGTAGGGGCTCAAAAGCCGCGAGTAATCGGATGCGGTGATCGCCGCTGCGGGGTCGCCGGACTGCGCGTGCACGAAGGAGAGCGCGTAGTGGCCGAGGGCGAAGTTGGGGCTGAGATGGACCGAGTGCTCCAGTTCGCGCACCGCCTGGTCGTGGTCTCCGGTCAGCCAGAGGGCACGCCCCATCGACCAATGCGCGGCGGGGTTCTGATCGTCAACCAAGAGGCTCTGCCCGGCGGCCTTGAGCGCGTCCCGGGTCTCGCCGTCGCGGTCGCCCCAGCGCTGGAATGCCCTTTGCCAGTGGGTGAAGGACAGCCCTGCATGGGCGCGTGAGAAGGTTGGATCGAGGCGTGTCGAAAGGCGGAAGAACTCGGCGGCGCGCTCGTTTTCCTCGGCGGTGAAGCGAAACATGTGCCAGAGGCCGCGATGATAGGCCTCCCAGGCGTCGAGCGAATCCGGAGGCTTCAGGATCGCGCGGTTGCGCTCTTCGTTCTCGATTTCAGCGGCGATCGACGACACGATGCTGTTGCTGATCTCGTCGACGACGGCAAAGTGCTCGGCCGCGCGCGCCTCGAACCTCTCAGTCCAGACGATATGGGCGGTGGCCGCCTCTGCGACCTCCACGTTCACGGCGATCCCGAGTTCGTGCTGTTCCAGGAAGCCGGTGGCGACATAGTCGACGCCGAGCCGGCGGCCGATTTCCGGCAGTTCGAGCCCTTCGCCAGCGATGGCAAAAACAGAGCCTCGGGCAATAACGAAGAGACTGCGCAGGCGCGCCAGCTTGCTGATGACGTCATGCGCGACCGCGCTGCCGAGATCGTTCCGGCCCGCCCCGCCCGCGACAAGTTCGCGGAACGGCATGACGGCAATCGAGGCGCGGCGCGCGACCGTCACGTGGATGGGCTCGGAAGGTCTGCCAACACCGTCAGAAACGACGACGACCGCCGGTTGTCGGGACAGGGGCCTGAGGCGTTCCCATGCCTCTCGGATCGGCGCGAAGTCCTCGCCCTCATCGGCAAAGAGGCGCGCTGCCGCATCGAGATGCCGGTTGCAGGCGTCGCCCATCCGCCTGCGGGACAGTTCCGCCAGGAAGCGGAGATTTGCGTCTGCGTCGAGCGGCGCGAGGTCGAGCCATTGCCGGGCTGCCGGCAAGCCGTCCTCACCGCCGACGGGTGTTTTCTTGCCGATTTCTGCCGCGATCTCCAGCGCGTATAGGCGAAACTCGCTCCGCACCGATGTCAGCCAGTGCTCGAAGGCAGGGCTATTGTCGATCTCGACCCCTTCGAGCAGATCGCCTCCGCATCGTCCAGCAATCGGCCGCAACGCCTCCAGATCGAGGTTTCCGATACCGCGCCGCCTTGCTTCCTGGATGTGGCGTGCGTCGATGTCACAGTCTTCGAGATCGAGTGAAATCCGGTCGTTAGCCGTGATCACGCGCTTGCGGCCATCCGTGTCCATGAGCAAGCGGATTTTGCTCAGGCTCCAGCGCAATTCACCGCGCGGATCGCTCGGCACTTGCCAGAGCAGATGGCAGAGCCGTTCCCGAGGAACCGAACCTGGCGTCAGGGCCAGATAAGCGAGCAGCGCGCGCACCTTGCGCGACGGCGGTAACGGCACGGCCACCCCGCGGCGCATGAGTTTCATCGGCCCGAGCAGCCGCAGTTCCAGCTCCTTTGCCGAAAAAACCACGTCCGGGCCATCCGTTTCCATGCGCACTCCCACGCCGGCTCCCACGCCAGCACTTTAGCATCCCTCGCCGAACCTAGCATCCGGAAGAGTGAGAGGACCCATGCCAAACAATTCTGGACTGAGAACCACGAGCGGCCGCGGGCGGCTTTTCGACAGCGTGCTGGAGACGATCGGCGACACGCCGGCGATCCGCGTCAACAATCTCGGGGTCGGCAACGCGACCATCTATGTCAAGGCGGAGTTCTTCAATCCGGCTTCGTCGGTGAAGGACAGGCTGGCGATTGCGATCATCGAGGAGGCCGAGCGCACAGGCAAGCTGAAGCCCGGACAGACCGTAGTCGAGGCCACCAGCGGTAACACCGGCATCGGACTGGCGATGGTCTGTGCGCAAAAAGGCTATCCGCTGGTTGTCACCATGGCCGATAGCTTCTCCGTCGAGCGCCGCCGGCTGATGCGCATGCTGGGCGCCAAGGTCGTTCTGACGCCGCGCGCCGAGAAGGGCCTGGGCATGTATCGCAAGGCGATCGAACTCGCAGAGAAGAACGGATGGTTCCTCGCCCGGCAGTTCGAGACCACAGCCAACGCCGCGATCCACGAGGCGACGACCGGCCGGGAAATCGTCAACGACTTTGCCGGCTCCCGTCTTGATTACTTCGTCACAGGCTACGGTACCGGCGGCACGGTGGTTGGCGTCTCCCGGGTGCTGCGGCGTGAGCGTCCGGAGACGAAGATCGTGCTTGCCGAGCCCGCCAACGCGCAGTTGCTCGGCAGCGGTCATGCGCAACAGCGCGGAACGGGCGGTGCGCCGGCCGCCAGCCATCCCGCCTTCGAGCCGCATCCGATCCAGGGCTGGACCCCGGACTTCATACCCGACGTCCTGCAGGAGGCGATTGACAACCGCTACTATGACGAACTCGTCCCCATTGCCGGTCCGAAGGCGATGGAATGGGCCAAGGCGCTCGCACAGAAAGAGGGCATCTTCACTGGCGTTTCGGGCGGCGCGACCTTCGGCGTTGCGCGCCAGATCGCGGAGCACGCGCCGGCCGGCTCGGTGATCCTGTGCATGCTGCCTGACACAGGGGAGCGCTATCTGTCGACGCCGCTGTTCGAAACGATCCCGGCGGACATGGATGACGAGGAGATGGAGCTGTCGCGATCCACGCCCGGCTTCCAGCTCGCCGCCGAATAGGGAGAGGAACGATGGGAGCGCGATCACCGAGGCAAAGCGTGGGAGCCTTCACGCAACCGGAACTCCTGGCTACGCTCGAGACCCTCGACCCACCCGATTGGTCGTCCGTCTCGGCGCTCGCCCACCGGATCATCGACGATGCCGTCGGCCATCTCGGCCGCGTGCGCGACCGTCCGGTCTGGCAACCGCTGCCGGACGAGATCGAAGCGCTGTACCAGGCGCCGGTCCCGGATCGGCCGACGCCCCTCGAGGACGTGTACCGACAGGTGAAGGACACGGTGCTCGCCTATCCAATGGGCAACATCCATCCACGGTTCTGGTCCTGGTACATGGGCTCCGGCAACTTCACCGGGGCGCTCGGCGATTTTCTCGCAGCGATCCAGGGTTCCAATCTCGGGGGCGGACGCCATGCCGCTGCCCTCGTCGACCAGCAGGTCGTCGGATGGCTGCGCGACATGATCGGCTTTCCCGAGGCAGCGAGCGGCACGCTGGTCAGCGGCGGTTCGGTGGCCAACCTCGTCGGGCTGACGGTTGCCCGCAACGCCATGGCGGGCATCGATCTGCGCGAAGAGGGCGTTGCGGCCCTCACGGAACCCATGCGCTTCTACGCCTCGGATCAGGTTCATTCCTGCCATCGCAAGGCGGTCGAGACGCTCGGCCTCGGCAACAAGGCACTTAGACGGATCCCGACCGATTCCCGATACCGCATCGACCTTGAGGCGCTTCGCGCGGCGATCGCCGAGGATCGCGGGCGGGGCTTCAGGCCTGCCTGCGTCATTGGTACTGCCGGTACGGTCAATTCCGGTGCAGTAGACGATCTCACCGCCTTGGCCGGGATCGCCGCGGAGGAGAACCTGTGGTTCCACGTAGACGGGTGTATCGGAGCGCTGCTTTCGATCGCGCCCGAGAACGCCTGGCGCGTCAAGGGCATCGAGCGGGCGGATTCCGTCGCGCTCGACCCGCACAAATGGCTGCATGCCCCGTTCGAAGTCGGTTGCGCGCTTGTCCGGGACCGGGCAAAGCACCGGGAAACCTTTGCGGTGTCGCCGGAGTTTCTGCAGGGCATGCCGCGTGGCATCGCCTCCGGTCAGTGGCTGCACGAATTCGGCTTTCAGACCAGTCGCGGCTTCGTGGCGCTGAAGGTCTGGATGGCGCTGATGGAGCACGGCATCGCCAAGTTCGGCCGGCTGATCGACCAGAACGTCGCGCAGGCCGCCTTCCTCGCCGATCTCGTCCGTTCGAATCCGCCTCTGGAACTCATCGTTGAACCGGAGATCAACATCGTCTGCTTCCGCTATGCGCCCGAAGGTCTAAATGAGGAGCGACTGAAGGAGACCAACCTCGAGATCATGCTGCGCCTGCAGGAAACCGGCGTGGCGGCGCTTTCCGACACGACGATCCGGGGCAAGCATTGCCTGCGCGCGGCGATCTGCAATCATCGCACCCGCCCGGACGACCTGAACCTTTTAATCTCGGAGGTCCTGCGGATTGGCAGCGAGATTGCGCAGTCGTGAGCCCGGTCGTTTTGCGCATGAACACAGTCACTGACTGCGTAGGGTTTGCCTCGGCCCTAAGGTTTCGTCGCGCGAATGGCGTAGCGATGCTGCGACTGTCGCGCCAAGCCCTTGAAAAGGTTCCAATTCGCGGCCTGGGTGCGATGGATTTCGCGAAGGTCCCTGTCGATCGTAATCTCGGTGAAGCCGGCCTCGCGCAACAGCGCGACGACGGCCTCGGCGCGGGCGCCTTGTGCGAAATGCACGCGGGAGAGGATGCTGCGGTGCGTCGCCGTCATCTGCGGGGAACCGGTTGGCGTCTCAGCCTTGAACAGGCCGAGGCGCTGTCCCCATGTGCTGAGCTTGGAGAACAGCCGCTCGAGCGCGGTTGTATTGACGAAGTCGCCATCGACGATCAGCAACATGCCGCCGGGCTTCAGGACCCGTAGCCATTCGCCAAAGGCTGCGGCCGGGTCCACGAGCGTCCAGACCAGATGCCGGTTGACGATTACATCGTAGTGGTTGTCGGGCTCCATGGTATTTTCGGCGTCGCCGAGGGCGAAGCGGATCGCTCGCCCGCGCTTGCGCGCCTTATCCCTGGCGCGTTCGAGCATCGGCTCGGCCCAGTCGAGGCCCTGCACCTTGAAGTCGAGTTCATCGAGAAGATGCGAGATGACGCCGGTGCCGCTCGCAAGATCGAGCGCGGCACGCCCTGCGCCCGGCCCAAGGTGACGGAGAAACAGTTGATGCCAGGCCGCGCGTTCTTCCTCCGAGAAGATCTCGTGGCCCGGGGACAGATCGAAGGTAGCCGCGCGGTCCGACCAGTAGGCCTTGATTTCATCGCGCAGGTTGTAGTTCTGCCGCTCCGTCACATCGCTCATGTCGATACCGCTCGTTCCTGTTTGGAGGCGTTCTAAAAGATAAATGTTGACTAATAAAGTCATGAAACATTAGATCGCCTGAATTTTCCAGCGGAGCTAAAACAATGCGGTTTTTCAACAGGGTGGCTGCGGCCGCCGCAAGCCTTTGCGTGCTTTTTTCTACGGCAGCCCTCGCTGATGTCGTGACGTTGAAGGATGTCACGGGCCGAGATGTCGAGGTCAACGTACCCGTCGAGCACGTGATTCTCGGCGAAGGGCGGCAGATCTATTTCCTCGGCGCGCTCGACCGCGACGAGCCGTTCAAGCGCGTCGTCGGCTGGCGCGATGATCTGGCAAAGGCAGACCCTGAAAGCTATGCCGCCTATCTCGCGAAGAACCCTGGCATTGCCAAGCTGCCGACCTTCGGCGGCATGAAGGATGGCACCTTCGACATCGAGCAGGCGGTTGCCTTGAAACCCGATGTCGTTCTGATGAACGTCGACGCCAAGACGGCGACGGAGGAGGCTGGCTACATCGAGAAGCTCGCCAAGGTCGGTATCCCGCTCGTCTACGTCGATTTCCGCGAAAAGCCGATGGAAAACACCGAGCCGAGCATGCGCGTGATGGGCAAGCTTTTGGGAAAGGAAGAGAAGGCCGAGGAGTTCATCAAGTTTCGCGCCGAGAGCATCGCCAAGGTGACAAACGTTTTGGCGAAGGCCAATCCGAAGAAGCCGCTCGTTTTTGTCGAACGCGCCGGTGGTTACTCCGACGATTGCTGCATGTCTTTCGGTAACGAGAACTTCGGCAAGATGGTCGAGTTCGCCGGCGGCGTAAACATGGCAAAGGACATCATTCCCGGCACCTTCGGCGTGGTCAATCCGGAGCAGATCATCGCTGCCAATCCCGATCAGATCATCATCACCGGCGGCAACTGGCAGGGTTATGTGCCGGGTGGTGCCTGGGTTGGCGTCGGCTATGGCGCCGATGAGAAGGAAGCGGCCCGCAAGCTCGAAAACCTGACCAAGCGCCCGGCTTTCACCGGCGTTGAAGCCGTGAAAGACGGCCAGGTTCACGCCATCTGGCACCAGTTCTACAACAATCCCTACCAGTTCGTGGCCATCCAGCAGATCGCCAAGTGGCTGCACCCGGATCTCTTCGCGGACCTCGACCCGGAGGCGACGTTCAAGGAGTTGCATGAGCGCTTCCTGCCGCTTCCCTACAAGAGCGGCTACTTCGTCTCGCTGACGTCAGCCAAGTAAGCGGTTCGATAGCTGGAGGAGGGGAGGACTCCGGCGTCGCAACTAAAAAGGAATGAGAATGTCGATCTTCGGGAAAATCGCGTCGGCGATGGTCGCAGCCTTGGTATTGGCGGCTTTGCCCGCCAGTGCGGCTGAAATCGTCGACGTCACCGGCCGTCGGGTCGAAATTGCGCTTCCGGCCAAGCGCGTCCTGTTGGGCGAGGCGCGGCAGATCCACGTGGCCGCAGCGCTGAAGGGCGAGCATGTCTTCGACACGATCGTCGGTTGGCGCGATGATCTTTTGAAGAAGGATCCGGACTCCTACGCTGCCTATGTGGAGCGCTTCCCCGAAATCGAGAAACTGCCGCGGTTCGGCTATATCCCTTCGGGCGATTTCAGCCTCGAGGCAGCGATTGCGCTCAAGCCTGACGTTCTGACGCTCAATCTCGAAGCGCAGCAGGCGGTCGAAGAATCGGGCTTCATCGAAAAGGCCGCTGCCGCCGGCATTGCCGTCGTCTATCTCGATTTCCGCGTGGATCCTGCCGCCAATAGCGAAAAATCGGTCGAAATCCTCGGCCAGCTCTTCGGTGCCGAAGCGAAGGCCCGCGAATTCATCGACTATCGCAATGCTCAAATCGCGCTGGTGACGGACCGCCTCAAGAAGGCGGGGGAATTTGCGCGGCCGAAAGTCTTCATCGAGCGCTCTCCCGGCATCACCGGCGACGTTGTCTGCTGCCGCACCTTCGGTCCGGCCAACTTCGGCAAAATGGTGGAAGAGGCCGGCGGCCACAATATCGGTTCTGACGTCATCAAGGGGACCTTCGGCGACCTCAATCCTGAGCAGCTGATCGTCAGCGATCCGGATCATGTCATTATCACCGGCAGTAACTGGTCGGCGGAATCCGATCTCAACCAGTTCGTTAGCGTCGGACGCGGCGCCGATGCGGCGGCGGCAGAAGATCGCCTGCGCGGCCTTATGCAGCGCCCGGGCTTTCCCGGCCTGAAGGCGGTGAAGGAGGGCAATGTGCATGCCGTCTGGCATCAGTTCTACGGCGCCCCTTACGAGTTCATTCCGATCCAGCAGTTTGCCAAGTGGTTCCATCCGGAGCTCTTTGCCGACATAGACCCGGACCGGACTTTCCGCGAGTTCCATGAGAAGTTTCTGCCGGTGACCTACCGCGCGGGTTACTTCGCCTCGCTTCCAAAGAGTGGTGAATGATGGTTGCCATGACCGAACAAGTATCCGGCGTTGAAGGGCGAGGGCGCTACCGCTCTCTCGTTTTGCGCCGCTTGGTGTTGATCTTCTGCCTCATCGTCGCGCTCTTTGCGTCGGTTGCAGTCGACATGGCTCTCGGGCCTGCGAACTATCCACTCGCGGATGTGCTGACCGCGCTCTTTCGACCGGAAACTGTAAGCGACCAGCTCCGGGTGGTGATCTGGGACATTCGCATGCCGATCGCCCTGATGGCCGTGACGGTGGGTGCCTCATTGTCGGTCGCAGGCGCGCAGATGCAGACGATCCTTGCCAATCCACTGGCAAGTCCATTCACGCTCGGCATTTCCGCTGCTGCCGGCTTCGGTGCGGCCCTCGGTCTCGTTGCCGGCGTGGCGGTTTTTCCCGTCGCCGTCCAATACATGGTGCCGATCAATGCCTTCCTGATGGCAATGCTTGCGGCGCTCTTCATCCATTTCGCCTCCACCATGCGCGGCGTTACGGTCGAAACGATTGTCCTACTCGGCATTGCGCTCGTCTTCACCTTCAATGCCGCGCTGTCGCTGCTCGAATATCTCGCCTCCGAACAGGCGCTGGCCGCCGTCGTCTTCTGGACGATGGGCAGTCTCACCAAGGCAACCTGGCCAAAGGTCTGGATCACCGGCGCCGTGCTGCTGTTCGCCTTGCCGCTGTTTGCACGGCACGCCTGGGCGCTGACCGCGCTTCGGCTTGGTGACGATAAGGCTGCGAGCTTCGGTATCAATGTTCGAAGGCTCCGGCTCGAAGCAATGATGACGGTCAGCCTGCTTGCGGCGATCCCGGTCTCTTTCGTTGGCACGATCGGCTTTGTTGGTCTCGTCGCTCCGCACATCGCACGCATGCTGGTCGGCGAGGATCAGCGCTTCTTCCTGCCAGCTTCTGTGCTGTGCGGCGCGCTCCTTCTTTCGGTCACTTCGGTCGTCAGCAAGATGATTATTCCGGGTGCCGTCCTGCCGATTGGAGTCATCACCGCGCTCGTTGGCGTGCCCTTCTTCTTCGTGCTGATTTTCACCAACAGGAGGCGCGCATGGTAAGCCTGTCGCTGGAAAAGGTCGGCGCGAATTATGGCCGGCGCACGGTGCTCTTAGATGTCAACACCGGTGTCTTGCGCGGCGGTGGCCTGACGGCGGTGATTGGTCCTAATGCGGCCGGCAAGTCGACGCTGTTCAAGCGCATAGCAAACCTGACCTCCGGTCCCGGCACTGTCCACCTGTCCGATACGGCCAAGGGGTCCGAAGGCATCTGCTACATGCCGCAGGATACCGGCGCCAATGCCGTGCTGACCGTCTACGAGTCGGTGCTGTTGTCGGCCAAGCAAGGCTCAGGCTGGAAGGTAAAGGACGCCGAACTCGCCGAGATCGACCGAGTGCTGGGCGAACTCCGGATCGCCGATCTCGCCTTTCGTGGCCTTGGTGAGCTCTCAGGCGGCCAGCGCCAGCTCGTCTCCATCGCGCAAGCTCTCGTGCGTAAGCCCGAAGTGCTGTTGATGGACGAACCGACCTCGGCGCTCGATCTCTTTCGCCAGATCGAGGTCCTTGGCTTCATGAAGCGTTTGTCGGCGCAGTCGGGTATGGCGGTGTTGATCGCGCTGCACGACCTGAACCATGCGCTGCGCTATTGCAACGACACGATCGTCATCAGTGGCGGGTCGGTGCTGGCGAGCGGCCCCACCCACGACGTCATCACCGCGGATATGCTGCGCTCGGTTTATCGCGTCGAGGCGCGGGTGGAGGCCTGCTCCCTGGGGCGACCGGTCGTCATTGTCGACGAATCCCTTTGAGGGCGTGGACGCGCGGGTCGTTCACGTTCGAGCTCGTCACCCCTGCAAATCTGAGCAGCTACGAAAGCCGCAACTAGAACGTCCTCCCAAGGGGCCGCACGGCGCGGCACGCGGCGAGACCGCGTCGCCGTGCCGTGCCGAGGGCATTGAAATAAAAACTTCCGAAGGAGGGCTTGCAGCAGCGGCCCCGTAGCGTGTCGACGCCAGGCGCCGGATTGTCAGTCGCGGCTCGGCATGAGCGTTTCATGAAACACGCGCAGGTTCGGGACCTCTCTCTGGTGAAACGTCGCTTCACATACGCAATCGGCGGCCCCCTGGAGCCGATGCAGCACCCTCTTCATGGGGGCGTCGCCGTCCCCTTTTGGTTGGCCATTGTTGGCCGAGCGGCTGGTCGGCTGGAGTGCTTGGCCGATAAAAACGATTAGTGAAAACTAAAAAGCGACAAGAATGGACGGATTCGCGGCAAAGCGTACTGGACAGTACTCTCAAGGTTTGCTTGTTCTGCTGTCGCATTGTTGAGGGACAAGGCATTGCCTAGTCGGCAGGAGAGGACAGACAAGCATGGCGATTAAAATTGGCGCGCCGCGGGAGGTAACCGCAAGCGAGGCGCGCGTGGCGCTGACACCTGACAGCGCGGTGCAACTTGCGAAACTTGGCTATAGCAGCATCATTGAGACGGGCGCGGGCGTTGCGGCCGGTTTTTCCGATGATGCCTATCGGGCCGTGGGCGTCGAGGTGGCCCCGTCGGCAGAGGCGCTGTGGGCTTCGGCAGATGTGGTCGCCAAGGTACGGCCGCCCGAGCCGAGCGAGGTCGCTTATCTGTCTGCGGACAAGACGCTGATCTCGTTCTTCTATCCGGGCCAGAATGCCGAACTTCTGGAGCTTGCCAGGGAAAAGGGCGCCAACGTCATCGCCATGGACATGGTCCCGCGCATTTCGCGCGCCCAGAAGATGGATGCGCTGTCGTCGATGGCCAATATCGCCGGCTATCGCGCGGTGATCGAGGCCGGCAACAATTTCGGCCGCTTCTTCACCGGCCAGGTGACGGCCGCCGGCAAGGTGCCGCCGGCCAAGGTCCTGGTGATCGGTGCGGGCGTCGCCGGTCTTGCGGCGATCGGTGTCGCCACCTCGCTTGGTGCTCAGACCTATGCCTTTGACGTGCGTCCCGAGGTCGCCGAACAGATCGAGAGCATGGGAGCCGAGTTCGTCTATCTCGATTTTGCCGATGGTGAGGGGGGCGGTCAGCAGGATGGCGCTGCCACCGGCGGTTATGCGGCTCCCTCTTCGCCGGAGTTCCGCGAGAAGCAGCTTGCCAAGTTCCGCGAGCTTGCGCCTCAGATCGATATCGTCATCACCACGGCGCTGATCCCCGGCCGTGATGCACCGAAACTCTGGCTTGCCGACATGGTCGCCGCGATGAAGCCGGGATCGGTGGTGGTCGATCTTGCGGCCGAGCGTGGCGGCAACTGCGACCTGACCGTCGCCGATCAGCGGGTCGTCTCCGACAACGGCGTCGTCGTCATCGGCTATACCGATTTCCCGAGCCGCATGGCCGCGCAGGCGTCCACGCTCTATGCCACCAATATCCGCCATATGCTGACGGACCTGACGCCGGGCAAGGACGGCAAGCTCGTCCACAACATGGAGGACGACGTCATCCGTGGCGCGACCGTCACCTTCGAGGGTGCGATCACCTATCCGCCGCCACCGCCGAAGATCGCCGCGATCGCGGCGCAGAAACCAAAGGAGAAGGTGAAGGAGCCGACGCCGGAGGAAAAGCGTGCGACCGAGGCCGCAGCCTTCAAGGCCCAGACGAAGAGCCAGCTGACGCTTCTCGCCGTCGGCACGGCGCTGCTGCTTTTGGTCGGCGCCTTTGCTCCGCCTGCCTTCATGAGCCACTTCGTCGTCTTCGTGCTCGCCTGCTTCGTCGGCTTCCAGGTCATCTGGAACGTCTCGCATTCGTTGCACACCCCGCTGATGGCCGTCACCAACGCGGTTTCCGGCATCGTCATTCTCGGGGCGCTGCTGCAGATCGGGTCTGGCAACTGGCTGGTGGTGCTGCTTGCGGCGCTGTCGGTGCTGATCGCCACGATCAACATCGTCGGCGGCTTCCTCGTCACGCGGCGCATGCTCGCCATGTTCCAGAAATCCTGATCGGGCAGGGGTAAACATTATGATGATCGGTATCGTATCGGCCGCCTATATTGCGGCAGCCGTCCTCTTCATCCTCTCGCTCGGCGGGCTTTCGGGCCAGGAAAGCGCCAAGCGCGCCGTCTGGTACGGCATGACGGGCATGGCGCTTGCCATTGTCGCCACGGTCTTCGGACCTGATGTCGGCAACTGGTTCATCATCGCGCTGATGATCGCGGGCGGCGCCGTGCTCGGCCACTTCGTCGCCTCCCGCGTCCAGATGACCGAGATGCCGCAACTCGTTGCAGCACTCCATTCCTTCGTCGGTCTTGCCGCAGTCTTCATCGGCTTCAACGCCCATATCGAGGCGGCTGATGTCGCCGGCCTCGATGCGGCGGCCCGCTCTGCATTGACCGGCTTTGCCGCGATCCTTGCCCACAAGGAACCGGTGGAACTGTCGATCATGAAGGTCGAGGTCTTCCTCGGCGTCTTCATCGGTGCTGTCACCTTCACCGGCTCCGTCATCGCCTTCGGCAAGCTTGCCGGCAAGGTCGACGGCAAGGCCAAGAAGCTGCCGGGCGGTCACCTGCTCAATGCCGGTGCTGCCCTTCTCTCGCTCGTGCTGCTGGTGCTCTACGTCAATGGCGCCGGCACCTGGACGCTGCTTGTCATGACGCTCGCCGCCTTCTTCATCGGCTATCACCTGATCATGGGCATCGGTGGCGCCGACATGCCGGTGGTCGTGTCGATGCTGAACAGCTATTCCGGCTGGGCGGCCGCGGCTATCGGCTTCACGCTCGGCAACGACCTGTTGATCGTCACCGGCGCCCTGGTCGGCTCCTCGGGCGCGATCCTCTCCTACATCATGTGCAAGGCGATGAACCGCTCGTTCCTGTCGGTCATCCTCGGCGGCTTCGGCGCGACCACGGGTCCGGCAATGGAAATCACCGGCGAGCAGATCGCCATTGATGCCGATGGCGTGGCCGCAGCCCTTAACGACGCCGACAGCGTCATCATCGTGCCGGGCTACGGCATGGCGGTGGCGCAGGCACAGCAATCGGTCTCCGAGCTCACCCGCAAGCTGCGGGCGGCCGGCAAGAACGTGCGCTTTGCCATTCATCCGGTCGCCGGACGTCTGCCGGGCCACATGAACGTGCTTTTGGCCGAAGCGAAGGTTCCCTACGACATCGTGCTCGAGATGGACGAGATCAACGAAGACTTCCACGAAACCGATGTCGTCATCGTCATCGGCTCGAACGACATCGTCAATCCGGCCGCCCAGGAGGATCCGAACTCACCGATCGCCGGCATGCCGGTGCTCGAAGTCTGGAAGGCCAAACAGGTCTTCGTCTCCAAGCGTGGCCAGGGAACCGGTTACTCCGGCATCGAGAACCCGCTGTTCTACAAGGACAACACCCGCATGTTCTACGGCGACGCCAAGAAGAGCATCGACCAACTGCTGCCCGCGCTGGCGTGATGACGCCCTGAAAGAGAACTCATCGCTCCGCACATAGGGGCGGTGAGTTCAACTCCGTTGATGAGCGACCGATGCGTCCGATGGCGTCGCCCTAGGCGCCGAGTAGGTCGGGTTTGACGACCATCAGCGCTATTATCAGAGCAAAAAGCGAGATCGATGCCAGGCGGCCGCCCAAAGCGCGCTTGTTTCTAAGAAGCGTTCGGACTTCCAATTTGTCGATCGTGCCTTCAAGGGCTGGATGCACCTGTGCCTCCCATGGCCGCACGACCCTGCTTTCGACAATCATCAAGGCGGCGATCAGGGTGAATGACATCAGTAGCCAGGGTGTCGATAGCGGCCACCCACCCAAAACGATGAGGCCAATGCCTCCGGCAATCCCTATGCCGGTGAGCAGGCCTGCAATCCTGTTTGCGGTCAGGGCCAACTTTGCAGCCCCGATTTGCCCTCGCCGGGCAGAAATGAAAAGGAGCTCCCTTGCTGCAAACAGCAGAAATGCCGTGCCCATGGCCGCGGCATGAATTATCACGACGTGTGCGTACATCTCTTGTTACCTTGGTATGGAGCTTCGAGAAGCGGTCGTTCGACCGCTCGTGCTGCATTTGATTTCGACACGAGGTTGGCTGTCGGACTGGCCGCGTGCAGCCTCAATTGTGAGCGATCACTCGCAAAAATCTACTCGCGTTCGAGAAGCTGTCTCTGCGAGCGCTCCACGTTCATATTCCCCCGGTAGTTCGCGCAGTTGGAAGCCGGCGCTCACGGAGCGACGTCAAATCGCCAAGACCCAGCTCGCATCTTGGATGTCTGCTACCCGAAGGACGTTACTTCAGGTAGCGCGTGATCAGCGTCGTCACTTCGTTGATGAAGGCGTCGACGTTCCCATCGTTTAGCTTCTCTGGACTGTCGACCACCGCGCCGTGCGTCAGCGCCTCCGTGCAGCTGACGCAAATGTAAGCGGCCAGATCCAGATCCATCGGCCGCAGTTCTGCCTTGTGCAATTCGAGATAAGCCCTGATCAACCCGTAGAACTCTCTGTCAAAACCGTCGATCGTACCGATCCGCCCTGCACGTGGCGTTTCCTCGACCAACACTCGATGAAGGTCCGGGTTCACACGATGAGCATCGATCATCGTCTTGACCAGTTCGCGCACGGCACTGTCGAGCGGCAGCGTCGCCACTTTGGCCAGCGTACCCCGCAAGACATCCACCATCTCGCTCTTGTGGCGTTCGATGACGGCAACGACGAGCGCTTCCTTGCCCGGAAAATACTGATAGAGAGAGCCGATGCTGACGCCGGCCTCTTCGGCAATCCGGTTTGTGTTGGCGCGTTCAAATCCTTCTTTGATCAATGCACGCGCAGTCGCTTCGACCAAGGCCTCGATCATCGCTCGCGAGCGTTGCTGCGAAGCGACCTTTCGTGGCGTCAGGAGAGCTTTCTTGTCCATTCGGCTTTGATCCGGTCGCGGCGGCCCACTTTCAGTTGGCGATCGATAGCGACTGACGCGGCGTTTCCATTGGCGAAAACCCGAAGCGCTTCTTGTAACAGGTGGCAAAGTATTGGCTCGATGAGAAGCCGCAATCAAAGGCGATGTTGGTGACCGATTGCGCGCCGCTTTCAAGAAGCAGCCGTGCGGCGTTGAGTCGGAGCGTCTGGAGGTAGCGGACAGGCGTCATGTTGGTCAGCACCTGGCAATGCTGCGAAAATTGCGTGCGGGAAAGATTGCACTCCGCCGCCATGTTCTCGAGCGTCCAGTCCTCGTCGAGCGCATGACGCAGCCGCTTCAGGAAGATCTCGACCGTGCGCTTCGAGCTTGCAAGAGCAAGATCGAGAACCGGTGCCTGGCTTTCCAGCATCTGGCGGAATTGCAGCAGCATCATCGAAATCAAGAGGCGCAGGTGCGCCTCTCCACCGTCGATATCGCCGCCTGCCACCACCTCGTGGATGTCGAGGAAGGTGCGGGTAACCTCGCGGGAGGCGTTGTAGGAAATCTGTTCGTTCTTCGACAGAAGTTCGCTCAGGCGCTTTCGGTCGCGCTCGGGCCAGCCGATCCATTCGGGCCACAGCCAGGTTTCGTGTGGTCGGCGCACGCCCATATCCATGAGCACCCAGATTATGTGGCTGGCACCGACATTGGGATCGCCGAGCGCGTGCAACTGCCAGGGCCGCACGACGAACATCTGGCCTTCATTGATCGTCGTCCTGCGGCCATCCATGGTGATCGTCAATGAGCCGCGCGCCAGATAGGCGATCTTGACCCCCTCGTTGCAATGTTCGCGCAGGCCCCAGTCCTGCGGGGTCGTCGCATCCCATCCGCCGACGGAACAGACCTGCGGCAGCGCCGCGCCGAGGTCGATGCCGGGATAGCCGCGTCGCGTCCAGGCGTTGAGCGACACCTGGCCGGCAAGCGAGGCCTTCATCAGGTCCTGGCAATTGCCGGCATAGAGCAGGGCGCCCGGCTCGCGGAAGACAGCGGGCCGATTGACGGCCCGTTCGTTGCTGCTCTTCGTCATTCCGCTCCCCCGCTGATGTTTAAAATTTACCAGTCGTCTATTTCGAACGCAGGCAGCGATTTATTGCGCAATGCTTGGACATCATCAAGCTCCATTTTGGAGACGCTGATGATTTGCCATTGAAACTCAATGGCATGGGGGAAATTGGGAGGATTTTGCCGGTGCGGATAGGCTTCCACACGGACGCGTTCAACTCGGCCTACTGGTCGTTTGAAAAATGCCTGGAATGGGCAAGCGACAACGATTTGCACTTCATCGAGTGTGGTCTGATCGACGGCGTGAGCTGGATCCACGGACTGGGCTATCAACCGCATGTCGCGCTCTACGAGGACCCGGTCCTCTTGCGTCGCAAGATGGAGCGTTACGGCGTGCGCTTTTCCCAGGTCGATGCGGCCTATCCGCTGTCTGGTGAGGACGGACCGCTCAGAGGTGTGCCCTATGTGCTGAAGTCGATTGCCTGGGCCGCGCAGGCCGGCAGTCCCTGCGTCGACACGACCGACGGGCTCCACATGCCGCGCGGACTTACCGAAGAAGACTCGATGGCGCTGATGAAGCGCAGCTACGAAAAGATCGTCGAAGTCGCCGAAGCGCACGAGATCGTCGTCAACATCGAGCCTCATGGTCATTTCACGACGCGTCCGGAATTCATGGAGCGCATGCTCGCCTTCGCAGACAGCAAGTGGCTGCGCATGAACATGGACACCGGCAACACCTTCATCGCCGGCCAGGAACCGCCGCAGTTTCTGTCGCGGTTCATCGACAGGGTGTCTCATGTCCATCTTAAGGACGTGTCGCCGTCGCTGGCAGCGGCTGCCCGTGGCGGACAGACCGGGATCGCGGTCAGCCATTGTGCGCTCGGCGATGGCGTCAATGCCGAGAACATCAAGACCTGTCTCGCCATGCTTCGCGACCACGGCTACGACGGCGTACTCAGCCTCGAATGCGAAGGCGCCGCCGGCCCGATGATCGAAACGTCACTGGCCTGGATCCGCGCGACGTGTCGCGATCTCGGCATTTCGCTGAAGTGAGCGCGTCATGAAGCTTGGTATCAATCTCCTTTGCCTGACCGATTTCGTCGAGGAGAGGCATCTCGACAATATCGGCCGGTTGCGCGATCTCGGCTATGATGGCGTCGAAGTGCCGGTTCTGTCGGGCAAGGTCAGTCACTACGAACGCCTGGGCCGCGAACTGGACGGGCTCGGCCTTGGCCGATCCACCACATCGATCGTCCCGACGCCTGAGGCAAACCCCGTCAGTTGCGATGCCGAAGTGCGGGCGCGCGGGCTTTCCCATCTCGACTGGGCGCTGGATTGCGCAATAGCGCTGGGTGCTGAAAGCATGGGCGGGCCGTTTCATGCCCCGATCGGCTTCTTTACCGGCAGGGGCGCCAGCGAAGACGAGTTGAAGTATGGGGCAGACGCGCACCATGCGCTCGCAGAGCGGGCGGCGGCCAACGGCATGCATTTGAGCCTCGAGCCGCTCAATCGCTTCGAGACTTATTTTCTCAACACGATGGAGCAGGCGCGTGCCTATGTGGATCGCGTGGCGCATCCTGCCTTCAAGATCATGTACGACACGTTCCATGCCAATGTGGAGGAGCGTCGGCCGGAGGCGGCGATCCGCCTGATTGGCCAGGATATCGGGGTCTTCCATGTCTCCGAGAACGATCGTGGCATTCCCGGGCGGGGGCATATCGAATTTGGCGCGATGTTCACGGTGTTGAAGGAGATCGGCTATGACGGTTGGCTGACGCTTGAGGCATTCGGCGCCGGGCTGCCGGCGATCGCGACGGCGACCCGCGTCTGGCGGCCGCTGTTTCCCGACTTCGATACGCTCTTTTCCGAGAGCGCGACATTCATCCGCAAGACATGGGCTGCTGCATGAACACGAAACACCCCGCTATCGAGATGCGCGGCATCGCCAAGAGTTTCCCCGGTGTCAAGGCGTTGAAAAACGTCAGCTTCTCCGCGCATTGCGGTGAGGTCCATGCGCTGGCGGGAGAAAACGGTGCCGGCAAGTCGACGCTGATGAAGATCCTCTCCGGCATCTATCGGCCGGACGCAGGTGCGGTTGTCGTAAACGGTGAGGAACGGCATTTCACGCATCCGCTTGCGGCGATCCGCGCGGGCATTGCCGTCATCTATCAGGAATTCTCCCTGCTGCCCGAGCGAACCGTCGCACAGAACATCTTCCTCGGCCGCGAGCCGACGCGCCGCGGTCTAATCGACCACAGGGCGATGAACGACGAAGCGCGGCGCGTGCTTGCGCTCTTCGGCTCGGCGCACCGGATCGAGCCGAGCACCGTTGTCGCTGACCTCGACGTCGCCAGCCAGCAACTGGTGGAGATCGCCAAGGCGGTGTCGCTAGAGGCAAAGGTGATCGTGATGGACGAGCCGACGGCAGCGCTGAACGAGGCCGAATGCGAGGTGCTCTACGGTCTCGTCGACACCTTGAAGAAAAGCGGTGTGGCTATCGTCTACATCACCCACCGCATGCCCGAAATCACGCGGCTGGCCAATCGTGTTACCGTGCTCAAGGATGGCGAGGTGGCGGTTCGCTTCGACCATGTGCCTGAGCCCGAGGCGATCGTACGAGCCATGGTGGGCCGCGACCTTGGCGATTTCTATGCGGAACCGGCAGCACCGCAGGAGATCGGCGACGTCGTGCTCTCAGTCCGCAACGCCGGCAACGAACGGCTGAAAAATGTGTCCTTCGAACTGCGCGCAGGCGAGATCGTCGGTTTTTCGGGCTTGCAAGGGGCAGGGCGCGTCGCGCTCGCGCAGGCGATATTCGGCCTTTCTCCCTTCACCAAGGGTGAGATCACCCTTTCCGGCAAGCCGGCGCGGTTCACCAGTCCGCGCGAGGCGATCCGCGCTGGGGTCGGGTTGCTGCCGGGCGATCGCAAGGCCGAAGCGCTGGTGTTGATGCAATCGGTCGTCGACAACGGCATGCTTACGTCTCGCGCACTCTCCGGCCTTTCCGGCAATGCCAATGCGACGCCTTTTGTTTCGGCGGAAGCGATGGAAAAGCTGCTGCGCGAACTCGACGTGCGCGCCGGCAGCTTTGCCCAGGACATCAAGGCGCTGTCGGGCGGCAACCAGCAGAAAGCCATCGTTGCGCGCTGGCTGGCGCTGGCGCCTCGGCTGTTGATCTTCATCGAGCCGACACGCGGCATCGACGTCAATGCCAAGGCCGGGATCTACCACCTGATGCGCGATCTCGCGCGCAAGGGCACGGCCATCATGATGGTCTCGTCCGATCTCCCGGAGGTTCTCGGCGCATCCGACCGCGTCCTTGTGATGCGGAACGGCGAACTCGTCGCGGCGTTTTCGCGCGGGGCCTCTGAAGCCGATGTGATGTTGGCGGCAACCGGCGAGGAGGCGGTGGCAGCATGAACAAGGCAACTCTCACCCGGCGTCCGGCCTGGCGCATGGAACACTACGCGCCGGCGCTTCTGCTCGGTCTGGCCGTCCTGATCTATGCGGCGATTGCGCTCAGCCTCGGCCTGACACGCTTCCTGACACCGGAGGCGACCGTCTCCATCCTTAACAGGTCCATCGCGCTCGGCATCACCGCCGTTGGGCAGACCTTCACCATCCTCGTCGGCTCGATCGACCTGTCGGTGGCCCATCTCATCTCGGCCTCGGCCGTGGTGTCCTCTGCGATCATGAACGGCGACCCGGCGATGATGGTGCCGGCCGTTGCTGCGGTGCTCGTGATGGGGACGGTGGTCGGAACCCTCAACGGGCTCCTGATCACCCGCCTCGATGTCAACCCGCTTATCGCGACGCTCGGCATGGCGCTGATCATTCAGGGCTGTCTTGCCTCCTTTCATGGCCGGTTCGGCGGCTCGGTACCGGATGCGTTCCAGTATTTCGCCTATGGCGAGGTGCTCGGGCTGCCGGTCAGCCTGGTCGTTCTGGCGCTGCTGGTCCTTGGCGCATGGATCGTCCTGCGCTTCACGCGCTTTGGCTCCAACATCTACTCGGTTGGAGGCAACCGCGACACGGCGCGCGCGGCCGGCATCAACACGACGCGGGTCGTCATGGCGAGCCATATCATCTGCAGCCTTTGCGCGGCGCTCGCCGGCCTCTATTTGGCCAGCCGCCTGAAATCCGGTTCGCCCTGGATCGGCACGGAGGGCGCCTATGATCTGGAATCGATCGCCGTCGTCGTCATCGGCGGCACAATCCTCTCCGGCGGCAAGGGTGGGATCTGGGGCACTGTTGCCGGCGTGATCATTTTCTCGCTGATCGATTCCATCTTCAATCTCGCCGGCATCGATGCCTTCGCCAAGCAGGTAATGCGCGGCATCATCATCGTCGCCGCCGTCGCCTTCTACGCAGTCCGTTCAAAGAGGATAGTGGCATGATCCAGGAAACCGTCGGCTCCGCAAAGACGCGCGGCGTGGCAAGCATTGGGCGGCTGCCGAAGATCAATCCCGTCTTCTTCGTGCTGGCAGCCCTTCTCGTTGCCATCACATTTTCGAACCCGAACTTCATCGAGCCCACAGGCTACATGAATTTCCTGAAGCGAGCCGCTCCTCTTGCAATCCTTGCGGCCGGCCAAATCTACGTCATCGTCTCCGGCGGCTTTGACCTTTCGGCTGGCTCGCTCATCACGCTGACGGTCGTCGGCTCGTCGATGCTGCTCGACAACAGTGCCGATGCGACCTGGTGGGTGATTGCGGTCATGTATGCGGCGGGGTTCGCCGTCGGCGTGGTGAACGGCCTGGTCGTTTCCTATCTGCGGGTGCCGTCATTGATCGCCACGCTCGGCATGATGATCACGCTCAATGGTGCTGCCTTCATGTGGTCGAGCGGATCACCGCGCGGCTACCTGCCGGAGACGTTCCGCTTCTTCGGGCGCGCCAGCCTTCAGGGCATTCCATTGATCCAGTTCCTGCCGGTGGCATTGCTGGTGCTGTTGGTCGTCGGCTTCGTCTTGTTCTGGCTCATGCATCGCACCAATCTCGGGCGCATGCTGCATGCGCTCGGCGACAATCCGCGCGCGGCGCAAATGTCGGGTGTGCCGATCGAGAGGGTACGCATCATCGCCTTTGTCGCCTCGTCGCTGAGCGCGGTGACGGCCGGCATCCTGCTCGGTGGATTTGCGGGCGTTTCAACCGATGTCGGCGTCGGCTACGAGCTGCAGGCGATCACCGCCTGCGTGATCGGCGGAGCGCAGCTTCTCGGCGGCCGCGGCTCCGTGCCCGCCTCGATTGCAGGCGCGCTGACGCTGACCGCCATCTTCACGCTGCTCAACTTCATCGGACTGCCGAAGCCGACGCGCGATGTCGTCCAGGGCTTGATCCTGATCGCCGCAGTCGTGCTTGCAACCTACCGGCGCAACCGCGCCGGCGGGACCTGATTTCGAGGGTCAGAGCGGGTTGCGGGCGCTTTCCGCATTCCGCTCCAGGCCATCGGGAGGAACTGAAAAATCATGATCAATGGGAGTGAGACATGAAAAAATTGCTGACCGCCGCACTTTCGGCTGCGCTCGTCGCCGGCACGGCGCATAGCCAACAGCTGAACTTCGACGATACTGCCGAGTTCGACAGACAGCGGACGCTGCTGACGGCCAAGGCCAATGGTCCGGAAGGGGAGCCTTGGGAGCAGTACTACGGCGACCAGATGGTCGATACCGCAAAGCACAAGAAGCCAGGTCCCTACACGATCTGCTTTTCAAACGCCGGCGTGAACAATGCCTGGCGGGTAACCGGCTGGACGAACATGCAGGCCGAAGTAAAGCTCCATCCGGAAATCAAGGAGCTCATTCACGTCGATGCCGAAGGGTCCGACGACAAGCAGATCGCTGACATCGACGACCTCATCAACGGCGGCAAATGTTCGGCCCTGATTGTCTCGCCGAATACGACGGCAGCCCTGACGCCTGCAGTCGAGAAGGCTTGTGCGAAGCTTCCGGTGATCGTCTTTGACCGCGGCGTCAACACCAAATGCCCGGTCACCTTCATCCATCCGGTGGGTGGTTACGGCTTCGGTATCCAGGCAGGCGAGTTCGTGGCGGCCACGGCACCCGCGGGCGCCGACGTCCTGATGCTGCGCATCGTACCGGGTGTCGATGTGCTCGAGACCCGCGCGTCCGCGGCCAAGCGCATTTTCAAGGAGACAGGGCTGAACGTCATCGGCGAGGAATTCACCGAGGGCGACAATGCCAAGACCAAGTCGATCGTCGAAGACTACCTGCAACGCGGCAAAATCGACGCGATCTGGATGGACGCTGGTGCCACAGCAGTTGCAGCCCTCGAAGCCTTCGAGGATGCGGGCCTGCCGCCCCCGATCATTACCGGCGAGGACCAGCAGGACTTCCTGGTCAAGTGGAAGTCGGAAGGCTTCAAGGCGATAGCCCCGACCTATCCGACCTACCAATGGCGCACGCCAATCATCGCGGCAGTGAAGGTGCTGCAGGGCGAGGCGGTGCCGGGTCCGGAATGGGTAATGCCGCAGCCGGCGATCACGGCAGAAACGCTCGATCAATATGTCGACGCCAAGATGCCCCCGCTGCATCACGCGATGTGCGGATGCGAGAAGCTGCCGGACTATCCCGCCGCCTGGGGTGGAAAATAAGCTTGAAGACCGAGCCGCTTGCGGCTCGGTCTCAGTCCCATCAGCTGAGTAGCAAACCCAGCTTTCTCATTGTCTTGAGCGGCCTTCGGCTGACGGCACGAAGCGTGCAGCCGCTACGGCCGTGTCAACAGCATCGAGATGCCCTGTCCGACGCCGATGCACATGGTGGCGATCGCACGCTTGGCACCCTGCGCTTCGAGCTCCAACGCGGCGGTCAACGCCAGGCGTGCACCGGACATGCCGAGCGGATGGCCGAGCGCGATGGCGCCGCCGTTCGGATTGACACGGGGCGCATCGTCGGCAAGCCCCAGTTGCCGCATGCAGGCGAGCGCCTGCGCTGCAAAGGCCTCGTTCAACTCGACGACATCGATGTCGCCGATGCCGAGACCAAAACGTTCCAGGAGCTTGTGCGTGGAAAAGACCGGTCCGATGCCCATGATGCGTGGGGCAACACCGGCCGTTGCCATGCCGTCGACGCGGGCCAAGGGCTGAAGTCCGTAGCGCTCGACCGCGCCGGCTGAGGCGAGAATGAGCGCGGCCGCGCCGTCGTTGACGCCCGATGCGTTGCCCGCGGTTACCGTGCCATTGGCGCGGAAGGGCGTCGGCAGGCTCGCAAGCTTTTCGAGCGTCGTCTCGCGCGGATGTTCGTCGTGTTCGACGTGGGTCGTCTCGCCCTTGCGTCCCTTGATCGCGTAGGCGGCGATCTCGCGGGCGAGACGCCCGCTCTTTTGCGCAACTGCCGCGCGCGCCTGGCTGCGCAGTGCAAAGGCGTCCTGATCTTTGCGGGAGATGGAAAATTCGGCGGCGACGTTTTCGGCGGTCTCCGGCATTGAGTCGATGCCGTATCGGTCTTTCATGGCCGTGTTGATGAAGCGCCAGCCGATCGTCGTGTCGTGGATCTCGGTGCTGCGCTGGAACGGGCCTTCGGCCTTCGGCATGACGAAGGGCGCACGCGACATGCTTTCGACGCCGCCGGCGACCATGATTTCGGCCTCCCCCAGCCGGATCGCGCGAGCGGCATAACCGACTGCATCGAGCCCGGAACCGCACAGCCGGTTGATGGTCGTTCCGGCGACCGTCTCCGGTAGCCCGGCGAGCAAGGAGGCCATGCGGGCGACGTTGCGATTGTCCTCACCCGCCTGGTTGGCGCAGCCAAGTACGACCTCGTCGATCGCTTCGGCCGGAATGGATGCTACGCGCGCCAGCGCCTCGCGGATGACATGGGCCGCAAGATCGTCCGGGCGGGCGCTCGAGAGTGCCCCGCCGTAGCGGCCGATGGGGGTGCGCACGCCGCCGACGATGTAGGCTTCAGCCATGAGATTTATCGTTTGCTTTGCCCGGCTGCAAACATCGGCCCTCCCTTGTGCGCGGGAAATCCGTAGCCGTTGATCATCACGAGATCGATGTCGCCGGGACGTGCGGCGATGCCTTCGGCGAGCAGCGCCTTGCCTTCGTCGCACATGGCGTTCAGAAGCCGGTTCATGATCTCATCGGATTTAAAGGCGCGCGGCGTGATGCCCTTGGCTGCCCGCGCCGTTTCGATCGTCGCCGTGACGTCGGGATCAACGGTGCGCTCACCATCGGGATAGGCGTACCAGCCGCGGCCACTCTTGCGGCCGAGACGGCCGGCCTCGCAGAGCCTGTCGGCGATTTCGACATAGCGTGCGGCAGGATCGCGTGTTGCCGCCTGTCGCTTGCGTCGTGCCCAGGCAATCTCCAGTCCGGCCATGTCGTTGACGGCGAAGATGCCCATCGGAAAGCCATAGGCCTCGAGCGCGGCGTCGATCTCCTGCGGGAGTGCCCCATCTTCCAGCATGAACTCCGCCTCGCGGCGATAGGCCGAGAAAATGCGGTTGCCGATGAAGCCTTCGGTGACCCCGGTTACGACCGGCAGCTTGCCGAGGCGTTTGACGAAGGCAAGCGCCGTCGCCAGGACGTCCGGCGCGGTCTTGGCGCAATCAACGACTTCGACGAGCCGCATCACGTTGGCGGGCGAAAAGAAATGCAGGCCCACCACCCGTGATGGATCGACCGTCGCCGCCGCGATCGCATCGGGGTCGAGATAACTGGTGTTGGTCGCGAGGATGGCGCCCGGTGCGACTATGTCGTCAAGCTTCTGAAACAACTCCGTCTTGACCTGGAGGTCGTCGAACACCGCTTCGATGACGAGGTCAGCTTTCGCGAGCTCAACGGCTTCTGCGGTGGTCTGCAGCCGCGCGAGGCATTCGTCGCGTCCGTCAGCAGTCAATCGTCCAGCCCGCACGGTCTTGTCGAGCGTCTCGGCAATGCGTGCCCGTCCGCCGGCTGCGGCTTCTTCCGTCTGCTCCAAGGCGACCACGCGGTAGCCGGAGATCAAGGCGGAGACCGCGATGCCGGACCCCATCAGCCCGGTGCCCACGACACCGACGATCGCGATCGGCCGAGGCGAAACCTTGTCGAGCCTTTCGACCTTGCCGGCGGCGCGCTCTGCAAAAAACACATGCCTGAGGGCCGCTGACTCGACCGAATCCCGGAGACGCCGGAAAGTCGCGCGTTCCTCAGCCAGTCCTTGCTTCAGGTCGAGTTCACCGGCTGCCTTAACGAGGCGGATTGCCTCGGCGGGGGCAGCCTGGCCGCGGGCCTTTGCCAGAACCTTCGCTTCCACCGCGCCGACGGCTTTGGCGTGCGCAGGCGGGACGGCGATCATGCCGGTCCGACGGAGCGGCTTGCCAGCTTGCTCTTGAACGAAAGCCAGAGCGACAGCGACAGGATCGGCGGCAATGCTGTCGGCAAGCCCAAGCGCCACAGCTTCGGCGGCCTTCACGGCACGACCGGTTCCGATGAGATCGATCGCCATGACCGTGCCGATCAGGCGTGGCAAGCGCTGCGTCCCGCCAGCACCCGGGACAAGCCCGAGCTTTACCTCGGGCAGGCCGAACGACACCTTCTCGCCGGCAATCCGGCCGTGGCAGGCAAGCGCCACCTCGCAGCCGCCGCCAAGGGCGGCGCCGTTGACGGCTGCGGCAACCGGCTTGTCGAAGGTCTCGATGCGCTCGATCACTTCGGGAAGCAGCGGGTCGACCGGCGGTTTGCCAAACTCCCTGATATCCGCGCCGCCGATGAAGGTATTGCCGGCGCCGGTGATGACGAGACCCGCAATCGTCGGCCGTTCGGCAACATGGTCAAGCGCCGCCATCAGGCCGGAACGGACATGCGCGGAGAGCGCGTTGACGGGCGCGTTGTCGATGGTAACGACGAGAACGCCACCTTCAAGTCGGGCGAAAACGCTTTCGGAAAATCGGATCCCGGCCATGCTGCCAAACCTCAATCGGGGACGACGGCCGTTGCCTGGATCTCGATCTTGGCGCGGTCTTCGACGAGCGAGACGACCTGCATCGCGGCCATGGCCGGGAAATGCCGGCCGATGATGTCGCGATAGGCCTGACCGATGCCGCGCAGATTGCCGACATATTCCTGCTTGTCGGTGAAGTACCAGGTCATGGTGGTGATGTGCTGCGGATCGGCGCCGCCGGCCGCAAGCACTGCGACCACGTTCTTCAGCGTCTGGCGCACCTGCTCGACGAAATCGTCGGTCTCGAACTCGGACTGCGCGTTCCAGCCGATTTGGCCGCCGATGAAGACGGTGCGGCCTTTGGCCGAGACGCCGTTGGCATAGCCGATGGGCTTAGCCCAGCCTTCAGGTTGCAGGATGGTGTGCATCGGTCGTCTCCAGATGTTGTGTCAGCGCGGCGCGGATATCGTCCGGCCAGGCACAAGAAGCGTGATTGTCGAGCGAGGTGGCAACGACCCGCTGTTTTGCTGTCCAGAGCACGGTGCCTCTCGCCGAGACCGTGTGCTCCATGTCGAGCGACGAGCGGCCAATGCCGCGCACCGCCAGCGCGAAATCCAGATCGTCGCCCTGGAAGCCCGGTCGAGAGAAGGTGAGATCGAGGCGCACCGTCGGCACGCCGATCCGCCGCTCGTCGTTCATGGCTTTCCAGGGAAAGCCGAGCGAGGCGAAGAAGTCCTCCGTCACCCCGACAAGAATATTGAGATAGGACGGGAAGTAGGCGATCCCCGAGGGGTCGCAGTCTCCGAACCGCAGTGGTCTCGTGTTCCTGAACATCGATGCCGACCTCAGTTCGCAAAGGCGGCAATGCCGGTGATGGCACGGCCGAGGATCAGCGCATGGATGTCGTGCGTACCCTCATAGGTGTTGACCACTTCCAGATTGACGAGGTGGCGGGCCACCGGAAATTCGTCCGAAATGCCGTTGCCGCCGAGCATGTCGCGCGCAGTTCTGGCGATTTCCAACGCTTTTCCGCAGGAGTTGCGCTTGAGGATCGAGGTCAGTTCGACCGGCGGATTGCCTTCATCCTTCATGCGCCCGAGGCGCAGGCAGCCCTGCAGGCCAAGGGCGATTTCGGTTGCCATGTCCGCAAGCTTCTTCTGGATCAGCTGGTTGGCGGCAAGCGGCCGGCCGAACTGCTTGCGGTCGATCACGTATTGCCGCGCCGTGTCATAGCAGGACTCGGCTGCACCAAGGGCGCCCCAGGCGATGCCGAAGCGCGCGGAGTTGAGGCAGGTGAAGGGGCCCTTCAGTCCTGTCACCTCGGGCAGCATGTTTTCGTCCGGCACGAAGACCTCGTCCATGACGATCTGGCCGGTGATCGATGCCCTTAAGCCCACCTTGCCGTGGATCGCCGGCGCGCTGAGACCCTTCCACCCCTTTTCGAGGATGAGGCCGCGGATGGCGCCATCTGATGTCTTTGCCCAGACGACGAACACGTCGGCGATCGGCGCATTGGAGATCCATGTCTTTGAACCGGACAGCAGATAGCCGCCATCGACCTTGGCGGCCTTGGTGATCATCGATCCGGGATCAGAACCGTGGTCTGGCTCGGTCAGGCCAAAGCAGCCGATCTTGGTGCCGGCAATCAGTCCTGGCAGGTATTTGCGCTTCTGCGCTTCACTGCCGAAGGTATGGATCGGCACGATGACGAGCGAAGACTGCACGCTCATCATCGAGCGGTAGCCGCTGTCGATGCGTTCGACCTCACGGGCGATCAGGCCGTAGGAAACGTAGTTGAGGCCGGCGCCCCCGTATTCCTCCGACACCATCGGACCGAGCAGGCCGAGTTCGCCCATCTCGGCAAAGATCGACGGATCGGTTTTCTCGTGGCGGAATGCCTCCTGGACGCGCGGAGCCAGACGGTCTTCGGCATAGCGCGCAGCGGTCTGGCGCACCATGCGTTCTTCTTCGCTCAACTGCTGATCCAGGTTGAACGGGTCCTGCCAGTCGAATGACGCCTTCGAACCATGCATGTTCGACACCCCTTGTTATCGTCCCGTGCCCTTCATCAGCTCGCGGCCGATGATGAGCTTTTGAACCTCGGTCGCGCCCTCGTAGATTCTGAGCGCGCGGATCTCGCGATAGAGCCGCTCGGTGATCTCGCCGACGCGCACGCCGCGGCCGCCAAAGAGCTGCAGCGCCTGGTCGATGACCCATTGCGCGTTCTCGGTCGCGGTCATCTTGGCCATCGCCGCTTCGCGCGTCGTTGGTCGTTTCTGCACGTCGCGTTGCCACGCCGTGCGGCCGGTCAGGAGTGCTGCCGCGTCGATGGCGGTCGCCATCTCGCCAAGCGTGCTTTGCGCCGTCGGCAGATCGCCAAGGGTCGCGCCGAACATCCTGCGGCTCTTCGCGTGGGCCATCGCCTCGTCAAGCGCGCGCCGGGCAAATCCGATCGCGGCGGCTGCCACGGACGGGCGGAAAATGTCGAGGGTGCGCATGGCGATCTTGAAGCCTTCGCCCGGCGCGCCCAGAAGTTGCGACGCCGGGATGCGGCAATTGTCGAAACGAAGGCGGGCGAGCGGATGCGGCGCAATCGTCTCGATGCGCTCGGGGATGGTAAAGCCCGGCGTATCGGCGAAGACCACGAAGGCGGAAATGCCGCGCGTACCCGGCGCCTCGCCTGTGCGGGCAAAGACGGTGTAGACGTCGGCGATGCCGCCGTTCGAGATCCAGGTCTTTTCACCGTCGAGTACGAAATGATCGCCATCCCGGCGCGCAGCGCACGCCATCGCCGCGACATCCGAGCCGGCCTCGGGTTCGGAAAGCGCAAAGGCGGAGATCCATTCGCCGCGGGCGACCTTGGACAGGACGGCGTGTTTCAACGCCTCGGAGCCGGACAGGCTGATCGCACCCGTCCCGAGGCCCTGCATGGCGAAGGCAAAGTCGGCAAGCCCGTCTGTGTAGGCGAGCGTTTCGCGGATGAGGCAGAGCGACCGGCTGTCGATCTCGTCGCTAACACCGCCGAACGCCTTTGGCACGCAATGGCGAAGCACGCCTGCAGTACCGAGTGCCGCGACCAGCTGCTTGCAGGCGGCATCGACATCAGCGTGATCGATCTCGCCGAGGCCGCCACGAGCCACGAAGGCGTCGAGTTCCGCAGCGAGCGCACGGTGACTGTCATCGTAGAACGGCCAGTCGAGATGATCGCGGGAAGGTGGGCGCAAGGTCGTGCCATGGGAACTCATGCTCAGTTCCCCTTGAATTCAGGCTTCGCCTTGGCGGCAAAGGCCTCGAAGGCGCGGCGGAAGTCGCCGGTCGCCATGCAGATCGCTTGTGCCTGGGCTTCCGATTCGATCAGTTGGTCGATACCCATCGCCCATTCCTGGTCGAGCATCTTCTTGGTCATCGCATGGGCAAACCAGGGGCCGTCGGCGATACTGCGTGCAAATTTCTGGGCTTCGGCAAGCAGCGACGGACGCTCATGCAGAGCATTGTAGAAGCCCCAGGCGTGGCCTTCCGTCGCGGTCATGACGCGGCCGGTGAAGAGCAGTTCGGCGGCGCGGCCCTGGCCGATGATGCGGGGAAGAATGCCGCAGGCGCCCATGTCGGCGCCGGCCAGCCCGACGCGGGTAAAGAGAAAGGCCGTCTTCGCCTCGGGCGTTGCCACACGGAAGTCCGAGGCCATGGCCAGAATGGCGCCGGCGCCGGCGCAGATGCCGTCGACGGCTGCTATGACCGGCTGCGGGCAGGCGCGGATCTGGCGGACCAGTTCGCCGGTCATGCGGGTAAAATCCAGAAGATCGGGCATCGGCATACGCGTCAGCGGCTCGATGATCTCGAACACGTCGCCACCGGATGAAAAGTTGTCACCGGCGCCGGCCAGCACGACCGCGCGCACGTCGCTGGCGCGGGCAAGCGAGCGGAAAAGATCGCAAAGTTCCTCGTAGCTTTCGAAGGTCAGCGGGTTCTTCTTTTCCGGACGGTTGAGGGTGATCGTGGCGACGCGTGCGTCAGCATCCGTTTCGAACAGGAAGTGCTTGGCCTTGTGGTCTTTGAAGGCGCGCTTCTTGGCCTGCATCGGGTTTGTCATCTCTATCCTCCAAGAACTTCGCCGCCGGCGACAGCGATCGCCTGACCAGTGATTGCCGTCGCCTTTTCCGAGACGAGCCACGAGACCGTGTGGGCGACTTCTTCCGGCGTCACCAGGCGTCCCTGCGGGTTGGAGCGAGCAAGGCTGGCGCGCGCTTCCTCGCGCGAACGGCCGGTCTTTTCGCTGATCGTATCGAGCGCGCCGTCGATCAGCGGCGTGTCGGTGAAGCCGGGGCAGACGGCATTGACGGTGACGTCGGTGCGCGCAAGCTCAAGCGCCAGTGCCCTCGTCAAGCCGATGACGCCGTGCTTCGACGCGCAATAGGCCGAAACATAAGCATAGCCGGTCAGGCCCGCGGTGCTCGCAACGTTGACGATCCGGCCGTTGCCGGCCCGCCGCACGGAGGCAAGCGCTGCCTGCGTCACCAGATAGACGCCGGTGAGGTTGATGGAAAGCACCCGCTGCCAAAGCGCGAAGTCGGTCTTTTCGAACGGCGCCGAGGGCGCTTCGCCGGCGCAGTTGACGAGAACGGCAATCTCTCCGGCTTCAGCGATCGCAGCCGTGATACCTTGCTCGACGGCCTGCGGGTTGGTCACATCGAAGCCGTCACGGACAAAGGCCTGTCCGCCGGCAGCAAGGATGTCGCCCCGTACCGCTTCAAGCGGCGCTGCGCGCCGACCGGCGAGGCTGACGATGTGGCCGTCGGCGGCGAGCCTAAGGGCAATCGCCTTGCCGATACCGCTGCCGGCGCCTGTGACGAGGGCGTGCCTTATCATGGCTTGCCTGCCGTCGTTGCGGCGCGCGCCAGGTTGTTCACGTACTGGGCCCGAGCCGAATGGTACTGTTTCGGCCAGGGCTCACCGTCATAGCCAATCTTTGCCGCCTCGTGCATCACGAAGGACGGATCGGCCAGATGCGGGCGGGCAATCGCGCAGAGATCGGCTCGACCGGCTGCGATGATCGAATTGGCGTGGTCGGCCTCGGAAATCGCCCCGACCGCAATGGTCGGAACCTGGATCTCGTTGCGGATCTTATCGGAAAATGGCGTCTGGAACAGGCGGCCATAGACCGGTTTTTCTTCTTTCACCACCTGGCCGGACGAGCAGTCGATCATGTCGGCGCCCGCCTCCTTGAACAGGCGGGCGAAAATTGCCGCGTCCTCGGGCGTGTTGCCGCCCTCGTGCCAGTCATGGGTTGAGAGGCGAACCGACATCGGCCGGTCCTCGGGCCAGACTTTACGCACTGCGTGGAACACTTCGAGCGGGAAGCGGGCGCGGGCGGCGTGATCGCCGCCATAGTCGTCGGTGCGCAGATTGGTAAGCGGCGACAGGAAGCTCGACAGCAGGTAGCCGTGCGCGACGTGCAGTTCGAGGATATCGAAACCGAGGTCACGGGCCCGTTCGGTGGCCCGCACGAAATCGGTGACGACCCGGTCCATATCCTCCCGCGTCATTTCGCGCGGCATGTCCGAATGCTTGAGGTAGGGCAGGGCGGACGCGGAAATGAGTGGCCAGCCGCCTTCGGCCAAGGGCTGATCGATCCCCTCCCAGGCGACCTTTGTCGCGCCCTTGCGGCCGGCATGGCCGAGCTGGATGCCGATCTTGGCGGGGGTCTGCTGGTGTACGAAGTCGACGATGCGCTTGAAGGCCTGGGCCTGCTCGTCGCTCCAGAGCCCCAGACATCCGGGCGTGATGCGGGCATCGGCCGACACACAGGTCATTTCCGGGAAGACGAGCGCCGCACCGCCCATGGCGCGCGCGCCGAGATGAACGAGATGAAAATCGTTCGGCACGCCGTCGGCTGCCGAATACATCGCCATCGGCGAAACCACGATGCGGTTCTTCAGCGTCAGGCCGCGGAGCTTGAACGGCGTAAACATCGGCGGCGGAACCGCCCCGTTCGCCGCCGGCGCCACACCGGCGCGTTCGGCAAACCAGCGCTCGAAGCCTTCGAGCCAGTCCTTGTCGCGCAGGCGAAGGTTCTCGTGGCTGATGCGCTGCGAGCGGGTCAGCATCGAATACATGAACTGTTCGGGCTCCAGCGTGTCGGCATAGCGCGTGCCGACCACTTCGAACCATTCCATCGCATTGCGGGCCGCATTCTGGATGCGGGCGACATCGACGCGGCGCACCTCTTCGTAAGCCGACAGCACGGCGGGAATGGTTGCCTTGTCGTGGCCCAGAATATCGAACTGGCGGGTGAGTTCGATCGCGTCATCGATCGCAAGCTTGGTGCCCGAGCCGATGGCGAAATGGGCCGTGTGGGCACTGTCGCCCATCAACACGACATGGCTGTGGCCGTTGAAGTGGCTCCACTTTTCGCAGATCAGCCGGCCGAAGTTCAGCCAGGCGGAGCCGCGCAAGTGCCGCGCATTGGTCATCAGCTTGTGGCCGTCGAGCGTGCCTTCAAAGAGCTTTTCGCAGAACGCGATCGACTGGTCCTGGTCCATCTGGTCGAGGCCATGGGCGCGGAAGACGTCGTCGGTGGTCTCAACGATGAAGGTCGAGGTGTTCTCGTCGAAGCGGTAGATATGCGCCTGGAACCAGCCATGCTCGGTGCGCTGGAAGTCGAAGGTGAAGGCGTCGAACTTCTTGTCCGTGCCGAGCCAGACATAGCGGTTCGGCCGGATCACCATGTCCGGCTTGAAGATGTCGGCGTATTTGTTGCGGATCCTTGAGTTGACGCCGTCGGAGGCGATGATCAGATCGGCGTCGGCGAACTGCTCGTCGCTTTCCACGTCCTGCTCAAACAGCAGTTCGACGCCGAGTTCGAGGCAGCGTTCCTGGAGGATGTTGAGCATCTTCTTGCGGCCGATGCCAACGAAGCCGTGGCCGGTCGTGCGGATCTTGCGGCCCTTGAAGACCAGCTCGATGTCGTCCCAATGGTTGAAGGAAACCTCGATCGCCTCGGCGGTCTCCGGGTCCCATTGCCGCATCGACTGCATGGTCGCGTCCGAAAAGACGACGCCCCAGCCGAATGTGTCAAAGGGGCGGTTCCGTTCGACGACGGTGACGTGATGCTCCGGATGCTGCCGCTTCATCAGCAGCGCAAAATAAAGGCCGGCAGGCCCGCCACCGATACAGACGATCCGCATGTCGTTCTCCTCCCGAGTTCCGGCTGCGCGTCACCGTCGAGCTGGCACAAGTGGCCATGCTGGACTGTTGCAAGCAGGGTGGACTCGTTCAGGAGAAATTTCAAGCTTAAAATTGTTTTGGGCAGATGGGAAGCCGACGCCGGGCGCTCGCAGCGCCGCCGAGCGGCGTCGCATCGCTTCGGGGCCGGTGCGGCAGAAAGTAAGGCAGTTGTAGGCAGAAGCGCCGTGAACTCAGGAATTTCGCGCGAGCGAGGCGATGATCGACCGCTTGAGTGTGGCAAGCTCATCCATCAGCACGCCGCCTTCCTTGGCCGGAAGGCCGGCAAACAGATCCGAGATCCAGTCGGCATGGCTTGCTGCCATCTTCTCGAATTCGGCGCGGCCGAAGGGGGTAAGCGCGATGATCTGGACACGCCGGTCGGTCGGAAGCGTCGTGCGGCTGATGTGGCCGCTCTCGGTCAGCCGTTCCACCAGCACCGTGATGTTGCCGGGGGAGACCATCATGCGCTTGGAGACTTCGCCAAGCACCATGCCGTCAGGCGCACGCTCGAGCTGGGCCATCAGGTCGAAACGCGGCAAGGTCGAATCGAATTCTTCCCGCAACCGCCGACGGATTTCGCTTTCGACAAGTGTCGAACAGGTCAAGAGACGCAGCCATAGCCTGAGCTCTGCACGGTGATCGCCCGGAGCCTCGAGCGCCTTGGTCTCGCCATCGACCCATTCCGGCGAGGTGTCGAACTTGTCTTCACCCATCATTCCCAACGTCCGCTTCCAACCCTTGGCCGCAAATCAGCGGCTCTTTCGTTTTTCTGCTTTTAGAGAGGTAAGCAGGTCTTGGACAGGTTGTCACGGGCCGTCATTTGGACGCAAGCCCAGGTACCGACTGGGCGAGCAGCGGCGACGCGCGACCGCCATCCTCGGACTGGACATAGACGTTGACGGTAAAGCCGATGTGCTCGGCCATCAGGGTGCGGGCACGCTCGATATCGCGATCGAGTGCTGCCTCCATCAGCTCGGTATGGTGCTCGATCGCCATCGCGTCCTCAAGCGCCGAAACGGCCTCCTCGTAGCCTGCGCTCATACCGGCGGCGGCCCTAATCGTCGGCGCCAGACTTAGGAAGCGGTGGTGACGGCGAAGCTGGTCGGAGATCGTCGCCTGAAAGCGCGTGAGCCAGCGCGACCTCGCAGCGCTGATCAAAGCCGCATGAAACCCGGCATGCTTCTCGTCCCACTCGTCGACTTCGCTCTCGGAGAAACGCTCGACGGAAACCTTGCAGCGCGACAGCCGGTAGTGTGCCGTGACGACGGCGGATTCCCAGGCGCTGTCGCCGTTCTCGATCGACTCGATGAGCAGCGGCATTTCGACGGCAAGGCGGGCGCGGGTGAGGTCGTCGAGTTCCTCGCGTGACACCGGAGCAACAGCAAAGCCGCGATTACTGATGGCGGTCACCAGCCCTTCCGCCTCCAGCCGCGACAGAGCCTCGCGTAGCGGCGTCCAGCCGATCCCGTAGCTTTCGCGCAGCGTGCTCAGCTTCATCGGCGCGCCCGGCTTCAGCCGCGTCGAAAGAATGTCGCGGCGCAGCAACCGGTATGCCGATTCCGTTTTGGTCGACTGTTCGTGGTCTTGCATCAGGTTCCCTTAGCGCCCACACCGGGTCGATACAAATATATATAGTTCTGCGCCTCATGTGAAAATATATATATTAATTTGACAAGAGGCCGGAGCGGTTCCATGATCCGCGCAAGCCGCCGAGGAGGGCGGTAACGCTCGTCAAATTCTGGGAGGGATGTATGAGCAGGCTTAAGAGCACGTGGCTTTCGGGATTGGTTGTCGCCGGTGCAATGGCATGGGGACTGGGAGCAGCGGCCGCTGATCCGATCCGCATCGGCATCGCCAATTTTGGCGAGCATCCGCAATTGAACGCATCGATCGCCGGCTTCAAGAAGGCGCTGGCCGAAAACGGCTTCGTCGAAGGCAAGGACGTCGTCTACACGGAGAGCCACACCAATTTCGACGCCTCGCTGGTGCCGCAGATGATCGCCAAGCTGCAGGCCGAACAGCCGAAACTGGTCTACACGATCACCACGCCCGTCTCGCAGATCGCCAAGAAGGCGCTCGCCGGCTCCGGCATTCCGGTCGTCTTCTCCGCCGTTACCGATCCGGTGGCCGCCAAGCTCGTTCCGTCTTGGGAGGCCGGTGACGACGGCATGACCGGTGCGACCGACCTTCAGGACGTGGCCGCCGTCATGGCCTTCACCCACAAGCTGCTGCCGAACGCGAAGCGCTTTGGCGTGCCCTATAATCCGGGTGAGGCGAACGACCAGGCCCTGCTCGACAAGATCAAGGAAGCAGCGCCTGACGCAGGCTTCGAGGTCGTGGAGGTCGGCGTCGACAATGTCAACGACATCCAGCAGCGCATCGCCTCCTTCGCCGGCAAGGCCGACGTGATCTATACGCCCGCATCGAACCTGTTGCAGCCGGCGATCGGTGCTGTGTCGGCAGCCGCGCGCCAGGCGCAGATCCCGATCGTAAACTCCGACGACGGTGCAGTGCGTGACGGCGTCGTACCGGCAAGCTTTGCGGTCAACTATGAGCAGGTCGGCGTCAATGCCGGCAAGATCGCTGCTCAGATCCTCAAAGGTGCAGACCCGAAGACGATCGCGCCGTCGCGCCCGGCCTATGAGGATCACGCGCCGCTGATCTCGAAGAAGGCTGCCGCTGCCTTCGGCATCGAAGTGCCGGCAGCGCTCGCGACCGAATGCAACTGCGTGGTCGATTGATCTCCGTCTTGTCTCTTCAGTGACGGCGCCCCGAGCGCCGTCATCTCATAAGTTAAGGGGGAGCCAATGCTGGAAATCAGATCGGCCCGCAAAGTTTTCTACAAGGGGCAGGCGGACGAAAAAGTCGCGCTCGACGGCCTCAATCTCAGCCTTGCCACGGGCGAATTTGGCGTCGTCATCGGTTCCAACGGCGCCGGCAAGAGCAGCATGCTCAACGCCATTTCGGGTGCATTGGTGCTCGATAGCGGCCAGATCGTCATCAATGGCGACGACGTGACCGCAACGCCCGTACACAAGCGCGCGATGCGGCTTGCCCGCGTGTTCCAGGACCCGATGCGCGGCACCGCTGCCTCTATGACGGTGGCCGAAAACATGCTGCTTGCCGAATTGCGCAGCAACAAACGCACCCTGCGGCGCGGCCTGAACGCGACGCGGCTCGCCACCTACAGGGAACGCCTGTCGCTGCTCGGGCTCGGCCTTGAAAACCGCCTCGACACACGGGTGGAGCTGCTTTCCGGCGGCCAGCGGCAATCGCTGTCCTTGATCATGGCGGTCGGCGGCGAGCCGGAACTGCTGCTGCTCGACGAACACACCGCAGCGCTTGATCCGCGCACCGCCGATATCGTCATGCAGGCGACGATCCGCGCGGTCGAAGCCCTGAAGCTGACAACGCTGATGGTGACGCACAACATGCAGCACGCGGTGGATTTCGGTCACAAGGTCATCATGCTCGACGCCGGGCGCGTCCGTCTCGAAATCGACGGCAAGGAAAAGGCGCAGACGACCGTGCCGGATCTGATCGGCCACTTCTCCGTCAAAACCGACCGCATGTTCCTGGCGAGCTGACGATCATGGATATTCTTCAAAATACCTTCGCGAGCTTCGTCTCGCTCGTTCCCGTCACGCTCGCGCAGAGCCTGATCCTCGCCTTCGTCGTGCTCGGGATCATGATCCCGTTCCGCATGTTGAGCTTCCCGGATCTGACCAGCGAGGGTGCGTTTCCGCTCGGCGGCTGCGTCTGCGGCGTGCTGATGGCGGCGGGCATGTCGCCGCTCGCCGCGATCGCCATCGCACTTCTCGCCGGATTCGTTGCCGGCTGCTGCACGGCCTTCATCCATCTGCGGTTCCGGATCCACACGCTGCTCGCCGGCATCCTGATGATGACGATGCTTTATTCGATCAACCTCAGGATCATGGGTCGCTCGAACCTCTCGGTCTTCGGTGCGCCAACGGTGTTCGACTGGGCGCCGGGGCTGCAGCCGGGCTTCCCCGCAAGCAAGATCGTCGTCGCGGGCCTGATCGCACTCATCGTCTTCGTCCTGCTCTACCACTTCTTCCGCACGGAGAAAGGCACGGCCGTTCGCGCCGTCGGCGCCAATCCCGATATGGCTGAAGCTCAAGGGATCAATGTCTGGATGGCGACGATCGGTGGCGTCGGGCTTGCGGGTGCGTTTTCGGCGGCAGGCGGCGCGCTGATGGTGCAGTCGCAGGGCTTTGCCGACGTCAACATGGGCCTCGGCATCCTGATCAACGGCCTTGCGGCGCTGATGATCGGCGAGGCGATCGTCGGCAAGCAGAGCGTGGCGCGCCAGCTCGCTGCGCCGTTCGTAGGTGCGATCGTCTACTACCAGCTCGTCTCCTTCTGCCTGGCCGCCGGCATGCCACCGCCGGACCTGAAACTTGCGACCGGCCTCTTCGTTCTGGCCATGCTGGCTCTTCCGAGCCTCAAGCGAATCCGCGGCCCTGCGCCCGCCCGCGAAACCGTTCGCGAATAAATGAGGACCACCTTCATGAATGCAGTTCCTGATCTTGCCGCGATAAAGGCCATGGATGCGGCCGATGTGCTCAGCCCGATGCGCGAGCGTTTCATCCTGCCGCCGGGTCTCATCTATCTCGACGGCAACTCGCTCGGCGTTGCCTCGTCCGCCGCCTTCGACGAGCTTCGCAAGGCCGCCACCGAGGAATGGGGGCAGGACCTCATCCGCAGCTGGAATACGGCCGGCTGGTTCGAGATGCCGCTGACGCTCGGCGACCGGGTCGGGCGGCTGATCGGGGCGGCCGCCGGCCAGACCGTCGTCTGCGACACCACGTCGATCAACATCTACAAGGCCCTCCATGCGGCCATGGCCTTGCGGTCCGATCGGTCGGTGATCGTCAGCGAAGGCGGCAGTTTCCCGACCGATCTCTACATGGCCGAAGGCGTGGTCTCGACGCGTCCGGGCGCCTCGCTCAGGCTCGAAGGGGTCGATGCGCCCGCGATCGAGGATCTGATCGATGGCAGCGTCGCCGTCGTTCTCGTCAACCACGTCAACTACAAGTCCGGCGAGCTGCGCGATATGGCGGCCCTGACCCGCAAGGCGCACGAACATGGCGCACTGGTCATCTGGGACCTCTGCCATACGGCCGGCGCGTTGCCAGTCGATCTTGACGACGCCAATGTCGATTTCGCGGTCGGCTGCACCTACAAGTACCTGAACGGTGGCCCCGGAGCCCCCGCCTTCATCTATGCAGCCACCCGTCACCACGGCGATATCCGCCAGCCGCTCACCGGCTGGTGGGGACACGCCCGTCCCTTCGCCTTCGAGAAGCACTATGCTGCCGGCGAGGGCATCCGCCGTTTCCTCTGCGGAACACAGCCGATCCTGTCGCTGCGGGCGCTAAAGGGCGCGCTCGACGTCTGGGACGAGGTCGACATGAAAGCGCTGCGCGAAAAGAGCATCCAGCTCACGGATCTCTTCATCGCGCTCGTTGAGGCGAAATGCGGTGCCCACGGTCTGGCGCTCGAAAGCCCGCGCGACGGAACCAAGCGCGGAAGCCAGGTATCGTTCAAACACCCGCACGCTTACGAAATCATGCAGGCGCTGATTGCCCGTGGCGTTATCGGTGATTTCCGCGCGCCGACGACGATGCGCTTCGGCTTCACGCCGCTCTATGTGAGCTACGCCGACGTCTGGCAGGCCGTCGAAATCCTGGAGGACATCCTCAAGACCGGTGCATGGCAGGATGCGCGCTTCGCGGTCCGTGCGGCCGTAACCTGATTGATGGCACCAAAGAGCAGCGGGCGGTATTTCGCCCGTTGCCTCTTGTTCAGACACATACCGAGGCTGCCGCCCCCAAGCGGATTCGTTCAGAGCCATTGTGCCTGGAGGCGAGAGGACGGCTAACGGGGGACTTAAGCAATGATCGCGCCACACCGCCCGACCCCGGAGGAAATCGCCGATGCTCGTAAACGCATCGCGCCGCATTTCGCGCGCACACCGCTCGTCAGGCTCGATCTTGGGTTTCCGGACCGTCAGATATTCCTGAAACTGGAGACGCTGTCGCCAATTGGCGCGTTCAAGCTCCGTCCCGCCTTGAACGCTGTGTTGTCGCGCGATCCGGCCGAACTCGAAAGCGGCGTCGCAGTCACCAGTTCCGGCAATATGGCCTATGGCATGGCCTGGGCGGCACGCCTCATCGGTGTGCCGATGGTTGCCTACATGTATCGCGGCGCACCCCAGACCAAGATCGACGGTGTGCGTGCGCTCGGCGGAGAAGTACGGTTCGTCAGTGCCGAGACCTGGTGGGACTACATCACTGGCGCCGATCATCCGGATGCGCTGGAACTGCTGATCAATCCGGTGACCGATCAGGCGGTGCTGGCCGGGAACGGCTCCATCGGTGTGGAGATCATCGAGGATCTGCCCGATGTCGACGTCGTGCTTACCCCGTATGGCGGTGGCAGCATGACCACCGGGGTGGCCAGCGCTATCAAGGCCGCTTCCGACCGCTGCCGTGTCTTTGCGGTTGAAGATGACAGCGCCGCCCCTGTTTCGGCGGCCCTGGTCGCTGGCCAAATCGTGACGATCGAAACCCGCCCCTCCTTTATCAAGAGCATCGGCGCGCCGTCGCTGGTGCCTCAGATCTGGCCGGTGGTCGGTGACCTGATCGATGGGGCGATTGCGGTCAGCCCGGGGCAGGTGACCGAAGCGATGCGGATTCTCTTCAAGAAGGCGAAGATCGTTGCCGAAGGCGCGGGTGCTGCCTCGCTTGCCGCCGCAATCGCGCGACCGGATCTCAAGGGAAACATCGTCTGCGTGGTCTCGGGCGGAAACATCGACGCGGCTGCCTATTCCACAGTGCTCGGCGGTGGCATTCCCTCGGCCTGAGCGACCGATCAAACGCCGAGATAGCGATCCTGGAGTTCTGGCGTCAGCGCAAGCGGCGCTCCCTCGAACACGGTCGCGCCCTTTTCCAGGACGAAGCAGCGGTCGGCAACGGGCAGGAGTTCCGAAAGCGTCTTGTCGACGACGAGGATCGACTGCCCTGCCGCCTTCAGAGTGCGGATCGCCGACCAGATATCCTGGCGAATGACCGGCGCCAGCCCTTCCGTTGCCTCGTCGAGAATGAGCAGGCTGGGATTGGTCATCAAGGCCCGGCCGATCGCAAGCATCTGCTGCTCCCCGCCCGAAAGCGTGTTGGCATACTGATCGCGCCGCTCGCCGAGGCGAGGGAAGAGCGCGGTCACTTTCTCGAAGGTCCATTCGTTTCCGCGAGCCGTGGCGACGAGGTTCTCCATGACGGTGAGATTGGGAAAGCAGCGCCGTCCTTCAGGAACGAGACCGAGGCCGAGCCTTGCAATCCGGTGCGGGCGCAGGCCGGAGATGGTCTTGCCGGCAAAGGAGATGGCGCCTGAACGCGGGCGCACGAGCCCGAGGATCGAGTTGATCGTCGTCGTCTTGCCCATGCCGTTGCGGCCCATGAGCGCGACGACCTCGCCCTCGCGCACATCGAGGTTGACGCCAAAGAGCGCTTGGGATGCGCCGTAGAAGGTTTCGAGACGTTTGAGTTCGAGCAGGCTCACGCGGCTTCTCCCAGATAGGCCCGGCGCACATCCGGATCGCTGCGGATTTCATCGACTGTGCCTGACGCGATGATGCGGCCGTAGACCAGCACGGAGATGCGATCCGCCAGCGCAAAGACCGCATCCATGTCGTGCTCCACCAAGAGCATTGGCGCTTCGTGGCGCAGCCCATCAAGGAACGAAGTCAGCCGCTTGGAGCCCTCCGGTCCCATGCCGGCCATGGGCTCGTCGAACAGAAAGACTTTCGGCGACAGCGCCAGCGCGATGGCGATTTCGAGTTGCCGGCGTTCGCCGTGCGAGAGTTCGGCCGCCGGCACGTGGGCACGCGCAGCAAGATCGACGCGCTCCAGCATCGCCATCGCCGGTTCGGTCAGTTCCTTGTCGTTGCTGACCTGGCGAAAGAAGTGGAAGCTGCTGCCGTGGCGCGCCTGCACCGCCAGCATGACGTTGCGAAGAGCCGAGAATTCCTGCGCCAGCGAGGAGATCTGGAAGCTACGGGCAAGGCCGAGCCTTGCGCGGGCGGCCATATCGAGGCCGCCGATATCCTGGCCGAGAAAACGGATCGTGCCGCTGTCGGCCCTGAGCGATCCGGCAATCTGGTGGATCAGCGTGCTCTTGCCGGCGCCGTTCGGGCCGATCAGCGCATGGATCTGCCCCGGGTGAAGCTCGAGGCTGACGCCATCAGTCGCTTTAAGGGCGCCGAAGGATTTTCTGAGGTCGCGGATTTCGAGAACGGGCTCAGACATGGCGCGGCTTTCCGGAGAGGAGACCCAGCAGACCGCCGCGGGCAAACAGCACGATGCCGAGCAGGATGAGGCCGAGGAAGAACTGCCAGCGCTCGGTGATGCCGCCGAGCACATATTCGAAGAAGACGAAGATCATCGCGCCGGCAACCGGGCCGAACAGTCGGCCTTTGCCGCCGAGGATGATCAGCACGATCAGTTCACCCGACATGTGCCAGGAGAGCATAGAGGGACCGACGAAGCGATTGAGGTCGGCATAGAGCGCGCCGGCAAACCCGGTGATCATCGCCGAGACGGCGAAGGCGACGAGGCGGATGTTGAAAGGTGCGATGCCGACTGCGGCAAGGCGGGTACCGTTCTGTCTCGCCGCCTGCAGGGCGCTGCCGAAGCGTGAACCCTCGACCACGCGAAACAGAAGCAGCGCCGCCATCAGTGCCGCGTAGCAGATCAGGAAATAGGGCAGGGGCTTGGCCGTGTTGACGCCGGGAAAGGCGTTGCGCATCGACAGCGACAGGCCGTCCTCGCCGCCATAGGCCGGCCAGGAAACCGCGAAGTAGTAGATCATCTGCGCGAAGGCGAGCGTGATCATGATGAAATAGACGCCTGAGGTGCGCAGGCTGATCGCACCGATCGGCAACGCGATGAGCCCGGCGACCGCGACGGCGACGACCCAGATCAGCGGCATGGATGTCGTCGCCGGAATGCCGGCAAAGAGCGGTTCGGCATTGAAGGCGTGCGTGGCGAGGATGCCGGCGACATAACCGCCGAGCCCGAAAAAGGCCGCATGCCCGAAAGAGAGCAGCCCACCAAGCCCGAGCGCCATATTGAGGCCGACGGCGGCAAGCGCCAGCACGACGATGCGGGTTGCGAGCGTCACGTAGAAGGGTTCGCCCAAGCTTGCAGCCAGTATCGGCGCACCGAGAAGCAGCAGGGCGAGAAGCAGGTTGATTGTGGTTTCGCGGGTCATCTTGGCCTCATGACTGTGCCGAAAACAGGCCACTCGGCCTGAAGGCGAGGATAAGGGCCATGACGACGTAGATCAGCATCGAGGCGAGCGCCGCACCGATCGTGGTCGCCTGTGATGCGGGCATGGTGAGTGCCAGAAGCGATGGGAGCAGGAAACGGCCCATCGTGTCGACGACACCGACGATGACAGCGCCGACCAGTGCCCCCTTGATCGAGCCGATACCGCCAATGACGATGACGACGAAGGCGAGGATGAGGACCGGTTCGCCCATGCCGACCTGCACCGATTGCAATGCACCCACCAATGCGCCGGCAAGCCCGGCAAGCGCTGCACCGAGTGCGAAGACGACCGTATAGAGCGTGCCGATGTCGACACCGAGCGCTCCGATCATCTCTCGATCGGACTCGCCCGCCCGGATGCGCATGCCGAGCCGGGTTCTGGAGATCAACAGATAGAGGCCGATCGCAACGGCAATGCCGACGCCGATGATCGCCAGGCGGTAGAGCTGGTACTGGCCGCCGCCCGGCAGCGGTACGGCACCCTGGAGCGAGGGCGGAATGTCGAGATAGAGCGGGAAGGAGCCGAAGAGCCAGCGGGCGCCTTCCGACAGGATCAGAATCAGCGCGAAGGTCGCAAGGACCTGATCGAGATGATCGCGGTCGTAGAGCCTGCGGATGACGGCAACCTCGATGATCGCGCCGACACCAGCTGCAGCTGCAAGGCTGGCGATGAGGCCGATCCAGAAGGAGCCGGTGGCGGCTGCGACCGTGGCGCAGGCAAAGGCGCCGATCATATACAGTGAGCCGTGCGCCAGGTTGATGAGGCCCATGACCCCGAAAATCAGGGTCAGGCCGGCGGCCATCAGAAACAGCATCACACCGAGCTGGAGCCCGTTGAGCAGTTGTTCGATCAGAAGTGCGGTGAACAAGAGACCGGTCCAAGCTTGATGTCAGGAGGACATGGATCATCGACCGGATGGCGGCATCAAGGCCGCGCACCCGGGCAAACGACAGGTGCAGGGCACTACATGCTGCACTTCTCGGCGTAGGCGTCCTTGTGGTCTTCGAAGGCGGTGGCGATAATCTTGTTGGTGAGCACGCCGTCGGCTTCCTTCACCACCTCGCGGACGTAGATGTTCTGGATCGGGTGGTTGTTGTTGTTGAAGACGAATTTGCCGCGCACCGACTGGAAGTCTGCTGCCTTAAGTGCTGCGCGGAAGGCGTCCTTGTCTTTGACGCTTGCCTTGGACAGCGCGGCGAGGATCAGGTTTGCGGTATCCCAGCTCTGCGCCGCGTAGATCGAGGGCAGGCGCTTGTACTCGGCCTTGAAGGCTTCGACGAACTTCTTGTTGGCCTCGTTGTCGAGGTCCTTCGACCAGGTCGCCGAGTTCTTGACGCCAAGCGCCGCGTCGCCGATCGCCGGCAGGACGTCCTGGCTAAAGGAGAAGCCCGGGCCCATGACGGGGATGTTCACGCCCGACTGGGCATATTGCTTCATGAAGGCGATGCCCATGCCGCCGGGCAGGAAGAAGTAGACGGTGTCGGCACCCGAGGCGCGGATCTGGGCGATTTCGGCAGCGTAGTCCGTCTGCCCGACCTGCGTGTAGATCTCGCCGGCAAGCGCGCCCTTGTAATAGCGCTTGAAGCCGGTCAGCGCGTCCTTGCCGGCGGGGTAGTTGGGGGCGAGGATGAAGGCGTTCTTATAGTCCTTGTTGGCGTATTGCCCCATCGCCTCATGGAAATTGTCGTTCTGGTAGGCGACGTTGAAATAGTTCGCATTGCAGTTCGCACCGGCAAGTGCCGAGGGACCGGCGTTCGGCGACAGATAGATCACGTCCTGTGCCACCGTGTTCGGCACGACGGCCATCGCAAGGTTCGACCAGATGATCCCCGTCATCAGGTCGACCTTGTCGCCCTGGATCATCTTCTCGGCGATCTGCACCGCAAGTTCCGGCTTCTGGGCATCGTCCTCGATCACCAGCTCGACGTCCTTGTTGCCCGACTGCTTGATCGCCAGCGTGAAGGCGTCGCGCATATCGATGCCGAGGCCGGCGCCGCCGCCCGACAGCGTGGTGATGACGCCGATCTTCACCGGCTCGGCATGGGCAAGGCTTGACGTTGCAAGTGAAAGGCCAAGAAGGCCTGCTGCCAGAATGCGGTTCATGCTGTTCTCCTCTTTGTTGGTTCCCTTTTGGGTTGTGTTCTATCAGAGACCCGTGCGCACGTGCCAGAGCTCGGGGAAAAGTTCCACTTCGAGCATCTTTTTCAGATAGGACGCGCCGGATGTGCCCCCGGTTCCGCGTTTCATGCCGATGATGCGCTCGACGGTCGTGACGTGGTTGAAGCGCCAGCGACGGAAGTAGTCCTCGAAATCGACCAGTTTCTCGGCGAGCTCGTAGAGCATCCAATAGCGCTCGGGATCGCGGTAGACGATCTGCCAGGCGGCGAAGACCTTTTCGCTTTCCGTGCGCGTCTCGCGGAAATCGCTCTTGTCCGCCTCCGCGCCGACATCGAAACCGTTGCGCGAAAGAAGCCGGATCGCCTCGTCGTAGAGCGACGGCGCTGCCAGGATCGCTTCCAGCTTTTCCATGATGTCGGGGCGGTGCGCATGCGGCCCGAGCATCGCGACATTGCGGTTGCCGGCGAGGAACTCGATCGCCCGGTACTGCCAGGACTGGAAGCCGGAGGATTGGCCGAGCGATTCACGGAACGTGGTGTATTCGCTGGGGGTCATCGTTCGCAGCACATCCCAGGCGCTGTTCAGCTGCTCGAAGATGCGGGCGACGCGCGTCAGCATCTTGAATGCGGGCTCCAGCCGGTCGTCGCGGATCGAGCGGACCGCCGCGTTGATCTCGTGCAGCGCGAGCTTCATCCAGAGCTCGGACGTCTGATGCTGGATTATGAACAGCATCTCGTCATGGGCTTTGGAAAGCGGCTCCTGCGCATCCAGTACCTTTTCCAGCATCAGGTAGTCGCTATAGGACATGCGTCCCTCGAACGACATCTGGGCGCCTTCTTTCGAAGGGTCGTATGATTTGCTCATGTTTTCAGTTCTCCGACCGCAATCGGAACCGCTGGATCTTGCCCGTGGCTGTTTTCGGCAGGTTGTCCAGGAACTTTACCGATCGCGGATATTTGTAAGGCGCGATCGTCGCCTTCACATGATCCTGCAGACGCTTGATCGTTGCGTCGTCTGCCGACACGCCAGATATCAGAACGACATAGGCTTCGACAATCTGGCCGCGTTCCTGATCGGGCGCACCGACGACGGCGCATTCTGCGACCTCCGGGTGGGAAATCAGGGCGGCTTCGACCTCGGGGCCGGCGATGTTGTAGCCGGCGGTGATGATCATGTCGTCCGAACGGGCGGCGAAATGGAAGAAGCCGTCCTCGTCCTGATAGAAGGCGTCGCCGGTCAGGTTCCAGCCGTCGCGCACATAGTCGCGCTGTCGGCTGTCGGCCATGTAGCGGCAGCCGGTCGGGCCACGCACCGCAAGCCTGCCGATCGTGCCGCGGGGGACTTCCTGCATGTCGTCATTGACGATCCGCGCTTCGTAGCCGCCGACCGGCTTTCCGGTCGAGGCGGGCTTGCGGTCCTCGAAGCGGTTGGAAATGAAGATATGCAGCATCTCGGTCGCGCCGATCCCGTCGAGGATCGGCTTGCCGGTCTTGGCCGTCCATTCCTCGAAGACCGGACCGGGCAGGGTCTCGCCCGCCGAGATCGCGACGCGCAGTGATGAAAGATCGGCGCCGTTATCCATCGCCTTCATCATTGCCCGATAGGCGGTGGGGGCGGTAAACGAGATCGTCGCTTTGTACTTCTCGATGATCTCCACCATGTTGGCCGGCGTCGCATGCTCGAGCAGTGTCGCTGCGGCTCCAAAGCGCAAGGGGAAGATCGCAAGGCCGCCAAGGCCAAAGGTGAATGCGAGCGGCGGCGAGCCGACGAAGATATCGTCGGGCGTGACCCCGAGCACTTCGCGGGCATAGCCGTCGGCGATCGCCAGGAGATCGCGGTGAAAGTGCATGGTCGCCTTCGGAATCCCCGTCGTGCCAGAGGTGAAACCGAGCAGCGCCACATCGTCGCGACCGGTATGCACCGCCTCGAAGACCACTGATTTGTCGAGCGCAATGCGGTCGAGTTCGGCGTCGTGGTTTGCGGTCCCGTCGAAACTCACGACCTGCTTCAGGAAGCGGCTGTCCTTGGCGCAGACGATCATTTCTTCCATCAGTCGCGTGTCGCAAAGTGCTAGGCTGACTTCGGCCTTGTCGACGATCTTGGCGAGTTCCCCGGCCCGGAGCATCGGCATGGTGTTGACGACGACGGCGCCGGCCTTGGTGGCTGCCAGCCAGCAGGCAACCATGGCCGGATTGTTGGCGGAGCGGATGAGCACGCGGTGCCCGGGCTTCACACCGTAATTCTCAACCAGCGCGTGGGCGAGACGGTTGGTCCAGTCGGACAGTTCCTTGTAAGTCCGGCGCCGGCCATTGCCGATCAACGCGGTATGATCGCCGAAACCCTTGGCAACCATGGCGTCCGTCAATTCGACGGCGGCGTTGAGGTGATCCGGGTAGTCAAAACCTTCGAGAAGAAACTCCGGCCATTCTTCCTGTGGCGGAAGATGGTCGCGGGTGAACGTATCGACGTGCGAAGTCGGTCCAAGCATGTGGCGGCTGTTCCCTAATTTCGTTCGTGCCTGTTGCCCAGGCATTGTTCAAAGCCGGCGGAAAGTCTTGCGGTGGTTCAAAGCCCTGGTCTGCGGACAAGCGGCAAGCGTCGCGGCACTATTCAAAGTGACACGGGCCGTCGCCGACGCGACTCCAGTTATGGCGATAGGCACAGCGAGACCTCCACTTCTCGGCTGAACATGGGGCAGCATCGCACCAGTCCAAAATTATTTCAAGCCTAAAGTTTTTTCGATGGCCGGCATTGCCTTTCCCGGTGGGGCAGGCGATTGCTATCTGTGAGGAGACATCAAAGGGAGGATGAAATCGATGCTGGAACACCGCATTTCCGACTGGGACGACGCCTATGCGAACGGCTCGAACATCGCGCGCGGCGATCGCTGGCCGGAAGCCTGGGTCAAACCGGCCGAGGCGTTCCGCAACGCCCTCTTGAGCGCCGGACGCGCCAAACTCGACCTTGCCTATGGCGATCGGCCGAGGAACCGTATGGATCTCTTTCTTCCCGACGGTTCGCCCAAGGGCCTGGTGGTATTCGTCCACGGCGGGTACTGGCTACAGCTCGACAAGAGCTTCTGGTCGCACCTGGCGGCCGGAGCAGTGGAGCGCGGCTATGCCGTCGCGATGCCGTCCTACACGCTCTGCCCAAAGATTCGCATTGCCGGGATCGTCGAAGAGGTCGCCGCCGCTATAAGCGAGGCATCGAAACGCGTCGAGGGTCCCTTGATGCTGACCGGCCATTCGGCCGGCGGCCACCTCGTCAGCCGAATGATCACGACGACCGCGCCGCTTTCGCCTGACGTCCAGGGCCGGATCCGCAACGTCGTCTCGATCTCCGGCGTGCATGACCTGCGCCCGATCATGTCGACGGCCATGAACGAGAAGCTCGCGATCGACGAGGCCGAGGCACTTTCACAGAGCCCGGCACTGCTGCGGCCGATGCTAGACGCCCGCATCACCTGCTGGGTCGGAGGCGGCGAGCGTGCGGAGTTCCTGCGTCAGAACGCGCTTCTTGCCAATATCTGGACCGGATTGGGTGCAACGACGGCTGCTGTCGCGGAGCCGGACCGGCACCACTTCAACGTCGTCGACGGCCTTGCCGACGCCAAGCATCCCCTGGTGCGGACGTTACTGTTGGGCGTGTGAACGTCGGGCTGGGTCGCTCCCGTATTCCCTTGATAAGGGTATGAAGCGCTTCTATCTGCGCCATATCTCGGTGTTTGTATCGCTACTATATCCGTCAAAACTGACTAGAGTGCTCCTCCCGGTCTCGCCGGAAGCGAGCGACGCAAAATGAAGGCAAGCATGGAGACGCCGTCGACCGTCATCGATCTCGCTTCGATCGTCCAAACCTCGCTGGCGCCCGTCTTTCTTCTCGCCGGCACTGCCGGCTTCGTCAGTGTCTATGCCTCCCGGCTTGGCAGGGTGTCCGATCGCGTCAACGAGATCGGGGAGAAATACGAGCAGAACGACGCGCGGCGGATGCAGCTTGACTATCTGCGCCGGCGGACGCTGGCGCTGGAGATCGCCGTTGCGCTGGGGACTTTCGCGGCGATCTGCACGGGCTGCGCCATTCTCAATCTGCTCGCCGGCGCGCTTGCCTTCGGGTTTCGCGAGGAGAACCTTTTCTGGTTTTTCGGCGGCGCGATCGTCTCGCTCATCGGGTCGCTGTTGGCCTTCCTGTTCGAGATGCTGATCGCCGGGCGGAACATGCTGCGCCAGATGCGCATGGATCAGGCAGCGTCGGGCGGCGACTGATGCGGTGCCGCCGTGCCGGTGCCGCCGTCAGCTTTCAGGCGAATTCAACCGTCGACTGCGCCTCGTTTTACCACCCACTCGATAAACACTTTGGCGATTGGCGAGCTGTCCCGGTTCTTCTGCGTGACGATGTAGTAGCCCTTCGTTGCCGATTTGATGAAACCCGTGAGCGGCCGCGTATAGACACCCTGTCGAAACCGCGTGGCCGCGATATCCCGGGCCTCGAATTGGCCGTCGTTGCCATGACGCGTTGAATCTGGCGCGCCGGTTCAGGCGCGAGCGGGTGGGAAGAAGTAGTCGGCCCAGGACCGGGAGAGAGTGCCATTCTTGATAGGACCGGACCCGTCGGGTGAGCCGTAAAGCTGCCGTGGAATGGTCAGCAAATGGCCCCGATACGGCCGCATCGAGCCCATTCCAGCGTTCCATCGTCGCGGCGCATTCGGTATCCGGCCGACCTTAGGGGCGATTGAAAGTCAGTATCGCTCCTGATCACGTCATGCGCATCAGAGAGGAATGAATATGATCACCGGTTACAAACCCGTCGCGTCGCTCGCGGCGGCAGTCTTTAGCTTCATGATCGTCAGTCCCGCATCCGCCCTTGAGATCGCTCAGGCTGAAACGACCCAGCCGACGCAGGGCCAGGCTGGCAGCAAGGGCCCGGACGCTGCGATCAGCGACCAGAAAATCGAAGCCTTCGCGGTTGCCTATCTTCAGGTCGACAAGGTCAGGCAGGAATATTCCGCCAAGATAGAAGCAACGTCGGATGCAACGGCGAAGAAGGACCTGGAGAACGAAGCCAGCAAGAAAATGGTGGAGGCCGTCCAAGCCTCGCCGGCCATTTCGATCGAAGAGTATTCGGCAATCCTTACAGCTGCACAGAGCGATCCGGCAGTCGCCAAGAAGGTTCAGGCAAAACTCCAAGACACCGCTCCGTCACAGCAATAGCCGGGCTCGGACGCAACCAGTTGGACAGCGACAAATGGGTAGCCCGCACCAGGTGTGGGCTACCCGCTACGAAATGGACCTTCACCGATCTGCCGGCCAAGGTCCAGCCGCTTCAATCTCGCCTGGTTAGCCTCTTCCGCTTTCCTGTTGTCCTTTGACGATCACTTAAGCCCCAGTTCGCGAACTCTCGCGCTGAAACCCGCAATCCGGCAATGGGCTCGTCAGTTCGGGCGCCTGGCAAGAAGTCCGGCGAAACGATCGGCATCGAAGCCGGCGTCAGGGCCGACCCCGAAGACACGGCGATGTGATTCCATGATGGCTGTGGCGATCAGTTGCTGGCGCAGCGATCTGCGTGCGCCACGGGTGGGTGCGGGAAAGACGCCGCTGAAGGTCTCGGCCACCATGCCGGCAACGGCCGGCACCTGGGTGACATTCGAAATCCAGAGCGGGCGAAGCTGGTTGCGCCAAAAGAGAAGGAAACAGGTGAGGCCGTAGAGGATCCAGGAAAGCCCCTGGCTGCGAACCGCCGGGCCGATCATCACGAGCCCCAGATGGAGGACTTCGACCGGTTTGCCGGAAAGAGAGACCTGGAGGACAGGCAGCGCGTTGAAGGCAACCGGCTCACCGTCGGAAACCGGTAGACGACCGTGACGATCGTTCGGGTGAGCGCATCTTCACGCTCGGAGAAGATGCCGTAGCCGAGCTCCCCACCGGGAACCGACCGTTGCGCGACTTTTCGCAGGTCCTGCCTTAGCCTGGCGACCTCGCGCTCGTTCGTCCATAGCCCGGGAGCTTCCACGATCCTTGCGCGGGTGGAGCTTCTGCAAGCTTCGGTCGCATCCTTGCGGAAGAGGACAAACATTTGGTTTAATTCCTGGAAGAGATGCCGGGGCGAGCGCAATCATGCTCCCGCCCCACTGGTTGTACTTGGATGTCTGACGCGGCCTTAGAGGCCGGTCGTCTTCAGCAACTGTTCTGGGTAGCGCTCTCCCTCGATCGGGATTGCCGCGGCCGCTGTTTCGATTTCGGCGAGATCGGCATCCGTCAGCGCGACATTGACCGAGGCGAGGTTCTCTTCCAGGCGATGAAGCTTGGTCGTGCCGGGGATCGGGACGATCCATGGCTTTTGTGCCAGCAACCAGGCGAGTGCGATTTGCGCAGGCGTGGCGCCCCTGTCGTCCGCGATCCTCTTCAGGAGATCGACGAGCGCCTGGTTCTTTTCCATTGCCTCGGGCGTGAAGCGCGGCAGGATCTTGCGGAAGTCGCCCTCGCCGAGCCTGGTATCCTTGCTCATCGCACCGGTAAGAAAGCCCTTTCCGAGCGGGCTATAGGGCACAAGGCCAATGCCGAGCTCTTCGCAGGCTTCAAGGATGCCGTTCGTCTCCGGGCCGCGGGTCCAGAGCGAATACTCGTTCTGGAGCGTGGTGACCGGCTGGACTGCATGCGCCCGCCGCACGGTTTGAGCCCCGGGCTCGGACAGGCCGAAGTGCCGAACCTTGCCGGCAGCGATGAGATCCTTCACAGCGCCTGCGACGTCCTCGATCGGCACGTTTGGATCGACGCGATGCTGATAGAAGAGGTCGATGACATCGACCCCGAGGCGTTTCAGCGATGCGTCGCAGACCGAGCGGATGTGCTCCGGCCGACTGCTCAAGCCCGACTGCTTGCCGTCAACGATGTTGAAGCCGAACTTGGTGGCGATGACCACGCGGTCGCGTACGGGCTTGAGGGCCTCGCCGACCATCTCCTCGTTGGTGAAGGGGCCGTAGACCTCCGCGGTATCGAAGAAGGTCACGCCGCGATCGACCGCCTGGCGGATCAGCGTAACGCCCTCCTGCCTGCTGACCTTGCTGGCATAGCCGAAATCCAGGCCCATGCAGCCAAAGCCGAGGGCTGAGACTTCTAGATCCGCTCTTCCGAGAATTCGCTTCTTCATGTCTTTGCTCCGTTCGTGATAGCGGCGAGCGCGCACGAGACCAGCCGGCGCTCTCTTCAAGAGGGCACGCCGGTTCAACGCGTCCTGGCCTCAATCTAGATCTCGCGGAGAAATTCGATTAGATGCTAAATCAAGAATGAACCTATATTGTGGATTCATGAATGAAGCGAGATGAACTGGGTGATCTTGTCGCGTTCCTGACGGTTGGCGAGGAACGTAGCTTCACCCGAGCGGCCGCCCGCCTCGGCACGTCCCAGTCGTCGCTCAGCCATACGGTGCGACGGCTTGAGGAGCGCATGGGCGTGCGCCTCTTGACCCGGACGACGCGCAATGTCGTGCCGACGGACGCAGGGGAACAACTGATGGAGACGCTGCGCCCGGCCTTCAACGACATTCGCAGCCGGCTCGACGCGCTGAGCGCGATGCGCCAGCAGCCGGGCGGCACCATCCGCATAACCTCGAGCCGCCACGCGGCCGAGACGATCCTCATGCCCGCCGTGAAAAGGCTGATGGCCGAGTATCGAGAGATCAGCGTCGAGATCTCGATCGACCAGCGCTTCGTCGATTTGGTCACTGAGCGCTATGATGCGGGTGTGCGGCTGGGCGAAAGCATCGAAAAGGACATGATCGCCGTCCGCATAGGTCCGGATCTCAGAATGGTGGTGGCGGGGTCGCCGGACTATTTTGCACGCTACCCCAGGCCTCAGACACCTCATGATCTGACGGGGCACAATTGCATCAATCTGCGCCTGCCCACGCTTGGCGGACTATACGCGTGGGAGTTCGAACGCGACGGTCGCCCGCTCAATGTCCGCGTCGAAGGGCAATTCGTCTCTAATGATGTGCCGATGATCATCGACGCGGCTTTAGGCGGCCTGGGCCTTGCCTGTCTTCCCGACGATCACTTGGGACCGCTCGTCAAATCGGGGCGGCTGGTGCCCGTGCTAGAAGATTGGTGCCCGCCTTTTCCCGGATTCCATCTCTACTATCCAAGCCGGCGGCTGGCGTCGCCCGCGTTTGCATTGCTGGTCGAGGCATTGCGCTTTCGCGGTGCCTAGCGTGCCGCGCCGGGCCGTGGACGAGCACTATCGATGATGTGGGACTGCGCTCGTTTTAGCGACCGCCAAGGGGCGAGGGAGCCGGGCAGGGCTCGGCTCCCCGTTGGTCCGTAGCGATATCAGGGCTGGTAGTCGGCAGGGGCGATGATCTTGCTGAAATCGTAGGAGGCGACCTTTTCGCGCGTCACCAGCAAAGCGGGGGCTTCAATGCGGCCCAGCACCTTGCCGCCTTCGATCGCGGCGGCCGCCCCGCGCATCGCATCGCGTCCCATCGACACTGCCGGCTGAAGCGACGCGCAGGTGAGCGTGCCCCTTTCAAGGGCGGCGCGCGCGTCGTCGTTGAGGTTCGAGGTCGAGACCTTGATCTTGTCGGTCGCCCCAGCCTGTGTCAGCGACTTGATCGACTCTACCGCCATGGTGTCGGCCGCGGTGAAGATGCCGTGAATGTCCGGGTGGCTCTTGGTCCAGTCGGTCGCCGCGATGCCCGCATCCTTGGTGCCGCCGGCCTTTTCGGCGACGATCTTGATCTCGGAAAATCGGCTTCGATGGTGCTCTTGAACCCGCTGACCCGAAGCTTGGCCCACATTTCGTCCGGACCGGGATTGCGTTCGTGCCGTCATTCCAATTGACAATATACATACGTATGTATATTTGTGGTCAGTATTGCGGATCGACGACCAGGAGACGGCATGAAGGCGAACGACAAGCGGAGGGAGCGCGGCGATCGCGCCCGGGCGAACATTCTTCATCACGCGACGCAGATCGCGTCGGTGGAGGGGCTGGAGGGATTGACGTTCGGACGGGTCGCGGCTGATGCCGGTGTGGCGAGAGGCAACGTTCAGGTTCTCTTTGGCGACCGGGAAGCCTTGCAGTTGGCGACGATCGAGAACGGCGTGGCACTTTATGCCGAAACGGTGGTTGGCCCCGCGATGGCACTCCCGACAGCGGTCGAGCGCCTGATCGCTCTGATTGAGGGATGGTACACATTCGTTGAGCAGCGAACACTACCCGGCGGCTGCCTGGTGCATGCGCTCAGCAGCGAGTATCGCACCCGGCCGGGAGAGATCCGCGACCGTGTCGAGCATCACCGGGCCGAGGCGAGACAGCGTATCGTCGATCTGGCAAACGCGGCGATCAACGCAGGCGAGCTTCAAGGCGGCATTGATGTTGGCGTGCTGGCCTTCGAACTGACGTCCTACCAGGCATCGGCCAATGTGGCAGCGCTCATGGGGGAGCCTGAGCAGTTCGAGCTGGCACGCCGTGCGTCCAGGGAGCGCCTTGCCGCGGCACGGGGTGTGTGATGGACAACGACCCCTTTCACGCCGGAGAGCAGCAACTCCAGAGCCTCTTTGCCGTCCGTGAGCAACTGGCCGGGTCGCGCGCGATACAGGCGAGCCTGCCACCCGGCTTTGCGGATTTCCTTGCGGAACTGCACTATGTCGTTCTTGCCGTGCCTGACCGGGAGGGGCGGATCTGGGTCACCATGGTCTTCGGTCGGCCCGGCTTTCTGAGCGCACCAGATGCCATGCGTGTGCGTGTCGCAGCACGCCCTGACGCCGCAGATCCAGTGGCTCGTGGCATTGTCGAGGGAACTCCGATCGCGATCCTTGCGATCGATCTTTCGACCCGGCGGCGCATCCGCGTCAACGGTAGCGTAGGTCGGGTGGGTCAAAGCGATTTTGTCGTCGACGTGCAGCAGGCCTTTGGAAACTGTCCGCAATACATTCGTCCGAGGGACGTTGAACAGGCGGTCGGCGCAAGTGGAGAGCCGCTTCTGATCTCGGCCGATACAAGTTTGGCTCGACGTGTCGTTGCTGGTGCCGATACGTTTTTCGTTGCGACCCGCGCCGCCTCCGATGCCGGCGGCGATATGGATGTTTCCCATCGCGGCGGTCCGCCTGGTTTCGTTCGGTGGGACGGCGAATGCCTGATCTGGCCGGAATATCGCGGCAACTACTATTTCAACACCCTCGGCAACCTGCTCGTCGATCCTGCCTGCTGTCTGCTGTTTCCTGATTTTGGCACGGGCGAGATGGTGGTCATGACCGGACACGCCGTGCTCGACGGCTTCGACGGCCGCCTGAGGCGCTCGCATGAGGGCATGCCGATGAACGGGCTGGTTCGCTTCAAGCCTGACCTCCTGATGAGCCGCACTGCGCTGGCGCGCCCGTAGTTCGATCCTATTCCAGTTTTGTCATTCGCATCTTGGCACCGGTCGTAACATGGCCGTGCCGGAAAGGTCTTGCCATGGTCAATGCCACGCTCGAAACCCCGCATGAGGCCGATCAGCCGCAGGCGACCAATCCATGGCTTTCGGTGTCGATGCTCGCCTTCGGCGTCTTCGTTGTCGGGACAGGTGAGTTCGTTCTGGCGGGCCTGTTGCCGCTTCTCAGCAGTTCGCTCGACATCGCGCCATCCGTTGCAGGGCAGGTCATTACGATTTTCGCTTTGACGTGCGCGATCGCGGGTCCGGTTCTCGTGGGCGTGACTGGCGGCTGGGAACGCCGAACCGTTCTCCTCGTCGCAGCCCTTGTCTATCTCTTCGGCAGTGTCTGGACCGCGCTTGCGCCAAGCTATGCGCAGGTTCTGATCGGTCAGGTCGTGGCGGCTCTTGGCGTCGGGCTGTTCGTGCCGACCGCCACTGTCACCGCCGCCGCCATGGTCCTGCGGGCACATCGGGGCAGGGCGATCGCTCTGGTCGTCAGCGGCTTTACGGCGGCCACTGCGCTTGGCGCGCCGCTGGGCACGGCTTTCGGCGGCGTGTTCGGCTGGCGATCGACCATGTGGCTTGCAACCGGGCTGGCAGCCCTCGGCGTCGTCGGCGTCGCCGTCTTCATTCCGAAGTCGATCAGGATCGCAACGACGACGGGCTTGCTGCAGCAGTTGCGGCTGCTGCGTAACCCGCAAATCCTGGCGGTCCTCGGAGTAACGCTCCTCGCCTTCACCGCGGTCTATCTGCCCTACACGTATATGGGCATCATCTTTGCGACCGCCACGCAAGGAAACAGCGTCTATCTGGCCGGCCTGATGGCGACGCTCGGCGTGATCGGCACGATCGGCAACCTGGGTGCCGGCATGCTTGCCGATAGGGTTGGCGGTCAGAAGGTTGTGGCAATCGCCTTGCTTTGGCTCATCGTCAGCATGCTGATCCTGCCGCTGACCACCGAGACGCTGGCATCGGCCTTCGCGATCATCGCATTCTACGGGATCGCCGCCTTTGCGATCACGACGCCGCAGCAACACCGGCTGATCTCGCTGAAACCGGAGGCCGCCGGCGTGCTGGTCTCGCTCAATCAGGCCATTCTCTACCTTGCCATTGCGCTATCCGGTTCGATCGGTGGGCTTGGAATAGAGTGGGCAGGTGCTGGCAATCTCGGCTTGGTGGCGGCAGCGCTGGCAGCGGCGGCATTGCTGTTATCGGCGTCGATGAGATCGAGTGCCGATCGGAGCTGACAGGCAGGCAACCCGCCGGGTGTTCGGGCACCTCGTGCCCGGCTTGCCCTCCCAGGCTATCCGCCGTGCCGCCGTGCAGGATAGAGCCAGGCAATCAAGAGAACTGCCATGGTGACGTCCGGTGCCGAGGCATCGCCATCGATCCGGACGCTGACCGTGCCACGGTCGGGAGCGCATCAGCCAGGACGGAGGCTGTTCTGAGCCGTGGACGTTTTGGCCAACGGCGTCTTCTCCACATTGAGTATCCAATCCCGGAAGGTCGCAATCTTTGGATTGTCCTGGGCGTGCTCGGGACACACCAGGTAATAGGCAAACTCGTCTATCAAAGCCGCGTCCAGGAGCTTCACCAACTCACCGCTGGCGAGTTCCGCTGCAATCATTGCAGCGGGCAGCAACCCTGCGCCATGGCCGGACAGGATCGCCTTCAAAATAAGGCTGCTATCGTCAAACGACGGACCGCGGGGAGAACGGAACTCTTCCACGCCATTTGCCTGGAACCAAAGGCTCCATCCCTTGCGGTCGGCATCATGGACATGCGGCCAGCGGATGAGATCGTCCGCGCATCGAGGGACGCCGAGGCGATCGACGAGATCAGGGGCTGCCACGGCGACCATCTCGACGGTTACGACGCGGTCGCTGCGCAAGCCCGGATAACGGCCGGCACCATGACGCACCGCGACATCGACGCTGCCGCGGGAGAAATCGGCAAGGGTGCTGCTTGCGACGATTTGGAGATCGATTTCGGGGCTGATCTCCTGGAAGGAGTGCATGCGCGGCAAGAGCCATGCCGATGCGAAGAATGGCGTGACGCTGACTGTCAGCATGCCGCTGTCGTTGGAGGCCATAACGCGTCGCGAGGCTTCGGCAATCTGGCGAAAGGCATTGCGGACCGCTGGCAGATAGTCCCGGCCCGCATCGGTCAAATAGATGCCGCGTGTCACTCGTTCAAACAGCTTCACGCCAAGATGCGTCTCGAGCGATTTCAACATCTGGCTGACCGCGCCCGGAGTGACGCAAAGCTCGTCGGCCGCCATCTTGACCGAGAGATGGCGGGCGGCGGCCTCGAAAGCCTTCAGGGCATTGAGCGGGGGAAGGTGGCGGCTCATGATTTAGATTTTCTAAGTTATAGGGATGATTAAATCTGGTTTGTCGGCCGAGTATTATGTGCTTTATCACATTAAACTGTGCTTGTCTCGCTCCTCACGAGGAACAGGAGGCGCGATCGAAGGTAGATAGATTTTCTAATGTATTTCGCTCACCGCAGTCGGGAAAAATTGAATGACGATAGTTTCGGATGATTTCACTTTGCTCAGCCTCACGGAGATCGGAGACAGAATCAAAAGAGGGAGCATTTCCTCGCTGGCGATCACCGAGGCGCAGCTTCGGCGCATCGCGCGACTGGAACCGGACCTCCACGCCTATGCGCAGGTGATGGACACAAGCGCGCTGGAACAGGCGAAGGTGGCGGATGAGGAAATCGCCGCTGGACGCCATCGCGGCCCGCTGCACGGCGTTCCGATCGCCGTCAAAGACCTGTGCTGGATCGAAGGCGTGCCAACCAGGGCTGGCACACTCGTCCATGGCAATTTTGTTCCGGACGAAGACGCCACTGTCGTCAGACGCCTCAGGCAAGCAGGCGCGATCATTATCGGCAAGACGCAAATGACCGAGGGAGCGTATTCGGACTACCATCCGGCAATAACCCCGTCTGTCAATCCGTGGAGCGCGGACTACTGGACCGGGATTTCCTCGAGCGGTTCAGCTGTCGCGGCGGCAGCGGGCCTTTGTTTCGGTGCGATCGCGTCCGACACCGGCGGCTCGATCCGCTGGCCGGCGGCCGCAAATGGTGTCACGGGCCTCAAACCGACATGGGGGCGCGTCAGCCGGCACGGCGTTTTCGATCTCGCTCCCTCCCTCGACCACCTCGGTACGATTGCGCGAAGCGCCATGGATGCGGGGATCATTCTTGCCGCCATCGCGGGAAGTGATCCGAAGGACCCGACGGCGGCGGCGCAACCGGTGCCGGATTTCGCTTCCGCTTCGCGAAGCGGGGTCGGCGGTCTGCGGATAGGCTTTGATCCAGGGTGGAACAGCGAGGACGTGGAGCCTCAGACACAGGCCGCACTCGCCGCTGCCTCGGACGTTTTTTCCGATCTTGGCGCGCACATGGTCGAGATCAGGTTCCCGGACGTGAGCCAGGCCGTTGCCGATTGGGTGCCGAACTGCGCCGTGGAGGCGGCAGCCGTTCACGCGCGAGACTTTGCTGCGAACAAAGACTTGTACGGGCCTATCCTTGCCGGCGTCATTGAAAAGGGCAAAGCCGTCTCGGAGGCGGAGTATCAGCAGATCCTTCTGCGACGCGCGATTTTCCGCCGTGACGTCGAAGCCTTGTTTGCATCCGTCGACCTGATTTTGACCCCGGTTCAGCCGTTCGCTCCCCTGACACTCGCTGCCATCGCGACACTTGGTGAGCAGCCGGATCTGATCGCTAGGCTGCAGCGCTATACCTGCCCCCTCGATATGAGCGGCCATCCGGCACTGACTTTCCCTGCAGGTGTCGCAAAGGACGAGATGCCGATCGGCCTTCAATTGCTGGCTGGTCAGTTCCAGGAACTGACCCTTGTGCGCGCCGGAGCGGCATTCCAGGGGCATACGGCTTGGCACCAGAGACACCCGGGAAAAGGGTGACGGAGACGAACGATCATGAACGCTCACCGCCAGCGCCAAGGCATCTTCTACGGATGGGTCGTCGTCGCCGCGACGTTTACGCTGACATTCGTAGGTTTTGGTAGCGCCTATACCTTCAGCGCCTTCATCGAGGTATTGCAGCAGGATCTCGGGGCATCGCGTGGCTCCGTTTCGCTTGTTTTTTCTTTGGCAGGGTTTTTGTACTTCGCCCTGGGCGTGATTTCCGGTCCCCTTGCGGATCGGTTCGGAGCAAGATCGCTTTGCGTTGTCGGCATGGTGCTTGTCGGCTTCGGCCTCGCCTTGGCGGGCCAGGCGCGCACCATCGCCGAGGTCTATGCCGCCTATGGGCTCGGAATAGGTCTGGGCGTGGGATGTGCCTATGTGCCGGCCCTTGGGGCCGTGCAGCGCTGGTTCGTCGCGCGACGTGGCCTGGCATCGGGTCTTGCGGTCAGCGGTATCGGCTTGGGCACGCTTGTCATGCCGCCGCTGGCGACTTGGTTGATCGCCGCTTTGGGCTGGAGAGAGGCCTATCTGGTGCTCGGTGGAGCGGCCGCGGCCTTCGGCATAGGCGCCGCATTGCTGCTCGAAAACGATCCGGGGCGACGTGGTCTTCGGCCGGACGGAGTCTTCGTCGAACCGGGCGTCGTGAATTCGGCGGCAAAGGAGGGCGTTTCGGTCAAGGATGCGATACGGACTCGGCAATTTGTCGGCATGTATGTCGCATGCCTGTTGAGTGCAGTCGGCGTGTTCGTTCCCTTTGTTCATCTCGTCCCGTTTGCAGTCGATCACCAGATCGCTCCGACGGTCGCCGTCCTCCTCCTGAGCGCGATCGGCGTTGGGAGCACTGCGGGGCGCTTCTGCCTTGGGGGGCTTGCCGATCGTTTGGGTCGCGACACTTTCCTGGCGGCAATGTACGCGGGCATCGCCGTGTCGCTTGCGGTTTGGGCCTCTGCGACCGGGCTTTTGGCCCTTGTTGCCTTCGCTCTGTTGTTCGGATTGTTCTACGGTGGCTGGGTCGCGGTGCTGCCGGCCGTGGTTGCCGATCATTTCGGCCGCCGCAATGTGGGCGGGATCATCGGGCTTCTTTACACGAGCGTCGCAATCGGCACGCTGATCGGCCCGAGCCTCGCCGGCTTTATCTACGACGCCAGCCACAGTTACTTCCCGGCCATTGCGATCAGCGGAGGCGCCAACGCGGTGGCCGCGCTTGTGGCGATCGTGACCATCGGTCTCAAATCAAGAACGGCCGCGGAAGGGCTTTGAACTGGCGGTGCAGTTTTTTCGTCCGTTTCGCAATTGGATATCGCTGCCATGCGTTCGCATTGCTTGCGATAAATTGCTAACGATACAACCAATGAGATATGGTCGAGGGTGAGGGAACGAATGCCGTTCCATCCCTTGCGCGTTTCGCTTGCCGTCACGCATGGCCCCAATCGAAGCCGGCCGAAGAATGGGCCTCGATACTTTGTGAGGGGGCGGTTGCGCAGGTGCCAGGAGCACGAGCCCAACACCCCCCTTTAGCGGGCGCAGTATTTCAGCCAGCCCGTCGGCCATGGACTTCGTCTCGGTGTCGGTCTTATCCGGCCGTCATCGCGAAGAATAGCGGCTACAGAATTCAGACGTGCGGCCAGGGCCTGCCGGGTGGGATTGCAAAGGACGAACGCAGTGAAGGATCTATCCCTAGAGCCAATCGCGACCGCCTCCGTTGAGAGGGAAGTCGACGCCACTCGTGGGGGTACCGATGCGATGCCCCTTCAGAGGATCGTTGCGGAACTTGGCTTGCCATCCGAGCCTCCGGCTGTCCTGATCGGCTCGGGGCAGAACTCGGTGGCCTACGAGCTTGACGGCAGGATCCTTCGATTGCCGCGTCATTGCGGCGCTGAACGCGACCTGGTGCGCGAAGCCGCGGCGCTTCGCGCGGTGCGGCCGCTTCTCCCGGTGCCGGTACCTGATCTTGAGGTGCGCCGCATCGACGGCCAATTCGTCTCGCTGCACGCCAAGATCTTGGGCGAACCGCTTTCGGACCTGACCGGCCTGAGGATAGGCGCACAGAGGGTTTTGGCCGCGGATCTTGCCGCCTTTCTAAAGGCTCTGCATTCGCTCCCCATCGACAGCGTGGAGGCCGAGCCTGCCGAGGCGTCTTCATCCGAGTGGAATGGCCTTTTGGCGCAATGCGAAGCGGTGGCCTTTCCTCTGCTTTCGCCTGATGTCGTCACCGGTCTGCGGAAGCGCTTTTCCGACTTTTTGGCGACCTGCAACGCGCTTCCGCAGTGCCTTATTCACGGGGATTTTGGGACCGGAAACATTCTCGTCGATCGCGGCAGACTTTCAGGCGTCATCGATTTCTCCGGCTGCGGCCCCGGCGACCCAGCTTACGATTTTGCGAGCCTCGCGGCAGGGCTTGGTGACCCGTTCGTCGACCTGGTGCTCGCGCACTTTTCCCCAGACACGGCGGCAAGGGATCGTATGGGTTTTTATCGAATGACCTTTCCGCTTCTCGACATTCTGTACGGCGTCGAAAACCGCGACCCGGAGACAGTCCGCGCGGGCGTGCACGCCTTTGCGGCGTAGTCCGCTCATCCTCTCACCGGGATTTGCTTCGGCCCACCTCATCCGAACGCGGTTCGATGTCCGCCATTGGGCGCGATGTGGACTTCGCGCCTCGGTTTACAGCATCGAAAAAGCCGTTCGGCTCTCGTTTTTTTGCGCAATCGGGGAACAGCGGGCCAAGCCTATTCGTTGAGTGAGACGGGAGAATGTGTCGGAACGAGGAGGGGTTCGCGAAGCAATGTCGGGTGAGCCATCAAATCGCCCCGGTGCGTATATTTCGTTTCCCTACGACCGAACCATGCTGGGAGAGTTTCGACGGGCTTTTCCCCGGGCCAGATGGAGCGACGATAGGCGCAATTGGTTTATTCCGGGCAAGACCGCCGACCGCCGGTTTACCAGATGGATGGACGGCCAATTGTCGGAACGAGATCCGTTCGGTGAATCAAAGGGCAGGGACGCTTACGACTTCGATCCCATCGGCAGCCCGTATCTGGTGGCAGGCGATGACCTTTGCCTGCGGACACCTTTCTCCCGCACCATCGTTGAGGAATTGCGACAGGTGCCGTGGGCGCATTGGGATGACAATTCCAGGACGTGGCATGTTCCGTTCCGCTCCTACGAGGAATTGCGGAAACGGTGGCCTGTGATCGAAGCGGCCGCCCGCCGCAATGAACCGGATGCACGAAAGCAACGCCGACTTGCGTCGCGGGGGTCCGCCGAGGAACTGGAAGCGAGAAGTCGCAGCGTCGAACGAAGAAGACGACGATACCCTGTTCCTACGGCTTTTCCACCGCGGCTCGGGCGCGCCGTCTCCACTGAAACCTACGGCGTCATAATATTCATCGGGATTTCACAGGAGATTGTCCCTCGAACCTTCTCCTGCTCGTATCCATTCATGAACAATAGCCTGATGGAGTTTGTCTGGGCCTCCTGGCGGCCCGCAACACTGTCGGAATTGATCTCTGTATGGCCGGCACGCACCGGTCCCGATCATCGCAGCGGCTGGTGGCTTCCAGATCTGGAGGAATTGCGGGTTTCCAGGAAACAGGCCCGAACTCAAGAGCGCCGGCGCGCGGCATCCCGTTCTCATCGGGCGATTGCCGACGCGGGACGACCAAATGCACATTGATCGCTTTTGAAACAGGCAAAAGGTCATTCTCTGCTGACACGCCACACGACATTGCCGACATCGTCGGCAACCAGCAAACTACCCGTCTTATCGATTGCCACGCCGGCCGGGCGCCCCATGGCGCTGCCGCCTTTGCCGACGAACCCGGTGAGGACATCTTTTGGCCGGCCGCTGGGCTTGCCATTCAAAAACGGGACGAAGATGACCTTGTAGCCGCTGGGTACGCTTCGGTTCCAGGAGCCATGCTGTCCAACGAATGCGCCGTTCGAATAGGTGGGGCCGAGCGACGAGCCCCTCGAGAACACCAGTCCCAATGATGCCGTGTGGGCGCCCAGCGCGTAGTCGGGCTTGATGGCCCTTGCGACGAGGTCAGGACGCTGCGGCCTGACGCGGGTGTCGACGTTCTGGCCGAAGTAGCTGTAGGGCCAGCCATAGAAGGCGCCATCGCGCACGGATGTCATGTAGTCCGGGACGAGATCGTCACCGAGTTCGTCGCGTTCGTTGACCGCGACCCACAGCTTTCCATTCTGAGGGTTCCAGGAGAGCCCGTTGGGATTGCGCAGGCCCGAGGCGAAGGGGCGCATGTGGCCGCTTGCCTTGTCGATCTCGAGCACGGCTGCACGGTGCCGTTCGACGGCCATGCCGTTTTCGGCAACATTGCTGTTGGAGCCGACCGTAACGTAGAGCTTGCGGCCGTCCGGGCTTGCGATCACATCCTTGGTCCAATGGTGATTGAGATCGCCGGCCGGTAGATCCGCGATCTTTTGCGGCGGCGCCGTGATCCGGGTCTGTCCGTTCGAATAGGGGAAGGCGACGAGACCGTCGGTGTTGGCGACATAGAGCTTGCCCCGCGACAGCGTCATGCCGAAAGGCGAGTTGAGACCTTCGGCGAACGTGGTCCGCAGGTCGGCCACCCCGTCGCCATCGGTGTCGCGAAGCAGCGTGATCCTGTTTGCGCTTGGTGTGGCGGCGCCAGCGCGCTTCATGGCCGCGCTCATGAAGACCTTCTTCAGGCTGAAGCCCTCGTCGTGTTTGGCCGGAGCATTGCTTTCGGCCACCAGAACGTCACCGTTGGGAAGGACGCGCAGCCAGCGCGGATGGTCAAAATTCGTCGCAAAGGCGTTGACCTTCAATCCTTTGGCAGCGAGTGGATGTTCTCCGCCCCGCCACCCGGTCGCATCGGCGATGTTGACCGTCGGGATCACGGTTGGGCGTGGTTTTGGCAGAACCGGATCCGAACCGTATCCAACCTTGCCGGTGTTGCTCGCTGTCTGCCTGGCTGAGACGTTGGCGCAACCCGCCAGTAAAGCTGCGGTTAGGAGGATGACGACTGCCGCACACGGGAAACGGTTTTGCATTGGAAGGCCTCCGCAGGGATTGGCCCATCTCATCGTGAGACGCAACGGCGCCTCGCAACATTCCAACCACAAAACAGCAAGGGTTGCGACTTGTTCCCGGCGGTAGGAACGTTTGAAGAACTTTCCCCTGTCACAATGCCTGTAAGCGGCCTATAAGACACGAATGGTTCAGCGAGCTGGAAGTGCAGATCTCCCTCTTCATGGCGGCAGGGTTCCCCCGTGGCTCGGCGATCGCATGACGAAGCTCGGGACGATCATCGCCGAAGCCATCGTCATCGAATACGGCCGTGACGAGTTTCTGCGCCGTCTGGCCCATCCTTTCTGGTTCCAGTCCTTCGGCTGCGTCATGGGCATGGATTGGCACTCATCCGGCATCACCACCAGCGTCATCGGCGCTCTCAAGCGCGGTCTCGCTCCTCGTTCGCGGGATCTCGGGATAAGCGTCTGCGGCGGTCGCGGACGACATTCGCGGCAGACGCCAGACGAACTGATCGCCATCGGCAACCGCGTCGGCATCGATGGTGCCGGCCTTGCGGCCACCAGCCGGCTTGTTGCAAAGGTCGATAGTGCCGCGGTCCAGGACGGCTTCGACCTTTACCTGCACGGTTTCATCGTCGCTGACGATGGCAAATGGGTGGTGGTACAGCAAGGCATGAACGGCGATAAACGCCAGGCCCGGCGCTATCATTGGTTGTCGGAGGGCGTTTCCAGCTTCGTCGACTCTCCCCATGCGGCGATCGAGGGAAAAGGTCAGGGGGAAATCGTCAATCTCGCAGACAGACGGGCTGCCGCATCACGCCACGGGCAGCTTGAGCTTTTGGCATCGCTTGGGCCTGACCGAATTGTCCGGGAAGTCGTCGCTCTGGATCCAAAGGTTAAACCGAAGGAGGCCGATCAGCCGTTGCTCCCACATCTCGTGATGCCGGCACATCACGACGTACGGGAGGAAAACGTCAATATGCGACGGCTGCATGCGACACTTTCTGCGGCTGCCGATCGCGGGCCGGAAGATTTCGAGCAGCTTTTGATGGTTCCGGGCGTCGGTGCCCGCACGGTCAACGCGCTCGCGATGGTGGCTGAAGTCGTTCATGGCGCGCCTTGCCGTTTCGCCGATCCGGCCCGGTTTTCGCTTGCGCACGGCGGCAAGGACCGCCATCCGTTTCCCGTGCCCCTCAAGGTGTACGACCACACGATCGCGGTCATGCGATCGGCCGTGACGAAAGCGCGGCTCGGACTTGGCGAGGAACTGGAGGCGCTGAAGCGTCTTGACGACCAGGCACGGCAGCTCGAAAGATACGCCACCGGCCCGGACCTCAAGGAAATTGTTGCCGGAGAGTTTCGCCACTCGCCCGAATGGGGCGGTCGCAGTGTGTTTGGATGGGAGGAGACTGGCGGATCGGCCGAGCAGAGGTCGCTGGAACCGACGCCGTCGAACGCTCACCGTCAGGCACGCTAGAAAATCGAGTGGCCGGCGCTGGTTCAGCGAGATGAGCTTCAGTCGAGGGGCGGGAGCGAGATATTCCTTGGGGAAGGATGCCTTAGCCGATGTTCTCTCCCACCTCCAATAGATAAGCGTCATAGCCGAACAACAAATCCTGGCTCAGGTCCTTGCCGTCGAACCGCGCTATAAAGTCGTCAAGGTCGGCCTGACGCGAGAAGCCCATCGCCATGGCAGACATGCTTTCGATGTCGCCCTCTTCGTCCTCGTAAGTCGCGCTCATCTCCAGGACGCCCAACCGATCGAAGTTCGCTTGCATGTGGAATGAAAGCCAGACCAGGTATTCCAGCGGGTAACCGGGGTTCCTCCCGTATGTCACCACAAAGGGATAAGCTGAACGGAACCGGCTGGCCAGAACTTCGCCATCGGTGGCAAAGACGAGCAGATCGCTATCCTCCTCGAGGTTGTGAAGTTCGATCGTCAAATCATGCTTGCGCAACGCGACATAGCCGCCAAGTCGGTCCCACGGCAAGGAAGTCAAGATGATCTCGCGCCATCGTGTGATGGCGACATCGAGATCGGTGCGGACCAAGAACATGAAGAAACCCTACAGCGTCAGGACACAATCAAGAGCTTTCAGCCTTGCATAGTGCACGCTGTAGTCAATAGATATTAGCGGCGCCTAAATTCATGGTAAGGAGGGAGTTATTATGATTTGAGAGGCGCCGGCGAACATCAGCTTCGCCTGCTGGCGGATCTATCGCCAGTATCCCCGCCCGTTATCGACCGATGACCGTCCCACGACGTAGCCGATGGTAAAGGCGAGGGCGCCGATCAGCAATCCGAGAGTGGTCGCGGTGTGAGGATGATCTGCTGCGGCAGTCGCGACAGCGGTCGTCTCTCTCTTCACTGCTTCGGTGGCTGTCTGCGCAGCTTTTCGCACGCCAGCGAGAGGTTCTTCGGGTGTGCCGGTAAAGCCGGCTTTTAGATCGTCGCCTTTTGCCATCGCCTTCTTCTCCTATCGCGCATGTAGGAGAAACCAAGGACAGCGCCATCGGTTCCGAAGCCTTGGAAAGATCTTTTTTAAAGCACCAATTTGCTAGCGACCTTGTGCCCAGAGTGTTCTTGGGCAAAGCCCTAGTGGGTCGACAGGATCCGGTTGTTCAACGCTCCTTGATACGTCTTCCTGGTCGCAATTTTGTTCTCCAGCGACTCGAGGATGTCTTCGCAGAAGTCGACGTCGTAGAGCTCACGAATGGTCTGGAGACCACCGGGTGTGAATACGTTGATCTCAAGCAGCTTGTCGCCGACGATGTCGAGGCCGACCAGGAACATGCCATCTTCGACAAGCTTCGGGCGCAAGGTCTCGGCGATCGCCAGCATTTCCTTTGTCACATGCGCCCGTTTTGGCGTCCCACGCGCGTGAATATTGGAGCGTACGTCTCCCTTCGCGGGAACGCGCCTGAACGCAGCGTAGACGTCGCCGCGCTGCAAGGGTCGCCCGTTCATGAGAAACAATCTGGTATCTCCTTCCGACGCCTTCGGAAGGTAACATTGCGCAATGAGATAGCCGACCTCACCCACCGCATCGATGATTTGATTGAGGTTGGATTCGGTGCTGCTTCCGACCCGAAAAACGTTCTTGCCGCCAGATCCCTGTAGCGGTTTGATGATTACGCCGTCTGAATGATCGTCGATAAACGCCCTGATCTCCTCGATGTCCTTGGAAATCAAAGTGGTCGGACGAACGATGGCCGGGAAATCCTGGAAGTAAAGCTTGTCTTGCGCCAAGGCCAGACCACATGGGTCGTTGACGACGATCGTGCCTCTTTCTGCGGCAAGCCGACCAAAATTTGCACCCGCATGCGCGGCCCAGGGGCGAGTATCGGCATCCAGCGACGGATCGTTCCGTAAGAACAGAACATCCACCTCTTCAACATTGACAAGGGCTCTTTGCTGTTCGGGCGCGATCAAAGCGCGTAGCAGAGTTTCGGACTTCTTGGGGCGTGCGTCGCCAAGATGTGCCGCCCGGATCATCAATGCGTCGTCGGGCCCAAGTATGAAGTCACCCGGCGTGATGTAGAGGACCTCATGGCCACGAGCAAGCGCAGCAAGCGCCAAGGATGTTGTCGTATAGGACGGCCTTTCGGTTTCGATCGCGTTGACAAGGAAGGCGATGCGCATGGGGGCTCCTGGCTTAAGACAAGGGTGCAACCGGCCACACCCGGTACAATGGCCCCGAAGGCGACTTTAGGGGCCCGAAGCGTGTGGGGCTCGCGTTAGACCCAACCTGAAGACGACATGAAGGATCCGTTGCGTTAACGCTCCTCGCTGCTACTGGTTCCTGTCAGTCTTAATTGTCTCCGCAGATGCGCCCTAACCCGATGGCCAGGGTTCCAGCTAGGTGATGTCTCTAATGTTCGGACCGGAGGGTCTGGCAAGTCTCGGACGAGGATTAAGTGCGGGCTCAGCGTCAATCTCCTGGCTATGTCCGCATGGCACACAGCCGCACTGGGGTGCCTGCACGCGGACACGACCGACAGGCAGAGGGCGCTCAAGCTCCCTCTGCCTCTTAAATGGTTCAGCGCTTGTGATGGACGCTTTGCAGACCGTAAACCGGCGTCTGAATACCCTCCAATCGTGCCTTCAGTTGCAGTGACAGGTACTGCGAATAATGGCGCGATTGGTGCAAGTTACCACCATGGAACCACAGGGCATCCTGTTGCGTGGGCTTCCACATGTTGCGCTGCTCGCCCTCCCAGGGGCCGGGGTCCTTCGGCGTATCGGAGCCAAGTCCCCAGACCTTGCCGACCCTGTCGGCTGTCTCCTGGTCGATGAGATCGGCGACCCAGCCATTCATCGAGCCGTAGCCCGTGGCATAGACGATGACGTCGGCCGGGATCTCCTTGCCGTCAGCCAGTTTTATCGAGGTTTCGGTGATCTCTTCCACCTGTCCTGCGGCAAGCTTCACCTTGCCGTCGATGATCAGCTGCGACGCGCCGATATCGATGTAGTATCCGGACCCGCGGCGCAGGTACTTCATGAAGAGACCTGAGCCATCCGCGCCCCAATCGAGTTGGAAGCCCGCCTTTTCCAGCGCCGCGTAGAAATCGGCGTCGCGCTCGCGCATCTTGTCGTAAAGCGGGATCTGGAACTCGTGCATGATCCGGTAGGGAAGCGACGCGAAGATGAGATCCGCCTTGCCCGTCGTTACGCCGTTGGCCAGCGCCTGTTCCGAATAAAGCCCACCGAGGCCGATATCCATCAGCGTGTCGGACTTGACGATATGGGTCGTCGAGCGCTGGATCATCGTGACGTCGACGCCCGCCTCGTACAGCGCGGCACAGATGTCGTGGGCCGAATTGTTGGAACCGATCACAACGACCTTCTTGCCCTTGTAGCCATCCGGCCCCGGGTGCTGCGAGGAATGATGCTGGTCACCAACAAAGCGCTCACGGCCGTTGAAATTCGGAATGTTGGCCTTGCCGGACATGCCGGTCGCAAAGACGAGCTGCTTTGGCCGCAACACCACTTCCTCACCGTCGCGGTCAACGACGATGGTCCATTCCTTCGCGGCTTCGTCCCATTTTGCCGATTTGGCGGTGGAGCGTGTCCAGTAGTTCAGCTCCATCACCTTGGTATAGAATTCCAGCCAGTCGCCAATCTTGTCCTTCGGTGCGAAGACCGGCCAGTTCTTCGGGAAATCGATGTAGGGCAGGTGGTCGTACCAGACGGGGTCATGCAGGCAGAGCGACTTGTAGCGCTTGCGCCAGCTGTCGCCTGGCCGGTCGTTCTTTTCGAGGATGATGGTGGGCACGCCAAGTTGGCGAAGCCGGGCCCCGAGCGCAATGCCGCCCTGTCCGCCGCCGATGATCACGACATAGGGTTGCGTCTCATAGCCGAGCGTGCGCTCCTCGTGCTCGCGCTCCTCCTTCCAGGTTTTCGTGCCGACATTCTGGCCGTGCTTGGCGCCAAGTGGCCGGGTAAAGCCGGATTTCTCCTCGTGGCCCTTGAGTTCGGCCAGTGCCGTCAGCAGCGTCCAGATCAGGCCGTTCTTGATGCGCACGAGGCCGTAGCCGCGTCCCGTCGCAGTCTCGAACGAGATCCAGCTTTCAAGCACGCCATCCGCCTCGGTTGCTTCTTCGCCGGCGGCGACGCGCCAGTTGGAGGGTTTTGCAGAGGCAAGCTGTGCCTGAAGCATGTCGCGCACCTCGTCCCGGCCTTCGACAGTCTTGAGGTTCCAGGTGAAGGCGACGAGGTCGCGCCAGTAGCATTCCTCTGCAAAGAGGTTGACCGCATCGTCGATACGGCCGGTTTCGAGTGCAGCGCCAAGGGCATCAAGCTGTGCCTGAACGCGGGTGGTGGGGGTCTTCTCGAGCATCCTTTATCCTCCTGCTCTGTGATGACAAACGGAACGGCTCCTCAACCGTCCCGCAATGGGGACCGGCCTAACGCTTGAGGTCGATCAGTATTTTCAGGTGCGTACCGGCGGGATCGAGCAACTGGTCGAACCCTGCCGAAACAGCTTCGCTCAGTGAGACATGTTTGGTGACGATGCGGCGAGCCGGTATTTGGCCGCTCGCGATCAGGCGCGCCACGCGCGGCCAGTAGTGGGTCGGATAGGCCCAGGAACCGCGGATATCGATGTCCTTGAAGGTCACGTCAAACCAGTTCAGCGGGTTCTCGCCTGGATGAAGGCCGGTCTGCACGACGACGCCCTGCTTGCGCACTGCGCTCGCGCAGTTCTTGAGCGCATGTTCGTTGCCGACGCATTCGATGGCGACATCGCAGCCAACGCCGCCCTCGGTTTCGGCCTGGACAACATCGCTGACCTTTTCGATCTTGGGATTGATGGTGCGGACCTCGCGGAGTGCTTCCTTCGCCAGTGAAAGCCGCGTCTCGTTGAGATCGGAGAGAAAAATCTTCGACGCGCCGGCTGCCCGCGCTGCCATGGCAACGAGAATGCCGATCGGTCCTGCGCCCGTGACCAGCACGCTGTTGCCGGCGGTGACGCTGCCGCGATCGCACGCATATACGGCGACTGCGGTCGGCTCTATCAGCGCGGCTTCTTCGTCGGATAGCGCATCGGGAATGGGCTGGACATTGTAGTCGTTGAGCAGCGCCGCTTCCGCCATTCCGCCGGAGTGCCAGGATAGGCCGGCCAGTGCCAGGTTGGCGCTCAGGTGAAACAGACCACGATCGGCATAATAGTCTCCGCGGCGCGGCATGATCAGCGGCTGGACGGAGACCCTGTCGCCCGGCTTCACATGGCTAACCCCTTCGCCGATCGCCTTCACGACGCCGCCGAATTCATGGCCGAGGATCTGCGGTCCATGAGCACCCGTGAAGGGATGCGGTTCCTTCGGGATGAAGATCGGGCCATAGGCGTATTCGTGCAGATCGGTCCCGCAGATGCCGCAGAAACGATTTTCCACCAGTACTTCACCGGGGCCAGGGGCAGGCGGAGCGTCGACATCGTCAATGCGTAGGTCCTTGGCGGCGTGAAAGCGCAGAGCTTTCATTGTGTTTCCTCCTGTTTGTTCTTGCACAGGAGAGGCAGCAAGCAGCATGCCAGATCGCAACTGCGTCTATTTTGTTTGTGATATCAGCGGCTTGAAACGTGACGGGAGCGAAAGTCACTGAAAATGCAACAGTCCGGGTGCAACAGGTGTTGCAGGCGTTGCGTCAGTTGAGCCGCTTCAGACGGCGGTGGATCGTGGAACGGTTGACGCCGAGCTTTCTCGCAAGCGCCGAAACGTTGTCGCCGCAGTCCTTGAGTGCCTGGCGTAACGCATCATCCTCGCCGGGCAACGAGTGGATGGCTTCGGAGAAGAGATGTTCCGGCAGGCACTCGCTATCGATGAGACCATTTTCGGAAAGGGCCGCGGCCACGCGCAGAACATTGGAAAGCTCACGCAGATTTCCGGGCCATTCATGCGCGAGCAAGGCCGCCCGAGCCGTCTTGTCGATGCGGTAGGACTCGTGGTTCTCCTTCTCGACACGAGCGCGTAATTGATCGATCAGCCAGCTAAGATCCTGACGCTCTCGCAAGGCGGGGAGCGAGAGCGTGGCGGCGTTCAGGCGGTAATAGAGGTCTTCCCGGAAACGGCCCTGCTTAACCAGTTCCGCCAGATCGCGGTGGGAGGCGGAGACGACGCGCAGGCGGATTGGCCGGGCCTTCAGCGCCCCAATCGGCTGGATCTCATTTTCCGAGAGCACGCGCAACAGCCGGCTTTGCAGCGTGAACGGCATGTCGCCGATCTCGTCGAGGAACAGGGTGCCACCGTCCGCATCCTCGATCAGGCCGCGCTTACCTTTCTGGCTGGCGCCCGTGAAGGCACCGGGTGCGTAGCCGAACAGTTCGGATTCGATGAGATGTTCGGGAATGGCTGCGCAATTTACGGCGACGAAATTGCCATTGTCGCCGCAGCTGTCATGGATCGCGCGAGCAAGATACTCCTTGCCGCTGCCCGTCTCCCCTTGAATGAGAATTGGGATGCGGCGTGTGGCCAATTTTGCCGCGCGGGTCTGCACCCGTTCCATTGTCGCGTCGCCCTGGCTGAGATCGCGCAGGGCCCGGGGGAGGCGCGCTTCGGGCGCGGCGGGCGTGCGCAGGCTGACGACGGGCGCGATGGCGCTGGCGAATAGGACTAGGCCGCTCTTGGCTCTCAGCAAGCGTTCGCCGTTCGGACGTCCGCGCATGAAGTTTGGCAAATCGTCCACGTCGATATCGAACACCTCCGAGAGCGGAAGGCCGAGGAAATTGCGTGTCTGGAGGCCGCGGATGTTCATCGAGCGGGCGAGTGCGCCGAAGCCACCATGGGTCATACCGGTGATGCGGCCGCTGCCGTCGAGGGCGATGGCGGCGTCCGGGTCGACATCCAGGAATTCCGGGGAGCGGGCAAGCCGCAGGACCCAGTCGTTGCGGGTGCGGGTCATGAGGTTGGCAAGCTCGATCCGCCGCGCAGTGGCGGATACCAGATGCAGCGCCAGCTGCTGGCTTGCCTTGGCAGTGGGCGACCGGAGCTGGGAGATGTCGAGCACGGCGGTCAGGTCGCCAAGCGTGTCGAAGACCGGCGCCGCCGTACAGGTCAGACCGATATGGCTCGCGTCGAAATGGTCGTCCTGATGGATGATGACCGGCTGGCCGGAGACGATGCACGCCCCGACGGCACAGGTGCCCGCCCGGCTCTCAGACCACTCCGAGCCGAGATAGAGGCCCGCCTTGCGCAGCTGATTGTCGAAGGTCGGATCCCCCATGAAATCGACGGTGACGCCGCGGGCATCGGACAGCAACAGGACATAGTTCTGTTCGGCGACTTGGTTGAACAGCCCTTCAAGCCCGGAACGCCCGATGCGGATCAGTTCTTCCGCCTGTTCGCGATGCTCGCGCAGCTTCGATCCCGGAACGATATAGGCTTCCTGCGCGATCGTCGGATCCAGCTTGTAATCATTGAGGCAGCGAAGCCAGGATTGGACGACGGGCTCGTCGCGTGGGCTCGCGGCCCCGGAGGCGACTCGTTCTATCTCACGAATATGCGACAGCGACGTCGACATCGAGCGCCCTCCTGACGGGAAAGCTGACACACTCTCATCGACAACGTCAAGCCAACGGTGGACGGTGACGTGCGTCAGCCAAGCGCTTGCCGACGAGGCCTATCGAGGTCTGGGCTGCACGTCGTTGAGATCGGCAGCGTTCTGGCATTAACACCCCATTGCCTGAGTGCTTCCCATCCCATGCGCGATAGCCCTAGGATATGGGGTTCGCTGCCCCTTCCTCCGTCTGGAGGTAGCTGATCACGGCGTCGGCGATCATTCGGCGATGGCGGCCGATCGTGGCCGATTCGGAAAGATCCCTGCGAAAGATAGTTCCGAATGTATATCGGTTCGAAACCCGGAAGAAGCAGAAGGCACTGATCAGCATATGCACATCTATCGGGTCGGCTTTTCGCTTGAATGCACCCTCAGCGATACCGCGTTCCAGAATGCCCGCGATCGTTTCGATGACCGAGACATTCAGATCACGGATCGCTTCCGACCGCAGCATATGCGCTGCGTGGTGGATGTTTTCGATGCTGACCAATCGCACAAAGTCGGGATTGGCCTCGTCGTGGTCGAATGTGCTGGAAATTAGCGTACGCAACGCCTCTTCCGGGGCAAGGCTTGAAAGCTTCAGGTCCTCCTCGAGCGTGCGGATCTTGCGATAGGCGCGCTCAAGCACGGACAGGTAAAGTCCCTCCTTGCCCCCGAAATAGTAATAGATCATGCGCTTGGAGGTTCGGGTCCGTTCTGCGATCGCGTCAACGCGTCCGCCCGCAAGGCCGTGTGTGGAGAACTCTTCCGTGGCGACGACAAGGATGTCTTCCTTGGTGCGTTCCGGATCGTTCTTCCGACTTGCCTCAACCCGCCCCGCCATTCTTTTTGATCACTCCCCCGGCACTCGCCGAAATTTTCCAATGAAACCAAATCGAAACGGGCGAGCGCAGAGGCTCGCCACACCGCCTCCCGTGAGATTCATATTGAGGTTACGGGGGTCTTTCAAGAGAGTCTGCTTGACATACGTACTAGTTCGTACATTTTGTAGTGGCGAAGACGACTTGAGGAGGATGTGTTCGCACCGGTGCCCTGACGCCGCCCCGTGACGCCAATGTGATGCGCGGGCGCCAAGACGGCACTCCGCTTTGGGAGGAGCGCATGATCCGCATTATCGATTTCTATTTCTTCGCGCTGAAGGTGGCGATTGCCTTGCTGCTTGCCGGCATGGTCGTCCTCGTCTTCGGCAACGTCGTTTTGCGCTATGCGTTCAATCAGGGCATCACGGTCTCTGAGGAGCTATCACGCATCTTCTTCGTCTGGCTCACGTTTCTTGGCGCCGTGGTTGCCTTGCGCGAACACGGGCATCTCGGCGTTGATACGCTCATCAAACGCCTGCCGCCGGTCGCCGCGAAGGTCGCGGTGCTTCTTGGCCATGTGTTGATGCTCTACGCTACCTGGCTGATGATCAGCGGCAGCTGGACGCAGACGCTCATCAACCTGCATGTCGGCGCGCCTGCGACTGGGCTTTCCATGGGCTTCTTCTACGGGGCCGGTCTCGCCTTTGGGGTACCCGCATTCCTCATCCTGCTTGCCGACGCTTTCGCCATCGCGACCGGACGCATCGACGTGACGACGGCGGAACTGGTGCGCGACAGCGAAGACGAAGTGGCGCTTGACCCACCCCCCACGGCCACGCTCGGGCCGCTGCCCGTCAAACGCTGAGGACGAGCCGATGACCGTCACCATCTTCCTTGGCGCACTTCTCGGCCCAATGGCGCTCGGCGTGCCGATTGCATTTGCGCTGATCATCAGCGGCGTCGCCCTGATGCTCTTTCTCGGGCTCTTCGATGCACAGATCGTCGCCCAAAATGTCTTGAACGGCGCCGACAGCTTTCCGTTGATGGCCGTGCCCTTCTTCCTGCTTGCAGGCGAGGTCATGAACACCGGCGGGCTTTCCCGCCGCATCGTCGCCCTGGCGATGGCCATGGTCGGTCACATCCGCGGCGGCCTCGGCTTCGTGGCGATCTTTGCCGCCTGCATTCTTTCCAGCCTCTCTGGTTCAGCTGTCGCCGACGCGGCGGCCCTCGGCGCGCTGCTTCTGCCGATGATGCTGAAGAGCGGTCATGATCCGGCGCGCGCCGGAGGGCTGCTTGCCTCTGCATCGATCATCGGGCCTATCATTCCGCCGTCGATCGGCTTCATCCTCTATGGTGTGGTTGGCGGCGTCTCGATCACCAAGCTCTTTCTTGCGGGCATTTTCCCGGGTTTGATGATCGCCGCGGCCCTTTGCATCACTTGGCTTATCGTCGCTCGCAAGGAGCAGTTCGAGCTCCCGCCAAGACAAAGCGCCCGCGTGCGGCTTGGAGCGCTGCTCGATAGTGTCTGGGCGCTTCTGTTGCCGGTGATCATCATCGTTGGTCTGAAGTTTGGTGTTTTCACGCCAACTGAAGCCGGCGTTGTTGCGGCGGTCTACGCCCTGTTCGTCTCGATGGTCATCTATCGCGAATTGACGCCAGGCCAGCTTTTCCATGTCTTCGTAGCGGCCGCGAAAATTACATCCGTGGTGATGTTCCTGGTTGCCTGCGCTGCAGTTTCCGCCTGGCTGATTACGGTTGCAGACGTCCCCGGTGCGCTTGCCGCACTGGTCGAACCGCTGATGGACAACCAGACCCTTCTGCTCATCGCAATCATGGTCCTGATCGTCGTCGTCGGGACAGCGATGGACATGACGCCGACGATCCTCGTCATGACGCCGGTTCTGATGCCGATCATTAAACAGGCGGGGATCGACCCGGTCTATTTCGGCGTGCTGTTTATCATCAACAATTCGATCGGCCTGATCACCCCGCCAGTGGGCACCGTTCTCAACGTTATCTGCGGCGTCTCGAAACTGACGATGGAGGACCTGATGAAGGGCGTGTGGCCCTTCCTCATTGCCGAACTGATCGTCCTTTTCCTGCTCGTCCTGTTCCCAGAACTGGTGACCGTACCGGTCTCCTGGTTCGGGCACTGACGGCAACTTTTTATTGCGCTTCAACAGGCCGGCGGGATTACCGGCTCAATCTGGGAGGATAACATGTTGAACCGATTGACAAAAATGGCACTGGGCGTCGCCCTGCCGATCGTTTTGTTTGCAGCAGCGCCAACGCTTGCAGAGATACGCGACCAGACCATCAAGTTCGCGTCAGCCAACAACAAGGGTCACCCCCAAGTGACGGGCATGGAGAAGTTCGCCGAGCTCGTGAATGAAAAGAGTGGCGGCAAGATCGAGGTGAAGCTGTTCCCCGGCGGCACGCTTGGTGGTGACGTGCAGACCGTCTCCGCTCTCCAGGGCGGCGTTATCGAGATGACCGTGTTGAACGCCGGTATTCTTGCCAACAACGTCAAGCAATTCGGTGCCGTCGACCTTCCTTTCCTCTTCAATAGTGGCGAGGAGGCGGACAAGGTGATGGATGGCCCCTTTGGCGAGAGCCTCAGCAAGCTTTTGCCCGATACCGGCCTAGTCGGACTTGGATACTGGGAACTCGGCTTCCGCAATCTCACGAACAATCGCCATGCAGTGACCAAGCTTGAAGACATCAAAGGTCTGAAGATCCGCACCATCCAATCTCCGATCCCGATCGAACTCTTCAACACGCTCGGCGCGAATGCCGTGCCGCTGCCTTATACGGAACTCTACACCGCGCTTGAGACTGGGACGGTTGATGGGCAGGAGAACCCGGCGGCAAACATCCTGAATGCCAAATTCTACGAAGTGCAGAAATACATGACGCTGACCCGTCACCAGTACAATCCGCAGATCGTGCTCGTCAGCAGGAAATTCTGGGATGGCCTGAACGACGAGGAAAAGACCGTCCTGCAGGCAGCCGCGACCGAGGCCCGCGACTATCAGCGCAAGGTCTCGCGCGAGGCGGATACCGCAGCCCTTGAGGAAATCCGCAAGACAGGCATGGAGGTCAGCGAATTCAGTCCCGAGGAGACGCAGAAGCTGCGCGACGCCGTCAAGCCGGTGATCGAGAAGTTTAGCGCCGAGATCGGCGCTGACACGGTGCAGTTGTTGTTCAAGGAGATAGGTGCCGCGCGGGGCCAGTGACCGCGCGAATACTTCGGCCCGCCCGCGAAGTCGCGGCGGGCCGCAGTCTGGCTGCCCTTTGCAACGGGCTCAGAAGATGGAAACGGAAACAATGTCCGAAACGCTTGTACGACCCTTGAAGGCGGGCCTGATCGGTGCAGGCATCCAGGCCTCGCTGACGCCCGCCATGCACATGGCCGAAGGTGCAGCCCAGGGACTGCCCTATGCTTACGAGCTCATCGATCTTTCCGAAATCGGTGCGACGGAAAATGATCTGCCGCGGCTGCTCGCCGACGCTGAGAGGCAGGGGTTTGCCGGCCTCAACATAACCCATCCGTGCAAGCAGGCCGTCATTGCCCATCTCGATGAACTCTCGCCAGACGCACACAGGCTTGGTGCCGTCAACACGGTCGTGCTCACGGGAGGGCGACGATATGGCCACAACACCGATTGGTGGGGCTTTGCCGAAGGCTTCAGGCGCGGATTGCCCGATGCAGATCTTTCCTCGGGCGTGCAACTGGGAGCAGGAGGTGCGGGCGTCGCAACAGCCTATGCCGCGCTTTCGTTTGGCCTGAAGCGTCTCATCGTTTTCGATCGCGAGCCGGAACGGGCGCGATTGCTTGCCGCGATGCTGACCGCCTTGTTTCCAGAAGCCGACATCACCGCCGGTACGGACCTTTCTGTTGCGATGCGATTGGCATCCGGGTTGATTCACGCCACGCCGACCGGCATGGCGAACTATCCCGGGATGCCGCTTGACGCCGAACTTCTCGATCCGCGGCACTGGGTCGCCGAGATCGTCTATTTCCCGCTCGAAACGCCGCTGCTTTCAGAAGCGAGGCGACGCGGATGCCGCACGCTTGACGGTGGAGGAATGGCGGTATTCCAGGCAGTTGGCGCTTTTCGCCTGTTTACAGGTCTTGAGCCCGACACAACGCGGATGCTTGCCCATTTCAAGGCAATGACCGGCTGATTTCCGAAAATTCCACCGAGGAGCAAGTGATGAAGACCTCGATAGCAACGGTTTCGCTCAGCGGCGACCTCAGGGACAAGCTGCGAGCCATCGCCAAGGCGGGCTTTGCCGGTGTCGAAATCTTCGAGAACGATTTCCTCGCCTTTGACGAGAGCCCGCGCCAGGTTGGCCGCATGGTGCGAGATTTCGGTTTGGAGATCAGTCTGTTTCAGCCGTTCCGGGATTTTGAGGGCATGCCGGAGCCGTTGAGAGCCCGAACGTTCGACCGTGCCGAGCGCAAGTTCGACTTGATGGAGGAGCTCGGCACCGACCTCGTCCTTGTCTGTTCCAATGTCTCGCCGGCTTCAGTTGGTGGCATTGACAGGGCGGTCGCGGACTTTACCGAACTCGGCGAAAGGGCCGCAAAACGGGGCCTGCGCGTCGGTTACGAGGCGCTCGCCTGGGGGCGCCATATCAGCGATCATCGCGACGCCTGGGAAATCGTCCGACGCGCCGATCACCCGAGTATCGGGCTGATCCTTGACAGCTTTCACACGCTGTCGCGCAAGATCGAGATAAACTCGATCCGCTCCATCCCGAAGGAGAAGATCTTCATCGTCCAATTGGCCGATGCCCCACTGATCGACATGGATTTGCTGTATTGGAGCCGGCATTTCCGCAACATGCCGGGCGAGGGCGATCTGCCTCTGACAGACTTTACCCGCGCGGTGGCGGCAACTGGATATGACGGTTATCTATCGCTCGAAATCTTCAACGACCAATTTCGTGGGGGCAACGCCAGTGCGATCGCTGTCGATGGATATCGCTCGCTGATTTATCTCGGGGATCAGGTCAAGCGCGCCGAACCGGATACTCGTTTGCCGGTCCCCATAATGCCCCCTCGCGTCGACGTGAGAGGTGTAGCGTTCGTGGAGTTCAGTGCCTCGGAAGAGGAAGCAGGCGAACTCGAAGCGTTGCTCGTTTCAGTCGGATTCACGAAAACAGCACAACATCGGACGAAACAAGTGGTGGTCTATCGCCAAGGCGCCATCAATTTGGTGGTCAACACCGAGCGCGAAGGCTTTGCCAGCGCTTCCTATCTCGTCCACGGCACGTCCGCCTATGCCTTCGGCCTCATGGTGGATGATGCTGCGGCGACGGTAGAAAGGGCACGGGTGCTTGGGGCAGAACCATTCGAGCAGCCGGTTGGTCCAGGCGAGCTCGTGGTTCCGGCGATCCACGGAGTGGGCGGAGGGCTCATCTATTTTCTGGACGACAAATCCGAGCTCTCCAAGATCTGGGAGGTCGAGTTTGAGCCAGTGCGCGACGGCGGCTCTGTCATCGCGGCCGGATTATGCTCCATCGATCACATCGCTCAGACCGTAAAATATGAGGAAATGCTAACCTGGCTGCTCTTCTACACATCGCTACTCGATGCTCATAAGACGCCGATGATCGACATCGTCGATCCGGCAGGTATCGTTCGCAGTCAGGTCGTGGAAAATGACGCCGGCACGTTGCGCCTGACACTGAACGGCGCGGAAAATCGCAACACGCTGGCCGGCCGGTTCATCGCCGAAACCTTCGGTTCCGGCGTCCAGCATCTGGCCTTTGCCACCGATGACATTTTTTCGACTGCGCAGGCATTGCGCGCCAATGGTTTCAAGGCGCTACCGATTTCGCCGAACTACTACGATGACGTTGAAGCGCGCTTCGGTCTCGACGTTCAACTCGTCGAAAGGCTGAAGTCCGAAAACATCCTCTATGACCGCGACGAGGACGGCGAGTATTACCAGCTCTACAGCCCGACATTTGGCGAAGGTTTCTTCTTCGAGATCGTCGAAAGACGGGGCTATCGCGGCTACGGAGCCGCCAACGCGATTTTTCGCATTGCAGCACTACGGAAGTACCTGAGGCCAGAAGGATTGCCAAAAGGCTGACGGCCTAGCGACGGGCTCTGACCGCGAGCCGTCGCCGCCTGGTATGCTCATTTGGGAGTGGTGAGATACTCGTAAGCTTTGAAACAACTGGAAGGCGGGGTTCGATTCCGTTCAGGGAGTTGCACCGTCGCGAAGGCTTCTCTGGCAAGGGCAGCCCGCACCGTTGTTGCAGCCGGATAAAAACCGGCAGCAAGGTCGCTGCCGGTTCCTCAACGCGAAGCTTAAAAGTTTCTTTGGAAGCGCACGACACCACCGAAGGCGTCCTCGTGTCCGCGAAACCCGCGAAAAGCGGTGTAGTCGAGCTCCGGCGTGATCTTGAAGCCCGGCGCGATCTCATAGGCAACATTGAGGGCTGCGTTCCAGGTGCCATCCTCCTCGAAGTCGATCTGGCTGTTGATGGTTGCCTTTTCGCTGACCTTCACGGAAGCACCGCCCCACATTGCCCAGTCGCCGTACCAGCTGCCGTAGTAGTTCGGCCGGCTCGGGTCGGACTGGTAGGCAGCCATGACGAACAATGAGAGCGTGTCGGTGACGTCGAGGTTGACGCGCGCCTTGAAGGCCCAGGCATCATAGCGCGTGTCATAGGCCGCCATGCCAAAAAGCGTCATCCGGTCCGCTTCGTATTTCACCCCGCCGAGGAGGTGGGGAATGCTGTCGGCCCGGAGGTCAAACCACTCGCGGCTTGCCACGCCGGACGCGTCGACCGCCTCCAGTTCCCAGGAGCCATTGCCTTCCTCTGCGCCCACCATGGCGGAAAAGCCGTTGCCGAAGTCGTGGGTATAGCTCGCCTGCATCGTACGGTCGCCCGAGTAGTAAATGACGTCGTCGTAGATGACGTTGCCGGCACCCCAGGTCCAGTTGGCAAAGAGCGAATCGGCGATGCCGACCGAGAAGCCGGCAAGCTCGATAAGCGCTTCCGAAATGTAGATGCGCTCGCCCGATGCCTTGTGCTCGAAGCGCGTCTCCAGATAGGAGCGCAGCGTACCGAATTCGGTTTCATTGCGAGCGTCGAAGCGTAGTGTCGCCCGCGCCTTGCCGGGCAAGCCATCGAGCGAGCCGCCCCAGTAGACATCGTCGCCGGCCGCAACCTCGTGGCGCAGGTAGCCGCTGATCTTCAGGCAGGTTTCGGTGCCCGGAACATAGAAGAAACCGTTGCCATAGGCATCGCAGACGCGGACATATTCGACCGGTTCCGCGTCTGCAGCCGTTGCCGCTTGGGTGGCGGCCATCAGGCAGAGCGCCGCTGCGGCACCTTTCAGGAGGAGAAGTGCCGTAGCACTGGTTGGTTTGTACATATCGAGTTCGTTGCCTTGTCGGTTCTTGAAAATTGGCAAAGCTTCGCCGGCTCCGTCCGTGGCGTGCGGGACAAGCGGGTGCTGAGCGGGTCTGTATGGAATGAGAGAAAAAAGGGCCGGTATCGTTTGCGATACCGGCCAGTCGGGGGTTACCCGCGCGGCGGCCAGACTTCGCCGGCAAGGCCGGTTTTCGGTTCACCGAGAAGCGGCGTCTTCAGGGCGCGGATGCCGTCGATGCTGATCAGCCAGATGATGTTGCGGTCGTATTCGGTAAAGACCGCGAAGCTGGCGTTTTCATAGGTGTATTCGGGCATTTCCTCAGGCTTGGGGAAGCGCGGCACGTAGTAGCCGGCGATCTTCGGATCCTTCGGGTCCTTGACGTCGAAGATCTGCAGGCCAGCATTGTAGAAGGCATAGGGCAGGATGCCGTCGCGGCTGTGACCCGGCTGGTGGGTCGTGCCGGACCGCTTCGGACCGAAGCTGCCGCGCCGCTGGCAATAGTCGGTGAATTCGGCCTCTGCCGGGGGTGTCGGACGCGGGAAGGTGGCGACGACCTTCGGGTCCTTCGGATCCTTGGCGTCGATGACCAGCACGTCCTTGTAGGGCTCGTAGCAGTTGGAGTTCATCGGGTAGCCGTTGGCAAAGACATAGCCGGTGCGCTCGTACTGGCTGGTATCGGCATTGTCGAATTCGGTACCGGCAAAGCTTGGCGGGATGCTCAGATGGCCCATCATTTCCGGCGTGCCGGGATTGGTGAGATCGAAGGTGTAGAAGCCGAGGCCGCCCATCGCGCCGAAGCCGATCTTGCCACCTTTTTCCACCGGCTTCGGCAGGAACAGCGGCATGCGCGAGCCCATCCAGGATGTGCGGTTGCCGGCGCGCGGGTTCATCAGGTAGGCGTCCTCGCTTGCCTTGTCGCCGACGACCTGTCCGGGAACGGTGACCTGGCTGACGAAAAGAGGATTGGCCGGGTCCGTCATGTCCCAAGCCTGGTAGCCCGGCGAATGCAGGTAGTCCGGATACTCGGTCAATGCGTAGCTGTCGTCGGGCGCCGACGAGAGGTACATGTACTTGCCGCCAAACCAGGCGGGTGCGTCGAGCGAACCGGAGCCCTGCTGCTTGCCGATGGGCGCGTCCGGGTTGTTGATGTCGGTCGTGCGGGTGGCGATCAGCGTCCAGTCACTCGGCAGCGGCCCGTTCATCTCGTAGACCTTGAAGCCCTTGAGCGAATTGTAGTGGCGTAGCGTCTCGACGATGTCGGGCTGGGTGCGCTTGTTGTCGAGAATGCCGAAGCGGCCGATCTCGTAGGAGGCTACGACGACGTTTTTCTGGAGCTTTTCACTCCAGGCAATCGTCATACCGCCGAAATAGTCCTGGACCGTCTTGGCGTCCCAGTCTTCGCTTGAACCGTCCTGTCCCCAGACGCCGCCCTTGGAATAGACGACCTTGGCCTTGGCCGGGTCGGTGATGTCGAGCACGCGCATGTAGTCGCGGTCATGCAGGTACATGTAGCGCTTGCCGTCAAAATCCGCGACGTCGGGCCAGGCATGCCAGGGCGACGTGATGTGCGGGTAGAAGGCGATTTCCTCGACGTTGCTCTTGTAGGTTTTGTCGTCCCAATGGGTGAGCTGGCCGGGGAAGTTCGGCGATGCGCCGAGTGCTGTGGCGCGCGGCGCGTTGAACCTGCCCGTCGCCGGATCCATGCCGTAGTCCTTGCCCGGCGTCAGCGCCGGCGGCTGCTTGTCGTAGGTCAGTTCCGACCAGCGCTTGAGGTGGGGATCCTGGATGTTGATCTCCGTCGGTACTTCCTTTTCCCAACCCGCGGCAAGCGCAGTGCCCGCGGCCAGACACAAAATTGAGCACGTGATGATCAGCCTTCTCGGCATGTTGGTCTCCTCCTGGAATATCGGTGAACGGACGCGTCCAAGGCTGGCAGCGGCGCAAGCAAACGACAGCTCGGCGGCGAACACACCCCTGTGTCGCGTTCCGAATTCTTCTTTCGTCGTGTCAGTTGATCGCGCAGGCCTCCTCATGCCCGCGCAAATCACGCCGCTTCCGTTTGCTTAGGCGCCATGAAACAGGGTCGCTTTCCCCATAACAATCGCCTTAATCAGCATTAATTCATGCGGATTTCTTATGAGTTCCCTGGCGTGTTGATGGTTTGCGGGATGCAGATGACGCAACTTCCCCTTCCTCGACGGCGTAGACTTCGAGCGGATAGCCGAAATGCTCGTCCATCAGGATCCGAGCGCGTTCGGCGTTGCGGTCGAGTACGGCCTCCATCAGCTCGGTGTGCGGACCGATGGACTGCGCCTTATGCAGCGCGGCCATGGCCTCCGCATAGCCGGCCGTCTCTCCGTGTGCCGCGCGCAGAACAGGGGCGAAGGCGAGGAACCGGTAGTGGCGTTGGAGCTGGTCGGAGATGGTCGAGCGGAAGTGCATCAGCCAACTCGATTGCGCCGCGCTCAAGAGGGCGGCGTGAAATGCCTCGTGCCGTTCCATCCAGGTATCCACAGCAAGGTCGGAAGAATCCTCGACGATCGTCTTGCAGCGCGACAGGCGGTAGTGCGCCGTGACGATCGCCGATTCCCATTCCGAGCCGCCGCGCTCCATGGCTTCCAGCAATAGAGGGATTTCGACGACCGCGCGCGCCTTCGTCAGATCCTCGAGCCCCTTGCGCGACACGGGTGCGACGGTGAAACCGCGGTTGGAGATCGCCACTACCAGCCGCTCGGCCTCCAGCCGCGACAGTGCCTCTCGAAGAGGTGTCCGCCCGACATCATAGGTCTTGCTCAGAAGGTCGGGCCGCAACGGCGCCCCCGGTTGCAGGCGGGCCATGAGGATCTCGTTTCGCAAAATCCTGTAGGCGGCCTCTGTTTTTGTGCTGTTTTCCTGCTCGTCGACCAAAGGCACCTCCAAAATTCACCGCCCGAATGTTCGGTAATCATATATGCGAGAATAATATATGATAATCGCCAATTGCTATAATTGTATACTATATCGTTGACATTGCCGTTGGGCTGCGCTTCCTCATCGCTCGTGCTGTCACTGCAACAGCTGGAGGAGGAACCCATGGCCAACAGAAAATCGAAACTCATCACGGGCCTGATGGCGGCGGGCCTGGTGCTTGCCGGCATCGGTTCGGCGGCTGCCGATCCGATCCGCATCGGCATCGCCAATTTCGGCGAACACCCACCGCTCAACGCCGCCATCGCCGGCTTCAAGGCGGCGCTCGCCGAAAACGGCTTCGTCGAGGGCAAGGACGTCGTCTACACGGAGAGCCACACCAATTTCGACGCCTCACTGGTGCCGCAGATGATCGCCAAGCTGCAGGCCGAACAGTCAAAGCTCGTCTACACCGTCACCACCCCGGTTTCGCAGATCGCCAAGAAGGCGCTCGCAGGCTCCGGCATCCCGGTGATCTTCACGGCCGTGACCGATCCGGTCGCCGCCAAGCTCGTCCCGTCCAAGGAAAGCGGCGACGACGGCATCACTGGGGCGACCGACAGCCAGGACATGGCGGCCGTGCTCGCGTTTACCAAGAAGCTTCTGCCGAACGCCAAGCGCCTCGGCCTTCCCTATAACCCGGGCGAAGCCAACGACGTTGCGCTGCTTGAAGCGGTGCGCAAAATTGCTCCGGAACAGGGTTTTGAAGTCGTCGAAGTCGGCGTCGACAATCTCAACGACATCCAGCAGCGCATCACCTCGCTCTCCGGCAAGGTCGACGTCATCTATGGCCCGACCTCCAACATGATCCAGCCGGCGATCGCGGCGGTCGCGTCGGCCGCGCGCCAGGCGGGTATCCCGGTCGTCAATGCCGTCGATACTGCCGTACAGGAGGGTTTCGTGCCGGCAAGCTTTGCCGTCAACTACGAGCAGGTCGGCAAGAATGCCGGCAAGATTGCGGCTGAAGTCTTGAAGGGCAAGGACCCGAAGTCCATTGCTCCTGTTTTCCCTGCCTATGAGGACCACCAGGCGCTGATCTCGAAGAAGGCGATGTCGGCCTTCGGCGTCGAGATCCCGGCTTCGCTCGCCGACTGCAACTGCATCGTCGAGTAATCCGACGCCAGCAACGGCGGCGGCCACGACGCCGCCGTCCATGAGCGCGCCGCGCGCGCCCTGTCCATTCGTATTTACATGAATTCCGGAAGCAAGGCTGCGGAGGCGGCCTCTACGGAATTGCTCAGAGGAGGAACGGATGCTCGAAATCCGATCTGCACGAAAGGTCTTCTACAAGGGGCAGCCCGACGAGAAGATCGCCCTCAACGATCTCAGCCTGACGCTTCCGACCGGCAACTTCGCCATCGTCATCGGATCGAACGGCGCCGGCAAGAGCAGCATGCTCAATGCCATTTCCGGCGCGCTCATGCTCGATTCAGGCAAGATCCTCATTAACGGCGACGATGTGACGGCACTGCCCGTGCACAAACGTGCGACACGGGTGGCCCGGGTCTTCCAGGATCCGATGAAAGGCACCGCCGCCTCGATGACGGTTGCGGAAAACATGCTGCTCGCCGAATTGCGCGGCAAGAAACTCGGCCTTAGCCGAGGCCTCAATGCCAGGCGGCTCGCGAGCTACCGCGAACGCCTCGCGGCGCTGAACCTTGGGCTGGAAAATCGGCTGGACACGCGCGTCGAACTGCTCTCCGGCGGCCAGCGCCAATCGCTTTCGCTGATCATGGCGACCTGCGACCAGCCGGATCTGCTGCTCCTCGACGAGCACACCGCAGCCCTCGATCCCCGCACGGCTGACATCGTCATGCAGGCGACGGTGCGCGCGGTCGAAGCCTTCAATCTCACCACGCTGATGGTGACGCACAACATGCAGCACGCTGTCGATTTCGGCCATAGCGTGGTGATGCTCGATGCCGGCCAGATCCGGCTCGAGATCACCGGCGCGGAAAAGGCCGAGGTCACGATCCCGAAACTCATCGGTCACTTCGGCATGAAGACCGACCGGATGCTGCTCGCAAGCTGAGACGGACATGGAAACGGTTTCTACGATATTTTCGAACTTCATCACGCTCGTCCCGGTCACGCTGGCGCAGAGCCTCATCCTTTCCTTCATCGTTCTCGGCATCATGCTGCCATTCCGAACACTGAATTTTCCGGACCTGACGAGCGAGGGCGCATTCCCGCTCGGCGGCTGCGTCTGCGCGCTGTCGCTCGCCGGTGGCGCACCCGGTTGGCTGGCGATCCTCGTTGCGATGGCCGCCGGGTTCCTGGCGGGTAGCTGCACGGCCTTCGTGCATCTGCGCTTCCGCATCCACACGCTGCTTGCCGGCATTCTGATGATGACGATGCTCTACTCGATCAATCTGCGGCTGATGGGCAAGTCCAACCTCTCGGTGTACGGCACGCCAACCATTTTTGATGGCGTACCCTTTGCCGAGCCGGGTTTCCCGGTCGCGAAGATCGTCGTTGCAGGACTGCTCGGCATTGCCGTCTATTGCCTTTTGAACCTCTATTTCCGGACCGAACGCGGAACGGCCATGCGCGCCGTCGGCTCCAACCCGGATATGGCGGAAGCGCAGGGGATCAGCATCTGGGCCTTCACCATCGGCGGGGTCGGTCTAGCCGGTGCCTTCTCGGCCACCAGCGGCGCGCTCATGGTGCAGTCGCAGGGGTTTGCGGACGTCAACATGGGCATCGGTACGCTGATCAACGGTCTTGCGGCGCTGATGATCGGCGAAGCCATTGTCGGCAAGCAGACGATCCGGCGCCAGCTTGCGGCACCCTTCGTCGGAGCCATCGTCTACTACCAGCTTGTCTCGCTCTGCCTTGCCGCCGGCATGCCGCCGACCGACCTGAAACTTGCCACCGGCCTCTTCGTGCTCGCCATGCTGGCGCTCCCAACCCTCAAGCGCGCCCGCGGCCCGATGCCGGCCCGCGAAACCGTCCGTGAATAGAAGGACTGCCCCATGAACATCGATATCCATGCTGCCGAGGCGCTCGACCGCGACGACCCGCTCGCGGCCTTCAAGAAGCGCTTTGATTTGCCCGAAGGCGTCACCTATCTAGACGGCAATTCGCTCGGCGCAGCACTTCATGCCTCCTATGCCGAAATCGAGAAGGCCGCGAAAGTCGAATGGGGCCGCGACCTCATTCGCAGCTGGAACACGGCTGGCTGGTTCGCCCTGCCGCTGACGCTCGGCGACCGCGTCGGCCGCCTCATTGGCGCAGCACCCGGCCAGACGGCCGTGACCGACCACACCTCGGCCAATGTCTACAAAGCGCTGCACGCCGCACTCGGCCTCAATGCGGAGCGCAAGGTCATTGTCGCGGAAAGCGAGAGCTTCCCGACCGATCTTTACATGGCTGAGGGCGTGATTGCGACGCGGCCCGGTACCGTCCTGCGGCTTGAGGGCGTCGATGGCCCGCGGATCGAAGACCTGATCGACGAGAGCGTCGCCGTGGTGCTCGTCAATCACGTCAACTACAAGACCGGCGCTCTGCGCGATATGGCGGCGCTGACCAAGCGCGCGCACGATGTGGGTGCGCTCGTCGTCTGGGATCTCTGCCATTCGGCCGGTGCGCTGCCGGTGGAACTCGATCGCTGCAACGTCGATTTCGCCGTCGGTTGCACCTACAAGTATCTGAATGGTGGCCCCGGTGCGCCAGCCTTTATCTATGTCGCCAGGCGCCATCAGGAAAAGGCCAGCCAACCGCTCAGTGGCTGGTGGGGCCACGCCCGGCCATTCGCTTTCGAGCGCAATTACGACGGCGGCGCGGGCATCTTGCGCTTCCTCTCCGGCACGCAGCCAATCCTGTCGCTGCGCACGCTTTCGGCCGCGCTCGATCTTTGGGATGAAGTGGACATGACGGCCATCCGCCGGAAGAGCATCGCACTCACCGACCTCTTCATAAAGCTCGTCGAAGCGCGTTGCGGCGCGCATGGCCTGAAGCTGGTCGGTCCAAGGGACGGCACGGTGCGCGGCAGCCAGGTCTCCTTCGAGCACGAGGGGGCCTATGAAATCATGCAGGCTCTGATCTCGCGGGGCGTCATCGGTGACTTCCGCGCCCCGGCCACCATCCGTTTCGGTTTCACACCGCTCTATACGAGTTTTAAGGATGTGTGGAACGCCGTGGACGTGCTGCATGACGTGATGGAGACTGGCGCTTGGCGCGACGCCCGCTTTGCTGTCCGTAGCGCCGTGACCTGATCGCGATCGCTTGTGAAAAATGGAAAAGCGCTTTCCCTGCCCGGGAAGGCGCTTTTTTTCGTTTGTGGTGGCTCGAGACTTATCACATCTCGATATCAATTCATTCAACCTATGTGGATTGTTATATTAGACCGCTGATTGCATCCATTACCGGAACAGGAAGGCGCAGCCTCTGAAGGAATGGCGAAAAGGCAATCTCATGGCTCAGGATACGCATGCTCAGCTCTATATCGGCGGCAAATGGAGGGCGACCTCTGAGACGCTCGCCGTCATCAACCCCGCCAATGAGGATGTCATCGGCAAGGTGGCGGTCGCCCGCGAGACGGATCTCGCCGACGCAACGGACGCTGCCTGGCAGGGCTTTCAGGCCTGGAGCCGGACATCGCCGGCTGCCCGCGCGGCGATCATCCTGAAGGCGGCCCAGCTTATGCGCGAGCGCTCAGAGGAGATCGCGCGTTCGATCACGCTCGAAAACGGCAAGCCGCTTTCCGAGGCGCGGTCCGAGGTCATTCGCGGTTGCGAATTCTTCGAATGGGACGCCGGCGAATGCGTGCGTCTCTACGGCCGGGTTATCCCGAGCGCACCGGGCATCCGCTACATCGTGCTGCAGGAACCGATCGGCCCGGTCGCGGCGTTTTCGCCCTGGAACTTCCCGATGAGCCAGCCCGCTCGCAAGATCGGCGGCGCACTTGCGGCCGGCTGCTCCATCATCATGAAGGCGTCCGAGGAGACGCCAACCGGCGTCGTGCACATAGCGCGGGCGTTCCACGATGCAGGCCTTCCTGCCGGTGTGCTCAACCTCGTCTTCGGCCACCCCGCCGAAATCTCAGGCTATCTCATCCCTCAGGACCGGATCCGTATGGTCGCCTTCACCGGCTCGACCGTCGTCGGAAAGCACCTGACGACGCTCGCTTCGCAAGTGATGAAACCGGCGCTGATGGAACTTGGCGGCCACGCGCCCGTCATCGTCTGCGAGGATGCCGATCCGGTTGCGGCAGGCATTGCCTGCGCCACCCGCAAGTATCGCAATTCCGGCCAGGTCTGCACCTCGCCGACGCGCTTCTTCGTGCACGAAACGCTCTACAGGCGCTTCACGGACGCCTTCGTGGAGAAGGCGCGTTCGATCAAGGTCGGTGACGGCCTCGACGCAGGGACGCAGATGGGCCCGGTGGCCAACGATCGCCGCATCGCTGCCCTCCAGGAGCTTGTCGACGATGCGCGCGCAAAGGGCGCCCGCATCCTGTGCGGCGGCGGACGTCTGGACGGCAAGGGCTACTTCTTCGCGCCGACCGCGATTGCCGATCTGCCGGATGATGCCCGCGCGCTCAGCGAAGAGCCCTTCGGCCCGCTCGCGCTGATCAATCCGGTTGCCTCGATCGACGAAGCGCTTACGAAAGCGAATGCGCTTCCGTTTGGTCTTGCCGCCTATGGCTTCACCAACTCGGCCGCCAACATCGACCGCCTGATGCAGGGCATCGAGGCCGGCAATCTTTCGATCAACACGCTCGAGGCCTCCGTCGCCGAAACGCCGTTCGGTGGCGTCAAGGAAAGCGGCCTTGGCCGCGAGGGTGGCGCGGAGGGCCTGCATCACTACACCGTCGTCAAGAACGTCTCGCTGCGCACCGCCTGACGGCATCGCGCGCGCCGCAATGAATGGATGATCAGGCCGAAACCGCTGTCTGGGTGGTTTCGGCCTTCTTGCGTTCCATCAGCCGACAACCGGGACCATGTCGCGCAGCACCTTGCGCAGCAGTGTGCGCACCGCGAGCGTCGCGGGGGAGGGCGTGCGTTCGCGCGCCGTGATGACAGAGACATCGCGGGCAATCGACGGCTCGACCAACGGGCGGGCTGAGATCTTCCGACCGTTGAGGCCGGTAAAGGCATAGGTCGGCAGGATGGCAACCCCCGCCTCCCGCTCGACGAGCGAAAGGGCCGTGTTGATCTGGTGCACTTCGAGAGAAGGGCGCAGTGGCACGCCGGCGCTTTCGAAGCCGACCTCGGTCAGAAGACGGATATTGCTTTCGCGCGTCAGCGTGATGATCGGCTGGTCGGAAAGCGCGGACCAGGCCACTTCGGCCTTCGTGCAGATGGCGTGGCCCTCGGGCGCAAAAACCATCAGCTGGTCGCGCAGCACGCGTTGGATCTCAAGGCCGTCCTCGTCGCTGGCAAAGGTGCCGACGCCGAGGTCGCAGAGGCCACTGCGCACCCGGGGCGCGATCATGTCCGTCACGACGTCCTCGATCCTGAGTTTGAGGTTCGGATGGCTTTGAGCGACTTCCTGCAGCAGGCGCGGCAGCACGGTTGCGCCAAGGAAGGGCGGGGCGGCGATGCGCACCAGGCCCGTTCTCAGTTGCCCGAGATCGTGCACCGCATCGACGGCGCGCTCGATTTCCGCAAGGCCGGGCAGCGCGGCCGCCGCAAAGACCCGACCGGCCTCGGTCAGTTCGACGCGTCGGGTCGTGCGGTCGAAGAGCCGCGCGCCGAGCAGCGCCTCGAGGTCGCGGATCGCATGCGAGATGCCGGCCTGGCTGGTGCGCAAGCGTTCGGCGGCGCGGGAGAAGTTGCCGAGTTCGACCACGGCCTGAAAACACTTGATCTGACGGAGATTGAGCATCGCGGGATCCATACTGATTTCGGCATGAATATATACAGACTATGTGTCTTAATGAATAAAAAAATCCTGCGCTAAATGCGCCGAGAGAGACCGGAGCGGTTGCTTCACGCGCCACCGGACGGACATGCGACAGGGAGCGTCATGAAATACCAGCGTAAAGATGCAAAGGCCCATTCCCGTGCCACGATGCGCGGCATCTGGGCGGCGGCGAACACGCCGTTTACGGCCGATGGCGCCATCGACGAAGAGGGCTACCGCCGCAATGTCGAGCATTGGATTTCCGATCTCGGTATCGACGGCCTCTTCATTGCCGGCAAGCAGGGTGAGTTCTTCTCCATGTCGGTCGACGAGCGCAAGCGCATGTTCGATCTCTCCGTGGAAGCGGCCGGAGGACGGGCGCAGACGATCATGTCCTGCTCCGACCAGAACATGGATGTGGTGATCGATCTTGCCCGTCATGCGCAGGCCTGCGGCGCCGACTACATCGTCGTGCATGCGCCGATCCTGCATTTCTTCAAGCAGCAGGACGAAACGCTGCTGCGCTACTATGAGGCCATCGCCTCAAAGGTGGATATCGGCATGGCGCTGTGGTCGCATCCCGACAGCGGCTATCTGATGAGCCCGGAACTGTGCAACCGGCTTGCCGACATCGAGACGGTGGTAGCGATCAAGTATTCGGTGCCGCGCGCCATGTACAAGGCGCTGACGGCGCTCGCCGGCGACCGCATCCTCGTCTCGACCGCTTCGGAAGAGGAATGGCTGGATAACGTCTTGGAACTCGGTTGGCAGCTTTATCTCTGCTCGTCGCCACCCTACACGCTCCAGACCAAGGCCGACCGGCGCATGGCCGAGTACACAGCACTCGCCTTTGCCGGAAAGGCCGAGGAGAGCCGCGCCGTCAGCGCGAGCTTGCAAGGGGTGCGTGACGCCTTCCGCAAGTCCAAGCCCGCGGAAAAGCCCCATGCGCACCAGAAGTACTGGCAGGAACTGCTTGGCCAAGTGGGGGGAGCCGTCCGCCAGCCACTGCTGGAGCTGACGGATGCGGAAAAGAGACTGACCAGAGCCGCCTTCGAGGAATGCGGCCTGAAACTGCGCTGAACGGGACAGGGAGGAATATCGATGACGAAGCTCAAGGCGTTCAATCTGCAAAAGTGGATCGACGAGCACAAGCACCTGCTGAAGCCGCCGGTCGGCAACCAACAGATCTGGAAAGACGCCGACCTCATGGTGACGATAGTCGGTGGCCCCAACAAGCGCACCGACTATCACGACGATCCCGTCGAGGAGTTCTTCTACCAGCTAAAGGGCGACATGGTGCTGAAGCTCTATGACGGCAAGGAATTCTACGACGTGCCGATCCGCGAGGGCGACATCTTCCTGCTGCCGCCGCATGTGCGCCACTCGCCGCAGCGGCCGATGGAGGGATCGATCGGCCTTGTGATCGAGCCCACGCGGCCTGAAGGCCTGCTCGACGCTGTCGAATGGTACTGCTTCGAATGCACGGAACTTGTGCACCGCGCGGAGGTAGACCTCGAATCCATCGTCGACGATCTGCCGCCGATCTATCAGGCCTTCTACGCGGACGAAAAGCTGCGCACGTGCCCGAAATGCGGAACCGTGCACCCCGGCAAGACCCCGCCCGAGGGCTGGGTGACGCTCTGAACCCGGCAGCAAACCAGCAAAGGATCGTCATGTCGAAAGTCGAAGCCATCTGCCTCGTGGGCTGGGGCGCCATCGGACAGCGGGTGGCAGCACTTCTTAAGGCGCGGGGCGCGAACGCCCGGATTGTCGGGATCGCCGTGCGCGATCCCAGGGAAATCGAAGCGACCATGCCGGAAGGGGCGGTTCATGTTGCCGGTCCAGAAGCGCTGACGGCGACCGGCGCGACGTTGGTCGTCGAGGCGGCGAGCCGCGAAAGCGTCCAGCCCTTCGCCCGGGCGGCATTGGCGGCGGGCATGGATTTCGCGGTGTCCTCGACCTCGGCCCTGGTGGATGCCACCGTGCTCGACGAACTCGTGGAACTTGCGCGGCGGAACGGTTGCAAGCTTATCATACCGCCGGGCGCGCTCGGCGGCATCGATGCGCTCTCGGCGGCCTCACGGTTGAGTCTGGACAGCGTGGAGCACACCATCACCAAGCCCGCGAGGGCCTGGTTTGGGACGCCCGCCGAAGAGTGCTGTCGCCTAAGCGAACTTCAGGAAGCGGAAGCTTTCTTTGCAGGATCGGCCGCTGAGGCGGCGACGGCCTTTCCGCAAAATGCCAATGTGGCGGCGACCATCTCCCTTGCCGGCATCGGTATGGAACATACGCGTGTGCAGCTCGTCGCCGATCCCAAAGCAGTGGAAAGCACGCACAGCATTATCGCCCGCGGCGCCTTCGGCACACTCGAAATCCGCCTTCAGAACCGCCCGCTCGCAACCAATCCGAAATCCTCGGAGATGACGGCACTGAACCTCGTTCGCCTGATCGAGAACAGGACAAGCGCGCTTGTCCTTTAGTCGGTAGCTGCCGCTCGACTACTCGGCCATTGCCGTTCCGGGCAGATCTTTGTGCTGCCGGCAACCGCATGCGCCGCTCGATCCGTTGGCTCTATCGAAACCACCTTTGGCATCGTCGGTGAAAGGCATCACGCGTGCGGTGGTGCTTGAACGCCCAGACGTTGCGGGGGTCAGTCGCTCCGACGGCGGGCTTTCACGCTCTTCCTAGCAAGCCGTCGGCCGATCCAGGAGAGGTAGGAGGTGGTTTTTTTCCTGCTGTCAACGGGGGATAACCGGGACAGAATCGCATTGCGCGAAAGCTCCGCGATACAGTGATGCGCGCCAATGTGCCTGCTGCCGAACGAAGGCAGGATCAACTTCTTGCCCGCCAGGCTCGTCTCGAAGGAGAGCGAGATGGTCATCGCGAAGTTCGAACCCCGGCAAAACGTCTAGAGCGCGGGTTGATGCCGCAGAGGAAGTAACGATGGCCGGCGAGCGACGTAAGCCTGCGAGTGGCTCGATGCCTGTCTTTGTGAAGCCCTTTTCGGGAACAAGAGCGAGGCGCAGCCGTTCTACGGTCAGACCTGCCTCATCGAGCCCGCACTTGGAGCAACGGCCGAAGGGAAGAGATCTGATAGTGGCATCAGCGCAATCGCGCCCCTACCCGAAGGGACGCAGCGCGCTGCAGCACACTGCCACACCCACAGTGAAAACACGCCCGTTTCTCGCACGATCTTCGGGCAAGGTCCGCTTGCGAGACGAATGCGTTGCGATAGAGTTGCTCTGCGATTCGTCGCCTGGAGCAAAGATGCGTCAGCAGACAAAGCCGTTTATCGTTGAGATCAAGCAGTCCCGAAAGCTTAAACCCAACGGCGAAAAACTATCGATCTGGGGGAAACTGGATTTGAGCGTTGCCGAAGAGCACGTGGCATCCGAGAACCCAGTAGAGGCACCGGCCGCCATCGAAAGCGGCGACCGGCTCTAGCGCGCGATCGGCGCAAACCCTCAAAGAGCCATCTCAAACATCCGTCGTGTCCGGTTGCAGTTCATGAAGAGAGGCGGTCGCGCGCTCTTCTGGAGCGGCCCATGGATGATTGCCCGCTTGTCGTCGTCCAGCGCCTTGCGCCAGAATTGAAGACAGGAAGTGTGAGCGGGCCGCGGTTCGCGTTCAGGCGCTATAGCAAGGTCGCCGCCTTCCGCCGAGCCGATAACAGGCGCGTTTTTGCGGCGCTTAATGGTATCGAAAGCTTCTGGCTGTATCGAAGCCCTATGCTTGGGGGTGGGTTTCGAAGTCGTGCTTTGGCAGTATTTCTGCTTCTGTTGATGCTGACGCACCTGGGCGTTGGATCGACCCACGCTGGTGATTCCAGCAACATTCGCAATTCCTGCTGGGCATCCGGCCGCATCTCAGAGAACGTGATCACCATAGCTTTGGCAGCCGAGCGGTGGTCCTGTGATGACCGGAAATTCTCGATTGATTCCGAACGAGTGCTGCTTCGCTTCGATCTCAGGCCGGGCGATAGCCCTCCTCGATACTTTCTCTCCAGGCGGAGCGCACTTGAGGCGGTGCATCTCCTTGCAATCGACCAGGACGGCGCGGTGCGGCAAGCCTCCGCTTCTGCAGCAGCGTTGCCCAGCTCAATGGCCGGTGGGTATTTCAAGGCTCCCCTGCCTGTAGTGACAGATGCGACGCGGCAAGTCGTCGTCGCAATCGATTTGCCTAGCCATCGGATGACACTGGAGCGAGCATATCTGGCACCAGTGGATGTCGCAGTCGATAGCATCGACGATATGCAACTCCTGACGTTCGTCGCAGGCCTAGCTGGCATGCTCGCCATGCTTCTGATCTTCAATGCGGCGTTCTATCGGATCCTGCGCGAACCTTTTGTTCTCTGGCACTCGGCTTTGACGCTGTCGTTGCTGATGACCATTATGACCTCATCAAGTTTGTCAGTCGTATTTTTCGACCCGCCGGCCATGACTTTGAGCTGGATGACCACCTTGCTCTTCGGGATGACGGTCGCATCAGGAGCGATGTTTACGTACAGCTTCATCGAACCTGGACTGATGCATCCTGCACTACGGCGTCTGCTACCCTATTGTGCGGCATCGGCTTTGTTCCTGAGTGCGTTTCACGCGGCATTCCCGTTCGTTGCGCGGCCAATACAATCGACCGCGTACACGGCTGCGTTTGCACCGATCCTCATCATTTTCATACTGTCGATGATCGACGCATTGCGCCGCGGGAGCCGCGCGGCAAAATTTCAGGCAGTCGGATACACGCCAATGATCGCGGTCGGCTTGATCCGTCTGGTGACGGGCGTCGTACCCTGGTTCGACAGCATCGACGCCACGCTCGCGTTTTATGCTGGCTGTCTATTCGAAGCCCTCTTCACCACGCTCGGCGTAGCTGATCGCTTCGTGACCATGAAGCGGGAGCGAGATCGCGCACGCATCGAAGCCGATCTGCTTGAACGGCTTTCCGAAACGGACCCATTGACGGGATTGCTCAATCGTCGAGCTATTGAGGGACAGTTCGCGCAGCTTCGAGCTGATGGCTTTGCAACATTGGCGGTCATTGACCTTGATCATTTCAAGTCAATCAATGACGTAAACGGACATGCCGTTGGAGATGCCGTGCTCAAAGCTGTAGCCAATGCTTTCCAGACAGGGCCGGACGTGCGGGCATACCGTCTTGGCGGTGAAGAATTTGTACTTCTCTTGCGCGGCAATGATGCCGCCACCCTGGCCGAACGCCGGCGACAGGCAATTCCGGTAATTGTCGCCAGTACCGTTCCGGGTCTCGAGCGACCTGTAACCGCCAGCATGGGAGTGACGGATACCTTCGGCGATGAAGGTTTTGAGAAACTCTATGAACGGGCCGACAAGCTCCTCTACGAAGCAAAGAGCGCGGGCCGAAATCGAACTCGGAGCACCATCAAGGCAGAGACGGATCTGGAAATCTTTGTGAAAGAACAGGCCTTCGCCAACTAGAGCACTCACAGTGCTGAATGAACGGGGGCCGAGGTTGGTTGCGGGCTTGGCCATGTCTCTTTCTTTCGGGCCGAAGTGGTTCCGGCCCAGTGCCGAACCGGCGGAAGACGGCCGCTTCAATGTTCGCGCTCGGCCGGACAAGCGGAGACGATCTACGGGCATACGAGGCAGTGCCCTGCGAAAGGCAAGCGGGTCCGCTCCGCGCGCGGCGACGGATGCCGGCCCCCACGCGGCGCAAATGCGGCCTTATAGCGGACGACCGACGTTTTAGACCGCAGCAAAACCGAAGGACGAGCCGTGACATTTGCGTCAGCACCGCAGAGAAGGTAGGGGTGCACCCCTATTGCAGCGATCGCGGCCGCGACCACTGCAAGATCCGAAAAACCATGCAAGGCAGACCATGAGCGACCAGAACGACGACTACGTGTACGACGATGTAACGGGTGAGTGGCGGCCAGCCTCCGAACTTGCTGCCGAGAAAGCAAGAGCCGCCGAGGTTCGCGATGCGTCAGGGACCGTCCTTGCAGATGGCGACTCAGTCGTTTTGATCAAGGATCTCAAGGTGAAGGGTGCCGGGCAAACGCTGAAGCAGGGAACGGTGATCAAGTCGATCCGGCTAACTGATAATCCTGAAGAAATCGATTGCCGCCATGAGGCGATCAAAGGTCTTGTTCTACGCACTGAGTTTGTTCGCAAACGCTAGACGTTCGAAGCGTAACAGGTGATCGGCAGTCCTGAAGCGGCGCCGACGTCTTCGGAAGCGCTCAGCTTGAGGGCCGAGGAGTTGTCGCCGCTTAGCCCAGCGGTTTGGTCGGCGTTCTCGGCCGTTGTAATGCCGACTCGCACTTCCAACGCATAGCGACAACGGAGCGCGACTAAGCGGATTGCGGCCCATGAGCTCGCAGTCGCGCTGGATGGCAGCCTGGTCCCAGGCTGCGGCCATCCGCTAGCTGCTTCTCTTGTCGCGCAACGGGAGGGCCGCCCTTTCGCCTACGGGAATACGAGGGCTGCACCATCCCGGCTCGACCCATGGCGAGTGCGTCTAGCTATGGACCGCGGCGACCAGGCGGCGGCAGGCGTCCACGAGGTTCGGTTGCTGAAGCAGGGCGCCGCCGATCAGATACATGACGTCGTTGCCGTAGGCCTCACGCATCTCGGGAACGCGCTCGAAGGTCATGCCGCCACCGGGTGCAGCGACGATCGCCTTCGGCCCGCTCATGTCGGCCGCGCAGGCCCGAGCAATCGACAGGCATTCCTCTCGCGTGAAACCGAAGCGGCCTCCGAAGTTCGGGTAGATCACCGCATCCGCGCCCATCAGGCGATGGAGCGTGCCGAAGAACGAACGGTGCGAGAAGCCGCAATCGGCAGAAACCACATTTGCGCCGGAGAAGGCCGGGTGCGAAACGATCGGCAAGCTGAAGTCGGGATCGGCCGCAAGTGTGCGCACGACATCATAGCCGGTCAATGCCGGGGCCAGCATCACGGCGCCCGCACCGGCGGCCTGCGCTTCCTTCGCCCGGTCAAGCACGGCCGAAGCCGGCCCGGTGACATTCGGCACGAAGCTTGTCCTGCTGCCGGTTTTGGCATTGGCCTCGCCGACGGCCTCGATGCAGGCCTTCAAGCGTTCGGCAAAAGGCGACGTCACCTGATCGACGAGACCATGGTCGTCCTTGACGAAGTGCATGCCGCCAAGCGCGAAATCATGGGCGCGGCTCGCAAGTTCGGATGTCGAAAGCCCGACGGGCTTGATCGCCGACATCAACAGAGGGCTTTCGCCCACGCCGGCGCGGGCGCGAAGCCCGGCAATGCCGTGGCGGGGTCCTGTGCAAAGCCCAAGGATACCCGGCGAAAGACCGATATCCTCGACCTTCAGGCCGGGCTTGATGGAGCTGTTGCCGAAGATGACGTTCAAGAGCTGCAGAAAGTCGCCGCCGACATCGTCGTCGGAATAGGAGATCGAGGCGAGAAAACCCGGCCGGCCGACCGGATCCGGCTTCAGGTCTTCCAGCTTGCCGAGGATTTCATCCTCGACGTAGCCCTTGGGAACGGCGCTGCGCGGAATTTCGACGGTCTGCTCCAGAGCGATATCGAGTGCGCGCGCCTTAGCCTCGTCGGCGTCAGCGGCCTGCACGTAGTAGGTGACGGTGAAACGCGGAGCCACTAGAGCGCCTCCGCCTTCTGAGCCGAATGCACGTGGTCGATGCGGACCTCCGTCAATTCGTCCTCGCCAATCTCCAGAGGCTTGCCGACCAATTCGCTGATGGCGCCAACGAGCGCGCCGGCGTCGAGGCCATACTTCTTCATGAGGTAGGGCTTGGACGCGCCATGGGCGAAGGTGTCGTTGAGGCCCAGCCGCTTCAGGCGAATGCCGAGGCCTTCTTCGGCCAGAATTTCCGCCACGAGCGAGCCGAGGCCACCGACGATGGTGTGGTTTTCCAGCGTGACGATCCCCCTCTTGCCCCGCGCGGCCTTCAAAAGGCCTTCGCGATCGAAGGGTTTCAGGGTCGAGGCGTGCAGATGGGTGATGCCGATGCCGCGTGCCTGAAGCGGTTGGGTGGCGCGCAGTGCTTCCTCGGTGCAGACGCCTGAGGAAACGACGAGAATGTCGTCGCCCTCGGACAGAACCCGCAGCTTGTTGAACGCGAAAGGCGTGGAGAAGAGACGCGGGACCTCGCCGCGAAGCACGCGCACATAGACGGGGCCATCGATGCTGTCGGCCACTTCGAGTACGGTCTCCACCTCGGTCGCGTCACCGGTCTCGAGGATCGTCATGTTCGGTACAGCGCGCAGAACGGCAATGTCCTCGATCGCCTGGTGGGTGATGCCGCCGGGCGTGGTGATACCGGGCAGGAAGCCCATCAGTCGCACCTTGCGATTGGAATAGGCGATGGAGTTGATCAACTGATCATAGGGGCGGCGATAGAGGAAGACCGAGAAGGTGTGAATGAACGGCCGGTAGCCTTCCATCGCCAGCCCGCCGGCAAAGGACAACATATTCTGCTCGGCCATGCCGAGCGAGAGGAACTGCTGCGGATGCCGGTCGCGGAAGCCGTCGACCTCGCAGGACGAGGTCAGGTCGGCGGAAAGGCAGAGGACTTCGGGTCGCGCGGTCGCGAAGGTCTCGAATGCCTTGGCGTAGGGACGATTGACGATCTCGACCATGTTCAGGCCCCTTTCATAGCTTCGACGTCGACGCCGAGTTCGGCCGCAAGTGCGGCCTGCATTTCAAGCCGTTCTTCCGCGCTCTTGAAGCGAACGTAATGAAGTCGCGGGAAACGCTTTTTGAGGAACTCCATGCCCTGGTAGGGCGAGGTGTTGGCGAGGATGACCAGCGGCTTGCCGGGCTCGGCGCTTCCGGCCGCAGCCCTGAGCGCTTCCAGGTCGTGGCCGTCGACCGACCGGCAGGTGACGCCGAAGGCGCTTACCCGGGCGGCGAGATTGCCAAGGTCGAGCACCGACGACATGGCGCCGTCGCATTGCTGGCGGTTCACGTCGACGACGATGCGGATGTTGTCGATGCCGTGGTAGCTCATCGCCGCAAGGCATTCCCAGGTCTGGCCTTCCTGGAACTCGCCGTCCGACATGTAGACCCAGACCTTGCCCGGCTCCTTCTTCTGCAGCCGCGCCCAGGCGACGCCCGAGGCCATGGAGAGACCCTGCGCCAGCGAGCCCGTGGTCACTTCCATGCCGGGGCTGTGCTCGGCGCCGATCATCTCGACCGAACCGCCGTCCTTGTTGAAGTGATCGAGCGCGTGCTCGTCCATGCGCCCCATCTCGATCAGCGCCGAATAGATGACGAGCGCATAGTGGGCGGGCGAGATGAAGAAACGGTCGAACGCCGGCCCAACCGGTCCGTGATACCCGGCGCCGGTAAAGGCGTCCGGATTGTGCGCCGAAGGAACACCGCGAAACGGCAGCGGCACCTTCGGCAACGTCGGCTCGCCGAGCGTCAGAAGCTCGTTATAGAGCAGCGCAAGGCTTTCGGCAGCCGAGCAGGCCTGGCTGAGGTAACCGCCATTGTTCTTCATCGTGTGGAAGAACACCCGTCGGCGGATGCCGAGCGCGATCTCTTCCGTTGAAACCCGGTTCGTGAGTGTCATCGTCTCAGCTCCGTTCTGGGAAAAGCGCCTTGAGGCCTTCGGGCGATGGTGTTGCGATGCCGCGCTCGGTGATCAGGCCGGTGATGAGTCGGGCGGGCGTGACGTCGAAGGCCGGATTGGCGGCAGGGCTGCCCTCCGGCGAAATGCGCACGCTGGCAATCGAGCCGTCGCTGGCGCGCCCCTGGACGAAGCTCACCTCGTCGGCGGTTCGCTCCTCGATCGGGATTTCCTTGATCCCGTCGCGGACCGTCCAGTCGATCGTCGGCGAGGGAAGGGCGACATAGAAGGGGACGCCATTGTCGCGCGCAGCTAGCGCCTTCAGATAGGTGCCGATCTTGTTGCAGACATCGCCATTGGCCGTCGTCCGGTCCGTGCCGACAATGACCATATCGACATCGCCGTGCTGCATCAGGTGCCCGCCGGCATTGTCGACGATCAGCGTGTGCGGCACACCGTGGCCGTTCATTTCCCAGGCGGTGAGATAGGCGCCCTGATTGCGCGGGCGTGTTTCGTCGACATAGACATGCACCGGAATGCCTTCCTCGACAGCCATGTAGATGGGTGCAGTCGCAGTGCCATAGTCGACGGTCGCAAGCCAGCCGGCGTTGCAATGGGTGAGGATGCGCACGGGTTCACCCGGCGCCTTCTTCGCAGCAATCTCGCGGATGACCTTCAGGCCGTTTGCGCCAATGGCGCGATTGAGTTCGACATCTTCGGCCGCGATCTCGGCGGCACGATCATAGGCCGCCTTGGCACGCCCGCCTTCCGGCAAGGGGCGCAGATGGTCGCGCATGGCGTTCAGCGCCCAGCGCAGATTGATGGCGGTCGGGCGTGTTTCGTTGAGTTCCTCCCAGACGGCGTCGAGATGGGCGTTCGACGGGTCCTTGGCCATCGCAATCGCAACACCGTAGGCGGCCGTGACGCCGATCAGCGGTGCGCCGCGCACCCACATGTCGCGGATGGCGACGGCGACATCGGCGACCGTTTTCAGCGTCACGACGCGGAACTCGTGCGGCAACCAGCGTTGGTCGATGATATCGACGGAGCGTCCGTCCTCGTTGAGCCAGATCGTATGGTAGTGGCGTTCTCCGACTTTCACGCTGATGTCTCCTTCTGAAGGCGCTCCGCGAGTGCGCGGATGTCCTTGAGGCTGTGGATATGATGCCGGTTGACGGCGAGGTGACGCCCGAGCTTCAGCGCCCTGGTTTCGCAGGCAGCACGGCGATCGGGGTCGACAATGGTTTCGAAGTCGGCGTTGTGGGCGAGCCCCAGGATGCGGCGGTGCATCTCGACGCCGGCAAAGCCCAACATCTCGCGCCAGATCTCGTCGATGACGATATCGAGCGCCTGTTCGGCGCCGAACGGATCGTTGCGCGCCTCAAAGAGGCTTGCCTGATAGAGAATGCCGTTACGCTCCGTGCGCCAGAGATGGGCGAATTCGGTGCGGAAGGTTTCCCAGATGACTTCGACCGTATCGAGCAGATAGGTGCGCATGCCATCTCGGGCACTGGGCGCGTTTTCGTGTCCGCTCTGCGAAAAATAGCTCATCCAGAAATTGGCAAGCAGCATGCCGACGTCGAAGCTGATCGGTCCGTAGAACGCGAACTCCGGGTCGATGACGCGGGTCTCGTCGTCGGTCACCATAACAGAACCGGTATGCAGATCGCCATGGCAGAGCGTTTCGGCTTTTGCCGAGAACAGATGTTTCAGCCGCTGTGCTTCGACCTTGAGGTCGCGGTCGGCGCGAAGCTCGGCCACGATCGGATCGAGCTGGGGCGTGGTATGACGATTGAGCTCGGCCTCGAAATAGGGATCGGAAAACACCAGGTTTTCGGTGATGTCGCAAAGCTCGATATTGTCGGCGAAAAGCGCGAGGTCCGTCTTCTTTTCTCGCGTGGCCATGGAGAGGTCGGAGCCGCGAAAGAGCGTGCGGGCGACGAAGAGGCCGAGGTCACGCCCGATTTTCGGTAGTTGCCGCCCGTCGATCAGCGCGCGCCTCAAAATGACGTGCGGCGTCAGGAACTCCATGACGATGAGCGCCTGGGATTCGTCGAAGAAATAGATCTCCGGCACGAGACCGGGGTCACGCGCTGCCTGGCGCTTCAGGGCATGATATTCGAAATAGGAGCGCTTCAGCGGCAGCGGCCAGCTTTCGCCGACAAGGCGCACATAGGGCAGCGCCTGCTTGACGATGGCAGCGCCCCTGTCGCGGAGACGATGAAGACCAGATTGAGGTTGCCGTCGCCGACTTCCTTAACGCTCCAGCGCGAAAAGTCCGGCCCGATTTTTTCTCTCAGGACGGTGTTGCCGCCGAGTTTTTCCGGCAACGTCGCAGCGCTCAGCGCCTCGAAGACCTGCTTGTCCATATCGTTCTCCTCCAACGCATGGCGCGGGCCTCCACCGCTCGCAGCCATGCCGTGTGTGGTCACAACTAAGGCGGCATTCTAGCAAATGTCAATGGCCTTGACATTTGACGGAAGCCTATCCTAACCTGCCTTCATCGGGAGGAGAGAATGAGCGAACAGGCAGTGTTTCGCATTGAGGGCGTGCGCAAATCCTTCGGGCCGGTACCGGTTCTTCGAGGGGTGGATCTCGATCTCAAGGCTGGGGCGGTTACCGTTCTGATGGGCGCCAATGGCGCCGGCAAATCCACGCTCGTGCGGATCCTGAGCGGCGTTTACACGCGCGACGCCGGCACGATCACGCTCGCCGGCATGCCCTTCGAGCCGACGGCCCCGGCCGAGGCGATCCGCGCCGGCGTTGTCACCGTGCATCAGAACATCAATGACGGGGTGGTCGCCGATCTCGACGTCGCCACCAATCTAACGCTCGACCGCTTGAACGGGCGCGGTGCGCGGCTGTTCTTCAACCCGCGTCGGGTGCGCCGAGAGGCCGCCGCGGTCGCCTCGCGCATGGGGCTTGCGATCGATCTTGCCGCCAATATCAACGACCTGACGCTTGCCGACCGGCAGATGGTGGCGATCGCCCGTGCCATGGCGCATGAGCCGAAGGTGCTGATCCTTGACGAACCGACCTCGTCGCTGTCGAGCGCGGAGGCCGACCGGCTTTTCGATCTCGTCGATCGGCTGAAGGCGCGCGGCGTCGCCATTCTCTATATCTCCCATCGCATGTCGGATATTCGCCGGCTGGCCGATAGCATCGTGGCGCTGCGTGATGGCCGCATCAGTGGCCGCTTCGAAGGGCCGGAACTGGACTATGAGGGTGCGGTCAACGCCATGCTCGGTCGCAAGGTCTTGGCTGGCGCCGTTGATCTGCGCACCGGCGGCGCTCCGGTCTTTGCGGTCAGCGGCCTGAAGTTGTCGGAACAGGCGCGCCCCTTCGATTTCACGCTCCGTGACGGGGAAATCGTCGCCGTCACCGGGCTCGTCGGCGTCGGCAAGACCGCGCTTGCCGAAACCCTGTTTGGCGCGCGCGCTCCGTTTGCCGGTGAGATGACGCTCGACGGCGCGCGTTACGCGCCGGCAAGCACCGGAAGGGCTATCGCCCGCGGCGTCTTCCTCGTCGCCAAGGACCGCGCCGAAAGCGGCATCGTGCCCGACTTCAACATCTACGAAAATATCAGCCTGCCGTTCCTGAGCCGGCTCTCGCGCTTCGGCATATCGAGCCGGCGGGCGGAAAAGACCAAGGCACGCCAGCAGATCGCCGCCCTCGGTGTCGTCTGCCGCAGCGAGCGCGACGAGTTGCAGACGCTTTCGGGCGGGAACCAGCAGAAGGTGATGGTCGGGCGCTGGCTTTCCGAGCCGTCGCGCCTGCTCATCCTCGACGAACCGTTCCAGGGCGTCGACATCGCCGCACGCCGCGACATCGGCGAGAAGCTGCGCGCCTCGGCCGCGGGCCGCGCCACGATCCTCTTCGTGACCGAACTCGACGAAGCCTTCGAAGTCGCCGACCGCATCCTCGTGATGTCGGAACAGACCATCGTCGGCGAGCACCGCAATGCCGACATCGATGTCGAGCGGCTCCTGTCGGAAATCGCCGGTCAATTCTATCAACAGGTCCATGCGTCATGAGCAGTGAACAGAGCAATTCCGCAGCACCGGTTGCAGTCCCTTCGAGCGCATCGGGAATTCGCGAGGCGGCCATCAAATACGGCTTCCTCGTGCTTCTCGCCGGGATGGTCCTCTATTTCTCGCGCGTGACCGGCGGCTTCGCCTCACCGCAGAGTGCGGTCTTCATCCTGCAGTCGGTGTCGATTACCGGCATCCTGGCGCTGGGCGTGACGGCCACGCTTGTCGTCGGCGGCTTCGATCTTTCGATCGGCTCGGTCGCGACGACGGCGATGATGGCCTCGTCCTATGTGATGGTGGTGATGGGCGGCGACGCACTGACGGCGACGCTCGTGTGCCTTGCCATCGGTGTCCTGGTCGGTTTCGTCAACGGCGTCATTATCGTCTACATGCGCGTGCCTGATCTGCTGGCGACACTCGGCATGATGTTCCTCCTGCTCGGCCTCCAGCGCATCCCGACGGAGGGCCGGTCGATTGCCACAGGCATGACGCTGCCCGACGGTTCGGTCGCCGGCGGCACTTTCAGCCCGGCCTTCCTTGCACTCGGCCGCCACCGCTTCGATTTCGTCCTGCCCAACCTCGTGCCGGTTTCGGTCGTGGTGCTGATCGTGCTGGCGATCGTCATCTGGTTCTTCCTCGAATACACCCGCTTCGGCCGCATGATGTATGCCGTCGGCTCCAACGAGCGGGCAGCCGGCCTCGCCGGTGCGCCGGTCAATGCCTACAAGATTTCGGCCTATATCATTTCCGGCGTCTTCGCCTCGATCGGCGGCATCCTGCTTGCCGCCCGTCTTGGTCGCGGAGACATCGCGTCGGGCAACAACCTGCTGCTCGATGCGGTTGCCGCAGCGCTGATCGGTTTTGCCGTGCTCGGCGCCGCCAAGCCGAACGCTTTCGGCACGGCGATCGGCGCGCTCTTCGTCGGCATCCTGTTGCAGGGCCTGACGATGATGAACGCGCCCTATTACACCCAGGATTTCATCAAGGGCGCCGTGCTCGTCGCTGCCCTGATCTTCACCTTTGCGCTCTCGAAAAGAGGCAAACGCTGAAGGGGTGCCCTTCAGCGGAAAACAAAAAGTTCACCAGTGGAGGAGACTGACATGAACATGACTCGCAGAAGCCTGGGCCGCTTGACGCTTGGGTTGATGGGGGCAGCCGCCTTCGGCGTGCCGTCCTTTGCAGCCGACATGCCAAAGCCGTTCGACAAGGCCGGCGATGTCAAGATCGCGCTTGTGCGCTACCTTTCGACCGGCGACTTCTTCCAGTCCTATCTCGCAGGCGTAGAGGCGCAGTCCAAGGCGCTCGGCGTGCAGCTTCAGGTCTTCGACAGCCGCCAGGATGCAGCGCTCCAGGCCGACATGGTCGACCAGGCGATCGCGCTTGGCGTGCAGGGCATCATCATCCAGCACGGCCTGACCGAATCGATGAAGGAAGCTGCCCAGCGCGCGGTTGACGCCGGCATCAAGGTCGTCGCCTTCGACGTAAACGTCGAGAACGAGAAGATCCCGCAGATCGAGCAGTCCGACTGCGACCTCGCCCGCCTCGCGCTCGAGCAGGCCGTCAAGGACAATGGCGAAAGCTTCAAGGCAGGCTACGTCTATGTCGCCGGCATCGCGCCGCTCGACCGCCGCGACGAGACCTGGAAGGAATTCAAGGCGAAGTACTCCGGCATCGAGGAAGCCGCGCAATTCGGAACGATGGACAACCCGATCGCCAACTCGGTAGCCAACCAGGCCCGCGCGGTGATTTCGGCCAAGCCCGACATTACCGTGATGTTCGCGCCCTATGACGAGTTCGCCAAGGGCGTGAAGATCGCCGTCGACGAAGCGGGCCTGTCTTCCAGCGTCAAGATCTACTCGGCCGACATTTCGACGTCCGACATCGCCGCCATGCGCGAAACGGGCTCGGCCTGGACGGCGACGGCCGCCACCAACCCTGCCGTCGTCGGCCAGGTCTCGGTCCGCTCGCTCGCCATGCTGCTTGCCGGCGAAGACCCGGGCCGCCAGGTGGTCGTACCGCCGACGCTGATCACCCAGAAGGACCTGAACGATCAGGACATCAAGAACATGGAAGAGCTCGGCGTGAAGCTGCCGCAGTTCGCCCATGCAGATGTTGCCATGCCCGCATGGATGCCGAAGCCTTAATCTCCCAAGGCGAAACGAAAGGGGCGGTCGATCAGACCGCCCCTTTTTTTGTCCTTATTACTCTAATTCGCTTTCCGCCTTTGGCGGCACCCAGGCTTCGATCGCCGTCTCGGGATAGATCTGCACGGAGCCCGGCTCGAAATGGCTTTCGATCGCGTAGCCGAGGCTGGTCAGGTCTGTGCGATACCAGCCGACGATCTTGCCGCGCCATGAGGCGCGGCCTTTCTTGGCGGCATAGTCACCCATTTGAAACGCGGCATCTGCGGGCCATCGATCGACCATTTCGTCTCCATCCGAACAACTCTGGCGGGAGACTGCAGTGTGGCACGTTTTTACGCTTAGACGGAAGCGCTCAGCGCATCGCCGCTGCGATGTTGCCGCCATCCACAGTCGTCACATCCGCGGTGGTTCGTTCTGCGAGCGCGTGGTGCACGAAGGCGCGCGCTACGTCCTCGGCCGTCACTTCGAGACCGAGCAGGTTTCCGCCCATGTAGTCCTTGACCGAAAGGCCGCGGGCGGCTGCACGATTGGCGATCATCTCGTCGTTGAGCAGGCCCGAGCGGATGCGATCGGCGTTGACGGCATTGACGCGGATATGGTCGGCACCATGCTCAAGCGCATATTGCCGCGACAGAAACAGCGTCGCCGCTTTCGGCAATCCGTAGGCGCCGAACTTCGCGCCCGGGTTGACTGCCTGCTTGGAGGCGTTGAAGAGCAGCACTCCGCCGGTCTTCTGTTCCTTCATGATGCGAACGGCATTCTGCGCAACCGTCTGATGCGCGAAGAAATTCAGCTCGAAGCTACGGCGCAGCAGGGCGTCGTCCATCGTCGCAATCGGGCTTTCCCAGGCGGCGCCCGCATTGGAGACGACGATATCGACGCCGCCGAAGGTCGCGACCACCCGGTCGAAGGCGGCGCGCACCGAAGCGGGATCGGTGATGTCGCAGGCGATGCCAATCGAGTTGTTGCCGGCCGCCTTCGCCACTGCGCTTGCTTTGTCGCCATCGAGATCGAGCACGACGGCATGGGCGCCCTCGGCGACGAAAGCCTTGACGATGGCAGCGCCGATGGCGCCGGCGCCGCCGGTGACGAGCGCGACCTGGCCGGTAAACGGCTTCGGCTTGGCGCCTGCGAGTTTCGCCTGTTCCAGCGACCAGTATTCGAGATCGAAGAGATCCGGCCGGCTGACCGGCTCGAAGCGGCCAACGGATTCTGCGTCGCGCGCAGCTTCGATCCACATCTCGCCGACATCGACGGCGATCGTCGCGTCCTTGTAGGTGCGGCCATGGCCGAACATGCCGAGCCCGGGCACCAGCGTCAGGCGCGGCATGGGATCGAGCATGATGCGCTTGACGTCGTCTCGTGCGTCGTTGCTGTGGAAATACCCGGTGTAGTCGGCGGCAAAGGCGGTGACCCGCGCGTCGATCACGGCCCGGTAGCCCGAGAGATCATCTTTAGCCGGCGCCGGAAGCACCAACGGGCCGGTCTTGATGCGGATGGAAAGATCGGGCGTCGAAACGCCCCTGGCTGCCATCTCCTCAACCTGCTGCGCATTGACGAAGTCGAGGATATCGGGCGAGGTGCGGAACACACTGACCATGCGGTCAAAACGGCCTTCGCCCTTGTCGACGGCAACGGCGCCGCGCAGCATTGGCGCGATATCGGCAGGGCTTGCAAGCACTGCGGGCAGGGCGGCGGGCGTAAACGGATTGTGCCCCTTCGCTTTCACATGCTCTTCGGCGAGCGTGACATAGCGGATCATCCGATCATAGGCTTCCTTCGCCGTGTCGGCGAAGGTGAAGATTCCGTGCTTGTCGAGGATCAGCCCCTCGACTGTCGGATCCTGATCGAACACGTCCGCCGCAGCCTTCGCCAGCGCGAAGCCCGGCATGATGTAGGGCACGAAGCCCATCTTCCTGCCGAAAAGCTCGGCGCACATCTCCCGGCTCTTGGCCTGATCGGCGATGGCAAGAATGGCGGTAGAATGGGTGTGGTCGACGAACTTGTGTGGCAGGAAGGCGTGCAGCAGCGCCTCCACGGACGGGTTCGGCGAGGCCGGGTCGATGAGGTTGGCGCGCAACAGCGTCACCATGCACTCGTCCGAAAGCCTTTCGAGCTTGCGGCTCTTGAGCAGGGGGGCGATCTTGACGGCTGGCAGGCCGGGGGGCTCGATCGTGCCCATGTCCCAGCCACTGCCCTTGACGCAGAGCACGGCATGCGTGTCCCCGACGAGGTCTGTGATTTCGGTTTTCACCGAGGTGTTGCCGCCGCCATGCAGCACGAGCCGCGGCTCGCCGCCAAGCAGTCGCGTCGTATAGGTCCGCAGCGCCAGATCGCGGCCGGTGCCCTTGGCCTGATAGCCCGCAACGACCTTCTCCGCCTCGTCGTCGCGCCAGAGATTTTCCATAAGTTCAGCCTCCCGATAAACCGGCCCGGCCGGTATCGGCGGACCCAAATTCGAGGCTCAGGGGGCGCCTGAGCCGCTTCTGCCAAGCCCTTCGCGGTTCCAGCGATCGAGGACTTTGCGTGCCATCGACTCGGTGATGACGAGATGCGAGGCGAAGCCGCCCTTCAAGGCCGCCATCAGCGGTTCGAACTTGCTGTCCTCCTGCACGACCAGCATGCGCTTCTTGATCGTGCGGATGGAGCCGAGATCGGCCGAAATGCAGCGGCGATTGTGCTCGCAATCCATCCATTGGCCGTCGCGATCGATGAGCTGTCCGGCAATGACGCCGGCCGCGCCCTTTTCGCCCATCGCATGCATGTCTGCAGCCGAGAGCGCGCCGCATTTGACGAGGTGGCTGTCATCCTCGATGCCGCCGACCGAATAGAGCGCCAGACCGCAGTCGGAGATGGTCGCGAGCTGCTCCTTGATGACGGGTTCGCCGCGCAGTTCTTCGGCGAGCCGCTCGGAGGAAAGCACGAGCGGCGCATAAAAATTAATCCCTTCGGCATTGAGGCGGCGGGCGATTTCCGTCGTGCATTGATCCGGGCGGTAGGAATAGGGCGCGCCGAGGTTGCCGCAAAGTTGCACGACCGTGACGCCGCGCAGGTCCGCAAAGGGCATGACGTCGGCGATATGATAGACGGTGCGGCCCCAGGCAACACCGATCCGGTCGCCCTTGTTGATCAGTTCGAGAAAGACGGAGGCCGCGACGACGGGCATTTCGGCGGCCGGGTCCATCGCCTGCCGATCTTCCGGCACGAGCCATGCAGTCGTAAGCCCGGTGGCGTCTTCGAGCTCGCGGGCAAGCACGTCCTGCGAAAACAGTTCTGTCGACGTGGTGATCGTGACGATGCCCATCTCGCGGGCCTTGCGCAGATACATGGCGATCGAGGCGCGGGATATCTCCAGCCGCTGCGCCACTTCGTCCTGGCGCAGGCCGTGCGTATAATAGAGCCAGGCGGCCTTGTGAATGATCTGGTCTGTGGCTCGGATGGGCATTGGCGGAACCTTCGCAAGATGGATCTGACATATTTCATCTATACTGACAAAAGTCAACGTCGTTGACGAATGTCGCCACCTCGCGCGCGCTGCAGCAGCTGAACCTCTATTTGAATGATGGTCTTTACGGCGTCGCTTCTCGCCGCGAACGCGCTTGCAGCCCACAGCCGGTTGCAAACGGAATCCATATGTGAACATACTATTCATATAAGGATCCGAATGGAGATCGAGCGGCATTGCCCTCGGGAACCGTCGAACGGACCCGCAGTTGCCGACCTATTGCATCAGGGACTGACCAATGGATGACTTCATGCCCACTGTCGGGGTGTCCTCGACCCGTCCCGGGGACATGCCGGAGGAGCACGCCGCGCTTCCCGTGTGGAACGCGGAAAACTGGTTCTATGAGGACTGGCCAGTCGGCCAGCGTATAAGGTCCTTGCGTCGCACGATCGCCGAGAGCGACAGCCACCTCTTCAATACGCTCGTCGTCGACATCCATCCTTACGTGCAGGATCAGATGTTTGCCGAGCGCGAGGGCATCTTCGGCAGGCGTCTCGTTGCCGGCGCCTTCGTCTTTTCCGCAGGCCTCGGGCTGGTCGCCACCAACTGCGTGAACGCCTTTTCCTACGGCTATGACAAGCTGCGCTTCATCAAGCCGGTCTTCATCGGCGAAACGATCTACACGATCCGTACCAACATGGACAAAACGCCCCGCTACAGGGAGCTCGGGCTTATCCGGGCCAGCTACCAGGTCTTCAAGGGCGAGGGGGAGCTGGTGCTCTACTGTGAGCACCTGCAGACCGTGAAATACAAGAACCCCGCCGACTTTGTCGGCAAGACCGAGAAGTAAGATACCGATGACCGAAACCAACGAACTGCCGCTCTCTGGCCTTGTCGTCGTCGACATGAGCCAGTTTCTCTCAGGCCCCTACTGCTCCTTGCGCCTCATGGATCTCGGGGCGCGCGTCATCAAGATCGAGCGCCCCGACGGTGGCGACCTGTCGCGCCGGCTTTATCTGAGCGACACCGAGATCGGCGGCGATTCGACGATCTTTCATGCCATCAATCGCGCCAAGGAAAGCCTCGCGATCGACCTCAAGAACGAGGCCGATCTTAAAGCCTTGAAGACGTTGCTCGCCAAGGCCGACGTGCTGATTCAGAATTTCCGTCCCGGCGTCATCCAGCGGCTCGGGCTCGACTACGAGGCGGTCAAGGCGATCAACCCGAAGATCGTTTATGCCTCGATCAGCGGCTATGGCGAGGAAGGCCCCTGGGTGAAGCGGCCGGGGCAGGATCTGCTCGCGCAATCGCGCTCCGGCGTCATGTGGCTGAACGGCGATGAGGGCCAAGGGCCGGTGCCCTTTGGTCTGGCGATCGGCGACATGCTTGCGGGCGCCGCAGCAGCGCAAGGTATCCTTGCAGCCCTCGTCCGTCGCGGCATTTCCGGCAAGGGCAGCCTGATCGAGACGAGCCTGCTCGAGGCCCTCGTCGACTTCCAGTTCGAAGTCCTGACGACGCACTTGAATGACGGCCGCCGGCTGCCGACCCGGTCGGGTTTTCGCAGCGCCCATGCCTATCTGTCGGCGCCCTATGGGGTCTATCCGGCCAAGGACGGCTATCTCGCCATCGCCATGACGCCCATCCCGAAGCTTGCCGATCTCTTGCAAATGCCACAACTCGACGCCTATCGCGACGATCCGGCTTCCTGGTTCTCCGAACGGGACGAAATCAAGGCGCTGATCGCCAAGCGGATCGCCGAAAACACCATCGACCATTGGCTTGGCGTGCTTGAGCCTGCGGACATCTGGTGCGCCCGGGTTCTAAACTGGAACGAACTGCTCGAAAGCGAAGGCTTCCGCGTGCTCGACATGCTGCAGACGGTGGTGCGCGAAGACGACGTTTCGATCCTGACGACGCGTTCGCCGCTCAGGGTCAACGGCAAGCGTGCGCAGGTGGACCGCGCAGCACCACGGATCGGCGAGCATAGCACCTCGATCCGAGAGGAGTTCGGCCTGTGAGCGTCACATTGAAAGGCATGACCTGGAGCCACCCGCGCGGCTACGATCCGATGATCGCCTGTTCGCGGCTTTGGCAGGAACGCACCGGCATAACGGTAGAATGGGACAAGCGCTCGCTACAGGATTTTGAGACCTATCCGGTCGAGGAATTGGCGCGGGCCTATGACCTTATCGTCATCGATCATCCGCATGTCGGCCAAATCACCAAGGAGAAGTGCCTGGCGCCGCTCGATGTGGAAGGCCGCCAAGCCGAGAGGAAGGCGCTTGAGGATGCGAGCGTCGGGCGCTCCTATCCGAGCTATACCTGGCAGGGCCGGCAATGGGCCTTTCCGATCGATGCGGCGACCCAGGTCCAGGCGTGGCGCCCGGACCTGACGGACCGTATGGAAAGCTGGACCGACATGCTGGCGCTCGCGCGACAGGGAAGGGTGGCGCTGCCGATGCGCCCACCGCATTCCCTGATGAGCTTCTACACGCTCGCCGGCAATCTCGGTTCCCCCTGCCGCAGTGACGCCGCCGGGCCGCTGATCGACCCGGATGGGGGCATCAACGCCTTCGAGCGCCTGCGTGAACTGACAGACCTGATCGATCCCTCCTGCTTTTCCATGGACCCGATCGTCTTGCTGGAGGCAATGAGCGATCCGGCGTCGAAAGTTGTCTGTGCACCTCTGATCTACGGCTATGTCAGCTACGCGATGCCGGGCTTCCGGCCGTCGCTCGTGACGTTCGGCGATGTTCCAGTTGCCGGAACCAATGGTCCGGCAGGCTCGGCCCTCGGCGGAACGGGGATTGCGGTCTCGGCTTTCTCACAGGCGCGGGAAGCGGCGATCGATTTCGCCTATTTCGTTGCGAGCGGCGCCGTCCAGCGCGGTCCTTATGCCTCAGGAGGCGGGCAGCCCGGCCACGCGGCCGCCTGGGATGACGACGCCGTCAATGCCGCGACATCCAATTTCTATCGTGCGACGCGCAAGACGCTGGAGAGCGCCTGGGTTCGCCCACGGCACGATGGCTACATGGCCTTCCAGCAGGCGGCATCCGATCGCATCAACGACGGCCTCACGGGCAAAGAGGCGGCGCGAAAGGTCGTCGACGATCTCAATCGGCTGTTTGCAGAGAGTTTTGCTACAGCCTGATTTCTGAGTTCCGGGATGCCCAGGCGTCCCGGAACGGACTTAGGGCAGGGCTTGCTAGGCGAGATTCCAGATCCGGCGCGCGTTGTCGGCAAGCAGCTTGCGCTTTTCCTCCGCGCTGCAGCCTTCCAGAAGCGCGTGGGTGGCGCCGACCCAGGTCGAAAGATTGCCGCCGAGCGTGCAGACCGGCCAATCGCTTCCCCAGACCACCCGATCCCAACCAAAGACGTCGATCGTGTGCTCGACATAGGGGCGCAGCGTCTCGACCTGCCAGGCCTCGTCCGCATAGGCGACGACGCCGGAGATTTTTGCCGTGACGTTCGCACGTTGGGCGATCTCGCTCATGTGCTCGCGCCAGGGATGCTCGGCGCCGGCGCGAATGTCGGGCACGCCGCAATGGTCGAGAATAAACGGAACGTCGGGCGCCAGATCGGCAAGCGCAATCGCCTTTTCGATCTGGTGCGGCAGGACGCAGAGGTCGAAGGTGAAGCGACGGCCGCCGAGCCGGCGGATATTGTCGCGAAAAGTCGCTCCTTCGGAGAGATCATCCGGCATCACATGCAGCACGCGGCGGAAGCCCTTGACGAGGCCGTTTGCTTCCTGGCGTTCCAGATAGGCCGAAAAGCCATCCTCTTCAGGTCGGCAGGCGGCAATAGCGCCCTTCAGCAGGCTATCCGCCTGGCCTGCGAGCCGCGCGACCTCGGATGTCTCCTTCTCCATCTCTAAAGGATCGACATCGACCTCCATGTGCAGGCTGGCAGTAATGCCGAGCCGCCGCGCTTCGCGCTCGTAGGTGGCGTAGAGAAAGTCCTGGTCGAGGGCAGGCACGCCGGCGAGCCAGGGATAGGCGAGCCTCGACCTGTCGATGAGGTGAAGATGGGTGTCGATGATCAAGGCGCGCCTCCTCCGAACGGCTTCTCACATAAGAATGATCTATTCAGATAAGAAGTACGACCGTTCCCAAGTGCCGTCAATCTGTTGTGGAGGCCACGTCCGAACCGGCCAACGTCGACAGTTGCTCGGCGGTTTTCAGCAAAAGGGCGATGCTTTCAGTGATGTCTGGCGCAGAGGGCGCGTTGACGAGCGCAATATAGGGAACGGTCAGCGCCGCGATGCCGCGGCCATCAGGCCCCAGGATCGGCGCCGAGAGGTTATAGACGCCGGCTGTCTGCGCGCTCGCCATCATTTCATAGCCGCGCTCGCGGATCTGATCGAGGCGCGCGTAGAACTCAGGCCCGCGCGGGACCTCGTCTTTGCTCCTGGCATGTTCCGCGATCATCATTTCGCGCTCTTCGGCCGAGCGGAAGGCAAGCAGGATATGGCCGGAACCCGTGTCGAAGAGGCTGATATGCGACCCGACCCGGATCGAAATGCCCCAATAATCAGGCGCTTCCTGCTGGGCGATGACGACGGCGGAGCCGCGATCGAAGACGGCGAGGTGGTTTGCCTGCTTCGAGCGCTGGGCCAGATCCCGCATCAAGGGCGTGGCGTAGGAGGCAAGCCTGCGGACCGGCGCATGCAGTTGCGACAACCCGAAGAGCTTCAATGTCAGCGAATAGCGATCTCCGTCGATGCGCGTGACATAGCCGCGCCGCACCAGCCGATCGAGCATGCGGTAGAACTCGTTCGGACTCCGGTTCAGGCGCTTGGAAATCTCGGCCTGCGTCAGTCCGCCGTCGACGCTGGCGAGCAGCTCGAGAATGTCGAGCCCCTTATCAAGGGCCGGTGCGCGGTAGCGATCTGACTCTTCGGTGTCCATGAAGCCTCCTTGGTGAATATTCATATCCATATACGCAGACGAAGGCGCCCACAAAGGAAAGTTCTCCCTTGACGCTTCATAAAAATGTTGTTTGTATATGAATTAGTTGCTCACAAATGAGAACGTCGCGTCAGGAAGAGGGCGTGAACATGGGAGGAGTGGATATGAAAAGGCTGCTTGCCGGCGTCTCCGCCGGCGTCGTTATGCTTGCCTGTGCAGGGGGAGCGGCGAATGCCGCAGAACTGCCCGGCAAGTTCGAGGGCGTCACGATCGACGCCAAGCTGATCGGTGGACAGCAATACGAAAAGCTCTACGAGCGGATCGGCGAATGGGAGAAGGCGACCGGCGCCAAGGTCAACATCCTGTCGAAGAAGAACCACTTCGAACTCGACAAGGAGATCAAGTCGGACATCGCGACTGGCGGCGTCAGCTGGTGCGTCGGCTCGAACCATTCCTCCTTCGCGCCGCAATACCCCGACATCTACACTGATCTCCTGGCGCTCCTGCCGCCGGAGGAGATCGCCAAATTCGTGCCGGCGCTGATCGACGCTTCGACGCTCGACGGCAAGCTGGTGATGTTGCCGCGCGCCCAGTTCGACGTGTCGGCGCTCTACTACCAGAAGAGCCTCTACCAGGACGAAGCCAAGAAGACCGCCTTCAAGGCGAAATACGGTTACGACCTCGCGCCGCCGGACACCTGGGCCCAGGTCAGCGATCAGGCCGAGTTCTTCGCCGCCCCGCCGAATTTCTACGGCACGCAGTTTGCCGGTAAGGAAGAGGCAATCAACGGTCGCTTCTATGAAATGCTGGTCGCCGAAGGTGGCGAATATCTCGACAAGGACGGGCGCCCCGCCTTCAACTCGGAAGCCGGTGTCCATGCGCTTGACTGGTTCGTCAAGCTCTACAAGGACAAGGCCGTACCGCCGGGCACGACCAACTATCTTTGGGACGACCTCGGCCAGGGCTTTGCCTCGGGCTCGATCGCCCTCAACCTCGACTGGCCTGGCTGGGCGAGCTTCTTCAACGACCCGAAGTCCTCCAAGGTCGCCGGCAATGTCGGCGTGAAGGTGCAGCCGGCCGGTTCTTCCGGCAAGCGCACCGGCTGGTCGGGCCATCATGGCTTCTCGGTCACCGAAGATTGCGCCAACAAGGAAGCGGCCGCTTCGCTCGTCTGGTGGCTGACCAACGAGGACAGCCAGAAGCTGGAATCGGCTGCCGGCCCGTTGCCGACCCGGACTGCCGTCTGGGAATACAACATCAAGCAAGCCGAGGGCGACGCCTACAAGACGGAAGTGCTGCAGGCTTTCCAGGAAGCCGCAAAGCATGCCTTCCCGGTTCCGAAGACGGCCGAGTGGATCGAAATTTCCAACGCCGTCTATCCGGAACTCCAGGCCGCCATCCTCGGCGACAAGACGTCGAAGGAAGCGCTTGATGCCGCCGCTCAGAAAGCGACCGGCATTCTCGAAGACGCGGGCAAGCTCTGATCGTTACCCATGAGGCGGCGCCGATGCCTTGAAGGCGCCGGCGCCGCCTCAGCCATTTCATGCAATCCTCAGGACTGCCCGATGAAGCTCAAGAAATTGTCAGCACCGGCCCTGCTTCTGCTTCCGGCCTTTGTCGTGCTCGCGGCGGTGATCGTGTTGCCGCTCCTTTTTTCCTTCTATTCGAGCTTCACGCCGTTCCGCTTGACCAAACCGGAGACGCTGTGGGTCTTTGTCGGCCTGCGCAACTACGCGACCGTACTTGGCAACGCCGAATTCTGGGTCGCGTTTGGCCGCACCGTGCTGTTGCTGACTGTGGCTCTGAACGCCGAGATGCTCCTCGGTCTCGGCCTGGCTTTGCTTGTCAACAAGGCGACCCACGGCCAGCGCCTGCTGCGCACCATGATGATGTTTCCGATGATGTTTTCGCCGGTGCTCGTCGGCTTCCAGTTCAAGTTCCTCTTCAACGACAATATCGGCTTCGTCAACAATGCGCTGCAGTCGCTGGGACTGACGGATCAGGCAATTCCCTGGTTGATCGACGGCAATCTCGCACTGCTCTCGATCATCATCGCCGAAGTCTGGTCCTCGACCGCAGTCTTTGCGATCCTGATTCTGGCCGGCCTGCTCGCCATGCCGAAGGATCCGGTCGAGGCTGCCCATGTCGACGGCTGCACACCCTGGCAGACCTTCCGCTATGTCACCTGGCCCTATCTGATGCCGTTCGCCTTCATCGCCATGACGATCCGCTCTCTCGACGTCGCGCGCGCCTATGACATCGTCAAGATCATGACCGATGGCGGCCCGGCCAAGCGCACGGAGCTACTCTGGACGCTCGTCGGCCGCACAGCCTATGCCGATGCCCGCATGGGGCTCGCCAACGCCATGGCCTATGTCGCGATCCTCCTGTCGATCGTCTTCACCGTCTATTTCTTCCGCAAGCTCGCCGCGGCGCGCCAGCAGATCGGAGCCGAGTGGTAATGGATATCAACGCTTCGCACCGCCTGCGCCGCCGCCTGTTGAAGACGGTGCACCTGATCGGCCTGTTTCTCGCAATGGCCGTGATCTGCCTTCCCGGCCTCTGGATCGTGCTGTCGTCGCTGCGCCCGACCGTCGAAATCATGGCGAAACCACCGGTTTGGATCCCCGAGAGCATTTCGCTCGATGCCTATCGCGCCATGTTTGCGGGCGCCGGGCAGGGTGGCGTTCCCGTCTGGGACTATTTTCGCAATTCGCTGATCATCTCGGTGACCTCGACGGTGATTGCACTGGCGATCGGCATGGCCGGCGGCTACGCCTTTGCCCGCTATCGTTTCAAGGCGAAGTCGGCGATCTTTCTCGGCTTCATGCTGACGCGCGCCGTGCCTGGCATCGCGCTCTCGCTGCCGCTCTTCATGCTCTACGCCCGCACCGGTATCATCGACACGCATTTTTCGCTGATCCTGACCTATGTCGCGCTCAACGTGCCCTTCACCATCTGGCTGATCGACGGCTTCTTCCGCCAGGTGCCGAAGGATCTCGCCGAGGCCGCCCAGATAGACGGCTGCACGCCGTGGCAGGCCTTCTGGCAGGTGGAGTTTCCGCTTGCCGGTCCCGGCATCGCATCCGCCGGCATCTTTGCGTTCCTGACGTCATGGAACGAGTATGCGCTTGCCTCGCAGATCACCCGCTCGGTCAATTCCAAGACCCTGCCGGTCGGGCTTCTCGACTACACCGCCGAATTCACCATCGACTGGCGCGGCATGTGTGCGCTCGCCGTCGTGATGATCATCCCGGCGCTGACCCTTACCTTCATCATTCAGAAGCACCTCGTTTCGGGTCTCACCTTCGGCGCGGTGAAAGGATAATCGTTCATGGCTCCTGTCACCCTCAGGAAACTGGTCAAGCGCTACGGCGCGCTCGAGGTCGTCCACGGCATCGACCTCGAAGTGAAGGACCGCGAGTTCATCGCGCTCGTCGGCCCGTCGGGCTGCGGCAAGTCGACAACGCTGCGCATGATCGCAGGCCTCGAAGACGTCAGCGATGGCGCGATCGAAATCGGCGGAAAGAAGGTCAACGACCTGCCGCCTCGGGCGCGCAATATCTCCATGGTCTTCCAGTCCTATGCGCTGTATCCGCATATGACGGTCGCCGAAAACATGGGTTTTTCGCTAAAGATCGCCGGACGCTCGGCAGACGAGATCAAGACGCGGGTCGATGAAGCCGCAGCCATCCTCGATCTTAGCCATCTCCTGGAGCGCCGCCCGTCGCAGCTTTCCGGCGGCCAGCGCCAGCGTGTCGCCATGGGCCGCGCGATCGTGCGCCAGCCGGATGTCTTCCTGTTCGACGAACCTCTGTCGAACCTGGATGCGAAGCTGCGCACCCAGGTGCGAACCGAGATCAAGAAGCTGCATGCCCGCATGCAGGCGACGATGATCTACGTCACCCACGACCAGGTCGAGGCGATGACCTTGTCAGACCGCATCGTCATCATGCGTGACGGCTATATCGAACAAGTGGGCACGCCGGAAGAAGTGTTCCAGCGCCCGGCCACAAAGTTCGTGGCCGGCTTCATCGGCTCGCCGCCGATGAACATGGACGAGGCGATCGTCGACGACGGTACGCTTGTCTTTGTAAGCGGCATGCGGCTGCCGATCCCGCCGCGGTTTGTGAACGCGCTCCGTCCGGGACAGAAGGTCACCTTCGGTCTGAGGCCTGACGACATCTATCCGAGCGGCCATGGTCTGCATGCCGGCGACCCGGCCGCCGTGCACGAGGTCGAGCTACCGGTGTCGATCACCGAACCGCTGGGCAACGAAACGCTGGTCTTCATCCAGTTCAACGGTCGAGACTGGGTTTCGCGCATGCTCAATCCGCGCCCGCTTGGCCCGGGCGAGAAGGTGCGCATGAGCTTCGACCTCTCGCGCGCCCATCTCTTCGACATCGATACCGGCAAGGCTCTGGAAGGCTGACATGGCAAGAATCGAGAAAATTGAACTGCGCATGGTTGACTTGCCGCCGAAGGTGAAGCGGACCGATGCGATCCAGAGCTTCGTCAGCCAGGAAACCCCGATCGTCACCATCACCGACAGCGATGGCGCGACGGGCACCGGCTACAGCTATACGATCGGTACCGGCGGTTCGTCGGTGATGCGGCTTCTCTCCGACCACCTGGTGCCGATCCTGATCGGCGAGGATGCCGATTGCATCGAGGCGATCTGGCACAGACTAGAATTTGCGACCCACGCGACGACGATCGGCCCGATAACGGCGCTGGCGCTGGCGGCAGTTGACACAGCACTTTGGGACCTGCGCGCCAAAAAGCAGAAGCTGCCGCTCTGGAAGCTTGCCGGCGGCGCCAAGGAAAGCTGCCCCCTCTACACCACCGAGGGCGGCTGGCTGCACATCGAAAAGGAAGCGCTGGTCGAGGACGCGCTTGCCGCCAAGGCCAAGGGCTTTTCAGGTTCGAAGGTGAAGATCGGCAAGCCGCACGGCTCGGAGGATTACGATCGCCTGTCGGCAATGCGCAAGGCGCTCGGCGACGGCTTCGAGATCATGACCGACTGCAACCAGGGCTTCACCGTCGACGAGGCGATCCGCCGCGCGTCCAGGCTGAAGGAGCTCGACCTTGCCTGGATCGAGGAGCCGCTGCCGGCCGACGATCTCGACGGTCATATCCGGTTGACGCGCTCGACGCCCACGCCGATTGCGGTGGGTGAATCCATGTACTCGATCCGTTATTTCCGCGAATACATGCAGAAGGGCGCCTGCTCGATCGTCCAGGTCGATGTTGCCCGTATCGGCGGCATCACGCCTTGGTTGAAAGTCGCGCATGCGGCGGAAGCCTTCGACATTCCGGTCTGCCCGCACTTCCTGATGGAGCTGCATGTCAGTCTCGTCTGCGCCGTGCCGAATGGCAAATATGTTGAGTACATTCCGCAGCTCGATGATCTCACGACCAAGGGCATGGAGATCCGGAACGGTCGCGCATTGGCGCCGTCCGAGCCTGGCATCGGAATTTCCTGGGACTGGGATGCCGTGCGCGCCCGCTCGATCGACGAGTTTACCCGCGAGTTTCGGGGCTAGGATAGGGAGGTCATCATGCAGCGAATGGGAATGGTGATCGGTCTGGAGGCGTCCAAGGTCGCCGAATACAAGGCGTTGCACGCCGCCGTCTGGCCGGAGATCCTCGCGCTGATTTCCGAGTGCAACGTCACCAACTACTCGATCTTCCTCAAGGAGCCGGAAAACCTGCTCTTCGGCTACTGGGAGTATGTCGGCTCTGATTTTGAGGCGGACATGGCCAAGATGGCCGCACATCCGAAGAACCAGGAATGGTGGTCGGTCTGCATGCCCTGCCAGAAGCCGCTTGAAACGCGCCAGGAAGGCGAGTGGTGGGCGATGATGGAAGAGGTCTTCCATCACGACGGCAAGGTCTCCCACAATGGCTGAAAATTTCGATCCGGGCGCGCTCAGGCAGTGGTGGCCGAAACCGGCAAAGCCCCGGCCGATCGTGATCTTCGGCGCCGGCAGCATCGTCGGCGACGCACATCTGCCGGCTTATCGCCAGGCCGGCTTCCCAGTCGCGGGCCTTTATGATCCAGACCGGGAGAAGGCCGCGAAGCTTGCCGGCGCCTGGCGCATTCCCGCCTTCGAACGGGAAGAGGATGCGCTTGCGGTCGCTGATGCAATCTTTGATCTGGCGACCCCGCCGGCGGCCCATGCCGCCATCCTGGCGAAGCTTCCGATCGGCGCCGCTGCCCTCATCCAGAAGCCGATGGGCTCGGACCTTGAAGCCGCGACCGCCATTCTCGAGATCTGCCGGACGCGCAAACTGAAGGCAGCGGTCAATTTCCAGCTCCGCTTCGCGCCGATGATGCTGGCGCTGAAAGACGCGATCACCAAGGGATACCTCGGCGAGGTCGTCGATTTCGACGCCTGGCTTGCACTTGCTACGCCCTGGGGTCTGTGGCCCTTCTTGAAGGGCCTGCCGCGCATCGAGATCGCCATGCACTCGATCCACTATCTGGATCTCGTGCGCGGCCTGCTTGGCAATCCCTTGGGCGTCCATGCGAAGACGATCGGCCATCCGAACCATGAGGTCGCCCAGACACGGACGGCTGCGATCCTCGACTATGGCGACCGCGTGCGCTGCGTACTTTCGGTCAATCACGACCATGATTTCGGCCGCAAGTTCCAGGCCTGCGAGTTCCGCATCTCGGGCACGTCGGGTGCTGCTTATGTGAAACTCGGTGTCAACCTCGACTATCCCAAGGGCGAGCCCGACGAGCTCTGGATCCGGCCAACCGGGGCTGTCGAGTGGGTGTCGGTTCCGCTTGAAGGCGCCTGGTTCCCCGACGCCTTCGCCAACCGAATGGCCAATCTGCAGCGTTTCGCCTCCGGCGAAGACCCGGAGCTGATCGGCTCGGTGGAAGACGCCTGGCAGACAATGGCTCTCGTCGAGGCCGCCTATCAATCGAGTGCGTCGCCGGCAACGGCGATCGCGCCACTTCCGGGACGCTGAGATGTCGGAACAGATCATCCATTTCGAAGACTACGAGCTCGGCCATGAGCGCCTGACGACGGGCCGGACGATTACCGAAACCGACTTCGTCGTTCATGCCGGCCACACCGGCGATTTCTTTCCGCACCACATGGATGCGGAGTTCGCCAAGACCCTGCCGGGGGGCCAGCGCATCGCCCACGGCACCATGATCTTCTCGATCGGCGTCGGCCTTACGGCATCGCTGATCAATCCGGTTGCCTTTTCCTACGGCTATGATCGTCTGCGCTTCGTGCGCCCGGTTCATATCGGCGATACGATCCGTACCCGCGTGACGATCGCCGCCAAAGAGGACGATCCGAAGCGGCCGAAGGCGGGACGCATCGTCGAACGGTTAGAAGTCATCAACCAGCGTGGCGAGGTCGTTCTCGCCGCCGACCATATCCTGGTCGTTGAACGCAAAGCATGAGGGATCGAGAATGACAGCGGATCTTAAAGGCAAGGTCGTCCTGATTACGGCTGCGGCTCAAGGCATCGGCCGCGCTTCGGCTTTGGCCTTTGTGAAGGCCGGCGCAAAGGTGCACGCGACCGATATCAATACCGATGCGCTTGCGGCACTTGCAAAGGAAGCCGACGTCGAAACGCACCGGCTCGACGTTCTCGACACGCAAGCGGTCGAAGCGCTCGTGGCAGAGATCGGCGCCGTCGACGTCCTCTTCAACTGCGCCGGTTTCGTGCATGCCGGTTCGATCCTGGAGATGAAGGATAGCGATCTGGAGTTCGCGCTCGACCTCAACGTCAAGGCGATGATCCGCACCATTCGTGCGGTCCTTCCGGGCATGCTTGTCCGCAAGGACGGCGCGATCATCAACATGGCTTCGGTCGCTTCCAGCATCAAGGGCGTACCCAACCGGTTTGCCTACGGCGTCACCAAGGCCGCCGTCATCGGTCTCACAAAGGCCGTCGCAGCCGATTACGTGTCTGAGGGCGTTCGCTGCAACGCCATTTGCCCGGGCACCGTCGAAAGCCCGTCGCTGCAGGACCGCATGCGCGCCCAGGGAGACTATGAAACTGCGCGTGCCGCCTTTATCGCCCGCCAGCCAATGGGACGGCTCGGCACCCCGGAAGAGATCGCCGACCTTGCCGTCCATCTCGCGGGCGCCACCTATACGACCGGCCAGGCCTATGCCATCGATGGCGGCTGGACCATCTGACAACAGACAAGCAGGAAGCAGAGATATGAAACTTCTTCGTTACGGCCTCCCGGGCCAGGAAAAGCCGGGCATCCTCGATGCGAACGGCACCTTGCGTGATCTTTCCGGCCACGTCGCCGATTTCTCAGGTGCGGCGCTCGACCCGGACAAACTCGCCGAACTCGAGGCACTCGATCTCGCCGGCCTTCCGGCTGTCGACGGCAACCAGCGGCTCGGCCCTTGCGTGGCCGGTACCGGCAAGTTCATCTGCATCGGCCTCAACTACTCCGACCATGCCGCCGAGACGGGCGCCACGGTTCCCTCCGAACCGATCATCTTCATGAAGGCGACGTCGGCGATCGTTGGCCCGAATGACGACCTGATCATTCCGCGCGGCTCGGAGAAGACCGACTGGGAAGTGGAACTCGGCGTCGTCATCGGCCGCAAGGCCAAGTACGTCACCGAGGCGGAAGCACTCGACTATGTCGCCGGCTACTGCACCGTGCACGACGTCTCCGAACGCGCCTTCCAGATCGAGCGCCAGGGACAGTGGACCAAGGGCAAGTCCTGCGACACCTTTGGTCCGACAGGCCCGTGGCTGGTGACCAAGGACGAAGTGGCGGACCCGCAGAACCTGCCGATGTGGCTGAAGGTCAACGGCGAAACCATGCAGAACGGCTCGTCGAAGACCATGGTCTATGGCGTTGCCTACCTCGTCTCCTACCTGTCGCAGTTCATGTCGCTGCAGCCGGGCGACATCATCTCGACCGGCACGCCGCCCGGCGTCGGCATGGGCATGAAGCCGCCGCGTTACCTTAAGGCCGGCGACGTCGTCGAACTCGGCATCGAGGGCCTCGGCAGCCAGAAGCAGTCCGTGCGCGCGGACGATTGATCATAAGACTGGAGTGACCATGACCCGCATCACTGATCTGCGCGTCTTCGACCTGCGCTTTCCGACCTCGCAGAGCCTCGACGGTTCCGACGCGATGAACCCGGACCCGGACTATTCCGCGGCCTATGTCATCCTCGACACCGATCGGGAGGGACTTGCGGGCCATGGTCTCACCTTCACCATCGGCCGCGGCAACGACATTTGCTGCATGGCGATCAAGGCCATGCGGCATCTGATCGTCGGCCAGGAGACATCAGACATTCTCGCCCATCCCGGCCGGTTCTGGCGGCACCTGACCAGCGACAGCCAGCTGCGCTGGATCGGTCCGGAGAAAGGTGCGATGCATCTGGCGACCGGCGCCGTCGTCAACGCCGTCTGGGATCTCTTGGCCAAGGAGGCGGGCAAGCCCGTCTGGCGGCTGGTCGCCGACATGTCGCCGGAAGAGATCGCCGACATCGTCGACTACCGCTACATGACGGACGTGCTGACGCGTGACGAGGCGGTCGCAATCCTCAAGAAGGCCGAACCCGGCAAGGCTCAGCGCATCGCGACGCTCGAGAATGAAGGTTATGCCTGCTACACGACATCGGCCGGCTGGCTCGGTTATGACGACGATAAGCTCCGGCGTCTCGCCCAGGAGGCGATCGACGAAGGTTTCAACCATATCAAGATGAAGGTCGGCCGCGACCTTGCCGACGACATCCGGCGACTGACGATCGCGCGCGAGGTGATCGGCCCGGACCGCTACTTGATGATCGACGCCAACCAGGTCTGGGAGGTCGGCGAGGCGATCGACTGGGTCAAGCAGCTCGCTTTTGCCAAGCCCTTCTTCATCGAGGAGCCGACCAGCCCCGACGACGTTGCCGGTCACCGCAAGATCCGTGAGGCGATCGGACCGGTGAAGGTCGCAACCGGCGAGATGTGCCAGAACCGCATCATGTTCAAGCAGTTCATCGCCGAGGGCGCGATCGACATCGTCCAGATCGATAGTTGCCGGATGGGGGGCCTGAACGAGGTTCTGGCGGTGCTGCTCGTCGCCGCCAAATACGGGCTGCCGGTCTGGCCGCATGCCGGTGGCGTCGGCTTGTGCGAATATGTCCAGCATCTGTCGATGATCGACTATCTGGCGGTTTCCGGCACCAAGGATGGTCGCGTCATCGAATATGTCGACCATCTGCACGAACACTTCCTCGACCCCTGCGTGATCGCGAACGCCGCCTATATGCCGCCACAGCGGCCCGGGTTCTCGATCGAGATGAAGCCGCAGTCGATCGCCGACTACAGGTTCGGCGGTTAACGCAGAAGGTTTTATATAAGAATAACGGCTTCAAGATTCAAAAGCCGGAGCGATATAGAGCCGCTCCGGCTTTGTTGTTTCGTCCGATCATCGGTCAGTTTCGGCGCCCAGCCCTTGACGTGATGCGTTCATTTATGAATGATCTATTCATTCATTGTGAATTCCGGAGGGGAGTCCGGGAAGAGGAGGAAATTGATGAAGACCTTTGTTCTGGCTGCAGCCGTGGCTGCGCTGTCCTTTTGCGCCGTCGCCAACGCGCAGGAATACAGCCTGAGGTTCTCGACCTCGCAGGTGAATCCGAACGAGCCGATCGTCAAAGCCATGAAAACCTATGCCGAGCGTGTCGGCGAACGTTCGGGTGGCCGCATCGCCATCACGGTCATGACCGGCGACCAGCTCGGCGCGCAGAAGAAGGTCAACGAGATGGTCATGAGCGGCGCAAGTCTGCTCAGCGCCACCGACTATGGCCAGCTCGGCCAGTTCGTCCCGGATCTCTCCATTCTGGCCGGCCCCTATGTCTACCCCGATCTGGCGGCGACCGACCGTCTCTTCGCGTCGGACCTCTACAAGGAGCTCTCGGGCAAGCTTGAGGCGCAGGGCATCAAAATCATCATGCCGAACGGCCTCTTCGGTTATCGCCACATCATCGCCAACAAGCCGGTTCGCTCGCCGGCCGATCTCGCCGGCGTCACCATCCGCGTGCCTTCGTCGCCGATCATGATGGCGACCTTCGGCAATTATGGCGCACGGCCGACCGAACTGCCCTGGGGCGACGTCTACAACGCGCTTCAGACCGGCGTCGTCGATGCGGCCGAAGGCCCCTTCGGTTCGATCGCCGGCGCCAAGCTGAACGAAACCCGCAAGGTCATCTCCAAAACCGGCCACCAGATCATGTTCACCGCCTGGGTGGCATCGAGCCAATTCTTCAACGGCCTGCCGGAAGACCTGCAGAAAATCCTGCTCGAGGAAGGCCAGACGATCGCCAAGGAGCTGACCGAAATGACGCTCGAAACGGATGACGCCTACGCCAAGCAGCTTGCGGCTTCCGGCGTCGAGATCGTCACCGACATCGACATCCCGGCCTTTATCGAAGCCTCGCGCGCTGCCTACGAGAAAGTGCCAAACATCACGCCTGGCGTGTACGACCAGGTGCAAAGGGCGATGGCGCAGTAAGCAGGCAATTGCACGACGCGGCGATAGAGACGCCGCGTCGTGCTGGCGTCGGGCGCGTTCAGGATGCCGCGACAGAAAACCATCAGGCCGGCCCAAGCGCCGGCCCTGTTCCGCCTTTCAAAATGATTGGGGCCATCATGGAAACCTCACCTTCGCCGGAAGAGACCGCTCCTCTCTTCAGCCTGCGGCGCGCCGATGAAGCGGTCGGCGTTGCCGCCCTTCTCGTCATCGTCTTTTCGATCCTCTGGGGTGTCGTCAGCCGCTACATCTTCCCGCAGCCGGCTGCCTGGACCTACGAGCTGGCGATCATGGCTTTTGCCTACCTCGTGTTCTTCGGCGCCGTCGCCGGTGTTCGTCTCGGCACGCATGCGGCGATCGATGTCCTCGTCGCGGCGCTACCCAACGGCTGGCAGCAGGCGATCGCCTGGTTCAACTACCTGCTGCTGGCGCTATTCTTCATCGTCATGACCGTTCTCTTCGGCTGGCAGGCCTGGACTTCGCGGCACGTGCACACGATCGCGATGGATCTGTCTCGCAGCCTTTCCTACGGGCCGCTGGCGCTGGCTTCGGCCGGCATGTTCGTCCAGCACCTGATCGTCGAAAGGCCATGGACCGTTCGCCTGCACCGCAATGTGGAATCGCTGATATGACCCTTTTTCATCTTGCCGGCCCCTCGCTGCTGGTCGTCGTCCTCTTCCTCCTGTCGACGCCGATCACCTGGGCGATGGCGATCGGGGCGCTTGCCTTCTTCTTCATCAACATGGACATGATCCCGCTTGCCAACTTCGCACAGGAGATGGCCGAGGGCAGCCAGTCCGTGTCACTGCTGGCATTGCCGCTCTTCGTGCTTGCCGGCTGCATCATGAATGCATCGGGCATCACCCGGCGCCTGCTGACGCTCGCCGACGTGCTGGTCGGCCACATGACCGGCGCACTGGCGCAGATGTGTACGGTGCTCGGCACGCTTCTCGGCGGCCTGACAGCGTCTGCCAACGCCGACGCTGCGATGCTCGCAAAGACGCTCGGCGTCGAGATGTCGGAACGGGGCTATAGCCGTGCCTTCGCCGCGGTCATCACCTCGTCGGCGGCGATCATTACCAGCCTGATCCCGCCTTCGATCGGTCTCATCGTCTACGGCTTCCTCGCCGAAACCTCGATCGGCCGACTGTTTGCTGCAGGCGTCGTTCCCGGCCTCGTGCTTGCGGCAGGTCTGATGGTCACCACTTATTTCATCGCCCGCAAGCGTGGCTACAAGCCGCTCCGCAAGGAACGCGCCAGCAGGGCGGAGGCGAGCCGGGCGCTGATCGACGGCCTTTGGGCGCTGTCGATCCCGGTCGTCATCTTCGCCGGCACGCGCTACGGCATCTTCACCACCACCGAGGCCGGGGCGGTTGTCGTCGTCTATGTGCTCTTCGTCGCCATCTTCGGATACCGCGAGTTCACCTTCCGGCAAATCCCGGAGGTCCTGGCAGAAGCGGTGCGCGATTCCGCCGTGGTGATGATCATGATCTGCGCGGCCGCCTCCTTCGGCTTTTATCTCGCCTGGGAACAGGTGCCGCAGGCCATGTCCGGCTGGCTAGGTGACGCGACAGACAACCCGCTCCTCATGCTGCTCCTGATCAACGTTCTCCTCATCGTCATCGGCACGGCGATCGAAGGCTCGGCGGCGCTCATCATCCTCACCCCGATGCTGATCCCGATCATCGACGGCGTCGGTATCGACCGGGTGCATTTCGGCGTCGTCTTCATCACCAACCTGACGATCGCCGGCATCACGCCGCCGGTCGGCGGCCTGATGTACATCTCGTCGATGGTGTTGAAGGTACCGATGATGGCCTATGCGCGGGAGGTCCTGCCTTATCTCGCAATGATGATGGTGCTGCTGGTGATGCTCAGCATGTTTCCGCAGCTCTCGCTGTGGCTGCCGAACCTCGTCTACGGAACCGCGGCGGTTCAGTAGCGCGATCCAGAGCGGCTCCGGCGGCCTTTGACTTGGGCGCCAGACTAAGCCCTGGCACGTCGCTCCGACCCACCGTTGCGACAGATCACGAAAATGAATCGATCACCCCGGATCGATTCAAAACTCTCGTTGGACCTATGCGCGCCGATCGCCGAATCTTCGCGCATGACGATCGTTCAGCCCTACCAGATCTATGTCGAGCGAAGGGACGCGGCCAGAAACATGGCGCGCTACTACTCCATGCAGATCTCCATGTCCCTATTGGGCGAGGCGTGCCTGACGCGGCGCTGGGGACGGATCGGAAGTCACGGCCAGATGATGGTGCACCACTTCGCGCGGGAGGAGGAGGCGGTCAAACTCTTCCTCGAGCTAACGCGTAGCAAACGTCAGCGCGGCTATCGTCCGAGGATGTGATCCGGAAAGGTGCGCGACTTCACCGCGGCTTGAAGTCGACCAGAAGCGATTTGAGCTCGATTTCGCGGACGCGCCGCGCCGCTTCATCGGGGCTGACCCAGGCGACCAAACGCTCGCCTTTCTCCTTGTATTTTTCCGCCAGCTTGGTGACTTCGATCTGGAAGATGTCAACGATACAGGGCACCACGTCGCCGTCATCGAGCACCTTTAAGTAGGTGTAGCTGCCAATCGGCTTCTTGCGAACTTTCCCGCGAACACCGGCCTCCTGCAAGGCTTCGATCGCCGCGGCCTCGTGCGGTTCCTTCTGTTTCATCGGCCAGCCTTTTGGAATGAGCCAGCGGCCGCTGTCGCGCGACGTCACCACAAGGATCTCGATCGCGCCGTCAGGCACGTAACGATAGCAAAGTGCTGCACATTGCTGGCGAAACGAACCCGAAAACAGTTTCTCGGGCGAGGCAGCCAGCTTCTGCAACAGCGTCTTCGGTTTTGGTGGTTTCGGCGCCTTTGACTTCTTGATCGCTCTCAAGCTCCTCGATACTTGGCGCCAATTTGCGGACATCTAGGACATCCGCCCCTCATGTCAAAGGAGAAAATGGAAAGAAACGTTCCGGCAAGAGGCTCACGCCTTGGCAGATATTGCGCTCAATTCCTCAAGGTCGAGATCGCGCTCCAGTTCATGCAGCGTTTCATCGTCGATTTCGCCGGCGCGATGAAGCCGGATGAGTTCGCGCCGCCCGGTCGCGACCGCTTCGAGCACGACGTCGAAATGGGCGTGGAGGATCGGCGTGTAATGCTCCGTGCGCGCGGCATAGTCGACGATCGAAACCGCTCGGCGCTGATAGCGGTCCAGCAATTGCGGATGGATGAGATTGCCCGCCGCGTCATAGGCGCGGCTTTGAATGGTGATGAGCTGCGCCTGGGCCATCGCCGCCTCGGCCTGGCTTAGGGTGAGGGGTGCCTTTTCAGAGGAAGGCTCGACGAGCCTCGCCCAGGCGATCACCCGCCCGAGCGTCGTTCCCTGCATCAGCACCGTTCCAAGGATCACGGCAAAGGAGGTTACCAGGATGAAGTCCCGGCCGGGGAAGCCTTCGGGCACGCTCAGCGCAAGCGCGAGCGTTACCACGCCGCGAACGCCGGCCCAGGAAAGCACGGTCGCACCGCGCGCGCCGACCGGCGTGTAGCGCTTGAGCCCCAGCCTGTTGCCAAGCCAGATTGCGAAGTCGGAACCGAACACCCAGAAGAAGCGGGCGACGGTGAGCGCGAAGAGTACCATGAGGATCGGCCATCCCAAGGTCGCTGCAACGGTCTCGAACCCGCCGCCGCGCTCGACCACGCCGCGAAGCGACAGGCCGATCAGGATGAAAACCGCGGCCTCCATCAGGAAGACGATGACTGTCCAGAAGGCCGAGCCGCGCATACGGGTGGCGGCCGAGAGCACGGTGTGCTGGTGCCAACTGGCGACGAGGCCGGTGGTAACTGTCGCGATCACGCCTGAAACATGCAGGAACTCGCCGAGCAGGTAGGACGTCCAGGACAAAAGGGCCGTCGCGGCGATGATCAGGTACTCATCTCCGAGGCGGCGGGCAAGCAGCACCCACGCCGTACCGATGGCGAGGCCGACAAGGGCACCGCCGATCGCCAGCAGGAAGAAGTTGCCGACCGCCTCGCCGGCGCTAAATGCCCCGGTGACGCCGGCGGCGATCGCGAAGCGGAACAATACCAGTCCGCTTGCATCGTTGAGCAGGCTTTCGCCTTCGAGCAGGATCTGCAGCCGTCGCGGCAACTGCACGCGCTGCAGCACGGCCCGTGCCGAGACGGCGTCGGGCGGCGAGACGATCGCCCCGAGTGCGGCGCATGCGGCCCAAGGCAGGGACGGGAAGATGAGGTGCGTCACGACGGCAACGACGGCCGCGGTAAAAAACACTGCGCCGATCGCAAGCGAGGCGATGCCGATCAGGTGACGGCGCAGGCGGCCGACCGCGATCGTCCAGGCGCCGTCGAGGAGCAGCGGCGGCAAGAAGATGACGAGCACCAGCTCCGGGTCGACCGCGATGGCCGGCAGCCCCGGAATGAAGGCGAGCATCGCGCCACCGCTAAGAAGCGCCACCGACGGCGGCAGGCCGAGCCGATGCGCGACGTAGTGCAGCGCGATGATCGCGACAAACATGCCGATCACCAGTTCGAACAGATGTATCGGCTCCACCGGTCTCCCGCCTCCATCGCTCAATGACGCGGCCCATTACAGAACACGTTTTTTCGAAACGCAATTGCGCGTGCAGCAACAGTGGCGTGGAGCCTTGCCGAAGGTGAAGGGTCGCAGAAAAGAAAAAAAGGCCAGCGGAAGACCGCGGCCCATAAAGGTGTGAAGGTCAAAAACCTCCAGAGGGGAACAGCTGCTGCGGCGGACTGGGAGGAGACCCGCCATGTGCATCAGCTGTGTGCTTTATGCCTGATTTTTGACCAGCTGGAAAACATTTATTGTGCAATGCAGCTATGCATAAACGCACGACGTGCGCCGCGGTCGTCGGCCGGAACTGCCAAACGGTGCCAAAATGAGCGTTCTGTGGGAGGAGGGGACGCCGCCAAGGACCCCCGTCCGGGCGGACAATCGGGACCGGCACACGTGCCGGCCCCGATGAGATAGTTGCTACACTAACGGTCGTGAGCTTGACCGCACAGCCATTTTACGAGCGCTTTTACGATCGAACAGCCGGCAACCCGACTTCCGGCCTTGTCCGCAGCCGGTCCACAGGTTGTTCACAGGGAAAGGAGGCGCTAACGCGTTGAAACGCAGTTCAGTTTTCCAAACTGTGAGCTACTGCCCCTGAAAAGAATGCACCGTATCAGGTCAGCGATACCTTACGGGTTTCCGCATCGATCATCGCAGCGGCGATCGCCGCCACAAGCAGCAAGCCTGCAAAGGTGCCGATCGCTAGGCCGAAGCCCTTCGCCACCAGCAATCCGATGAGCGAAGGCGCAAGCAGGCCACCGAGCCGAGCCATGCCGCCGGCCGCCCCCATGCCGGTCGCGCGCGAGGCGGTCGGATAGAGTTCCGGCGTATAGGCATAGAGTGCGCCCCATGTGCCGAGCAGTGCAAAGCTCATGATCAGGAGCGCAGCAGCAACGACCAAGGCCGCATCCGCCACGACGAACAACAGGCAACTGAGGGCGGAGAGCAGGCAGAAACCGACCAGCGTCGGGCGCCGTCCCCACTTCTCGACGCCGTAGGCGGCAAGCGCATAGCCCGGGATCTGCGCCAGAGCGATGAGAACGAGGAACCCATAGCCACGCACGAAGCCGAAGCCTTCTCCCGCAAGCCGCGGCGGCATCCAGGTAAAGACGCCATAGTAGGAGACCGAGACGAGGAACCAGACCGAAAGGATCAGAAGGCTGCGGCGACGCAAGTCCTTCGAAAAGATACTGATATCGGCGGTCGGTACAGGCAGGGCGATCGATACGGTCGGCTCGAGTTGCGGTCGAGCGTTGGCTGCCAGCATTCGATCGACGATCGCCTTGGCCGCCTCCACCTTGCCGGCGCGCAACAGGTAAAGCGGCGATTCCGGCACGAGAAAGCGTAGTCCGACGCCAATGACTGCCGGAATGGCCGTGACGGCAAAGATGTAGCGCCATCCGTCCGTAAGGCCGGCAAGAGCGATGAGCCATGCCGCCAGTGCCACGATCAGCGTGCCCACGGCCCAGAAGCCTTCGAGCATGACCAGCCATCGCCCGCGGCTGCGCGCCGGCAGGAATTCCGACATCATCGCATAATCGACGGGAAGTGTGCCGCCGACCGCAGCGCCGGTGAGGAAGCGCAGGACAAGCAGGACCACGAAATTCGGAGCGAAGATCGACAGAATGCCGAAGACCGCGTCGCAGGCAACGGTTACGATCAGGACCCGGCGCCGGCCGATCCGATCGGCAAGCCTGCCGAAGCCGACGGCGCCGATCAGCATGCCCAGGAAAAACAGCGTGCCCGTCTGCAACGCTTGGGGAACCGTCAGCCCGAATGTTGCGGCAATGGAGGCGGCGGTGAACCCGACGGCGAGCACCTGCATGGCATCGGCCGTCCAAACCAGGCCGAATATGCCCATCAGGCGCCGCTGATAGGGGCCCGTGCCCGCCCGGTCGAGCGCTTCCTGTATCGTGATCGTCGTCATTCGACCCTGCCTTGAGATTCGACATGTGGACACTACGTCGACCGCGCCTGCTTGAATATTGCAGAAATGCCGCAGATGTCCGGCTGAGTGCGGCCGCGACGATCGACCAATCTTCCAGGCACCTGGCACGGACCGGCAATTTCGACTTGCGCGACATGCACACGCGTGCAAATATGCACGCGTGTGCAATGGAGTTTCGCCGATGAACGATCACAAGCCGCGCTATTCGAGCGACCTTTCGGGGCGGGCCCTGTTGTGTCGGGATGTCATTCGCTCTGCCGGCGCTCTGGTGCTCGACGGCTTCAAGGCAAGTGCCGAGCGTGGCTTTTCCCTAAAGGGCCCGCAGGATTTTCTGACGGAAACCGATGCGGCCTCCGAGGCCCATATTCGCGACGCAATTGCCACCCATTTTCCGGCCGATGCGTTCCTGGGCGAGGAGGGCGGCGGGACCGTTGCCGATCGCGTCTGGGTAGTCGATCCCGTCGACGGCACGGCAAACTTCGCTCGCGGAATCCCGCACTTCTGCATCTCCATAACTTATGTCGAACACGGACGCGCAGAGATCGGCGCAATCTACAATCCGGCCCACGACGAACTTTATTTCTGCCGCCGGGGAGAAGGTGCAACGCTCAACGGCAAGGTCATCACGGTCTCGTCGACGGCGACCTTCGATGCCGCGTCGGTCGAAATGGGCTGGTCGCGGCGGGTGCCGGACGAGACCTATCTGGAGACGATGCGGCAGATGCTGGAGAAGGGCGCCAATGTGCGGCGCGGCGCTTCGGGAGCACTTGCGCTCGCTTATGTCGCCGATGGGCGCTCGGACGCCTATGTCGAGCTGCACATGAACTCGTGGGATTGCCTTGCCGGACTGTTGCTCGTTGCCGAGGCGGGCGGCGCCGTGTGTCCCTTCATGGAAATAGGCAGCCTGCTCGACGGCGGGCCGGTGCTCGCATCGACGCCGGCGATTGCCGGCGGCGTAAGTGTGGCTTCAGGCATCCCGGTCCAAAAAAGGGAGCAAGCCGCCAAGCTCCAGCTGGCCTGAAACCGCGGTAGCCTGAACACGCATGCCACCCGTTCGCATAAACAAGGGGAAATCCAATGGACGCACCGGTCTATACCCGGCCCGCTATCAGTCTGATCGCCAGAGAACTCGGGCCCCACAGCGCCGATCTCTATATCGGCGGCAGTGACGGCGCGCGTGACCTGGACCTGCTCAAGCGTCACGGGATCTCCATTGTCGTCAATTGCGCGATCAACCTGGACATCAACCTCGTGCGCGAAGAAGAAGTCAGCATCAATGATGATCTTTGTGCAAGCGGCTATGCGGCCGTCCGCTATTACAAGCTCGGCATGATCGACGGTGATGGCAGCCCCGACACGATGATGCTCGGTGCCTACTACATTCTCGACGGCGCGCTACGCCAGACGATGCCGAAGCGCGCAACCTACCCCTTCGCCGATGGCGGCAACATCCTCGTCAATTGCCGCGGCGGACGCAGCCGCTCGGTGTCGCTGGTGGCGCTGTTCCTGCACAAGCAGCAGCCGCATCTGTTTCCCACACTCGACGCGGCCGTCGCCCACATCCGCGAACATCGCGAACTGCGGCCGGATGAATGGTTCGAGACGCCGAAGCCCATGCTCTATGAGGCAGCGCGCCGCGCTTCGGCCTGGATCGACCTCGTCGAGGCCTCCCGTCTGGAGGTGAAGGCCGATGTCTGATTTGCCTCGGATCGCCATCATCGCCGACGCCCATTTCCATGATCTTGAAGGCGATTTCGAGTTCCCGCGGATAGAGATCGACGGCGAAAAACTGGCCGTCAGAAGCTGGACCGACACGCGCGAATCTACCCGCGTCTTCAACGAAAGTGCCAAGGCGCTGGACGAGACCTTGGCGGAGGTCGCGCGCCGCGGCATCCGTCACGTCGTCCTTTTGGGCGACTACACGGACGACGGGCAAAGACAGACAACGGCGCGCCTGCGCACCATTCTTGATGGGCACGAGAGCACTCATGGCACGCGCTTTTATGCGCTTCCGGGCAACCACGACATCTTCGGGCCCAAGGGGCGACACCACACCAAACAATTTCTTGATCGGAACGACGTGAGGGTCCTCGTCACGAGCGACGTAGGAAAGGCAGCCCCCGGCAGCCACGCAACGCCGCGCATGTATTGCGAGGGATATCCGACGGGCCTTGCCCCTGTGGCTACCCATGGGTACTTCCGACGGCCGGACTATCTTCATTGGGAAACCCCGTTCGGGGCGTCTGACCGCGTCGAGGATCGGCTCTACCCGGTCTCGTCTCCGGACGGCCGGAATGGCTACCGGCTGATGGATGCCTCCTATCTGGTCGAGCCCGAGCCGGGTCTCTGGCTGCTGATGATCGACGCCAACGTCTTCGAACCACGCGACGGCCTGTTTGAGGAGGGCGATGAAGCCGCTTTCGTCGACAGCACCGGCGCGGGCTGGAACGCGCTTATCAGGCTGAAACCGTTCATCGTCGACTGGATTGCCGACGTGTCCGCGCGCGCAACAAAACTCGGAAAAACGCTGCTCGCATTCTCGCATTATCCGGTGCTCGATCCCTTCGATGGCGCAACGGGAGCCGAAAGCGTTCTCTTCGGCGAGACCAATATTGCCCGCAGGACACCACAGCAGGCGGTCGCAGATGCACTGATGACCGCCGGCATGACGCTGCATTTTAGCGGGCACCTGCATGTCGAAGGCGTTACGCGCCGCGCGCGCGGCTGCCGCTCGCTGATCAATGTCGCCGTGCCGTCGCTCGTGGCCTTTCCGCCGGCCTTCAAGATCGTCGAACCGTCTCAATCGGCGTCGTCCATCGAAACCGTCGAACTGTCCGCGATGGCCGTCGATCCACGCGTGCTGCGCGCCTATCGTCGCGAAGCGGTGCGAGCCGGCGAATATCCGGACCCAGCCTTTGCCGCGGCGGATTACGGTTCCTTCCTGAAGGCACACAAGCGTGCCCTGGTCCAGCATCGCTATTTTCCGAAGGAATGGCCCGGAGATATCGTCAACGAAATATCCGGGCTTTCGATCGCTGCGGTCTGCAAGTTGATGCCCGACGCCGGCGCCATGACGAGCGCTTCCGGGCAAGGAGCGATCGCCATCTCTGAGGACGCCGCCAGCCTCGACATGATCGAGGTGATCGCCGATTGGTATTGCCTGCGCCAGGCCGGCGTCCTTGCTCTTGACAAGATACCTGAGCGGCGCCGCGCGCTTTATCGCCTGCTCGCCAAACACTTCGGCCGTCCGCCCGGGACCGGCTGGGACGGATCGACATCAGGCTTCCTGGCGATCTTCTTCGGGGCCTTCGACGCCTTCCTCGATCGTGCCGAAGCGGGAAGCCTGCACATCCGCATCGAGAGCACCTCCGACACGGAAGAGGCTGCCTGACCATGGACCAGTTGCTCTCCACGGCCTCTTCCTCCGCGCCGCCGGCGACTTTCATCGAGTTGCGGGAATCTTGCCGTCTGGGCCGACGTCATCTGAAGGGTGGGCGCCTGGAAGTGGCCAAGTTCGTGCTTGCCCATCCGTACGACGTCGCCTTTGCGAGCGCACGGGAAGTGGCCGTGCGCAGCGGTGTCTCGACGACGACAGTCATGCGGCTCGTCAGCGACCTCGGCTTTGAGACCTATGCATCCTTTCAGCAACTCTTTCGAGCGGAGTTGCTGCGCGGCCGGCAATAAGCAGCATTGGGGAGGGGGCCATGAGCACTGCGATCGTCAGCATCAACCTCTTCGGCGCGGTGGCGCTCCTCCTGTTCGGCCTTGGTCAGGTGCGCGACGGCATGCAACGCGCTTTTGGTGCCCGTCTGAAAGCCGGACTGGCGGCCGGGACGCGTGACGGTCTTCGTTCGTTTTTCAGTGGCCTCGTCGCAACCATCGCCCTCCAGAGCTCCACCGCCACCGCTCTCATGGTCGCGTCCTTCGTCGAGCGTGATCTCATCGTGCCGCGCATGGCGCAGATCGTGCTGCTCGGCGCCAACGTCGGCACGGCGATGACGGCCTGGATCGTGGCTTTGGGGCTCGGCTGGCTCTCACCGCTCTTGCTGCTTTGCGGTTTCGTTGTCGGGCGCGGCAGCTCGAGCACGCGCAAGGGATCAGGCGCAGCGCTCGTCGGCATCGGGCTGATGTTGCTATCGCTGCATCTGATTGGCGGTGCGACCGAACCGCTGCGGACCTCTGCCGCCCTTTCGGCTTTCTTCGGGATGCTCGACAATGCCTGGCCGGTGGCGCTCGTCATCTCGGCAGGACTCGCAGCGCTCGCGTCATCGAGCCTGACAGTCGTGGTGCTGATCCTGTCTCTTGCAACATCCGCCAGCCTTTCGACCGGCCCGCTCATCGCCCTCGTTCTGGGAGCCAATCTCGGCGGTGCTGTGCCCCCGGTTCTAGCCACATTCAAGGCTGCGGCGAGCGCCAGGCGGGTTGCCCTTGGCAACCTGATCGTGCGTGCCGTCGGCTGCCTGGCCGCTCTGGCGCTCGCCGGGTACATCGCCCCGCATATCGACTGGTCGCCTGTCTCACGCGGCAATCTGCCGGTTGATGTGCATCTCGCCTTCAATCTCGCACTGGCGCTTCTGGCGGCTCCCCTCGCTCGGCCTCTATCCCGCCTGACCATGCGCCTGTTGCCGGACGAGCCAAAGGCGACGGACGGCCCGCTTTTCCTTGAACAGAACGATCTCGGCACGCCGGTCGCAGCGCTTGCCGGCGCAAGTCGGGAAGTGCTCGGCGTCGGCGACCTGGTCGAGCGCATGCTGGTCGAAGCAAACGACGCCCTGCAGCAGACGGACCCTTCCAGGCTTGCTGCGATCAGCACGCTTGAAGGGCGCGTGGATCGCGTGCAACACGAGATCAAGGTTTACGTCTCGCGCGTCGGCCAGTCCGAAATCGCCGAGGAACAGCGCCGCCACGCCATGGATATCGTCGACTATGCCATCAACCTCGAGCATATCGGCGACATCATCGAGAAGGGGCTCCTTGCCGAACTTGCAAAGAAGATCGCCCGCGGCCTGGCTTTCTCCTCCGATGGCCACGAGGAACTGTCGCGTCTCTTCGCCATCACGATCGACAATCTGCGCATGGCCCAGGCCGTGTTTGCCACGCGTGACAACGCGATGGCGCGGCGCCTGGTAGAAGCCAAGGAAGATGTCCGCAGGCTGGAGCGGCAGTCGGCTGAGCGGCATCTGCAGCGCCTGCGCGATGGTCGCGCCGAAAGCATCGAAACCAGCTCGCTCCATCTCGACATGCTGCGCGATCTCAAACGCATCAATGCACACATCGCAACCGTCGCGCACCCCATCCTTGATCAGAGCGGGTTGTTGATCGACAGCCGTATCCGGCCGGCGGCCACTTGAGCATTCCGGTCTAGCGTCGGGCGGTCTTGCGCTCGACCATCGTGACGGGAACGACCTGAAGTCGCGTTTCCATCTCGTCGGCTTCCAGCGCTTCGAGAACATGCTCCGTCAGAGCGGAGAAGGACTGCGCAACGGTGGTGAGTTCGTAGCTCTTCCACCCTGCCTGCGGAATATCGTCGAAGCCGACGACGGAAAGATCGGCCGGCACGCGGCGGTGCATTTCGGTGCGGGCAGCGTCGAGAAAGCCGAGAGCCAAGAGATCGGTAACGCAAAACGCGCCGTCGATCGCCTCGTCGCCGAGCACCTCGCAGCCAGCCTGGTAACCGCTTTCATAACTCGTGGTACCGCCCGACCAGGCGACCACCTCGACCCCGGCGGTCGCCATTTTCTTTTTGAACGCAGTGGTGCGGCGCACCTGAGCAGGGGTTTGGCTGCCACTCGAGATCACCGCAACCTTCTTGCAGCCCGCCTCGATCAGGCGCAGTGCTGCAAGGTCCGCACCGCGGGAATCGTCGCTCAGCACCATGCTGGTATCGGTGCGATCGATTTTCTGGTTGATCAGGATCAGGCGCACGCCGTTGGCAATGCACTGGTCGACGATCGATTCCGGCGGCTCTCCGGAAAGAACGATGATCGCTTGCGCCCGGAATTCGAACAGTAGCTCGATCAGCGGCGCGATATCCTTTCGCGCATCCGCGGCATTGAGCAACAGGCATTGCAGACCGCGACGCAACAGGCCGATGCTCAAGAGATCGAGCTGTTTTGCATGGAAGGGTGCGCTGAGATTGGCACCGACGACCCCGATGAGATTGGAGCGGTCGTTGTTCAGTCCTTGCGCCAGCCGGTTGACCCGGTAACCGAGCTCCCGGGCGGCTTTGAGAACCTTGCGCCGCACAGCCTGGGATACGCTGGCTCCGGGCGTAAAGGTTCGCGAGACCGCCGAGCGTGAGACGCCCGCGCGTTTTGCAACCTCTTCGGCCGTCACAAAGCCCCTCGCCATGCCTTTCTCCTGCAGAATCAGATGCTTTTCATCAGGGCCACAAAAGCAGCCCCATTCCAACGAAAAAGTTCGAGCCTACCCGCTCGGTGAACCAGCAGATGATGCCGGTGAACGGTCGCCATCGCTCCGTCTATATCGGCTATTTCTCCCCGCTGAAGTCATTCGCCCAACCTCAATGATCACGTGTTCCAAAAACAATACATCATTGTCACAAAAGAGTCATCAAAAACAACGGCTTATATCATTGCGCACGTGTGCATTTTTTTGTTGACAATGGCGCCTCACCATTGGATCATACGTTCCATAGACAGAGCTGGATTGGAATTTTTGTTCTGTCTATGTTCGTGGTGACGGCGGCGCGGTTGAGGAGCTTGCGCCGACATCTGGCAAGCGCTTGCGCCTGCCCTGCGAACGGGGAGGATTGAATAACCGACAGCCGCGCCTTTTGCGTCATTGAGCGGCTTCTTGCGTAGGTCAGCGCCACGCCCTGGCGGCTGATTTCTATTCCCCGTTGGCACTTTGAAAGTTCCGCCCGGCATCGATCGCCGGGGCAGGCAGCGCATGTTGAGTTCCAAGGGGAAGAGCATGGCCTTATTGAGTGAGACAGCCAAAGCGGCAACATTGCCCGGCAGCGCAATGGCGCCGACGGCATGGCAGCGCTGGCGCTATCGGATGAAGGTCGCGTCGCGGGAGCCGACGACGCTGATCGGCGTCCTGACGGCACTTCTCTTTACCTATCTCATCGTCGTGCCGATCATCTCGATCGTGCTCGATTCCGTGCGCGTCCAATTCGGCCACGAGCGGCGGCTCGGCAAGGACTTTGGTGAGCTTACGCTCTACTACCTTGATCGAGCCTTCCTGTCGCCGGTCTCGGTCGATCTTTTCTGGCGGCCGCTCTTCAACACGCTATCGGTTGCGCTCGGAGCGATCAGCCTGTCTTTGTTGATCGGTACGGTGCTCGCCTGGTTGATCAGCCGGACAGACATGTTCGGACGGCGCTGGTTCGCAACAGCGCTGATCGTGCCCTACATGCTGCCGGCCTGGACCTTTGCGCTTGCCTGGACAACGCTCTTCAAGAACCGCACGGTCGGCGGCCAGCCGGGCTGGTTCGAGGCCATGGGGCTAACGCCGCCCGACTGGGTCGCCTATGGGCGCTTCCCGATCATCGTGATCCTGGCGCTACATTATACGCCTTTTGTCATCCTGCTGTTTGGCTCTGCCCTTCGTCGATTCGATTCCCAGCTCGAAGATTCCGCCCGTATCCTTGGAGCCAAGCGCTACCAGGTGGCGATGCAGATCATCCTGCCGCTGATGCGTCCCGCACTTTTGTCCTCGATGGTGCTGATCTTCGCCAAGTGCCTCGGCGAGTTTGGCGTGCCCTATGTGCTCGGCCTGCCGGTCAAGTTCGAAGTGCTTTCCACCTCGCTCTTTCGCAGCATCGCGTCGCGCCAGACCGGCGTTGCCGGTGTCGTCGCGGCCTCGATCATGCTGATCGGCATCGTCACCCTGATGATCGATGCGCGTCTTGTTCGTGAAGCCCGGCGCTTCGTTACTGTTGGCTCGAAGGGTTCGATGAACCGCCAGAGCCGGCTCGGCAAGTACCGTCTGCCGGCGACCGGTTTTGCCGCACTTATCTTTCTCTTGAGCGTCGGACTGCCGCTTCTGACCCTGTTCCTCTCCACCATTATGAAGCTGCCGGCGCAGTTCACGCTCGACAATTTCACGCTCGACTACTGGATCGGCCGTGATCTCCACACGGTGGCACTGCAGACTGGGGTCCTCTTAAGCCCCGATCTATGGGCGGCTGCAAAAAACACGCTCGTCATCGTCGGCCTTGCGTCCTTGACCTCGGGCATTCTCGGACTTCTTGTCGGCTATGTGGTCATCCGCACGCCGGTGAAGGTCCTGTCGGTCTATCTGCGGCAGGTCACCTTCTTGCCCTATCTGGTGCCGGGTATCGCCTTTGCCGCCGCCTATCTGTCGCTCTTCGCCGTGCCACGCGGACCGATGCCAGCCCTCTATGGTACCGTCACCATCCTGGTCCTGGCGCTGATCGCCGACCAGATGCCTTACGCCTCGCGCGCCGGTATCTCGGCCATGACCCAGCTTGGCAAGGATCCGGAAGAGGCAGCCCAGATTTCCGGCGCAGGCTGGTTCCGGCGGATGATGTTGATCGTCATTCCGATCCAGAAGGGCTCGCTGGTAACAGGCGTGCTGCTGCCCTTCATCTCGGGCATCAAGGGCCTGAGCCTCTTCGTCATCCTCGCCGTGCCGAGCACCGATGTTCTGACCACCTATTCGCTCCGGCTCGTCGACTACCACTACACGCAAGCCGCCAATGCCGTCGTGCTGATCATCGCGGCGATCGCCTATCTCGGAACCCTGGCAGCCCAGAAGCTGACCAAGACCAATCTCGCAGAAGGACTCGGAAGCTGATGCCCACCATCAATCTCAGCGGCGCCCAGAAGAACTACGGCGTCAATTCCGCCAATGCCGTCTCGAACCTCGATCTCGAAATCCGCGACGGCGAGTTCATGTGCCTTCTTGGACCCTCTGGCTGCGGCAAGACCACGACGCTGCGCATGATCGCCGGCCTCGAAAACCTCTCGGACGGCGAGATCCGCATCGGAGAGCGGGTGGTCGACTCGGTCAGGGCAGGCGTGTTCATCCCGCCGGAAAAGCGTGAGATGGGGTTGGTATTCCAGAGTTACGCGCTCTGGCCGCACCTGACAATCGAACGCAACACCGACTTCGGTCTGAGGCTGCGCAAACTGCCGAAGGAAGAGCGTGAAATGCGCGTCGAGAAAGTGATGCAGGCGCTCGACATCGCTAAGTACCGCGACCGCTACCCGTCGCAGCTCTCGGGCGGCCAGCAGCAGCGCGTGGCGCTCGCCCGCATGCTGGCGGTCAATCCAGGCGTTCTGTTGCTCGACGAACCGCTGTCGAACCTCGACGCCCGGCTCCGGCTCGAGATGCGCGCCGAGCTCAAACGTATCCACAAGGAGTTCAAGACGACCATCGTCTTCGTCACCCACGACCAGTGGGAGGCAATGACGCTGGCAACGACGATCGCCGTCATGAACGAGGGCACGCTGCAGCAGATGGGCACGCCCAACGATATCTATGATCGCCCGGCCAATCGCTTCGTCGCGGAATTCGTCGGTAGCCCGCCGATCAACATCCTGAACTTCGGATCGGCCGCCGCCTCTGAGCTGTCGCGCGCAGCCGAGGCCTATCTTGGCATGCGCCACCCGTCGTTGCGCGGCATTGGCTCGATCGGCATCCGACCGGAAGCGATCGGCTATTCGGTCAAAACCAACGATGTGCCGGCCGGCAGCTTCTCCGGCGAAATGACAGTGACAGGCGTCCTGCCGACCGGCGGCAGCTGGATCCTGGAGCTCAGGAACGGCAGCGACACGCTGTTCTTGACGACCAATGCCCTGCCGCGCGTCGAGACCGGAACGAGGGTTTCGTTCTTTGCGCCGCCTGAGGCACTGCACGTTTTTAACAAGGACGGCCAGCGGATCGCCGAAGCGGACGCGCTGCTGCGCAAGTCCACGCTGAACTAAGGCGCTTCAGTGCCGAACGACAAATCGAAACATAATCTGAGGGAGGAACAGACGATGCAATTTCTAAGGACTGAAAGGACGCACCGTGCAATCAGGCGCGCGCTGCTGGCAACGACCATCGTCGCCTTCGCCGGACCGGCGCTGGCACAAGAGCCGTTCGACCTGAACGCGCTGATCGAGGCCGCGCGCAAGGAGCCGCCGATTACGGTTTATGACAGCACCGGCAAAATCGTCGAAATGGCCAAGGCCTTTGCCGAGAAATATGGCGTCGGCGCCGAGGGCTCCAAGGTCAAGGCGACGGCCCAGCTTGAGATGATCATTCGCGAGGCCCGTGCCAACAACATCCAGGGCGATGTCTCGATCATCAGCGACGCACCGGCCGCGATGGCGCAACTCATCCCGCAGGGCTTTGCCGAAAGCTGGCTGCCGCCGGATCTCGCAGCCAACATCCCCACTGAGTATCAGGACCCGCTGACCGTCGTTACCAGCGCCAATGTCTGGGCCTACAACACCGAGCTCTTCGACAAGTGCCCGGTCAGCAACATCTGGCAGCTGACGGGACCTGAGTGGAAAGGCAAGGTCGCCATGCAGGATCCGCTCGGCAAGCCATCCTATGTCGACTGGTTCAACCAGATGGCCAAGCACGGCGACGACAAAGTGGCGGCCGCCTATAAAGAGCTTTACGGGAAGGATCTCGAAACCGACGACGGCAGTGCGACGGCCGCCTGGGTCAAGGCGCTCGCTGCCAACGCTCCCTTGCTGACGGACGCCGATGCGGCCGCTGCTGATGCCGTCGGCGCGCCGGGTCAGTCGCAACCCTTCATGGGGCTGATGAGCTCGGCGAAGTTTCGCGACAATGCCGAAAAGGGCATGAAGCTCGGCCTTTGCAAGGACCTGAAACCCTGGCTCGGCTGGATGTATCCGGGCGTCGGGCTGATCACCAAGGGCACCAACAGCCCGAACGCCTCAATGCTCTTCATCCATTACGTGATGACCGCCGAAGGCATCGCGCCGCAGGCAGAAGACGGAAAAATGTCGACCAACAAGGACGTTTCGCTGCCCGCAGACGAGCCGTCGGGCATCGGCGCCGTTCTTGATCAGGTCATGCCCTACCAGATGGCAACGAGCCTCGACGACTGGGACGCGCGCGAGACCTGGCAGGACCTGTGGCGGCTCAGCTACCAGAAGTAATCGCCTGAACATGTGAAACGGTCTCCTTGGGAGGGGAAACCATGAGCAAAGGTAAGAACAGGGTTATGATCATGGGGGCGGCATTTGCCGCCCTTGCGGCCGCATTGGCCGTCGAGGCAAACGCCGAGGAGGCGTTTGATCTCAATGCGCTGGTGGAGGCGGCGAAGAAAGAAAAGCCGATCAATGTCTATGACAGCACCGGCAAGATCGTCGAGATGGCCGAGGCCTTCACCGCCAAATACGGGGTGAAGGCGACCGGCGTCAAAGTCTCGGCCAACAGCCAGCTGGAGATGATCATCCGCGAAGCCCAGGCCGGCAACGTCCAGGGCGATGTCGCCCTGATCACCGACGCGCCGGCAGCGCTCGCCCAGCTTCTGCCGCAGGGCTTCGTCGAAAGCTATCTGCCCGGCGACATGAAGGAGAAGATACCGGCGGCCTTCCAGAACCCGCTGGCGATTTCGACCAATGCCAATGTCTGGGCCTATAACACCGAGGCCTATGACAAATGCCCGGTCGGCAATATCTGGGAGCTGACCGAGGCAAAATGGAAAGGCAAGATCGCGCTGGTCGATCCCCTGACCAAGAGCACCTATACCGACTGGTTCAACCAGTTGGAAAAGCATGCCGACAACGCCGTGAAGGAGGCCTACAAGGTCCACTTCGGCAAGGATCTCGAAACCGCTGAAAAAAGTGCAGCGGCCGCCTGGATCAAGGCCCTGGCACAAAACGGCCCGCTGGTAACGGACGGCGACGATCCGGTTGCCGAAGCCGTCGGCGCCGCCGGCCAGAAGGAGCCCTTTTTCGGGCTCCTGAGCTCCGCCAAGTTCCGTGATAACGAAGGCAAAGGCTACAAACTCGGGCTCTGCACGGAGCTGACCCCCTGGGTCGGCTGGACCTACACCAAGCTCGGCCTGATCGCCTCGAAATCCGCGAGCCCGAATGCCGCGAAGCTCTTCATCCACTACGTGCTGACGGAAGAGGGCATAGCGCCCCAGATGAAGGACGGCAAGCTGCCGACCAATGTCGACATCAAGATGCCTCAAGACGAACCGTCGGGGATCATGGAGGTAGCGGACCGCCTCTTTCCCTATGACGCGGCCACTGGGCTTGACGATTTCGACCGGCGCGAGGAGTGGCAGGATTTCTGGCGCGTGAACTACAGCAAGTAAAATCCCGGCCGGCGCGGCCTCACGAGGACAGGTCGCGCCGGCCGTTCCAGTATGAACAGGAAGAGAGCATGACCGACGTCAATCCCGCCACGAGCCGTAGCCAATCCGATAGAGACGCCATGCGCGACTACTCGCGGCGACTGATGACGATCGCCGAAGGTGCGGCCCGCTCGGCCGCCGGCCCCTTGCTCGCTGCCTTTCGCTCGGAAATGGCCGTCGACTACAAGCGCGATCTCCACGACGTCGTGACGGTCTACGACAGGCAAGCCGAGGCATCCATCCGCGACTACATCTTCGCGCACGAGCCGAATTCGGCGATGCTTGGCGAAGAGGGCGGGCAGGTCGGTGAGGGCGACATCCAATGGTATGTCGATCCGATCGACGGGACCGCGAACTTCGCACGAGGACTTGCCTTCTGGTGCATATCGATTGCGGCGGTCGAAGGCGGATCGGTTGTGGCCGGGGTCGTCTATGACCCGGTGGCCGATCTCCTGTTTTCGAGCGACGTCGAGCGTGCCTATCTCAATGGAAAGGTCATTGCCTCCAAAGCCATCGGTGACGAAAGCCGGGCAACGCTGATCACCGGCTACCCGGTCTCGCGCGACTTTCGCCTGGATGGCCGCAACGAGGCACTTGCCCGCCTCGGTGATCTGGTCGAAACCTTCTCGACCGTGCGTCGCCCTGGAAGTGCAGCTTTGAGCATCGCCCATGTGGCGGCGGGTTTTGTCGATGCGGCCGCGGGCTTTGGCGTCAACGCCTGGGATGTGGCCGCAGCGACGCTGATCCTGAAGAACGCAGGCGGCCGTTATGCGCCGTTGTCGCTTGGCAAAGTGCCGGAAGGATCCGTCGACTACCTTTGCCCGGGGTATCTCGCCTATGGCCGCGGTGGCGACTATCCAACCCTGAACCGTGTCGCCGCCGCAATCTCTGCCGGGCGCAGCGCGAAGGCGCCGTCGCCATGAAAGCCCACGAGGAAACCATGCTCGACAATCTTAGCGATGCCTCCGCCACGGAAACGACCAGCAGCGAATTGCCAAGGCTCAGTCTCGTCTATCCGAAGCATCCGACCTATGGCGTCGACATCTTCATTTCCGGGAAGGAAGGTGCGAGCGACCTCGAACTCCTGCGCAAGTGCGGGATCACGACGGTCGTCAATTGCGCGGTCAATCTGGACTTCAATTTCGTCGACCAGCCGAAGCTCGTCTCGGATCACCGCAACAGCATCCATGGACCGGGCGAAATCCGCTACTACAAGATCGGGCTTATCGACGGGGATGGGAACCCGGACACGCAAATGCTGGCCGCCCACTACATCCTGCGAGCGGCCCTGGAGCAGGTCCTGCCCGAAAAGCCGTCCTATCCCAGGCGCGAACGTGGCGGTGTGCTCGTCAACTGCCGCGGTGGCCGATCGCGCTCAGTCGTCGTCGTGTCGCTGTTCCTGCATTTGACGCTGCCTGATCAATTCGAAACATTGGAGCGCGCCATCGACTTCGTCCGCGAGAAGCGCGAGATCCCAAAGGACGAGTGGTACAAGGCGCCCAAACCGGTTCTGGCGACCTCGGCCGAGCGAGCCGCGGGATGGGCACGTGCGATTGAGAGCGGGAAGGCCTGACCCGAGCACGCAGTTCAGAGACCGTCTGCAGTATGGGCCACGGAAACCTGCTCTCAGTACCGCCAGGGATGCCGACGTCTCGACGTCAGCCAGCCGTCGACGCATTCTCGGCCGCCCCTCCGGTCGCGACAAGCCGGTTCTTTCGCGCATGCCAACGCGTTCGAACGCCCAAGCGGAATCGAAATCGCTTTATTAGGCGGAGCGCCTTGACGCGCGCGGCCGGCGCCACCCTTGACGCCGGCAGATCGTGATTGAGTAGAATGAAAGGCCCTATTGTTTGGGCAATATGCCCTTATTTACGAGCCATGTTTCGAAGGTGCCGGGGCACCCTTCGCTGGTCCATCGTCCCCGATAGGAAAAGCCGGGTGCTGCGCGCGCCGTCCCGACGAAGCCGTCATATGCGCTTCTATCGGCCCCGCCTATTTTGAATGCCTTACCGGGATGTTTCCTCTTTGCCTTTGTGAATTTCATCGTCCGCCCCTTACGCAGTACAACCATGAAGTCGAAAGCGTCGCACAGCGCACGGAGCAGTCAAGGATTAGGCAATGAGCAAAAGGGGTTAGTCGCCGCACTGCCTCAGCAGTCCAGCAACCTCTGAGTGAAGAAGACCCAGAATCCGCCTCTCGGGCACGCCAAAATCGCTTCCAACCGGCGAGCGTGGCAGCTGGCCGGTTGTGCCGAAGTGACGCGCGTTTAGCGCAAAATATCTTCAAATAACCTCGTTTCGCGCCTGTGTCAGAGCTCTGAAGAACGTCTGAGAGAGTGCATACCGTTAACTCGGCCCGAAATTAAAGGATTGGCAAGGCTCCCTGCACGAAGAGGCGACTACTCTCCATCTGGTTGCAAAGAAACTGCCATGAACATACTGACCCTGCCACTGATCAGGCATTGCGCCTCGGCCCTGCTGAAATGCCGGTCCGGGAACTTCGGCCTCTTGGCAGCGCTTGTCGCGATCCCCCTCATTGCCGCTCTTGGCGTTGCGATCGATTTCGCAGCCGCGGTCAACCGAAAGGCCGCTATGCAAAGCGCGGCCGATGCTGCGGCACTGGCGGGAGCTGCAGCAGGTGTCGGTTCGGAGCAGAAGATCGCCGTGGGTTTTCTCGGCGCCCATCTTGGCAGCAACGACACGCAAGATCTGAAAGGGCCCCCCAGCTGGAACCATCAGGTCACGGTCGAGCGGGATACGGTTGCGGTGGCTGTCAATGAGGACTACGAAACCGCCATCATGCATATGTTCGGCTTCCGGACGGTTCCGATCTCAGTCATCGCGAAAGCCGCCCGAGGGGCCGGCAGCTCGGCCTGCATCCTGATCCTTGATCCGGGCAGGGCCGATGCGCTGAAGATCATCAATTCGAACTCGGTCACCAGCGAATGCGGCTTCCAGGTGAACTCGTCCCATTCGCAACGTGCGTTCTACGCCGAAAACCAGGGGAAGTTCGCAGCACCGCTGATCGCCGTCACCGGCCAGTCGAAGCTTTCCGGCCGCCTGATTTCGCCGCCGCCGGTCGACGGATCTCCTGTCGTGCCCGACCCCATGGCCGGCATGCCCGAACCGGTGTCGCCGAACGACGCCTGTACCTCCCAAAGCCTGAAGACGATCAACAGCCAGGGCAAGTCGTCGCTCGAGCCCGGGATCTATTGCGGCGGGCTGACCGTGAATGCCACGGACGAGTTAACGCTGAAGCCCGGAATCTACGCGTTCCGCCGCGGCGCGTTGACCTTGAACACATCGGCCAAGGTCATAGGCAAGGACGTGCTTTTCTATTTCGAGGACGCGCAATCGCCGCTGTTTTTGAACGGTGCGGCAATCCTGCAGGTATCGGCGCCAACCAGCGGCGCGCATGCCGGCATCCTGATGTTCCAGGGCCGGCAGGCGAAGGACAGCAGCGTCCAGTTCCGCATCAACACGTCTGCTGGAAGCTTCTACAATGGGGCGATCTATTTGCCCTATGCGGCGGTCGACTGGAACGTCAGCGGAAGCCTCAATTCGGAATCGAAGTTTACCGCACTGATTACCAGGGTTTTGAACCTCTACGTGTCCGGAACGGCCTTCTTCAAGAAGCCGGGGGAAGAGGGCAAAGATTTCGTGCCCAACGGCTTCGGCAGGGGAGGCGGCGTGCGGCTGGTGGAATAGCGTCGAAACCAGCCCGTCGTAATTGCGTGCCCCGGTGGCTTCGCTCGTGCGCTCGATTTTTCGGCATTGCCAATCATCGCGAAGATGGAAATGCTCAGCGGCGAAGCAACAAAAGGCATTGCGCTTGGTGCGGGGCCGCAGATGGATGGATATGGCTGAACGACGATACGGCGAAGCGCCGCCCAAGACCGACAGCACGATTGCAAGCGCCGACTGGTACGGTCGCCAGATCGAGCGCGAGCGATACGACAACACGCTGTTCGTCGATCTCGACCTGACCGAGGCGCAGACCGTCGGCGTGGTCTTTCACGAATGCACCTTCCGGCGAGCCCGGTTCAATGCATCGTCACACCAGGCGAGCGCCTTCGTCAACTGCACGTTCGTCTCCTGCAAGTTCTTCGATAGCCGCTTCAAGGAGTGCAAGTTCGTCGGAAGCATGTTCGACGCTTGCGAGTTCGACCAGATGCAAGTGACGGGCGGCGACTGGTCCTTTACCGGATTGCCAGGCGCGGCTCTCGGCCGCGCATCCTTCAAGGAAACGCGAATGCGGGAAGCGGATCTGACCGGCGCCTCCTGCAAAGGCGGCTCGCTCAGGGACGTCGATCTTTCCGGTGCCTGGCTGCATGGGGCAGATTTTACCACCTGCGACCTCAGGGGCAGCGACCTCACCGCCTTCGATCCGGAGAACCTTCGCCTCAAGGACGCGATCATCACGATCGACCAGTCGATCATCATCGCCGAGGCTCTGGGTCTCGACGTCAGGCGAAAGTGACGCTGCCGGCGACGTATAGGACCCAACGGGTGCCTGCCGCGGACATGTCTTCGACGGCGCTATGGATCGCCTCAAAGGCATCGCTCCTGAACTTGCGCTTGGTCGCCATTGCAAATCTCCTAGAGGGCACCGGTCCTGATTTCCGCGTCAAGCTCGGCCTGCGCCGATAGAGTTCGGCGAACTTCCGGAAGGCCGAAGGTCACTTGCCGGAAGATGGGGGAGGCGGGCTGGAGGTAAGGCCGGATTGCCCGAGAGCACCAAGAGATACCATCACACAGAGCTTTTACCCGATAGCATGCTGCAATGCCGCGGTGTCGACACCAAACGAAACCCACGGAAAGATATTTCCGCTGGCTACAGCCATCCGGACCTTTTGAACCGCCAGTAGAGAATAGAGCAGAGCGTCGCAATGACACCGAGGACGGCAAAGTAGCCGTAACGGGTTGCCAGTTCAGGCATGTGTTCGAAGTTCATCCCGTAGATTCCGGCAATGGCTGTCGGTACGGCAAGAATTGCGGCCCAGGCTGCAAGCTGCCGTGTGATGGTGCCCTGTCGTTGCTGCTCCAGGAGATTGGAGGCCTCGAACACGGACGTCATTATCTCGCGAAGGCCGCCTACCAGGCCTTCCACACGTCTGACATGGTCAAGAACGTCTTTGAAGAATGGCTTGGCATTGTCGTCGATACAGGGCAGCTCGAGATGAGTTAGCTTACCCGCCACCTCTCCCATCGGCCCGAGCACCCGCTGGAAGCGAATGACGTGACGGCGCATCCGAAAGATGCGCCTGATCTGCTCGGGCTGCAGGAAGGACACAAGTACGTGTTTCTCGAGCTCCAGAACTTTGTCCTCAAGCGTTTCGACCACCGGCAAATAGCCGTCGACAACGAAGTCGATGATGCCGTGCAGGACATAGTCCGGTCCGTGCTCAAGAAGCTGGGGCGACTGTTCCAGGTGTTGGCGCAGTTCCTTGTGGGAGCGGGCAGATCCGTGGCGAACAGAAATCAGGTGGTGCTTCCCCACGAAAATGCAGGTTTCGCCGTAGGTGATCTTGTCACCCTCAAGGTGGGCCGTCTTGACGATCACGAACAACTGGTCGCCGTAGATGTCCACCTTCGGCACTTGATTGCCGTTGAGGGCGTCTTCGACGGCAAGTGGGTGAAGAGCGAACATGGCCTGAAGGTCGGCCATTTCCTGCTTTGTCGGTTCAGTCAAACCGATCCAGGCGAAGTCGCCACCTGATGCTTCGAATGGTTTGGCGGCAAGCGGGATTTCTTCGGCGCGCTTGCCCGAACGATACATGTAGGAGGCGACGACTGGCATTTTTTGAAGTTCCGGGAGTTGATATCGCAGCGTGAAGCATCTGATCTAAGGTTAGATCGTGACTTGCTCGCCAATCTCGACCACGCGATTGGCTGGCAGCTTGAAATAGGACGATGGATCGATGCCGAGACCTGCAAGTGCAATGTAGAGCTTGTCTTGCCAGCCGGGCAGACCTGAGTTCGGGTCACCAATAAGGGTCCTGCGCCCGAGGTAGAAAGAGGTCTGCATGATTTCGAACTTGAAACCTGCCTTCTTGCACAGTGACAGCGCCTTCGAGACGTTCGGTTCGTCCATGAAGCCGAAGCAAAGCTCGAGCCTTGTAAACCTGTCTGACAGTTCGGTCATTGAGACGCGCTCTTCCTGCGCGACATACGGATGCTCGGATGTGCGAACCGTCAAAATAACATTGCGTTCGTGCAGGACATGATTGTGTTTGATGTTATGGAGGAGAACGGCGGGTGTCTTATCGCCGACGCTGGTTAGAAAGATTGCCGTCCCTCGAACGGTCTGGGGCGCATGCGTGGACTTCTCTATCGAGCGGATGAAGGTTTCCAGCGGGATATCGTTGCGCGCGGTCTTTTCGCGCAGCATTGCGGATCCCCGCGTCCAAGTCCACATCACCACCATGATTGTCAGTGCCAATGCCACCGGCACCCAGCCGCCATCATGAATCTTGAACAGATTGGCAAGCAAGAAGACGCTCTCGATGACGAGCAATGGCGCTAGAAGCAGTGCAGCCAGAACGGTTGAGTATCCCCAGACGGAGCGGAGAAACTGGAACGCCATCACTGTTGTCACAACCATCGCGCCTGTGACCGAGATTCCATACGCGGTCGCGAGAGACTCTGAGTCCCCGAACGAGAAAATCAGCACGATGACCCCGACGAACAGCAGCGCATTTACGGCAGGGACATAGATCTGGCCGGTGTTGGTTTCGGACGTAAATTTGATCAGCAGTCGAGGAAGAAAGCCCAAATGGACCGCCTGGCGAGCGAGAGAAAACGCTCCCGTGATGACAGCTTGGCTAGCGATGATTGTCGCCATGGTCGCGAGAATGACCATCGGCAGCAGCGCCCAGTCTGGATAGAGAAGATAGAATGGGTTGTTGACCGCGTCTGGGTGGCTCAGCACGAGCGCGCCTTGGCCGAGGTAGTTCAGCGCCAATGCGGGGAATACAAGGATAAACCATGCCGTGCTGATCGGTTTCCTCCCGAAGTGGCCGAGATCTGCATAAAGGGCCTCGGCTCCCGTGACCGTCAGGAAGACGGCGCCAAGCACGATCAGACCTGCCCAGCCTGCATGCGTGATGAACCACAGGGCGTTGATCGGGTTCAGAGCCTGCAGGATGGTCCAGTCGTCGCCGATGTGGATGAGACCGCCCCACGCCATCGCGAGGAACCACACAACCGTGATTGGCCCGAAAAACCTTGCGACCGCTTCCGTACCCTTGGACTGCACGGCAAACAATGCAACCATAATGACCGCAGCAAGGGGAAGCACGTAGTCCGAAAAGGCTGGTGTGACGAGTTTCATGCCTTCGAGCGCCGACATGACCGAGAGGGCAGGGGTGATCATGGCATCCCCGATAAACAGGGCCGCCCCGATTAGGCCCGCGAAAAACAACACGGGCATGAAACTGCCGGTCTTCTTCATCAAGAGCGCGAGAAGCGACAATGTTCCACCTTCACCGTCATTGTCGGCGCGTAGGAGGAAAAGCACGTATTTGAACGTCACGATACACGTCAACGTCCAAACCATCAGGGAAATGAGACCGATGACTTCGTCAGGCTGCGCCCCGTCGTTCAAGAAGGGGCGAAGGGCCTCCCGAAAAGCGTAGAGCGGACTTGTTCCGATATCGCCATAGACAACGCCGATGCATCCAAGCAGTAGAACGAGAAAGCTCTGCGTTCCCGATCGAGGTCCGACAGCTTCGCTGTGAGCATTGGGCATAAGGTCTCCTGAAACACCGTCGGCATTAGCGATGGCAGATATATGCTGCATTGCGAAAGTCCAGGCAATTCTCACAGGAACCGCTCGAGAATGTCGAGTGTGAATAATCGGCCGTGGGACAAACCTAACTCGCGAAAACATCAGGGAATGGTTTGCGTTCCCACCCGCATCGGCTGAGATCAGTGTTCCGCATTGCTGAGGCGAACCAGTTGCGCTTTTCTCTCGAGAATACCGAACGATGACCGACGCAGTGAATGTCGATTGTGAAGTCTCTGGGCCCGCATCGCAGACCGAGTTAAGCAAGGTTGCCCTTGAGGCAGAGTTTCGCACGCAACCTAGAATTACACACTTATTAAGAGAGTAGGTGTAGGCAATCTCGGGTGAGTTTGGGCGCTTCACACGAGTTTCATCTGCCATGAGTTTAGTTGTCGGCGAGACAAGTGTCGCGCGAGTTGATGAACGCTGGTCGGCAACGGGGTATTGGCTGATCTGCATCTTTATCGTCGGCCTACTCATCGGGTTCGATTTGTCCGGTGAGCGTATTCACAACGCTGACATCGACGACAGTTTGCGGGGTCTGCAAATCAAGGCATTCCTTGAGGATGGCGGGTGGCTTAGGCCGGCAATACCGCGGATCCTGATGCCCGAGCCGTATATTTCGCCTTGGTCGCGAATAGTTGACCTTCCCTACATGCTCATAGCTTTCTCTCTTCAGTCCGCCTTGGGAGCGGAAGACGCGCTCGCGGTGGCCTTCCAGGTTTGGCCAGCCGTAATGGCAGTCTTTTTCACCATTGGGGTTGTTGGGGTTTTGAGCCGGATAGCGCCACGAGAAGGTGAGCTTTCGCCCGGAATGCTATGCGCCGTCCTCGTCCTTATGGCCTTCGCGATCTGGGAATTTAGCCCTGGCCGCATTGACCACCATAACTTGCAGATGGTGCTGTTGCTTACGTTGATATACGGGGTTGGCAGGTTCGATCGCATAGGCGGGGCGGTCGTCGCGATTTCAGCGACGATCTCGCTCTTGGTAGGCCTGGAGACGTTGCCTGTTATCGCGCTGGTGTTGGGAGCCTTGGCACTAGCGTGGGCCGCGGGTTTGGACGGCACCCGAACGATGCTTGCCTCAACCGCCATCACATGCCTGGTTGCGGTACCCATCCTGACCTTTTTGGTAATCGGTCCTTCCGGGTTCTGGCGTGTGGAGAACGATGCTTTCTCCGCACCATTTGCATTCGCACTGCTTGGCTTTGGAGCGATCGCAACCGTGACCTTATGGCTGGTGCCGGAGGCTTCGAGCGCGGCGTTCAAGTTTGGACTTTTGGCTACCGCCGGTTCGATGCTATCGGCTGTGCTGTTGTTCGCCTATCCACAGCTTTTGGCCGGCCCATATGCAGCCATCGACGATCTGGCCCGGATATATTGGTTTGATCGCATCGACCAGGAAAAGAGTGCCCTGGAGTTTTTCCGAACAGGGGACTACGGCTCACTTGCTCTACTGGGTATTTTCAGCTGCGTCCTGGCTGTTAGCTTGCAGCGCGCGTTGAACGCCCCCCGAACGGCAAATCCGCAATTCGCTATCATCCATGCTGTCGCCGTAGCGCTCCTCCTGACCGCGTTGGTCTCCAACCGGTATTTGCGCTTCTCTGCTGCCGTCGTTCCGTTGTTGCTGCCGGCTGCGGCGTCGGTAATTCGCGAAGACAGCCAGGTGGCGGTTAGGCGGTTGGCTGCGTTTGGCGGGATGGCTGTTGTGATGGCCACCTCATTCTACTTCGTCGTGCCTTTTGAGCGTAAGACTACGGATGCTTTTGACCACCTGCTCTGGAATGATTGCAAGGGGGCGGATTTCTCGCTGCTTGCTACCCTTCCACCTGGACAAGTGATGACGCCGCCGGCACTGGGGCTTGAGATCGCCCGTAGGTCGCAGGACAGCCTTACGGTGTCGAGCGTTCCCTTTCACCGGGCCGCGCCAGCCATCGGACGGGTTCTTCGGGCCTTTATGTCGAGTAGCAACAATGAGCGGAATGCTCTTTTAGCCGGGTTCGACTATCTGGCCGTTTGTCGGGCGCCGTTAGGGCTCGTGGGAAGCGAGAAGATGCCGTTGTTCGATGCCATCATGACAGGCAGTGCTGGGCCGGGCCTTCATCCCGTATCATCAGTCAAACAGTCTGACCTCATCGTACTGCGGATTGAAAAGTAGCGTGCGCCCAGGAGTATATGTTTGGTTTCGCAGGCCACGTTCAGCCGGGCCACGACAGGATCCGGGGCCGGCAGAAATCACGTCGAAGCGGTGAGTCGAAGCGGTGAACGGTCACGCGGAAAGTTCACCATTCCGGATCGCTGCGGGGCTGGAATGGACGCCACTGCCGTTCCGTTCCGCTCACGGTTTGAATTGTAACGATACTTATTGTCACTTCCCACTTGCCGCCAATCAGTGCAGTGGTTCATCACGTAGTTTGTTTGGTTGCTCCGCGACCAGCTTTGAGAGAACCGGCAGTATGAAGAAACCGAACCCTCTGACGCACTTCCCGCGGACGAACATTTTCCGTCCAGGCGATGTTTTCGTTCTGTTTGGTGAGCTGTTCGATCGGGGTTATGCCACCCATCTGGTCGACCAAGCCAAGAAGGCCGGCATGGAAATTGTCGGGATCACGGTTGGCAGACGAGACGAAGCCAATGTTCTGCGGCCACTGAACGACGAGGAACTTGCGGCGGCTGAAGCCCGGCTCGGAGGCAAGATCATCAACGTGCCGATCATGGCCGGTTTCGATCTTGACGCGCCTGAAGGCGAGCCCACTCCGACCGACCTTCTCGCGAAGATGACGCTCGAGACGTGGCAAGACGAGAAGCTCGACTGGTCGCACATCGAGAAATGCCGAAACGTCGGCGTCGAACGGTTCAAGAATGCCCTTTCTGAAGTCATGGGGATCCTCGATGGCATGATCGCTGATGGCAGGAATGTCTTCTTCGCGCACACCATGGCCGGTGGCATCCCGAAGGCCAAGGTGTTCATGGTCATCGCCAATCGCGTCTACAAGGGACGTGGCGCGCGCCACATGTCGTCGCAAACGCTGCTCGACAGCGATTTGGGCAAGCTCATTCTTCAGAATTTCGACGAGGTTTCGGCCAACACGTTCCGACACCTGATCGATCTGAGCACAGCCATCCGGGCGCGCATCGAAGCTTCCGGTGGCCAGGTTCGTTATTCGGCGTTTGGCTACCACGGTACGGGCATTCTCGTTGCTAACGAGTACCGCTGGCAGACCTATACCAATTACACGCAGGGCTACGCCAAGATGCGCCTGGAGCGCATCGCTGAGGAAGCCTGGAACAAGGGCATTAAGGCGACGGTCTACAATTGCCCTGAGATCCGCACCAATTCTTCCGACGTGTTCGCCGGCATCGAGCTGCCCCTCATTCCGCTTCTGCTCGCGCTGAAAAAAGAGGGCGGTGGCGAATGGGTCGCGCAGCAATGGCAGGCCTGCCAGGATTTGTTGGCAGATGGCTTCACCGTCGATGACGTCTTGCGGAAGATTTCCGATATGCAGACGAGCGAAGTGATGCGGCCGTTCTACGACTTTTCGTCCTGGCCAATGCCGAATAATCCGGGACAGTCCGACCTGACGATCGGTACGTCGAGCGAAATCACGGCGATGCACCGGGACGGCAAGGCGCTGATCTCCGATCTCTTGAGCCGGCTGGTGGTCGAAGCAGTTGGGCAGCTCATCTTTGGTGAGAGCTCGGCGCCATCGGGCCCTGTCCTGTGGCTCAACCACGACATCGTCGCGCGCACGCTGATCGAGACGAAAGGGTCAGCCCGCAACGCTCTCGAAGCGGCCTAAGCGCGACGACGCAGGCGGCTACTGCCTGTCTCCTTGAGTCGCCTCCGATTGCGCGTCTGATCAGACGCGCACGCGAGGTCGATGACCGTGACGTCAAGCAGTCTTGGCGGTACTGGTCGTTAGTTGAACCAGACGACGCGTGACGATTGCACCCGCTCGGCCGACCTTTTGGGGTGGCCCTCGGCGTCCTCGGCAAACAGCGTCTTGCGTGCCAGCCAATCCATTTGCGCGAGCGCTTCGGCGATCGTGGTGTCGGCTGCGATCGTTTCTCTCTTAAATCTTGTAGCTCAAGAAGTTTGCCGGCGTAGGGCGCGCCGAGAGAGAGGATGTGCGCCTTTGTTTCAGTATCGTGATCGTTCGGATACAGGGTTTGGTTGAAAGTCGTGTCGTCGCCGGGTTGTCTGGGCGTTTGCCTGTGACTATGTGTGTGACAGCCAAGAAAGGATCAAACTCAATGCGTATTGCCACATTCTTGCTCGTACTCTCCGCGCTTGCCGGATGCTCCCAGACCGGCGGCGGTGCGACCAGTGTCAGACAGGATTACTATGGTGGCGACGGCGGTTTTTATGCGGGCGCGGTTGCACCGCGCTGAAGCCGCTCCGGCGGCGCTGTAACTGCACTGCCGACAGCGAACTCTGCAGGGGGTGGGCCCGCTCAGGCGATTTTGACAAGCATGAGGGGGCCATCGCCTGATCTTCGGCCGTAGTGGCGCCGAACGTCGCCAAGCCGCCACGAGAATGTTGGCGATGCGACCCTCGTCGAGAAAGCTCTCCTTCCATCAAGCCAACTCTCTGCCCTTCAGGTCCAAGCTCTGTCCGATTGTTCGGATTGCAAGGGCTTGCGCTTTGACAATGGCGCGGCCCGTAACGCCGTGATCTCCCCTGGAGCAACGTGCCGACCAACCGCTTTCATTCCCGATGGCCGGATGACGTCATCGCTATTGCTCCGGAAAGCGTCCGTCTCAAGGACGCGATCATCATCGCCGATGCGTTGGGCCTCGACGTCAGGCGAAAGTGAGCGTCAGAAGATGCCACTGTCCCAGCATCGAGCTAGACCGTGGCGTCGGGTGTCTGTTGACAACCGACCAGGCCTCCCTGCTATTCAACGGGGGAGGGCTATTGTCGCGAGGAAGGTATGGAGCTTGATCTGAAGGTTTGCGCTTTGCCGCTCGGATGCCGGCTTCGACGCTTCCGCAGGCTCAGGCAGATCAAGCAGGAAAGGTTGGCGGCGGATCTTGGCGTGTCGCAGGGTCTGCTATCGCGATGGGAAGCCGGCCAGCATGAGCCTTCAGCAAAGGCCCGGGCCCGGGTCGAGACGCTGCTCGAGCGGCATGAGAGCGTCGGGATAGACCTGACATTGCGTCGGCTCATCGAAACGGCGCCGTTTCCGGTTCACCTTGTTTGCGACGACACCCATGCGCTTTTGAGCGTCTCACCGGCCAGGCAAGCCCAGTGGCGGATCTCTGCCGCGTCCTTTTTCGGCGTCTCGCTATGGCGATACGCGACGGCGGAAATCATCGAGAGAGAGCTTCAACTGCAAGAACTTGGCTGGTTTGAAGAGGTCTGGTCGGGAGCCGTCCAGTTCACGACCGGCGGCAGCGACGACCCCGATATGCCGATCCCCCCGAGCATCATCCGATGGGAACGAATAGGAATTTCCGACGGGCGCGTCGGCCGCCTGGTAACCAGTATCGATCCCATCTGAGACGCGAATATTTCATTCGTTGTCCGAGCTGTTCTGCCCCTGCTAGCCTGCCATGACCGCCAGTTGCCCCGAAACCGCGTACCAAAAAATTCGGCGGGCAGGGCGTCTGCGCTCACATCCCATCGGTCACGATAGATCCGCCAAGAGCACTCCGGACAATGACAAATTCGCGTCGCGCCATCACGTTTTCACTTCTCATCATCTGTGCAACGCTATCGCTGGCAGGGACCGACCTCGTCTTGCCGGCCGTTCCGCAATTGCCTGAAATCTTCGGCACTGACCGGACGACCGCGCAGCTGGTGCTTGCCGCCTATGTCGGCGGCGGCGGTCTCGGCCTGCTTCTTTATGGGCGCCTGGCGGACCATTTTTCGCGCAAGGCGCTGCTTTTCTCTTCGCTCGCCGGATTTGCAGCCGCCTCGCTCGCCTGTGCCTTCTCGCCAAATATCACGGCACTTATCACGCTGAGGTTCGTTCAAGGCGTGGCGTCTGCGGCGGCTCCGGTCTTTGGCCCAGGGTTGATCCGGCAGCTGTTCAGCGACAAGGCGGCGGTGCGCGCCATCGGGTTTCTCGGCAGCGTGGAATCGCTGGTGCCGGCGCTTGCGCCGATCTTCGGCGTGCTGCTGCTTTCGCATTTCGGATGGCAATCGTCATTCGAGCTGCTGGGTGTTTTGACGATGCTCGCTGCGGTCCTCATACTCGTGCTTGGGCTGCCCCGTGAGGAAGAACCCTCCGACACGCTCGGTAGTTATGGGCAACTGCTCACGGATCGCGTCTTCATGCGATACGCGCTCAGCCAGGCCCTGACGCTCGGCGGACTGCTCACCTTCGTCTTCGGCGCGCCGACAGTCATCGTCGCGTCGATGGGCGGCTCTCTGAACGACTTCATCATCATGCAGGTCATCAACATTTCCGGGTTCATCATCGTCGCCAATCTGACCGCCCGGATTGCCGAACGTTTTGGCGCTGAAAACGTCATCCTGACCGGCACCATCATGGCTGCCTTGAGTGCCCTTGCGCTGTTCGCCTACGGTCTCATGGGCGGTACCAACACGCTGATGTTGCCTCTATTGTTTACGCCCATGGCGATCGGCTTGGGTCTTCGCGGCCCCATTGGCTTCTATCGCGGCATTCTTGCTTCGGGTGCCAATAATGCGCGCGGATCGGCGCTGATCGTCTTTTTCATCTTCATGATCACCACGCTTGGAACCGTCATCGCCGCGCCAATCATCGCAGCCGGGCTCGCGGCGCTCGCGTTCGTCGCCTGTGCTATCCACCTCCTGTCGGTGGCCCTCCTGCTCCTGCTTCCGGCAATGCCGGAGCCAACGCGCGATGCTGCCGGCGTACCCACGCTGTAGGTATCCGAACCAGATGAGGACCCCTTGAACGGCTAAATCGACGAATCTCTAAAGACGTGCCGGTATACGCCGTAGCGCATGCCACTGATATCCACGTGTCGCTCAAGCGCGCCTCCAAGTTTTCTCGCGACCGCTTGGGAAGCCAAATTGTCATCAGTGATCAGGCTTATTGCCGTCCTCCAGCCAAGTTTGCTGGCTGCGAAGTCGAGAACGGCATGCATCGCCTCGGTAGCATAGCCTCGCCCCTGGAACTGGGGGTAAATGCCCCATCCCAATTCAGGTTCAAGCTTGTCCAAAGGAAGCTGCGCTCCGCAGTAGCCCGCCATTTCACCTGTTTTACTATCCTCGACAACGAAAAAGCCAAAGTCGCGCAAGTGCCAATGACCGATGAACGACAACATCCTTCGCCAGGCATCCTCACGCTTGATCGGACCCCCGACGAAGGCGGTGGTGACGGGGTCCCCCCAGAATCGAGCGAAGGCCTCAAAATTGTCCTCGCGCCATTGGCGCAATATCAGTCGTTCAGTTGCTATAGTTTGCACGATGTTCTTCTTTCAAAGGTAGCCATTCTTCCTTCCGCATCCGCCGGATACCATGCCGATCGCCGCGGCGACCGGCTCCCGATGAAAGCTGCAGTTCTACCGGCTTACTGGCGCGTTAAGAGAGTTCTGAGATCGGGTTTGCAGCGACTTGGAAACATGACAGTCACGGCGCGACGCGCTACATTGTCGTTGCAGTCCACGCCACAGGTCACGGTATCGGGAGAATTATTATGCAAACGCATAAGGTCGGATACTTGATTGGTAGTCTCGCCAAAGACTCCATAAATCGCAAGCTCGCCCGTGCACTGGTGAGGTTGGCTCCTGCACACCTTGAAATGACAGAAATATCGTTCAGGGAACTCCCGCTCTATAGCCATGACTATGATGCCGATTTTCCGCCGGTCGCGAGAGCTTTCAAAGAAGAGTTGGCTGGGGTCGACGCCATTCTCTTTGTAACCCCGGAATACAACCGTTCAATCCCGGGTGGCCTAAAAAACGCCATTGACTGGGCGAGTCGCCCCTACGGAAAGAACTCCTTCACACGCAAGCCTTCGGCTGTCATCGGGACATCGCCGGGCTCGATCGGAACCGCGGTAGCGCAACAGGGACTGCGCAGTGTTCTTAGCTTTTGCAATTCACCGCAGATGAACGCCCCAGAAGCCTACATTCAATTCACTCCGGGGCTGATTTCCGACGACGGAGAAGTGACGGTGCAAACGACCGAGCAGTTTCTCCGTGGCTACATGGAAGAGTTTGCAGCCTTCATTGCGCGCGTGCTCTCTGTCCTGCCTCGCGACGCTTGAACAAGCGGCTGCCACTCGCGTCTCCTCAAGCCGTAGGCAAGGGCGTCGAACAACGCCTCGAAGTGGCTCAGGCGTCCTCACGATGGGTTCTGCCATGGCCACATCGAGGCTGCGGTCGAAATCGAGCGGCGCAAGACGTATACACGAAATGGGGAGCGCTGACTCAATCAGCTATCGCGAGGAAGTGAATTTTGATCAATGCGTTAGATGGCATATTTGATACATCACATCCAGTTCCATAATTCAGATTATGCGATTTTAACTTGTAGCCGCAAAGTTAAAGTGTCCTGATCCTGCAAAGTTGGAATGTCACTCTCCCCGGGTTTTGATGACCTGGGAGGTTGCGGATGGGATTGATTGCGATGAGCGAGCGCGATCTGCAACGGATTGA
>NZ_JACVAV010000010.1:0-265687 GCF_014852035.1 Ensifer sp. ENS03 | reverse complement strand
CCTCGACGGCTTCGTCGCCGCCTCGAAGACGATCAAGGTCGGCAACGGTCTCGAAGCCGGCGTCGACATGGGGCCGCTTGCCAACGAGCGGCGCATCCCGGCGATCGAAAGCCTGGTTGCCGACGCGGTCGAGCATGGTGCCCGATTGGCGACCGGCGGCCATCGCATCGGCAACCGCGGCTACTTCTTCGAGCCGACGGTTCTGGCGGACGTGCCGCTTTCCGCCCGGATCATGAACGACGAGCCGTTCGGTCCGGTCTCGATCATCAATCGCTTCCATGATCTCGACGAGGCGATCAACGAGGCCAATCGCCTGCCCTTCGGTCTTGCGGCCTATGCCTTTACCGGATCGGAGCGCAGCGCCCACCGCCTGGCAAGCGAGGTCGAAAGCGGAATGATTTCGATCAACCATCTGGGCCTGGCGCTCCCCGAAGTCCCCTTCGGCGGCATCAAGGATTCCGGCTACGGCACCGAGGGCGGATCCGAAGCGATCGAGGCCTATCTGGAAACACGCTTCGTCACGCGAAAGAGCGTCTGACGCCGCGGCAGGTGAAACGTGGTCTGAGGAGCGACGTCCTCTTGCGGTCTTCCGTGGATACAGTGGCGAATTTTCCACAACCCTGACGGTTTCAGTCCTTGGACAACGAGGTATGGCTCGTGAGGGATAGAAGTTCGACTTTGCACAACGTCATTCGAAGTGGCAGGCATGACCTTGCGGCACTAGATAATTGAGCACCGCTGCCTTGATGGTGGAGGAGAGAAAGCCGTAGTGGCCGGCTCGCATCGAAAGCATGGTGGCCGCAGTAGGACGAAGGACAGCAGGCATTGTCGACATCCCGCGTTCGCGTCATCGATCTGGAAACGGCCGGCAACGGACCGAACGACGTCTGCGAAATCGGGTGGCAGGACGTGGTCCTTGAAGACAATGGACGGTGGGTCGTCAACGACGAACGCGGCGCATTGATGGTCAATCCGGGGCGGCCGATTTCGCCCGACACGATGGCCATCCATCATATTCTCGACGAGCAAGTCGCCGGCGCGCCCTACTGGAAAAATGTGGCGCCAGAAGTGTTGCATCCGCACGGCGGGATCGACGCGTTGGCCGCACATCGTGCAGCCTTCGAACAACGGTATTGCACGCCTCGTCTCACCGGCGGCTTGCCCTGGATCTGTACCTGGAAGTGCGCCCTACGGATTTGGCCCGATCTGCCACGATTTTCCAACCAGATGCTCCGCTACCAGCGTATGCCGGAAGGGCTCGTTCACGAGATAGGTCTTCCGGCCCATCGAGGCATGCCGGATGCCTACGTGACGGCCCATCATCTGCGCGATCTGTTGAACGCTGCATCGCTCGATCAGTTGCTGGCGTGGAGTGCCGAGCCGGGCTTGTTGCCGCGCGTGCCCTCCGGGCCTGATCGTGGGAAGGGCTGGGATCGCCTTAGTACGGAGACGCTCACCGAATTTCTTCGCGATAGAGATAGCGACATCCGCTTCAGCGCCCAGACCGAGTTGCAAAGGCGCGGTGAATTCGAACCTACCGCTGCCGACGAGCCAGTGCAGCAAACCTTGCTATGACTGGAACTGTGCCTCGCGCATGCGCCGAATGAAGGGCGGCACCAGGGTGGCGCTCGGCGAACGCGGTGATCTGCCTTGGTGAAGTACTCTACTCAACATCGACAGGAATTGCCTTGAAGACACGCAAACCGCTTATCCTCACAGCCCGGATCGCGGAGATCGATCTTGAGATCTTCGATCGCCTTCGAAACGCGCATTTCCCGTCGGAGCGAAACTTCCTCCGCGCTCACCTCACGATGTTTCATCGGCTACCGGGCGAACACCTCGAGCGGATCGTTGGAGAATTGCAGGCCGCGGCCACCAAGCGTGACCAGATCCGCGCGCAGGCAGCCAGTGTTCGCCATCTCGGCGCGGGTGTGGCGTTCACGATCAGAAGTCTTGAGCTTGAAGACCTTTATGCAGAACTAAAGCGCGCTTTCATGCCATGGCTGGGCGGTCAGGACATGCAGAGGTGGCAGCCGCATATCACCGTCCAGAACAGGGTTTCGCGGTCAGCCGCAGACACCTTGCACCGGCAACTGACACACGATTTCAAACCACGATCGTTGAGGCTGGAGGGCCTGGATCTGTGGAGATATCTAGGCGGACCTTGGCAGCTCGAACGAGCGGTCTGTTTCGAGATCTCCGCTCTCCGTACAGCGCCATTGGCCGGCTCAGCGGCGATCGTTGACGATCATCGCTGAGCCACATGGGCGGACAGATGCTTTATCCGCGCGCTTATGACCAACAGGGTCGGGGCACAGAGACCTCGAAAGAAGACTGTGGGCCGCACCAGGAAGAGACCGCCTCCCCGTCACATCGCGCGGAGGCGTACATCGATGACGGATGCGATGCCGAACTCGCTCAACTCTCCGAGCATCGTTCTGACCGGGTCTCGGTTAGGAAGATGGCGAACGCTGTGGCGGGCAGTGCGAGGCCGATCATGGAGGCGAGCCACCATCCACCAGAGGCAAATGCCCAGGCACCCAGGGCAGAGCCAATGGCGCCGCCGGTGAAGAAGATTGCCATGAACAAGCCGTTGAGCCGGCTGCGCAAGTCCGCGCCGAGTTCGTAAATCGAGCGCTGCCCCGTCACCAACGTCATGGTGACGCCGAAGTCGAGCAGGATTGCAGCAAGCGTTAAAAATGTGAGCGCAAAGGTCGAACCTTCAGAGATTTGCGTCATCAGAAAAGCGGCCGCGACACTGACAAGGCCGAATGCCGTTGCCGGCCGCACCAATCCCTTGTCAGAAAGGCGCCCAGCGATGGGCGAAGCAATTGCGCCCGCAACACCGGCCAGGGCGAAAAGCGCAATGCCATTATGACCCAACCCAAAGCTGGGCCCGGCAAGATAAAGCGGCGTCACGGTCCAGAAGAGGCTAAATGCGGCGAACTGACAGGCCTGATAGGCGGCGCGCCGCTGCAGGACCGGCTGCGTCGCGAGAAGCTGGGCCATCGACTTGAGCAGCTGGCCGTAGCTCAATCGACCCGCCGCAGGCATGCGGGTCGGCAATTGCGTCCATAGAAGGGCTCCAAGCCCGACCATAACGATCGCGGAAACATAAAACACGGTATGCCAGGAGCTGACGCCGGCAATTAATCCGGCAATCGGCCGCGCCATCATGATCCCAACCATCAAACCGCTCATGATATTGCCAACGACGCGACCCCGAACGGCATCCGGTGCAAGGTTGGCAGCGAACGGCACGATCATCTGGACAGCAACCGAGCCAAGCCCGATGGCGAGCGAAGCGGTGAGAAAGGGTCCAGGTGTGGTGGAGAGCCCGGCCGCGATCAGGGCAAGAGTAACCAGGCTGATCATGGTCACAATCAACCGACGATTTTCCAGGAGATCACCCAGTGGCACGAGGAGCAGCAACCCAAGGCCGTAGCCGATCTGGGTCACGGTTACGATCAAGCCTGTTGCCTCAGCCGGTAGGCCGATGTCGAGTGCGATCGGCCCGGCGAGTGGCTGGGTATAATAGAGGTTGGCGGCAATCAGGCCGCACGCGGCGGCCATCAGAAAAGTCATGCCGGCGGAGAGTCCGGCCGGGCGCTGCGACTGGGCGAGGGAAGCTGGAGTTGTCATGGAATGTGCCTTGGGAGAAAGGAGGCGGGCGGGTTGATCAGTCGAGAATGCGCAAGATTGCTTCACCGGAAGGGAGCAGCTGGTTCTCCAGCTCTCCGGTCTTGCCGGCGATACGCACGCCCTGCAGATAGGAAAATAGCGCAAGCGCGGTACTCGCGGGATCGGCGTCATGGCGAATTGAACCATCTAACTGGCCATCGCGAATGAAACCTTCGAGCCGCGTGACGAGCTTGCGATTGTGTCCTGCGACCCTGGCGGCGATCTCGGCATCGGACAGAACCAGTTCCACGGCGGCACCGATGGCCAGGCATCCACGCCTGCCGGTCTCACCACAGGCGGACATGGCATAGAAACTGACGACGCAGGCAACCTTTTCGCGACCGGTGGAGGCTGAAGACAATGCCTGTTCCAGAAGGTCAGCTCGGACCTGCTTATAGCGGTCGTAGGCAGCGACGAAGACGTCACGCTTGTCCTGAAACGCCTTGTATAGGCTGCCGGCAGTCAGTCCCATTTCGGCTTTCAGTTCTGCGATGGAGGTTCCGTGATAGCCCCTCTCCGAAAATATGCGGATCGCCGCATCCAGAGCTTGGGTCATGTCGAACTCGCGGGGGCGCCCGACGGAGCGATGGGAGTGTCTTTCGGAATTCATCTGACGGCCTATTAGGAAACGATCGTTCCCTAATAGGCCGTCAGAGGGATTTGGTCAAGCCGCTTATCTATCGGTCTATTGGAAAGACGAGTGGCGCGAGCTTAGATCGAACCCGTTGCAGTTGATGATGCCCCACATTGCGCTTGGTATCGAGCACATTGGATGACAGGAGCTGCAGCGTTGGTTCAGAGCGCAGACAAGTTGTCCGTGGGCATTCCACCGTGAATAAGCAAGCCGTCGATCTCCAGGCATTCATGTCCACGGCGTCGAGGGAAGCGTCTGAGGGCGATCGATCGCAAGAGCCCATGCCGGGGAGTTTCAGACTACATCCTGCTCATCGTGACAGTTCCTGAGCAACCGCTGCCCGCCCCGGTCCCCTTGAACCTGCCTTTCCCTTTGTCGTTCTTTATCATGCCGGTGAGGATGTTGCCGCCCTTGCGGCCTTTATGGACGAATGTGAGGGTCATATTAATAGTCCCATTCCTCGCGACTTTCCCCGAAAGCCCCGAGCTGGAGGATACAACGCCGTCATTTACGAGGATGGACGTTGAAAGCTCACGCCAGTCACCGCAGTCCGTCGTAGCGTGCCTCGTTAGCTTCCACACGCCATTGAACACGCTCAAACCAGCCGCCACGCAACGATTTCCGCGAACTTCCATTCCGTTGCCACAGACGAGGGGGCAGACACGGCCACCGGCCGCCTTCAGACTATTCACGAGCTCCTCGGTGGGGGTGAGCGAGGCAAGCTTGATCCCCTTGCGTTCGGCATAGGCTTGCAGCGCCTTCTGACTGCCGCTACCCCATTTGCCGTCCACCTGCTCAAGGCATCCGACACGCACCAGTTCCCTTTGGGTGATCAGTGTGAGCTCGCCGGCACTCATTTGGCTGGTCGGATCGCTTGATCCCTTCAAGCCTGGTGTGGTCTGCTCAAGTTTAGCAAGTTCGGGTGGCACGCCGGTGACCTTCGGCAGGGCGGCACGCTTGAGGTCGCCCTGCCCCAGTTCAGCCGTCTCCCGTTCCTTATCCCGCGCTTCAATCGCTGCGATTTTCAGTTTCGCAAGCGTGACGAAGGCGCCGCTTGGGTATTGCTGAAGGTAGGCTTCAAAAAAGTTCCTCTCGGTCGCGTCCTTGATGGAATTCCAAAAGGAAAGCTCCACACTTCTGTCGGTGTCCGATGTGACCACCGCCGAGTTCGTTGGCGTCTCGGGGATTTTCGCCGGGTTCAGCACAACCGGGCCCGTCAGTGAGGAACTATCCCAGGGAATCTGCTTACCGCCGGTGACCTGCAACACGGCGCGACGCACAGCAATCAGGTCATCCGTTATGCTCTGCCCGGGTGTGCCGAGGTGTTGAAGCAAGGCCGACGTAAACGGGGAGTTTCGACCGGCGCCGTCAAGGGCGACGTTTCCCGGCTGCGTGGCGAACGCAATCAGCGACCCCACACCAGTATCGAGTTTGGCCAGGCCTCGACCGACGACCACGGACCGCGTTCCGAGCGACCGGGCCAAAGTCGTAGCGAGCGGATTGTCACGGCAAGCGTCGAGGAAAACCAGATTGACCTTGGCGTTGCGCTCCATGGCAGCAAGCACGAGTTCGATCGGCAGCGCCTCGAAGTCTAGATCATTGTTCGATTTCAATTGCGCGTCGATCGGGATGATATAATTGCCACCGTTCACCTGCAGCCCGTGACCGGCATAGAAAAAAAGCGCCACGTCTGCGCCTTCGACCTTGCCGACGAACTCTCGGATCACTCCCCGCATTCCCGTCAAATCGAGGTCCCGACCCGTTACCACCACGAAGCCCAGTGCTGTCAATTTCGACGCCATGTCGGCGGCATCATTCTGCGGGTTCGCGAGCTGAGGTGCGTGTCTATAGGCGGAGTTCCCAATGACCAGCGCGACGCGCTTTTCGGCCCAGACGGGGGAGCCCACAAAAAAGAGCAAGAGCACGACAGCGGCACGAAGGGAATTCATGAAGCAGCTCCACCACTCCGATCCCGAGCCGAGCGTTTGACAGCCACAGCGCGCAACCGTTGCCGTCACTTCATCGGAGCGGCCCCAAAAGGCCGCGACGGGAACATCAAGAATGATCCTGCCGGAGCATGTAGTCAATCGACGTCGGAAAGCAGATGAGATCAACAAACGACGGTTGTTGGCCTAAAAGGGAGCTTCCTGATCGTATGATTACTCCAAACTGCCCGCATGGAAAAATGGATCATCCTGACTGCTCGTAAATATCCGTCCGTACTAGTTCGGAATGATTAAAGACCGAGTGGCTCCCACTACTGTAGACTTAGAATCTACTTAATTTCGAAGGAGCGAACATGGTGAGGATCTTTCTCGTCCTCACAGCGCTGGCCGTCCCGACGGTCGCAATCGCTGATGATGAAACTGACCGTGCACAGGCCGGTGGACTAGAATTTCGCGCGCTGAAGAAGTGCGTACGAAAGGCGCCCGTGGGCGAGTTCGATAGAAAATGCGACATTCCAGCAGTCGGGTGGCCAGGGGCTGAAGGACTTTGGCTGCCTAGTGTCTCTCAAGGTGCCGGCTGAACAATCTGTTTAGCACGTACCCGTGCTTCGTCGCCTTTCGGGGGAAGCATTTCCAGACGAATAGCACTCGACTTGGATCCGTCCGACGAATTGGCTCACCGGGGCTGCCCTAAGCGTCATGGGCCGGCCCTCGCACCGCCGCACGACCGGCGCTCCCCGGATGTGCCGACTTGAAGGGTTGCGGTGGTTCCGTCGATAGCGCCTCCCGGATGGCGTCCGTGATCGCAGAAACGACAAAGTCCGCCTGCGTTTCCTCAACGAGGAACTTCGCGGCTTCGTGTTCGTCCACGTCTTGCCATAGGACTATGCCGACCCGCGCTCCAGGAGCCAGTCGCTTCAGGCGACGGACAAGGAATTTGGCGTGGCGCATGGATTCTCGATCGAGAGCAGTGAGAACGATCGCATGCCGACCTTCGATCGGCAGCTCCTTGATTTTTTGCGGCCTGAGAGCTTCATGGCTGAAGTAATTGACGTCCGCGCCTTGTACCCGCAGAACCTGCAGGAGCATCATTGCCGTGACGTCGTCGAGCGCACTTCGCCCTCCTAGGCAAAGCACGGATCGCCCTTCACCGGGAGGGAGTTCATAATCGTTCTCTTTTTCATCGGTGTCGCGGTCGGGATCTTCGCTTTTGTCTTCGTCTTCCTCTTCAACCGCGATCTCCTCGAGGTTGGCAACCAGTGTACCTGCACTTTCGGCAACCCGTGCTCCTTGCTCTTCCGTCAAGGCACCACGCATACGGTCACTTTCGGCCAGAAGCAGCGCGGGAATGGCAACCGTGTCGTAAAATTCGACGAGGTACATTCCCTCAAGCATCTCCTCTGCATTATCCGTTGCTTCGTCCGGGTCTCCCGCCAGCAACCGTTGGTAAAGGCGCTCCTTTGGATTGAGGACGGGCTCATTGCCCAACAGAATTTCGAGGAATTCGAACTGGCGGACGTGGCGGCCAAGCACAACCAGGCAGACGGTGAGCGGGGTCGACAGTACCAGTCCAACCGGGCCCCAGAGCCAGGCCCAGAAGATGGCAGCTACAATGATCGCAAGGGGAGACAGTCCTGTGCGAGACCCATATAGCCAGGGCTCGACAACGTTGTTGCTTACAAGTTCAAGGGCAATGAAGAGCCCAAGCGTCAGAACCACCAAGCTCCAGCCCGGAGCTGCTGCGAACGCGAGAAACAGAGGCAAGGCAGCAGCAATCACCGGGCCGATATAGGGCACGAAGCGCAGCACGATCGCGAGCATCCCCCACAAAAGTGCGTTTGGAATCCCTAAGAACCAAAGGCCAATCGCGAGCGGCACCCCATAAGTGATGTTGACGACAAGCTGCATGAGCAAGTACTGGCCCACCCGAGCGCCCGCATCTTGGAGCGCCTCGGTCGTTCGATGAAGATCGCCATACCCGACCAGCCGGATGAATCGGTCACGCAGATCCTCCCGCTCGAACAGCATGAAGATGACGACGACGATGACGAGGCCAGCGGTTGCCAAGGGACCTAGCAGCGGATTGATGACGCTCATCAGGATTTCGACCGGGCGCTGCGGCGAAAATATCTCGACCAGAAGCGGCTTCGGTTCAGGCGCGGTCACGGGCGACACAGCCACATCTTTTTCAGGTCGGCTGAGCTCGATGCTGATCCGCTCCATCACCCGGCTCAATCGATCGAGTATCTGGCTGTCCGACCCAGCTTCTTTTAGGGAGCGGACCTTCTCGACGATATTTGACTGGTATCTCGGCACATCCCGCGCGACCTCGCTGATTTGCAGCGCCACTATGACGCCGAATGCAGTGAGGAAAAGGAAAGCCATCGTCACAGTCCCGGTAACCGCGACCGCGCGAGGGCAGCCGGCGCGGCGCAGCCTTGAGACAACGGGTGCAAGAGCAAACGTCAAAAGGATGGCAATCGCCAGGGGAAGGAAGACGTCCCTGGCAATGTAGAGCACCGCCACCGTTGCAGCAATTGCTGCAAGCGTTGGCAGCTTCGAAGTCTCGGCAGTGGCCCGTGACAAGGTCAGCGGATGCAATTCGGCGGCCATATTGACCGGTTCTTTCCCACTCTTGCGCGAAAATCTCAGCATCAAATCTCCCGGACCTTCCAGGCGTGCCCCTTCTGGTCTTCAATTGCGAACCCTCTGGCCCGGTGGTTCTCTGGCTACGGGCAGGCGTCATCAATCCATAGGCACTGCCGATCAGCACGACCGACCAAGCTGATAATATTAGAACGGACGCACAAATAAGCCAGAAGGCGAGATCCCGACGGCAAAGGCCAACCTGGCCTGCAAAGTTGCGGGACTTGTTTCCAAAGCCATGGCACGATCGTTCGACCGGCGTGAAAAGTCGCTATTCTTGCCTGTTCGCGGCGGAGTTGTAGCCCAATTTGAGTAAGTGCCTAAGCATTGCTCCCCAATTTCAGTCGTGCTGGTATCCGCTCTCAATTGAGGGAGCGTTATGTTTGACGATGAGATCGAAGTCGAGTGCCCCGAGTGCGGCCACGAAAACGGGACACCGGTCGACCGAGTGAGGGACGACGAGCACCTCCCCTGTGAAAGGTGCGGAAGCATCATCGCGCTGGGCAGACAAAAGCATTTGCTCATCATCGAGCACGTCACCAAGAACATCGCGAAACTCAGGCGCTCGCTCGCCAAGTTCAGGCAAAACTCTCCCACTGCCCGCCGGAGGCCCCGAGGAAAGTCATAGATGGGACTGCGTCCCCTCGCGCTTTGAAGGCTCCCGTGATTTCAAAAGCGTCGGATGGCCCAGCCATTTCGCGAGCACCCTTGAACGATGAATGGCGCGGAGCAGGGAACAATAGGAAAGTCGCACGCGTTTTAGCGAAAGTTTGAGGATAGCTTAATGCGCTCTACTGCGGATCCAAGGAGGTCCGTTATGGCAAAGCATCCAAGATACGTATCGCCGAAATCGACGGGCTTGTACCCGGATCGAGATCTGGACTGTCAGATGGCAATGGAAGATGTTTTCCAATCGGTCGCCGAATATGGCGAGGCCGCCGGCTGGACCGAGCGCGAGGTCGCCGACGCGTTGATTGAACTGGCGCATAACCGGTGGTTCATGCTGGATGCCAAGGAAAAGATGTTCGAGGAAGCGGCCGGCGTCATCATTCGGAAGGGCAAGGCCTGCCCACTCCACTGAGCTACTCGGCCTTCATCTTCCGGCGATGAGGAGAAAATCAAGCGGGAACGGAACCGATTTCATCGCGGGCGATTTGTAGGGCGGGCCCGTTGTGTTCCATCTTGCCGGCCCGCGCAAGCAACACATTCATGGCCCTTAGTCGCCTTTCGGGGCCATTTCTTTTGGCATCAATAAATTAGCAACCCGACAAGGAACAAGGTCTGCATCGGAGAGTTGAGACTCCGAGAAGGAGTTTCCTATGGTTTTTATACGACCTGAATTCGATTGCCGGGGCAGCGGAGGGGCTGACGTCTCAGGGCTGATCGCTTCGATCAAATACGCTCTGGCTTCTGAAGCGCCCTTCGATACGCAAAATCTCTGCTTCAGAGTGCTCGGAACATCCGTCGTCATAGAGGGTCAGGTCAGCCACTGCAGTGGCGACGATTTTGTCCGCCGTATTGCTGAGGATATTGCCGGCGCTGACCGGGTCCTCGTGCGCGTCGGTTGTCCTCGCAGCAACGGACTTTCAAAAACAGGCCACAGCACAAGCAAGGAGAACGGTGATGCTTAAAACAGGCGGCAGCAGCGAGAACATCGCAAGTATGCTGACAGCACACAAACGCGAGCCGACCGATTTCCCCGACGATAGCCCGCTCGGCAAGGGCGATTTGCGCGAACCGCGCGAGCCCGTGCCGGAATTTGACGAGGACGAAGACGATCTCGACGAGACCGAGGAAATAGAGCTCGACAGCATCCTTGATGCAGACGACCCCGACGACGACTTGCCTCCTCCGGAATAGCAATGGTCTGACCCGACTTTTCGGAAGAGAAGATGGAACCCGCTCTCGGCATCTGCGTTTTCGTTTTTGTGGAAACCCTGAGCCCCCGATCAGGGTGACGCCTTCACCATCCCTCCGGAAGTGAAGCCCCCGGTAAGCCAATGGCCTCGTCGTCCCCGACGGGGCCATTCCTTTTCATGGCCCTTAATTCGGGGGGAATGCCCAGCTTTTGACCATCAAGGGCAAAACGGGGAGATTGATTGAGCTGCCTGTCTCGCGCCAGCGTTACGAAACTTTCATTTTATCATCATGCAGATTGTCACGGACTGTCACACGCAACTGTTAGCAAGCGCCCCGGCTTCATCGTGCCACCGATCCTGGTGTCCGCCATCCTGCAAGGAGCGTTTTGCAAATGAGAGTCTCCGTCACTACCTCCGTATTCCTCGGCCTGATGGCTAGCGTCGCGTTTGGCGCGCCAGCCGCAGCCGCCGAAAAGACGAAATTCGAGTTCTGGTACGGCCTTTCGGGCGATCTTGGCGAACGCGTCCAGGATGCCTGCAAGAAGTTCAACGAGAGCCAGTCAGAATTCGAGATCGTCTGCACCTCGCAAAACGGTTACGACACCACCCTGCAAAACACGATTGCCGCCTACCGCGCCAAGAAGCAGCCGGCGATCACCCAGATCTATGATGCCGGCACGCTCGACATGATGCTGTCCGGCGCCTTCGTGCCTGCAAAGAAGCTGATGGCCGACAATGGCTACACCATCGACTGGAACAACTATTTCGGCGGCATCGCCAACTACTACGCAACGGCGAAGGGCGAGCTGAACTCCTTCCCGTTCAACTCCTCGACCGCGATGTTCTACTACAACGTCGACGCCTTCCAGAAGGCCGGCATCGACTTCAAGCCGGACACCTGGGAGCAGGTCGAGGAAGCAGCCCGCAAGCTGAAGACGGCCGGCTTCGAATGCCCGCTCGCATTCAACTTCGACACTTGGCCGCTGATGGAGCAGTTCTCGGCGATCCACAACCAGCCGATCGCAACCAAGGCGAACGGCTATAACGGACTGGACGCCGAGCTTGTCGTCAACAAGACCAAGTTCGTCGACCACGTGAAGTTCTTCAAGAAGATGGCTGACGAGAAGCTCTTCGTGGTCAAAACCAAGCAGCTCGGCATGGACATCGTCCCAGCCTTCACGTCCCAGACCTGCCAGATGATCCAGACCTCGGTCGCCGACCACGGCACGATCGGCAAGACCCTTCCTGAGAATGTGAAATGGGAAGTCGCCATGTTGCCGGTCTGGAAGGGCACCGAGCGTCAGAACTCGCTGGTCGGCGGCGCATCGCTCTGGGTGCTCGCCGGTCGTCCGGAAGCCGAATACAAGGGTGCAGCCGCCTTCCTCAACTATCTTGCAACTCCGGAAATGGCCGAGTGGTGGTCGACGGTGACGGGCTACATCCCGGTGACCAAGACCGGCTTCGACGCCATGAAGGCCAATGGCTTCTACGACAAGGCTCCCTATAAGGGCCGCGAACTCGCCATCCAGAGCCTGTCCTTCACCCCGACCTCGGAAAACACCCGCGGTATTCGGCTAGGCGGCTTCACGCAGATCCGCAAGGAGTTCGCAACCGCCCTTGAAGCAATCTTCATGCAGAACGCAGACGTACAGGGCGAACTCAACAAGACGGTGGAACGCGGCAACGCGGTTCTGCGCCGCTTCGAAAAGACCTACGCCGGACAGACTTTGAACTAAAATCTGATCCGCCCGGAGCCTGCCATAATATCGGTGGGCTCCGATCGCTCTTCTTGCGCATTGGAATTTCGACATATGGACAAGCGCGCGGCCTTTCGCAGCTGGTGGCTGCCCAGCCTATTCGCCCTGCCGCAGATCATTTTGATCCTGCTCTTTTTTTATTGGCCCGCTGTCGCCGTTTTGCGATGGGCCTTCACGTTGGAGCCCCCATTCGGCGGTGCTGCCGAGTTCGTCGGCCTCGCCAACTTCCAGGAAGTCTTTGCCGATCCGCTCTATTGGAACTCCGTTGGCGTCAGCCTGGCATTCGCGCTTTGTGGAACGCTTGCCACCATTTTCATCGGTCTTGTTCTTGCCCTTGCTGTCGACCGGCAATTGCCGGGCTCCGCGCCGTTCCGGTTCCTCTACATTCTGCCCTATGCGATTGCGGGACCGGCGGCCGGTATGGCCTTCCGTTTCATCCTGTCGTCCGAGCGCGGACTGATGGCCTCGGTCAACGCGGCCTTTCCGGACTTCTGGAACCCGGCCAAATACGGCAGCCACGCGCTCATCCTCGTCATCGTCGTCTTTGCCTGGAAGTGGGCGGGCTACACCTTCATCTTCCTGCTCGCCGGCCTGCAGTCGGTCCCGCGCTCCCTGATCGAGGCAGCCGCGATGGACGGCTGCGGCCCGATCCGCCGCGCGGTCGATATCCAGATCCCGTTGCTGGCGCCAACGCTCTTCTTCCTGCTGGTGATCATGATGACCGAGGGTTTCGTCGGCGCCGATACCTATGGCATCGTCGCACGCACGACCGATGGGGGCCCGAACCACGGCACCGACGTGATGGTCTACCGCATCGTCGAGGAGGCGTTCCGAGGCCTGAACTACTCGGGTGCCTCGGCCCAGAGCCTCGTGCTCATCGGCCTCATCATGATTTTCACCTTCATCCAGTTTCGCTTCATCGAGCGCCAGGTCCATTACAAGTGAGGCTTCCATGATCCAGCGGACACCCTTTGCCAACGCGCTGACCTATGGTGTGATGATCTTCGGCTTCCTGCTCTTGATCGGCCCCTTCATCGTCATCGTGTCGGGCGCCAGCCAGACCTTCCAAAAGGTCAACGCCATACCCTTCAGTTTCGTGCCGCAGGATCGCCTCTTCGAGAATATGGGTGCTGCCTGGTCGCGCGCCAGCCTCGGCACGGCGATGCTGAACAGCTTCGTCATGGCGAGCCTGGTCACGGTCGGCAAGGTAGCGCTGTCGGCGCTGACGGCCTTTGCCATCGTGTTCTTCCGAACACCTCTGAAAGGCTTTTTCTTCTGGATGGTGTTCATCACCCTGATGCTGCCGCTCGAAGTGCGCGTGGTGCCCACCTATGCCGTCGCCGCCGACCTGTTCCAGCCGATCCGCTTGCTGATTTCCGCCGTCACCGGCTTCGAGTTCTCCGTCGACTGGAACCTTCTCAATTCCTATGCCGGCCTCACATTGCCGCTGATCGCCACGGCGACTGGGACCTTTCTCTACCGCCAGTTCTATCTGACCCTGCCGGACGAACTGGCGGAGGCTGCGCGCATGGACGGGTCAGGCGCAATCCGCTTCTTCATCGATATGCTGCTGCCGCTGTCGCGCACCAACATGCTCGCGCTGACCACGATCATGTTCGTCTACGGTTGGAACCAGTATCTCTGGCCCCTCCTGATGGTGACGGACCCGCAATACAAGACCACGATGATGTCGCTGGTTGCACTCCTGCCAGCTGACAACGGCACGCCGGACTGGAACGTGACGCTTGCCGGATCGCTGATCATCATGCTGCCACCGCTCATCGTCGTCGCCGTGCTGCAGCGGTGGTTCGTGCGCGGCCTCGTAGCCACGGAAAAATGACCCCGCTTTCCCCAAACAGAAGAAACAGAGAGGTCCGCGCTCATGGCTGACATCGCAATCCGCGCCGTGCGTAAATCCTACGGCAAGAACCCCACCCTGCATGGCATCGACCTCGCCTTTGCGTCGGGAGAATTCGTCGTGATCCTCGGCCCGTCCGGCTGCGGGAAATCGACGCTTCTGCGGATGATCGCCGGGCTGGAGGAGATCACCTCAGGCGAGATCGCGATCAACGGGAAGGTCGTGAACCGGCTCGAACCGCGCGAACGCGGCTGCGCCATGGTCTTCCAGAACTACGCTCTCTATCCGCACATGACCGTTGCGGGAAACATTGGCTACGCCTTGAAGGTGGCGGGCGTCGCAAAGGCGGAGCGCCTGCGCCGGATTGAGGAGACCGCAAAGATCGTGGGGCTTTCCGATTATCTCGATCGCAAACCGGCGGCGCTTTCCGGCGGTCAGCGGCAGCGCGTCGCGATGGCACGCGCGATCATTCGCGAGCCGAACGTGTTCCTGTTCGACGAACCGCTTTCGAACCTGGACGCCAAACTCCGCGTCACCATGCGGGCCGAGATCCGCAAACTGCATCAGCGCCTCCAGGCAACGTCCATCTTCGTCACGCATGACCAGGTCGAAGCAATGACGCTGGCCGACAAGCTGGTCGTGATGAACAGGGGTGTGGTCGAACAGGTGGGCCAGCCGCTCGACATCTATCACCGTCCGGCAAGCATCTTCGTCGCATCCTTCATCGGCTCTCCGGCAATGAACCTTTTTGATGCCGTGGTCGACGTCGACAACGCCTGCCTCACATTCGGCGGTACGAAGATGCCGATCGAAAGAGGCCTGGCCACCCGACTGGGCGCAAGACAGATCACGGTCGGCATCCGCCCCGAACAATGTGTCGTTGCGCCTGAAGGCGTCTCGATCAAGGTGGATTTCATCGAGGAGCTCGGCTCCGGCCGCGTCATCCACTCGGAACTGAACGGCTATCCCTTCGCGGCCACAGTCGACGAGCACACGCGCGTGCGGCCGGGCGAGAGGATCACCCTGGAACTGCCGCTCGCGCACCTGCATCTCTTCGACAAGGAGACCGGCCGAAGGATCGAGGTCGATCTGGAGCCGCGTGCCATCCGCAATTCTGCTAGCCAACCGACACTCCAAGCAGTCTGATCACTTTCATAAATCAGGAGAACCGTGATGAACGACATCATTTCCGCCGTAGGATTCTGCAACCGGACGGGCAAGGGTGACCTTTCGACCCTTGATGCTTCCCTGCGTGAGATTGCAGAGACGGGCGCTGACGCCTGCGAGATCGGGATCTATGGCGAAGAGATCGTCAGCGGCGGCCGCATCATCGAAGACCGCGTCCAGCGCGTCGCCGAGATCACCAAGAGGTACACTTTCAACAAGCTATCGCTGCACGGCCAGATCGTCTCCAACTTCATGGATCGCCAGCACCATCATCTGCAGAAGAAGGTCGTAAGAGCGATGCTCGAGTTGTGCGACCGGCTTGGCGCGGGGATCCTCGTCCACCACTCCGGTGCAGCACAGCTTGCCGCCGGCGAGAACGCCGCTGACCTCGACAAGATGGAACGTGACGCGCTCGCAGAAATGGCCGAGATTGCCAAAGGCTACGGCGTTCGCATCGCACTTGAGAACATCTTCACGACGGAAAGCGGCCAGTATCGCCAATCCCCGAGCCAGGTTGCCGAAACGGTGCGGGCGATCGGTTCCGACAACGTGGTCGCACTCATCGACTTCTCGCATGCCTATATCGAGGCCACGCATCGCGGGCTCGATTTCCGTGATGAACTCAGGGCCATGGCCCCGGTGACCGGTCACCTTCATGTTCACGACAGTTTCGGCCTGCCCTATACCATGAACCGCTTCTATCATCCGGCGGAAGCAACCGCGCTCGGCATCGGGGATCTGCATCTGCCGATCGGCTGGGGCGACATTGCTTGGGATGACATCTTCTCAGAGCTGACCTTCCTTCCCGATACGACGCTGATCATGGAAATCAGCGCCGAGCGCTTTGCCGATCAGCAGCTGGCGTGCCTGGAGCAAGCCAGGCGACTGGCAGCAGGCGTGGGGCTTAGGCGCGCTGCTTAACGTGCCACCGACGGCCCTGGCGAACAGCTGAATGGTGCTTCCGGCTTGTCGCAAGCAAGGACACCGGCAGGATCAAGTGTTACCGAGGCGCGCCAATCGACGAGAAGTGCGCCTCAACGTGGCAAACCTGCGCGCAAGCGCATCTGGTCTGCGCCTCTCAGCTGCCGGGCGTCGCCAGAGACCGGCCATATCGATGACGTCGTCTCCTGGCGATGACGTGAGCGGGGACCGAAGCTTTTTCCTTCGGCTTTGTTTGCACAGCAGTGTTTTCGCGGTCGACCACCGCTAGCACTTTCATGCAACGAACAGAACCGGCGATCAGTGTCCCAATCGCCGGTTCGACCGTCTCACCGGTCGCGCGGTGGACAACAGGGGATACTAGCGGGTCTTCCTGTCATCGAGATCCACGCCTTCAAGCCTCGCCATCAGTGTCGCGCGATCCTCGACTGACCTGAGGCGGACGGTCAAGGCGGTACTCTTGACCGGGACCTGCGGAGGCAGGGACAAGGCGATACCTGGGATGTTCTCGGCGGCCCACTGCTTGAATCGGGGCAGCTTGTTTGCGCCGCTGATCGGCAAAGTATGACTGTATCTGAAGCTCATTGCTTATTCTCTCTGTATGCGGATTCGGCCGGATAGGTCGGCATTTGAGGGATCAACCCCGGGAGGCTCCTGGCGCCGCTCTTGCCGTCGCAGGTAGTGGCGCCAGGCATTCATCGTGCGCGACTGACCCTATGGCTGCAGACGGACTTAACTGGTCGCCGATACTTTTCGAGGTGCGGGAACGTCGACACTTGTCTAGCGCCTCAACATGAGGATCTCGTCGAGCGCCGATTTTTTCCCGGTTGCGCCGGTCGGTGGCTCCAAACATTCAGACGCGGCATCCAGGGTGCGCACGAACTCCGAAAGTTCGCGGTCATCAAGCTTGTCCGCCGCCGCGGCGAGCGAAAACCAACGCCGCTGCCTTTGTGCTTTTTCCCGCCAATCAACCAGTGTCCCGCGCACGTTCAGCCCAAACACAGCCACGCGGCAGGCAACGTTTGCGCCGTTATCCAGGCGTTTCATGTAGCGATAGGTCGTCACCGGCGCCTTAGAGAGGACGCCAATGACACCGCCCTCCTCCAACGCTTCCCGCGACGCGGTCTGGCGGGGCGCAAAACCCTTCATTGGCCATCCCTTGGGCACGATCCACCGCCCGCTCCTGCGCGACGTGACGAGCAAAATCCTTGCCTCGCCATTCTTGGCGATGCGCCAGGGAAGAGCTCCGACCTGCTGCATCTCTTCCGGGGCAGCCTCCTCAGCGGCGCAATAGTTCTTATTGGTGTCCTTCATTTTCCGCTCCCCCTGCCAAACGCGCAGAGAACTGGCGGATGCGCGTTCCGTTCGCGCACGGCGCACGAGTTGCGGCGGGTGGCAGCGCAGTGCGTCTTGCACCACGGGCAACGGCGAGCAGAAAGGGGAAGATGCCGGTTGCAAGCGATGCAAACGGGGCGGGCTGGAGACGCGGGCATAGATACACTCCGTCAATAATGAACCGCACTGTTGGTCAGTGGATTCCCGGAGCGGCGGGGGCTATGGCGGCGTTACAGGATCAGGGTAGCCGGCTCCGGGTAAGGGAGCGTGCTTGCTCGATGAGCCGCGATATCCTGATGAAAGTTTCCGTATGCATACCCCTCACATCGCCCTTTCGTGCGAGCACATCAATGGGCAATTTTGTCGCGCCATACCCAACGCAAGAGCGCCATAGAAATCGCGCGTTCAGGTAAGCGGCGGTAAAGGCTCAGTTTCGGATAACTGGTTTTCAGAACACGGCTCAATCTTTTGACGAAGTCGGACATGAGCCCCTTGCCCCAAGATCGCTCGGGCGCCGCTCACCCGGCCAGAATCCGCACCACAGGCTAATCTTCGGCGACGGCTGAATGAATGCATCAGCGGTAGCACAAGGTACCCAGTGCCTTCGGGGTTGGCAAAGGAGCGATGCAACGCTGCTTGAACGCTGCTTGACGGAAACCGACCCGCCAAACTCCTGAGACAATTATGGCGTCGCCTGTGAGGCGTCCGACGTTCGCCAGAAGGGGCGCTTGATTTCGACCAGCTGGCGTCGGGGATCGCCGGCTTTGGCTCTATCGCGAATGAGCGCAACCAAGTCTGTCTTGATGGTGGCGTCGGACAAGAAGTAGCTGTGCCCGATGAAGCCGCCGCCGCCCGAAAATTCGACGAAATCGACCAGCCCGCCCATATGCGACCCTTCCCATTTGGACGCCGCCTCATTCCTGCCCCTGGGAAGATTGCCGACGGCAAGCTGTCCAAGCCGCAAGACGCTGCCAGAGATTATCGTTGACGCTTTCAACGCCTCGTCCCTGGGAGACGAATAGACCGTAAGGTGCAGGGAGCCTTGAGAGGGCAAGGTGCTTGGTGTCGATTTGCTCCCGAAGGCAAGGTCCGGGTCCGAGACCCAGGCGAACAATTTGGACGACGCTACATCGAGATCGATATCGGGAGCGAAAAACACAGCGTTCGCGATCTTGTAACGCTGCCAAAGCGAGGATCGACTGACATAGGCTTCGATGGCAAGCTGCTGCATGACGCTTGCGAGCACATCGGTTCCACGGCTATGCGCCAGCAGGTGCAGCCTCTCTACACCCTTCGTTTCGGCAATGGCGCGAACGGCCTTCTTGAAGTCCGCGACCGCAAACTCGCTCGACTCGCGGTCAATGTTGTAGCCAAAGAACGAGCCGCCAGTGCCTCCGGCGGGCCAAGTCAGGATAATGCAGACAAACTGGTTTTGCAGCGATCGGCAAATCTCGTCCGTGGCGAGTGCGGCATCGTCGAAGCTGTTGTTGTACCCGTGAACGAAGACGACGACTTCCTTGCGTCCGGCTGTCGCGAGACGCCGAGCAATTTCAGCCTGCAGCGATGCGACAGCCTGTTCATGTGCCGCGACGGCATCAGGCGTGCGGCGTAGCCCGCTCGCAGTCGTTACGACGCCGTAAGGCGTTGCCGGAAACCGGCCAGTCTCGGAAACGGCGTCGACGCGAAATTCGCTCTTGCCGGCGGAAGAGTTGCGTTTTGGGAGGATCGATACCGAACCGAAGCTCAAGAATATGGCACGCTTGGCACCGTACGACAGCCTGTTGCCGGACGCGACTGTCGGCTCCCGGTTCGTGATATAGAGGAGATCGGGAGCCCCTAAAGCTTGTGGCGTTCGAGCAGCCTGCGAGCTTTGTGGCGCCGGTGACGTGGTGATGGGCTGCGGTGGGAGCTCGGCACGCTGCGTGGCACAGCCCACAAGGCAGACAAGCATGAGGAGCCCTGCCATTGCCCGATAAAAATCCATCTAGAGACCGGCCTTGTCCAACCCGTAGACCTTGTCGGCGGAACCAGGAACGTTGCGGGCAGCGACACTGATGCGGTTCCAGGCATTGATCGCCATGATCCGGAACGTGAGATCGGATATCTCCTGCTCGGATAGTTCACCCTGCACGCTGTCGTAGATTGCATCGGGAACACCGCCGTCTGCGAGCTTCGTCAACGCTTCCGTCCAGGCAAGTGCGGCCCGCTCACGTGGCGAGAACAACGTGGACTCACGCCAGGCCGAGATATGGAAGAGGCGCAACGGCCGCTCGCCGTGGATAATCGCTTCCTTGGCGTGCATATCGATGCAGAACGCGCACCCGTTCATCTGGGACGCCCGCATGTCGACGAGGATCAGTATGCTCTCTTCAATCGCGCCATTCTTGATCTCGTTGCCGAGCGCCATCATGGCTTTGACCATGCCGGGGGAAAGCTTGGAGTAGTTGAACCGCTGGGTCATCGATGTTCCATCCTCCGCCTGGCACTCTTGACCGACATGGTCGCCTGTTATCGTGCCGGAAACGCATCGAGTGCGGCAGCTATACATCCGTTTATGCGCCGCTCGACCACGGGCCGCCGGCCAACGGTGGGTCAGATTGAAAACGAAGGCCTTCGGGATATAATGCGGCCATTCTTTCACCAAGGCTGCCGGTCCACCGCCGAGCTTCGGCGTCAGTCATTTTGTTGACCGTCGTCTTCTGCGGAGCGACAGATGTCGAACGACGATGGACTGAGGAAAGATGCCCACTTTCGTGAGCATACTCGCGATATCGCCGAGCTCGCGCTTGATCTTCTCGACAACACACCCGGCCACATGTGGTCGATGGATACTGCCGGCCGTTTCATCTATCGCAACCGGAGCATGGACGCCTACTTCGGCAGCAGCCTGAAAGACCACGGCGCATGGCTTGAACGCATTCACAAAGACGATCAACGTTTTGTGGCGACGACCTGGCGGCGGAGCGTGGAAACGGGCGAGCCGCTCGACAGCGCTCACCGTCTGCGTGGCGCGGACGGCGAGTTTCGCTGGTTTCGCGCATCCGGGAGACCTTCAAGGGACGCCCAGGGCCGTGTCGCCGTCTGGCATGGGCAAACCATCGACATCGAACACCAGAAGGAGGCTGAGGAGAGCCTTCGTGCCCGTTCCGTCGAACTATCCCTGCTGGTCGATATGGTTCCAAGCAATCTATGGCGCCTGACACCTGACGGCACAACGACGCTCGTTAACAGGCGCATGGCCGACTATCTGGGTCTTGACCTGTCAAACGTCAGTGACATTGCATCCGTCATGGACACGATTTTCCATCCGGACGACGCCGACGCCGTTTATGCCGAGCTAACCCGCTGTCTTGCGACCGGGGAGCGATTTTCGATGCGATATCGATTGCTTCGAGCGGACGGCGCCTATCGCTGGATGTCTGGCCGCGCGGAGCCCCTGCGCGACCAGGACGGCAACATCGTCCAGTGGTTCGGCCTTTGCCACGACATAGAGGATCAAGTGCAAACAACGGCTGCCTTGCGCCGTTCGGCCGAAAAGCTTGCGCGCGCGACCCAGGCGGCCAATCTTTCGCAGCTTTCCGCCTCGATTGCGCACGAAGTCAACCAGCCGCTGGCGGCGATCGCCGCGGACGCTGACGCGTGCCTGCGCTGGCTTTCGGCCGATCCTCCGAACGTTAATCGAGGCAAGCGTGCGGCAGAGCGAATTACCCTGGACGTCGCGGCGACCGTCGAGGTCATCAGCCGCATGCGCGCCCTTTTCAAACATCAGCCGCAGGAACGGGCGGTCGAGGATGTAAACCGGCTTGTCCATGAGGTTCTTGATCTGATGTCAGATGAAATCGCGGCAACGACGACGCGCATCGACCTGGCCCTGGACCAGCATCTTCCCAGAGTTTCGCTCGATAGGGTTCAGGTCCAGCAGGTCCTGGTAAACTTGATCCGCAATGGCATGCAGGCCATGGACACGACGAACCCACTGCGTTCGCTGAAGATCATGTCCAGCCACGATCACCCCGACACCGTCAGGATCTCGGTTGAGGACACCGGAAGCGGTTTCAAGGATCCCGAGCGCGTGTTCGAACCGTTTTTTACGACGAAAAGCAACGGCATGGGAATGGGTTTGCCGATCTGCCGATCGATCGTTGAAGCCCACGGCGGCCGCCTGTGGGTCGCAAACAACGAGGCGTTGGGCGCAACGGTGGCATTCACTTTGCCTGTCGCCTCGACCGACTAGGGGTGTCAGCCTAAGTTGCCGAATTTCGGAGCCGGTCGGCCAAGCGGTCTTCGTGAAAAGCGCGTGCGACGATGGAAACGGCAAGGGCCCAGGCGACGATGATCATGGTGACGCATACGGTTGCAAGGCTTGCGTATCCCGAAGCTGCTATCACTGCGCCGGTAAAGACTGGCCCGGCAGCAAATCCGAGCAGGTAAGCCGACCCCGCTGCTGCCGCCCAGCGCCCGCTCTGGTCCAGTGTTGCGGCCAGGCCAAACAGATACGGAAGTGAAAAATAGTAAAGGACGGCGGACAGGATGACGGCAACACTGTAGGCCACCGGGTTCGTCCAGAGGCAAAGGACGAGTGCCACCACGACGTAGCCAAGGCAGAATGCGGAGATCGGGACCGCCCTGCCCCAGCGAACATTCAGTGCCGTGGCGGCGCCGGCGCCGGCAAGCCCGACGACCGTCGACAAGGTGAGAATGTACCCTACCGCGGCCGTGTCCAGACCGATGCGCTCGCCCATCGGTCCGCTGAAGGCAAATAGACCGGCGGAGACCGCGACGTAAAGAACAATGGCAGCAAACAGCAGGCTTCCAAGCAGAGGCACAGAAGGTGGCGTCCGGGTGGCGGTCCGCTTCAGAGCTCGAAGATCCGGTATGAGAAGAAGAAACGGAGATAGGGCCAGCGTCAAACCCGCCAACAGCGCAAAAATCCCTCTGTGGCCATAGGCTGCGGTCACCTCGCCGCCGATGCCGAACAGCACCACGCTGCCGATTGCCCAGACGAGCTGGAACAAACCAAAAGTTTTTACCGGATTGCAGCAATGAGACGCGACAAGGCTGAGCGACATGGCATAGAGCGCTCCCTCGCCGATGCCTGCAGCGCCGCGCGACAAGACCAGCGACGTCCATCCATCAGATACGATAGAGGCGGCTTGAGCCGCCACGGTCAATACCAGCGCAGACATCCCGGCACGTCGGTAGGATAGCCGCGGTAGCACTGGCGCAATGAGGATCGCCGATACGGCCAAGGCCAGCAATTCGACCGACGCTACGATACCGGCGTCACGCTCCGACAGTGCAAGACCATCAATCAATCCCGCGACCACGAAGGGCGACATCTGCGGAACGAGGCCACCAATCACCTGACAGGCCGTTGCGCCGATCACAAGTGAAAGCGGATCGCCAGACGCGACAGAGGCTGTTGAAGGATTGGCCATGGCCCGGTTTCCCGACCGATTCCTGTTTGTTGAAAATCACCTTTGCATTTCACAACATGGGCGCCGGCGATTTGCCGACGCCGGTCCCGTATGTCGCACATCAAGTTTGCACGAGCCGTCCTTTACGAGCTTCGGAACGGTCGCCGACTGCCATTTCTATCATGATCGATGAAGGTGTGGACCGTAAACTTGGCTTACCTCTTCCCTTCAAGCGCAAATCCTCGACAGGACGTCAGCCCTGCGGTGGGCGGAACATCCGATCGTGCGTGGTCGCACTAGAGACAAGCGCGTCGGGGACGGTGGGCGTTTTGTCGCCGCATCGCCCCCTCCGCAAAGACCTCAAGCGGCGGCCTGAGGGTGTTTGGCATTCCAAGTCCTGAAGTCGAGCTTACCCAGCTTGGCGGATCCAAGAGGAACGAGTGCCTGATCATCAACGCGCGTGCCGAAGTACTTGGCGTCCGGGTCGGCAACAACCTTGCGGCTATCGCCGACGGCTGCCAGATACTCGGAAATGAAATCGCTCATGGGCTTCTTTTCAGGGCCAGCGATTTCGATCGTCTGGTTCTCGGGTTTGCCGATCGTCGCTTCTGCAACGAAGGCTGCTACGTCGTCTGCAGCGATTGGCTGGAACGCGCCGGATGAGACACGGACAGTCATGTCGACTGTTGCCTCGTCAGCTATGCCGCCTAGGAACTCCAGGAACTGCGTCGACCTTACGATGGTGTACGGGACGCCGCCCTTTTTGATCAGGCTCTCCTGCGCGACTTTGGCTCGGAAATAACCGTTATCGGGCGACCGTTCGATGCCAACGATGGAGAGGGCGACGTGGTGGCTGACGCCGGCTGCACGCTCCGCCGCGAGCAGGTTCGCGGTCGATCGTTCGAAGAACGAAAGTACGGCACTCGGTTCGAAGGATGGCGAGTTGCTGACGTCGAGCACCACCTCGGCACCGGCCAGCACATCGGCCAACCCTTCGCCCGTCAGCGTATCAACGCCGGTGGACGGCGCCGATTGCACAACGTCGTGGCCCTTATTTCTGAGGTGCTCTGCGACCTTAGAGCCGATGCGGCCCGTGCCGCCGATAATAACGATTTTCATGGTTCTGCTCCTTGCGGGCTCGTCGATGGATCACCGCATCCGATCATGAAGAAGGGCTTCACTTTGCGGGCAACACCATCTCCGTTTCGGTGGTATCGAGTACGAAAACGGCCAAGATCTTCGCCGGCTCGCTGTCGCTTGCGTTCGCGCTCACGCGGTGGTGATCACCCGGGACTTCGATCCAGTTCTCGCCGGTCTTGTAGACTTTCACGGCACCGTCGTTGATCTGGCTCTTGATGCTGCCTTCGATCACCGTCGCATAGATAAAGGCGCTCTTGGGGTGGGTGTGTGACGGGTTGTGCCCGCCGGGGCCGTATTCGACCAGAACGCCGCGCATGCTCTTGCCCGGCACATTCGGAAGCGCGTGGTCGAACACCACTGTCACCTTGGCATTGTAGGGCTCGTCGGAGGCCGCTACCGGTCCGGTGATCAGCGTCGCAAACAGCAAGCCAATCGCTAATCTTCGCATGGATTTCTCCTCCATTCACGTTGTTGGCAACGGGTGGGATCCTATGGCCGGCCTCCGGGGAGAAACAGATATACGTAGGTTTGCCGCAGCGGCGATTTTGTCTCGGCAGATGTCGTGCCCGCGTCCGAACCACCGCGCAACCGCTTCAGCTCTTCGCGCTTTCACGCTGGCTTCGAAAGATGGATCGGATGGCATGAAGCAGGTCCAGCTTGCGTCGCTCGCGCTGGTTTGCAGGCAATTCCGAACTTGCTCCGATCGCCTCGCGTTGCGCCAGATGAATTGCCAGATCCTCCGCAATTTCCGGACGCTTCGACAAAAGCGGCGCGAACGCTGCCTGATCGATTTCATAGACGGTAAGGCGGGTGAAGGCATGGAGGTCGTGTTTCGCCTTTATTCCGGCCAGCAGGCCGTCCTCGCCGAAAAAATCGCCGGGGGCGAGGCGCGCGATTTCCACATCGCCGCTCTTCATCGCCACCACGCCGTTCTTGATCATCATCAGGCTTTCGAACGACCTGCCTTCTCTGACAATTTCGGCGCCGGCCGCAAAGCTGCGCGGCGTCGCCGCGGCTGCAAGCCTATCGCGCTCTTCCTGGCTGAGATTGGAGAAAATCGGGATCGCGTCGATCAGGTCCTGCGCCGGTGCGACGGCGTGCTGCGGGTCGGACCTGTCAGGGTTCTTTATGAGCAGGCTCCCGGCAGGCAAAGCAAGTTGCACGCCGTTCGCCCTGCAATGCCGATAGACGAGGTCGATGACTTCGTTGCGCGCCGGGCCGCGCTGTGCCGGGCTGGTGACCCTAAACTGGAGTTCGACGGTGATCGCGCTGGCATCAATCCCCACCAGTCCGACAATGGGAGCGGGCTGCTTCACGATCGCATTGCAACTGTCGAGAACAGCATGCATCACGTCGACGATCATGTGCGGCATACGCGTCGGAGCCACGCGAACCGAGACAATGATCTGATGATTCTCGTCCGGCTGGCTGATGTTGGTCAGCCCCACCTTTGCCAGAACACTGTTCGGCAGGACCACGAGATTGTGCGCTGCGGTCAGTAGATGCGTCGAACGCCAGTTGCTTGAGACCACCCGCCCTTCCGTTCCGTCACTGAGGCAGATCCAGTCACCAAGGACATAAGGTCGGCCGAGGGTCAGGGCTATGCCCGAGAACACATCACCCAACGTGCTCTGCAATGCGAGACCGAGAATGATCGCAATGACGCCCGAAGTCGCCAGCAAGCCCCCGATCGGCACGCCGAAGACGAATGAAAGGATCGAGAGCAGCACGCCGAGGTAGACGACGGCAACGACCAGATCCTGGATCAATCGTGCTTCTCGCGGCCGGCCATCGAGGACAAGATAAAGCCGGACGAACCCGATCACCGCCCAGGAGAGATGAACCCACCAGAGGGTCTTTGCCGCCACGAGCAGTGTCTGTGCACCGTCGAGATCGGTCCGGTCGTAGCGAAACGGATTGAGGTCGCTGTAGGCGAGCACCGCCGTCATCGACGCGAAGAAGGCGATCTGCACGATCAGCCGCGCCGTGGGGCGCGCCCTGCCCTGCAGATGCCAGACGACAATTCCGGCAATGCCCAGAACACAAACGAGGACGGGGAACAATTGCGTTTTCTGGTCCATTCCCACTCCCCTGGCGAGGCGGCGTTTCTCCCTCCGCTACAGCCGGCTGGTGGCGCCTTGTTCTGAAAAGGACAAGGGCGAACCCGCCCTTGTTGCAACCCGAACCGATGGTTCTTGCACGCCACGCGCTCAATTGTAGACGTCAGTAGTCCCAGAACACCGGAACCCACCGGAAGCGATCGCCATCGATCGCCACATGCCCAACGGACGGGAAAGGCAGGTGCGTGGCCACCAGCGACGATCCTGTCTCGGCCAGTTCCTTCATGAGACGCACCCGAACGCGAGCCGCCTCCTCGGGGTCGTGTTCAAAGCCGTTGTACCAGTCGGGGTGGTCGAAGGCGACCGCGAACAGGGCGTCGCCGGCAAACATCAGCCGGTCGCCTCCCGAGGCCACGCGGACCACGCAGTGCCCGGGCGTATGGCCGCCGGTGCGCTCAGCGACCACGCCCGGCGCGACCTCGCACTCGTCCTTAAACGGTCGAAGATGGTCGCGGTACTCGTTCGCAAAGCGCTTGGCAGTTGCCCTCAGCGCATCCGGGAAACCCTGCGGCATGACCGCATGGGAGAAATCAGGCGCCTCCCAGAACTTGATCTCGGCGGCGGCGACGTGGATCCGCAAGTCCGGACGCAATTGCTCCTTCACGCCATCAACGAGCAATCCGCCGATATGGTCCATGTGCATGTGCGTGAGAACCACATCGGTCACAGACCCAAGATCGATGCCTGCAGCCGTCAGCCGCCTGATCAATTGGCCTGCTCGCGGCAGGTTCAGGTCCGGATCCAGGCCAAGCCCGGCGTCGATGAGAATGGTCTGTGCGCCGCTTCGCACCACGACCACGTTCAGCGACCAGTCGAAGGCGTCTGTCGGCAGGAACATGCCGTCGAGCCAGGCTGCCCGATCGGCGGCGTCGGCATTGTGTCCCAACATCGTGGTTGGCAATGGCAGCACGCCATCGCTGACCACCAGCACCTCAATGTCACCGACCCGCACGGCATAGCGCGATGGAACCAGCTCTTCCGGAGCCGATCGACCGGGCGGGGCAGGCTCCAAGGTCGTGTTCGTAAGAGATCTTGCTTCTAGCGGCGACATGACGCCCTCCTGTTTGCCTGATCGAAGAATGCTTTTCACAGTTCACGGCCTGGACTCTAGGTTCGAGCGATATCGAGGGTCGAGATATACCTCGGTTTAGGTCGGCCCGTTCGGTCAACGGTCGGCGTGTGTCTGGCGAGCTTTGGCGCGCCGGGCCAACCCGACCTTGATGGCCACGAGCATGGGCGCGGCGACGACGAAGAGCAGTGCCACGGCATTGAACGCCGTGTCGAAGGCGATCACGATGGACTGCCCGGCAACGGTCCGGCCGAGAAGCGCCATCGCGGCCCGGCTGGCGGGAACGGCATCCATGCCCCGTGCCGCGAGCATGGCGGTCGTTGCGGCCAGACGCTCGATGACGGCTTGACCTCCCGCATTGACGCTCGCGCCCAGGACCGCGACATTTGCAGCGACGTTGTGGTCGATAAGCGTCTGAAGCCCGGCAACGCCAACAAGGCCGCCGAGCTGGCGACCGGTGTTGAACAGCCCGATCCCGGAGGCGAGGTTTCGTTTGTCGAGATTGGTAAAGGCAATCAGCGTGATCGACAGGAACAGGAAACCGAGGCCAAGGCCGCGCAAAAGGATTGCGGCCATCATGTCGGCGGCACCGCTTTCACTCGTCGAACCGGACAGCATCCACATGGCCAGCATGATCAGCAGGATACCGAAGGGAACGGTTGCGAATGGAGGAAGCCGACGGACCTGCATGAGGAAGGCAGCCAGGATGAGGGCCCCGACGAAGAGAGCGCCGCTCGGCAGAAGAAGCAGGCCCGCATCGGTCGGCGTGAAGGCCAGAACGGATACGGCGAAGGACGGGATCAGGAACGCGCTGCCAAAAAGTGCCGCGCCGGCGACGAAACTGACGATAAAGGCGAAGGCGAAATCGTCCGATCTGAACAGGGTGAAGTCGAGGAGGCCGGTGCCCTTGCGCAGCACCTGCTGCCCGAGAAACAGGAACATCGAGGCTACGCCAGCCACCGAGAGCCAAAGAATGCGCGGCTCTTCGAACCAGTCCCAGCGGCTTCCCTGGCTGAAGACATAGCTGAAGCAGAAAAGCGCGACCGAAATCAGTGAGAGACCGACCCAGTCAACGGGACGTTGCCTCGTCGTGGCGGGTGCCGGATCTTCGACCATCAAGAGAAGTCCGGCGGCGCCGAGAGACAGAATGACGTTGCAGTAGAAGATCCAGGTCCAGGACTGGCTGTCGAGCAGCCACCCCTGAAGCGCGGGGGCGAGCGTGGCGGGTGCGACCACCGCGCCCATGGCAAACAGCGCCTGAAGGATTGGCTGATGGGCGCTCCGAAAGGCAAAGAAGATGGTGGTCTGCCCCGCAACGAGAAGGACACCGCCGGCAAGCCCCTGAATGACCCGCAGGGCAATCAAGAAATTGAGCGACGTCGTCGCGGACGCCATCCCGGACGCGAGCCCCATGATGAGCGTCGAACCGATGATGAGACTGAGCGGCCGGATGCGGTTGAGCATCGAAGCGGCGACCATGAAGCCGATGAGCTTGAAGGCGGTGTAGCCGACGTCGAGCCAGGCGAATTCGTCGGGCGTCGCATAGATGTCGCCGATGATGTCGCCGCGGCCGAGCGAAAGAACAGTGCTGGCGATCGCCTCCGTCAACGCCGCGAGCACGATGCCGGCGACAAGCAACGTGCCTGGTGCAGACGCCTCGCGATTTATCGTGGCGGGCAGGTGCGTGGTCATGACCCTCTCCCGAGATCCACGTCGACCCTTGCGGACAGTCCGGGCACGAGACGTCCAGTCAAGGGGCTGCGGCCAAATCGGATCTTGACCGGCACCCGCTGGACGACGCGAACGAAGTTGCCGGTTGCATTGTCCGACGGCAGCAGGCTGAAGGCTGAACCGCTCCCGGGCGCAAAGCTGTCAACCGTGCCTTCAAGGACTTGCCCCGGATACCCGTCGATCCGGATCCGCACACGCTGACCCGGCTGGATGTGCTCGAGTTGCGTTTCCTTGAAATTGGCGACAACCCACACGTCGTCGACCGGAACGATGTCGAGCAGGGAAGTGCCGGGGGCGACGAAACGGCCGACACGAACCTGGCGGTTGCCGATGACGCCACCAACCGGGGCACGCACGACCGTGCTCTCGAGGTCGATCTGGGAAAGATCGCGCGCAGCCTCGGCCTGGGCCACGGCTGCGACGGCGGCCTCACGCTGCGCCGCAAGGACGGCAATGCGTTGCTTCTGCGCCTCGATCGTTGCCAAGGCCGCAGATACGCCTGCCTGCGTTTTCGACCGCGCCGCATCACTTTCGTCGACATGCGCCTGGCTGATAGTATTGCTGCGGATCAGTTCGCGCCGGCGCTCATATGCCTTGGCGGCGAGATTCATCTCTGCGACGGCCGACAGCTTCTGGGCTTCGGCCTGGCGAATAAGGGCGTGCTGAAGCTCTGTCTCGGCATCGACATTGACGAGCCGGGCCCTGGCAGCTTCGACATTGGCCGCCGCCTGAGCAAGGCGAGCCCGATAGTCCCTGTCATCGATCCGGAAAAGCACATGTCCCGCCCGAACACTCTGATTGTCCTGAACCTCGACGGCCACGACATAGCCGGCGATCTTCGGCGCCAACGACGTCACGTCCCCACGGACATAGGCGTTGTCCGTCGATACTTCGTCGCCTGGACGGGCCCAGGCCCAGCCGCCGGCAATGGCCACCGCGGCGCTAAGGCATAGGAGCATGCCAATCTTCTTTCGTTTGCTGGATCGCTTTTCGGCAACGCCGGTCGAGGCGCGTCCCGTGGCGGTGGCAATCGTGTGCTCGAGCGTATCCATTGTCTCGGTTCCCGTTGAAATAGGTTGGCTGCGAAGCGGCCGCGCTGCCAGGAGGATGTCAGGGCCGCGCGTCGCTCGGACGCCACCACCTTGCGGATATCGGTCCTTGCGACTTCAAAGCCCGACCTGTTGGCCGACCCAATCGTCGAAGCGGATTGCACCGAGCCGCGGGTTCTTGCCGGGGGTCAGCGACTGGTCATCCAGCAGCGCGCCGAAATAGCGAGCGTGAACGTCGGGAACGACCTTTCGGTCATCCTTTGTTGCCCGCAAAAATTGCCTGACGACCTCATCGAGCGGCATGGCTTCCGGTCCGGCAACTTCGATCGTTCCATTGACCGGTGCTGCGAGCGCAACATCGGCAAGTGCTGCGGCAACGTCGTCGGAAGCAATAGGCTGGAACAGCGCCGGCGAAAGGCGAACCTCGCCGTCTACCGTCGCCGATTGCGCAATGCCGCCGACGAACTCAAAAAACTGCGTGGCCCGCAGGATGGTATAGGGAATACCGGATGCCTTGATGAGACTTTCCTGCGCGATCTTCGCTCGAAAATAGCCGTTGTCGGGCAACCGCTCGCTGCCGACAATCGACAGCGCGATGTGGTGGCGAACGCCGGCTGCAGCTTCCGCTGCCAAAAGATTGCGCCCCGACGTCTCAAAGAATTCGAGAACAGCCTCGTCGTCCCAAACCGGCGCGTTGGCGACATCGACGACGACATCTGCCCGATCCATCGCTGCAGCCAGACCTTCACGCGTAATCGTGTTGACGCCAGTATTTGGTGCGGCAGCGAGCACGTCGTGTCCGCGCTCGCGCAGGCTCTTCACAAGTTTCGATCCGATAAGGCCGGTGCCTCCGATGACGACGATCTTCATGGGTTCACTCTGCTTTTCTCGACCGCACCATTGCTGTCGATCTGCGCTGAGAGTGCCCCTATGCTCCAGGGAAGTCCTTGGGCCTGTCTTGAATTACCCTTGTGGATAGCTTGATTGTCCGTCCAAGCGATTGTGTGATCGTGGCGGGATGTTCTAACGACGCAATGGCGTGTTGGTTATCCGCGGATGGCAATCGCCAGCCGGGGAAGTCGTCCAGGAGACCTCAAGGTGCAATTCAAGTTCGCAGATTATCTGCTCGATCCGGAACGCCGGGAATTGACGCTCAGCGGGCAGGTTGTCGCCGTCGGTCCGCAGGTCTTCGACCTGTTGGTGCATCTCATCGAAAATCGAGAAAGAGTCGTCGGCAAGGATGATCTGCTGCTCGCCGTCTGGGGCGGTCGGATCGTGTCGGAATCGACGATCACCAGCCACATAAACGCGGTTCGCAAGGCGATCGGCGACAACGGCGAAGACCAGCATCTGGTGCGCACCATCCCCCGCAAGGGCTTCCGCTTCGTCGGCGATGTCAACCTTGTCGACGTTGGAAACGAGGCCCCTGCGCGAGGTTTGAGCGTCGCCGATCACAATGATGGAGAGGCACGCGTGCCGGCGCCGGCGCTCCCCTTGCCCGAAAAACCCTCGATAACCGTCTTGCCTTTTCAGAACCTCAGCGGCGATCCGGAGCAGGAGTATTTTACGGACGGGGTGGTGGAGGACATCATCACCGCACTCTCGCGCATTCGGTGGCTGTTCGTCATCGCACGCAATTCGAGCTTCACCTACAAGGACCGGACCGTGGAGGCGGCCGAGGTCGGTCGCGAACTTGGCGTGCGTTACGTACTGGAAGGGAGCGTGCGCAAATCGGGAAACAAGGTCCGCATCACCGGCCAGCTCGTCGACGCCACGACCGGAGCGCATCTCTGGGCCGAGCGCTTCGAAGGCACGTTCGACGACATCTTCGAGCTGCAGGATGGGATAGCCGAAAGCGTTGTCGGCGCGATCGCGCCGCAACTCGAACGGATCGAGATCGAACGCGCCAAGCGCAAGCCGACCGAAAGCCTCGACGCCTACGACTACTATCTTCGCGGCATGGCAAAACTGCACAGCGGCACCCGCGAGGCGCTCGAGGCGGCACTACCTCTCTTTTACAAGTCGATTGCGCTCGACGATGAATTCGCCGCAGCCTATGGCGGCGCCGCCTGGTGCTTCTTCTGGCGCAAGCTCAACGGCTGGATGGTCGACCGCACGGCAGAGATCGCGGAAGGCACACGACTGGCGCGGCTCGCGGTCGAGCTTGGCCGGGACGACGCCGTGGCGCTCACGAGAGGCGGGCATGCGCTCGGCCATCTCGCCGACGATCTCGACGCCGGCATCGCTTTGATCGACAGGGCCCGGCTGCTCAATCCGAATTTCGCGCTCGCGTGGTTTCTGGGTGGCGTGCTGCGCGTCTTTCGGGGAGAGACGGAGAGCGCGATCAAGGATCTGACCCATGCCGTTCGCCTGAGCCCACTCGATCCGGAGATGTTCCGAATGCAGACGGGAACGGCGATCGCGCATTTCTTTTCCGGAAATTACGACGATGCGGTGGTCTGGGCCGAGAAGGCACTTGCGAACCTGCCGAGCCTGCTGGCCGCGGTCGCACTTGCCGCAGCCAGCCATGCGCTTGCCGGTCGTCCCGACGAGGCAAGGCGGTACATGGAGCGCCTGCGGCAACTTGATCCGGCCTTGTGCGTTTCCAATCTGCGCGATTGGCTGCCGATCCATCGGCCAGACGATTTCAAGCGGTTTGCCGACGGCTTGCGGTTTGCAGGCTTGCCGGAGTGACCAGGGCCGCTCGCGGCGCGCAATGGACGAGCGCGCGCCGTGCAATTGTCCAGCGCCTGGACCACCACAGGTTCTGGGGCGTGTGTTCGGCACGGCAACTGTGACGGGTCGCTAGCGTGCACGCATTCGCCGCTCTACGATATTCATCTGGAGTTCGTGGCAGGACGCCTGTCGCCCAAGGAGCAAAAGCAGTCTCCGCTCTTCGGCTTCGCAGATGCCCGCGCGCCGGCAGTATTCCGATACGTCCAACAGTGGCTGCGCACCGGAAAGGGCGATCAATTTAACCTCTTTGGCTGTCATGGAGTGCAATCCGCCTGCGGGTGCGCCAATCATCGCGTTCGCGATGTCTCGGGCCGAGCAACGGCCGCCTGCGCATACCGGACCGAGCCTAGGCAATTGATTGGACCGCTGAAACTATACGCAGGTTTGGGGAGACCCACTCCACCCACCGCTGACCAGGGCAACACGCGCGCATGACGCGCTGCTGAAAGAGCTGGACTCGCTTCACGGCGCCCGGGGACGGGCAGTGGTCCCATACTCAGGTGTAGCTCGACCGCCAAAAGACCGGAATCTAGACTCCGCGATGTAATCCTGACCGACATATTTCAACCGCGACGACAGGAGCACATCATGTCGAATGTTCAAACGAGTTCCCTAAAGATTATTCCGCAGGAAAGAGCCGCACCGGATGAGCTGGTTCCTTCACGCTATGCGGTACGGGTTGGTGACATCGACGTCTTGGTCATTAGCGATGGCATCTTGACCCCGCCGGCCGAGTCGATGGCCACCAACGCCGACCCCAAGGTGCGGGGCGCCTGGCTCGACGACAGGTTTCTTTCAAAGGTTGCCTTCGATTGGGCGCTGAACGCCGTTGTCGTGCGCAGCGGCGACCAGACGATCCTCATCGACAGCGGTCTGGGCGAGGAGTATCCCGATTTCCCGCGGGCAGGACAGTTTGTCCATCGATTGGAGGCCGCCGGCGTTGATCTCGCCGCCGTGACCGACGTGGTGCTGACGCACATGCACTTCGACCATGTCGGCGGGCTCCTCGTCGAAGGCGTCAAGGAACGGATGCGCCCGGATCTTCGCGTCCATGTGTGCGCCGCCGAGACCAAGTTCTGGCAGGCGCCCGACTTCTCGCTTACCGCCATGCCACCGGCGCTCGCGGATCTCGCGCGCAAAGCGTCGCTTGAGTTTCTGAATGCCTATCGCAGCCATCTGCGGACTTTTGACCAGCAGGCGCAAGTGGCGCCGGGAGTGGTGGTCACCCGTACCGGTGGTCACACCCCCGGGCACAGCGTGGTGCGCATTTCGTCCGGCGGCGAGCGGCTGATGTTCGGCGGCGACGCCCTGTTCCCCGTCTCCTTCGACCACCCCGAGTGGCACAACGGCTTCGAACACGACCCCGAAGAAGCGACCCGCGTTCGACTGCGGCTCATGAAAGAACTTGCAGAGACCGGCTCCTGGCTGGTTTCCACGCACATGCCGTTCCCATCGGTCGGTCGTGTAGCGACCGCCGGCGACCTTTACCGCTTCGTTCCGGCCTGGTGGGACTACTGACGGAAGGCTTCCGTCGGGAGCGAACCAGACGACTGCTCTAATTAATAACAACCGGTCGATTGCTGCCCACGGCGCGCCGTGAGGCATCAATCGGCCGTTGACCTGGTTGGATTGCAACGTTGGCACAAGACCACGGTCCAGCCTGAAGGGGCCTGCGGGTCGATGGCTGCAACAGCAGCGAGGAGATTAAACTTGCCGCATCGTGTACTCGATAATCCCCAAAATCGCCGCTTCGAACTCTCCATCGACGCGGATGCGATTGCAGCCGCCTACTATCGCATGGAGGCAGGCGTGCTGGTGCTGATCCACACGGAGGTGCCGTTCGAATACTCTGGAGCAGGATTTGCCACGAAGCTCGCGAACGGCCTCTTTGCCATCTTGCGCGAGCGGCAACAGAAGGTCGCGCCCCGATGCGGGTTCATGGCCAACTATGCCGTTCAGCATCCGGAATACAGCGACCTGATCTGCTGATCGCCAAGCAGATCAGGCCGGACCGCAAACAGAGGCGTATTGGGCAAACATCTCGGGGTTCGCACTCTGCACCGCGCCTGCCCTCCTCAAACGCTCGTATACGTCTCTCGCGGTCACATCAGCGCGTATGTTGTGGCCATGGGATTGGAGCTAAAAACTGAAATGCGCGAGCAGATTTTGCACTGGCTCGCGACCGGGATCCGCGACGAGCCCTTGGCAGAGAAGGTTTTTGCCGAGCTCTGCGGTCGGCTCGTGCGCTGCCGCGTCGCGCTGAGCAGAGCAACGCTTCATCTGCGCGTGCACCATCCGCAATGGCTGGGTACGCGCATGACCTGGGTGCGCGGACAATCGACCGCCAACATCCAGACCATCGCTTATGAAGTCGAGGCAACCGACGCCTTCCTTCGCAGCCCCTTTCAACTGGCGATCGTCAGCGGGCTGCGGGTTCGGCAGAATTTGCAGATCGTCGGTCCACATCGTTTTGCGGTCTACGAAGAACTGAAGCACGCCGGCCACACGGACTACGCCGCGTGGCCTCTCGATCATACGCAGGGCCGCCGCCACCTCCTCACCTTTGCGACGGACCGGCATGGTGGCTTTTGCGCAGAGGAACTGGAACTGTTCGACGCGCTTTTGCCCTGGCTGTCCCTCGTCACCGAAATCCGCGTCAAGAGCCAGCTGGCTCGCACGTTACTGGACACCTATGTCGGCTCGCATGCCTCTGCAGAAGTGTTGCGTGGCGCAACCAGACGAGGGACGGGCGCCACGATCAATGCAGCAATTCTCGTCTGTGATCTGAGGGACTTCACCCGTCTGTCGGACCGATTGCCGCGTGACGAGCTGATCGAAATCTTGAACGGCTTCTTCGACGCTGTCGGAGAGCCGATCGAACAGCATGGCGGAGAAATCCTGAAGTTCATCGGAGACGGTCTGCTCGCCGTTTTTCCCATGGACCGGCCGCAGGCCTGCATGCACCTCATCGCGGCGGTCCAGGAGGGGTATCAGGCGGCATCCCGGCTTTGGCCGCAGGACGACCGAATGCGCTTCGGCATGGGCGTCCACCTCGGCAAGGTCAATTATGGCAACATCGGTTCAAGACACCGTCTCGACTTCACCGTGATCGGGTCAGCCGTCAACAGGGCCTTCAAGCTCGAGGCGCTGACCAAACGCCTGCGCCGTCCCGTCCTTCTTTCGGGAGAATTCGTGGACGCGGCAGCCTGCCACGAGCAGACCGAACACCTCGGGCGACACGTGCTCGAGGGCATAGCAACTGCCGTTGAGGTCCATGCCCTGCGACTTTAAAGTCCCGAGACATCGCATTGACGTTCAGGCCCTTGAACGGCCGCGAATGGTCGCCGAAACCAAGGTATACCTTTCCCGCCATACGCCAGCTGCTAGCGTCTTCACGTCGCATGCCGGCCGTTACTCCCGGAGAAACAGGGTCCCGCAGGGCGTCGAAACGGTCCTCCGTTAACGACGGCGCCCACCGCAGGACCGCGCTTCGAGAGCTGAGCATCGCGGCCCGAAACCACCATTTGATGCGGCACGACCAGCACAGAAAGGAATGGCCATGACAGCCGAGCAACCCGGTCACGGATACGTAACGACAGAAGACTCGACCAGGATTTTTTACAAGGATTGGGGTCCGCGCGACGCGCAGCCGATCGTGTTTCATCACGGCTGGCCATTGAGCGGAGATGACTGGGACAACCAGATGCTCTTCTTCCTCGCAAAAGGCTATCGCGTCATTGCCCATGACCGTCGTGGCCACGGGCGATCGGAGCAGGTGAGCGGTGGCCATGACATGGATCACTACGCCTCCGACGTGGCCTCTCTCGTGCGGCAATTGGATCTGCGCAACGCGATCCATATCGGGCATTCGACGGGCGGAGGCGAAGCGACCCGGTACGTCGCCCGTCACGGCAAGGGGCGTGTGGCCAAGCTCGTCCTGATCGGCGCCGTGCCACCGCTTATGCTGAAGACGCCGAACAATCCCGAGGGGCTTCCGATCGAGGCGCTCGACGGCTATCGCGAGGCCCTTGCGGCCAACAGGGCGCAGCTCTATCACGACATCGCAAACGGCCCTTTTTACGGCTTCAACCGGCCAGGCGCCAAGCCGTCCGCAGCGGTCAGCCACAATTGGTGGCGACAGGGGATGATGGGAGCCGCCAACGCCCATTACCTTGGCGTCAAGGCCTTCTCGGAGACCGACTTTACCGAAGACCTGAAGATGATCGATGTGCCGGCGCTGGTGCTGCATGGCGATGACGACCAGGTTGTTCCGCTCGCGATTTCCGCCCCCCGTTCAGCTCAGCTCCTGAAGAACTCCACCCTCAAGATTTACAAGGGCTTCCCTCACGGCATGGCGACCACACACGCGGACGTCATCAACCAGGACATCCTCAGCTTCATCACCAAGTAGCGTGTCAAAGGGCGCCTCAGGCGCCCTTTTTCCACTAGACGGTGGGGGTTCGTCACACTCAGAAGTGCCCGCAAATCCGCCGCCGGCCGCCGGGAGCATTTTTCCGGCGAACTGCTCCTCGATGCCAAGTGCATTTGGATAGCCAAACTTCAGTTTACTTTCGGCAAGGCCGGCCCAGCCGTATTGGTAGAGCGACGTCATGAGAGGTCTAACCGACCGGACTTTGAAACGAAAATGAGCGGTTGAGGCCACCGCCCGCCCGGAAGGAATGGAGGATTTCATGTGTTCCCCGATCAAACGGACCGCAAACTTCGGTGTGCCATGGGAAAAAGCCTACGGCTATTCCCAGGCCGTGCAGGTTAAAGGCATCATCTATGTCTCCGGACAGCTAAGCCACGACAGGGCCGGCAACCTCGTGGCCCCGGCAAGGCTGGACCCTGCCGGAAGACCAGTCGATTTTTCGAGCATGGAAGAGCAGATGCGGCAGACCTACGCCAATGCCGTCACTGTCCTTGCCGAATTCGGCGCTTCACTCGACGACGTGGTCGAAGAGACACTCTACGTACTCGATGTGGACGCCGCGTTTGCGGCCGCTGGCAGGGTCCGCAAGGAAATGTATGGAGCGGAGATTCCGGAGTGTGCGAGCAACCTGATTGGTGTTTCCCGCCTGGCATTTCCCGAACAGCTGATCGAGGTCACCTTTCGGGCGATCGCACCGTGTGTTTCGCTTTGTAGCGTCTGACTGCAAACCATCGAGTGCTGACGGAACATACGGAACGGTCTTCGAACCCACGGGAGGGCAAACCTTCGTTTTATAGCCAGCAAAACCACGGCGGATAAAATGGGCGGATGTTGGTTCTTGACGATCAAGGGAGCTAAGCGATGCCCGAACGTTCAAACCCCATCGAAACCGCCACCGACGTCAACGTGGTCCACATCATCGACGACGATGAGAGAATTCGCTCGGCGCTGCTTGAACTCTTTGGTTCTTCCGGAATACCGGCCGAAGCGTTCGTCGACACTGCGGATTTCGACGAAAGGGGCGATCCAGAGGCCGTAGGGTGCCTGTTGCTCGATGTGAAACTGCCAGGCATGAGCGGTATCGAGTATCAAAGGAAACTGTCGGATGCAGGCTTCGAACTTCCAATCGTTTTCATGACCGGCGATGGAGACGTCCCGACGAGCGTCACCGCCATGAAGGCGGGAGCCGTCGATTTCCTGTTGAAACCCTTCGTGGTGGACGACCTACTTTGTGCGGTCGCCGCAGCCATGGAGGAAGGAAAAAAGCAGCGGGATATGGCTCTAAGGAGAAAGCATGCCCGCCAGTGCGCGGCCAGTCTCACCCCACGTGAGAGGCAGGTCATGAAGCTCGTCACCGAAGGTCTCATGAACAAACAGGCGGCATACGAACTGGGAATCAGCGAAATCATGGTCAAGCTTCATCGCGCAAGCGCTATGAAGAAGATGCAGGCCCGGACCTTCAGCGACCTCGTAAGGAAATCGGAACTTCTGCAGTGAGGTCTCGGCGGGAGCTAAAAGACGGAAATGATCGACCACGCCTCTTTTCCGGCCGCCCTGGTTAGGATGCATGCATCGCCTGTCCTGAACGACAACCGGCTCCGCGCCGCGAACGGCCCGCTAAACGAATGTATAGTGATGCGGATGCGTGAAAGACCGTAAGCTTTCATCATCATCCTTCGCCGGCACCTTCTTTAGGAGGTGATGATCTAAGTGTCGCAGCCCCCTCCCCGCGGCACGACTGCCAAAGGCCGGCACACCTAGGGGCCGTTTGCCCATGGGCAGGCGGCCTCCCTTTCCCTGGCAAGGGTCGTCACCTGCGGAATTATGTAGCAAATACCACCAACCGAAAACGATGAGGCGTTGTCAGCTTTGCGCCAGGAGCGGTCATCCGGCTTTTAGACAAGGTTATTGACAGATCAGTCAATAACAGCTACTACCCTTTCCCATGGCAAGACCAAGAGAGTTTGACCGCGACACGGCTTTAGACAAGGCCTTACGGCTGTTCTGGGCGAAGGGATTTGCAGCGACGTCAACCGACGATTTGCGCGAGGCGATGGGCATCGGCAGGCAAAGTCTATACGGCGCATTCGGCGACAAGCGTACCCTATATATCGAGGCGCTCGACACATATCAGCGGCGAACCAACTCGGGCCACCTCAAGAGGCTCGGCGAGCCGACCTCGCCACTGAAAGGCATCGAGGACCTGCTCACTGGCCTGGTGTCTGATGACGATTGCGAGCGCGCCCTTGGTTGTATGGGCGTCGGTTCCGTTGGCGAGTTCGGCATTACGGATGAAGAACTGAATTTGCGCCGAGAGAAGGCGAGCGCCCTGCTTGGTCGACGTATCGTCGAACGGATCGAGGAAGGCCAACGGTTGGGAGAGGTCGATCCCGGGCTTGACCCGGTAGAGGCGTCGGCATTCGTTCAGATGGTGATGGCGGGACTTCAAGTGGCAGCACGCAGCGGTGCTGCGGCTTCAGACCTCAAGTCGATGGGGCGCTTCGCGATCCACAGACTGAAACCGTGAGTTTGCCTCTTCAAACGAAGAGGCTTTCTTTTGCCCAATAATGGACTAATCAGTCAATAAAGGAGAATGGCATGACGATCAATCAGCGTAAAACCGCACTCGTCTTCGGTGGTTCACGTGGTATCGGCGGGGCAGCCGTCGAACAACTGGTGAAGGACGGCTTCGACACGGCCTTCACCTACGTGTCGCGTCCGGACAGTGCCAATGCACTGGTCGCGAACATTGGGTCCATCGGCGGCCGAGCTATCGCCATCCAAGCCGACAGCGGTGACCCCGAGGCTATTCGCGCGGCCGTGGCAAAGACTGTGGACCTCCTTGGACCAATTGATGCTGTGGTGGTCAATGCAGGCATATTGCGTATCAACACCGTCGATTCTGTAAGCCTGGAAGAACTAGACATGATGCTCAACATCAACGTTCGGGGTGTCTATCTGTCGATACAGGCCGCCGTGCCGTATCTTAAGGATGGCGGCCGCGTCATCACGATTGGCTCCAATGTGGCCATCAGCACTGGCTCGCCCGGAGCGAGTGTCTACCAGCTCACCAAGGCCGCCGTCGCGGCCATGGTCAAAGGCCTTGCGCTCGATCTTGCGCCTCGGCGAATCACGGTTAACAACATCCAGCCAGGCCCAACAGAAACCGACATGAATGCCGGCGCTATCGAAATGCTGTCGGCCCGGAGCCCGTTGAAGCGCGTCGCCGCTCCAGAAGAGATAGCAGGCGTGGTGTCATATCTCGCTAGCCCAGCTTCATCCTACATGACTGGATCAAGCCTGACGATCGACGGTGGAATGACGCTCTAGGTCGGCGCGAACGCATCCATGTGCGGGACCCCGACACTGTTGGCCGCGGTTCCGCACGTTGAACTCCTGTGTTCGTGGAATGCAAGCTCCAGTCTCGAGCGATTGTCGCCGGATGTCCGCTTCGGGCCTAAAAGCGGCCATTGGTGACAGTTGCTACATAACTCCGGATTCCTGCAGGCCTGTGAGTTGCTCAATTCCGTCGTAGCTGTTCAGTCTTTCGCACGAGATCTGCCAGCGAACGGCTCTGCATCTTGCGCATGAGGCTCATTCGATGGAGCTTCACGGTCATTTCGCTGATGCCGAGCTGGTAGGCGACCTGCTTGTTCATCAGGCCACTCACGACTGCAAACATCACTTCCTGCTCGCGAGGAGAAAGAGTATCTGCCAGCGCCCGGATCCGGTCGCGTTCCGCCTCGACCTTGCGGCGCTCGGCGTCGAGCCTAATGGCACGATCCACCGCCTCGAGCAGATCGTGATCGGCGAACGGCTTGGTGATGAAGTCCATGGCGCCAGCCTTCATCGCCTTTACGCTGGTCGGGACATCTGCATGCCCCGTCAGAAAGATCACCGGCAGGCGACTACCAGCAAGAGAAAGATGCTCCTGGAGGTCCAGACCCGTGCCCCCTGGCATGTTGAAATCAAGAACAAGGCAACCGGGCGCCCGGATGTCTGCCGTCTCCAAAAACTCAGGCCCGTTCGAGAACGCAGTCACCCGCTTTTGGGTCACCATGAACAAATCGAGCAGCGCTTCCCTCATGGCCTCGTCGTCGTCGACGACGTAGACGATCGGTTCCGCAGGCTCTTCCGTCTTGGTTTGAGCGTGTTGCATCAGATTGGCCTCTGTTTCGTCCCGCATGCATCGTCGACGATCACGACGGGCGGGCGTTCGCTTTGACAATGTGCCTGCGAAACGACCGTCGGCTCTAGCGGCATCTCAAGTTTCATCGTTTCCCTCCATGTGCCGGTCACCCAATGCGGCGGCCAGCGTCGCTAGCAGAACCTGCGCGTCGAAGGGTTTTCTGAAGCAGCTCGTCCGGTCGCGCGCACTCAACTGATCGGCGATCTCGTGCCGGCCAGTCATCAGGAAAACAGGAAGGCCCGGCTCTTTCGTCTTGACCAGGTCCCTCAGTTCGAACCCGTCCATTCCCGGCATCCCTATATCCGTAATGAGCGCATCCAGACCCGGGAGCCCAGCGGAAAGCAGCGATCGGCCAGACGAGAAGCTGCGAGCCGAGTAACCGGCCGACTCCAACAGATCCTCCAGGGACTCCAGCAATCTCGGATCGTCGTCAACGATCGCGACGACCTGCCGATGCGGCAAAGCCATCGACTTCACGCCTGTCTTGCGGGCATGGGTAACGGGTATCTTCAAACGTTCGGCGATGCGCACGAGGTCGGCAAAGGAGTCTGCCTTCATCTTCTGCATCACATTTCGCCGGTGGATCTGCAGGGTCACCTCGCTGATGCCAAGTTCTGCGGCCGCCTGCTTGTTGAGCAGCCCGCTTATGACCAGCGGCAGCACCTCCCGCTCGCGCGGTGTCAGGTCAAGGTAGCGTCGCCTCAGCTTTCCGAACTCTGCGCGCTCGGCCCGTCTTTTCTCATCCTCGGCTATGGCCGCATGAATGGCGGCCATCAAATCCGCGTCGGTAAACGGTTTGGTCAAGAAATCGACCGCGCCATCCTTTATGGCCCGCACCGACGAACGGATGTCTCCGTGACCGGTTATGAATACGATCGGCGGATGCTCCCCTTTGGCTATTTCGCTTTGAAGGTCGAGACCGTTGATGTCCGGCAATTCGATATCCAGAAGCAGGCAGGCAGGCGCATCCGGTTTTTCCGAATTGACATAGTCTCCGGCCGAACCGAAGGCGATCGCCTGGATACCGTGTGAGGCCAAGAGCTCGCACAGGGCCTCGCGGATCCGATTGTCGTCATCGACGATGAAAACTGTGTATTCCTCGTTCGTCATGCCGCTGCTTCCACTTCGATCGGCAAGGTAAACGTGAAGGTTGCGCCATTTGTTTCATTGTTTTGCACCCACAGCCGCCCCCCGTGCGACTCGACGATCGAACGACAAATTGCCAGGCCCATCCCCATTCCGTTCACTTTCGTCGTAAAGAAGGATTCGAATATTCGTTCCGGAAACTCGACCCCCGTGCCAATGTCGCTGACCTCCGTCGCGACGAAATCCCCCACGCGACGGACCTGGACACGAACGACGCGGTCGCGGGCCACAGCGTCCATCGCATCCATGCCGTTGCGAATGAGGTTCACCAGAACCTGTTGAATATGCACCTGATCCACCGCAACATAGGGAAGGGTTTTCTCGATATCGACGTCGACCCGAACGCGACGGCGCATGGCCTCCTCCGCGATGAGATGAACGGCTTCGGCGATTGCGCTCACGAGATCGCTATCGCTCTGAGGCTCGACACGCTGCTTGAACAGGGCGCGGATGCGGCTGACGACTTCCGCGGCGGAGTTGGCATCACGGATAATGCGTTCGGCAGTTATCTTTGCCCGCTCGAGATTGGGTGGTTCAGCCAGCAACCAACGGTGACAGGCATTGGAATTGGCCACGATCGCTGCCAATGGTTGGTTCACCTCGTGGGCGATTGACGCCGAAAGCTCGGCCAGGCTCGCCGATTGACTGGCTCTGGAAAGTCTCTCTTGCGCAAGTCGCAATTCGTCCTCAGCCTGAACCTCGCCATCAATATCAAGGCAAATTACGTTCCATTGGACGATCGCACCCTCCAGATTGCGCATGGCAGCCGCTCTGGTCTCGACCCACCGATAAACGCCGTCAAACCTCCGTAGGCGATGCTTGCGCGCATAGGGTTCGCCCGTGGCCAAGGAATGCGCATACCTCTCCTTGACGCCTGCGACATCGTCGGGATGCACCCCGGCATCTAGCGTTGCGTCCAGCCGGGACTTCGCCGTTCCGTCCAGGTCCTCAAGATTATACCCGAGAAACTCCCGCAACTGTTGGCTGCGATAGACCGGCTCGCCGTTTGGTGCGGCGCAGTCGATCATCGCCGGCAACGTCTCAACCAGTTGCCACAGTGACCGCTCCCGTTCACGCAGCGCATCTTCGACGCGCAATTGGTCGTCGATATCATGTGACAGCCCGTACCATTGCACGATCTGCCCGCTATCGTCGCGCAAGGGTTCTGCATTGCTTTCAACCCAGCGATAGACGCCATCCGACCGGCGCAGGCGAAACCGTTTTGAGAAGTTCTCGCCGGTCGCGACAGACCGGCCCAGTGCCTCCTCGAGGCCTGAAGCATCGTCCGGGTGCACGGACGCTCTGAAGGCGGACGCCAGACGGCCCGGGTCTGGCTGTTCGGAATTGGCAGCGTCGAGACCGAGAAAGCACATCAGCCGCTTGTTGAAAAACGTTGGCTCGCCCTGACGGTTCAGGCGCCAAAGCAGGCTGGGAACGATGTCGACGAGCTGTAAGAGTTCCCTTTCTCGGTCGCGCAACGCGTTCTGCGCACGCATCTCGTCATCGATGTCGATCGAGATCGCATACCAGTTTACGATCGCCCCTTCCTGGTTGATCAGCGGCACCGCGCGTCCTTCGACCCAACGATAGACGCCGTCCGAGCGGCGCAAACGATACTTCATTCCGTAGGATTCGCCTGTCGCCACGGAATGGCGGACCGCTTCCAGGAGACGCGCGGAGTCGTCCGGATGCACGAGCATTTCCATCGCCGTCGCCAGCCGGCTGCCAGCCGCTGTTTCCAACTGTGCAAGATCTTTCCACCCATAAAAATCAAGCAGGCGCTTGTTGAAAAAGGTCGGTTCGCCGTTGGGCCCCAGTCGGCGGATGTGAACTGGGACCATGTCAACAAGTTGCGAGAGTTCAAGCTCTCGGCCACGCAAAGCTTCAACGGTCTTCTTGTAAACATCGATGTCGAGCGCGATGCCGAACCAACCCAGGATGCGGCCTCGGGCGTCGCGGGCGGCCCGGGCGGCAGTTCTGGCCCAGACATAACTTCCCGATACGCGGCGGAAGCGAAACTCGACATTGAAGTCATCCCCCGTTTCAAGGCAACGATTCCATACCGCTGCGGTCCGCTCATAGTCGTCCGGATGCAGCAATTGCTTCCAGGCCGTGTGACCTTCGTCAACGGAAATGTTCAGTTGCTCAGGCGTGACGCCGAGCGAGTTCTGCGCAAATGGATGCAGGTAAATCCATCGTCCGCGCGCATCGAAGGCCCAGCCGTTGCCGAATATGCTCTCGACAGCTCTCGCAGACCGCAGTGGTTCTGGTTCGCCAGCGCTATCGGATGCCGCAACCATGCGAGGCTCGCGATCCGTCACCAACTCATCGATATCGACGCTGACGCTGTATCCGGGCTCGGCGCGTGTTTCCGTCCACCGATACTTGCCGTCGGGCTGGCGCTTCCTGTGCCTCGTCACCTGCGGAACGCCCGTCCAGAATGCACGCGCGGCTGCATGCGCCGCTGCGGTTCGGTCGTCGGGGTGAATTGCGCTCAATGAGCTTGGCAATTCCTGTACGGCCGCCTCCGCGGTATCGCCAAAACGAGCGGCGGCGGCAGACGTTTCGATGTCGATGATCGCGCCGTACCAGCCAAGGATATCATCCTCACCATCACGCAAGGGCTGAGCAGACGTTCGACTCCAACCGTAAGCGCCGCTTGCGCGCAGAGTTCGGTGTTCGATGTTGAAGTGCTGGCCAGTTTCAAGGCACCAGCGCCAGAGCGCCATAGACCGCTCGTAATCATCCGGATGGATCATTCGCCTCCAGCCCAGCGGACCACCATCCGACTGGTAGCCGAACTCCTCAAGCGTCAAGTCCAGCCGCGACAGTACCGCAGGGCTGACGCAAACGATCTCGCCGGCCGAATTCGCCGCCCAGGCGTTGCCGACCACGCTTTCGATGATCCGCACCGCCTGCATTGCTTTCAGCCCGATTTCGTCAGGTGAATCGAACGCCTTCGTCATTGCCTTCTCCTGCAGGACGAGGAAAGCCACTATCAGCGCTCTGCATAGCAGTTGTTCTCGAGAGTCGGACTGCGCAAACTATCCGCCATCCTATTCTCGCCGCGTCTCGCCTGCATCCTATGGAAATCTATGACAACTGAGCGGTCTATTCTAAGCTGTACTTGAGCATAGGCGAAGAGTAGCATCCGGACTCGCCTGGCAGCACGCCTTCTCATAGACTTCCATAGGCTGCGGTATGGCCGTGATTGCGATAGGGTTAGAGGAATGGTTGGTTCGCCCCGCCAGACTTCGTTTACAGCGCCTTGGTAGACCCCCCACGGTGCCCAGGCTTTCTCTGTCCGATCGGAGCAGCCGATGGAATCAGCTTCTAGAGCAATTAGCGACAGCCATTCAGAAACAGTCGATCATCCGGTGCAAGGGCTCGAGCGAACGTCGCCAGGGCCGGCGGGGAGCGCGTTGCCGTGGGCGCCGACCGAACGACCATCCGTCGAGCGAGCTTCCCACTGGCGGCGGTTCCGATCAAGCCGACCGCAGGTTTTGCATCTCGTTGCGTTTTTCGCCGCCTACGTGCTGGGCTGCGGATTTGCGAATGTCCTTGCTATCGTCCCGGGCATCACCGTCTCGATCTGGCCTCCCGGCGGCGTGTTCATGGCGACACTCATCCTCACGTCTCCTCACAGCTGGCCCTGGTGGATCATCAGCGGCTGCTTTGCCGAGATGTTTGCCCAGCTCGTGTGGTTTCACAGCCCGCTTCCTGCAGGTTTCTTGATCTTCGTCGGCAACGCGCTCTGTGCCTCCGCCGGAGCGATGCTGCTCAGCAGCGCCATTGGCCGTCCCGTGCGGCTGGAAACCCTTCAACAGGTCCTCGCTTTCGTCGTTTTGGGTGCGGGAGTAGCGCCCCTCGCAAGCGCGACCGTCGGGAGTGCAACCCTTGCCTGGTTCGGCGTGAAGTCCCAGACATTCGCATCGGTGTGGCCACTATTCTGGATCGGAGATGCAACGGGCATCCTGCTGGTTGCGCCACTGGTGCTGGTCCTCGTCCGCTCCTGGCGCGGTGAAACCGGCCTGTCCGTGGCACACTGGACGGAGGCCGCCGTTCTCTGTTTCATCTTCCTCGGCGTTGCTGTGCTTTCCTTGAGCGCTCACTTCTTCCCCTCGCCCTACATCATTTTGCCGCTTCTGCTTTGGGCCGCCGCACGTTTCGAATTTCGAGGCGCTGCTGTCGCCTTGACGCTCCTGACACTGATTACGATGGCGCTCACGATATCCGGAGACAGCCAGTTTATCGGTGACGCCGGATCGCAAAGGCAGCAGCAGGTCATGCTGCAGCTCTTCCTCGTGATTTCCGCATTCTCGGCGCTTGTCGTCGCAGCCATTTCCAGGCAACACCAGCTGGCGCTGCTCACCGCCCGGCAAAGTGAACTGCGGCTGCAACGCTTGGCCGACGCCGTTCCGGCTCTCATCTGGAGCGCCACGCCTGACGGAACGCCGAGCTACCTCAACAAGTGGGCCACCGACACGACCGGGTTGGCGTTGACGGATCTGATTGCGGCCAATGGCAAGCGATCCCTGACGGACATTCACCCGGATGACCGCATTGCCACCGACGAAGCGCTGAAACGCGCGTTCGAAGCGGGTACGACCTTTGCAGGAAGGTACCGTCAGCGGCGGGCAAACGGTCCCCATCGATGGGTCGAGAGCCGGGCAACCCCTTTACGTGACGAAGCCGGAACGATTCTGCAGTGGTACGGCGTTTCCGTCGACATCGAAGACGCAGTGAGCGCTCAGGCTGCACTGCGCGAACGGGAGCAGGAGCTGCTGCAGCTTGTCAACATGGTGCCAAGCCACGTCTGGCGCTTGACGCCGGATGGCGAGCCCACCTTCTTCAACAAGCGCATGGTCGACTTTCTCGGCCTGGACATCTGTGACACGGACAAGCCGGGAAAAACCCGGCTGGCAGCCATGGTCGAAGCCTCCGTGCATCCCGCCGAGGCAGGCGCGTTCGTCGATCTGCTTCGCAATTGCCTCGAAACCGGTGAGGCCTTTGCCATGCGATATCGCCTGCGCCGGGCCGACGGCGTCTTTCGCTGGATGTCGAGCCGGGCAGAGCCAATGCGGGATCACTCCGGGAAAATCGTCCAATGGTACGGCATGTGCCATGACATCGATGATCTGACGCACGCCGAGGACGCATTGCGCCGCAGTCAGAGGCAGCTACAACGGATGATCGACGCAGTGCCGGTCCGCATTTGGAGCGCGACGCCATCGACCGGCTCGGTATACTTCAACAAACAGTTCAGGGACCGCTTCCGCTCGGTTGTCGCAAGCTTCGAAGCGCACGGAGAGCAGAGTATCGAAACTCTGCTTCAGAAGCTGATCCATCCCGACGACGCCGCAGCCGTCGGAGACACACTGCAAAGATGTTTCAAGACCGGTAGCAGCGCAACGTTGCGCTTTCGTTGGCTTGAAATTGAAAGCGGATATCGCTGGGTGGAATGCCGAGTCGAACCTCGCCTCAATCAGGAAGGAGAGATCGAGGAGTGGTATGGCGTTTCGCTCGATATCGACGATCAGATGCGCGCTCAAAACGCATTGCACGATCGCGAGCGCGAGTTGTCCCTGCTCGTCGATATGGTACCGGCCTTCATAGCCCGGCAGACCTCCGGCGGTGAACTCAGCTTTCTGAACAAACGGTTGATAGACTTCCTCGGATTCGATGCCATCGACGTGGACAAGCCGGGCATGACCCGCGCGGGCGCGATGATGCGTTCTGTCGTCCATCCGGACGATATCGCATCCGTACGGGAGAACGCCACGCACGGCTTCGCCGCCGGTGAACCCTTCTCCAACAGATATCGCATGCTGCGCGCTGATGGGGCGTACCGCTGGGTCGACGGGCGCTGCGAGCCATTGCGCGATCAAAACGGGACGATCGTGCAGTGGTATGCCGTTGCCATTGATGTCGACGATGAAGTGCGTGTCCAACAACAGCTCTTCGATCGGGAGCGCGAACTCTCGCAACTGGTCGACATGGTACCCAGCCCACTCTGGCGCTTAAACACGGACGGGGAACCGGTCTTCTTCAGCAAGAGCCTGATCGAGTTCCTCGGACATGACGTGAAGGACTATCAGGAATCGGTCAGCGTTCGCGCCGCTGCAATTACAGCCGCGCTTCACCCGGACGACGCAGCGAAGATGGATGCCACGCTGAGAGAGGCCTTCGCCACCGGCGAAAACTTCTCCCTGACCTACCGGCTGCGCCGTTCCGACGGCGTCTATCGCTGGATGTCGGGCCGCGGCGCTCCCTTGCGGGACGCCAACGGTCAGATCCTGCAATGGTTCGGCATTTGTCACGACATCGACGATCAGCTCCGCGTCGAACAGGTCTTGCGCGAGCGTGAGCGTTCGCTTCAACAACTCATTGAAACCTTGCCTGCGATGGTCGAATGCACCGACCCGAACGGCGATCCTGTCTACCGCAGCGAACAGCTTCGCGAGTATCTGGGATACAAGTTGGAAGCGCCCGATGGGTGGGGAGAAGCACGACCGTCGGGCGCGCTTGGTGCTGCCGTCCATCCCGACGATATGCCTCAGGTCCATGAAAACTGCGCCCATGCCCTGGCCACCGGTACGCCCTATGCGCAGAAGCATCGGCTTCGCCGGTCGGACGGAGAGTATCGCTGGGTGGAGACCCGGGCAGCGCCCATGAGGGACGCCGATGGGCTGATCGTCCAGTGGAACGTCATTTGCATCGACATCGACAGCGAAGTTCGAGCCCAGGAGGATTTGCGGGCCGCGCGCGATGGTCTTGCGCGTGCGTCTCAGGCCGCCAGCCTCGCCGAGCTTTCCGCCTCGATCGCCCATGAGGTGAACCAGCCGTTGGCAGCGATCGTGACAAATTCGCATGCGTGTCAACGTTGGCTTTCTGTTGAGCCACCAAACCTTGCGCGAGCGCAAAGGACCGTGGAACGCATTACGCGCGATGCAAACGCCGCCGCAGACGTCGTGAGCCGCATCCGTGCGTTGTTCACGAGGTCGGTAGAACCTGGGATGAGCACAACGGTGGACAGCGTCGTTGCCGAAGTGCGCAGCCTTATGGCCGAGGAGGCTATGCGGCGCCGCGTTCGCATCCAGCTTGACCTCGAAAGCGACCTTCCTCCGGTCGCTATGGATCGCGTGCAACTTCAGCAGATTCTGGTCAACCTGATCCGAAACGGCATAGAAGCGATGACATCCACGGCAGATCGGCGCATTGTCAGCCTGCATGCGACGCGTATCGAAGACGCAATCCGCATCGCCGTGAGCGATTGCGGCACGGGGGTCAAAAACCCCGACAGGATATTCGAACCTTTCTTCACTACGAAAAACGACGGCATGGGCATGGGATTGGCGATCTGCCGTTCGATCGTCGAGTCCCACGGCGGACGCCTGTGGGCACAAAAGAACGAGCTCCAAGGATCGACGTTTGTTTTTACACTGCCGATTGAAGCCAATCTAACGGCGTGACGATTGCCGCATAGGACCACCTGCAAAACGATCTCGGTCGCGTATGGCGCTATGGTTCTTCACCACCGCCAGCCGATAGCGTTCGCATGCAACTCCTGTAGCGGTAAGGAGTCCGCTGTCCGCGCAAGGCCAATAGCTGCCAAGGCGACCGTCGTGTCCTGATTGGATACGCCGCCGTGCGCGATAGGCATCGATAACGTCGCTAGTCAAAACGATGAGGCTGCCCGCAGGCCGATTGCCCTTACTCCCCGCTGTCACATCTCCGGCAGGCCAGCCTTTCGGAAGCCGTCTGCAAAGTGGTCCCGTACAGATGCATCGCGCAGCGGCTGGGAGTTGAGCCAATGGCCGATCGTAAAATGAGGGTGGGCGATCAGGAACAATTCTGCTTCTCGCCGCGCCTCCTCAAGGTGGCCCATTTGCGCAAGCGTAGCAGCCAGGAATTTGCGTGAGTTGGTACGATACGTGTCTTTCCTGCGCAGTGTAGCCGTTGCCGCCTCATAGTCACGCGCGGCGTATTGCGCCTGCCCAAGATGACAAAGATACCAGCAGGCTGGATAGGGATTGAGCCGCAGAGCTTTTTCAATCTGTGCCAGTCCGTCGGCAACCCTGCCGTCCAGCACGGACATGTCCGACATGGCGGCCCAGGTGTCGGCGTGGTTGGGGTCTAGCTCCAGGGCCTTGCCGAAGGCGGCTTCTGATTCCTCCCATCGCCGTTCATAAGCCAAAATAGTCCCCAGAACGTAACGGCTGCCGGCATCGTTGGGGTCCAGGTCGACGGCCTTCTGCGCGAGCGTCACCGCCATCTGACGGTTAGGATCTTCGGGCTCGCCGAAGTGAGTCCAGGCCAGCCAACGATTATAGGCGAGCAGACCGAGCGCTTCGGCATATGATGGCTCAAGCTCAACCGCGCGCTGAAGCAACACATAAGCCTCACGCGCAGTTTGCGGCGACTCTTCCGTCAGCAGGCGGGCGCGCACACACAGATCGTACGCCTCAAAATTCTTCGGCCGATTGCGCTGCGTCGGGATGGTCAGTCGGCCGATGAGGGCTTCAACAATCTTGGCGTTAACTTCATCCTGTAATTCGAAAACGTCTTCCACCGTCCTGTCAAACCGGTCGGCCCACAAGTGCTGGCCGCCAAGCGCGTCGATCAATTGTGCATTGATGCGGACACGACCCATTGCGCGTCTGGCGCTCCCCTCGAGGACGTAGCGCACGCCGAGATCCTGGGCGACGAGCCGTACGTCGACCGGCTTGCCCTTGTAGCCGTACACGGAATTGCGCGCGATGACGAAGAGGCCAGCTGTACGGGAAAGGTCGGTGATCAGGTCTTCGGTCAAGCCGTCGACGAAAGGCGCGTCCGCTTCATCCCCACTCGTATTCGTGAACGGCAATACAGCGATCGAGGGACATTCGGGCAGCGGCAAAATGCTCTGCAGCGCATCCGGCCAATGCCACACGTGCACCGGGCGAGCCAGGTTTTTTAGGTAGCGTTCGCCTGCATCAAAGAAACGGTCGCCGATCTTGCCGACGATCTCGCCGTGAACTTTGGCTGAAATGCAGATACCTCCCGGTGCGGCCAGCGTCTCTAGGCGCGCCGCGACATTGACACCGTCGCCGAGAACGTCTGAACCGTCGTCTATGACATCTCCCAGATTGACCCCTACACGCAAAAGCAGGCGCCGGTCTCCGGCAGCTTCGACAGCAGTGGTGGCCCGTTGCATTTCCAACGCTGCTGCGACCGCGTCCACCGCGCTACCGAATTCGATTAAGAATCCGTCGCCCATGACCTTGAAGATGCGACCCGTGTAACGCATCACAGCCGGCTCGATAACGCCAGAACGGAGTTTCCTGAGGTCGGCCAGCGTTGCGACTTCATCAGCCTCCATCAGGCGTGAATATCCCACCACATCGGCAACGACGATGGCGGCAAGGCGACGCTGAAGAGATTGATCCGTCATGTTGAGGACAAGCCTAACGACCGAGCTCGCAAGGTATTGTTCAACCGCGAGTGAGTCAACAAGTCGCAAGAGGTAATGCCAGGCGACCTCCGCCTCCATCGAGGATTGAGCGACTTTATCGGCGCCCTTTGTCTTCGGATGGGAGACCTACATCCAGTCGAGCCGCAGGCGCGCGTGTGCGATATCGGCCACGACCGAGACTGCGAGTGAACGTGCATCCCTCGCCTTGTCGAAAAGGCCGATCGGCGCCTTGATGCGAGAAAGCAGACGCTCATCTCCCCCGCAATCACGCAGGAGCTGGCAGCGTTTCGCATGGGTCCGGCGGCTGCCAAGGGCGCCGATGTAGAACGCATTCGACGTCAGCGCCGCATCGAGCAGCGGCAACTCGCGATCAACATCGTGGAAGAGGAGCGCGACGGCGGTGTCGCCGTCTAGTTCGTCAGGCGAAGGCACTTGCCCGCGCTCGAGCACGACTGTCTCGTAGCCGGCCGCAACAGCAACGCGGGCAACCGCATCGATCTCGAGCGGAGTGCCGGCGAGGATGACCCGCGGCCTCGGCCGGTAGGCGCGCACAAAACTCTCGCCGTACCAGCCGCTTGCCTCGCTGCCGTGCTGCAGCGAAAGGGCGCGCTTGCCAGGATGATAGCGTAGCCCAACCGGCGAGCGACGTTGGAGGGTGGAAAGCGCCTGGCGCAAGACTGCCGCGTCCGCCAATACATGGATCGCAAGGGTAATGCCGCCGCCACAGGGCAGGACAATATCAAAAAACGGGGACCCTTCGCCAAGTCGAAGCGTGCGATCAAGGCCCTTTCCAAGAGCGGTGATGGTTTCGGCGGCCACGGCCGCTTCGGTGCAACCACCGGAGACGAAACCGCAATAGAGACCGTCACTGCGCACGACCATTTGCGCGCCGAGGGCGCGCGCAGCGCCGCCACGAATTTCGACGAGCGTGATGAGGGCCGTTGACTGCCCCTCTTCGAGCGATCGAGCGGCGAAAGACAGTACTTCGATTGCATCGTCCGACAGGAAGGCAGCGCGCGGTTCTGGCGAAAGCGTTTCCGGATCGGCGGCGATGCGGATCGTCATCTCACTCCACTCCCTGCGTTCCCCGCCAGCGGCGCACGATACCCGGATCGAGATCAAAGAGATCGAGCACGCGGCCGACGGTGTGGTCGACCATGTCTTCGATGCACTGAGGTTTCGCGTAAAAGGCTGGGACAGGCGGATAGATGATGCCGCCCATCTCGGTCACATGCGCCATGTTACGGATATGGCCGAGATGAAGCGGCGTTTCTCTGAGCATCAGGACGAGGCGACGACGTTCTTTCAGCACCACGTCGGCCGCACGGGAAATGAGGTTGTCCGTCGTGCCCGTGGCGATCTCGGCCAGCGTCTTGACCGAACAGGGGGCGACGATCATGCCGAGCGTCTTGTAGGAGCCAGAGGAACAGACGGCGCCGATATCCTTGTTGGAATGGGTGGTCGTCGCCAACGCTTCGAGGTCCTGTCTGGAAAACGTCGCCTCGGCCGCAAGCGTGATGCAGGCCGCACGCGACATGATCAGATGTGTCTCGATCTCGAGGTCACGCAGCAGTTCGAGGATGCGCTTGCCGTAGACCACGCCCGACGCGCCCGAAATGCCAACGATCATGCGTCTTGGATGCGTCATCGCCCTATCCCGCGCTTTTCAGGAGTGCTGCGGCGCGCGCACAGGCGTCGTCGCTGATGCGGGCGCGCACGCCATGGAAATTCGGGCCGCGCGTCGCATCGAGCCCCATCCGCGAGGTCGTGCCGATGCCGCTGGCGGAGGGGTCGAGCGCATTGCCTGGCAGGCCTTCGATGATGACGACGTCCTTGTGCGGCTGGAAATGAGTGGCAAGCGCCCAGAGCACCTCACTGTCGCGGGTAATATCGACATCCGCGTCCACCACGACCACGGTTTTCAGGTACTGGTCCCAGCCGAGAAGTCCGAGCATGACCTGCCGCGCCTCCCCCTCACGCGTCTGGTTCATGGCGATGTAGGCGTGAAAATGGGTGCCCGACGAGGGGTAGTGCACCGCGGTGATCGAGGGAAAGCGCGCCTTCAGCTTCTCCACCACCTCGGCCTCGCGCGGCACGCGGCCGAGATTGAGGTGTTCGGCCGAATTGCCGCCGGCGACGCTGACGAGGATGGCATTGCTCCGGCGCATGACGGTTTCGACGGTGAAAAGGTTGTTGGTCGAGCGGTCGGAGGAATAGCCTGTGAACTCGCCGAACGGCCCCTCCTCCACATGCGCCTCGGGATCCAGCACACCTTCGAGCACGATCTCGGCATGGGCGGGAACACGAATGCCGTACTTTGGCGTCCGCACCACCTGAAGCGGCTCGCCCATCAGGCCGCCGGCGACATCGCGTTCATCTTCACCGAAGGCAAGTCGGGCAGAGGCTGCGATCATGAAGAGCGGATGGCCGCCGATGACCATCGCGACCGGCATCGGCCTGCCCTTCTCCTTGGCCATGTTCATCAGCCGCCAGAGATGGCCACGCGAATGCAGCGAGGTGGCGAGCGAATTCTTCGAATGGATCATCGCGCGGTGGTAGCTAAGATTGCCGGCGCCAGTTTCGGGATGCTCGCCGATGATGATGCCACTGGTGATGTATTTCGCCCGGTCCGTGTCGAAGTGCTTGAGCATCGGCAACGCATTGAGATCGACGGCATCACCCGAGACGATCTCCTCGGTGATCGGACCTTCCTTCAGGACTTCCGGCGTGAACGGCCGGTTGGCGCGCGCCTGGTAGGCCTCGTGCAACCTGTCGGCGGTCGAACCGAGCAGACGGGCGACACGATCGCGTGAGGCAAAGATGTTGCAGAGGACCTCGCTGCCGACGCCGCTGACATCCTTCAGGTGCAGCATGGGATGTCGCCCCCGCTCAGCCAGGTTCCAGATCAGTGCTGTCGCATCCTGATCGTCTAAGACCGGCTGGTCGATGGTGATGACATCTTCGGGGTGCTCCGCCCTGTAGTCGGCGAGGAAGCTGCGGACATCTTGCTTGTGGTACTGGGTCATATCTTAGCCTCGACGCGACTGGGGGGTGACGGCGCCCGGAATGGGCGCCGTCGTCTTTACTCAGGCAAATTCCTTGTGCTTGCCCGTGGCCCGGTCGACACCGGCATAGCTATCCTTCAGACGCGCCTGAGCGTCCCTCAGGTCGCGCGGCGGCGGCGACGGATCGATGCCGACGAGCTTGGCGATGTTGTTGCCGAGATAGCCTTCGAGATCGTCCTCGGAGAGATTGATGCCGTGCGGCGGATCCTTGCAGAGCACTTCCAGTTCGCGCAGCCACATGCCCGGATCGTTCGGCGGGCTGTCCGTGCCGAAGACGATCTTGTTCTTCGGCAACTGCTGGGCGAACTCCACGATGCGCGACTGGAAGCACCAGCCGGACTCGCAATAGACGTTCGGGGTATCCATCGCCATCCAGAAGGACTCGAACGAATAGTTGCCGCCGGTCTGGATGCCGAAGTGACCGATGATGAAGTTCACCATCGGGAACTCGCGAATGATCGGATAAAACATCGTCGGGATGGTGTACGGGCCGTCGCCCGTGTGGATGAGCACGACGACGCCGAGTTCGGCACACTTCTTCATCGCCGGACGCAGCCAATCAAGCGCGCGGTCGGGGCGATAACCGTGCATGTTGGCGTGCAGCTTCAACATCTTGAAACCGTACTCCTTGACGTGGAATTCCAGCTCCGCAGCACCGTTTTCAGGTCCCCAGCGCGGGTTGTAGTTGAAGTTGCCGATAAAGCGGTCCGGGTACTTCTGGCAAAGCTCGGCGCAATAGGCCATGTAGTCGCGAATGCCGTCGCGACCCTTGCGGTTGCCGTCGCGGTAGCCGGTGTTGCCCGGCGGCGGCTGGATGAAGCCCATGTCGATCCGGCGCGGCTTGCCGTTGATCATGTAGGGACCGTCCATCAGCTTGAGCATGCGCTCGCCGGTGAAGGGCTCGCCCGTGTGACGCCACGCCTCGTCGACGAGGTTGGTCGGGTGAAGATGGGTATCAATGATCATTGTTCACTCCGTTCAAATTTACGCGGCAAGGGCGACGCCGTGCTGGCGCAGATACGCCTCGGCTTCCTCGACGGTGGCCGGTGGCTTCGTCGCTTCCAGCCCGATCATCCGGGCGACGTTGTTGCCGAGGTAATCTTCGAGCGTATCCTCATCGAGGTTCAGGCCCTGCGGCGGCTCGTGGCAGAGAACCTCCAGGAGGTTGATCCACATGCCCGGTTCGTTCGGCGGCGTATCCGAGCCGAAGAGGATCTTGTGCTTGGGCAGAACCTTGGCGAATTCGACGATGCGCGACTGCAGGCACCAGCCGGATTCCACGTAGACACTCGGTGTGTCGAGTGCCATCTGCATCGGCTCAAACACGTAGACGCCGCCGGTCTGAACGCCGAAATGCGCCAGGATGAAGTTGACCTCCGGAAACTCGCGGATGATCGGGTAGAACTCCGTCGGGATCGAGTACGGTCCGTCACCGGTATGCACCTTCACCATCAGGCCGAGATCCGCGCACTTCTTCAGTGCCGGTCGCAGCCAGTCGAGCGCGCGGTCCGGGCGGTAGGCGTGCATGTTCGCCTGCAGCTGCACCATCTTGAAATCGAACTCCTTGGCGTAGCGTTCGATCTCTTCGGCGCCGTTCTGGGTGCCGTAGCGCGGGTTGTAGACGAAGCAGCCGAGGAAGCGGTCGGGGTGCTCGGTCACCATCTTTTCCGTGTAGGCCATGTACTGGCGGATGGCGGCCTTGCCCTCGAGATCCATCACCTCGTGGGTGTAGATGGTGTTGCCTTGCGGCGGCTGAATGAAGGCCTTGTCAATCCGGCGCGGCTTGCCGTTCACATAGTAGGGGCCATCCATCATCTTCAGCAGCTTGTCGCCGGTGAACGGCGGTCCGTCGTGTCGCCAAGCCAGGTCCACCAGATCGGTGGGATAGCAGCTCAGGTCAATAATCATAGGTTTCTCCTGTCGTAGAGGGTCCGGTCGATGCGGGGCCGCGCGATGAACGCCATGCCGGCCAAAGCCAGGCCTGGATCCGCGATCTCAGGAAATGCCGAGGACGGAGGGAACAGGCCGGCGCATAAGCTCCCAGGGCGGGGCAACCGGGTGTTCCTTTGGTGATCAGCATCGACATCGCAGCCTCATCTTCCAACAGACGGTGAGCAATTGTCGGTGCTTCTACTCGCCTTCAAAGGAACCACTTCGCGCGATTCTTGTCAACTCAAAAAATGAGCTAACTAATTGTTTTTAAAGCTATTTTTGTCGTTGAAAGCAGCAGCAACCGCCCGCGCTGGAGGGGCGCGGGCGGCTCAGACAGAAAGGCTTACGCAAGCGCCGTCCGGCGTGGAGATTCGCTGCTAAGGCACCAGGCATGCACGCAAGTTTCTGTCGATACTTTCGCGGTCGAGATTGCGGCCGATGAACACGAACTTCGACTTCCGTTTGTCTTCGCCCCAGGCGTGGTCCGGGCGGAAATCGACGAGCTTGTGCACGGCCTGAAGCACGAAGAAGCGGTCGTCGCCGGCAACGGAAACGATGCCCTTTGTGCGGAATATGTCGTCGCCGTGCTCGCCGAGGTAGCCCTTGAGGAAACCTGCAAGCTTTTCGCCGTCGAAGGCTTCGGGATAGACGAAGGAGTGGGATTTCACCGTCGCGTCATGCTGGTGCGGCCGAAGGGGGGTCGCGTGCGCGCGTCCATGGTCATGATGATGGTGGTGCCCATGGTCGTGATGCGCATGGTCGCAACACGGCTCCTTGCAATCATGGTGATGATGGTGCTCGGCATCGCGATCGTCATCCATGTCGATGTCGAGAATTTCCGCCCGCTCTCGCACATAGGACGGCCGGAAACCCTTGACACCGAGAATGTTGGAGAGATCCACCTTGCCGTAGCTGGACCTCAGGATGGGTGCTGTCTGGTTCAGCCTGCGCAGAGATGTTTCCAGCGAACCGAGGGCATCCTCCCCGGCAAGATCTATCTTGTTGACGAGGATGCGGTCGGCCGCGACGATCTGGTTGACCGCCTGGTTGTCGCTGCCGTCGAGCACCGGATCGTAGAGATGCTGGTCGATGTGCATTGCGTCCACCAGCGTGACGACGGCGTCGAGCTCCACCTCGTCGGCCACGCTACGGTCGACGAAGAAGGCGGTGGCGACCGGCGTCGGGTCGGCAAGACCCGAGGTCTCGACGATGATGTGATCGAACTTGTCCTTGTGGCTCAGGAGCTTCTTCATCACGTCGATCAGGTCGTTGCGCACGTCGACGAAGCAGCAGATGCAGCCGTTCTGCATCTGGAAGATTTCCTCGTCCGAGGCGAGCACCAGGTCGCTGTCGACGTCCACTTCGCCGTATTCGTTCTCGATCACCGCGATACGGTGACCGTGACGCTCGGTGAGAATGTAGTTGAGCAGTGTCGTCTTTCCTGATCCGAGGAAACCGGTGAGGATCGTGATCGGGAGTTTCTGCTGGCTCGCTGGTTCGATATGCATATTCATGCGCCCTTCTCCCTCAAGGCTTTCAGGATGTCTTCCGGTGTGATCGGATAGTGGTGGAAGCGAACGCCGATGGCGTCGTGGATGGCATTGGCGATGGAAGGGCCGATGGCGATGATCGGATCTTCGCCCACACCCTTGGCGCCCCAGGGACCACCCGGGTCGGGCGCTGCCTCGAGGATGATCGTCTCGATGTCGGGCATGTCCATCGACAGCGGCATCTTGTAGTCGACCAGGCCCGCATTGAGTGAGCGCCCGGTCTTCTTGTCGATGACGTAGTCCTCGGTCAGCGTGTGGCCGATGCCCTGCTGGATGCCGCCCTCGATCTGGCCTTGCGCCGCGATCGGGTGAATGACGCGTCCAACGTCGTGCACCGGCACGACGCGCTTGACCTCGACGATGCCCGTTTCCGTGTCGACGTCCACCTCGGTGAAATGTGCGGCGAAGGAGTAGGATTTCGTCGGCTCGTAAGTGCCGTTGGCAACGATATTGGCGGCAGGAATGCCACGTGAGGGCCCCATGGCCTCCGACACCGTCATAGAGCGATCTGGCTCGGCAATGAGGAAGACCTTGCCTTCGGAAAGGTCGATCTCGTCGGGCGAGACCTGAAGTTTCATCGCTGCCCTGGCGAGCACGGCGGCGCGGACCTTGCCGGCCGCCATCTTGGCGGCCGTGCCGACCAGATAGGTCGTGTGGCTGGCAAAGGCCCCGATGTCCCATGGAACCACGTCCGTGTCGCCATGGATGACGCCGACGTCCTCGAAGCGGACCCCGAGCTCTTCGGCAACGATCTGCGCCAGCGCCGTATGGGCTCCGGTGCCAAGTCCGGCAGCGCCAGTCAGCAGCGTCACCGTGCCGTCCTCGTTGACCTTCACCGTGGCGTTGCCCTGTTCCTTGATGCCGGGATAGGCAGACGAGCCGTGCATCTCGCAGCCGATGCCCCACCCTTTGCGGATGTGCGGGCGCTTCGGATCTGGAGCCCGGTCGCGGTTCCAAAGCGCCTTCCAGTCGAGCACGTCGATGCCGTGCTTGAGGCAGATTTCAAGCCCGTGGCCGAGGATCGGATGGCCTGATGGCGCGATGTCGCCGGCGCGCACCACGTTCTTCAGCTTCAGTTCGGCCGGATCCATGCCGAGCCGTTCGGCCGCTTCGTCCATCTGGATGTCGAGCGCATAGTAGCTCTGCACCACGCCGTAGCCGCGGAAGGCGCCGTTGATCGGGGTGTTGGTGTAGACGCACCGCCCCTCCAGCCGCACGTTCTCGCAGCGATAGAGCGAGGTAGCGGCGGTGGTTCCAACGATGGTCACGCCCGGGCCATGGGACCCGTAGGCGCCGGAATCGTAGACCAGCTTCATGTCGCGGGCGACGAGCGTGCCGTCGTTCTTGAAGCCCTGCTTCAGCCAGATCCGGCAAGGGTGACGGGAACGACCGGCCACGAATGTCTCATGGCGGGTGAACTCCATCTTCACCGGCCGGCGGGTTTCCTTCGCCAAAAGCGCACAGAGAAACTCGTGCTGGAACAGGTCCTGCTTGGCCCCAAAGCCGCCGCCCATATGGTCGACGAGCACGCGCACCTTGGTGAGCGGCAGGCCGAGCACTTCTGCAAGGATGCCGCGCACCATGAAAGAGGTCTGGGTCGAGGTCCAGAAGGTCAGCTTGTTGGAACCGTCCCAGTCGGCGATGCAGACGTTCGGCTCCATGTAGGCCGGGTGTGGCCGCCCGCCGGCAAATGTGCCCTCGAGAACGAAGTCCGCCTCGGCAAAACCCTTATCGATGTCGCCGCGGTTGACGCGCACCGGGTCGAGCACAAGATTGCCGCCCGGCCCAACGTCATGGATCAGTGGTGCGCCTGGCTGCGCGGCGTCCTCCGGCTCGAAGACGGCCGGCAAAGGTTCGTATTCCACCTCGATCAGGTCGAGCGCCTCGTCGGCGATCTCTTCGCTGATGGCGGCGACGGCGGCGACGCCCTCGCCCCAGAACCGCACCTTGTCGTCGAGAATGTACTGGTCCTTGGTGCAGGAGGCCGAGCGTGGATGCGGCGACCCATAGTGCAGCACGCGTGGCACGGTCTCGTGGGTCAGCACAGCCTTGACGCCCGGATAGGCGAGCGCCTTGCTGACGTCGATCGACTTGATGCGCGCATGGGCGATCGCCGCGCGCTTGATCTTGCCGTGCAGCATTCCGGGCAGCTTGATATCGCCGGTATACTGCGCCTCGCCCGTGACCTTTTCGAGCACGTCGTCGCGCTTGACGCTCTTGCCGACGATCTTGAACTCGCGCTGTTCAATGGGGGTGGTCATGTTCATGGTCTTGCAGACTCCATCTCGCGCGCGGCCGATTTGATCGCGTCGAATATCTTGGTGTATCCCGTGCAACGGCAGATGTTGCCGGAGAGCCCGAAGCGGATGTCCTCGTCAGTCGGGTGCGGATTGTCGTCGATGAGCTTCTTCGCCATCATCAGGATGCCGGGCGTGCAGAAGCCGCATTGCGAGGCGCCGTGCCGCATGAAGGCATCCTGCAGCGGATGCAGTCGATCGACACCCGGCTGGAGCCCTTCGACCGTCTCGACCGTACGGCCTTCGGCTTCCACGGCAAGCATCAGGCAGGCGTTGACCGGCTCGCCATCGACGAGCACGGTGCAGGCGCCGCAGTCGCCGACATCGCAGCCCTTCTTGGTGCCGGTGAGGCCGACCTCGTCGCGCAGCGCATCGAGCAGGGAGCAGCAGCCATCGACGGCCATCTCGCGCGCCTCGCCATTCACGGTGAATTCGACCATCCGTTTCATGCGAAAGTCTCCAATGCCTGTTTGATGGCGCGACCGGTCAGGACGCCGACCATGTCGCGACGGTAGTCTGCGCTGGCGCGCACGTTGCTGATCGGCGTGCATTCCTCCATCGCCTTGTCGGCAGCACTCCTGACAGCCTCAGCATCGAGCCTCGTGCCACGCAGCATGGCTTCGGCTTGCGGCGCGCGCAGCACAGTGGCGCCGACCGCACCGAGCGCGATGCGGATGTCGCTGCAGACGCCATCGTCCATCGCCAGGCTGACGGCGACGCCGACGGTGGACAGCTCCATCGCCTTTCGACGGCCGTGCTTGAGATAGGCCTTGCCGGTATTGTCACCCGCCGGCGGCACGGTGATGCCGGTAACGATTTCGCCCTTGGCGAGAACGGTCCTGCCGGGATCGGTGAAGAACTCGCAGATCGGCACCACACGCATGTTGGTGCGGCTGTAGATGTGCACGAAGGCGCCGTCCGCCACCAAGGGCGGAATGGTATCGGCCGACGGTGAGGCGCGACAGATATTGCCAACGACGGTCGCGCGGTTGCGCACCTGGATGGAGCCGAGCGAGGCGAGTGCTGAACGCAGGTTCGGATATCGCTGGCGCACCAGCGACAGGTTCTCCAGCCGTCCGACGGTCACCAGCGCACCGAAGGTCAGTCCGCGCGTCTCGTCATAGGTGATGTCGGACAAACCAGGGATCTGCTTGATGTCGACGACGTTGCGCACGCGGCGCAGCCGTTCGCGGATCTCGACCAAAAGGTCCGTGCCTCCGTTGAACAGGAATGTGTCGTCGCCGAGCTCGGTGAGAAGACGGGAGGCATGCTCCAGCGTTTCCGCCCGATGATAGTCGAAGCGTCTCATGGAATCCTCTTGGGGTTGGGGCTCCGGCGGCGCGCGGCCGCCGGACTAATGGCGTTGTTCTCTAGGCAGGGTCGGCAGCCGGCGCTCCGTCCACGAGTTCGGCCTCCTCCGGCTCTTTCGCCGGAACGCCGTTGAAGAGAATGTTGAGCAGTGCCGCCGCAAAGGTGCCGACGAGCACGCCGCTGTGCAGGAACTTCTCGATCGCCGCCGGCAGCTGATCGAAGATGTTTTCGGCAACGACCGGCACCATGGCGAGGCCGACGCTGACGGCGACGATGTAGAGATTGCGGCGATTGGCCACGAAATCCACCTTCGACAGGATCTTCACCCCCGTCGCCGACACCATGCCAAACATCACGATTGCCGCACCGCCGACGACATAGCTCGGGATCGATGCGCTGACGAAGGCAACCTTCGGCAGCGAGCCGAGCAGGATCAGGATGGCGCCGCCCGCTGCCACCACGAAGCGGCTGAGCACGCCGGTGATCTGCAGCAGTCCGACGTTCTGCGCATAGGTCGTATAGGTGAAGGTGTTGAGCAGGCCGCCGATAATGTTACCGACACCGTCGGTTCTCAAACCCCGGGTCAGTTCTGCCTCGGTGATCTTGCGTCCGGCCATGTCGCCGACAGCCAGGAACTGGCCGGTCGATTCGATCATCATGACGGTCATGACCGCACAGAGCGACAGGATCGACCAGAACTCGAAGATCGGCCATCCGAAGGCGAGCGGGTGAATGATGCGCACCCAGTCGGCCTCGGCAACGCCGTGGAAATCCACCTTGCCGGCAGCGATCGCGACCACGAAGCCGATCCCGATCCCGATCAGGACCGCAAGATTGGCCATGAAGCCCTTGAGAACGCGGGTGAGAAGCAGGATCGACATGAGCACGATGGCAGCCACGGCGAGCGCGAACGGCGCGCCGTAGGCCGGGTTCGGGATCATGCCGTCCGGACCCTTGATCATCGGCTGGCCGCCTGCCGCCCAGTTTACCCCGACGCGCATCAGCGAAAGGCCGATCACCAGCATCACCGTGCCGGTGACAACAGGCGGGAAGAACCGTACCCAGCGGCCGAAGAACGGCGCGACCAGGATCGTGAACACCCCGGAGCCGATGACCGCGCCGATGACGCCCGGCATGCCGAGATCGGGATTGGTGCCCGTCGCGATAATCGAGGGTACGGCGGTGAACGAAATCCCCATCATGATCGGCAGGCGAATGCCGATGTTCCAGATGCCGAGCGCCTGGATGAGGGTGACGATGCCACAACAGAAGAGATCCGCGCTGACGAGCATCGCAATCTGTTCCTTGGGCAATTGAAGTGCGCTGCCGACAATGAGCGGCACGGCGACCGCTCCGGCATACATGACGAGAACATGCTGTAGGCCAAGGGCCATCAAACTTGGGATCGGGTAGGTTTTTTCGACAGGATCAGTCGTATCGGATTTATGCATTCGCTTTCCTCCCAGCGAACAGCTTCCGGCGCGGTGGGAGGGCAACTTCGGCCTCATGATGTGGTCACCGCACGCCGTACAAAGCGGATCATGCGGCTGGCCAAATCAGCAAACAATCGGCACAATCATATTTATTCATATAGTAATTGAATGAATGGACCGGCATGGACATCACGCTGAAACAGCTTCGAGCCTTCGTCACCGTAGCCAATCTGGGGCAGTTCACCCTCGCCGCCGACAGGCTCGGCTCCTCGCAGTCGGCGGTGAGCACGCTGGTTCGGCAGCTGGAGCAGAATTTGAAGCTGCGTCTCTTCGACAGGCATACGCGTCTTCTACGGCTTACGCAGGCCGGCATGGACATCTTGCCGGTTGCCGCACGTGCCGTCGCCGACATCGATGGCATGGTGGAGAGCTCGCGCGAGTTGAATGCGCTGAGACGTGGCAAGGTTTCGATTGCAGCGGGCACCGTGCAGGCAGCTTTGATGCTGCCGCAGCTCGTCAACGCCTTCACCCGGCTCTACCCCGATATCACCGTCGCTCTCCATGACGTGGCGGAGATCGCCGTCCTGGAACAGGTGACCAACAGTTCGGTCGACCTCGGGATCGGAACCGTGCCGGAGGACGATACCGAATTGATGGGTACCCGGCTGACGACCGACGAATTCCTCATCGTCCTTCATCCGGACGACCCGCTGGTCAGGCTGCGTGAAATTCGTTGGACCGACCTGGTTGACCGCAAGCTGATCGGTCCGCACCGCGGCAATCCGATCAGGGACCGCCTCGAAAACGAGCTGGCACGCAACGGTATCGTGCTGCCCTTCGACAAGGCAATGCAGGAGGTGGCCTTGCCGCTGACGATTATCGGCATGGTCGAAGGCGGGCTCGGCGTCGCGATCATGACATCGGCGGTCACACGGCTTGCGACCTCCATGGGCCTCGTCGTGCGCACGCCGACCGAGCCGCACATCAAGCGCGAAGTCAGCCTGATCCAGAAACGCACGCGCTCCCTCTCTCCGGCCGCCCGGCGGTTTCGCGACTTCCTGCTGAAATCGGTGCACTGACGTTTCCATGGAAAGACGTCTTGCATTCAGACGCGACCTTGCGTTTGACCACGCGCATTTTCCGGCGTTATCTGGGCGCGCTGCTGGACCGCGGAACGGCGGGCAGGCAGGGCGCAGCCTTCGCTGCGCGCGGTGGGCTTTCGGCCGGCCGCCGCTCCCAGCTCAAGCCAAACCAGGAGCAACTCATGGCTCATTCCCTGAAAAGCAGCACCGAAGCGGCACGGTCGAACCGGCCCAACCTTTCCACAGATGCCATCCGCAGCACCAAGGAAGATCTGGCGGCCTGCTTCCGCATGGCGGCGCGCAACGGCTTCGAAGAGGGCATCTGCAACCATTTTTCGGCTGTCGTACCCGGCCATGACGATCTCTTCATCGTCAATCCCTACGGCTATGCCTTTCGCGAGCTGACGGCATCAAAGCTGCTGGTGTGCGATTTCAACGGCACCGTCATCGACGGTGACGGTGAGCCGGAGGCAACCGCTTTTTACATCCATGCCGAAATCCACCGCCGGCTGCCGCGCGCAAAAGTCGCCTTCCACACGCACATGCCGTATGCGACCGCCTTATCCATGACCGAGGGCGCCCCCTTGATCTGGGCCGGCCAGACTGCGCTGAAATTCTACGGACGCACCGCTGTCGACGAAAACTACAACGGCCTTGCCCTCGACCATCGGGAAGGCGCTCGCATTGCTGCTGCAGCGGGCGACGCCGATATCGTCTTCCTGAAACACCACGGCGTGCTGGTCCTGGCGCCGACAATCGCCGATGCCTGGGACGATCTCTACTATCTGGAACGGGCGGCCGAAGTGCAGGTGCTTGCGATGTCCACCGGACGGGAAGTCCTGCCCGTCGCCCCACAGATCGCTGAGGCCGCTTACCGGCAGATGCGCGAGGGTGACCCGGAGTCGGCACGGGCCCATCTTGCCGCCATCCGCCGGCAACTCGACGCCGAGGAACCGCAATACAGGCACTGAATGCAAACCAGGGCCGAGGCCAAAAGCCGATCGCATCGGCCCGTTTCAGATTGCCGGTCAACCAGTTGATCAGGCGTCTCTTTCCATGACGTTGGCCATGCTCGATCGGTGCCTGGCGATCGACAATTAATACGATCCATTTATCAAATAATTGAAATAATGAATTTGTTTGAATTAAAAGCGCGTGCTTAGTTTCCCGCCATAACAACAAGGTGGGGACGACATGGTACGTGAAAATCCAGCTGCGTTGCTCGCAAGACTGATCCCCGGTCAGTCCTTTGCCCTCACGGGCGGTACCGTCATAAACGATGACGGCTCGCAGTCGGCAAGCGACATTATCGTCGGCGCCGACGGGCGCATCACGGTCGTCGAGCCCTTTCTCGACACCGGTTCGTGCGGCGCCTGCATAGACATTTCCGGCATGCTCGTTTCGCCGGGCTTCGTCGACGCGCACCAGCATCTCGACAAGACGGGGGTGCTGCGGTTTACGCCAAATCCCTCCGGCACGCTCCAGGGCGCCCGCGAAGCCTTTGCGAAATACGCCCGCACCGCCGGCCCCGACGACATTCACAAGCGCGCGACGCGCACAATCGGGCGATGTCTTTCGCGCGGCACGACCGCGATCCGCAGCCACATCAACGTCGACAAGGATGCCGGTTTCCATGGCATCGAGACGCTGGCCGCCATTCGCGATGCCGAAAAGCACCGCATCACGCTTCAGCTCGTCGCCTTCATGACGCCGCATCCAGGCCAAGACTTCGAGTGGCTCGGCAACAACATCGACGGCGCCGTTGCGCTCGCCGATGCCGTCGGCGGAACGCCCGCCGTTTCCGAGGACCCGCCGCGCTACCTCGACATCCTGTTTTCGGCCGCTGTGAAATCCGGCAAGCCTATCGACCTGCACCTCGACGAACACCTCAATGCCGGCGTGCATCTCATCGACGCCGCACTCGAACGCGTCGAGCGCTTCGGCATGCAGGGGCGCACCGTCTTCAGCCACGTCTCGGTGTTGAGCGCCTTGCCGCGCCGGGAGTTCCAGCGGATAGCAGAGCGCCTGGACAAACTGAATGTCGGCGTGGTGACACTGCCGGCCGCAAATCTCTATCTACAGGGCCGCGATTACGAGATGCTGCCGCCGCGCGGGTTGACGCGTGTCGCCGAACTCCATCGCGCCGGCATCACCATCGCCACCGCCTCGGACAATATCCAGGATCCGTTCGTTCCGACCGGCTCGGGCGACATGCTGGAAATCGCCCGGTGGACACTGCTTGCAGGCCATCTGCGCGGGGACGAGCTCTCAGCCGCGCACAGCATGATCACGACGGCCCCTGCCCGACTGATGGGGCTTGGCAAGGACTACGGTTTCAGACCCGGCGCGCGCGCCGACTTCGTCATTACCGACTGCATCGATACCGACACGCTGATTGCCGGCGGGCCAGATCGGGCTTTCGTCTTTTCGAACGGACGCCTGGTCTCGCAGAGCACTACTGAAAACATCCGCCTGAAGGAGAACGCATAAAAGGGAACGGCTGCTCCGGGGGGATTGGGACTGCAATCTAATGGGAGGAATGAAATGATAACTGAAATTTCACGTCGTTTGCTGCTTGCGTCCACTCTCGGAATGGCCCTGACCGGAATACTCTGGCAGGACCTCGCGCACGCCGAAGACTTCAAGATGGGCCTTCTCGTGCCCGGCAGCGTTTCCGAAGAAGGATGGAACCGGATCGGCTACAACGCGCTCAAGGGCGTTGAGCAACAGCTTGGCGCCAAGATCAGCTATGTCGAGCTGCAGCAGAATCCAGCCTCCTTCGAAAAGGCGTTTCGAGATTATGCGAGCCAGGGCTACAAGGTCATCCTTGGCCACGGTTTTGAGTTCCAGGACGCCGCGCGCGATGTCGCGCTCGATTATCCGGACACCTATTTCCTGATCTCGTCGAGCGCGATCCACGAAGGCAACGTCATCGGGCTCAATACCGATACCAGCCAGCCCTTTTACCTGATGGGTGTGATCGCTGCGAAAATGGGCGGTAAGGCCGGCCTTGTCGGCGGCATGGAAATCCCGCCGATCCAGCAGGCATTCGCCGGCTTCAAGAACGGCGCAAAAAGCATCAATCCGGACTTCCCGATCAGCGAAGCCTATATCGGCAACTTCACCGATACGACCGCCGCCAAGGAAGCGGCGCTCAGCATGATCTCGCAGGGCGCTGACTTCGTCGTACCGAACGCTTCCGGCGCCACCGTCGGCGGCTACCAGGCGATTGCCGAATCCGGCCCGGACGTGCGCTCCTTCTCGATCTTCAGCGACTTTACCGAGGTTGCGCCCAACAACATTCTCGGGCTCTACGTCGCCGACTATGCTCAAGGCGTGGTCGAAGTGGTTCGCGCGATCAAGGAAGGCCACCCGCCCACGGAGAACGTAGTTTTCGGCCTGAAGGACCCGAAGGTCATCTCGTTTACCTTCCGCGACGACGGCCCGGTCTCCGTGCCGGAGGATATCCGCGCCGAGGTCAAGGCAATCAGCGCCAAGATCGCCGCCGGCGAGATCAAGACCGGCGCAGAATAGCTGCCTCCATGCTGCGGCGGGATATCCAGCCGCAGCCACTTCCCGCATCACACCAATGGACACACCCATGGCTGAGATAAACCAGGGAGTGCGTGAGACCGTGAATTCTCAAGCAGCCCAAGCTTTCTACAGGACACTCTCGCAGGCTGCGATCAGCACCCTGACACCCATCGCGGCAGTTCTCGTCGCACTCGCCTTCGGCGCCCTGCTGCTCTGGCTCAACGGCTTCAACGGCAGCGACGTCGTCACCGTCATGGTCTTCGGCTCGTTCCAGGACATACGCTCGGTCGGAGAAATTCTCCTGAAGGCGACGCCGCTGATCCTGATCGGTGCAGGGCTGTGCGTCGCGTTTCGCTGCTCGATCTGGAACATCGGCGCCGAAGGCCAGCTCTATGTCGGAGCGATCGCCGCAACCCTTGTCGGCACCAGCATCGACGGCCTATCCGTCTGGGTGCATGCGCCGCTTGTGATGTTGGCGGGGGCGCTTGCGGGCGCCGCCTGGGCTGGCATAGCCGGCTATCTGAAGGTGCGCTTTCAGGCAAGCGAGATCGTCACCACGATCATGCTCAACTACATCGCCCTCATCCTCACGAGCTATCTCGTCACCGGTCCGATGCGCGATGCGAGTGCCGCCTATCCGCAATCGGCAAGGCTGGTGCGCGAAGCCTGGACGCCACGCCTGGTAACCGACCTTAGGCTTCACATCGGCATCCTCGTTGCGGTGGTTCTGGCGGTTGCGCTGTACATCTTCCTGCGAAGAAGCAGCCGCGGCTTTGCGCTGCGCGTCGTCGGTCTCAACCCGCATGCCGCCCGCTATGCCGGCATGAACGTCGCCAGGAACGTCATGATCGCGATGTGCATCAGCGGCGCGATGGCAGGCCTTGCCGGCGCCTTCGAGGTGGCGGGCGTCACACGTCGGCTCTACCAGAACATTTCGCCGGGTTATGGCTTCGAGGGCATCGCGGTGGCGCTCTTGGCCGGCAACAATCCGTTGGCGGCAATCCTGTCGGGCGGGCTTTTTGCGACGCTTCGCTCCGGCTCGGAAGTCCTCCAGATCACCTCACAGGTCCCGCAGGTCCTGGTGTTGGTCATTCAGGGCATCGTCATCCTCTCGGTCGTCGCCTTCGCAAAGCTGCGCGACATCCTCAGGACTGTGGCTTGAAAGCATGGAAACTCCCGCGTCGCCGTAGACCGCCCGCGGGAAAACAAAACTTTGGCGATATTCCTGGAGGGTCGAACCCATGGACGACATGATTTCTCTCACCTTTCTCGCAGCGCTTGTCGGCGCCGCCTGGAGGCTTGCCACCCCCCTGATCTTTGCCTCGATCGGCGAGGTCTTTTCCGAGCGCGCCGGCGTGCTCAACATCGGGCTCGAAGGCACGATGCTCGTCGGCGCTTTCTGTGGCTTCGCTGCGGCCGCAGCCACCGGCAACATTCCGCTCGGGCTATTGGCCGGCGTTGCCGGCGGCATGCTGTTCGGGCTCGTCTTCGCCGTCTTCACGATCACCATCAAGGCGGACCAGATCGTGGTGGGGGCGGCCCTCAACCTGCTCGGCATGGGCCTGACGGCCTTCCTCTTTCGCACCTATTACGTTTCGACCGGCAAGGGCATCGAGATCGCCCAACCGGTCCACATACCCTGGCTGAGCGATCTGCCCTTTCTCGGAGAAGCGTTCTTCCGCCAGAACCTGATCGTCTATTCCACCGTGCTGGTCGCCATACTCGCCACCCTGGTGCTTTATCGCACCTCCTTCGGCCTGACGCTTCGCGCCGTCGGCGAGCACCCGAAGGCCGTCGACGTCGCCGGTCGCAGTGTCGTTGGCTACCGCTATGCCGCCGTCCTCGTCGGTACAGGGCTTGCAGGGCTCGGTGGCGCGTTCCTCACGCTTGGCCATTCCAACCAGTTCGTCGAAGGCATCACCTCCGGCCGCGGCTTCATCGCCCTTGCCGTCGTGGTCTTTGCCCGCTGGTCGCCGATCGGCGCCTTCTTCGTCTCGCTGCTCTTCGGCCTCTTTTACGCCCTGCAGCTCATGCTCCAGGCGCAGGCATCGATCGTCGTGCCCTACCAAGTGCTGCAGGCGCTTCCCTACATCATGACGATCGTCACGCTCGTCGCCTTCCGCGGCAAGGGTGCCGCACCCAGCAAGCTTGGCCAGCCCTACGAGATGAGGTGATCGACATGTCGGCAAAACCGTTCCTGCGCATCGACAATATCCGCAAACGTTTCGGCCCTATCATCGCCAGCGACGGCGTTTCGCTCGAAATCGAGGAAGGCGAGATCCATTCGCTGCTCGGCGAAAACGGCGCCGGCAAGAGCGTGCTGATGAGCATGATCTGCGGCATGGTCCGGCCGGATGAAGGCGAGATCGTCTACAAGGGGCAATCGGTGCGCTTTGCAAGCCCACGCGACGCGATCCGCCAGCGGATCGGCATGGTGCACCAGCACTTCATGCTGGTGCCGAACCTGACCGTGGCGGAAAACTACATCCTCGGCCAGGGTTCGGCGCTCAGCGTCATATCCGATATCGACAAGGTCCACCGAAAGATCCGCGCGCTTTCCGAGCGCTACGCCCTCGACGTGCGTCCCGACGCAATCGTCGAAGACCTCTCGGTCGGCGAGCAGCAGCGGGTGGAAATCCTGAAGGTGCTATTCCACGGTATCGACCTGCTCATCCTTGACGAACCGACCGCCGTTCTCACCCCGCAAGAGACCGACCGCCTCCTTTCGCTGATGGGTGATCTGGTGAAGGATGGAAAGACCGTCGTCTTCATTTCGCACAAGCTGGACGAAGTGATGCGGGTCAGCAATCGCATCAGCGTCATGCGTGACGGCCGCGTCGTCAATACGGTCAGGGTCGGGGAGACAAATGCGCGTGAGCTTGCGCGCATGATGGTCGGTCGTGAGGTGCGCATGGAGCTCCCGCGCAGCCCCAAACCGCCAGGTCGTATCGTGCTTTCGGTGGAAAACCTCACCTGCCGCGCCGAGACCGGCCTTCCGGCCGTGCGCGGCGTGAGCCTCGATGTACGCGCCGGCGAAATCGTCGGCATTGCCGGCGTATCCGGCAACGGCCAGACGGAACTATCGCTCGCGCTCTCCGGCCTGCTGCCGGTCGGTTCCGGGCGCGTCGTTCTCAACGGAAACGATATAACCGGGCTCGACCCGGCAGAAATCAATGCCAGGCGTTTTTCCCACATTCCGGAAGACCGCCACAAGCACGGCATCGTCTTGCCGCTGTCGCTCAGCGAAAACACCATTCTGCAGCGTTACGACCAAAAACCGTTCGCGACGGGGGGCATGCTCAACCGCAAGGTCATCGGCGAGCACACCCGCGACCTGATCAAGCGGTTTCGCGTGAAGAGCCGGGACGAGAACCAGCCGATCGCAGCACTTTCAGGCGGCAACCAGCAAAAGCTCGTCGTCGCGCGGGAGCTGGCGCGCGATCCCGATTTCATCCTCGTCAATCAGCTCGCGCGCGGCATCGATATCGGCGCGATGGAGTTCGTGATGGAGGAGATGCTGCGCCAGCGCGACAGCGGCCGCGCCATTCTGCTGATCTCCACGGAACTCGAGGAGCTGTTTGCAATCTGCGACCGCATCGTCGTCATGTTCCACGGCGAAATCCTTGGCGAACTGCCGCCCGACCGCGCCCGTCTCGACGAACTCGGCCTGCTCATGGCCGGCAACAAAGAGCAAGCCGCACTTGCGGGGTAGACAAGCCGAGGTCTGGCAGGCTTTGATGGGAGCGATGTAACGGGAGGCCGCGCGTATATGAACATAACCCTGCGGCAACTCAGGGCCTTCATTGCTGTGGCCGAGCTCGGCCAGTTCAACATCGCCGCACGCAACCTCCATCTCACCCAGTCCGCGGTCAGCATCCTCATCCGGGATCTGGAACGGGAGATCGGCGTGCGCCTGTTCGACCGGCACACGCGCATGGTCTCCCTCACCCTGGTCGGCCAGGAATTCCTGCCCCAGGCGCGCAAGATCATGAAGGACCTCGAGCTTGCCGTTGGCGACGTGCGCGACAACGCTTCGCTGAAGCGTGGGCAAGTGACGATCGCCGCGGCGATCGTGCTTGCCGCAACGGTCGTACCGCCGATCATCGCCAGATTCCTGAACAAGTATCCGGAGATCTCCGTCAACATTCGCGACATGCCGGAAGAGCAGATAACCCCGGCGCTCAAGCGCCACGAGGTCGATATCGCCGTCGGCACCCTTTCGGAGGAAGACCCCGAAATCGCCGCCACCCCGCTGCTGCGCGACAAACTGATGCTCGTCTGCCGCGAGGATCACCGGTTTGCCAAGCGTAAATCCGTGCGCTGGGCCGAGCTCAAGGACGAAACGCTAATCACGCTTGCCGCCTCCAACCCTTTGCGCAACATCGTCGAGCACAACCTCATTCGCGTCGTGCCGAACTACCGGCCAAAGTACGAGGTACGCTTTTCGACAACGGCGATCAGTATGATTGCCGCCGGAATGGGCGTTTCGGTGCTACCGGAAAACTCCGGACAGCTCGCCTCGGCCGTCGGTGTAACGACAGTCGATCTCATTGACCCCATTGTCATGCGTGACGTCTCTTTGCTTCAACGGCGCCACCACAGCCTTTCGCCCGCCGCCGAGCATCTGAAAGCGGCCTTCATCGCCAGCGTTGCGAAACAGGTCTAAGGCCTGGGAAACGGCCGGTCGTCTCTCTGCCCAGCGCCGTCCGGGCACTTTTCTCCTACGCGCAAAGGCTTGAACTCACACCAATTGCTGTGCGGGAAACCCCATGGCAGCGCTCCGTTTCAGAAACGACGCAATGACGAAAACTGCGCGGGACATCTGTGGTTCCCGTTCGGGCGCGCGTTTTCCCTTATCGTTATATTTCTTGAAACATAACGATAATTGGGTTTACCTGTGATGAAAGGCCCGTTCGCGGATGTGCAATGCGGACGGCCGCGTCGCGAAGTGCCAGCAACTGCCCTAGCTCCGGAACGCCCATGCCCACGTTGCCCCGTCTCAAATCCCACGGTGTCCCCCTACCTGCCGCAGCCTTGTCCTTCGCTGCATCCCCGGATGGCCACACACCCAAGATCAGTGCCCATCGCTTGCGGACCTGGGACATTGCCTCGACATTTCATTGCTCGATCATCGGCACCTGCCTGACGGCGGGAGAATTGCGCCAGGTCCTGATCAGGACCGGACAAGACGATGTGCGCACTGCGACGGACCATACCCTGCACGGTCGAGGCGTGTGGCTTGCTGGTCAACGGGATCAGGCGGCAAAGTTGCTCAACAAGGCGCTCGACAAGCGCCACGAGAGCAGCATCAAGCGCATTCCCCGGCAGGCCGATCAAGACGAACTCCGAAACATCTGGCGCAATTCCTTCGAGCGCGGCGACATCGCCGGTCCGTATTGGGCACTGATGAGCCATCCGGGAACATCGCCAGCACTAATGCGCGAGATCTTCGGAGAAGTGCATATGCTGTCGCACCTTGTCGGCAGCGCAAGTCGGCTCGACATCGCACGGCTGACAGAGCTGGAAAGGGAACTCGAACAGGAACGCGAACGAACCGCCCGGCAGGAGACGCGTCTGAAGGCGGCCGCCGATGAGCGGATCGCCCTGCAACAGCGCCTCCGGCAATTAGAGGAGAGAGCGATCCACGCCGAAGCAATCGCCGCGTCGGTCGCACCCTTGGCGCGCATTGCAAAAAGCACGAGGGGTCTATCCGCAAGCAACGAAGCGGACGTGACGCGCAACGAGGCCTTCGCCCAGCGCCTTGCCGCGTCGGAGGAGAAATCCGATGCCCTTCAGCGGGAACTGGAGCAGATGCAGGATCTGCGTTACGCGGTCCTACGCGAAAACGAAGCCCTCGAGACGGCAATCACAGCTCAGCTCAGAGACGACGGCAGCGCGCCGCCCGCACAGCTCAGCGGCCCCGTGCTCTATGTCGGCGGCCGACGCAATCTGTTTGATCATCTTCGAGCCTACGCAAGAGTGCGCAACATCGACCTCCTCCTCCACGACGGAGGCATGGAAGACAGCACGACGCTCTTGCCCGCCCTCGTCGGGCAGGCAGCGACGATCCTCTTTCCGGTCGATCACATCAGTCACACGGCGGTGGGCCTGGTCAAACGCCTTTGCCGCGAGCAGCAAAAACAATACCTGCCGCTTCGCTCTGCCGGACTTGCCAGTTTCCTCACGGCCATCAGCGGCGCCGGCGGCGCCTATGGACGCCTCTAGCTCCGGTGGTTTGCCGACGGCCGGTTAACGAGAGAGCGTCGTTCACCGGACGATAAGGAACAACCCGCTGACGATGGCAAAGCCCAGAACGGCGATCCGAAGACCGCGGCCGCCGATGCGGCCATGCACGTGCTTTGAGACCGCGCTTCCGAGCAGAACCGCCGGCGACAGGTAGAGGGCGACGAGCAGTTGCTCTGACCCAACGCGCCCGGATATGGCCAGCACGACGAGGGACATGACCTCGCCGACGAAGAAGCAAAGGGCCACCGTTGCCCTTAGCACCGGCGCCTTGGCATGCTGGTAGAGCAGCGCAAGCGGCGGGCCGCCGATACCCGTGGCAGTTTCGGTGACGCCCGTAAACAATCCGACCCCGAGCGCACTCGGCCTGTTCGGCGTGAACGGCGGGGCTATGAGCGCGGTGACGGCTGCGACCACCGTGAACACACCGACGGCAAGATCCAGTTGTTCGATCGAAAGCGCTGCCAGCAGCCAAAGGCCAGCAAACGTTCCCGCGAAGCGTCCGATCGTAATCCAGGTCGCGCCCGACCAGTCGACATGGGCACGCTCTCGCGCCGCCACATGCAGATTGAGCGGCAGCATCAGCAAAAGCAGGGTCACCGGCAGAAGATCGGGCTTCAGCATACCGACGATCGGCGCGACGATCAGGGCGAAGCCAATGCCGAGCGCCCCTTGAATGAAGGCCGAAACGAATGTCACGGCAGCCAGAACGGCAAGAAGACCAAAACTCATCGGTATTGTCCAAGGCGGCGATGTGCTTCGGAGAGCGGATGAATGCGCTGGATCGGCGCCTCGGCAATGGCGGTCGCCGTTTCGCCTCTCACCTCTTCGAGCAGTGCCCGGGCGTCCCAATCAATCGGCCAGCCTTGCCAAAGCCGAAGCTGGCCGCTGGTAAAGACCGCGTCGATCTGATCGCGATTGCCGTAGCGGACAAGCTCCCACGTCAGATCGTGCGAGGGCGTGAACTCGGGCCGATCGAGGTCGACGAGCAGGAAATCGGCAGCAAGACCTTCGGTGATCGAGCCGGTCACATGAGACAGGCCTGCGGCGTCTGCGGCGCCGGATGTTGCCCGGTCGAGCCACAGCCAGCCGCCGCCGCAGGAAGAATCCCCCGTTGCAAGACCAAACCCCGCGCGCTGGAGGCCCTCGGCTGCGTCCATCAGACGGAACGCGTCGGCGCGGGTTCCGTCCGTTCCGAGCCCGAACCGCATGCCGAGCGCTGCCATTTGCAGGGCTGGTGCGACGGCATTCCCCTTCCACAGGGTGGCGACGGGATTGTAAGCGACAGCCGTGCCTGTCTCGCGCAAAAGATTGAGTTCATGCGGCGTGACGAGCGTCGAGTGCGCGAGGAGGACCTGAGGCCCAAGAACGCCCAGATGCGCCAGGTGCTCGATCGGTCGCAATCCTTTCGCTGCCAACGAGCGTTCGACGGCAACAAGGTGTTCGTTGACATGGGTCTGGAACACCACCCCGGACGCGGCTGCCAATTCGGAAACCGCTTTGAGCATTCCGTCAGTTGCGGCCTCCGGGATCGAAATCGCCAGCGAGGGATGGATCAGCGGGTCCTGCCTGTAGGTGGAGACGTGCTCTTCCGCCTGGCGCAGGATGATGCCGGGTTCGGCGATCTGCGCACTTCCCGAAAGATCGTTGCAGATAAAGCCGACGACGCTGCGAAGCCCCACCTCCCCTGCAGCCCGCACCAGAGCGCCGACATGACCCTTTGAGCGGGTGCCGGCATCGACGGCGGTCGTGAACCCCCCACGCAGCGCTTCCAATGCGGCAAGCTTTGCCGAGAGATAGACCATGCGCTCGTTGAGACTGCGTTCCAGCGGCACCCAGATTCGCCGGAAGATTTCCGACGGTTCTCCAAAGACGAGGGCCTTGCCGAGCGACTGGGTCAGGTGCGTATGGGTATCGACGAAACCGGGCATCAGGAGATGGTTGGGCAGGTCGATCGGAACAATCTCGGGGAAGTCCCGGGCGATCGCTTCCACGGTATCGATCCGCTGAAAGACGCCATCGCGCACGACGATGGCTTTTCCGGTGCGCGGGCCATCCGGCAGAAGAACTTGTCCTGGGCGCAGCATGAGGTCGCCGGCGGTCGATAGTTGTTGGCGGATTGCGCTCACTCGCTTGCTCCTTGAGTGGTGGATTGCAGGGGCGCCGCCGCAATTTCGGATCGTCCGGCTTGGCCCCAATGTGAAAAGATGGCGTTGACGACGACGGCGGTGATCGTGCCTGCGGCAAGTCCGTTGCCGAGGATCATCTGCGTCCATTGCGGAAACTGGCTGTAGACACCGGGCACCAGGATCGGCAGCAGACCCATCGAGAGGGCGGCCGCGAGGGTGAACATGGGGCCATGTTCGCGCAGATCGACGCGACGCAGGAGGTCGATCCCGATGACGCCAATAATCGAAAAGACGATGACTGCCGTGCCGCCGACGACGGCCTCAGGCAAAGCCGTGGCCATCCGGCCAATCGGGGCGAAGAGCGCGATGAGAACGAGGATGGCGCCCGCCATCGCGGTCACATAGCGAGACTTGACGCCGGTCGCGCGCACGATACCGACGTTCTCGCCGCTGGTGATGATCAGCGATGTGCCGAACAGGCCACCGACGAGCGACATCAGTGCATCGCCGCGGATGGTCGAAGGCACGATCGCATGGGCATCTCCCCGGCGGCCGACGATTTCAGCCGTCGCGATCGTCTGACCGGTCGCCTCCGCCATGGAAATGATCGAGAACACGATCAGCGGGATGGCTGCGACGAGGTCGAACTTCGGCATGCCGAAGGGAAATAATTGCGGAACGGCGATGACCGGCCCGGTGAACACACCCGACAGATCCATGTGGCCGATGGCGAGCGCGACGAGCGCACCACCGACCAGTCCGAGCATGACGGCGAGCCGCTGGAGCGTTCCAGAAAAGACCCGCGCGGCAGCGACTGTAAGGATCATGGTGATCAGTGCCAGTCCGACCTCGACGGGCGCTGCGAAGCCCTCGCTGCCAGGCTTTCCGGTGATGGTCACGCCATAGATGCGCACAAGATTGACGGAGACCAGCAACAGCATCGTTCCAACGACGATCGGCGGAAAGTAACGCAGCAGCCTGCGGAAGACCGGCAGCGCCAGAAAGTAAAAGAGAGCCGTTACGATGACGGCACCGACGGCTGTCTGGATGTCCGTCTGCTGGGCGATCGCCAGAAAGATGGCAATTGGCGCGCCTCCCGGCACCATCACGAAGGGCAGGCGTGCACCAAACCCCTTTGGCCCGAAACTCTGGAGCATCGAGCCAAGGCCACAGACGAAAAAGGTTGCGCTGATGAGCGAGACTGTCACCGCGTCCGAAAACCCAAGGGCCTTGCTGACAAGAAAGACGGCGGTGATGGGAGACGCGGCCATCACCAGCACGTGTTGAAGGCCAAACAGGAACAGGCTGCGAAGCGGCAGCCCCTCATCGACCGGCTCGACCACTCCATTCAATTCACTCTGCATGTTTTCCTCCTCCCGGCCTCCTCAAGCCGTTATGCAAATCGTTTTGCATGCGCATCCACTAACACACAATCGCGCCTTTGCAAATCGTTTTGCTTCGGTGCGATCGGCGTGATAGAAGACGTTCATCGGAGGGCTGATGGGAAAACCTACTATCGCCGACCTTGCCAAGGCGGCTGGAGTCTCGGTCACAACTGTTTCGCACGCGTTCAGCGGCCGACGTTACGTCGAGCCGGAAACGCGCAAGCGCATCGAAACGCTGGCGCAGGAAATGGGCTATCGTCCCAATCACCGTGCGCAGCGTTTGCGCACCGGCAGAGCCGGATCTATCGCACTGGTTTCATCGATGCCCTTTGCGGTGGCCGCCGGACCGTCGAGGCTGGGCTTCCTCATGGAAATTGCTGCTGCCGCCGCCGTGACGGCTTTTGCCAGGGGTATTTCCCTTTGCCTCGTTCCTCCACTCGGGCCCCGCGACCGCCTCGACGCGCTTGAGGTGGACGGCGCCATCGTCGTGGAGCCGGAACGAGACGACCCGGTGCTGGATTTCTTTTCGTCCCGCGGGACCGAGGTCGTGTGCATCGGGCGTGCGCCCGGCCGGGACGATCTTCCGTTCGTGGATTTGCAGAGCGCCGCAACGGCGCATCTGCTGCTCGATCACCTGCTTGCGGGCGACGGTCAGGTCGGCTTGATAACGGGTGAACAAAGGCGCAATTCCTATATCGAGATGGAGGCTGTGTATGCGCAGCGCATGGCCGGAAGCGGCTTTACGCCACGCGCCATCCGCATCGACGAACAGGGGGGCGAAGAAGCGGCAGCAATCGCTGCTGAAAGCTTGCTGCGCGCCAATCCCTCCATCTCGGCCCTTTGCGTGCCGGTCGACGCCTTTGCGACAGGCGTTTTCAACGCGGCCCGCGCCACCGGTCGCCAGATCCCGCACGACCTTCGGATCGCGACCCGCTATGACGGCATGCGCGCCAAACTCGCCACCCCTCCGCTGACCGCAGTTGATCTGCACCTTGGTGAGGTGGCAGGAGCCGCAGTCAACCTGCTCTTGGCGCGATTGGAGCAGGTGAACGTCGAACCAAGTGATCTCCCGCCACCAGGTCTGATCCTGCGCCCCTCTTCGATGATTTCGTGCGATTCCATCTGAGGAAGGCTCAAGCCGAGAGCGCGATGGCCGGACATCCGCGCGGCCGCGTTTAACGTCGTGACTGTCGCGCCGTCGCCATTGCCGCCTTTATCCAGGGTCTAAACGGCCCCTGGTATGAAGGAAGAAGGTCCGGCTCAGCAAATTAAGTTTTGCCAACATGCGCGATTGCCGCTAAGGCAGGCGCTGGATATGGTGCTCCGGCAAAACGCAGAGCACTCAGCTGACGAGGATGACTATGGCAACCGGTACCGTAAAGTTTTTCAACCAGGACAAGGGTTTTGGCTTCATCACGCCTGACAATGGCGGACCGGACGTTTTTGTCCATGTGTCGGCGCTTGAGGGCGCAACGTCACTGCGCGACGGTCAAAAGGTCAGCTATGAACTTGGCCAGGACCGCAAGACCGGAAAATCGAAGGCCGAAAACGTCAGGTCAGCCTGAACTTCGGATACCAAGCTTCGGGAATTCGCTTGATTGCATTCCCTCACTTTCCCGGCCGCGCCAGCGGCCGGGAAATATTATGATGTCGTCTCGCGAGGCCGTCGGGTCCTCCTTTTTTGCAGGCGATCCCAACGCACAAAACGGAAACTGAGCGCATAATTCTGGTCCGGCTAACTTCTCTGAAGCTTCCGGCTCACCCTCGACACGCACGCCACGCGCTCTGGCAACGTTCACACCACCGGATATGGCCGGTTTCCGGGTCTCCCCGTCGTCGCCTTGCTGGCGATCGTCGGCCAGTCATTCCAGTCCGGTGGCTTTTGCGATCGAAAGCTGCCGGGAGAAACGCCTGCAACACAGATTTCTCGCCCACCCGCTCCTTGTTCAAACAGCATTCGGCAAAAATCGCGGTTTCCCTTGCAATACTTGCCTTGCCGAGGGGTGCCAAGTGGTGTGCCTGGGAAGCCCAGAGTACATACGACGCCGCCCGTCCCCGCAAACCAGAGGCAGCCAGAAAGTTACCGGCAGATTTCGAGCCGACGAACAGGGTGCTGCGCTCACCGTAGCTGGTAAGCGGTTTGCCGGCGACCTGCGCGCCGATTGGCCGATTGACGCCAAGGGGACCTTGGCGCTTCCTTTGTGACGCCATGAGAAACGCCATATCATCTCCGTTTAGAGCGGCGCGCCCCACATATTGTACCCGGACGGACGCTGTCCCGCGGCGCGTCATATCCAGCATCTCTGCTGCCTTGCTGGAAATATCGATCAAACGCCCTTTGTGGTAAGGGCCACGATCATTGACGCGCACAATGACCGACGAGCCGTTTGTGAGATTTGTCACCCGCACGTAGCTGGGCAAGGGAAGTGTCGGATGCGCGGCGGAGAGGCGGCCCGGATCGTAAGTCTCGCCATTTGCGGTCCGCCGCCCTTGAAACCCCCGAGCGTACCAGGAGGCAATGCCGCTTCGATCGTAGCCCGGTTCCTCCTTCGGATAGTAACGCTTGCCTTTGACCGCGTAAGGCTTGCCGACAGTATAATGGCCGACACGCTGCGAGGTTCTTTTACCGGAAGCATCTGGCATTTGACATAGACACGGTGCAGCGTGGCGGGAGAATGCGCCTTCAGGCTGGTCATGTCGGGCGTAGATGTCGTGGTGCAGGCTCCACCGAACGCACAGAACATCGTAATTGCCAACCAGCGCATGACTTTAACGGTCGCTGCTACTCCATCTCCCATCCCGTCCACCATCGACTGCAACTCGACACGCGACCGCAATGCGCAGTGGAGACGCGAGACAGGCGACGCAGCCGTGAGGGGCTGGTCGACACTAGGCGCAATCTGGGGCGGGCCGTTGGTCCGCTCCATCTCTGATACCTCGGTAAAATGAGGCTACGAGCGAATGGTTCCGCCCTCCCGACCTAGGGCATATCTGCCCGTTCTTCGCGATCAGAGGCGGAAATAAAAAGTCGAGTTCGTCGACTGTGTCGCACCGATGAAAGAGCACCGTCTATTTGGGTGTCAGCGGCGGAAGCGAAACGATGGCTGAATCGCATCGAAGGCGAACTCACCCTCGCAGGCGAACCAAAGCCGGCGCTTCGCCCCGGCCGCCGATTTATGTCGTACCCTGCTTACGAACCGCAGACCGGGAGGTCAGGCGAAACTTCTAGCCTTGAAAATGGGAAGGAAGTTTTCGCCCGGCGCCTCCGCCGGTCTTTCCTCGGCTCTTCGGCGATCTCCGCTCAAAAGTCGCCAGTGGCTCGCGGTTTCTGTTACGCCGCCTTATCCGACGACAGGGCGACCACGGTGGCCGGAAACCTCAGCACCCGCGTCGGACGACAGTGCGAGAAAGCGAAGCGCCGACACGAAGCCTATGGCGGCGATAAAGAGGAAGGCGGCGCGAATATCCGGAAGCATATTATGATCGCCTCCTCCCCCGCCCAGATAGGATGCGAAGCGAATGACGGCTGCGGCAACGGCGATGCCAAGCAGTTGGGAGAGTTGCTGCAGCATCGCCGAAATCGTCGTCGCCGCGCTTCGCTGAGCAGGCGGTACATCCGCGAAGGCGATTGTCGTCAGCGCCGTAAACTGCATCGAGCGGGAAAGGCCGCAGGCAATCAGCAGCACCCACATGACAATGCGCGGCGTTTCTCCGTCGACGAATGCGAAGGCACCGATCGTCGTGGCGGCGATCATGCCATTTACGACAAGAAGGCTGCGGAAGCCGAAAAGACGCAGAGCCGGTGTGGTGACGCTCTTCATCAAAAGGTTGCCGAGAAAGTAGACGAAGACCAGCGAGCCCGTCTCCACCGCATTGAAACCCAAACCAACCTGGAAGAGCAGCGGCAGCAGAAATGGCGTCGCATTGACGGCAAGCCGCCCGGCGGTGCCCGCCGAAAGCGTTGCGAAGGCGAAAGTCGGGATCTTCAGCACTGTCATGTCGAGCAGGGGATGCGCAGCGCGCCGCAGATGGCGGACTGCAAAAAAGCCGGCGAAAAGACCGGCGACCAGAAGGCCAAGTGAAGCGGTCCCACCCGAGGATGAACTGGAAAGCTCCAAACCGCCAAGGGTGAGTGCGAGCGCGCCTCCAGTCAGCAAGACGCCGGTCACATCAAAGGGTCGCGCTCCCTCCGCAGGCACGCGCGGCACGAAAAAGGCAACGATCACGACACCGAATATGCCGAGAGGCAGATTGATGAAGAAGTTCCACTCCCAGCCGGCGTGGGTTGTAATCCAGGCACCGATCAGAGGGCCGATAACGGGGGCAATCAGAGCCGGCCAGGTGATGGTGGCGATCGCCCGCACCAATTCCGCCTTCGGTGCATCGCGCAGTACGAGCTGACGCCCAACTGGCGTCATCAGCGCTGCGGACGCACCTTGGAAGAGCCGAGCCACGGTGAATTGACCAAGCGACGCCGAGAAGCCGCAAGCAACGGAGGCGAGCGTGAACAGCGCGATAGCGGCAAGAAAGACCTCTCGCGCGCCAAAACGCTCGGCGAGCCATCCGGCCGGCGGAATAAACACGGCCATCGCAAGAAGATAGGCGGTGAAGCCAATGTTGAGCGTCACCACATCCGTCGCGAAGGCCTTGGACATGGCCGGCAGCGAGGTTGCGATGATCGTGCTGTCGAGCATCTGCATGAAAAAGGCCACCGCCACGACGGCCGGGACGATGCGGGTGCGGTGAAACGGAAGTGGAGAAGAGGAAATGGAGGACATCATTCAAGAAGAAGAGAGGGCGGAGACGCAGGTGCGCCGCCGCCCGAACCTACAGGATCAGTTGCTGGCAGCAACTCTTTTTAGAGCTGCGTCGTAGAAGGAGCGGTCAATCCAGCTCTCATAATTGACTTTACCCTTCAGCAGCCCGGCTTCGGCCATGAAGGCCTCCTCCCCCTGAAGCGCTTTCACTGCCGCATCCGTGATTTCCGGGTCCTGGAAGAACTTTCCATCCGGGTAGGTGGCGCGGACTGCCTTGTCACTGCTGCCTGTCTCCTTGACAAAGATCGTAGTCGTCTCTTCCGGATTGGCGTCGGCCCAGCGGGCAGTCGCAATATCGACAGCCAGCAGACGTGTCACGATTTCAGGATACTTGCGGGCGAATTCACCGTTGACGCTGAGGAGATGTGGAACCGCCCAATCGGGGCTGCCCGACACGCCGGCGTCGAAGATCACCCGCGCTCCGCCCTTTTCAACAAGCGTCTGCACCGGGCCGGTGCTTTCCACGATGGCATCGACGTCACCACGGGCCAGCGCCGGGCCGGAACTGTCGATACCGAGGTTCAGGCTTTCCACGTCCGCGAGGGAAAGACCTGCGGCCTGCAGGGCCTTGGCGAAGGTCGAGTGACGCACCGTGCCTGAGAGATAGGCGACCTTCTTGCCCTTCAGGTCCTCAATCTTCTGGATCGCAGACTCCGGCTTGACGACGATCTGCGTCTCGTTCGAACGGTTCCAGCTCGAAAGGCCGATGAGCTTCACATCGGCCCCGGTCGCCGCCAGACGAAGCGACGGGTTGTTGCCGATATAGGTGAAGTCGATCGCTCCCGAACCGAGCGCAACCGTGGCAGCGGAACCGCCATCGAATGTCGTCAGCTCGATCTTGATGCCGTCCTTGGCGAACTCGTCTTCCAGCAGTTTCTTGTTGCGATAAAGGATGAATTTCAGGTGGCCCGGCGCGGTCGAGCCGATGCGGATGACCTCGGGCTTCGCGTCGTCGGCAAAGGCCGGCGCGGCACCCGCCACCGGCAGGACCGATAGCGCCAAGGCGAGCTTCAACAATGTGCGGCGGAGTGGATTGGCTGTCATGGATGGATCCTTTCGAAATCGCGTGTTCGTTGGAAGAGAGGCTGGGGCTCAGTTCGGGCCGCTTTCGCCGTCGCCGCGCCAGCGGGTGGCGCGTCGTTCCCCAGCGACGAGCAAGTAGTTCAGCAGGAGGCCGATGATCGTCAGCGTCAGGATGCCGGCATACATCCGGTCTGTTTCCAGCATCAGCGACGAATTCTGGATGAGGTAGCCGATGCCGGATTGGGCCGCGAGCATCTCCGCGGCGATGACCGAAAAGAGCGAGGTCTTCACACCAAGCCGAGCGCCCGCGACAATCGAGGGAACGGCCGAGGGCAGAATGACCTTCTTGAAGAGATCCCAGTCGGACGTTCCCATGGAACGCGCTGCCTTCACCAGCAGTGGATCGACCGACTTCACACCGACGATGGTGTTGATCAGCAGGAAGAAGACGGCCGCGTAGAATGTGATGGCGATCTTTGACGCCTCGCCGATGCCGAGCAAAAGGATGAAGACCGGCAGCAGCGCGAACTGCGAGGTATTGCGCAGGGTCTGGACGAGAAAGTCCGAGGCCTTTTCGAAGAGCGGATAGCGCCCCATCAAAAGACCAAGCGGTACGGCGACAACAACGGCAAGCGAAAAGCCGATCGCGGCGCGCTGCAGGCTGATGCCGATGTGGTCAGCAAGCTGACCCGAGGCGATCATCTCCCACAGGACAGAGAGCACCTGGCTGAGTGGCGGGAAGAACAGCGCGTTGATCCAGCCGGCGCGTGGCGCGATCTCCCAGAGAAGCGCGAAGGCGACGAGCGCCGGCAGGCCCAGCGTAATGGTTGAGAAGGCTTCACCGAGAACCGTCGGCGGTTTCTCCGCGGCACGCTTTCGGCGCGATGATAATGTCCGGCGGAGCGGCAGGTTGCGGTCGGCGATCAGACTCATCGGATCCTCCCTTAGTTGGTATAGTTGGATGCGAGCGCCCAATCGCGCTGGGCCTTGACGACCTCGTCACGCAAGCTTTCCCAGACGCGGCCCCGATAGGCATTGAAGGCCGCGTTGTTGCGGATATCGAGGTCGCGCGGGCGCGGCAGGTCAATCTCGACGATTTCCTTGACGCTCGCCGGGCGCGCTGTCATCACGACCACGCGGTCGGCGAGGTAGATCGCCTCGTCGATCGAATGGGTGACAAAGACGACGGTCGTCTTGATCTGTTCCCAAATGCGCAACAGTTCGCTTTGCAGGATGTCGCGCGTCTGGGCGTCAAGAGCCGCGAAGGGCTCGTCCATCAGCAGCACCTGCGGATCGGTGGAGAGCGCCCGGGCGATTGCCACGCGCTGCTGCATGCCGCCGGAAAGCTGCGAGGGGAAGCGGTCTTCGAAGCCCTTGAGGCCGAAGAGATGCAGGAAATGACGTGCCTTCTCGCGACGCTCCGCCGCCGGCACACCACGCACCTCCAGGGCATATTCGATGTTCTGCAGCGCTGTTCGCCAGGGAAAAAGCGCATATTGCTGGAAGACATAGGCGGTGCGGGCATGCGGTTTGGAGACCTCGATGCCGTCGATGCGAGCGACGCCCGAGGTCGCTTCGGTCAATCCGGCAATGACATCGAGCAGCACCGACTTGCCGCTGCCGGACGGCCCGACCAGCGTGATGAATTCGCCGCGTTTGATGGTCAGGTCGACGCCATCCAGCACCGCAATGCGGCTCGAGGCGACACCGTCCACCGTTACGGTCTGGCCCTGTTTGAGCGTAAAGGTCTTGCGCAGCGCGCTGACGGCTATGCGTTCCATGGTCGAACTCCCTTCAAACCTGCGCCACGCGGATGTGACGGGTCGGATCATCTTGCGCGCCGCCGGCGCGGCCGCGGTTCCACCCGAGCGAGCGGGCGTAGGCGCCAAAAAGGTCGCGTTCCAGCACCTCGGCCTCCGCGATGCCTGTTGGTCCGTGCGCCGCCTCGGCGACATAGAGCGCATCCGTCGGACAATAGATTTCGCAGAGAAAACAGGTTTGGCAGTCGTCTTGCCGGGCAATGATCGGCAGACCCGTTTCGTCGCGATCGAAGACGAAGGCGGGACAGATCCGTTCGCAGATATCGCAGCGGATGCAGCGGTCGACGGAGATAACCTCGATCATCGCTCAGCCCTCCCGAACCGTCTCGAAAGCGAGGTCTTCACGCACGGCGCTCACCTGATCGAGCCCGGAGACGACGATGCGGCTCGCCTGCCCGTCGTCCTCGGTCGGAAAGTCACTCCGGCGGTGCACGCCCCGGCTTTCCGTGCGCAAGAGCGCAGCCGCGACCGTCCAGCGGGCGCTCGCCGTAACCGACGCCACCTCTCGTGCGCGAAGTCGGTCGATGCCGACCGCGGGCTTTGCCTGGTTGAGGCCGGCCCACACGCCTTCCAGAATGCGGTGACTTGTCTCCAGGGCGCTGGCCTTGCGCCAATAACTCCTGTCGAGCGGCACGATCTCCTCGTGCACCGCGCGGGCGGCGGCCGCGAGATTGACGTCTTCACGTTCGCCGGCGCCGCGCAAACCCGTCGCGCCGAGCGGCCGCAAGCGCGCCGCATCACGGGACTTTCTGCTGCTCGCATGCCGGGCGGCGCCGTGACCGGCCCACCAGCCGCTGGCAATCGCCCAGGAGGCATTGATGGCCCCGCCACCGGAAACCCCACCCGTCACGTTTTCACGGCTCGCCGCGTCGCCGGCGGCGTAAAGCCCGGTAATGCCGGTGCCACAGTCGGACGAGACGATACGGATACCGCCGGTGCCGCGCACGGTGCCCTCGTATTTGAGGTCGACCCGGAACAGGTGCTCGAAGGGATTGATCCCCATCCGGTCGTAAGGCTGAAAACAGTTCGGCTGGCCACGACGCAGCCAGTCCTGCATCGCGGGTTCGGCAAGATCGAGCCGGGCATAGACCGGGCCGGACAGCAGGGCCTCGGCCACTTGCCGCTCGCCGCCGCCGATACCGTTCGTCACCGGCTCACCGCGGGCGTCGCGCAGCACCTCGCCGTTCTCTCGGTAGAAGGTCGCCCAGCGAAAAGGCAAGCCCTTGTTCAGCGAGGAACCGTGCGGGGCGAGCGTGTATTTGCCGGTGAATTCCATGCCGGAAAGGGACGCGCCGGCCTCTGCGGCGAAGAGATAGCCATCACCGGTGAGCCCCGTGCCACCGAGGATGCGTTCGAAGAAGGCGCAGCCGCCGGTGGCAAGCACGACGGCACCGGCCGATACGGAGAAGCTTGCGCCATTGCGGCGAGAAAGCCCCGCTGCCCCGCCGACATGATGATCGTCGCCAAGCAGTTCCAGGATAGGATGGTGGTCAAGGATCGTGACACCGGCCTTGTGCACACGCTGGCGCATGAAGCGCATGTAGTCAGGACCGCGCAGGTTGGCGATATAGAGGTTGCCATCCTCTTCGCTCGGAAAGGGATAGCCCCATTCGACGAGCTTCAGGAGGTTTTCGTAGGCGCGGTCAGCCGCGCGCAACATCCAGCGACGATCGGCAAGGCCGGCAGTGCGCTTGAAACGCTGCTCGACCGAGGCTGCGCGCCCTTCTCCCGGCGGCACACACCACGTTCCCGTGTTGGACGGAGCCGTGGCACCGCTCGTGCCGTGGTAGCCCTTGTCAGCCAAGACGACGCGCGCGCCGGTCTCGGCAGCGGAAAGCGCCGCCCAGGCGGCGGCGGGGCCCCCACCGACAACCAGCACGTCCGTTTCGATGTGGCGCCCGTCTTCGGTGGGCTGTTCCTTGCGACGCGATGCCATGATGTCCCGGTACAGAAAAGGAAGCGTTGGCCGGCTGTACGGCCGGCCGTTTCACGATTGCGGATCAGGCTGCGGTGGAGAACCAGGACGGTTCGTTGCCAGCCGACCACTTGATGTTGCAGCCGATCGAGGGCACCTGGCCGGCGCCGACAGCTTCGCCCTTCAGGACCGCGTCGACCGCAGCGCGCAGATCCGCACCCGTCACATCCTTGCCGTTGCCGGGCCGGGCTTCGTCGAACTGGCCGTGATAGGCAAGCTTGCGATCTCGGTCATAGAGAAAGAAGTCCGGAGTGCAGGCCGCACCAAAGGCCTTGGCGACACTTTGCGACGCGTCCTTCAGATAGGGGAAGCCATAGCCGTGAGTCTTTGCCTCTACACCAATCCGCTCCAGCGTTTCTTCCGGATGCGCCTTGGCGTCGTTGCTGTTGATCGCGACGACGGCAAGCCCCTGCGTGGCATAGTCGCGCGCAAATTTCGCCAGTTCCTCGCGGATCAACACCACGAAGGGGCAGCGGTTGGAGATGAAGGTGACGAGCAGCGCCGGGCTATCCTTGAACTCGGCCAACGTGAACAGGTTGCCATCGGCATCGGGCAACGTGAAGTCCGCCGCGCGGGTTCCAAGTGTAATGGGATTGGATTCGGTTTTGGGCATGGTATCCTCCTAGCAAGCCAATAGAAATATTACCTCATAAAACACATAGCTTTTATAGATATTAATTTTCTCCGGATTGCAGGCCGCGGAGATAATCTTGCTGCGCAAGGACACAAGGCTCGGATTCTCGTTTCGGAGTGGCGGTCTTTTGGCAGCGCGCGCGTCGGTCGATCTCGCGAAGTTCTACGGCGCATGAGCGGACAACAATCGCTCCAGGCGCGAACCACGCCCCCGGCCAGGCTCATCTCGCAAAACGAGCAGACGCGTGGCGGGGAGCGTGCGGCGCCCCAGGAAGGCCTCCTGACTCTGGCGCTTCAAACATCGATTCGACGAAAATCTTCCAAGTCCAGTTCTGAAGTCGCGATTATTTTTCTTCTTAATTGGTAGATTTTCTATAATTTAAAGGCGATCCACGCTGTGGAAGGAGAGCGATGTGAGCCTCGACGTCCGCGTGACCGCCAATCAGGATGCACGCCCGAAACACACCCCCTCGGTTGATCTGCCGGCCCCGGCCATTCTTCCCGGTGATCAGGCCCTCTTCTTGAGTGAAACTATCGGCGGGCTCGACGAAGGAGCGCATTTTCTCGATGCCCTCGCCCCCGACGAATGGACGAGGCTGAGAGCGCAGGGCCGCCAGCTCTCGTTTCGAACGGGTGAAGCAATCTTCAACCAGGGCGACGGGCACGGCGGTATCTTCATCATCGAAGCCGGCGACGTCAGGGTCTTTTACACCGCACCGTCGGGGCGCGAGATCACATTGGCCTACTGGACGAAGGGCCATTTTATCGGCGGTCCGGAAATGACGGGCGGCGGGGTGCACATCTGGTCGGGAGAAGCTCTTAGCGACTGTCGTATCCTCTTCCTTCCCGCGCCAGCGCTGAAGAAGCTGGTCGTCGAGATGCCAAATTTCGCGCTCTGTCTCCTGCAGGGGCTGGCCGCCAAGGGACGGTGCTATTCGGCTATGGCGCAGATGCTGGGCACCCGCTCCGTCATCGAACGCCTTGCCCAGTTCCTGATCAATCTCGGCGATCTGCACGGGGTGCGGGACGGGCGAGCCATCATCATCAACGCGAAGGTCACCCATGACCAGATCGCCGCCATGGTCGGTTCGACCCGCCAATGGGTGACGATGATGATGAAGCGGTTCCAGAAGGACGGACTTGTATCCGTGTCGCCGCGCCACATTCGCATCGAGCGCCCGCATGCCTTGATGGAGATGGTGTCGAAGCGCGGCGCGTGAGATTGCGCTTCGATCGCAATCAACCAATCCGGGTCAGCGCCCAGCGCACCGTTTTTCGCACATCCGGATCCGTGTCGGAGGCATGGGCCACCAGCGGCTCGCGCGCCGATGGATCGGCAATCTCGCCGAGCGCTGCCGCGGCCTCCTTGCGGAGCGACGGCAGGTCGCTCGCAAGCTGCGCCGCTATATCGGCCACGGCCGATTGCGCCTTCAGGCTCCCGAGCGCGCCAAGACACTTCTGGCGGACCTGCCAGTAGTCGTCCGCCAATCCCGCAACGAGACCGCCGACGGCAAATGCCTGGCCGATCCTCCCGAGCGATTGCGCCGCGGCCGCCCTCACCTGCCAGACATCGTCCCGTAGCGCCGCAGCAACTGCGGTGGCCGCTGCGACCTGTTTTGTGAACGACAGGGCGTTGACCGCCTCCGCACGGACAGAAGCGTCGGCGTCGCGCGTGGCTGCGATCAATGATGGCAGCGTTTCCTCGAGCTTGAGATAGGCGATCACTCCCAGCGCCTCGGCCCGCACCTGAGCGCTTTCGTCCGACATTGCTTTAAGTGCGGGACCAAGCGCTGCGCGTGAGCGCAGTCCCTTCATTCCGCGAAAACCGGATGCGCGCACAAAAGGGTCCGGATGTGTAGGCAACGAAAGGAGCGCGGGAACCGCAGACGGATCCTTCAACTCGGCAAGGCTGTCCGCCGCAGCAGAACCCACCGATCTATCCAGATCAATCAGGAGTTTCGCCAGCCCGCTGGCGGCATCGATCGTGTCGAAATCGCCGAGTGCCATCGCCACCTGAAGGCGCACGGTCGCATCGTTGTCTCCAACCATCGCCAGCAGATGCAGGAGACTGTCCGGCATCGCCGTCTCGGCAAGATCGATGACGGCGAGGCGGCGAACGGCGGGATCCGCATCAGCGAGACGGCCGACAATTTCATCGGCATTGCCGAAATCCTCGAATGGATCGAACGTCGCCATGTCAGCGCAACAGGTAGGGGATGTTGACGGTAACGGCGCCCGTCGGGCAATCCGTCTCACACGGCATGCAATACCAGCATTCGTCGAACTTCATGTAGGCCTTGCCGGTGAGGTCGCTGATACGCAAGACATCGAGCGGGCAAACCTCGACGCAGACGGTGCAGCCCTTGTCGGCGATGCATTTCGCTTCGTCGACGACGACGGGAACTGTGGTGGGGGAAAGTGCAAACGGCATGGCTCTCCTCGATCAGGCTTGGTTCGAAACGCGCAGACGCTCGTAGGCCGTCCGCTCTTCGGTCTCGATAGGAACGATGTAGGGCTCAATGGCGCGCTTCTCGGAGCTCATGCGGCCATTCACCTTGCGAAGCAGCGTGTGGCAGAACCAGTTCTCGTCGTCCTTTTCGGGATAATCGATCCGGTTGTGATAAAGGCCCCAGCGGCTTTCGGTCCGATAGAGCGATGCATGGGCGGCCATGTCCGCGCAATCGAGGATGGACGACACCTCCAATGACCGCATCAGCTCATGCGCGTTGCGCGCGACGAGGGCTGTCTCCAGGTCGTCCCTGGCCTCGGCCAATCGTTGCTGGCCGATCTGCATCCGAGCCGTTACCTTGGGCGGCTGCAGGTAGTCGTTGACGAGGCGCCGCACCTTGTATTCGAGCTGGTTGGGGGGAATTCCGTCGTCACGACGCGTCGGCGCCAGAACGCGCTCGCGCTCGAGCCGCACGAAGTCGGGATCGTAGTCCGGAAGGTCGGTTTCCAATGCCACCTCTGCCGCATGCTCTCCAGCCACCGCCCCGTTTGTGAAGGCTCCGAGCATGTAGTTGTGCGGCACGCTTGCCATGTCGCCGGCAGCATAAAGGCCAGGCACGGTCGTGCGCGCATATTCGTCGACGAAGACGCCTGATGCGCTGTGGCCGGAGCAGAAACCGATCTCGGAAATGTGCATCTCGATCATCTTGTCGCGATAGTCGGTGCCACGCGCCGCATGAAACCGCCCACGGGAGGGGCGCTCGACCCGATGCAGGATGTCTTCGATCTCGCCGACCGTGTCGGGATGGAGATGGTTGAGCTTCAGGAAGACAGGGCCTTTTCCCGATTGCAGCTCATTGTAAAACTCCTGCATCATCTGCCCGGACCAATAGTCACTTTCGATGAACCGCTTGCCCTCGCTGTTGGCGGTGTAGGCGCCGAACGGACCGGCGACGTAAGCGCAGGCGGGACCGTTATAGTCCTTGATCAGCGGATTGATCTGGTAGCATTCGAGGTTCGCGAGCGCCGCCCCGGCATGATAGGCCATGGCATAGCCATCCCCGGAGTTCGTGGGATTCTCGTAGGTGCCGAACAGATAGCCCGAATGCGGCAGGCCGAGCCTACCGGCCGCTCCCATGCACAGGATCACCGCCTTGGCCCGAAGCACGAGAAATTCCGCAGTGCGGGTGTTGACGGCAACGGCACCGGCGATGCGACCATCCTTCGCCGTCAGCAACCGCGTGGCCATGAAGCGGTTGGAAATCAGGATGCGCTCGCGTTTCAGCTGGCGATAGAGCGCCTTCTTGACCGTTTCGCCATTCGGCATCGGCAACACATAAGTGCCGAGGTGATGGACCTTCTTCAGGTCGTAGTCGCCGTTGGCATTCCTCTGGAAGCGGATGCCGAAGCGATCCAGTTCCTGGATGATGTCGTAGCAGCGTGATGCGTAGTTGAAGACCGGCGCCTGATCGACGATGCCATCGTTGGCGATCGTGATTTCCTTCGTGTACTGCTCCGGTGTCGCATAGCCCGGCACGACGGCGTTGTTCAGCCCGTCCATGCCCATCGAGATTGCGCCGGATCGTTTCACGTTGGCTTTTTCCAGCAACACGACGGTCAGCGCAGGGTTCTTCTGCTTCGCCTTCAAGGCCGCCATCGGACCGGCGGTTCCGCCGCCGATCACCAGGACATCGCAGGCAACTTCCGACAGGCCGTCAATAAAATCGTCCATGCTTCTTCCTCAAAACGTAGAGTCGGCGATCGCGCGCAGGTAGGGCCAGGGGTAGATGCCGCGATCATGGCCATCGGAAAAAACCAGCCGGATCGCGTAGGTGCCGATTGGCTCTGCACCGCTGAGTGTGACGGCATCATAGGAACCAGCGCGCCCTTCGATATCCGCGCGCACCTGGCTGGCAGCGCGGCTGCGCGCCCGCAGCACGGTCGCCGGGATATGAGAAACCGCCCCATCGTCCCACGTGACAGCGAGACTGCTGCGTGCAGCATTGACCTTGAGACTGATAGCGATCATGGGCGCTCCTTGATGGTTCGACCATTTTAGGAAGGTGGGGGCCCCGCACACGCAATAAATTGCCTTGGCATTTCGATGGGGACCCTGTCGCAGCCGAACGAGGTCCCCACGAACGCGCGCCAACGCCCGTAAGGCCGGGCGACGAAGCGCACGTCCGCACCCGGCGCCCACGATCGTGGTCGCAAACCCCAACGCTCTCGCCGGCAGTCAAATCGAACGCTACACGGCCTCAAGTATCTGACGCTGCAAATCGACCGCACGGGGGTCAGCCAGCTCCCGCCGCGGACGCTCGAGATCGATGTCGATATCGAGCGCGATTGCCCCTTCCCGCAGCACCACCACACGGTCGGCCAGCGCCACCGCCTCTGCGACGTCGTGGGTGATCAGCACGGTGGTAAAACCTCGACCCGTCCAGATCTCCTCGAGCAGGCGATGCATTTCAATGCGCGTGAGCGCATCGAGCGCGCCGAAAGGTTCATCGAGCAACAGGATCTGCGGCGCACTGACGAGGGCGCGGGCGAGAGCCACGCGCTGACGCTGGCCGCCGGAAAGTACACTCGGCCAATCGTTTTCACGTCCCCCCAACCCCACGTCCGCGAGCGCTCGACGGGCAGTTTCCTGCCAGTTCTGGCCGCGGGCGATGCCGACGTTCTCGATAACCCGCTGCCAGGGAACAAGGCGCGCCTCCTGGAAAAGCAGGCGCACGGACGCAAGGGTGCGGTCAACCTTTTGCCCGGCGATACTGACGCGGCCCGCCGTTGCCGCATCAAGACCGGCGATCAGCCGCAACAAGGTTGATTTGCCGCCACCCGACCTTCCGACGACGGCAAGAAACTGGCCCGCGGGAACTTCCAGGTTGAAACTGTCGAGGACGTTGAGCTGGCCGAAAGACTTTTCGACCCGCGACAGCGAAATCGGGAGACCGCCGTCGCTATCCCTCACATGGGCCTGCAGGGCACTCATTGTCGGCCCCCCTGCTTCAACTGATAGGCCGGATGCCATACGAGAACGCGCTTCTCAATCGAACGGGTCACAACATCAGCGAATTTTCCGAGAAGCGCATAGACGATAATGCCGAGCAGGACGACGTCCGTCTGCAGGAACTCCCGCGCGTTCATCGTCATGTATCCAATGCCGTTCGTCGATGAAATCGTTTCAGCGACGATCAGCGTCAGCCACATGAAACCGAGAGCATAGCGCAGGCCGACCAGGATGGAGGGCAGCGCGCCGGGAAGAATGATGCGGCGGATCAGCGCCCTGCGGTCGAGCCCGTAGACGGACGCCATTTCAACGATCTGAGGGTCGATGGTTCGCACGCCATAGAAGGTGTTGATGTAGATCGGGAAAAAGACGCCGATCGAAACCAGAAAGATCTTGGCGGTTTCATCGATACCGAACCAGAGGATCACGAGCGGGATCAAGGCAAGATGCGGGATGTTGCGCACCATCTGGACGGTGCTGTCGAGGAGGGTTTCGGCCGGTTTCCACAGACCGGTAACGACGCCGGCGACGAAGCCGAGCCCGCCGCCGATCGCAAGGCCTATGAAGGCCCGACGGGTGGAGGCGAGCGTATGGAAAAGAAGCGAGCCATCAAGCAACGACCGCCAGAAGGCCGCAGCAATCGTCGTCGGCGCCGGCATGAGGCGGGCGGTGACGAGACCCGTGCGCGCCGCAATTTCCCAAACGACGAGAAGCGCAAGCGGAAGAGCCCATGGAGCCAGCCCGCTCCACAGGTTCTTCAGATTGGGCCTGCGGGCTTCGCCGGTAGCAATACCGGCTACCGACACGTCCACCATCAGGCACCGCCTTTGCGCACGACGTCCGCGATCGAGATCTTGTTCGGGATCAGGCCGAGTTCGAAGAAGGTATCGGCGATCGTCTGTTGCTGTTTGACGATGCCCTCATCAAGAGCCTTCACGCCGTACGATTGTCGCTGCAGCGCGACGGCCAGCACGTCCGCGGGAATGCCAACGGAAGGCGAAAGTTCGGCGGCCGCGGCGGCCGGATTGGCCTTCGCCCATTCGTCGATCTCTGCAACGGCCTCGATCACCGTATCGACGGCCTCGGGATGGCCGTCCACGAATGGCTTTGCGCCCAGGTAGAACTGGTGGTTGGGTACGATCCCTTCGCCGTTTCGAAGTTCGCGTGCCTCGATCGCGAGCTCGGCTGAGGCCTGGAACGGGTCCCAGATCACCCAGGCATCGACGGCGCCCTGTTCAAAGGCAGCGCGGGCGTCGGCGGGCGGAAGGAAGGAGGTCTTGATGTCGCTATAGTTGAGACCAGCCTCCTCCAGCGCCTTCACCAGGAGGAAGTGCACGTTCGAACCCTTGTTAAGGGCGACGGTCTTACCCTTGAGATCCGAAACCTTCTGGATGGGGCTACCCTTCGGCACGAGGATCGCCTCGCCGCGCGGCGCCGGCGGTTCATGGGCGATATAGACCAGCGGCGCGCCGGCCGCCTGCGCGAAGATCGGCGGCGTTTCTCCCGTCGTACCGAAATCGACTGCGCCGACATTCAAGGCTTCGAGAAGTTGCGGGCCCGCCGGGAATTCTGCCCATGTGACCGTGTAGCCGATCTTCTCCAGCTTCTTCTCCAGAAGACCCTTTCCCTTGAGCAGCACAAGCGTGCCGTATTTCTGGTAGCCAATGCGGATCACTTTGTCGGAGGCTGCTGCGGGAGCGACCTCAAGAAGCGGCACCGTAAACAGGGCCGCAAGCGCTATCGAGAAAAGGCGTCTGGAAATCATCATGACGTTCTCCAATGAAAGAACGCAAGGGGCAGAACGCCTTGAGTTGGCGGCTTTCCTTGGGTTCGGTTTTGTTCTGACCGGCCTTTTTGCCGATCGGCTCAATAGTCTTCGTTCCGCTGGACAGGGCCGTCCTTCGGTTCTGAACCATTCTCCAATGCGTGACCTGATGCCTTGGCTTCGGTCACAGAGTGGCGTTCGGCTCCCGGCTTCCCATTCTCCTTGAGGAGCGCAGCCCGGCACTGCTAGGCTCGCTAGAAAGTCATCAGGACAGTCGGGATTTCATTGACGCGCCTTCCGTGATGATGCTTTCGCCGCGCGGCTCGTAAGCGCGCTGGTCGCGCAGGATCTGGAAGGCGATCGTCAAAAGCTTGCGCGCCATCGCCACACGCGCCTTGTTGGTTCCTCTGATCTTCAGGTGCTCATATTGGGCGCGAAGCTGTGGATCGCTGGCGATCGCCGGGGTGACCGCTTCGACAAAAGCCCAGCGCAGCCACTTGTTGCCCTGCTTGATGATCTTGCCGTGATAGGTCTTGCCGCCGCTCGAATAGGTCGAGGGCACCAGCCCGGCATAGGCGGCCAGCTTCTTCGGGTTGCGGAACCGCGCTATGTCATCGATCTCCGCGTCGATCAGACGGGCGAAGAACTCGCCGATGCCGGGGATCGTCTTCAACAGCCTCACGTTGGGATTGGCCTTGGTCATCGCCCGGATCGTCGCTTCCGACTGCTTGATCCGCTCATCGATGTCGCCAATGAAAGCGAGGCCACGGTCGATCTGGATGCGGTCGATCTCAGAGACGTTGACCTGCGAAAGCTGAATGCGGCCGGCCTTACCAAACAGATCGCCGAGCGTCTTCAGTTGCGCCGTCTGCTCCGGATAGCGATCAAACACCGTGACGATGCGGTTCTTCGTCATCGTGCGCAGCCGCACGTAGAACATCCGCTCCCGCAGGGCGACACGCAGGTCCCGCGACCGCTCGCTTGGCGCCCAGGCTTCCGGCACCAGGTCGGCGCGCAGCAAATGCGCCAGCACGGTCGCATCGATCTTGTCGGTCTTGATCTTGGCGTCGGCGATCGCCTTGACCTTCAACGGGTGGGCGAGAACGACATCATCACAAATGTCGTCGAGCCAGTCGTAGATAACCATCCAGTTGCGCGTCGCCTCGACAACCGCATGGCTGTTTTCGCGGTACCGCTCGAGAAACCCGCCGAGCGACTGGCGATCGTTCTTCACCCGGCCGGAGCGCAGCGTCTTGCCGCTGCTGTCCTGCACCACCAGATGGCTATAGGATTTGTGGTAATCAACGCCGATATGGTAATCATAGGACGCAGTCATGCTTCCAACTCCCGTGTTGAGATCTCCAAAACCCCAACAGGATAAGCCGAAAGGCCGGAAGCGTGGCTGTCCCTCAATCATCATCGCCATCTCAGTGATCCGTTCTCTCAGCGGACGCGGTCTCTTTCATGCCAGCTCCTGTGCGAAAGGTGTATATTAGCACATATAATCGATAGATTTCACCTTCATTCTAGAGCGCCCTTTCCAAGCTTACCGCCGCGCGTAGTTTTTTCTCCTCACGCCTGGGACTTTGCGACGATAGAGCTTCCAACCATCGGCTCAGTTGAGCGCCGAAGCGACCGTCAGCAAGCCGACCAGACCGCAGGCGCTGCCAGACAGGTGTGTGCAGTCAAAACACCCTTCCTTCCCTCAGATGCGTGGTCGTGCCGTTCAGCAGGTAGTCGCCCAGCACACGCGACTTATGCAGGAGCGGGTTGTGGTTGAGAACGGTGCGGATGTTGCGCCAGTGCCGATCGAAGTTGTTGCCGCGCGAAGTCGCCGAGCCGCCGCCGAGCTCGAACATGCGCTCAGCGCTTCGCAAGCCGAGCTGGCCAAGGACAAGCTGCGCTCGCGCTGTCGTCAGCGCGCTCTCGATCAAGGCGTCCTCGATCTCGGCATCGTTGCTACTGCCCAAGGCGGCAACCGTCCGGTCGAGCGCAACCGCGGCGGCGGCAACCGCCGTGTCGATCGCGAAGGAATTGGCGGCGATTTCGCCGATCACCTGCTGCACGAACGGATCCTGATTGGCCGTTTCGGCGCTGCTGTGGGCGGCAGATCGCGCTTGGCTGCGAACATAGGCAAGGCCGTCCGAAAGGACGTTTCGCACCGCGCCGGCAGCACTTGCCGCCAGATGCAACTGGCGCAGCGTCGAGCAGTGGCGACCGACGAGATTGTCGAGGGCGCGCCGGGCCAATTCGTGCGGAAACACCTCGACATTGTCGAGGATGACGCCGCCGCTGGCGGTCAGGCGCTGCCCCATGCCATCCCAATCGTCAAGAATGGTAATGCCCTGCCGGTCGACCGGCAGGAGAACACCAACGGCCTGCCCCTCCTCGTCCAGCGCGCTGAACGAAGCGAAGTCGGCAAAGGCTGTTCCCGTGGCATACCATTTGCGGCCGTTGAGCCTGTAGGTGTCGCCCTTTCTGGCGATCGTCGTCGTCACCTGGCCGGGGCGAGCCGTGCCTTGCTCTGTATGGGCGCCGCCAAAAAGCTTGCCGCCCAGAATAAGCTCGACCGCACCGGCATCCCGCTCACGAGGCTCGCTGAGGATAACGTTTTCGACATAGTTGAAATGGGACCGGAGCGCGTGGGCGACGTTGGAATCGGCAGCACCGATCGCCGCGATCATCTCGATGTAATCGGCAACAGAACCGCCCGGCCCGCCGAGCACCGCCGGGATGCGCAGGGTTCCAAGTTCCAGCTCGCGGAAAAGCTTGAAGGCTTCGAAGGGAAGTTGACGCGACAGGTCTCGTTCGGATGCGCCCTTGGCGACTTCGGCCACGAAGCCGGGAATGCGCGCGAGAAGCTGCGCGCGTGTTGGGCGGGAAACGGTCAGCACCTTGGTTATCGTCACACGTCAACTCCGACACTGAAGAAAAAGAGAGTGCAGCCAGGGTCCGCTCCGGCTGCACTCGCGCCTTCGACGACTACGTCGTCGAGATCATTTACGATTGCCCGTCGAGATAGATGCCTGCCCCATTGCTCCAGAGATGCTCGACGCCGAGCTTCAGGTTCTTTACCCGCTTGTCGTAGACGGTGATGACAGCCGGGGTGACGATGTCGAGCGTCGGCAGATCCTGAACCACCAGTTTCTGGAACTCGTTGAAGAGCTGCAGGCGCTTCTTCGGATCGATCTCGACAGCGGCCGTTTCGAGCAGTCGATCGACGTCCGGGTTCGAATACTTGGAGCCGTTGGTGAAGGGCACGCCCGGCTTGAAGTTCTTCGACCAGTAGAGCCGCTGAACACCGACGGTCGGGTCGTAGAGGTTACTCATGCCTTCAATGGCGATATCGAAGTCGCGATCGGTGAAGACGCGTTTGACGAAAGTCGCAAAGTCCTGGGTTCGCAGCTCTACCTTGATGCCCACTTTGCCAAGGGCCTGGGCGATGTATTCCGCGGTCTGCTTGGGAGGACCGGAAGGCTGGGTCGGATCGATGAACAGCTTGAAGCGGAAACCGTCGGCGCCCCGCTCATAACCTGCCTCGTCGAGGAGCTTTTCGGCCTTGGCCGGGTCGAACTCGTATTTGGGAAGGTCCGGAGTGTAGAACTTCGCGAGATCCGGGCTGACAGGCCCGTCGAGCCGCGTTGCATAGCCGAGGTAGACGGTATTGACGATGAAGTCCTTGTCGACCGCGTGCGCGATCGCATGGCGCACCTTGATGTCGGCAAGATACTTGTTTTCGAGATTGAACTCGGCGCGGGCGATGCTCGGCGAATAGGGTGCCGGATCGGTATCGACGACGAGGTTCGGGTTGGTCTTCAGCCGGTCGATGTCGGTGAGCGGCAGGTTGGCCGTCGAGACCTGCACCTCGCCGGTCTCGATCGCAGCGACGGCTGCCGCCGGATCGATGATGAAGCGGAAGATGATCTGATCAAGGTAGGGCTTGGGCGAACCCCAATAGTCCTCGTTGCGCACGAAAAGCGCATGGCTTCCGCGCACCCATTCGACGAACTTGTAGGGGCCGGTGCCGACAGGCGCGACGTTGTGCGGGTTTTCCGCAATCTTTGTGCCTTCATAGAGGTGCTTCGGGACGATTGGCGCCTCGAAGCTTGCAAAGGCGGTCAAAAGGTAAGGAGCCGGCTTGGCAAGGATCAATTCGACCTCATGCGAATTGAGAACATTGGCCTCCTTCACATGGGCAAAGGTCGCCCGGCCACGTGGGTGGTTTTCCTTAAGCGCCAGGATCGAAAAGGCGACGTCTTCGGCCGTGAAATCCTTGCCGTCGTGCCAACGGACACCCTGGCGCAGCTTGAACCAGTAGCGCAGGCCGTCTTCGCTGACCGTCCACTCGGTGGCGAGCAGCGGCTGAGGATTGAAGTCCTTGTCATAGGTGAGCAGGCTCTCGGTCGCCTTGCCGCTGATGTAGTAGGCAGCGCCGGCGCTATGGGCGATAAGGACGAGAACTGGCGGTTCGGTGCCGATGTTGATCGATACGCTGCCGCCGCGCGGCGGCTCGTCTGCCGCGAGCGAGGGCACCGGCAGCATTGGAACGGCAATCGCGCTCGCCAGCGCAACGGAGGAAAGGAGGAACGCGCGCCGCGTCGGCTTGAAAGTCCCGTTGTGTCTTGCTGTCATCTGAGTATCCCCTAGCAGGCGAAGCACAGGCAACGCCGATTTCTCCAGCACCCCTGTCAGGGTGTTAGCCAGACTTTATAAAATCTACTATATTTATCGAGATAGTGTAATTCTAAAGTCCGGGGCTTTTCTGAAAAAAGCTACTCACGCCGAAGCCTTTGCCGGACCGGCGATGTGCACGCAGACAGGATGAGTGTCTGTAAAAGCCGCCTTGGTGGAGGAAAAGTTCCCGAAGGGCCCATCGCACGACAATCCATCCCAAGATCGGCGGGCAAAAAGCAATCGACAAAATACATACGATAAATAGATTATTGCGATCTGCGCGCCCAGCATTCTGAAGGAGTTCTCCATGCGTCCCGAATTCATCGGCCATACGTCCAACAGGGAAGGGTCCGACATCGTGCCGGCCTCCGGTCCGGTCATCGACAAGACCTATATTCGCAATCACGTGCAGGCCGCGGAGGCCGCCGGCATCGATCGTATGCTGATCGGCCAGTTCGCGCAATGGCCCGACAACAACCAGATCGCCGCCTATGTCTTCAGCCAGACCGACCGGATCGGGGCGCTGCTTGCCCACCGGCCCGGCCTGATGGCCCCGACACTCGGCGCGCGCCAGCTTGCCACCCTCGATCAGTTCTCCGAGGGCCGCTTGTGGGTGCATATCATCACCGGCGGATCCGACACGGACCAGGCTCGCGACGGCGACTTCGAGGATCACGACACCCGCTATGCCCGCACCGACGAGTATCTGCAGGTGCTGAGGAAAGTCTGGGAGAGCGATCAGCCCTTCGATCACGAGGGGCGCTTCTACAGGTTCAAGGGCGCCTATAGCCAGGTAAAGCCGTTCCAGAAGCCCCGTATCCCGATTTCCTTCGGCGGTTCGTCCGATGCGGCGATCGCCGTTGCCGGTAAGCACGCCGATATCTATGCGCTCTGGGGCGAACCGCTCGACGGCGCACGGGAAACCATCGGCAAGGTACGCACAGCGGCGATTGCCAATGGTCGCGCGGCAGACGATATCCGCTTCACCCTCGCCTTTCGCACCGTCGTGGCTGAGACCGAAGACGCCGCCTGGGCAAAGGCGGCCGATATCCTCGAGAAGGTCAAGTCACAGGTCGCGCGCTCGGCCGGCGGCAACGGCGAGAAGCTGCCATCTAACGTCGGTTCTGTTCGCCTGCGGCAGGCCGCCAGCCGCGGCAAGGTGCTGGACAAGCGGCTCTGGACCGAAGTCGCAGAAGCGAGTGGCGCCGGCGGAAATTCGACAGCTCTTGTCGGGACACCCGAACAGGTCGCCGACGCCATCCTCGACTATTACGACGCGGGCGTTTCCAACTTCCTCGTTCGTGGCTTCTACCCGACAGAAGATACCGTCACCTATGGGCGTGATGTCGTGCCGCTGGTGAAAGCTGGAATTGCTGAACGCGAAGCGAGAAAGGTTGCCGCCGAATGACCGCTCCGCTCGATATCGTCGACATCCATGCCCATCTCTGGCCGCCAGCCTGGCGTCCCGGAGGCAAATACGAAAAGCCCGCTGGCGCATTTTCGCCGGAGATACATCGAAAAATCACGACGCCTCAGGCGCTGGTCGACGAACTTGAACAAGGCGGCGTATCGCTCGCTGTGGTCACGGCGACGATCGAAAGCCTCTTCGGATTGGAGGCAAGCATACCGCTTGAAGCCGTCCGGGAGGCCAACGACTGGCTGGCGACGCTTTCGCGCGAGCATTCTACCCTCACCGGATTTGCCGTCGTCGATGCCTTTGCCGGCGACGAAGCGGCCCGCGAAGCCGAGCGGGCAATAGTCGAGCTCGGTCTTTCAGGACTGGTGATTGACAGTTCACGCGCCAGCAAGTTCATCGCCGATCCCGCCGTCCGCCCCACGCTCGAAGTTGCGGCGCGCCACAGGGTTCCGGTTTTCGTGCATCCCGTTGCCCACCCGGACGCCGGCGTTCTGATCGACGGCGCCGGCAATCTCGGCAACTCGCTCGGGCGTGGATTGATGAACGGCGTCGCCTTCCTGTCGGTCATCCAGTCTCCACTACTCGAGGAACTGCCAGACCTGCATCTGGTCTTTGCAACGCTCGGTCTGGGCGCAATTGTCCAGGCGGCACGCGGCGGCATCTATGCTCGCTCTGCCAGGGAAGCGGGGCGACGGCCCAATATCTACTTCGACACAATGGGACAGGATCCGGACATCGTACGCACGCTGACAGGCTTTTTCGGCGCAGACCGCGTGCTTGCCGGCACGGACTGGCCAATTCTTCCTGCGCTCGATGCGGACGCGTTGCGGCAGAGCTTGGAGCAAGCCGGGCTAAGCGATCAGGAGGCACGTCTCGTTGCTGGCGGCAACGCCCGGCGCCTTCTCGGCCTCAGGCACCAGCAGGCCGTAGCTGCGGAATAGTCACGCGCAAAACGAAGCCCCGGATCGATGATCCGGGGCTCTTTGCAACAGGATGGCACTGGTCGGGAGGTACCCAGCCAGGACCCTCTCAAGCGACGCGCTGCGAGCGGGCGAGCGGGATGATCTCGGCTTCGCCCGTGCCGGACCGCGGCTCACGGCCTTCGAGCGGGTGGCCCGGATCCGTGAAGCCCGGTGTCGACGGATGACCGGGCGCGACCAGGCGATCAACCAGCGCCTCGTCTTCCGCATCGAGCTTGACGTCCAGCGCGCGGATATAGCCATCCCAATGCTCTTCCGTGCGGGGCCCTGCGATGGTCGAGGTGATCAGCCGGTTGTTCAGCACCCAGGCGAGCGCGAAATCGGCGGCAGCAATTCCCTTGGCCTTCGCGTGTGCGGCAATCTCCTTGGCGATCGCCACCGATTCTTCGCGAAACTCCACGTCATGCATGCGCTTGTCGCCGCGTCCAGCGCGGGTATCGGCAGCTGGCGCTTCGCCGGGATTGTACTTGCCCGTCAGAACGCCGCGGGCGAGCGGGCTGTAGGACACAGCACCCAGTCCATAGGCTGCAGCCGCCGGCAGCTGCTCGGCCTCGGCGGTGCGGTTGACGATGTTATAGAGGGGCTGGCTTGCGATCGGCCTGTCGATGCCGAGCTGGTCGGCGAGATGGGCGACTTCCGCAATGCGCCATCCCCGGAAGTTCGAGACCCCGAAATAGCGCAGCTTGCCGGCCTTGATCAGGTCGGCGATCGCCCGCACCGGCTCTTCGAGCGGCGCATCGAAGACGGCGCGATGAAAGTAGAGGATGTCGATGTAGTCCGTGCCGAGATTGCGCAGCGAGTTTTCGACAGTCTGATAGACCCATTTGCGCGAATAGCCCCCGAGGTTCGGCCCCTTCGCACGCGAATTGACGAACTTCGTTGCCACCACCCAATGGTCGCGGTTGGCCTTGATGCCGCGCCCGACCACCTCTTCCGACTTGCCGTCGTGGTAGACGTCGGCCGTGTCGATGAAGTTGATGCCCTGCTCGCGCGCCTTGTCGATGATGCGGAAGGCAACGTCGTCAGGCGTCTGGTTGCCGAACATCATGGATCCGAGCGTCAGCGGCGACACTTTGAGGGCGCTGCGCCCAAGATAGCGATACTCAACCATTCAAGTTCTCCATTTCAGTTGATCTGGTCCGCGACATGACAGGCCACCTGATGGCCCGGTTTGATGGCGCGGAATTCGGGTTCGGTGACGCGGCAGAGGTCCGTCGCCAGCGGGCAGCGGGTGTGGAACCGACAGCCCGACGGAATGTCGCTCGGGCTCGGCAGATCGCCGCCAAGGGGAGCCGCCTGCCGCGGCCGCGAGGGATCGGGAACCGCAGCCATCAAAGCGCGCGTGTAGGGATGGCGCGGGTCCGACCAGAGCGTCTCATTGTCGGCGCTTTCCACGATCCGGCCGAGATACATGACCAGAACCCGGTCGCAGAAATAACGCACCACAGACAGGTCATGGCTGATGAAAAGGTAGGAAAGACCGAACTCCTTCTTCATCTCCACCAAAAGGTTCAGGATCTGCGCCTGGATCGACAGGTCGAGCGCCGATACGGGCTCGTCGCAAACGATCAGGTCCGGGTTGAGCAGCAGCGCGCGGGCAATGCCGATCCTTTGCCGCTGGCCGCCCGAGAATTCGTGCGGATAGCGATTGATGGCATCGGGGGGCAGCCCGACCTTGGAGATGATGCCGGCAACGGTGTCACGCCGCTGCGCTCGGCTGCCGGCCCTGTGCACGATCAGAGGCGCCTCCAGGATTTCGCCGATCGTGTGGCGCGGATTGAGCGACGCGAAGGGATCCTGAAAGATCATCTGGATCGACTTGCGCACGTTCCTGAGCCGACCCTGGTCAAGTCTCGTGATGTCTTCGCCCTTGAATTCGATCCGCCCCTCGGTCGGATCGACCAGGCGCAAAAGCGTCTTGCCAAGCGTCGATTTGCCACAGCCGCTTTCGCCGACAAGCCCGACGGTTTCACCGCGCTCGACCACGAGATCGACGCCATCGACGGAGCGTAAGAGGCCGTCGCGCGTCTTGTAGTGTGTCTTCAGATCAGAGGCTGAGATGAGCGGCATCGGGCACGGCCTTGAGGGACGAAGTGAACGGGCAGGCAACGAGCCTCTCCGGCGTCTGAGCAATCAGCGGTGGCACCTGATGGCCGCAGCTCGCACGCGCCTGGCGACAGCGCGGCCTGAAGGGACAGCCGGCCTCGCCGGCCGCCGAGACGATCGACCCGGGGATCTCCGTCAAGCGGCCGCTCAGATAGTGAAGGTCGTTCTTTAGCCGTGGCGAGGCCGAAAGCAGCCCGCGCGTATAGGGATGCAGCGGATCGTTGAAGAGATCGCCGGGCAAGGCCTGCTCGACCTTGCGTCCGGCATACATGACGACGACCTTGTCGGCCCATTGCGCGACGACGCCGAGGTCGTGGGTGATCAACACCACAGCCATCTGAAGCTCGCGCCTGAGCGTGTCGAGCAGGTCGAGCACCTGCGCCTGGATCGTCACGTCGAGCGCCGTCGTCGGTTCGTCGGCGATCAGCAACTTTGGCCGGCACGCAACCGCCATGGCAATCATCACCCGCTGGCGCATGCCGCCCGACAGCTGATGCGGATAATCGTCGACCCGCTTTTCGGCGGCAGGAATACGCACGAGCTTCAAAAGTTCGATCGCGCGTTCCCGCGCCGCTCGACCTGAAAGCTTCTCGTGCACCTTCAGCACTTCGCCGATCTGCCGGCCGATCGACATGACCGGATTGAGGCTCGTCATAGGCTCCTGAAAGATCATGGCGATGTCGCGCCCGCGCAGCTGCCGCATCTCGCGCGCATCGAGCCCCAGAAGATCGCGGTCGTCAAAGACGATGCGGCCGCTGGTCACCCGTGCTGCGCGCGGCAGCAACTGCATCAGCGCGAGCGCGGTCAACGATTTGCCCGAACCGGACTCGCCGACGATCGCCAGCGTCTCCCCCGCCCCCACCTCGAACGAGAGATTTCTGACTGGCTCGGCACGCGGAAAGCCGATGGTGAGGTCTTCGACCTGGAGCAGCGGCGCCATCGTCAACGATCCTGCGTGAAGCGGGGGTTAAGGGCATCGTTCAGCCCGTCGCCGATGAGATTGAGCGCAAGCACCGTAAAGACGATGGCGAGGCCCGGAAGGGCCGTCAGGTACCAGGCGGTCCGGACCAGTTCGCGACCGGTACCGATCATCGAGCCCCAGCTCACGACATTGGGGTCGCCGAGACCCATGAAGGAAAGTGCGGATTCCATCAGGATTGCGGTGGCGACCATGACCGATGACGTCACGATGATCGGTGGCAGCGCGTTGGGCAGGATCTCGCGGAAGATGATCCGTCCATGGCCAAAGCCGAGACTGCGGGCGGCCATGACGAAATCCTTCTCTCGGATCGCACGAAACTCGGCCCTGGTCAGCCTTGCCACCGTCGGCCAGGAAATGACGGCGATCGCAAGCGTCACCGTTGTTGCCGAGGGCTGGACGATCGCGACCAGAACGACGAGCAGCACGAAGCTCGGCAAGGTCTGGAAGATCTCGATCAGCCGCACCAGGAGATCGTCGATCCAGCCGCCGAAGTAACCGGCGATCGCGCCGACGATCACGCCGAAGGTGAGACCGAGCGCTGTTGCCATCAGCCCCACGAACAGGGAAATGCGCGAGCCATGCAGGATGCCAGCGAGCACGTCGCGGCCGAGCGCGTCCGTGCCGAGCGGGAAAGCCGGATCCTGGCCCGGCCACAGGAACGGTTTTCCGACCATCGACAGCGGGTCGTCGGGATAAAGCACTGGAGCCAGCAGCGCGACGGCGATCACAAGCGCAAGGAAGGCCGTTCCGAACAGGGCATTGGGGTTGGCCAGAAAGACCTTGAGGGCCCTTCGCCCATTGGTAATGGCGACCGCAGTGCTCTGCTGGGAGCGCGCATCGGGCGCCTTTACGTTGGACCAGGACGGGCGCTCCGGCGCGGTAGCCTGTTCGCTCGTGGCAGGAGCGGCATAGGCGCCGCCCGTAACCGCTGGGAAAGCTCCGAAGTCGGTGGCGGACATCAGCGCGCTCCAATTCGAGGGTCGAGCCAGGCGTGGACAAGGTCCACCGTGGCATTGGCAATGATGACGAGAAGTGAGGACAGAAGCAGGATGCCGAGGAGCACGGTGAAATCCCGACCCATGACCGCCTCGAAGGCGAGCCTGCCAAGGCCCGGCCAGCTGTAGACGGTTTCCACCACCACGGCGCCGCCGAGCATGCCGCCGATGTGCATGCCGGCCATGGTCGTGATCGGGATCAGCGCGTTTCGCAAGATATGCCTCGCGGTGACGCCATAAGGCGTCAGCCCCTTGGCATAGGCAGTGCGGACAAAGTCCTGGTTTTTGACTTCGAGCATGGCGGCGCGCGTCAGCCGCGCATAGATCGCGACGTAAAAAAGCGCGAGCGACGTTGCCGGGAGCACCATGTAGCGGGCCTTGTCGAAGAGCGCCGGGAACCCTTTCAGCTGGGATCCGATCGTGCCTGCACCCCCGGTCGGCAACCAGCCGAGCTTGACCGAGAAGAGCACGATCAGCATCAGGCCGATCCAGAAACTCGGGATCGAATAGAAGAGCAGCGAGAAGATCGACAAAAGCCGATCGGGGATCCGCCCCGCAAACGTCGCCATCAGCGATCCGAGGATGACACCGAGGACGATCGCGATGACGAGTGCCACCGCCATCAGCGTCAATGTTCCGGGCAGGCGCTGCGCAATCAGGTCGGCGACCGGCATGCCGTAGCGCGGGGAAAATCCAAGGCTGAATTGCGCGAGGTTGCCGAGATAGGTGGCCAATTGCTCGAGCACCGGACTATCCAGGCCGAAGCGGGCTCTCAGTGCCGCAACGCTTTCTTCGGTCGCCGAACCCGCCTCGCCGGCAAGCACATCGGCCGCGTCGCCGGGAGCCAACTGCAAAAGGAAAAAGTTCAGGATCACAATTCCAAGGATCGTTGGAACTGCCTGCAGAAGCGTTCGTCGAAGCGTTAGCGCAATTCTGATCAGCACCGGCATCGATGTCGCCTCTCCGTTTGGCTGTCCGCCAACAGCGAACCTTCACCTCGGCCTGACTTTGTCGCCGCGGATGATTTTTATAGTTGACTAATTACATAGGCTTTGTCAAATCTGTTTTAGTAATTTCACCCTGAGAGTGACCATTAGCAGGAACGTCATTCCTACAATATGCCGTGAACGGCGCTCGTCTGGGAAATATAATCCGAAATCAGTACGCTAATAGCAATGGCCGACTAGGAAGAGCCACTCCAACGAAAAACGCTTCCCGGCACACCCCATCGAAGACAGCGGAGAACCTCGTGACAAAAAATGCCATCTCGCAAATCTGGTACACGCGCTGCCCTGTCCCGACACCCGTGGGGCTCGCCACCCAGCTCGGCCTGCTCGACAAGGCGTTTGCCGCGGAGGGCATTGCGCTCAACTCGATCATCGACAGCAAGGACCGCTCAGTCCGATCCAGCCACTTCGATCACCATCTCGATTATTCGTTTCGCCATGGCGGCAACGTCCCGCCGATCCGCGCCCGCTCGGAAGGCAACCCGACGCGGCTCGTCGGCATCACCTGGACCGACGAATTCCAGGCCATCATCACGTTGCCCGAGACCGGGATCAAAACGACGCGCGATCTTGTCGGCCGGCGCTTCGGCATTGCGCGCCGACCACCCGGTATCGTCGACTTCATGGCAGCAACGGCGCTGAAGGGCCTGGTTTCCGCTCTGTCTCTCGAAGGGCTCACGCCCTCCGATGTCGAGATCGTCGATATCCCGCTTTCCGAAAGCGTTCTTGATGGCAGGGAGGGCCCGCAGCTCCACGGCCTCAGAAACCGGCAGGCCTACGGGCCGGAAGCGGCCGCACTGCTGCGCGGTGAGGTGGACGCGATTTATGTCAAAGGCACGCCCGGTATTGCCGTCGCCAATCTCTTTGCGGCTCACACGGTCGCGGAATTCGGTTTCCACCCGGACCCGAAGATCCGCATCAATTCCGGCTCCCCTCGGGTGCTGACCGTCGACGAAAGGCTCGCTGAAGATCGGCCCGATCTCGTCGCCAAGCTGATCTCGACCTTGAAGCAGGCGGGCTCGTGGGCCGAAGAGCACCCCGACGAGGTGCGTCGCTTTGTTGCCCGCGAAGTCGGCGCCTCAGAAGAGGTCGTGGCTGCGGCTAACGGCCCGGACCTGCACAAGCATCTCGGCATCGGCCTCCGACCGGAACTCGTCGCGGCGATCGGGCACTACAAGGACTTCCTGCATGAATGGGGGTTCCTCGCGAGCAACTTCGACATCGACCAATGGGTCGACCAGCGCCCCTGGGCGGAACTCGACGCCCGCGCTGTCGCCTGAACGAGTAAAGCCGATGACCGATCCCACACGTTTCGAACCGGTGATTGCCAAGGCCGAAGAACTCGGAAAACGCTTTGCCCTGACAGCACGCCACTATGATGAAACCGGCGAATTCCCCTTCGCCAATTTCGACGCGCTGCACGAGGCGGGGTTGCTTGGCCTGGTCACAGCGCTCGAACACGGGGGCCTCGGCGGTGGACTGACGGAAGCGCTGGCTGCCGTCTCGGCAATCGCGCACGGAGAGCCATCGACCGCTCTCGTTCTTTCGATGCACTACAATCAGCACTTTTCGGTGCGAACCTCAGGCAAGTGGCCGCCCCACCTTGTCGAGCGTGTCACCCGGGCCAATCGCGAGGGTGTCGCGCTCATCAATGCGGCACAGGTGGAGCCGCGCGTCGGTTCGCCATCGCATGGTTCCTTGCCCGAAACGATTGCCCGCCGCGTTGGCGATCAGTGGCGCATTACGGGCCACAAGACTTACGCCACCGGCATCCCGCTCTTGCGCTGGGTGTCTGTGCTTGCGGTTACTGACGAGCCGGAGCCGAGGCTGGGCTCATTCCTCGTTCCGACATCGGCCGATGGCATCCGCGTCGAAAAAACCTGGAACGCAACGGGCATGCGAGCAACCAACAGCGACGACCTGATCCTCGACGACGTCGCGATCCCGCTCGCCGATGTTCTCGACATCGCGCCGGCGAGCGAAGGCCTGAAACGTGACGAGCGCATGGGCGCCTGGTACTTCAGCCTCGTGCCGGCGATTTACGACGGTGCAGCCCGCGGGGCACGCGACTGGCTGATCGAGTTTACGACCTCGCGCGCACCGGCAAGCCTCGGCGCACCGCTCTCCACCGTTCCCCGCATCCAGGATGGCCTTGGCGAAATCGAGGTCTTGCTGACGGTCAACCGCCGGCTCCTGCGCTCGATCGCCGAGGATTTCGATGCGGGGCGCCCCTTCGGCGCCGATGCCGCCGCGGTCAAGCACACGGTCATCGCCAACGCGATCACCGTGACGACCCTTGCCCTCGAACTGGGCGGTAACCCCGGCATCAGTCGCGACAATCCGTTGGAACGCCATCATCGCGATGCGCTTTCCGGCAAGGCGCACGCGCCGCAAAACAACCTGATCCGGACGATGCTCGCCAAGGCGGCGTTCAGCCGCCATGCCGCAACACCTGCCGTTGCGCTCGAGCCGGTGCCCGTTCGACCTCCCCAGCAAACCCGTCTTGCCGTCGTCGGCGGCCGCTAGGAGTTCCCTGATGTCTTCCCTCTCTTCCGTCTGGTACACGCGCTGCCCCGCCCCGACACCATTGTCGATCGCCCATCAGCTCGGCTGGGTCGACAGACAGTTTCAGAACGCCGGCGTTGCCGTCCGCTCGATCCGCGACAGCAAGGATCCGTCGGTCCGCCAGAGCCATTTTACCCATGCGCTCGATTACTCGTTCCGACAGGGCGGTAACATTCCGCCGATCTGGGCGCGGTCCGGTGGGCGCGAGACACGCGTTGTCGGCATCACCACGACAGACGAGTTCCAGGCGATTATCGCGCTTCCAGGTTCCGGGATCGCTGTCGCGAAGGACTTGAAAGGCCGCCGCATCGGCGTACCACGCAAGCCCAGTTCCGACGTCGTCGACTTCCAGCGGGCCACCGCCTTGAAAGGCATCGTCTCGGCGCTTTCGCTCGACGGCCTTGATCACGGTGATGTCGAACTCGTCTATCTCGACACCAACGAGGGCAACCTCATCGAACGGGGCAACGCCGCCTTCCTGGGCCTGAAGCGCCGATATCCCTATGGCGACGAACTCTTGGCCCTGGCCTCGGGCAAGATCGACGCTTTCTTCGTCAAAGGTGCAGAAGGCATCGTGCTCGCCAATCAGATCGGTGCAGTTGTGGTGGCGGAATTCGGTTTCCATCCGGATCCAAAGATCCGCATCAACAATGGCACGCCAAGGCCGCTGACAGTCGACGCCCGCTTTCTTGACCAGCATTTCGACCTCGTCGTCGATCTTGTGTCGACCGTCGCCAGTGTTGGTGATTGGGCGGCCTCGAACCCGGACACAGCAGTTCGGTTCATCGCCAACGAGATCGGCGTCGGCGAGGACGCCGTCTGGGCGGCGAACGGCGCGGACGTCCACCGTCATCTCGGTCTGGCGTTGGACGAAAACCAGATTGCCGCGTTCGACCACTTCAAGCGCTTCCTTCTCGATTGGCAGTTCATTCCTGATGATTTCGATGTCTTCAGTTGGATTGATCGCCGACCGCTAGAGGCCGCCTTGCAGCGGGCCGCCGCATGAGTGAGAGGCCGATCCTCGTTACCGGCGCCACCGGCAAGCTTGGGCGCCTCGTTGTCGAACGACTTCTCGCACGCGGACAACCGGTTCGCGTCTTTACCCGACGGCCGGAGACGGCACGTGCCCTGTTCGGTGAAACTCTGCAGATTGCCGCAGGTGATTTTGGCGACCGCGCCGCGCTCGACACGGCCGTTCGAGGCGTCGGACGCCTTCTTCTGTTATCGCCCATCAGCACGAGGCTTGTCACGGACCAGGTCGCTGTCGCCGATGCTGCCGTCGCCGCAAATGTTGCCCGCATCGTCAAGATCTCGGGCTCCGACTGGACGATCGAGCCGCCAGGGAATTCTATCTCCGGTGAAGCGCACGCTGCCGTGGAACGGCACTTGAATGGCCTTCCGACCGAGGCTGTTTCGCTTCGTCCCAATGCCTGGATGCAGGTCTCGCTCGCCAACACCATCCGGAACGCGATCATGAACAATCAGGTTGTCGCAGCCAACCTCGAGGCCGGCATCGGTTACATCGACGCGCGCGATATTGCCGATGTCGCCGTGCACCAACTTCTCGCCGGTCGCATTCGGGGGCGCACGCTCAACCTCACCGGCCCGGACGTGGTGTCGTTCCGGCAGGTCGCCGCTCTGCTGACGGCTGCATTGAAACGGCCGGTTGCTGCCCTCGAGAAGCCACCCCAGACGGTTCCAAAAGACGGTGACTTCGAACACCGCGCCGTTGCGCAATTCGTAAGATTGATCGCTGCCGGCCGCGCCGCGACGACGACCGACGTCATTCCAACACTGCTTGGCCGTTCGCCCCGTACCGTCGCCGACTTCATCCTCGAACAAGTGACCGCCGAAACCGCAGTCCCCGAGTACCAGCCATGACCATACCCTTCATCGACGTCGCCATCATCGGTGGGGGACCGGGTGGGCTCGCCCTGGCGCAAGGCCTCAAGAAGAACGGCATCGACACCGCCGTCTTCGAGCGCGACCAGGTCCGGTCGGACTATGTGCAGGGTTTCCGCATGCGGATCCGGCAACGGGGCATCGACGCGCTTCAGGCGAACCTTCCGGCGCACCTCTTTCAAGCCTTCCTTGATACGCTCGGGCTTGCGCCGACGGAAAACCTTGTTCTCGATGAGACATTCCAAAGGCTCGAGAACACGAGCCAGGGATCAGGCGAACCCGAAGATACGCATATCGAGAAATCGGTCAGCCGCATCACGCTGCGCCAGATCCTCCTGTCCGGGCTCGACGGCCTTTTTCACACAGGCAAACGGTTCGAGCGCTATGAGCAGCTTGCCGACGGAACCGTGCTTGCGCATTTTTCCGACGGCTCGGCCGTACACGCCAATCTTCTGGTCGGGGCCGACGGAGCGGGATCGGCGGTGCGTCGCCAACTCCTGCCTGACCTCAAGAGCATCGACACTGGGGTACGCAGGTTGGCCGGCAAGATCACGATCGATGAAGCGGAACGACAGGGCATTTCACCGCTGCTGACCGAGTTCAATACCAACATCCGCCCGCGCGACGGTCGTGGTCTGATGATCACCAGCCATCGGGTGGATCCGTCTGCCTATGCGCGTCACGATTTCATAGGCAGGGAAGATCCCGGCCATGCCGATATCCCTGGCTTCCACTTCAACAACTCCACCAGCTACACCTGGTGGAACACGGCCTATGACACGGATGAACTCGGGCCGGACGAACTGCTCGAACGGCTCAACGGCGCGGCCCTCATCGAAACGCTGCTTCACCGTATCCGTCACTGGGACGAGCGCATCCTGAACCTCATTCGCCACAGCGACCCGTCGACGGTCGCCTTCCTCAAGGTCAAGAGCTCCACACCCGGCGCGATATGGCAAAGCGGTCCGGTGACGTTACTCGGCGACGCGATCCACGCGATGACCTATTTCCGCGCGCTTGGCGGCAACACCGCCCTCTACGATTCCGGATTGCTCGTACGCGAACTCGTCGCCGCAAGGCGCCACGGCAAGCCCCTGCTTGCGGCCTTAAACGACTACGAAAACGCCATGCGCGAACACGGCTACGAGGCCGTGCGGTCGTCGCTTTCCGCCATGCAGCGCAATGTCGGCGCCAATCAACCGCTCAAGGCGATACCTGCCCTTTAGCCCTTAAGGAAAATCGATCATGTCCATTGTCGTCTTCGGCGCCTCAGGAAACATCGGCAGCAACATCCGCAAGGAAGCTCTTTCGCGAAATCACCGCGTGACAGCCGTGACGCGCTCTTCAAACCTGGAACCTGCCGGGCGTCTCACGGCACTGAAGGCGGACATTGCCGATCCGGAGGAAGTGGCAAAGATCTCCGCCGGCCACGATGCGGTCATCAGTGCCTATAGTCCCGGTCTGCGCCGCCATTCCGCGGAAGATGCCGCGGTTCTCATCGAGAATGCACATGCTTCCCTGTTTGAAGGCGTCAAGCGCGCCGGCGTCCGCCGCATCATCATCGTCGGTGGCGTCGGAAGCCTCCAGGCAAGCCCCGGCGTCGACGTGGTCGACAGTGATTTCTACCCGGCGGACCACAAGGCTCACACGCTGCGCAACCGAGAGATCCTGCGCAGTCTGAAACGCGGCGAGCACGATCTCGACTGGACCTATGTATCCCCGCCTCTTTCGATCAAGGCCGGCGAAAGAACCGGCCGTTTCAGGCTCGGCGAGGATGCGCTTCTGCGAGACGATACGGGCGAAAGCCGGATTTCCGAAGCCGATTTCGCCGTCGCCATTCTCGATGAACTCGACAAGGGACAGTTCATCCGCCGCCGCTTCACCGCGGCCTATTGAAGGACCTCAATTCGCATGCCCCGCACGCTCAATCTCAATGTCGGCATCAACACGACAGGCTATCTGCCGGCCGCCTGGAAATATCGCAGCGGGAGCCGCCACGACATCTATGACCCTCAATACTACAGACGCCTGACGGAACTCGCCCGCAAAGGCCTGTTCGACGCCGTGTTCTTTTCCGATCATCCGGCCTTGATGACCGACCCGAACAGCCGACCATTCCATACCATCGACCCGCTCATCCTCTGTACGGCGCTTGCAGCACAGGTGCCCGACATCGGCTTCGTCGCAACCATGTCGTCCACATACAATTCGCCCTATAATCTCGCCCGCCGCACCCAGTCGACGGATATCGTGGCCGGTGGCCGGCTGATCATCAACATCGTCTCGTCCTTCAATCCGAATGTGGCAGCCAACTTCGGCTCGGCGCCGCTGCCCCCACGAGCCGAGCGCTACGCCAAAGCTTCCGAATTTCTCGATGTTGCCAAGAAACTCTGGGCAAGCTGGGATCCCGCCCGCGACGGCCATGTGCCCGACGAACGGTTCTGGGATGCGGCGAGTGCGCATGCGATCGACCACGAAGGCGATCATTTCGCAGTGAAGGGACCGCTGAACGTGCCGCGTGGCCCGCAAGGCCATCCGGTGATCGCGCAGGCAGGCGCATCCGAAGGCGGTATCGAGCTCGCCGCCCGCCATGGCGAGATCATTTATTGCAACATCCTCTCCCGCCCTGCTGGCCAGGCCTTCGGCAAGAAGGTAAGGGATCGCGCTGCAGCCATCGGTCGCGACCCGAAGGGCATTAAGATCGTGCCCGGGGTGGTGGTGATCCTTGGCGAGACGAAAGAGGAGGCGTTGCGAAAACACGAACTCTTCAGCGGCGCGGGCTCGGAGGACGGCCTGATCGCACGCTTCGTCAGGGAGAACGGTATTGATCCCAACGGCTTCGATCCGGATGCCATTCTGGATGCCGAGCGTTTCGTTCCGGATCCCAACCGTCTTCAGGCGGTCGGAATGGGCCTTGGTCTCTCCGATCTGCTGACACATGAGAAGTTGACGGCCAGGCAGGCTGTGCGCCGCTCGGAAGGGCACCACCGCCTGCTGCTCGGGACGCCGGAACAGGTCGCCGATGCGCTTATCGACCTTTGGGCGGACGGCACCGTCGACGGCTACACGCTTCAGCCGCCCCGGGCACCTGATGACATCGAAGAATTCGTGAAGAAGGTCGTCCCGATCCTCCAGGACCGCGGTGTTTATCGTAACCGTTACGAGGAACAAACCATTCGCGAGCGCTATGCATTGCCATTTCCGTACTAGTACAGACAGGCCCCGATGCGCCTCAGGCGGCGGCCAATCGCGGCATACCGCTGCCTGAAGCTATGCAGCAGTCGTTGCAAAAATCGGTGACGCAGGCGGCGCGCTACTACAACGATGCGGAGCGAAAGCAGGGGCGAGCGGCCCGTGTATTTGTCTAGTGTCGCACCGCCGTAGCACCGTCGGCCAGACAATCAAGCGTCAAACAGTCGCCTGTCCCAATAGACCGGACGCCGCGCTCGGGCCGGCGCTCGAAGCTGCGGTTCGACAGATCCCTCGCCCGCTCCAGGAAAAAGGCGATGCCAAGGCTGGCTGAAATTGTCGCCGCCGACAAAGCCCGCGATCCACTGCAGATGCCGATTCGGTAACACTCTGCATGAATACCGCCTAAATCGGGATATTTTTGAAACGATTCGACGGTATCGACTGAAATATTCTTGACACAATTCCGTTTCGGAAATTTACTTTGCCTATCAAGGCCGAAATGGAAACGGTGATGACCCAACGCTACCTCGTCGATGATCTGGACCGCGAGATTATCCGTTATCTCTCCGAAGACGGGCGCCTTTCGGCGGCCGAGATCGCCGGCCGGATCGGCAGCGTCTCGGAGCGCACAGTCCGCAACCGCATTGCCGGACTGCTGCAGGCCAAGATGATCGTCATCGGCGCTATTCCCGATCCGGTCGCGCTCGGACGCGATGTCCAGGTCGAACTTCTGATCGAGGTCGAGCCCGGCAAACAGGAGGACGTCGCCATCCTGCTCGCAGAGTACGACGAGATCGGCTACCTCGCCGCCACGAGCGGCACGGCGAACCTCAGTGCTTCGCTCTTCGTGGCCGACCACGCGGCATTGCTTGAATTCATCGATCAGGAAATGGGCAAACTGCCTGGCATCAGGCGCGTCACGAGCTCGGTCGTGCTGCGCCTCTACAAGGTATTCGGCACGAGGACGACCGCGATCAGCCGCGGTACGGACCTCGGCGGCAAGAAAAAGGGATAGACCATGCTTCGTATCGGAGTGGATGTTGGCGGCACCAACACGGACGCGGCGCTGCTGCGCGGCGCCGAGGTCCTGGCCACGGTGAAATCCTCTACCACCGCGGACGTGACATCGGGCGTCAGCGCGGCGATCCGCACCGTTCTGGCCGAAGCAGGCGTTGCTGCCGGCGCGGTCAACGCGGTAATGATCGGCACCACACACTTCCTCAATGCGATCGTCGAGGGTCGGCATCTTGAAAAGGTGGGCATTCTGCGCCTTTGCGGTGCGGCGACGCGCTCCCTGCCACCCATGATCGACTGGCCGGATACACTTCGCCCCATCGTCGACGGGGGTGCCGCTCTGGTTGGCGGCGGCGTCAATTACGATGGTTCTGAGATTGCCCCGCTCGACGACGTGGCGATCCGCGCGGCATGCCGCGATTGGCGGGCGCGCGGCATCTCCGCCGTCGCGATCTGCTCGGTCTTTGCCCTGGTCGATCCGAAAATGGAAAACGACGCGGCGGAAATCGTTGCCGAGGAAATGCCCGGCGTGGCAATCAGCCTGTCGCACCGCGTCGGTCGCACCGGCCTCCTGCCCCGCGAAAATGCCACCATCCTCAATGCGAGCCTCCATACGCTCGGACGCGAGACGGTCGGCGCCTTCGGCGCGGCATTTGCCGCGCTCGGCCTCACCTGCCCGCTCTACCTGACGCAGAACGACGGCACGCTGATGGCGGCCGAGTTCGCCGAGCGCTATCCGGTCTTCACGATCGCGTCCGGACCGACCAACTCCATGCGTGGTGCGGCCTTCCTGACCGGGCTATCCGACGCAGCGGTCATCGACATCGGCGGCACCACCACGGATATCGGCATGCTGGTCGCCGGTTTCCCGCGCACCCGCAGCGAGGGCGCGGAGATCGGCGGCGTGCCGACTAATTTCCGTGTTCCGGACGTCTACTCTTTCGGGCTCGGCGGCGGCAGCATCATACGCCCCGGTTCGTCTTCGACGATCGGCCCGGATTCGGTCGGATTTCGCCTGCCGGAAAAGGCTCTCTGCTTCGGCGGGGACACGCTGACGGCCACCGACGTCGCCGTTGCTGCCGGCCTTGTCGACCTTGGCGAGCGCGACCGCCTCAGCCGCATCACGCCGGAATTTGCCCAGCAGATGCTGGCGCAGATGAAAGCCAGCATCGAAACGGTGCTGGACCGCATGAAGCCGAGCGCCGATCCGATCCCCGCCATTCTTGTCGGCGGCGGCTCGGTGCTGGTCGAGGGCCTGCTGGAGGGAACCTCCGTTTCGCTGAAGCCGGATCATTTCGGCTCGGCCAACGCCATCGGCGCGGCAATTGCCCAGGTCTCCGGCGAGGTGGACAGCGTGGTTTCGCTGGAAGGCACCACCCGGGAACGCGCACTGGAATCCATTGTCGCTGAGGCACGGGCGCGCGCCGTCGAGGCCGGCGCCGACGCCGAGACGACCACCCTTGCCGAAATCGAAGAAACGCCGCTGGCGTACCTGCCCGGCAATGCCGTTCGCGTCGCCGCGAAAGTGATAGGGGAGTTGCGGGCATGAAGTACTGGACGCTCAGCGAAGCGGATATCGATCGCATCGCCATCGGCTGTGGGATTCTCGGAACCGGCGGTGGCGGCAGCACCTACCATGGCCTTCTGCGCGCCAAGGCGCTCCTGCGCGAAGGCAAGCGCATTCGCATGGTGCGCCCCGCCGACATGGCACCGGATGCGCAGATCCTGGGTATCGGCGGCATCGGCGCCCCGACGGTGGGCATCGAAAAGATCCCGGAAGGCAGCGAGGGCGTCCGGCTATTGAACGCGCTCGAACGGCATCTCGGCCGCAAGGTCGATGCGGTGCTCGGTGACGAGGTCGGTGGCGGCAACGGCATTGCGCCGATGCTGACGGCAGCGATGGTCGATCTGCCTGTCGTCGATGCCGACGGCATGGGTCGGGCCTTCCCGGAAGTGCAGATGACGACCTTCTTCATCCACGGCCAGGCGGTGCAGCCGGCGGCCCTTGCCGACGCCGACGGCAACGTGCTCGTCGTCACCGACGCGACGACGCCGAAGATGCTGGAGAAGCTGTTACGCGCCAGCACCATTGCCATGGGATGCACCGCGCTGATGACGACTGCGCCGATGTCCGGTGAATTCGTCCGCCGTTTCGGCGTGCCCCACACCACCAGCCAGGCGTGGAGCCTCGGAGACGCCGTCATGAACGCGCGCGCGGCCAAGGAGGACCCGGTCGAGGCCATATTGAAGCAGTCCGGTGGTGTGCGGCTGATGCGCGGCAAGGTGACCGATATCAGCCGCCGCGTCATGGCGGGCTTCACCCGCGGCAAGCTCACGGTTGCGGGCCTGGATGCCGACGCAGGCCGGACACTCACCGTCGACATCCAGAACGAATATCTGATCGCGCGCGAAGGCGAAGAGATCATCACCATGGTGCCGGACCTGATCTGCATCGTGGATTCGGAAACCGGCCGGGCGATCGGCACGGAAGAGCTGCGCTACGGCCTGCGCATCGACGTGTTGTCCATGCCTGCACCGGTGCTGCTGCGCAGCGAGATCGCGCTCGCCTCCGTCGGCCCGCGTGCCTTTGGTTACGATTTCGACTTTGTGCCGATGGGCGTGTCTGCGGATGCGCCTGCCGTACCCCATTACAAAGAAGACGCCTAAGCGTCCGCCCCTCCAGAACTCGATTGGGAGCCCGACATGAACCGCCGCAATTTCTTGAAAACCGCCGCCCTCACCGCTCGCGCCACAGCCGCCGCATCGCACTGGAATTTTGCGATGGCCGAGGGTACCAGCAGCATCTTCACGCTCGCCTATCCGACGAGCTTTCCGGACCTTGACCCGGCTACCTCGTTTTCCAACGACGGCGCGGTGCTTGCCAATGTCTACGAAGGGCTGACGCGCTACATTCCCGCGACCGACAAGGCCGAAGCCAAAATCGAGCCCCTGCTCGCAACCTCCTGGGACGTGAGCGCAGACGGCAAGACCTGGACGTTCACCCTGCGCGATGGCGTGAAGCTCCATGACGGCAGCCCGCTGACGTCGCAGGCGGTCAAGGGCTCGATCGAGCGGACCAAGAAGATCGGTGGTGGCGCGTCCTTCATCTGGGGGCCGGTTGCGTCCATCGAAACACCGGAGCCACTAAAGGTGGTGTTCCTGCTCTCCGAGCCGTAGCCACTCGACCTCATCGCGTCGGCCGGCTTTGCCGCCTGGATCTACGCGCCTTCCTCGCACGACAAGGATGCGTCCTGGTTCAACACCGGCAACGATGCAGGGACCGGGGCGTTCAAGATTTCGCGCTACGAGCCCGGCCAGCGCGCTGTCCTCGACCGCGTCGAAGGTTATTGGGGCAAGGTGCCGGACGGCGCTTTCCAGACGATCTCCTTCGAAATCGTCGAGGATGCGACGCTCGCCCAGAACATGATCGAGAGCGGCCAGGCCGACTGGACCTACAGCCTCCCTTACGAGAATCTGGAGGCGTTGAAGTCCAATCCCGACCTGAACGTGGTCGTGAACCCTTCTTTCGAAACGCTGTTCGGCCTCTACAACGTCAAGCGTGCGCCGCTCGACAAGGTCAAGGTGCGTCAGGCCCTGTCGCTCGCCTTTCCCTATGACGACGTGATCTCGGCGGGCACGAGCGGCTTCGGCACCCGCGCCAAGGGTGTCGTCCCGGCCGGTATCTGGGGCCACGATGCCAACGCGCCGATCCCGAAGACCGATCTGGAAGCAGCCAAGGCATTGCTTGCCGAAGAGGGCATCGAGCCGGGCCTGGAACTGGTCATGACCTATTCCACGTCCCAGGCGATCGAGGCGGTGGCAGGCGAGCTCTGGAAGGCCAACTTGGAGACGCTCGGCATCACCCTGAAACTCCAGCCGATGGCATGGGAAGCGCAATGGCAGCTCGGCAAATCGAACCCCGAGGCGGCGCAGGACATTTTCGTCATGTTCTGGTGGCCGACCTTCGTCACCCCCTACGACTACCTCTTCAACCTGTTCCACAGCGAAGAGAAGCCGAACTTCAATCTCGGCTACTATTCCAATGCCGAGGTGGACACCAAGATCGATGACGCGGCCAAGCTCTCGGGCACGGACCGCCCGCGCGCCGAGGCGCTGTTTATCGAGGCGCAGCGCAAGATCATCGAGGATGCGGCAGCGATCTTCATGCTCGACCAGCCGAACGTCCATATCATCCGCGCTGACATCAAGGGCTACGCCGACAATCCGGCCTATGGTCACATCGCCTTCGTCAACGATCTGAGCCGGTAGGGCACGCGGGGGGTCTGATGGAACTTCTACGCTACATCCTGCGCCGCACGTTTCTCTCCGCCTTCGTGTTGGTGGGCGTGACCTTCCTGGTCTTCGTGGTGGCACAGGTCGTTCCGTCGGACCCCGCATCGCTCTATGCGGGCCCGCGTCCCACGGCCGAGCAAATCGAAAAGGCGCGCCAGGAACTCAATCTGGACGCGCCTCTCCCTGCCCGTTTCGCGACGTTCGCCGGCGCCATGGCGTCCGCCGATTTCGGCATATCCTACAAGTCCAGGCGTCTCATCGCGGAGGATCTCCGCGCCTATCTTCCGGCCACTCTCGAGCTCGCCATCTTTTCGACCGGCCTTGCGCTCCTGATTGGCATTCCGTTCGGCGTCATTGCTGCAGCGCGGCAAGGCGGCTGGGCAGACCGGCTCTGCAGTTTCGGCTCGATCGCCGCCGTCGCAATGCCGACCTTTTTCCTGGCGATGATCCTGCAGCTCATCTTTGCGCAATGGCTGGGCATCCTCCCGCTCTCCGGGCGACTTTCCAGCGCGCTGCCGAATGCCATGGGCCCCGCACTGACGGTGATCGGCCTTTCCTTCGCCTATGCCCTGACCGGCGCGGTGCTCATCGAGATTATCTTCGCCTGGCCGGGTCTTGGCCGTTACGTATCCGAAGCGATCCTTGCCAAGGACTTTCCGGTCATCGCCGCCGTCACCATGGTCGTGACCATCTGTTACGTCGTGATGAACCTTTTAATCGACATCACTCAGGCCCTTGTCGACCCGCGGGTGGCGCTGTCATGAAAAAGCTTGTCAAACGCCTCGGCTGGCCTGGCACCTTCGCACTGGCTGTCATTCTCATCTTCGTGCTCGTTGCGCTCCTCGCACCGTAGATCGCGCCCTATCCCCTGCAGGGGGCCGGCGGGCCTAATGTCGCCGCCAAGCTTTCACCGCCCTCTGCCGACTACTGGTTGGGGACCGATCATCTCGGCCGGGACATTCTGAGCCGCATCGTCTACGGGACGCGGGTATCCCTGACGAACGGCATGCTGATCGTCGCCTTCTCCTTGCTGATCGGGCTGCCGATCGGTCTTGCCGCCGGCTACTTCGGCGGGTGGATCGATGAAGCGCTGATGCGCGGTACCGACGTCTTCCTCGCCTTCCCGGCGCTCTTGCTGGCGGTGCTGATGGCCGCAGCCCTCGGCCCAGGCTTTCTCAACAGCGTCATCGCCGTCGCCGTCACCTGGTGGCCCTGGTATGCGCGACTCGCCCGTGCGGAGGTGTTGGTGTTGCGTGGCCAGCCCTATGTCGAGGCGGCACAGCTCTCCGGCGTCTCGCATTGGCGCATCATCCTGCGCCACATCCTGCCGGCGACCGGCAGGCCGCTGACGGTGCAGGCAGCCCTCGATGTCGGACCGGCGCTTCTGACCGCCGCCGCTCTCTCCTTCCTCGGCCTTGGCGTATTGCCGCCGACTGCCGACTGGGGCCAGATGGTCGACGCTGGAAGAAAGTTCTTCCCCGCGCGCTGGTGGTATTCTGCGATGCCGGGCCTGACCATCTTCGCTATCGCGCTCGCCTTCAGCGTGCTCGGCGATGCGCTTCGTGATCGCAAGGGAGGGACTGGCCGTGCCTCTGCTTGATATCCGCAATCTTTCGGTCAGCATCCCGACATCGGAAGGTGACGTTCACGCGGTGCGTGCCGTCAGCCTCGAGATCGAGCGCGGCGAGATCCACGGCGTGATCGGTGAGTCCGGCTGCGGCAAGACCATGACCGGGATGGCCGCACTTGGCCTTGCGCCGAAGGGTGCCCTCATCGTTGCCGATCGGTTCCATTTCGACGGCGAGGATCTTCGCGAGCGGGCCACGCAACTGCGTGGTCGGCGCATCGGCATGATCGCCCAGGATCCCGCAGCCGCCCTCAATCCCGTGCTCAGCATCGCCAGGCAAATGGACGACGTGATCCGCGCCCATCGGGACCTGTCGCATCGGGGCCGGCGCACCGAGGCGATTGAACTTCTGGCCGCAACCGGGCTGCCTGACCCGGAGAGAGTGCTCCGTAGCTATCCACACCAGCTTTCGGGCGGCATGCAGCAGCGTGTGGTCATCGCGCAGGCGCTGGCGACCGGCGCCGAGTTCCTCATTGCCGACGAGCCGACCACTGCGCTCGACGTCTCGGTCGGTGCTCAAGTCCTGGCATTGCTACGCAAGCTGGTAACGGAGCGCGGGCTCACCGTGTTGATGATCACCCACGACATGGACGTCATTGCAGAGGCCTGCGATCGCGCCACCGTGCTCTATGCAGGTCGCTCGGTCGAGACCGGCCCGGTCGACGCCGTGCTGCAAAGTCCCGGGCATCCCTACACCCGGGCCTTGCTCGCCGCACTTCCGGACGCCGCGCCGCTTGGCGCACGGCTGGCGGCCATCGAGGGCTCGATACCGCCGCCGCGCTCGGCGATAGCCGGCTGTGCCTTCGCCTCGCGCTGTCCCCAGGCACTCCAGCAGTGCGCAGCCACGCCACCGCCGGGGCGCAACCGGGCCGCACATCGCTGGCTATGCCATTTGCCGGAGGACGCTGCATGACCACGGCCCCGATACTCGACGTCGACAACCTCGTCATCCGCTACCGCGCCGGCCTCTTCGCGACACGGCCAAAACCCGCGGTCAACGGTGCGAGCTTCCGTTTGGCCAGAGGCGAGACCCTCGGGATCGTCGGCGAAAGCGGATCTGGCAAGACAAGCCTCCTGCGCGCCATCCTTCGGCTTCTTCCGGTGGAAAGCGGGCAGATCCGGCTTGAAGGACAGGACTGGCTGGCGCTGAAGGGCAGCGCTCTGCGTCGGGAACGCCAGAAGATCGGGGTCGTGCTGCAGAACCCGATCCTGTCGCTGAGCCCGAGATTGGCGATCGCCGATATCCTGGCCGAGCCAATCCTGGCGCAAGGCGGCCGACAGGACGCCGCGATGCGCGACAAGATCGCGGGCCTGTTGTCAGACTGCGGGTTGCCGGCCGATTTTCTCGATCGCCGCGCAGGCGAACTCTCCGGTGGGCAGGCACAGCGCGTGGCGATCGCCCGCGCACTGGCTCTGGAACCGAGCCTTCTCATCCTCGACGAACCGACATCGGCGCTCGACGTCTCGGTATCGGCGGCGACGAATTGCACGCAGCAGAACGAGGCGATCAGAGACTGGCTGGCCGAGCATCGGAAGGCGCGAACGCGATCGATCATTGACCGCCTGATCGCGGGGAAACGATCGGGGGAGATCCCGGCACATGTCGATGAAATTGCCATAGGCGATTGCTGCGCAACCTTGCTGCACGGGCTTTCGGTTCAAGCACGCGATGGAGTTGAACCGCGTCGTCTTCATGCCATGGTCGACGCTTTTCTCATCGGTTTCGATTCAATGGTCAGCGCGCGTTGAATGCACCGTGGTCGCGGCCCCGCAGGTTGAGTTCAGACAAGTCCGCACCGACGGCAGACGCAGCGACAGTTGCAAGAACGAAGAGAAGCGATCGGTAAGACGGTTTGGACAACGCATCCTTGCAGGTTGGGCCGCCCGTTCAGCGATCGGCCTTTCGCCGCCTAACCTGATGGTGCTTGTGCGGCTGCGATTTTTCCAAGCATTTCTTGCAGCGGCATTTCCGTTTCTTGGAAAACCTCGCGCGCCTCTTGCAAAAGCTGAATGGCAGATCCGTAAGATCTGACGTTGGCATGGATCGTTGGGACGTCTTGTAGCGTGGCCGCATAGTCATTCGGCACGCGCCGCATCACGTCGATAACCTCTTCAAAGAGATGGATTGCATTGCTCGCCACCTCTCGCACGCGCTCTGTAATTTCGCCACCATCCTCCACGAGCAGGTAGTGAAACAAATCGGGGACTGCGCGGGCGACGTTTGCACTCGCTCGCGCCCACAATAACTCATTGTCCTCTCTTTTGCGCACCTGAAGCACATCACCCCAAGCCGTTGCTGCCGCACGCAAGAGTCTGTTCCTGTCGATTGTCGGTGATGCATATGCCAGTCAGCCAAGCGCAGACGCGAGATTGTTGTTGCAGGCGGCCCAGATATCGGGATCGCCTGACTGCCTGATCCCGGCAAGAGCCTCCCGAACTGATGGCTGCAAGATCGGTTCACCTAGCTTCGAACGGCTCTTCCCGCAGTGTCGAAGATGTGGATATCCCGGCGGCGCGCGGTGAAATTAACGCTCTGCGTGCGTGAAAATGCACTCTCCCCATCGACCTTGACCAAAAACTTTTCACGGGCGCCGTTCAGGTCCAGATAGAGTATTTGCACCTCGCCGAGATGCTCCACGAGATCGACGGTTCCGGCAAATGTCGGATCCGTCCCATGACTGTCGCCTATCCGTATGTTTTCCGGGCGAATGCCGACGCTGATCGCCTCGCCCCTTGAAAGGCTGCCACGTTCTGCCTCAATATCAAGGACCACGCCGCAGTCAAGCTGGCAGCGTGCCGATGTCGCGGAACGGCCCACGACCTTACCTTTAAGGATGTTCATTGCCGGTGAGCCGATGAATTGCGCGACGAAGAGGTTCGCCGGCTTGCGGTAGAGATCGGTCGGCGTGCCGACCTGCTCGATGTTGCCGTCCTTGAAGACGACGATACGGTCCGCCAGCGTCAGCGCCTCGACCTGGTCGTGGGTGACGTAGATCATCGTTACTTCCGGCATGCTCTGCTTCAACTTGGCGATCTCAATGCGGGTGGCGACGCGCAGCGCGGCATCCAGATTGGACAGGGGCTCATCAAATAGAAAGACCCGCGGATTTCGCACAATGGCACGCCCGATCGCCACGCGCTGCCGTTGCCCGCCGGAAAGCGCCTTCGGGTGGCGTTGTAGGTACTCGTCGAGCTGGAGTATTTCGCCCGCCTTTCGCACCCGCATATCGATCTCCGCCTTCGGCGTTCCGGTGATACGCAGTCCGAAGGCCATGTTCTCGTAGACGGTCATATGCGGGTAAAGCGCATAGGACTGGAACACCATGGAGATGCCGCGCTTGGAGGGCGCGACGGCATTCATTCGCTCGCCATTGATGACGAGGTCGCCTGACGTGATTGTCTCAAGGCCGGCAATCGAGCGCAGCAGAGTGGATTTCCCGCACCCAGACGGGCCGACGAAGACGATGAACTCGCCCGACCTCATCTCAAGGTCTATGCCGTGCAGGACTTCGAGATCACCATAAGCCTTGCGAATGTTTCTCAGCGATAAATCGGCCATCGTTCCCGTTCCGTTATTTGCAATTGCAAGACAGCGCGCCGTCAGGGCGCGAGCCCGGCCAGGAACCGCGTGACCGGACCCGGCTTTCTGTTGATGATCTCGAGATCGTTCTTGCGCCGGATGGCATGCCGCACGACGCGCGCGCCGAGATAGCGCAGCGGCTCGGGCGGAAGCCGCGTGCGCTTTTCAATGCCAACCAACCCACACCGGCTCCAGGCGTCGTCACGCCCGAGCACAAGGCTTGCCATGATGCGGCCGGCGACGGGCGTTTGCGCGATGCCCGTACCGTTAAAGCCCATCGCGTAAAAGATGTTCGCGTGGTCCTTCAGATGGCCGAAGACCGGCAGGTGCTGCGCCGTGCAATCGATCGGGCCGCTCCAGTCGTAAAGGACAGGCACATGCTTCAACTCAGGATACACCCGGTGCATCTCGCGGATATTGTCGGCGCCGCCGTCGCCGCTGCGATTGAAGCGGGCGTCAATGCGGTCGGCATAGGCGATGCCCCCCGTGCCCCGGCCGAAGACGACGGTGCCCTCGGGCGTGCGCTGGTAGTAGAGCACATGCTGCTGCGCATCGCAGATCGAGGCGCCGTCCGTCCAGCCGATCTGCTCCAGGACATCGCGCGCCGGCGCCGTCGCGATGACCTGGCTGCTAACCACGTAGAGATAGGCATGCAATTCCGCGATGGCCGAAAGCCAGGCATTTGCGGCGAGCACCACCTTGCCGGCGGAAAGCACGCCGCATGCTGTGCGCAGTTGCGGCGTGGAACCGGGCACGATTTCGAGAACCGGGCTCTGCTCATGGATGATGATCCCCCTTTCGAGGGCGAGCCGTCGCAGGCCGAGGGCGAGCTTTGCGGGCTGCACGGTTCCCGCCCTCTCCTCGATGATGCCCACATAGGAGACGTCCGAGCCGGTGCGGCGCAGGATATCGGCGCGCTGGAGCGGATGCAGGCGGTCCTCGGCGAGCGTCCGGCTGAGGTCGCGGGCCGCAGCCCAGGCCTCCTCCTGCGCGGTCGAACTTGCCGTCCACAGCCAGCCGTCGAGTCTCAGATCCATGTCGATGGCACCGGAGGCCTGCAGGCCATTAAGCTCCTCGATGGCGTCGGCGGTCGCCCGGCACAGCATGAGCGCGTCATCCTCGCCGACAAGCGCGCGCAGCATGTCGATTTCGGCAAACCAGCTATGGACCTGGCCGCCGTTGCGACCGGAAGCTCCGGAACCGCAGAAATCCGCTTCGAGCACGGAGACACGCGTTTCGGGCGCTTGTTCCTTGATCCTCAGCGCAGTCCACAGGCCGGCATAGCCACCGCCGACGATCGCGACGTCGCAATCCGCGCTGCCCTTGAGGGGCGGCGTGACGGCATCCGCCGCAATGCTCTGCAGCCAGAAGGAACGATCGCCCTTCGGTGCCGCGACGGGCGGCCTCATCGTGATGGTGTTCATGTTCCCGCCCTCTCGGTGCTGCCGATGACATCGTCATATTTCTTAAGCAGCCATTCCGGGATTGGCCGGATGGGCTGCGGGAAGCCGCCGAGATGGGTGCAGGTCTCGGATGCTCTTTCGGCGGCGCTGTCGAGCGCGGCCTGTCCGGACAGGTCTGCGAAGAACCGCGACATGATGAAGGTCGCGATGAAGCTGTCCCCTGCACCGCAGGTATCGACGACCGTGACCGGCACAGAACCCGCCGCGAACACCGTCGAACCATCATGATAGAAGGATCCCCGCCTGCCGCAGGTGACGACGACCTGTAGTGCGCCCGCGGCCCTGAACCGCGCGATCAGCGGCTCGACCGGCTTGGTCGGATCGTCCGGACCGGAGGCGAAGACAAGCGGCACGCCATCGAGCGAAAGGTCGAAATGCCGTGTGGAAATGTCGATGCTGAAGGGAATGCCATCGGCGACGAGCCGGCGGATGAGCCTTTCGCTGGAATTTGTGCCGAGATGCAACCAGTCGGCTTGCCGCAACGCCTCGTAGCGATCAGCATTTGGAACATAATCCTCGCCCACTCCGAGCGACTCGAGAAGGAAACGTCGCTCGCCGGCATCGTCCGTCAGCAGCGTCACAGCAGACGCGCCGGGACGGATTTCGACATCGTTGCGATCAAGCCCCGCCTCCGCGATGGCGGCAAGCATGATATCGCCTTCCGCATCCGGGCCCAGCGCACCGAAATAGCGGGCATTCAACCCCTGTTGCCGCCATTGGACGGCGACATTGAGGGCATTGCCGCCCACGGTGACGAACCCTTTGCTCAGATAGGCATCGAGGCAATTGTCGCCGACGGCGATCAGGTTGGGATTGGCCTTCGTCATTCTGTGTCCGTTTCATCGAGATGGGGTGCAATGGCTTCGAGGCATCGCCGCCAGGCGGAAACGGGGTCGAGCGCATAGGAGCCGTTGCCGAAAGGTTCGAAAGTCAGCGTGCCGGCGAAACCGTGCCTGCCAATCTGCCCGATATAGTCGTCGAGCGGCAGGTTGCCGTCGCCCCAGGCAAGATGCCCCGCCGGCGTTCCATCCACGACATGCACATGCGCGATGCGCTTGCCGAAGCGCGCGAAATAGTCGCCGACGCTGTCTTCTGCCGTCGCCATGGCGACGAGGTCGAGAACGATATCGATATCGTCACCGTTGAGCGCGCGCCAGAAGCTCTCAAGCGCATCGGCATTGGTGACGATGTTGCTTTCGAGGCGCTGCAGCGGCTCCAGCAGGCAGGAGACGCCAAGCGCGCGCGCATGGGCGGCGATCCGGTTGATTGACTGGATCGAATTGGCCCAGGCGGTTTGTCGGCTTTCGCACTCGAAGCCGCGGCCCGGCGTCAGGAAGAGATATTGCGCTCCCAGCTCCGCGCAGACATCGGCGGCCTGCATGAAACGCTCGACGCTGGCCTCGCGGTAGGCGCTGTCGCCGGAGGCGATGTTGATCGGATAAAGAACCTGCTCTGGCGTGAAGCAACGTACGGCCAATCCGTTGTCGCCGAGGATCGCCTTCACCTCCGCAAGCCGTGCCTGGTTGTCGTGGAAGAGATCGAGATGCGGGGCGACGCCCCAGAGCTCCATCTGCTGAAGGCCCATGGCGCTGAGCTTTTCGGCTGTCCAGCGGAAGGAATGGTGCTGAAAGGAGAAGTTCGCACCGATGAGCTGGGTTCGTTTCAACATGTGCCCGCCCTATTTTCCGATGCCTTCGGCCAGCCCGCGGATGAAGAAGCGCTGGGCGGCGAAGAAGGTGATGACGATGGGAAGTGCGGAGAGCGTCATGGCGGCGAAGACGACGGCATAGTTGGTTCCGTGCTTTGCCATGATGGAGGTGAGGCCGACGGGCAGCGTCTGCAAATCCGCGCCGCTGGTGAAGATCATCGCGAAGAGATACTCGTTCCAGGCGAAGAGCACATGCAGGATGACGCAGGACACCAGGATCGGCTTGCACAGCGGCAGCGTCACCTTCCAGAAAATCTGCCCTTCGCTGGCACCGTCCATGGTGGCGGCCTCGTCGAGATCCCGCGGCAGCCCGAGCATGTAGGCGCGGATCAGGAAGGTCGTAAAGGGAATGCGGAAGGCGGTGTAGAGGATGATCAGCGCCCAATAGGTGTTATAGAGGCCCAGGCCCTGCATCATGCGCACGAGTGGGATGACCGCGACCGTCGGGCTTAGCATGAGGCCACCGAGCACGATGCCGACGAAAAATGGCTTTCCGGGCAATTTCGAACGCGTGAGGCCATAGGCTGTCCAGGCGCTGACCAGCACCGTGCAGACGGCCGATCCGAGCGTGACGATGACGCTTGTCGCGATGTAATTGCGGATGCCCTGGTTCCAGGCCGAGATATAGTTTGCGATGCTGAAGCCGCTCGGCAGCGCGAAGGGGTTGCCGAAGATTTCGGCATTGGTCTTGAAGCCGTTCATCGCCATCCAGAACAGCGGATAGAGCACGACGAAGCCGAGGCTGATCAGGAAGGTAACGAGGCAGGTCTTCGCCAGCACGGCGGCGAAGTCGGTGCGCTCGGTTTCCCCCGGTTGATAGGTGACGCTCACAGATCGACCCTCCGTCTCTTGGTGTACCAGAGCTGCGCGAAGCCGGTGATCAGCGTGATGACGAAGATAACCGTTGCGATGGCCGCGCCATAACCGAAGTCGTTTTCGATGAAACCCTGCTGGTAAAGCCATGTGCCGAGCACCTGGCTGCTGTTGTTCGGCCCACCGCCGGTCATCACCATGACCTCGTTGAAGACCTGGAACGCACCGGTGATCGTGACGATTACCATCAGGCCGGTCATTTCGCGGGTGAGCGGAAAGGTGATGTTCCATAGGCGACGCCAAGTCCCTGCCCCGTCCATGATCGCCGCGTCGTAGAGTTCGCGCGGGATCTTCTGGATCGCGATAGCGAACAGCAGCGTCGAATAACCGAAACCCTGCCACTGGCTCATGGCGATGATAGCGTAGATCGCGGTGCCCTCCTCGCCGAGCCAGGCGCGCGACCACTCCGCAAGCCCGATCTGCGTCAGCGCCGAATCCATTAGGCCGATATCGGGCTGGTAGATGAAATAGAATAGAAGGCCGGTGACGGTGATCGAGATGGCCGAGGGTATGAAATAGACGGCGCGCCAGAACCGGCGCCATCTCTCATCGGCAAGCCCCTCGATGAGGGCCGCCAGCACGAACGCGCCGAAAACCTGGAATATGACGGAGATGACGGCATAGAGCGTGTTGTTTACGATCGCCGTCCAGACGACCGGGTCGCCCTGCAGGCGGCGGTAATTGTCCAGTCCTATAAAAGCGGTCTCGCCTGTGAAGATGTCCTGGTTCTTCGTGCTCACGACGAAATTGTCGATGATGGGATAATAGACAAACCAGAGGATCAGGACGAACGCGACCAGCACCCAGCGAAACGACAGGATCCCGGCCAGCGGGCCGAACCGATGGCTTTGCGCCCGGTCCGGCCCGGCGAAGCCGATTTTGACGGCTTCACCATTCTGCTCGTGCTTCATGACAGTCATCCTGGGCCGATCCTTACTTGGACGAAGTCGCTGCTTCCTTGACCCGTTCCATGACCTCTTCGGGTGTCATGGAGCCGCCGATCAGCGCCTGGAGACCGGAGAGCCAGGCGGCCGCAACGCGCGGCGGATTGGCGGTATCGAGCCAGGGCATCAGATAGGAGGCGTCGGCGATCACCCTGAGGCCGTCGACCACGGCTGGGTTCATGGCGTCTACCGAATATCCGCCGACCGTCGCGCTCGGCTGGCCATAAGGCGGCGCGGAGAGAACCTTGCCGTTTTCGGCCGAGGTGACGAACCTCATGAAATCGATCGCAAGCGGAATGTTCTTGGAAGCTGCATTGATCATGTAGCCTTCCGGCGCGCCTTCGACCGCCTTGGGGTCGCCCTTGGCATCCTTCGGCACCGGCAGCTTGAAGAAGCCGAAATCTTCCCGTTTCAGCGCACCGTCCGCGGTCGACTGGTCGAACTCGATGATTTCCTGATAGTACATGGCGGACTTGCCGTTGCTGAACTGCTGCAAGGCCGAGGCGTAGGATGAGCCGTTCGTGCCTGAACCATTAGAGCATTCGTCGATGAGCTGTTTGAACTGTGTGAGGCTGGCGACATAACCGGGATCGGCAAATTCGGCCGTAGCAGGGATGAAATCCTTTTCGAGCGTGGCCTGCGGCACGTTGTAGGCTAGCAGCTGCCCGGCATAGTGCACGCCCGGCCAGCCTTCCTTGTTGCCGAAGGAGATCGGCGTGACGCCGGATTTCTTCAGGGCGGCGCAGGCGCCGAGCAGCTCCTCGAAGGACTTGGGCTCAGCGACACCCGCCTTTTCGAACAGGCTCTCGTTGTAGCCCATGAACTTGGCGTCGAGATAAAGCGGAATGCCGTAAAGCTTGCCATTGTACTGGAAGGCGGAGACGGCAGCGGTCGCGAGCGACTTGCCCCATTCGGTATCCGGACCGATGACCGGGGTCAGATCGACGGCGCGGTTGCCGCGCACGAAATTCTCACCCCAGCTGCCCGTCCAGGTGAAATAGACGTCGGGCAGCGAATTGGAGGCCACGAGCGCCTTCGTCTTGCCCTTCACGCTGTCGTCGCTCTCCTGGATGAGCTCGACCTTCACGCCGGGGTGGAGCTTTTCATAGTCCCGGGCGGCATCGACGAAGAAGGGAGAAAGCTGCTGCAGACCGAATTTCGTCAGCACGCTGACCGTGCCGGAATAGTCGACCGTCGCATTGGGATCGGCGACGACCGGCTCCGCGCCAGATGCAGCAGCGACGCTGCCGATGACGAAGGCGGCAGCAGCGATCGACCCGAGGCTCGTCGTGCTCAAGAACGGATTGGCTTTCATTTCGCAGTTCCTCTCTGTTGTCTTTCGTTTCTTTGGGACATGCAAGGTCGGGGAACGGTCCGGCGTCGCCGCCGGACCGGAAAACCTCAATATTCGACGCGCTTGTAGTAGCGGCGCGTGGTCAGCGGATGGTCGCGCAGCACCTCCAGATGCGCGCTCAAGCGCTCCAGCATTGTCGCCAGGACAATCGGCGAGATGAGACTGCGCGTCCTGGCCGAGACGCCCGGAAGGTCGGCGGCAGCCGCATCGAGAACGCGCACCTTGTCGGTGTAGCGCTTGGCGAAGTTCTCCACGCGGTCCGTCAATGGGCGGAAGGCATCCTCGCCCTTGAAGATGAAGAGGCTGACACCCGGTTCCACCAGTTCCAGCGTGCCGTGGAAGAAGTCGGATGCCTGCACGGGGCGCGTGCGGATCCACTGCATTTCCTCCAGAATGCACATGCCGTAGTAGTGCGCTTCCGGCCAGACGGAACCGGCGCCGGTGAAGATGTGGTAGTTTTCGTCCTTGATTTCCCGGGCGAGCGCGGCGGCCTCGGCCTCGTAGCCCTCCTTCACCGAAACCAATAGCTCCGGCAACAGCGCCAGTTCGCCAACCGTCGCGTCGAAATCGGCGTATTCGCCGCGCTCGGCCAGCAGCGCGAGCACGATGAGCAGGGTCTGGAGGTAGAAGGATTCCGAGGACGTATCGTCTTCGGCGAAATTGGTGAAGTTGTAGTCGGCGTCGCGGCCGAGCGGCGTGTCCTTGTGCCCGGTGAGCGACAGCGTCTTCACCCCGCGCTCCTTAAGGAAGGCGAGAAGCTGCACGCTTTCCTTGGTCGTGCCCGACAGCGAGGGCAGCACGACCAGCGCCTTCTCGTTGAGGCCCGCCGGGGGCTCCAGCACGACCTGCGCCGAATAGGCGGCCGAAACCGGGAATACCGTCAAAGCGCGCGCAAGCTCGATGGCCGGCTGCGTTAGGAACTGCACGCCGCCGGTCCCCATGAAGAAAATGCGTTCCAGACCGTCGTCGAGCAGACCGCGCATCAGGGCGCGCATGTCGTCGGCGATTGCGACTGCACCGCTTTGTATCTTCACAAAGCGATCTCTATCGAAGTTGAGCATTTGTACCTTCCCGTTTTGCGCTGCGCGAAATCGCCTTTGAAGCGAGGTGGCGTCCCAACGCGAATAAACTTCGAGACGATGTGAGATCGATCTCACATATATTTAGCGCACAAGACTTTCGCGCTGGCAAGTGGGCGTCTCGAATTTTTTGAGGCGGGGTTTGCGGCGCTCAGACGCCGCCGCGGCGGCTCACCGAGCCGCGAACTATCAGCTTGGTTTCAAAGCGGATTTTGCGCGGCGGCTCGAATTTGCCAGTGAGCCTTTCGAACAGCACCCGAGCAGCCGTGCGGCCGATCTCGGAGACGGGCTGCGAAACGACGGTAATCTGCGGATCGGTGAAAGTCGCCAGATTGAAGTCGTCGAAACCGATGAGCGAGACGTCGTGCGGGATGGAAACCCCCATTGACCGAAAGGCCAGGAGCGCGCCTTGCGTCATCAGGCTGTCGACGGTGAAAAGCGACGTCGGCGGTGTCTTCTGGCTGAAGAGCCGTATGGTCGCATCGACCGCGTGCTCCACGGTGGATTGCGACACGGCGACCATACGGTCGTCGGCCGCGATCCCGGCCGCGGCGAGCGCCGACCTATAGCCGCTCCTGCGCTCGCGTGAGGTAAAGATACGCATGTCGTCCTGCAACAGGCCGATGCGGGTATGGCCCATGCCGATCAGGTATTCGACGGCCTTGCGGGCGCCGCCCTCGTTGTCGACGACGACGCTGTCGCAATCGACGCCCTCTGCGACACGGTCGATCAGCACCAGCGGCACGTTCTCGTCGACCAGACCCTGGAGGTGGGCGTTGTTGCCCTCCGAGGTCGGCGCGACGATGAAGCCGCGGATGCTTAGTGACCGGAGGCTCGCCAGAAGGGAAATTTCCTGCGCCAACTCCTCCTCGCTGCTGCCGATGATGAGATTGTGCCCGAACTCGCGGGCGAGGACCTCGATATCGTGCGCGATGCGGGCGAAGAACGGGTTCTGGATATCGCCGAGGATGCAACCGACGATCGGCAATTGCCCGCTACGCAGCGCCTGCGCGAGGCGGTTGCCGCGATAGCCCAGCTTTTCCGCGGCCGCCTGGATCTTTTGGGCGGTTTCGTCGCCGACATATCCGTAACTGTTGAGAGCCCGGGCGGCCGTTGCGCGCGACACATTGGCCAGCGCCGCCACATCCTTCAAAGTCGCCGGTTTCTGAACCATGTCACCTCCAATCGTACGAGCAGGACGCTTCGCGATCCCTTGTAGCTTCGGATAGCACGCTCGCCTAGTCATGCGCGTGACGCACGGGTGCCCCTACAGCGACATCATTTACGAACGAGGCTGAAGGAGAAATGGCTGCCGCGATGGTAGTCGATGGCGTAGTTCACCGGCGCGCCGGCGGCGTTGAAACAAGTTTCGGTGATGAGAAGCGCTGGGCCGAAGTCCTTCAGACCATGACGCTCGACAATGTCGTCCGGCAGCATGACAGCGGAAACGCTAGCCGCCGACATGCGCGGGCGGTTGCCGTATTCCTCCATGAGCTGCATCAGCGAGCCGCTCCAGTCGATGTCGTAGAGGCGCCCTTCAATGAGGCTGCGCGGCATGTAGTCGATGCAGTAGAGGATCGGCTCGTCCTCGTGCAGGCGGATGCGCTCGATACGGATCACGCGGTCCGTCGGGCCAAGCCTTAGGCTCTCGGCGACGCACGCGTCCGGCGCCTCCTCGGAGATCGAAAGTACCTTGTTGACCGTCCGGTAGCCGTAGTGCCGCGCCATGTCCGTAACGCTCTCGAAGACGGTGATCGGTCGATCGACCTGCACGGCTGAGAGCGCCGAGACGAACCGGCCACGGCCATGCTCGACATTGATCACATCGTCCTGTTCGAGCAGTTTCAGCGCCTCGCGCAGCGCCGGCCGAGAAATCTTAAACCGCTGCGTCAGCTGTGCTTCGGTCGGCAACCTGTCGCCCGGCCTCAGCCCTTTATCTTTGATAAGATCGGCGATCCGGTCCCGGAGCTGGACAGCGAGGGTGCGTGAATCGCGAAGGGGCTCCTCCACCGGCGTGCCTCGTCATTGATTGTCGTTGCAACTTCCTTGTCTGACAAATCCGGGATGGTCAAGTGTAGGGCGTATGCAGAAACCGTGCGAGAGGTTGCACTTCCAGCCGCTCCAAGGATCGCCTTGACAGGCAACATCCACAATGTCCGTTGTCTTACAACTTTTTAATCCATGGCAATAAAGACATGTCCCTGCTGAACTTCGACGAACAGTAATCCCTGCGCATCCAGTCGGGCGTCTCGCCCTGCAGAAGCGGATCGACACGGTGATCGCCTCCTGCCTTTCGGCGGGCGCAAAAAGCATCTTCTTGCCCTGCACAGCCGCAGGAAACTCGCTGCCCTCAAGCTTATTTCAGGACAAGCCATCCGGACAGGATGATGATCGCCGCGCCCAGCAGCGTGTACAGCTCTAACGGCGTTGCGAAGAGGAAGATGCCGTAGAAGCAGCCCCAGATGATTTGACTGTACTGGAACGGCGCAACGACCGAAGCCTCGCCAACACGGAAAGCGCGCACCAGCAACGCATGTCCGCCCAGCATCAAGGCACCGCCCGCGACTGATAAGCCAAGATCGGTAAGGCGGAGCGGTGCTGGCTCGCCCGAAACAGCCGCAACCGCGAAGCCGACAGGCGTCATAACGACGAGCAGGCTGGCAACCAGCGCTTCATCCGTTTCCGTCACCTTCGCCCGGCGCAGCAGGATTAACGACAGCGCAAAAAGCACGGCAGATCCAAAGGCGGCGAGATGGCCGAGATTGAGCGGCGCGACGCCCGGTTTCAGCGCCACGACGACGCCGGCAAAGCCGATCAGTACACCGGCCCAGCCGATGCGCGACAGCCGCTCCCTGAGGAAGACGAAGCTCAGCATCGCCACCAGGATCGGCGTGAGGAAGGCGATAAGATAGGCTTCCGCAAGCGGCAACTTGGCGAAGGCATAGTGGATCAGCAGCGTATCGAACGCCAGCAGCAGCGCTCGCCAGAAGGCGAGCGACGGTTGGCGTGGGATGAGGCGGCGAAGACGGCCGGTTGCGAGTGCATGGACCAAGAGCAGAAGGAGAGCTGCAATGGTGACGAAAAAGGTCACCTGCGGCGCAGGCATCGTTCCCGCCATGATCTTGACGATCGCATCGGTTGCGGAGAACATAAAGAAGGCGGCGAGCACGAGCAGCGCGCCCCGACGGTTCGACGACGGCACGACCGGAGTGCCGTCGCTGTCTGCCACGGATGCCTCAGCGGACATTGAAGCGGCCAAACCGTTCCTCGATGCGGGACTGGGCATATTCCAGGCAAATCGAAAGGGTCCAGTAGATCATGGAGGCGGTAATCAGCATCTCGATATGTCGGAATTCCGTCTGGCCTTGGGTGCGGGCGAGATACATGATTTCCCAAACGCCTACGACAGATACCAGCGAGGAATCCTTCAGCATTGCGATAAATTGGTTGCCAGTCGGCGGGATGATGACCCGCATGGCCTGGGGCAAGATGACCAGCATCATCGTCTGCGCCGGAGTGAGACCGAGCGCGGTCGCGCCCTCCGTCTGACCGCGATTGATGCTCTGGATGCCGGCGCGAAAAATTTCCGTCATGTAGGCGCCGTAACACAGCGAGAGCGCGAGAATGCCAGCCGGTACGGCGCCGATCACGTAACCCACCTGCGGTAGGCCGAGATAGATGATGTAAATTTGCATGAGCAGCGGCAGTCCGCGGAAAAGCGACGTATAGAATGTTGCAAGCCCGTAGATCACGCCATTGTTGGAGAGTTTCGCGATGGCGCCGGCCAGCGCGATGATGGTGGCGATGACGATCGAAATCGCCGAAATGAAGAGCGTCGTCGTCACGCCCTGCGTGATGAGGAAGCCGATCTTCTTGGCGATGAAGGCGAAGGAAAGATTGAAGGAGTAGAAGAACAGCATCAGGAGCGCGAACAGCTCGAGCCAGACGGCGACGATCTGCTGGCGGCGTGACAGCTGGCGCAGCGCCTGCCAGTTGGCGGCGGCGATGAGCGCGATCAGCACCGACGAGACGACGCGGCTGATCGCTGGGTTCTCCTTCAGCCAGTCTGTCAAGGACGGCAGAACATGGCCGATCCAGGCGGAACTGACCCCGAGGGCGTAAAGGATCGCCACGACGATCGCAAGGATTAGCAGGCCGCCTGCCCTGCGCGACGCTTCGGGATAGGTGAGTATCAGTCGACCAATCATATTCCGCCCCATTTTATTGTAGAAGCTGTTTAAGCCGCACGCTCGCGCCACCAGTCCTGCGCCTGAAGTTTCCAGTAGGTGAGCTGTGCCACCGCAAGCCCCGCCAGGCCGCCGGCCCAGACGAGACCGAAAGGTTGGTAAAGCTTGTAACGTTCGCTTGTCCCCAAAATGCCCTCGGCAATGACCTTGCCGCCGATCGCCGTGGTATTGAGGCCGTGACCGCCAAAGGCCGTGCAGTACCAGATGCCTGGGCTCATACGTCCGATCTGAGGCATCAGGTGCCGGGCATAGGACATGAGGCCTGACCAGGCGAGCTCCGTCTTGAGTCCGGCAAGTTGCGGATAGGTATCGACCATTTCGGCCCGCAGTTCCTTGACGAGGCCTGCGGTCGAGGCAGCACGCGTGGTGATACGCCCGCCCCAGAGGATCCGGCGGCCTCCGTCGACGAGGCGGTAGTAGTCACCGGCCCGGCGGTTGTCGCCGATGGCGTGCTTCGTGGCGATCGCCGTGGCGATCAGCTCCGGCGCCTCCTCGCTGACCATCACATAGGTGGCAATCGGCAGATAGGAACGCTTTAACTTGCCATTCAGCGAACCGGTATAACCACCCGTCGTGAAGACGACGTCAGGCGCCTTCACCTCGCCCCGTGCAGTTTTCACACGTTTTTCGGAACCGGAAGAAATCACCGAAGTCGCCCGCGACTGCTCGCAGATGCGCCCCCCAAGCCGCTCGATCTCCGCCGCGATGCCACGTAGATAGTTAAGCGGGTGCATATGGAAGGCAGTCGGATTGCGCAATGCCTGGAAGTAACGCTCGGATTTGAGCACAGCACGCACGGCGTCTCGGTCCATGTATTCGAGCTCGTAGCCGTATTCGCGACTTATCTCGTCGGCATAGGCCTTGAGGCTCGCGCCATCGTCGTAACGCAGAACGCTCATGATGCCCGGTTCTGGCTTCGCATTATCGATGCCGAGCGTCTTGATGTTCTCGCGGATGAATTCCATGCCTTCGACGGAGAGGAGGTGCAGCTCGCGGGCCGCATCTTTGCCCGTGACCCGGGCAATGTCGTCGCCGCCGGTCGCATAACCGGGACTGACGAAGCCACCATTGCGGCCGGACGCTCCGAAGCCGACGCTCTCAGCCTCCAGCACCGTGACGCGCTTGCCGGCGCGAGCAAGCTGCAGCGCCGTCGAAAGGCCGGCAAGACCGCCGCCGACGATGACCGCGTCACATTCGACCGTACCCGAAAGGACTGGTCGCGCCGTCCGGTCCGCCATCGTTCGTTTATAGTAGGTGTCTGGATAAGTCATCGGCATGCGCCCCCCTTCGAATGGAAGGGTGCGGGCGAAAAGGCCCGCACCGGTGTTTATCAGTCGGCGCTGTAGTCCTTGCCATACCACTTGGTGGTGAGCTGGCCGAGCGTGCCGTCCTTCTTCATCTCTTCGACGATACCACCGACCTTGGCCGTCCAGTCCGGGTCGACCTTCTCGCTGATAACGACCAGCGGCTCACGGAAGGCATATTCGCCTTCGAGAACCTTGACCGGATAGCCATTCTTGATGGCATTCATCGCGGTCTGCTCGGGTGCGATTACCGCATCGAGGCGAACGCCAGCGCCGAGGCGAAGGTCGTCGAAGGGCAGCATGGAATCGGCGAATGTACGGACCTCACCCGGCTCCAGTTTGTATTCGATCGGCGGCAGGCCCGGAGCGTCGATTTCCAGCTTCCGGTTGATGAAGTCTTCCGAGGTCGTCGCCGTTTCGACGCCGATCACCTTGCCGTTGAGGTCGGTGACGGACTTGGCGTCGCTGTCCTTGTGCACGACGTACACATAAGGGCTGTAGTAATAGATGCCGACGAAATCGATCACTTGGGCGCGTGCCTTGGTGGGCGTTACGGAACCGACACCGAGGTCGTAACGGCCCTGCCAGCGACCGCCCGTGAGCGTCGCCCAGTCCGGCGTCTCGAAGCTCACCTCGACGCTGAGGCGCTTGGCGATCTCGCGCGACACGTCGATGTCGAAGCCGACCATCTCGTTGCTGTCATCGAGATAGCTCTGGGGCGGCCAGCCGCTGTTGGTGGCGACGACCATCGCCTTCTTTTCCATGACGCGGTCCAACGTCTCGCCAGCATGGGCCGATACGGCGGCAGCGACAAAGGCAACACCTACAGTCAGTCGCATGAAGAGCTTTTTCATGTGGTCCTCCTTGTGATCCGTCAGTTTGGATCCCCGTTTATGTAAGATGTCTGACAACGAAAGAGTCTCAACAGCTGCTGCCGCGAGTCAAGTGTCCACTGTTACCGATTCATGAAAGAACGAGATCAATACATGTCTCGTAGATATGAACTGGCCGATCGAGCGATCGGCCAGTTCATATCTAACCGTTTACTACCTCATGCGAGAAGCAAAACCGCTCCCGAAACGCGATCGAGATCGAAGAGCTTTGCTTCCATAAAGGGGAGCGTTGATCAGGATCATGCCATCTTAGGCTCGGGAGCCCTCAGGCGATCAGCGGTAGACTGAGCATGTTGGCAACGGCAACGATCAGCGCAGAATGGGTGCCCCCACAAAAGTCGAAATCGCCCGCCAGCAGCGGGTCCACCAAGCCTGTCAGAACCAGCACCAATCCTGCAACGATTGCCGCGTTGCGGGTCCTATCTGCGTCAGCAAGGCGTGCCGCGCCGAAACCGTCTGGCCCGCCGATCCCAAGACGCAACAACGCAAATCCATATGCGAAAAAAATAATAGCAAGCACGAGGTCGATCGGCGGGTGCCAACTTGTCCAAGAGGCGAAGCGCCGATGCTGCACACGCAAATCATATGCAACACGTGCCATAGGTCGTGTGCGGCGGGCGGAATCACAGCATTCGAAAAGTGTTGGGCATGGGCTGATCCCAGACCTGCGCACTGACGCCTCGGACGTTCAGATCATTGGAAGCGACGCAAACTCTCCACTAGACGACGTAAGTCGGCAGCACGCCGGCTTTCCCTCGCCTTGAACCCATTTGAACCCGAGAGCCCCCCATGGCGAGTCTATAGGTGGTTCCAAGGATTGACGACAGGGACTCCTGCCGCCTCAAAGGGGCTTGTATCGCGTGTCGCGATTGTAAATCCCTTGGAGGCTGCAATAGCCGCAATATATCCATCAGGTGTCGGGAATCCCTTCCCCCCTGCTCGCGCGGTGGCCGCAAGGCCGGCATAGTGCCGAGCCGCCGCAGTGTCGAATGACAACACGCGATCGTCGAACAGTTCGAGCAGGCCATCAAGCGTGTCGGCCAACGCTTTTTTGCGCCGGCCCTCCGGGAGCGCAGCGATGCCAAACAGCAGTTCCGCCAGCGTTACACTGGACAGATACAAGGTTTCGGCTACCTGGTCATTCAACCAATTGCGCACAGCCAAATCCGGGGCGGGCTTCATCGCCTCCGAGACGACATTCGTGTCCAGGACGATCATTCAAACCTCATTGGCTCTGCCGGCGCTTTGTCTCGCATCTGGTCGAACACTTCAAAATCATCATTGGTCAAGCCAATCCGCCCGCTCAACTCAGCCAAGGCATCCCCGATGCGAATACGCTGTTCGGGCTTTACCGCACGTTCCAGAATCTCGCGGACTTCCGCCTCTGTGCTACGGCCGTGATTTGCCGCCCGGACGCGCAAAGCGCGGTGCACTTCATCAGGTACATTTCGTACTGTCAGGATAGCCATAGTCAGACCCTCGCAGGCGCCTTCATTGACTGCAATATAGTTCCGATGCAGTCATTCCGCAAGTTTACCGCGGTCGAGTCAACGTGTATACGGCGATGCAGGGTGTGCGCGGAATTACCAACTCCCGCGTTCCCTCAATTCGATCCGGGCGGCCGCTTTCCGGGAAAGTCGAGGAGACGCCGAACTGAACGCGCAATCTCCTCGTAGACGTACACTGACGCTTTCGGGTTTTCACTTTCAATGTAGCTGAAGATCGCGTCTCGATCGTCAAGCGCATAGTGCGCCCAGACAAGACTCATCGGTCGCCAGCCGCGGCCTTGAAGCCTTCTCGGTCGGGAAGGGCGTCTACCGGCCCTTCTGGCCGGGGCTGCCCAATACCCGCCAGCAAATGTTTGTTGGAGAAAACGTCAAACAGAAATCAGCTGGGAAATCACTCTTTCGGTTCCATTGCGTCGCGCAAACCGTCGCCAAGGAAATTGACGGCCAGCACGGTGCAGAGAATTAGCAGGCCGGGCGGTATAGCAAGCCATGGCGCAACACTGAGCCAGGGTGATGCACTGTTCAGCAAGTTTCCCCATGTGGGAACTGGTGGCTGAATGCCAAAGCCCAGAAACGAGAGCGCCGATTCAAGCATGATGGCGCTTCCAACGGCAAGCGTTGCCGCCACGGTGATCGGGCCGATGGCATTGGGCAAGATATGCCGGAACATCAGCCGTGCACCCCCTGCCCCAAGTGCGCGGGCGGCCTCTACGAATTCGCGTTCGCGCAACGCGAGGAACTGGCTGCGCACCAGTCGTGCAGTTCCCATCCAGATTAGCATGCCGACAATAGCCACAAGCAGAGGCGGGTTCGGGCGGAAAAGCCCTGAGAGCAGCAGGACAAGGGGCAGCGTCGGGATCGACAGCATCACATCCGTAAACCGCATTAGCAGCATATCGGACAAACCGCGATAGAAGCCCGATAGTGCACCAACCAGCGTGCCTGCGATGGTTGCGATAATCGCGCCAGCAAGGCCGACAGCAAGGGAAACCCGCCCTCCGTATATTAAGCGGGTCATGACATCGCGACCGAGTTCATCGGTTCCAAGCCAGTGCTCTGCAGTCATCGGGCCGGGTGAACCGATCAAGGTGAAATCCTGACCATCAAAACTGTAGGGCGACAGGAATGGCCCAATGACAATAACAATCGTCATCAACAACAGAAAGGCGAGACTGGCGACCGCCAGCCGATGTTTCAGAAAGCGCCTGACAACGCGGCGGCTGTAGCTCTGCGGCGGCGCCAAGTGAGCCAATTGCATCGTTGCGTCAACCATAGCGAATCCTTGGGTCGAGAGCGGCATAGGTCACATCGGCGATGATATTGGCCACGACAATGCCGACAGACCCCATCATCATTAGGCCCATCAGCATGGGATAGTCGCGACCATCCATGCTTTCCATGAACAGACGTCCGATGCCCGGCCATGCAAACACTGTTTCGGTGATGACGGCGCCTGAAATGACGGTGGCGAAGTCCACCGCGATGACGGTGACGGCCGGGATCATCGCGTTGCGCAATGCGTGCAGGATGATGACGCCTCGCTCGGAACGCCCCTTCGCATAGGCGGTGCGGATGTAATCCTGGTTGAGCACGTCGATCATGCCGGAGCGGATGAACCGGCTCCAACTGGCGATGGTCGCAAGCGACAGCACGGTGGCCGGCATAATGATATGGGCGAGCCGATCGAGGAACGAGCCATCACCGATTGACTTGTAGCCGGCAGACGGGAGCCAGCCGAGTTGCACGGAGAAGAGAAGCTGAAGCAGCAGCGCCAACCAGAAGACCGGGGTGGAAATGCCGGCAAACGACAGCATCGTCAGCCCGCTGTCGAGCTTCGAGCCGCGCCGGGCAGCACTGATGATTCCAAGAGGGACGGCGAGCAACAGCGAAATCAGAAGGGCGAGACCGCCAAGTTCGAGGGTTGGCCCCAGCCGCAGGACAATTTCGGTCAGGACGGGACGTCCGGTGCGGATGGAGTAGCCCCAGTCGCCAACCAGCATCGATTTCAGCCACATGACGTATTGCACAGGCGCGGGCTTGTCGAGGCCGTAGGCGACCGCGATCTGTTGCAGCGCCTCTTTGCTGACAGCCGGATTCTCGGCGTACATGTCGAGCGGGCCGCCGGGGGCCAGATGCACGATAGCAAACAAAATCAGCGAAATGCCGAGGAGCAGCGGGATGGCGCCGAGCAGACGGCGTAAAATGTAACCGAAATTCATGCCGTCTCCTGGTCAAAAGGAACGAGGCGTCCGGCCACTGAGACCGGGCGCCTCCGTTCATGTTAGCCCATGTACCATTCGGCCGTATGCACGAAATTGGTCATGTTCGTCGGGTTCGGCACGAAGTTCTTGAGCGCCGCGGTCTTGGCAATCAAGGCGACGTTGGTGGTCAAGGGGATCGAAGGCAGGTCCTCGGCCAGAATTTTCTGGAATTCCGCCGCAGCCTGCTTGCGGGCGGCTGGGTCCAGCGTCGTTTCGAATTTCGACAGGGCCGCATCGAGAGCGGGGTTGGAATAGGACTGGCCGTTGTTGGCACCGCCGGTGCCCCAGAACACCGAGTAGACCGGATCGGCAGAGGTGATCCAGCGACCGTAGATCAGGTCGTAGCCACCTTTGTAGCGCGCTTCGCGATAGGCGACGCCGGTCTGGTTGTTGGCAACGGCTTCAATGCCAATCGCCTTGAGCTGGGCGATGATCACCTGTTGGGCCAGCTCGTCGTCCGCCCGGCCCGCCTGGACCATGAAGGCATAGGACAAGCGCTCGCCGTTTTTTTCGCGTACGCCGTCGGAGCCCGGAGCATAGCCCGCCTCATCGAGGATCTTGTTGGCGGCTGCGACATTGTAGGCAATTTCCGGCGTGTTCGGATCATAGAATTCGAACACCGGCACCACCGGCGATTTGATCGGTTCCGGGAAGCCGCCCTGCGCCTTGCTTAGCACGGTGCGGTCGATAGCAGCCGCGATGGCCTTGCGAACATTGATGTCGGCCAGCGACGGGCGCTTGAAATTGAAATCGAGATGCTGCCAGGACAAGAGCGGCCCCTTGACCATTTCGATGCCGGAAATGCCCTCGACCTGCTTGGCCTGGCTGTAGGGTGTCGATACGACCAGGTTGACTTCGCCGGATTTCAGCTGGGTAATCAGCGTGTTGGTGTCCGGGATCATCTTGAAAATGATCTTGTCGAGATAAGGCAGCGCATCACCCTTCTCGCTCTTTGCCCAATAGTCATCGAAACGCTCGGTCACCACGTACTGGCCGCGCACGAACTCCGTCACCTTGAACGGGCCGGTGCCCACAGGAGTTTCGTTGTAGGAGGACGTGTTGAGATCGGTGCCTTCCAGCAGGTGCTTGGGGAAGATGCCGAAGGTGAAGAGAGTGGAGGCAAAGGTCGGCAGTATGGAGTTGTAGTGAACCACGACGGTCAGGTCGTCCGGGGTTTCGATGCTGGCCACCTCGGCGGAACCGTCCTTGGATTCAGCTTTGAACGCCGGGTCCTTGACCGCTTCCCAGGTGTATTTCACGTCGGCTGACGTAAAGGGTTTGCCGTCGTGCCACTTCACACCGGGACGGAGCTTGTAGGTCACCGTCATCGTCTTGCCGTCGGCCGCCACGACAATGCCGCCATTCTCGATGGTCGGCACTTCGGTTGCGAGCACCGGCACATATTTCGCATGCTGATCCGGCGCGAGAAGTCCCTCGACGACGGCCGCCTGTGCATCCCCCAGAAAGCCGGTCGAGTACACGTTCATCGTGTCGATCTCGTAGGTCAGGCCCACCGTCAACGTACCGCCCTTCTGCTGCGCGAGGGCCGGAAACGCATGCATCGTGGCAAGGGTCGCAGTACCAGCGAGTATCGCCTGAAGTGCTGCGCGTCGGGTCAGTTCAAATGTCATGGCATCGTCCTCTCTTTTGCCCTTGCGGGCGTTCCCTATTCGCCGGCCGTGTTGGATCGGCCGGTCGTTAAGTTTTCAGTAGCCCAGCGAGCGATCGACAATGTGTGGCAATTTTTCACCGCGTTCGAAGCGTCGGATGTTTTCGGCCATCTCCTTCACGGCAGCATCTGCATGCGTGGGAGCGGCGACGTGCGGCGAGAGCAGGACTTTCGGATGCCGCCACAGCGTGTCTTCAGCTGGCAGCGGCTCGATGCGGAAAACATCGAGAGCCGCGCCGCTGATATGTCCGCCGTCAAGGGCTCCGATCAGGTCCGCATCCACGACGTGGCCACCACGGGCACCGTTGATGAAGAACGCGCCCTTGGCCAACGCCGCCAGCACCATTGCATCCACAACATCGGCGGTTTCGGCGGTCATCGGCAGGAGATTGACGAGAATATCGGCGCCGCTGATCGCATCCATGAGTTTGTCGCGGCCGGCGAAGCTCCGCGCTCCCTCGATCGCCCGGCCGGACCGGCTCCAGCTACGGGTCTTGAAGCCGAAACGAACGAAATGCCGGGCAACCTCGGAACCAAGTGCGCCCGCGCCCAGGATCGTCACCGTGCGCTCGCGGGCCAGTTTCTCCGCGCAGGGTGCCCATTCGCCCTTTGCCTGAAGATCCTTGTAGACCAACAAATTGCGATGCCATGCCAGCGCCTGCGCCAAAACCCATTCGCACATGCCCTCGGCAAGGCCATCATCGACCAGGCGAACGATCGGCAGATGCCCGGGCACTTCGCCGCTGGCCAGCAGGTGTTCGATCCCGGCATTGAGGCTTAACACCAGCTCAAGCCCCGGCACCGCAGCAATGACGCCCGGCAGGGGTCGTCCGACGACGATATAGGGCACGGGACCGTCGTCCGTCTTGGGTTGTTCGGTCGTGACGACGTGGCTCGGAAGCTCTTTCCGAAACAGGGTTGCCATGTGCTCAGGGTTGCCGCGAGAGGCGATAAATATCCGTTTCATGGGCCACAGCATGGTGCGTCATGAAGGCATCGTGCAATGCCCGAAAAAATCCACTTTGACCGCATTTTAACTCATGCATGAGTTTGGGCGACAATGGGCAAAAAAATACCCCGAATTGCCAATTTCCTGAGCAATTACGGGGTAGGCTGGCTAAAAATAGCCGGGGGATCGGCGCGAAAAATAAGGCTGATCTATTCTCTCAAGTTAAGTTCGTCCGCTCGAAGGCAGGCCACCGAGTGGCGATCACCGCGCGCCTCCAGAGCCGGCACGGCCGCAGCGCATTTTTCGATGGCGAAAGGACATCGGGTGCGAAACACGCAGCCGGAGGGTGGGTTGATCGGGCTGGGCAAGTCACCTTTCAGCGTGATGCGGCTTCGGCGCACGCGCGGATCCGGCACCGGCGCCGCATCCAGCAACGCACGCGTATAGGGGTGGAGGGGTTTAGCATAGAGATCTGGGGCCGTCGCAGTTTCCATGATCTTGCCGAGGTACATGACGATGACGCGATCGCAGAGAAACTCGATAACGGACAGATCGTGGCCGATAAACAGGATCGACAGCCCAAGCTCTTGCCTCAGATCCTGCAGCAGGTTGATGATCTGCGCCTGGATCGAAACGTCAAGCGCGGAAACCGGTTCATCGGCGACGATGAATTGCGGATTGACGGCAAGCGCGCGCGCAATGCCGATACGCTGACGTTGCCCTCCGGAAAACTCATGCGGAAACCGTGCTGCCGCCGAACGAGGCAAGCCGACTTTTTCCAGCAGGTCGCCGACCCGGTCCGGACGCTCCTTCCGGGTGCCGATGTTGTGGAGCAGAAGCGCCTCGCCAATGATCTGGCCCACGCTCATGCGCGGATTGAGACTGGCATAGGGGTCCTGGAAAATGATCTGCATCTGACTGCGCAGCGCTTTGAGCTGTGCGGGCGCAAGACCCGTCACATTGCCACCATCGAAGCTGACAGAACCGCCGGTCGGCTCGACCAGTCGCAGGATCGAACGGCCGAGCGTTGACTTTCCGGAGCCAGACTCTCCGACCAGCCCGACAACCTCTCCTTTGGCGACCTCGAAGCTGACGCCATCGACGGCGCGGATGACGACGCCCGGTTTGAACATCGACTTGCCGATCTCGAAATGCACTTTCAGATCGGAAACCTGGAGCAGGGCTTCAGCCATTCATTTCGCTCCATCTCAGGCAGCGCGCGCCGTGATCCGGGCTCACCATGAAAACCGGAGGGACCGCGGCTCGGCACGCATCGAGCGCCCAGTGACAGCGCGGATTGAAATCGCAGCCGGTTGGTGGATTGCGCGGGTCGACGACACTGCCGGGAATGGCTTTCAAGCGGGCAACCTGCCCTGCCGCGCGTGCCGCGTGATCGACCTGCGGCATGCTGGCCAGCAGGCCTTTGGTGTAAGGGTGGCTCGGCCGGTCGAACAATTCGTTGACGTCGGCGCTTTCGACAATGCGTCCGCCATACATGACAGCGACGCGATCGGCGATTTCGGCGACGACGCCCAGATTGTGGGTGATGAACAGGATACCCATGCCAATCTCTCGCTGCAGGCGGCGCATCAGCTCCAGAATCTGCAGTTGAACGGTGACATCCAGCGCCGTGGTGGGCTCGTCCGCAATCAGCAGCGCCGGATTGCAAGCTAGCGCCATCGCGATCATCACACGCTGGCGCATGCCACCGGACATCTGGTGCGGATAGATGTCGGCCCGTCGCGCCGGTTCGGGAATTTCCACCAGCATCAGCATCTCTATCGCCCGCTTCCATGCCTGCGAACGGGTCAGTCCTTGATGCAGTAGCGCCGCCTCAGCGACCTGCGTTCCGACTTTTTGGGTCGGGTTGAGGCTGGTCATCGGCTCCTGAAAGATCATCGAAATTTCGTTGCCGCGAACGCCGCGCATGGTTTTTTCCGGCAGTTGGGCCAGATCGCGCACCACGCCGTCGCGCCCGCGGAACAGAATTTCGCCAGACGCGATGCCGCCGATCGCAGGCGGGATCAGCCGCATGACAGAGAGGCTGGTCACGGATTTTCCCGACCCGCTTTCGCCCACGACGGCAACGGTCTGCCCCTGCTCAATCTTCAGGTCGACGCCCTTGACCGCCTGCACGATGCTGCTCTCCGTGCGAAATTCGGTAACGAGGTTGCGTATCTCCAGCAGGGGTTCAGCCATCAGTTCAATTGCCCCGCGCGTTGCATCTCTTCAGCGATCCACGCAAGCGGCACATGGCCGTAGCTCAGCAGCGCATCATGAAAGCCAATCGTATCCCCTTTCCATCGGCCGCGCAGCGTTTTGATGCCTTCGACGCCGATCCAGTACATCAGCCGCGAGCCAGGCAGCATGGAATTACGAACCACCTCGCCCTCGACACGTGCCGGTGCGAAGCCCGCCTTGTCGCGGTAGAAGGCCATGGCCTCCGCCATGCTCCAGTCCCCGAGATGCAATTTGACATCGACAAGGACGCTCGCCGCGTTTCTGCGCTCGTACTGCTTGAGGAGCAAGATTTCGGCCGGTTCATAAAAGTCCGGCGCTTCCATCAAAAGGTCTTCAACGTAGCATGCCCATCCTTCAATCAGCGTACCGGAACCGAGAAACGCAAGCCCCAGAGCGCAATCGGTACCGGCAATGCGTGCGAGGTGCGACTGGGCGGAGCGGGCGCGGGTGTTCTGCGTGTGGTGGCCGACGCTGGCATGATGCACGGAGTGGATCGTCTTGACCATGGCCGTGTTGCTTCCGCGCAGAAAGGTGTCGAAATCGTCACCTGGGGGCGTCACCCAATAGACGCTGCCCTGACCGGGGTTGAGGCCGGGCGGAGATCTGTAGAATAGGAAATAGAGGGACTGATTGATCTTGCGGAAGCACGGCGCCATCCAACGGTACTCGAGCCCATACTCCTGGGCCGGCGTCACCAGCGCTGCGCCATCTTTTCGCGCGGCGGCGTCGTGGTGCCGATAGCTTTCGATTACGGCTTCAGCGTCGGCTGGATGATCGTCGGACAGGCCGGCAATCAATTCCTGCCAGCTTTTTTCCGGATCGATGGACTTTGCCATTTCAACCAGTTCGTCGCCGATTCGATCGAAGGCCTCTTCGGCCCTTTTCACCGCTTCGCGCGGACCGAAATCGAGGCCATGGACCGTATTCATCAAAAGCGACAGATAGTCTCCGCCGCAAGCCGGATCGTCATCGACAATATCCGTGAGGCCAGATGCGAAGGTGTCGAACGCGGCTGCTGCGGTATCAGCGGGCGCGGCCCATTGTGCGGAAAATTCGTCGTGCAGTCGAATCTCAATACGCAGGAATTCCGCCATCGCGCGCGCCTCGCGCCGGGCGCGCGCCGTCCACCCAAATGGAGCAGTTTTTCCCTTCAGCCGTTCCAGGGCTGACGTCAGGAATGCCGGCAGAGAATTGAGGCGGGCAATCAGTCCATCCTGCCGGACCGGCGCCGACTGGGGAAGTAGCAGGGAAACAATCGCGAAAGCTGCCTCGCCGGAAAACCAGGCCGGATTGGAAAAACGTGGACGAGATGTCGCGGCTGCCTTCTGCAAGGCGAGCTCCGCCAGGATCATTTTGCGGTCCAGACGATCGCCCAAGGCCTCAGGTTCGGCCGTGTCGGCAAGCCGGCGCTCAAGAGAGGCGATACCCGCCAATTCCTCAGTCAGCGTTTCCGGCCCACAGGGCGGCATACGGTCGTCATGGTCCCTATTGCCCATGAACGTCGCATCCACAGGGTGATAGGTCCAGTGGTGCCTAAGGAAGGCGTCGACCACCGACGGATCGTAACGACACTGCGTCATGCGCCGTTGCCCGGCAGATCAACCCAGCGGCGTTCAAAATGGGCCTGAATGATCGCGTCCACGATTTCCTGGCTCTTGGCGCCATCATAGAATGTGCATTCCTGAGGCCGATCTTCGAGGATTTCATCGACGAAGAAGCGCACGAGGTTGCGATAGTAAAGCTCGGGCCACGGCATACTGAGCGTGGTGCCGGGCGGTAGGGCCGAGGCGCCGACATCGTAGGGAATGAACTCGACGGCTTCTGCCTTAGCCAACTTCAGCGTCTCCGCCGTGCCGAACTCGGAGATCAACCGGGCGATGGCCGCCCCTTTCGAACCATAGACGCGCAGTTCCACGCCGGGATAATTGCCGACCGCGACATAGCTCGTCTGCAACAGACCCTGCGCACCGCTCGCATATTCGACAAGTGCGACAGCACCGTCTTCAACCTTGATCTTCTGCAGCCCCTCTTCTCCCCGTACGATACGTTCGGGAATGAAATTCTTCATGGTGGAGGCCACTGAGGCGAACTCGCCTCCCAACCAACGCATCAGATCGATAAGATGGGAACCGTATCCGACGATAGAGGCCGGAATGAGCGAGTTGCGATCGATACCCGGCGTGATCTGACGCAGTGGCTCCTGCGGATCCAGCCATTGGCTGTTCTGCTCGAAACCGTGGATATGAAAAATCTCGCCCAGCGTGCCGTCGTCGATCCATGCCTTGATCTGGCGGATCGCCGGTGAATAGCGGAAGGTAAAGCCGAGCTTGGTGCGCACACCAGCCGCATCGGCCTTGGCAGCAGCCTCGAACGCTGGAGCAGCAAGCGTATGGAGCGGCTTTTCCGAGAGCACATGCTTGCCGCCTGCGATGGCAGCGAGGCTCAGCGGCAGATGCGTATGCGTCGGTGTGCAGACGTCCACCATCTGCACGTCCGGATCGGCGATGAGCTTTTCAGGGTCGGTATAGATTTTGCGCGCCCCGTATTTTTCGGCCATCGCCTTGGCGCGGTCGCCATCCACGTCGCACACCGCGATCAGGTCGACGCGCTCATGCGCATTGTAACCGGGGAGATGGGCCTTGTCGGCCCAGGTATGTGCGCCGATCAGTCCGACGCCGAGCTTGGTGGTCATGGGAGGGTCTTTCCGATTGAGGCAATATAAGCTTCGAGTTCATCGAAATTGTGGAAACCAAGGTCTCGCTTGCCGTCCTCGATCTCGTAGATCATCGAAAACAGTTTCTCATTCAGCCTTGTGTCGGCGCCCGTCTTCTTGCCGAAGTCGATGAGCTTGCCGCTGGACGAGCGGGTTTCCGAAGGGCGTTTGCGATAGACAATGTCCCACCAGATGCCCGAACCCTTCTTCTTGAAGTTGTGTGCGGGCTTGGTGTCCTGATCCTTCTTCAACAGCCAGATGGCATGATTGATGTTGGCCAGAAGCCTCTGGGTATCCGCAGCCGTCTTCACCCGATAGTTTGACGGATCGAAGAAATCGAAGGCCTGTACATCGATGCCGTTGGCATCGGCAATCTCCAGCGCTTCCTTGACGACTGCGCCGGCAATGCGCGCATAGCGCTCGACGCCGAGTGTGTCCCGGATTTTCGCGTCAGCAAGAGCGGAGAACACCACCTGCGAGGCATAGACTTCCTTGGCCCAGATCTGACCCCAGATGTGGGTTGAATATTGCACCTCGGTCAAAGCACTCAACGCTTTGCCAAGAGCCTTGAGGCGCGGTGTCATCTCGCCATTCAGCTCACCGAGCTGGATAGGGCCCTCATGCACGAATTCCACATAACCGGGATCGACCAGCGCGCCGCCATAGTTCGGGATCGATCCCATGACGATCCTCTCCCCGGGCAATCCCGCCTCGTTGAGCGCGGCGATCATGTCCGGCTCGTTGAAGCCGTTCTGGAAGGAGACAACGCAGCTGTCGGCGTTGAGTAGAGGAATGATCTGCTTCAGCGCCTCCACAGCGTGCTGCGACTTGGTCGCAATCAACACTGTTCCGAGTTCGCCCGTCAGTTGGTCCGGCGTCGCAGCCTTGACGGGAACGGTCATCTCGCCGCGTACGCCGTCGATGAACAGGCCCTTCTCATCGAGTGCAGCAACATGTTCGACCCAACGATCGACCAGAAGCACCTCGTGCCCGGCCTTTGTCATATACGCTCCGGCAAGACCGCCGATGGCGCCGGATCCGAGAATGGTGATCTTCATGGATCAACCCTGTTCAATTACGGTTTGCGGAAACATTTCGAGGCTCTGTGGGCTGTTGGCATGGCTATAAAGCGCCTCCAGGAACAACGGCCACTGGTCCTTGCTGACCCGTTCGCGCACGCGGCGAACACTTTCGTTGCCGGCCCAATAGGATGCGATGAACGGTCCACGGAACGGGTGGGCCGCCATGCGCAGCCTTCCTTGAACCCAGGCTTCCTGCCCCATGGCGGTACTACGCAGATACCCCGCCACGTACTCACGCGGCAGCCCCTCGACCATCAGCATCCAGGCTGCACTCGTCTGGGCGGCGGAGCGGACGCGACGAAGCTCCATATGAATTTCGTCATCCTCGTCCTCGATGAAATCGATGAGGTGGATACCCTGATCGCCGATGCCTTCCTGCACGCAGCCGGTGATCGCATCGGTTGTGATCAGCAGCGCATCGGCCGGCGCTTTGCCGGCATCGAACGCTGCCTTGGTGGACAGCAATTGGGTCGAATGGCCCGGATAGACCTCATGGCAGACGAGATGCTTGAGGGCAGCCCGCGTGAAGCTCAAATCGAAATTGAGATCCATCTTCCCTTCGTTGAAAGAACAACGCGCCGTGTAGAACATGCCGCGCACGGGATTGAGCACCATATCGTAGTCCCCAGTGTCGAAGACCAGGCTATCGGTTCGCGCTTTCGCTTCGGCCATCAGATCCCGAAACACCGTTTCGATCTGATCTGTCGGTACGGCGCGCGCCTCCTCCCAACTCTGGACCCGTTCAGCCAGCGAACCCCGGACGAATCCCGCCTTGCGCAGCAGCGCATCGGCCCTGGCACGGGCATCCTCGATCAACGCCGCGTCCTCGCGTCCGGCGGGCGCGCCGACCAGATCGGTAACCTTTTCCTCGAAGGATGGGCTCGCGCCTGACAGCATCTTTACGGCAACTCGCACCGACTTGAGCATGCCCTGCAGAAAGACCCTGCGGGGTCCAGCGGGCAAGGCGGCGACCTCCGGGTCGAGCCGGGCGAGGTCGGCGCGAATGGCTTCGCGGTCATCGTAGTGTCGGGCGTCAACTAGGCCATCGCCCAGATAGATAGGAACAAGGCCGTCGCCGCCGAGCAGGCTGCCCTGAGCGGGCATGCTGCGTTCGAGCGCATCGATACCCATCGTGATCGCGGTCAGCTCTCTGCCGATTTCAAAAGAATTCATTTGTTTCTCGATCTCAGTCACAGCGGCCGCGGCCGGAAATATCAGTGTTCAAAGATGGCGTCGGGGTTCTTGAAGGACTTGAACTCCAGGGCGTTGCCAGCCGGGTCCTTCAGAAAGAATGTTCCCTGCTCGCCCGGTTCGTCCTGGAAGCGCACTTTGGGCTCCATGACAAAGGGGTAGCCGTCCTTGCGTAAACGCGCGATCAGACCATTCCAGGTGTTCCAGGGAAGCACCGCGCCAAAGTGATGCAACGGCACCATGTCATTGCCGACCTTGGACGTTGCCGTCGACTTGGGATCTTTGTTGAGATGCGCCGAAATCTGGTGCCCGAAAAAATCGAAATCGATCCAGTTTTCAGCTTCGCGGCCGACCTTGCAGCCAATGATTTCGCCGTAAAAGTGACGGGCGGCTTCCTTGTCGTCGATGGCGAATGCCATATGGAAAGGGATCATGCTGAACACCTTTTCGGTGATTGGCCTATGGGGTAGCCGATGCTCTTGCGGGCGGCTCTGGCAGAAAAGCTATCTTCTTGACCGGAGTCCGCAAGGCGCATAAAGATCGCAATTCCATGACTTGAAGGAATGTAAAATCGTGCGTGGCCGCCTTTTGCCTTCACTCAACGCTATAAGAACGTTTGAAGCCGTCGCCCGACACAATAGCTTCACCCGCGCCGCGGAGGAGTTGAACGTCACCCAGAGCGCCGCCAGCCGGCTCGTTCGCAGTCTTGAAGAATATCTGCAGGTGGCGCTGTTCACGCGCCAAAGCCGCCGGATCGAACTGACTGATCAGGGGCGCTTCTACAATACACTGCTGCGCGACGCGCTCGATCTGATCGAGGCGGGCACTGTCGAGCTGATCTCGTCGAAGGAGGGCAAGGGGACCCTGTCGATCGGCATGTTGCCGACCTTCGGCACCCGTTGGCTGTTGCCACGCCTGCCTACCTTCCAGGAACAGCATCCAGAGATAGACCTGAACATCGTCTCCAGTGATGGCGAACTGGATTTCACAAAGGAGCGGATCGATGTCGCTATCCGCTTCGGCCACGGCAATTGGACGGATGCAATTATCGATCCTTTGATGAGCGAGGAGATACAGGTCGTCTGCAGTCCCAAGCTCATGGCGGGCAAACATCCTATCACCAGCTATGAGGCACTGCGCTTTCATCGCCTGATCCGTCACTCGACGCGACCCAACAGCTGGGAGCACTGGTTTCGCTCGGTCGGCGCACATCGCGACGACCTGCAGTGGGGGCCAAGCATCGAGCATTTCTTCATGATCATCCAGGCAGCTATCGCGGGTCTCGGCGTCGCTCTCTTGCCAACCTTTTTGATCGAAGAGGATATTCGCGCCGGCAACCTGATTGCGCCATTCAGTGACCGAATTTCTGGACCAGGAGCCTACTATCTCGTCACGTCCGCAGCCAAGAGCGAACTCCCGCGCGTTAAAACGTTCCGAAGCTGGTTGCTGAGCCAACTGGCATAGATTCCGCTGCCAGCCTGACATTCTCGTGGGAAACAGACGACTTAGGAGTTTCGCAAAGTCGGGAGGGCCGGACGTTGGGTGCATCACCAATGGCCGGACGAGCCGAAGGCGAGAATCGTTTCGATACGGGTTGAAGACGAACCACCTGTCTTCGTGGGGGACGATGGCGAGGCGGAGCAAGCTGGTGTTGCCCGCAATAACATTCTCGCTGACCGCATGCTCCGTGAAATGCTCGGGTGCGATGATCTGAACCCTGCCAGCCTTCACGTCGGCCTCACCGACGATGCCCCGGACGCTGCCGTAATGGTCGACGTGCGAGTGGCTGTAGACAACCGTGACGATCGGCTTTTCACCCAGATTGGCAGACACGAGCTCACCGATGCGGCGACCGTTCGTGTTGGTGACGAAAGCCGTGTCTGAGGTGCAATTCGTCAATATCTTTGCAGCTGCGCCGAGCGTCGTTCCGGATTTAATGAGCGGCAGCGATCTGTTTTCCGACCGGGAACTTTCTTGCATTGCTCCCGGTTCCCCTAGCTCCGGCATACTGCCCGTTGACCGTCAACCGGCAAGAAGAAGCGGTTTCGCTCGCAGGGGGTCAGGTCGCGCAGTACGATGCTGTGGGCAAAAGCGATGAGCTCCCCAGTTGTCGGAAAAACCCGAATGATCTGTACCTTTCGGTACGCGGAAGCGACTGCGATCTCGGTTCCATCAGAGCTAAAGGCTGGCCTCATTGAACTTGGTTCCGTGTCCGTTGCATCCCGCTGATTGTCAAGGAGCATCACCTGACGGCCCGCATCCACGTCCCACAGTCTCACCGTGTGGTCTTCAAAAGATGCCGTTGCAACGAATGAGCCATTCCGGCTGAATGCGGCGTAGTTCAGCGCGCCATCGTGCCCTCTGAGGATTTGCCGCTCCGTTCCATCGGGAACATTCCAAATGCGGGCCGTACCATCGCGCGAAGCGGTCACGATTGATCGTCCATCCTGGCTGAAAGCGATATCTGTCAACCCATCGCCATGGCCTCTCAACGTGGCGACGACACTGCCATCTGTAGTGGACCAGACGCGGGCGGTCCCATCCAGCGAGCTGGTCGCAGCCAGACCGCCATCGGGACTGAAGACGGCCGCCGTGATCCGCTTCTGATGCCCAGCCAGAATTTCCACCTCGGTTCCGTCCGTCCTCCACAGCCGCGCCGTGCCGTCTGTCAACGCTGTGATTACAAGCTTGCCATCGGGGCTGAACAGAACCTTCCGCAAGTTCGCGCTTGCCGTCAGAACGGCCACTTTGGCACCCGTCGACGTGTTCCATAGCTGCGCCGTTCCATCCGCGGACGCCGATGCCAGCAGGTCGCCGCGAGGGCTGAACTGAATATGGACGACTGCCGTGCCGTTGACGGCCAACCGACGTGTCGCGCGCCCGCTCTCGGCGTCCCAAAGCGTAATACGGCCGTACGAAGAAGCGGTCGCAACGACGCGGCCATCCGGACTGAAGGTCCCGTACTCGACCGCATCGCCATCGGTTTCAAGTCTCGTAGTCTCGCGGCTGCTCGCCACATCCCAAATGCGGGCGATGGTATCCCCGGTCATGACGCGCTTTCCATCCGGGCTGAATACAGCAAACGCCGGTCGGTGTTGGTGTCGTAAGGTAGTCGCCAGGACACCATCGATGTCCCACAGTCGGACCGTACCGTCGTACGAGGCCGTAAGGAGACCACTACCGTCGGGACGGAAAGCCAGGTGTGTGACTGGCCCACGATGTCCTCTGATAGTCGCGAATTCAGTGCCACTCTCAACATCCCATATGCGGACCGCATTCTCCTTTGCAGCGGTGGCGAGGAGCCGGTCGTCAGGGCTGAATGCGCAATTCATTTTCTGGTCGCCATCCGCGGCTTGGAAAGCAGACAGCTTGAGACCACCGGTTTCCTGCCCCAGCGCGCGACGCATATTGCCGGATATGCCATCCCAAAGACGCGCCGTGCCATCGAGGGAGACCGTCGCAATATAGCGGCCGTCATGGCTGAAGGTGCCACCATGAATATCGCTGGTGTGACCGAGGAGTGACGCAATCAGGGTTCCGCTCGGCACATCCCAAAGGCGGGACGCCATGGTCCATGTTATTGTGCCCCATGAGGCTGCCAGGATCTTGCTGCCATCGGGACTGAATACGACCTCATCGGGCCAAAACTGGTTGTCCAGGCTTCTGATTAACTGACGGTTCTCAATCCTCCAGATGCGAACAGAACGTTCATGCCCGTTGCCGGCCGCGACACTCAGACCATCAGGGCTGAACGCAGCCGACGTTGTCCCGAAGCTCTCAGCGATTTCAGTTCTTCCGCCGGTCTTTGTATCCCAGATAGTCAAAGCTCCTTGATCCGATCCGGTGAGCACCCGCGTGCCGGCAGGGCTGAACATCGCGGTGTGAACGTGGCCAGGCTGGGGAAGGACGAAGATCTGTTTGCCCGCCGCAACGTCCCAGATTCTCGCCGTGCCGTCGCGGCTGGCCGTCACGACACGACTGCCGTCCGGATTGAAGGAAGTGCTTTCGACCGCGCCCTGGTGGCCCCTCAAGACGGCCATTTCCGTCCCGTTTGCAACGTTCCAGATGCGCGCGGTCCGGTCGTAAGAAGACGTTACGATACGGTCTCCGCCTGCATTGAAAGCGGCATATGTCACGCCAGCATCATGGCGGAATATCATGGTCTGATGGTGCTGGAACAGCGCCTGGTAAAGGGCAAATTCCGCTTCTTTCACATAGGGCCGTTCCGGGGCAGCAACGTCCTTCGGTAACGCCTCCAGCGCCAACAGAATGGCGGCTTCGGTGTCGCCGGTCATAGCGGTCTGCTGAGAAAGAAGCGAGAGGGAAAGGGATTGATTGCGGAGCGCCTGGTTACGCGCCTCAATGGCCTTCCGCTCCGCTGCACGGGCTTGGTCTGCATTGACTTGCGCCACCATAGCCTGTCGTCTCGCCTCGTGTTGCCCATGGAATCCGGCGATCGCACCAGCACCGGCGATGACGCCCAAACTTATCGCGATGATGGCTGCGTAACGCGTGCGCCGCGCAAGGCGTATCGCGGCCTCGGCCGCCAAGCTTCGGCGTTCAGCCTCACTTTCCAAACGCTCTCGCTTCGTGGTCTCTTCCACCTCTATGCGCATGCGCTCAACTTGACGCTCTTTCGCCAGCCTGGTCTGGTGCATCTGCAACGAGGCTTCGACGTAGGCGACGATCTCGTCTTCGACCTCGTCACGTCTCGACAGAAGTTCTTCGCCCTCTGCTAACCGCTTGCCGGGGGGCAGCAGAAGGTCTGGGTTCTTGTTGTCAAAAAGCCATAGGCGAGCATCCGCCTGCACGCGCGCACGTGTCTCGAGGAAATTCCGGTTCGCATACGCAATGTCCCGCGCTCGCGGCCAGCGAGTGAGAAGCGCTTCATGTGTTACGCGCACAACTGCATCGCCCGCAGGATTTTCGTCGCTGGCCAGGAGCCGGGCGGCCATCATGGCGTTGACGAGAACGATTTGCGCCGGCCGGCCGCTCCATTGCGAGAGCGAGGCAGGACGCGCCGTGATCGCCTCTTCGTCGAGGCGTACTGTAGTCAGAGCGGTGAGCACGGCAGGCAAGGCATCCTGTACGTCAGGGGGAAGCGACCCGACTACCTCGTCGGCGCGACGTGCAATCGCGCCTTCAAGGCCGCCAAACGCTCTATACGCCGCGAATGTGAGCAGACGGCGCTCTCGGCCTGCCTGGAAGAGCGCTTCCAGCATGAATTCGAGAAGGGGCAATGATCTGGCATCTGCAACCGCTGCCTCCTGCAGCACGTCCTCGAGCCGCCCCTGATCTGCGTCCTCCTCAAAACGCAAACCGGCTGCGCGTGCCGGCTCGCGGATGATCTGAGCGATTTCCGGGCCAGTCGGGGGCAACAGTTCATAGCTGCTGAGCCCATCCTTCAGCGTCCAGAAACCGGGAACCTCGCTGCAGCGGTGAAAAAAATCAGACCGGATCGTGCCAATCACCCAAACGAACCCGCTTCCTGCAAACGTCGCGAGCGCTCGCACTAGTTCCGTGTGGGACATCGGCTCCACCTCAGTCGTGAACAACTCCTCCATTTGATCTAAAGCGACCACCAACCGCGCCTGCGCACTGGCGTGCGCAGGCATAGTAGCTTTGGCAAGTGCGGCGCGGATCATCCCAAGGGCGCGCTCGGGTGCGCTACGAAGGTACTGCGTCAAATCCGTCACCGTTGTCTCTTGCGCCAATTCCGGCAACGCATCTTCACGAAGCAATGCGGCGGCCAATGACGCGATCGCGTCGGTTCCTTCTGACGGCCGGAACAGGCAACGCCGCCACAGAGCGATGCCCGCCACCGCGCCAGGTCGTGTGATCGTAGGGAGTAGCCCCGCACGCAGGAGAGAGGATTTGCCTGACCCGCTCATTCCATAGATCAGCAAGAAAGACTTGCCGTTCGCCGCTAGCTGTTCCAGCCGGTCGATGCAGAGGCAGATAGCGTGTGTACGGCCGAAGAAGAGATCGGCGTGTTCGAACTCAAAGGCGTCAAGGCCACGGAAGGGTGAATTGATACGCTCCTCCGACACAAGAGGCACACGATAAGCACGCACAGGCCGAGCGATGTTCTTCACCTTGTGCTCACCAAGGTCCACAAAATCCAGGGCGACCCGATCGCGAACCTGGGCATGGATCGCCTCGGAGACGCATATCCCGCCGGCCGGTGCAAGCGCCTCCAAGCGTGCAGCGACGTTTACTCCGTCGCCCAGAAGATTGTCGCCGTCCGCCACCACGTCACCGAGGTTGATGCCGATACGAAATCGCATACGGCTCGGCTCGGGCAGGTTGGTGTTCCGGGTGTCGATCTCCAGTTGGATTTCGGTGGCACAGCGCACTGCCTCGACAGGGCTCGCAAACTCCGCAAGAACACTGTCGCCAGCGCTGCCAAAGACGCGGCCTTCATGACGTGCGATCAGGCCATCAATGATCTCACGATAAGCCTTCAAGGTGGCAAGAGTAAGCTCTTCGTTCTGGCCGGTCAGCCGACTATAACCAGCCACGTCGGCCACTACGATGGCAGCTAATCTTCGCCGAAGGTCCATGGCTGGTGCCTGCTCTCCGCCAAATATCTTGTCACATTTTACGGCTGTGTAGGGAGAGTGTCCAAACAAAGCCTCAGGACCACGCCTCCCGGATCAGCCTTCGAGTCTTGCGGCGACATACATGCCGACGCCATAGCAGTAATAAGGGCCGGTCGCGGTTGCGACCGGCCCTCGATCAACGAACTCTGCGCTCGGCGCTCAATCGCGGCGACCTTGAATTCTGCCATTGCCTCGGCAACCGGCGCTTCGTAGATAGTTGTGCGGTTGAACCAAACCGTCATATGCTCGCCCGCCGCCAACCTCGGTTTCAGGCCAAATCTTCTGAGGCGATGTGCGCCACTTCGGTGATCTTCAACAGCGGAATTTGCGCAACCTCATTCGCCTCCTGCACTCGCTCGGCTGAGGGCGCCTCAAAGAGGCAGAAGGACTTTTCCTCCGACGGCACGAACGTCGAGCGCAGATAGCGCACGGGCTTTCCCTGCTGTGTCATCTCGGCGGTCACCGCCTTTGCGCGCCCAGCGGCGGCCATGAGCTGCTCTGGTGTGATGCCCGGCAAGTGTCGCTCGACCATATATTGTGGCATGATGAGGCTCCCTTTCAGCTTCAGCGAAGGCGTTGTCAAACCCTCGTCAATATGCGCATCCTCTAAATAATAGCGCGCTCCGCTGGTGAACGGTATGAGTATCTACTTCGCCGCTGTATTCACGGACCTGGTTCGACACTCCGCCGTGTGGAATAAGGTATCTCGCGACACCGTCACCCACGTCATCACCGAGTATCGGTATCTATCGCGCTCTCTCGCGGGCCAGTATGGCCGCCGACACGAGAACTTCACCGGTGACGGTCATCTCTATCTGTTTGAGTCTGCGGATGTGGCCGTCCATTTCGCGTTGAAGCTCATCGCCTACTGGAAGCAGCGCCGCCGCTCACTGTTCTCTGTCCCGGGTGCGCAAGATCTGCCGGTCAGAGTTGGCTGTCATTTCGGCGAATGCTCCCAGATGGAAGAAGAAGATGCCTGGGTAGGACGGGCGATCAACCTCGCCAAACGTGTGGAATCCAGCGCAGAGCCGGATTCGCTTTTCGTCACACAGACGATCCTCGAACTCATCGACCTGCCCACCTACGAGTTCAGCGAGGCTGGGTTCTTTGAGTTGAGAGGGGATTTTCTTCCGGCAAGACTGCTCTATCGGCTGTCATCAGTAGACAGGGCGGCGCTTGCAGCGCGGCCCGAAGACAGGCTGACGGCTGAGGACTGGTTTCTGAAAGGGGTCAGTCTTTCGGATCCACAGGGCAGCGTTTCGCAAGAGGAACTGCGATGCTACCAAGAAGCCCTTCGGCTTCGTAGCAACTATCCGGAACCTCACAACAATCTGGGTATCCTCTTCAAGGCGAACGGAGATCCAAACGCGGCCATCCAGCACTATCACGAGGCGCTTCGCCTTTGGTCGCAGTACCCCGAGGCACACTACAATCTAGCCATTCTCCTTGAAACCATGGGAAACCGAGCCGAGGCTGCGAACCATTACCGTCAGGCGATCAAACTTCGTCCCGACTATGTGGATGCATTGCTGCGGTATGCCGGCCTCCTCGATATCGCTGGTGACAGGTTTGGAGCCGAACAACACTACAATGAATCCATCCGCCTTCGACCTGGCTTTGCCGAGGCGCACAACAATTACGGTATCTTTCTGGAGAAACACGGAGACGCGTCGGGCGCGGAGCGCCACTACGCTCAAGCTCTCAATTTACGTCCTGACTACGCCGAAGCGCATTACAACTACGCGATGCTGCTTGAACGCGAAGACGGGGCCAAGGCCAAGGAGCATTACCGCGCCGCTATTCGTGCGTGTCCGGACTATGCCGAGGCACACAACAATCTGGCAGTTCTGCTGCACGAAAACGGCGAACTTGCTGCTGCGGAGCAACATTACCTGACTGCCCTCCGCCTCCGCCCGGACGATCCGGAAGCAAACTACAATCTCGGCTTGCTGGCGCAGCTCAAGGGCGACTTGGAGCTCGCCGACCAGCTCTTTCGTCGCGCTAAGGAGTTGGGAACGCGGCATTGAGGGCGAGCAACTGGCCGCGCAAGGGGCCGCGTTTCATACGTAAACCGGTCACCAAAAAAAGCCGGGGCCTTCCGCTAGCCGCAGGCGAGCAGGGTGCAAGCGCCCCGCCGGACCACATCAGTCAACGACCCCGCACCCTTCCAAGATAGGGCCGCCGTTCCAGCTCAGTGGATTTATGGGATTGCCTCAGGCGAAGCAGGTCCTTGCGGGTGACAAGACCGACCAAGGTCCCCAATAGCGGATCGGTGATGGGGATCCTCGCAACATCGGTCGCAATCATGATGTCCGCGATGTGACCAACGGTATCGTCGGGGTGCCCGATCGGGATCGCGGTGTCCGATACCTTGTCAGCCAGGATGTCGGCCCCCTCCGGACCTCGCTGCCACCGAAGCGCGTCTGCACGCGAAACCATACCGACAAGCGCACCGGCTTCGTTAACCACCGGATAGGTCCGGTGTGCATCGTCCGCCGCGGCGAAATGCGCACAGACCTCGGTCACCGACATTGTCGCCGGTAATGTGTCGACGGTGCTGACCATAATGTCGCGAGCGCGCGCGAATTCGAATGGATCGACACCATATTCTCGGCTGATGTGCTGGCCTCTCCGCGCAATTTTCTCCGTCAGGATTGACCGTCGCAGGAGAAGAACAGTCACCGCATAAGCGGCAACCGTGGCGGCCAGCAAGGGAATGAGCGTGTTGAGATCACCGGTGATCTCGATCGCGAAAAACGTTCCCGTCAACGGCGCGCGCATGGTGCCCCCCATCATCGCCGCCATGCCGAGCAGTGCCCAGAACCCCGGATCTCCGGGAAGCGACAAGCCCACCAACCAACCAAGTGCGCCTCCAAGGATCAGCAAGGGAGCCAGCACACCGCCTGATGTACCGGACGAGAGCGCGATCAGCCAGATCGTGGCCTTTACCAAGAGGATGGCGACCACAGTCGATGTCGGCAGGCTGTTTTTCAGCAACCCTTCAATGACATCGTAGCCGACACCAAGAGCACGGGGTTCGATCAGCCCACCAAGCCCAACGGCAAGTCCCCCGAGCGCCGGCCACCACATCCAGTGGATCGGCAGGCGCTCGAACAGATCTTCAATCTTGTAGAGGAGAGTCGTGAGCACCCCGGACTGAAGGCCGGCAATAATCCCCACTCCGGCACAAAGCAGAATACCCCACCACGGAAAATCGATCTGGAAATGCGTCGGGAACAGCGGTCCACTTCCGAACAGCAGCGGGCGCCAGGAGATGGCGACGCAGGCCGAGACCGCGACGGGAATGAAGCTGCGGGGTTTCCATTCAAACAGGAGAAGCTCGACCGCGAGCATCACGGCAGCGATTGGAGAGGCGAAGATCGTCGTCATGCCTGCCGCCGCCCTGCGACCAACAGCGTCTTTCGCTCTGCCGCACTCATGTGGAAAAACTGGGCAAACAGCGAGCCGATGGCGCCACCGGTCATGATGATTGGCCCCTCTGCTCCGAACGGTCCTCCCGTGCCGATCGAAAGGGCTGACGACAACGGCTTCAGCACGGCGACCTTTGCCGACATACGGCTGCCGCCGATCAGGATGGCCTCTATCGCTTCCGGTATACCGTGCCCGCGGATCTTCTCCGAGCCGAAGCGCGCCATCAGGCCGATGACGAGCCCACCCACCACCGGGATCAAAACCATCCAGGGTGAGAAGATCACGTCGGCTATCCGCGCCTCCTGCGTGCTCACCCGCCCAAACCAGACGATGTTGGTGACAAGCGCAATCAGATTGACGAGGAACCAGGCCGCAAACGCGCCGCCCGTTCCGACGATAAGCGCCATTCCGATCAACAGGAGCACGCGCCTATCGGTGGTGAAGTCGCCGGCTTCGCGGCGTGCAAGGCCGCCCATGAAATCGTGCTGATGCGGACGGGAAGATTTCGATGACATCGGTATACCTGCTGAGCCGGCGGAACGGTGGGTGTGATCGACCGCAGCGCTAATATGTCGTAATACGATATAAATCAAGACGGAGTTGGCAGACGGTGCCTAGACGGGTATGGACGTAGCCAGCTGAAACAGTACTGGTGTCAAAGTCTGTGGCCAAGAAACAAGACGCACTTACGGATGCCGACTACGAGGCGCTGGCTAACCTGCGCTACATCCTGCGTCGTTTTATGGACTTCTCGACGTCCGCAGCGCAGCAGGAGGGGCTCCCCAGTCAACAACACCAGGCCCTGCTGTCCATCAAAGGCCATCGCGGCGAAGTGCCCATGACAGTCGGGGTCTTGTCCGAGCGCCTCGTCGTTGCCCGGCACACCGCTTCCGAACTCGTCGAGCGGCTCGTGGGGGCAGGCTATGTGACGCGGGAGCCCGATCCGTCCGACAAGCGCCGCCAGACGTTGGCGCTTACCGTCAAGGCTGAAGACGTCCTCACGCGATTGAGCGCCATTCATCTGACCGAAATCCGTCATATGGCCCCGCGCCTGATAGAGTTGCTCGGCAATCTGCAGACGAAAGACCCTTTTTCCGAGGCTTGACCGCTCGACCGCCGACAGCTTGCTCATTCCAGCGACCTGATTTGGACCGTTCCGCCTCGTGACCACGGATACAAGGGAGCGAACGCCGCTTTATTTATATCGCATCACGATCTATCTTATCCCGTGCGGGATAGTTTTGGTGTCTCTCCCGGGCACTGACCCGTCGCGACCGGTTATTCCAGTAGCGCGTTTACTACGCTGCGAAAGTCCGATCGCCCGAATTTAAGGTGTTGTTAACAAAAGTAGCTGGGAAAGCGAGGTGGCAAGCCAAATTGGATACGGGTAAGGGTGCCGACATCGTCGGAGCAGCCGGCATCGCCGGTGCGCGCATAACCATCATTGTTTCAGCACTCGGCGCCGGCGGCACTGAACACGTCGTCAGCCTTGTCGCCAGTCACTGGGCGCGGCTCGGCTGCGCCGTCACCGTAATTACCCTCGAAGCGCCTGCCTCCGAACCCTACTACAAGTTCGATCCACGCGTCGCCATCGAGCGGCTCGACGTGCCGACTGAGAAGGCCACAAAGTTGCGTGCCGCATGGCTGGTGGCACGACGGCTCTATCGTCTGCGCTCGACGATCACCCGCTCCCGTCCCGACTTCGTATTGAGCTTCCTGACCCGGACGAATGTCCTGACGCTGGTCGCGACACGCGGCCTCGGGCTTCCCGTAATCGTCTCCGAGCGCAACAACCCGGCGGTACAGCCCTTCGGCCCCCTTTGGAAATGGCTGCAGCTTCGCCTTTATCCGCGCGCATTCGCTCTCGTGACGATGACCAAAGGGGCGCTCGACTACTTCTCGCCTGAGGTCCGCCGCCACGGAAGAGTAATCCCCAACGCCATCAACCTGCCCGCCGGCTGGGAAAACAGACGCGGCAACAAGATGCTCACGGCCGTCGGCCGGCTAACCCGACAAAAAGGCTTTGATCTGCTGCTGGAGGCCTTCGCGAGGATCGCCAAAACCCATCCCGACTGGAAGCTCGTCATCTGGGGGGAAGGCGAAGCAAGGCTGGAACTGGAAGCCCAGCGCGACGCGCTCGGCCTCAGCAACCGGGTGGAAATGCCGGGCCTCACGCCAAGGCCCGGCCTCTGGCTCGAAACCGCCGACGCCTTCGTTCTCTCATCCCGCTACGAGGGCTGGGGCATCGTCCTGCTCGAAGCCATGGCCGCCGGCCTCCCCGTCGTCTCGTTTGCCTGCGACTGGGGCCCGACCGACATGATCGCAAACGGCGAGGATGGCATCCTCGTGCCAAACGGTGACATCGCTGCGCTCGCCGATGCGCTGTCCAACCTGATGGCCGACGAGGCCTTGCGCGCCCGCCTTGCAGCGAACGCCGAGGCCAACGTCCGGCGCTATGATGCGGCTCACATCCTGTCTCAATGGGACGCCGTTGCGCTATCGGCGCTGGAACACGCAAGCGCGCGCAAAATGCCGGTAAAGCCCTATCCGGCCAAGGCGGCGGGTTAGACAGCCTGATGATCGCGCAGTCGGCGATGCAAGCGAGCACGTCGGCGAGCCACGCTTATGGATCGATGTCATTGAGCTTGGCGCCTAATGCCACGCGCGGCAGGCGGTTTCGGTCAGCGAAAGGATCACCGCGGCTAGCCGCTTTTCGTTTATGCATATAGGCAACTCGCGACCGGCCCCGACCAGCTTCAGAGCTGCGTCTCCCGCATGTGCGCACGGCTGCCATCGGTATGGCACGCACTGAGCTTCTCGCCCGCTCATAGGGCCGTCTGTAAAGCTCGCGCCCCCACAACCAGGGAATGAGGCAAGTCGCGCGCGAAAGGGCGAATTTGGTCGTGAGAGCCTCTATCGACGCTCGTTTCGAAGGGATCAGTTACTAGAAATGCGCTGACGAGTGCGTTTGACCACAGCGCAATGACTTTAGAAATCGTCGTATACGTCAATCGATAGCTGTCAAATTCGACAGAATGTAAAGTGGCCACTCTGCTCAACCTTTGTCCTAGACAGCAGGCGTCTTGGCGCACGAGATCTCCTGCTCGGTTGACGGGGTGGGAGGTCACTAACGGGTTCTAACCGGATCGGGCTACGCCTTAGTTTATTTTCAACTACATTAGACTTTAGTAGAATGAGAGTGCGCAGGGAGGAGGCAAGTATGGAACGCTTGGAAGCCGAAAGGCTCGAAACCGACGCTGCCACGAAGGTCTGGTCCGTCCATGATTTCTGCAAAAGGCACCGCCTTTGTATGGAGGAGGAACGCCGCCTCACAAGGCTGTTTGGACTGTTCGCAACAGCCCGCGAACTCCTGAACAACGCGCAGCGCACACCAAAGTGGCGGTAATGCGGGCTCGCTCCCATGCGCTACCTTCGTGCGGCCATTGTGCTTTCGCTCATTTTCCTAAGCCCTTACGCGTGGGCCGAAAAGCGCGTCGCGCTGGTCATTGGAAACTCGCCCTATCAGCATGCGCCGCAGCTTATCAATCCCCAAAATGACGCCAGCGACATGGCGTCGAAATTGACAGGACTGGGGTTCGTGGTGGTCACGGGCCGCGACCTCGACCTGACGGGATTGCGTCAGTCGATCCGCGAGTTCGTCAGCAAAGTCGAGGGCGCCGACGTGGCGCTCTTTTTCTATGCCGGTCACGGGCTTCAGGTAAACGGCGGCAACTACTTGATCCCTGTCGACGCGCAGCTTCGCTCAAACAACGATTTGGATTTTGAAGCGTTGCCGATCGAGCTTGTGCTATCCGCTATGGAGCGCAACGCCAAGGTCAACTTGGTCTTCCTGGACGCATGCCGCGACAATCCACTTGCAGCGACATTGGCCCGTTCCAAGGGAACCCGATCCTCGGTCGTCGGCCGGGGATTGGCGAAACTCGATACGGGTGTGGGCTCGCTGATTGCGTTCGCAACCCAGCCCGGAAACGTCGCCCTTGACGGAGCCGGCAGGAACTCCCCGTTCACGACGGCTTTGCTGAAACACCTCGGCACCCGCGGGCAAAGCATAACCGACGACCTGATTGCAGTGCGTCGCACCGTTCTGCAGGCAACAGATGGCAAACAGGTTCCCTGGGACAGCTCTTCCCTGACAGGCCCCGTCGTCCTCAATCTATCGCCAGTTCCGGACACAACGACGAGCCCGGCGGCGACGACCGCTACGGACAGAACCGTGGAGCTTGCCTACTGGAACTCCATCAAGGATTTGACCGCAAGCAGCTTCTTTGAAGCGTACCTACAGGAATATCCAAATGGAGCGTTCGGGACGCTTGCGAGGTTGAAGATCGCAGCAATCGCGGAGCGCGCCGTAAACCCGGGAGACGCCGGCCAAACCGACGTCGCTGCACTCGAACACGCCACCCAATGGCCAAAGCATCAGGTTCGTCCGGCGGGCACATGACCGCCGCCGACCTCGCGCTTGCCACCCAAAGTCAATTGGCGCGGATTGGATGCCTCAGCCAGATCGACGGCAAGTGGGGTGAGAGCAGTCGGGAGGCCCTGCAGGCCTATGCCGAGCGCAAGGGGCTCAAGCTGGCTTCGCTCGCCCCCACCGAAGAGCTTCTGAACGACCTGAAAGCGATCGGCAACCGTGTCTGTCCACTCATCTGCGGCAAAGGAATGGAGGTCCGCGACAACCGTTGTGTGGAGCCCGGCCTGAGTGCTTACGACGGCGCTTGGTACTTAACACGGTATGCAAAGACAGACTGCGGCGACTGGCGCGAACTCTCGACACTCATTTTCGTACGAAACGGTATCGTGTCGTCTAGCACTGGGTTTTCGGGAAAAGTCTCCCGAAACGGAACCGTCAACATGACCAACACTTTCATCCATAAAGGAAGGAAAGGAGGCAACACCCTGACGGGAGTGATAAAGGGAGACAAAGGGACCGGCAGGTTCAAAGGATCCGGTGCAGGCCGCGGCTGTTCAGGAACCGTCGCGATGAAACGGATGTAGCGTAAAGGCTATATCAGGTCCTCGGCTCGTTCATTGTGCCTGATGACTACACCCACCGTGCCAGCGGCCGGACCGACGCCCTACAGGACAAAGCACGAAGTTGCGGTTCGCCAAATCCCTTGTCCACTCCGGCACAAAGCCGATGCCGAGGCCGGTCGAGACGAGCGACACCAACGAGAAAGTGTCGTCACAGCTAGGCAATGTTGCCGGTCAGACCATGGGTATCGAACACCTCGGAGAAATAGTGCTCGCAGAGAGGTTCTGGATCTTCTCACACTTCAGCGCTCCAGTGTCGATCTCGCTGTGAAGGTGAAGCGGGCTCGTTCTTTCTTCAATGCATCACCCGGCGCTCAGATGCCCGCCGCGATTAGAGCCCTGATGTGCCGCATGTCCGAGCCGCAGCATCCGCCGACGACGCGCAGTTTAGGGAGCCGTTTTGCCAGGTCGGCGCAAAGCACGCCGAACTGCTGCGGGTCGCCGTCATCGAGCTCGGTGGCTTCGTCCAGTTCGGCATGGCTGCGGTGAGAAGCGTTTGGTCGGACCATGCCAATCCGGTTGAGCCAGCGCGATGGCAACTGTTTGCAGAAATGCTCGGGATGGGCGCAGTTGATCCCATAGTAGTAAACGTAGCCGCCAGTCGCGGCTTCGACCTCGCAGAGCGCTGAATCGAGGTCCTGCCCGGTCGGCAACCGCCCGTCGGTCTCGACCGTGAATGAGAGTGCTAAAGGCAGGCCAAGGTCGCGCCCGCGGTTGACCATGCCGATGGCTTCACCTGGATGGGTGATTGTGAAAGCCGACGCAATGTCCACACCTTCCTCGGCAAAGGTCTCCAGCTGGGCGCTGTGCAGGCGGGCCGCTTCTGTCGGGGTCAGGAGCTGGTCGGGTGCGTAACCATCCCCTGCCGGCCCGAGAACCCCCTCGATCAGGATATGGTCCCGCCAGGGATGGGCGCCCCGCAGATCGCGGGCGAAGGCAATAGCGCGCCGGTTGACGTCCCGGATCCCTGCGTCGTCGAGCCCGAGCTTCGGCCCCCAGCCGCAATTGGCGCGCCAGGTCGGCGTGCCCATCACAAACCCGCGACTCGCGGCCTGGGCCAACTCGAAATACGATACCGCGTAGCGCCGCAGCATCTCGCGCCCCTCTGGGCTGTCGAGCAGGACGAAGGAGGCGAAAAGCGGCATTTCGGCGCCTTCGTGGAAGATAAGGTCTGTCTCCATGCCACCATCGCTGATGAATGGGTATGGCGACGAAAGCAGGCGGTCAAGTATACCCATGGCATCCACCCCAAAGAACCATTGTAGCAAATTCCGGCGGGGTGATCGAACTTTGTGACGGGGCGCGACCGGCGAACGCCACGCCCCGACGACCCGGCGTCGGACTATCATTCCGGAATGCGAGCAGGATGGACGCTTGGAGCCCGAGAGCCAACTTCAAACCTATCGCCCTGAGTAGAACGGAACCCAGAAGAGGGATGGTTTCGTGTTTTTACTACTCCGACCCATCTCCGTCGGAGAACCGTCTCAGCGCTTGCGTGTCTAAGATCGTTACGGAACGATAGGTGTATTTGACCCAACCTGCCCTTGCGAAACTCTTCATTGCGGAATTGACCTGCTGTCGTGATGCATTCGCCATGACGCCAAGGGCGCTCTGGGACAACGGGATGGCCATGTCACCGAGCCAACCCGCTCGCTGAAGCACGGAGGCTATTCTGCATTCGACATTGCGCTTTTGTAGGTCATGAATAATACGGACGAGGACATCCACGGTTAAGACGGTGTTCAAACCCACCGCACGCCATACGGCGGGATCCCGTGCCGCCATCTGCTCCAATGCGTCCAATGGCACGTGCATCATCCAGGTCTCACCAAGGGCTCTCAACTCAACCCTGCGGGGCTGGCCGGTGAGGAAAGGCCCTTCCCCCGTCCATGCGCCCGCCATTCCGAGATGGATTAGACGCGGGATCGCGTCGGGAGGCGCCGAGTTGATGGTGAGAGAACCGGCGACAAGGCCATACATTCCACCAGCCGCGTCGCCATATCGATAGATGATTTGATCGGGAGAAAATTTCTGCAAATGCCCTTGGCGCAGCAGCTCCGTCCGGAATTGCGCGCTCATATGTGCGAGCCAAGGCCCCTGGCACAGGACATGTTCTGCCTTCTCTCGTGTCAACTCCAACGGGATCCCTCCACATGCACGGTCTGGACAGAACGTTTTTCGCTGATCGAACACAAAATTTCGTAAATTGTCTGGATCCGGACAATCTGTGGTCGACACATGTGCACATGTGAGCTTATCGCCGAGGATCGATGGGGTTACATAAAACTTGAGCTCTTCAATAGCTTCACACTGCTGCCGTAAGGAAATTCCGCGCCCCCGCGATGTCGTCATCGTGAGCCTTCAATGCTGGCACCTCGCCCACAACAGGCAGCGTCGGTTGCCGTCCCAGTTGACGATACCGCAAACCAGTGTTCAGCCACACTCGATGGTGGGGCCAAGGCGATGAAATCTTTTCTCTTGGCGGCACCATTGTTCACCGCTTTGATGCATTCTTCGTCCGCAAACAGCGCGGACCTTCAACAGCCATTCCTTGTCCCTGAAGCCAATGCCGAAGGTTGGAGCTTTACCGCAAGCCCTTATTTTTGGGTCGCCGGCATCTCTGGTGATTTCGGACAGTTCGGTCTACCCGCAATTCATGTTGTGTCCGATTTCGGCGATATCCTGAAGGATCTCGACGTTGGCTTCATGGCGATCGGTGAAGCGCGTCACGATCGGTTCAGCGTCTTTGGTGACGTGATCTACACCAAGGTTTCGTCGCAAACTGCCACGCCGCTCGGTGTCGTTGCCCGAGGGGTCGACACCACGTCGGAGACATTCGCTGGTCTCGTTGGTATGGGCTATGCCATCTTTCAAGATGGCCGCAGTAACGTCGACGTCGTGGCCGGGGCACGTATCTGGCATGCGAGTACGCGGATCTCCTTTTCCGGCGGGTTTCTGAGTGGAGTTTCGAGCCGTGACAGCGCCACATGGGTGGACGCCATAGCGGGCGTTCGCGGTCGTTACTTCCTGACGGACCACTTCTATCTGAGCGCCTGGGGCCTGGCCGGGGCAGGACAGGCGGATCTTGATTGGGATCTCGCCATAGGAATCGGTTACGAGTTCAGAGACAGGATCTCAACCATCGCTGGCTATCGCGCGCTCGGCGTCGATTACAGCCACGACGGCTTTATCTTCGACGCCGTGCAACAAGGTCCGATCCTTGGACTCGTCGTTCGCTTTTAATGTTCGCCGGTCAATCCGCTTTTCTAATTTCAACTTGGTGGGCTTCCATGTCTCTTGCAAAATTGAGCTGCTCGACGATTGCTGCGGTGTCACTGCTTGCTGCGCTGCCGGCTTTTGCCGACCCGATCCTCGTCAACAGCGACAACTTCGTGCGCGCTGAGAGCGACCTTTATTTCTCCGGCATCGCCGGAAATGGTGGCTTTGGCAAGTTCGATCATACGCGCGAAATGGTACCGCTCGACAAGCAGACTATCATCCGCCTGAACCGTGACACGCTTTATTCTTCCGCCGTGTTCGATCTCGATGCGGGGCCGGTGACGATCAATGTGCCGGACACCGACGACCGCTTCGTGTCGCTTCTGGTGATCGACCAGGACCACTACGCCCATGGCGTATTCTATGGGGCTGGCTCGTACACGTTGACTCGCAAGGATATAGGTACCCGCTATGTCGTGCTGGCCTTTCGCTTTTTTGCTGACCCCAACAGCTCCGAGGACATGAAGAAGGTTCATGCGCTTCAAGATGCGGTAACGTTCAAGCAGTCAGCACAGGGTAGTTTTGAGATCCCGGAGTGGGACAGTAAAAGTCGTGACAACACACGCCGCGCGCTGCTCGATCTCGGAGCTTTGCTCCCAAACACCGCGAAAATGTTTGGACCGCGCGATGAAGTCGATCCGGTCCGGCACCTGATTGGAGCAGCACTTGGATGGGGCGGAAACCCAGACAAGGAAGCGTTTTACCTCAACGTGACGCCGGAAAAGAACGACGGCGACAGCGTTTACCGGCTCACGGTGAAGGATGTCCCCGTCAAAGACTTCTGGTCGGTCACGGTCTACAACAAGGAAGGCTTTTTTACGCCCAACGCGTTCAATGCCTATTCCCTGAATAACGTGACCGCGCAGAAGAGCCAGGATGGCTCGGTCACAGTCCAGTTCGGAGGCTGCGATGGCAAGGTGGCCAACTGCCTGCCGACACCCGAGGGATGGAACTACATGGTCCGCCTGTATAGGCCCGAGATGCAAGTTCTTGAGGGAAGCTGGAAGTTTCCGGCCGCAGAGGAAGTGAAGGAATGAAGCGCCGCACCTTCTTGCAAGGAACCACTGCGCTAATGCTGCTGCCGCCTCTTGAGGCATTCGCGCAGGATGACATCGGGGCCATCGCCAGAGAGGTGTATATTTACACCTATCCGATGGTGAAGAACTACCTCACCATGTACCAGTACGCACTGGAGCCGGGTGGCGGCCAGTATAAGGGGCCGCTCAACACACTGGTCAGCGTCGCCAGGGTTTACACGCCCGAAGATACGGCAATCATCACGCCGAATTCCGACACCCCCTATTCCTTCATTGTCTTCGATCTGAGGGCTGAACCTGTCGTCGTGACGATGCCACCGATCGAGAAAGACCGCTACTACTCGCTTCAACTCATCGACCTCTATACGAACAACGTCGACTATCCAGGCACGCGGGTGGACGGCAACGACGGCGGCGATTTTCTGATCACCGGCCCAGGCTGGAAGGGCGATATACCGACGAGGATCAAGCGCGTGGTCGAAATGCCGACCACGCTTGCCATAGGCATTATCCGGACGCAGCTTTTCTCGCCCGACGATCTTGAGAACGTGGAGCAAATCCAGGCGGGCTACAAGGCTACGCTGCTGTCAGTCTACGCGGAAACGCCGGCTTCCGCTCCTCCGCCATCCGTTGACTGGCTTCCAATCTCAGACGATTTGATGATTACGAACTACTGGGCGCTTGCCGCATTCCTGCTGCAGTTCGCACCACCTTATCCCGGTGACGAGACGCCACGGGCTAACCTTGCCAAGCTTGGCGTCCAAAAAGGAGCGACCTGGTCCGGAGCGGATCTTTCACCAGAGACAGTGAAGCTCATGAATGCCGTGGCGGTCGCGACCGAGAAGGAGATTCGAGACGAGGCCGCGCGGTTGACAGATTCGTCCAAGTTATTCGGCACGCCGGAATTCATGAAGGGCAGGTTCATGGTCCGCGCCGCGGCGGCGCAAGGCGGCATCTACGGCAACTCGGTGCAAGAGGCACTCTATGTGATCTATGCCGTCGACGCACAGGAGGCGCCACTTGACGGACGTAGAGCAAGATACACTCTCACCTTGACCCCTGAGACGCTGCCACCGGTCGAGGCCTTTTGGTCGCTGACCATGTATGACAGACCGAAGCAGTTCCTTGTCGACAACCCTGTCGATCGCTACCTGATCAACTCGCCCATGCTCGCGAGCCTTCAGAAAAGCGCCGACGGAAAGATCGTTCTGTATTTGCAGCACGAAAGCCCAGGAGCAGCGTTGGAATCAAATTGGCTCCCAGCGCCGAGCGAATCCTTCTATGCGGTCATGAGGCTCTATCTGCCCACGGCGTCAGCGTTGGACGGGCATTGGAAGCCGCCCGCGATCCAGGCCGTTCCGCAATAAATGAGATCATAACGATCTTCAGCCGCGTTGCCGATACCCAGAAACCACGAACGCCTCTAGCGAAGTCGATTAGCCTTAGGGCCCGCTTCAAACGAGACACCCAACCTTGAACTTGCGACGCACAGCGCTGGCACGCGCGCGGGAGTGCGGTTCACCGAGGCGAGGACTCGATCAATGGTGGCGGCTGTCACCTGGCAGGGAGCTGAGGTCTAGGCGGACTTGGCGGCTCCAGTCACCCTCGAAGCCCTTCCAAACGCCTTAGACCGGAAGCAAGGCCCGTCGAAGAAACATCCATGGCGTCAAGTGTCGCCCTCGGTATATTGTCGAAGTTCCGATCACCAAGGCCATTAAATTGGATCAGATACTCGCCATACGAACCTTCGTCCGCGTTGCCGAAGCGGGATCCTTCGCAAAAGCCGCAGACACGCTGAACTTGCCCCGGTCCTCCGTCAGCAAACTCGTACAGGATCTCGAAGCGCATCTCGGGACGAAGCTCGTAGAACGAACGACCCGAACTGTGACTGTGACCACGGAAGGCGCCGCCTATCATGAGCGCGCACTTCGCCTGCTCGCGGATCTCGATGACATGGACGGCACTGTCGCCGGCTCGCGCAGCACCCCCAAGGGAAGACTGCGTGTGGACGTCGGCTCTGTGCTTGCGAACCACATTATCATACCCTCTCTTTCGGATTTCCAACGGCAATACCCGGACATCGATCTCATGCTCGGCGTCAGTGATCGCTCCGCCGATCTGATTGGGGAAGGGATAGATTGTGTAATCCGCGGCGGCTCTCTTGCAGACTCAAGCCTAAAGGCCCGCAAACTATGCGAACTCGATTACATTCTTTGCGCGGCACCTACCTACCTGGAAGGTCGAGAGCTACCGACGCGTCCAGACGAGATCGAGGCGCATCGAGTCGTCAGCTATTTCTCAGCATCGTCAGGAAAGCGTTTTCCGTTGCGGTTCCTGCGAGGAAATGAGCGAACTGAATATGTACCGACATCCAACGGCATTTCGGTCAACGAAAGCACTGCTCACTTAAATTCGCTCGTGGCCGGGCTGGGCATCGGTCAGAGCTTCGGCTTTCTGGCAAAGCCGCATATCGAGCGCGGCGCTCTCGTCGAGCTCCTCCCCAGATGGAAGCCGGAAAACCACTCACTGCATCTCGTTTATCCGGGAGATAGGTTTCCCAATCCGAGGCTGCGGGCCTTCGCCGATTGGGTGACGGGCGTTTTCGAGCGCGTCGATGCCAGGCGCAGTTCTGCGACCGAGACCATTCATCCAGATGGATAATGTCTCCATCCCGAGCGGCTTCTCGCCGACGGGGAGACCAACTACGTTCGTCCCATCGGAAGGCGACGCGGGCGAAGGCCAAAGCCCCCTACGAACATTTCAAAAACTTCCACAGGCCGCGCATTCGGACTGGATCCTTTCGCGCGTGCAGCATTAGGAGAATAAGATGACGAACAGACTTGCAAACAAGATTGCCGTGGTAACTGGAGCAACCAGCGGCATCGGACTTTCGACTGCCAAGCTCTTTGCAGCCGAAGGCGCCCGCGTCTACATTACGGGCCGCCGCAAGGACTCCTTGGACAAGGTAATTGCGGAGATCGGCGAGGCTGCCGTTGGCGTGCAGGCCGACTCATCGAGCAACGAAGACCTGGACAAGCTTTTTGCCCAGGTGAAGTCGGAACACGGACGCCTTGACGTCCTTGTCGTAAACGCCGGTGGAGGCAGCATGCTCCCGCTTGGGCAGATCACCGAGGAGCAGGTCGACGATACCTTCAGTCGCAACGTGAAGGCCGTCATCTTTACCGTGCAAAAAGCGCTTCCACTGTTGGGTCACGGCTCGTCGGTCGTGCTAACCGGTTCGACCGCCGGTACCGAAGGTACCGCCGCCTTCTCGGTCTATTCCGCTTCCAAGGCCGCAGTCCGCAACCTGGCTCGCTCCTGGGCGCTTGACCTCAAGGGTACCGGCATTCGCGTCAACGTGGTTTCCCCGGGGGCCACACGCACCCCCGGCCTCGTTGAACTGGCTGGCAACGACAAGGAACAGCAGCAGGGTCTCCTCGATTATCTCGCTTCGCGTATCCCGCTCGGCCGGGTCGGCGAGTCCGAGGAGATCGCTAAGGCCACCCTGTTCCTTGCCTCCGACGACGCAAGCTTCGTCAACGGCTCCGAACTCTTCGCCGACGGTGGCCAGGCCCAAGTCTGATCGGCCGCGTTTTAGGGGACCGCAAGGACTTTCGACGTATGACCAAGTGACGCAAAAGACGCGCGGCGTATGGTGAGTTTCAAGCCTCACGATATGCCGGGCGCTATCCTCTTCCAGTCGATATTTACGCAAACATTTTAGCCCAGAACTTGAAGAGTACCGCAACTAGGGTGCACAGAGGTCAACCATGGCCCTTCGCACCTGGGTCACCGGCGTTGACCGCTCGGGGCAGGTAGCGCGAGCCCGGGCCTTGTTCTTGCCTGACTGAAGATGGCTCGCGCAGTTCATCCTCCTTCCGGGCTTAATGGCGGCGTAACGGGTTATACGCTTCACGACCTTGCCAGTGACCGTTGCATGTCACTCCGCAAACACCTTATGCCGAGCTTGAAATTTAGCTCCACCTAATATCTACTAGCTGTAATTGCACTGTGCACCGCTCCAAGCTTTTGATCATGGGATGGCTTTGCTGAGGATGCTTCATGTTTTTGGTCCGCACCGATCTCGATGAAGCCATCCAACGATGGCGCGACATCATATTCGCATCCTTGCCATCCGACCGACTTGGCGCGTACGTCGCTTTGCGCAAGCATGATCTGACGATCGAACTTCACGACGTCGAGGAGGATAGTGATCTTCTTGTCTTTGCCTCCGAAGGCGTAGCGTTGGCCGAACGATTTCGTTTGGCTTACCCCTATGTCGTGACATATGCAGGCAATCCCGGCTATCCGCTAGAATATCTGGTTTGGCTTTCATTTCACATGCAAGCAAACTTCGATCGGCTAGGTGTCCTCGAAATGAGTGCGACTTATGAGGACCAGGGCGGCGAAGTCGAAAGCATGTCTGCCGTTGCGATGGGCTTCTCGCACCAGACGGATCTTGAAGAATTTATAGATCGGTTTGATGGTCAGGACCTGAGCCAGGACCCCCACTTCGGCCACGAGGTGTATGTCTCCGAAGTCAGAGGCCCCTCTCCATCCCTGGGTTCGCCGATGATCCCGCCTCCGCTGGACGCCGGTTGAAATCGAGGATCCTTGAAATAGCCCGGCGGTTGCTGCGTAACTCGAATTGATTAGCCAGAGCCCCTATAAATTCATTGCTATTCAGCGTCTCACTTGCAACAATATACCTGTAATTGCGCACCCACAAAGCACACGTTAAAAATGAGATCCGTGCTGGTTTTTATTGCCGCGCAATTCCTCAATTTACGAACGCGCACCTTGATTGAGCCTCCGCCCCCTGCGGGGGCTCAATCATCTGCGCCGACCTCCGAAGTCTCGACGTTTATGACTTCGTGAGACGGTGCGCGTGTGCGCTGGTGGTGATAGAAGCTACTCTATTTCCGGAGGCAATGAGGCGGCTCGCAACAGATATGCAATGAGAGCAAGGATCAGCACCAGGACGCGAAAAATCGCATAGCCCCCAACGGTGTCCTTGCTGCAGGGTGCCACGAGGCGGCCGACATGAATTAGTTTATCATATGGCCGTCTTGTAGGTCGCGGAAGACCTGGCCTGAACAACCGGATGGATTCTCTGGGACTGCACTCTTCGTAGGCACCATAGACCGAGGCGCGTTCCTAGGCACCCACGAGAACGATTACGCCGAGTGGGTGATAAAACAATAGCAGATGAGCCAGCATGAAGTAAAAGCCATACCCCTGCGACCCCAGGAGGAGATCTGGTTCTCCAGATTCCGGAGGTCCAGGTGACACCTTCTGGTTCTTCTCATTGGCTTTGCCAGAACTAGATGGATTGATATCGAAGAGTTTCGCGTCCACGCTTGTCCGAACGTAAACATCATAGTCGTTTATCTGCAGCAAGCCGCCGTCAGTAGGCGTGTAAAGCTGCGTCCCGAATAACGCGAGCATATCGTAGGGGGAACAGGACCAATGGTCTTTGAGCGTCGAGAGTTTTTTGGTTCCCAGTTTCGGAACACACGTTATGAACTTGGTTCCCCCGAGGTCTCTCCTCCCGAATGGGCCGTCCAGTTGGCGACTATCGTGCGTAGACCTCGGAACAAGCGTATAGCTACCTCCCACGGTATCTGATCCGTCCTCCGTCCAGCTTACATCTTTGACGTCAAAGGCTGCCTCATACCATCTCCCATCAGGACCTTGCTGGCGGAATGCGAGGTAATGAAAATCTGCTCCTTGATTGTCGTTCTCTGGCACATGCGTGCAACCCTCAAGAAAGCCGCTTTGAGGCTTAATCTCCCACCACCCGTCCGCCAGCCAGCCCCCCCACGCGCCACTGTAGATCACGGCGACCTTCACAGTCGCGTTCCCAATGTTGGATATACATAACCGGCTGCCCGAAGCCTCCACTTGCTCAGCTGGCCAGCAAAGGAGCGGAATAGAGAGAACGAAGAGCCGGAGGAACACGAACGAAGATATTGCACGCATTATCTTCATAACCCGGCTCCATTCGCACGCTCGGAAATTATCACCCGAGGCGAAGGGCTGAACAATTCGCCTATTCGATGTAGCCTTGACGTTGCGCCTGGAGCTGTTTTCGCGACGCCACGCGCCGAGCGGCGAGTTTAATGAAAGGTGCGATCTCCGGGCGGGGGGATGGAGCCAAAGGCCTTCGGTTGCCAAGTGCATTCAGAGGGCGGTTGAGCAAACCTCACACTATAAATAATAACAACTCGTAGCCGCCGTCGCTGGCGGCTGTCTCAAACAATCAAAGCTCGACCTCGCAGCCTAACCCCATCTTTTTCCCGCTTCCAGATGAAGGCGCCTTCCCCCGCAACAGTGGTCGCGGCGCTTCCGCTGTGAAGCTAGCCCATAGTGTCTACTTCAACTTCCGTGGAAAAGCGGCACTATGTGAAGCTCGGACCAAATCTGTTGACCCCTTAGACCAGCGTCTTTTGTGCATCGCGCCAGTTCAGTCCGACAAGCGATACTCGCCTCGCTCCTTTTTCATGGAGGAATCGAATGGACGTCGTAGATTTTCCAAGGATTGCCGCGTGGAGCCTGCTAGCAGGGCTTGCCTTCGCAGATGCTCACGCGGCTGATCCGGTTTATGAATGTCGACGATTGGCTGGATCTGTCGAGGAGCCGAACAACAAAGAGCAGATCGGGGTCGATCTTCCATTTATCGATACGTCCGCGGCGACGACAGCATGCGACGAGGCGGCGCGTTTAAACCCGCAGGACCACGCAAGCGAATTTCGGCGAGCCCGCGCCTACATGGCGCCAGGCCCAAAGCAGGATATCCGGTTTGCGCTGTATACGTTCTCAAACGCTGGTGGGCTGGCGAGAAGGAACGAAGGGACGATCGGCAAGGATGTATCCGACTGGTATCGCCAGGCAGCCCGGAACGCTGTCACGCCAGCCACGTATGAGAAAGCAGCAAAGGCCGGCGATGTCGAAGCACAGCTCGTGCTTGCATTCCTTCATCAGGAGCCACGTTTCGGCGCTCTTGATGAAGCGAAAAGCCACAAGTGGATGAAGGCGGCCGCCGAGCAAGGGAATGCAAAGGCGCAATGGTGGATGGGGCAGAAGGCTGAGGCGCGTGGAGAATTCGAAAAGGCGCGGGAATGGTATCAGCTGGCAGCCGACCAGAACGACCCGTCCGGCTACTTCAGCATTGCAATGCACTACAAGCTCGGAAAGGGTGTACCCGAGAACAGGGACGAGGCCGACCGCCTGTTTGAGATTGCCGCGGAACTTGGCAGCAAGACTGCGGCCGAGCATTTGGAGACAGCCGCACATTCGCGGCGTGAGCGAAGCCTGATGGCTGATGGAAAGACGATCGTGGTGCCAGCCGACTACACGGAGCCGGACGAGCGAGAGATCGGGCTAGCCTTCATGCGCGCCTATGCCCAATACGGAAAGCAGACTGGGTTTCGCAGTTTCACCTATGGCCTGTTCGCCGATACGGCGTGGGAAATTGAGATCAACGGGATGCACAAGGAACGCTGCGTCAAAGGCGGGCAAGGCTATACATGCGCTTTCGTGGCAGATTTGACCTACCGTCGCTCGAAAGAGATGATCTCAGCGCTCGGCAATACTCTACAGGGCCAGGTTATGAGTTCAGCCGCCGACATGATGACGCGCAACGGGTCCAAGCGACAGGAAGAGGTTTTCATTCTTGGCTCGGAAGGGTGGTACTCGCCAACGCTTCAGATGCAGGCGCAGAAAGGAATGGTTGCAGCGATGGGAACTGTTGCTGAGGCCGTGGGCGGCACGGCATGCGGACTAGACGCGGTTAGCGGCGGCGAAGGCTGCTGAGGACCTTGGTACGGGGTTGCCGCGCTTTCGCAAATTGCGCCGCCATGAAGCGGCTCTCGCACGCTATGGGGGCTCATGATAGCGACGATTTCCTTCCGAAGTAGCTCCACTTTTTGTTGTGAGGCCTGCTTCGTCGTAGTCGGCATGGTTGCACCTTCGTTCTGGTCCTTGACTATCTTTGTTCCCCGTAATTTTAGGGGTTTCTTATTGACCGAAGCGACAGTAAACGGCCTCGCGGCGTAAGCGAAAGGTTGGCCGGCTCAATTGGCTCACGCAGAAATGCGATACTTGTGCATGTCTGGTGATGCGATGACGGGCAGCAAATGTCCGTTCTATTTGGTTCCGCCGCAGGGCGCGGCGTAGACCGACGGTAGGGTTTCCAGACGATTAGCTAGCTCTGGCACAGCCAGCCGGCTGAAATCACAATTCTCTTATGTAGCTACGATATGAATATTTCTCGTCAGCATTTGGAGTGGCAATGCGAGAGAAAAAGCTTCGTGAGACCGAAACCATCTCCGAAACGATCCGGGAATTGGCGGTCCCGGGGATGAGGCCAAAAGCGCTGATCGAAGCCGTCAAGGCCAGACATCCAAGTGCTTCGAAAAAAGAAATCGCTCGAGCGGCGTTTCTCACCATCATCCTGTCTGCTGAGTATGCGTCGGAGGACGCCCAAGCGCTCCACGATCTAGCAATCGAGACATCCGACGGAGACGGCGCTGAATAGGGAAGTCGATCGGTGATTGGTGAAAAGAGAAGGATCCGGCCGCATCACCTCTACGGTAACAATGAGGCAGCCTCACATTAGGCGATGGTGAGCAACCCCTTTTGGACGGCTGTGGTCGCATCCATACTGGCGCCGCGCTCATCTCCAAGGAAACCGCCAACCCCTTTAAGGTCGCGGGCATTCAAATGAAGCTCATACGTGGTCTCCAGGGTTCTCTTCCGGTGCTGGCCGGAGAGAGACGTTCTCACTGTCGCCGAGTAGAGCCCGGGAGGAATGTTCAGCCCGTCAATGTGGACATCACTCTGCGCTATGAGGCCTACGATTTTTCCTCGCCTCGGCATTTATACTCCTCGCGGATTTCTTCGGAGCGGCGCTGCTCTTATTCCACGGCGCACCAGTCGCGAATATGCGAGATTGCAAACCGCATCTGAAGCCCGCGATATTCTACGACCAATTTGTCCGCTTCGCGGCGCATGAACTTGGCAACGTAGTTGCGAACCGCACCCGCCTCGTCGACCACTTCGAATACATACGTATCAGGTATCGATAGTGATGGGTTTGACGGCGCAAATCGCTAGATCCTGTATCCAGAGCCCCTCTAGGGCCGTCGGAAGAAACATTTTCGCCGACGTCCCCTTAAGCCCAACCCCTCGCATTGCCCGTGCAGAGCGACTGTGCTATAGGTAGAATATAGACATTTAGGAACCATGGTCGACAAGAATGGCGCTGAGCATCAAAGACCACGACACTGAACAGCTGGCCCGCACCCTTGCCGAACGGACCGGCGAAAGCATCACACTCGCAACCAAGCGCGCGCTCGAAGAGCGCCTGCGACGGCTTGGCTCTGACTTGCGCAAAGCCGCTCTCCTCGAGGACCTCGAAGCGATCCAGCGACGCTGGAACGCTCGGCCCGTTCTCGACAGCCGCACAGCCGACGAAATTCTCGGCTACGACGAGAACGGACTGCCATCCTGATGGTCATCGATACCTCCGTCCTTGCCGCCATCGCCTTCAATGAGCCGGAAGCGGCGGCTTTCCGCGAGCGCATTGCAGACGACCCCGTCAGGCTCATCTCCGCCGCGACCGTCCTAGAGGCTGCCATGGTGATCGAAACTCGACTTGGGGAGGCCGCAGGCGCCGATCTCGACCTCTGGCTCTACAAGGCAGAAGTCGAAATCGTCCCAGTTACAGCCGAACATTCCGATCGTGCGCGGCGCGCCTGGCGTCGCTATGGTAAGGGACGTCATCCGGCCAGCCTCAACTACGGCGACTGCTTTTCCTATGCTCTTGCGGCGCTTTCGGGAGAACCGCTCCTCTACAAGAGCAACGATTTTTCGCAAACCGACATCGAGGCGGCGTGAGGACGAATTCCTGGTGGCTCGAAGCGGCCCAGCAAAAGCGCCCACGGACGTGTCGGCGACCACACAAAGCGGCAAGCGGAGCCAGAGCGGAAAATCCTGCTTGATCGACGAGGTATGGCTGTGCGCCGTAGAAGGCATTCCGGGTTCGGAGCGCCGCGTGATGTCGGCACACGGCGATCTCTATATCAACGGCCTGCCGAAATGAGCGAACCCGCCTCAGAATCCGTCCTCAAACGCGCTGAAGAACTCAACGCGCTCGACGCCATCCTGCCCTTCGATCGCCGCGGTCGGCTTGCGGCCCTCCTAACCAACGACGATGTCGCCACGCTCAAGCATCTGGCCAGCGAGGGCGAAGTCATTTCGTTTCGAGCCCTGCTACTTGGACTTTTGGAGAGCGGGACGGCTCGGCCTCCCACCGAGCGCCGGAGATTTGCGAAGCGCTTCGTCGCCCCTCAAGCTTGGTTAATTCGTTCGCCGCCGTTGGAAGTAATCTGGCGGGACCTGTAGCTCGATGGTTAGAGGCCGCTCAATGGGTCGCAGGTTAGAGTCCTGCCGGGCTCACCATGCCCTTAGGATCGAAGTCCGCCGTCCATGCTTTTTGGGTCCCGCCCGATTGATCTCTCTTGGGCGTCAATCCGAAGTGCTGCAGTGTAGCCGCTTTGGGCCGAAAGAAGCCATCGCGCGCTATTGGCCGCTGATTTCAACCAGTCTCGGGTGCTGATAAATAGTAGGACGGCCAGCGTGATCTCGCGGCAGCAACGTGACGTCAATCGGTCGCCCGACCCCGTTCTAAAAATAACGGCGATCGCGTCCCTGAGGACTTTTGACAGGCCGGGGACATTTAGTCCACCCAGACTCTGCCCGACTAGCACGACTCTTTTGTTCGCCGGGTTTTGAGCTGGGGACCTTGTCGCCAAACCACTTCAGGATGGCGTGCACTGCGACTGACGCGCTGAGGCGCCAGTCGTAGAGGAATTGCAGGACCGAGCTTAAATATGGATGGCCTGCCCAACGGTCGGAGCCCCACCGCGATGAATGATCAAGTCCGTCGGCCTGATTGCACTGAAACCGCCTGATCCGTTGCCGCTGGTCATCAGGTCAAGCGGCCATCGAAATCAGTAAGCCGGTGCGGCAATGTCGGGTCCAGACAAGTTGGCGACATTTGAACATCCGCTATTCGCGGAGTATTCGAGCGACGCTGCGAACGGACGCGTGGCAGGTGTTCACTTCCAACGCTTATGACGCTCAGACAAATATAGGTACATTCTAATGTAAAGTGCGACATGCCAATGATTTCAATGGTTCCCCTTGGTGATTTTGGCATGTCTCGACGCTATTCTCAGCTGAATCTGGCCGATCGACGCCGCCTCTTCCACTTTGTCGAACAAAAAAGGACAGCCATAGTCAGACGCTCGGAGGCGCCTTCATTGACCGCAATATAGTTCCAGTGCCTGCAAGTTTAACGCGGTCGACTGTCAACGTGGATTTCACCTTGACAACCGCGTCATGAGACATCACTCTCGCAACTAAGATATCAGTTTGCGGAATGATATGTCTCAAATTGTCGAAATTCCTGCCTTACCCCTTGAAGAATTGCTTCGTTCCTTTCCGAAGGAGGGACCGGGCAACACCACGGCCAAGGTCTATCGGCTGCTTCGACAATTGATCGTCGAAGTCAGGCTTCTGCCCGGACGGGCGTTGCCGGAAAAGGAAGTGGCCGCGATCCTCAACGTCTCCAAGACCCCGGTTCGCGAGGCGATCATCCGGCTATCCGAGGAGGGCTTGGTCAAGGTCGTGCCACAGGGCGGCACCTTTGTCGCGACGATCGAGGTGCAGCGCTACATCGAGGCCTGCTTCATTCGTTTTCGCCTCGAGTCGGGCGCAGCGGCAGAGGCAGCCAAGCGGCATACGCTGGAAGATCTTGGCCGATTGGAGCTCTCTCTCAACCAGCAGATCGAGGCTGTCGCAACCGAGGACTACACGAGTTTCTTCGAGCTGGACGAGGACTTTCACCGGGTGATCTTTTCGACGGCGAGGCTGAGCGGCGTCTGGGCCTTTGTCAATCAGGCCAAAGGCGAGATTGACCGGATGCGCCATCTGAAGATGGTGTTCGGCGTGCGCAGGACCGGCGAGGTCATCCACGAACACCGCGACATCATCGATGCGATAAGGGCCGCATCTCCGGATGAAGCGGTGGCCGCTATGACCCGGCATCTTGGCTCTCTCGAAGCCAAGATCACAGAGCTTTCACGCGATCCGAAACTGTGGAGCTACATCGAATCGATCAATGCAACCACAACAGAAAAACGGAAACCACGGCGCAGCCTGACCTGAGGTAGGCGCCGTCGGGAGGAAAACTGAAATGTCTGCAGTGGAATTGAACGACGTAGTGAAACGCTACGGCGCACTCGAAGTCGTGCACTCTGTAAACCTGAATGTCGAACGCGGGGAGTTCGTCGTTCTCGTCGGGCCGTCGGGATGCGGCAAGTCAACGACCTTGCGGATGGTGGCGGGCCTGGAGGAGATTTCCGGCGGAACGGTCTCGATCGGCGGGCGGCTCGTCAATCGGGTCGCGCCAAAGGACCGCGACGTAGCGATGGTGTTCCAGAACTACGCGCTTTATCCCCACCTCAATGTCGCTGAAAACATCGCCTTCGGCCTGCGCGTAAGGCGTGAAAAGAAGGACGCAATCGAAGCGGCCGTCAAGGAAGCGGCGGCTATCCTCGACCTCACGCCCTACCTTGCACGCAAGCCCGCGGACCTGTCGGGTGGCCAGCGGCAGCGCGTTGCCATGGGGCGGGCGATCGTCCGCAAGCCGCAAGTCTTCCTGTTCGACGAACCTTTGTCGAACCTCGATGCCAAGCTTCGCACCCAGATGCGCGCGGAGATCAAGCGGCTTCACAAACGCATGGGCGTCACCAGCATCTACGTCACCCACGACCAGATCGAGGCGATGACGCTGGCAGACCGCATCGTCGTCATGAACGGCGGCCGCGTCGAACAGGTCGGCACACCGATGGAGCTTTTCCTCAAGCCGGCCAATGCCTTCGTTGCAAGCTTTCTCGGTTCACCACCCATGAACCTCCTGCGCGCAACAGTCGTTTCCGTGGACGGTGAACTGCAGGCGCGCATAGACGCTGCCGACGCGGAAGCCGCCCTCCTCAGATTACCGATGGCAATCGTTACATCCCTGCGCGCCGATCAACGTATCCTGGTCGGCCTCCGGCCCGAGCACGTCGCGGTCGGCAAGCAAGCGAGCGGGGACGTCCAGGAAATCGCCGCGACAGTCGACCTCGTGGAGCCGCTTGGGTCCGAGGCTCTTCTGCACACCAGGATTTCCGGCCAGCCGATCGTCGCCAAGATCGAAACGCCCGCCGATGTCGAGGCACTCTCGCAGATCGGCAAGCTGCAGATACCGGTGGGCCGTCTCCATGTTTTCGACGCCGAGAGCGGCAAAGCCGTCAACGGTCATGCGTGAGGCGAGGATGACATCGATGATCGCCGGATATTTCAAGCGCCTTGGCGAGGACCTCCGGAAAGACTGGCAGCTTTACCTGCTTATCCTTCCGATGCTCCTTTGGTTTATGCTCTTCCTCTACAAGCCCATGGAAGGGCTGCAGATTGCGTTCAAGGATTTCAGCCCGTTCCGCGGTATCGCCGGAAGTCCCTGGGTGGGTCTTGAGAACTTTCGCACCCTTCTTGGCGACCAGATCTTCATCCGCGCATTCGTCAATACGATCACTATCAGCGGCCTCGGGCTGATCTTCGCCTTCCCCGTACCGATCGTGCTCGCCATCATGTTCAACGAGCTCCAGAGCGAGTTGGGCCGCAGGTTTTCCCAGACCATCGTCTATCTGCCCCACTTTATCTCGGTGGTGATCGTCGCGGGCATTGTGATCAACCTGCTGTCTCCCACGACAGGCGTGGTCAACCTCATTCTGTCGAGCCTCGGCCTTGACCGGGTCTACTTCCTCACCCAGCCGGAATGGTTCCGCACCGTTTTCATCGGATCGAACATCTGGAAGGAAGCAGGCTTCGAATCGATCGTCTATCTCGCGGCGATCGCCGGCATCAGCCCGACGCTCTATGAATCGGCCCGGGTCGATGGCGCATCGCGCTGGCAGATGATGTGGCGCATCACGCTTCCGTGCATCCTTCCGACGATCATCATCATGCTGATCATCCGCATCGGCAACCTCGTCGAGGTCGGGTTCGAATACATCATCCTGCTCTACCAGCCGGCAACCTACCGCACCGCCGACGTCGTCTCGACCTACGTCTACCGGACGGGTCTGCAGGGTACGCAGTACGACCTTGCTACCGCCGCCGGCCTCTTCAATGCGGTCATCGCCTTCGCTCTCGTCTTCGCAGCCAACCGGATCAGCCGGAAGGTTTCGACAACCTCGCTCTGGTGATCGTCATGGCTAGCTTCAATCTCTATTCTCGCGGCGACCGGATCTTCGGATATGCGAACGCGACCCTGATCGGGCTCTTCGTCCTTTCGACGCTCTACCCGTTCATCTACATCCTGTCGGTATCGATCTCGTCGGGTGCCGCAGTCACCTCGGGTCAGGTCGTGCTGTTGCCGAAGGACCTGACACTTGCGGCCTACGAATTCGTTCTTTCGGATCGGCTCTTCTGGATCGCCTACGGCAATACCTTCATCTACACCTTCGGCGGCACGGCGGTCAGCCTCGCGATCATGATCCCCGGCGCCTATGCGCTGTCGCGTGCCCGCCTAAGGGGGCGCAAGATCCTCAACATGATGGTCGCGTTCACCCTGTGGTTCAACGCCGGCATGATCCCATTCTTCCTCAACATGCGGGATCTCGGGCTGCTCGACTCGCGGTTGGGCATCATCATCGGTTTTGCCTGCAACGCCTTCAACGTCATCTTGCTGCGCAACTTCTTCGAGGCCGTGCCGAAATCCTTCGAGGAGGCCGCCAAGATGGATGGCGCCAGCGAGTTCCAGCTGCTTTGGAAGGTTTTTATCCCCTTGTCCAAACCGGCGATCATCACGGTCGCGCTGTTCTGCATCGTTTCGAGGTGGAACAGCTACTTCTGGGCCATGGTGCTGTTGCGCGGCGAGGAGAAGATCCCGCTTCAGCTCTACCTCAAGCGGATCATCGTCGATCTTACCGCCAACGACGAGTTCGCAAGCAGCCTTTTGACGTCTCGTTATTCGTTCGAGACCGTCACCGCGGCGATCATGATCGCTTCGATAATTCCGGTGCTGCTCATTTATCCAAGCATCCAGAAATACTTCAACAAGGGCATCACCCTTGGCGGCGTGAAGGAATAACGGCCGTCTCAGTCAGTTCTGTTTAAGGAGGAGAATGGAATGAGATATATTCGAGACACGTTGGCGCTGCTTGCCACCTGTGCGTTGCTGCAATCAGGCCCTGTCTATGCGCAAGACGCTTCGACGAAGATTACGGACGACCCGCTCGAGCTGACGATCCATTTCCATTTCCGTGACAAATACGTCTACACGGAAGACTGGCCCGTCGAGAAGAAGGCGGCCGAATGGACCGGGATCCACGTGAAGAATGTCGCCTCGCTTGCGACCAGCAGCAGCCGGGATGCGTTCAACTTGCTGATGGCCTCGGGTAACCTGCCGGACATCGTTGGCGGCGACGTCACCGGCGGGCTGAAGGACGACTTCATTCGCTATGGCATGGAGGGCGCCTTCATGCCGCTGGATGACCTGATCGAGGAGAACGCCCCCAACCTCAAGAAGTTCTTTGACGAGCATCCGATCGTGCGCCAGGCCATCAGCGCACCTGACGGTCACATCTACTTCATCCCCTACGTGCCCGAAGGCGAGTTCTCGCGTGCCTGGTTCATCCGCCGGGACTGGCTCGACAAACTGGGCCTGAAGGTTCCGGAAAACGTCGACGAACTCTATGCCGTTCTCAAGGCTTTCCGCGAGAAAGACCCGAACGGCAACGGCAAGAAGGATGAAGTTCCCTACTTCGCACGCGAGCCGATCGAAGCAGTCCGACTGATCAACATGTGGGATGCCCGCGTGTCCGGCTCGGAACGCTACGGCGACTTCATGATCGAAGACGGCAAGGTCGTGCATCCCTGGACAACACCGAACTATAGGACCGGCATTTCCAAAGTTGCGCAGTGGTTCAAGGAGGGCTTGATCGATACGGAGGTGTTCACGCGTGGAGCTCGGGTGCGTGAATACATGCTCGGCAACAATATCGGGGGCATGACGCACGACTGGTTCGCAAGCACGTCCAACTACACCGACGCTCTGAAGGACAGCGTTCCAGGCATCGACTTCGCGCCGATGCTGCCGCCGAAGACCGTGTCCGGGAGGCGCTTCGAGGACAGCCGGCGTGCGACCGTTCAGCCGGCAGGTTGGGCGATCTCCTATTCGAACCAGCACCCGGTCGAGACGATCAAGTACTTCGACTTCTGGTTCTCCGAAAAGGGCCGGATCCTGTCGAACTGGGGCATCGAGGGCGAGACCTATGACATGGTCGACGGCAAGCCCGTCTATAAGCAGACCGTCCTTCACAACCCCAAGCCGGTGAACGCCCAGATGTGGGAAATCGGCGCCGGCGTGCCGCGTGGCTATTGGGCCGCCTATGCCTCCGAGGAGCAATGGACGAACAAGATGGCTCTCGACGGGATCGCCATGTACGAGAAGGAACCAGGGCTTCTGCAGCCTGAGTTTACCGGCGTCTCGATGAACAGCGACGAGCGCGCCGTTTACGACAAGTACTGGCCGAGCCTTCTCACCTACATGATGGAAATGCAGCAGACCTGGGTCCTCGGAGCCCAGGATGTCGATGCCTCCTGGGACGGCTACGTCGCCCGGCTCGACCAACTCGGCTACGCCAAGGTCTCCGAGGTGATGCAGGCGGCCTATGACCGCCAATACGGAAAGAACTGACCCGATTATCGGGCGCGACCGGGTCGCGCCCGCCTCTATCACGTATTCAAAGGACGTCATTTCGATGCCCAAAACCGCTGAAGCACCCCGCCTGCAATATCTCGATGAGCCAAAGCCGGGGACCCTGACGATCGGCTATCAGCCGGCCGGCGAAAGCTCTGTCGAAAATCCGCCCCGTTTCAGCTGGCTGCCGGCCCTGAACGACGATGCGCGCTATGTGGTGCGGATCTCGAGCGATGCGGGCTTTGCGCCCGAGCGGACGCTGGTCTTCGACAATATCGCCTGGAACTTCTTCACCCCGGATACAGCGCTCGAACCCGGTTCCTACTGCTGGTCATTTGCCCTTTGGAACGATGCCGAAAAGCGCGCGGCCTCCGATTGGAGTAGCGTGCGTGAATTTACGCTCAAGCCGGGCCTTCCCGAGACGGCCTTGCCGCGCGCGGCAAAGCGGCGCGACATCATGGATCTTCGCCATCCCCGCCTGTGGCTCAATCCGGATGGCATCACCAACTTCCGCAGCCGGTTGCAGGAGGATCCTGATTGCTGCGGCTGGAAGACCTTCTACGTGAACTCGGTGGAGCCGTGGCTCTCGCGGAGCCTGATCGCCGAACCGCAACGTTACCCGGATAATGTGCGCACCGCCAAGCTCTGGCGGCAGATGTACATCGACTGCCAGGAGGCGATCTACGCCATCCGGCACCTGGCGATTGCAGGTGTCATCCTGGATGACGCAGACATGATTGCGCGGGCCAAGGACTGGCTGCTGTCGGTCGCGGCCTGGGATCCGCAGGGAGCAACGGCCCGCTCCTACAATGACGAGGCGGCATTCCGCGTAGTGACCGCGCTCGCCTGGGGCTACGATTGGCTATACGACCATCTCGATGACGGTGAGCGAGATCGCGTGCGTCGTGTGCTCCTTGCGCGGACACGCGAAGTCGCAGACCACGTGATCTGGCGTGCGCGCATCCATGTTTTCCCCTATGACAGTCACGCGGTGCGCTCGCTTTCGGCGGCCCTCACAGCGGCATGTATCGCGCTGGCCGGTGAGGAAAAGGAAGCCGAGTGCTGGCTGGACTATACGGTCGAATTTCTTTTCACCCTCTATTCGCCATGGGGCGACAGCGACGGCGGGTGGGCGGAGGGTCCACACTACTGGATGACCGGCATCGCCTATCTGACGGAAGCCGCCAATCTCATCCGAAACTTCCTCAAGGTCGATCTCTATCGGCGGCCGTTCTTCCAGAAAACAGGTGATTTTCCGCTCTACACGAAGGCGCCGGGTACGAGGCGGGCCTGCTTCGGAGACGACTCCACCCTCGGCGATCCGCCTGGTCTCAAGGTTGGCTACAATGTCCGCCAGTTTGCCGGCGTCACCGGCAACGCCCATTACCAGTGGTATTTCGAGCGGCTGAAGGCGGATGCCGCCGGTACCGCCATGGAATTCTATAACTACGGCTGGTGGGACCTCAATTTCGACGAGCTTGTCTATCGGCACGATTACCCGCAAGTCGAGGCAAAGGCGCCTGCCGACCTGCCGCCGGTCAAGTGGTTCAGGGAGATCGGCTGGGTTGCGATCCAGAAACACATGGACGATCCCGATCGCCACATCCAGTTCCTGTTCAAGAGCAGCCCCTTTGGTTCCTTGAGCCACAGTCACGGCGACCAGAACGCATTCCTGCTCTATGCCTTCGGCGAGGATCTGGCGATCCAGAGCGGTTACTATGTCGCCTTCAACTCGACCATGCATCGCAACTGGCGCCGGCAGACCATATCCAAGAACGCGGTCCTCATAGGCGGCAGCGGGCAATACGCCGAAGGCGACAAGGCGATCGGCAAGAAGGCGGGAGGTCGGATCACGGCGGTGCGCGAGGAGCCGACGCATGTCTTCATCAGCGGCGATGCCACGGCGGCCTATCGGGCGAACAATCCGCTGGTCCTCAGGGTCGAGCGAGACATCCATTTCGCACGCAGCGACTTCCTCGTCATCGTCGACCGCGTCGAATGCGTCGAACCACAGCCCCTCAAATGGCTATTTCACTCCGCCCATCAAATGGACGTGGGCAGCAACAGTTTTCGTCTGACCGGCGAACGGGCGGGGCTCTACGGGCAGTTCGTGTTTTCAACCGCAGGGCCGCCGCAGATACGCATGATCGAAGGTTTCGAGGGCGTCGATCCAACCGAAATCGAGGGCCTGGCCACCCAATATCACATCGAGGCAACGCTTCCAGCGTCCACCAAGCAGACCCTGGTGACGCTTCTCGTTCCCTATGCCCTTAGCGAACCCCGGCGGGTCTTTCACTTCGTCGATGACCAGGGCTTCAGTGCCGACCTCTATTTCACCGATGTCGACGACAACCAGTTGCGCATCATCATCCCCAAGAACTTCTGATCGGAAAGGAAATGTCATGAACGGACTGAAGGACAAGGTCATTTTAGTAACTGGCGGCGGCCGCGACATCGGCAAGGCCTGCGCCGAGAGGCTTGCCAGCGACGGCGCAAAGGTCGCAATCACCTACCTTGGCTCGGCGGCTGGCGCCGAGGAGTGCGTGAGGGCGATAACGGCTTCCGGTGGCAAGGCGATCGCCATCAAGGCGGACATGACCGTGGCCGCCGATGCACAAGCGGCTGTCGACGGGGCAGTTGCCGCGTTCGGTCGGCTCGATGGGCTGGTGCATGTCGCCGGCGGACTTTTGGCGCGCAAGACCTTGCAGGACATGGACGAGGCGTTCTTCCGGCAGGTGATCGACGTCAATCTCACTTCACTCTTCAACGCATCCAAGGCGGCCGTTCCGGCGATGGCCGACGGTGGCGCGATCGTCACCTTTGCCTCACAGGCCGGCCGCGATGGCGGCGGCCCTGGTGCGTTGGCCTATGCCACCTCGAAGGGGGCGGTCATGACCTTCACGCGTGGTCTTGCAAAAGAACTCGGACCAAGGATCCGCGTCAATTCGGTTTGCCCGGGCATGATCTCTACGACCTTCCACGACACGTTCACCAAGCCGGAAGTGCGCGAGCGTGTCGCTGCCGCAACGCCGGTCAGGCGCGAGGGCCGATCGGACGAGGTCGCCAATCTGGTCGCCTTCCTTGTCTCCGATGAGGCGTCGTTCATCACCGGCGCCTGCTACGATGTAAACGGCGGCACGCTGTTTTCCTGATATGGTCATGACAGTGCGATTTCCGATCCATGGCAAGCGCGTCGCCCTCATCGGCACGTCGCTTGTCCAGCAGAACCACCACGCAGGCGACAGGCACATCCACTCCTGCGCCCGCGGGTGGGCGACATGGGCGGAGGTTCTCTCCGCCGGCCAGCTCGACATTACGGTGTTTCACGATCCGCGCGTATTTCCCGGCTGGGAGCCAAGCGGCAGGATCGGCGTCACCCGTGGCTTCGGCGGACTGAACGCCGGCGTTTCGGGCCAGAAGGCCCGGGACATCGCACAGCGTCTCGAGGAGGTCTTGAAGCTCGATTTTGACCTGATCGTCGTCGATGCCGGCACGAACGACATGATGGTTGAGACAAAGGAAGTCATCCAGTCTATCCGCGAAGCGGTCGTTGATCGACTGATAGCGGCTGGAAAGACGGTGATCCTGCTGCCGATCCTGGCGCGTGGCACGCAGAAATGGGTCGCTGGCGGATCGGAACGGGCAAAAGCACACTGGATCAACCAGAAGAGCCTCGCCTTTGCAGCCATGAGACCGCACTGCCACGTCTTCGACTGGAATTCCGTCTGGGTGGACCCTTATTCTGCCGATGGGGCGCCACACGATGGCTTCTCCGACGACGGCACGCACTTTTCGGTTCCGGGCGGCTACGCGGTCGGCAAGGCGTTGGCAGCCTATCTTAGTGGCTTCCTCGCTCCACCCGCTCCTCGAATATGGGCGCAGGACGACCGCTTCGATGCAGTCAACAACCCGATCGGCAACATCCTGCCAAATCCTCTTCTTGCCGGGAACGGACCGTTGGCCGAAGGATTGGCCGTTTCTCACGGTCGAACGACTGCAAGCCGGATCATCTGCCAGCCCGACCGCATGGCGAACTGGCAGGAGGTCGGTGTGGCGATAGAGGGGTGCCGCGTGGATCTCCTGCCGGACGCTTTCGTTAGTCCGCTGCCGGCGGGCACCTGGGTGCAGGCAAGCGTCCAGGTGGAAGTGCCCGCGCACGGTGACTGGCGGGACATTTCGCTGATCCTGGAAGATGGTGCGGCGGAGGGCCTGGTGTCGCAGGCGCTCGCTCCGTTCGATCTCGGCGATGGAAACCTCGCACCCTTTCCAAGGGAGGCGTGGTCGGGCGTGTTGAGGACACCTCCGATCAAATTGAAGACGCCGATGCAAGATCTCCGGCTTGGGCTCAACCTGCAGGTTGGTCCGTCAAGACAACCATCAAGCATGCAGTTTTCAAGCCCCGAGTTGCGTCAGGTCATGCCTCCACAGAGCCAGCTGTTTTGACGTGAATGGCCGTGGCTCGTCTCAACACGCGCTGAACGCGGCCCACAGAGGACCAAATCCGTAGGCGATACTCCAAAATCCCATGAGTTCCGATTATGCGGCAGGGCTTTTGGCTTGGCCTGGAATGCGTTCTCGTGGTCTTTCTGCTAACCTCGACGACCAGAACGCGCAGAAACTCGCGACCACGGCAAGCGCTGCAATGATCGCTCCAACCCACGGCAGGGCGTGGACTGAGAGGTTTGCAAGCGCGATCCCCCCAACTGCCGTCCCGAGCCCTACACCGATGTGCATTGTCGACAGGTTCAGGCTTATGCCGGTATCGGCCGTCTCCGGCCCGGCTGAGATCAAGAAGCTTTGTACCACCGGCGAGATCATCCAGCTGATGCAGGCCCAGATCATCAGCACGCTGAACATCACCCACGAGCTGCCCTCGACCAACGGTATCGTGACAAGGGCGAGCAGGTAGGCCGTCGGCGTGAGCAAAAGGACGTTGCGCGGCGAAAACCGGTCGGCAAGCCAACCACCGAGATAGCCACCGCTCACGCCGGCAATACCAAGGACCGCAAAGGCTATCGCGATGTTTTCCGCGGCAACGCTGGCAATCTCAACGAGGTAGGGGCCAAGAAAGGCGAACAGCACGAAGTGCCCGCCAATCATCAGAATGGAGACAAACTGGCCCGCAACGAGAGGCGGCTTTCGCAGGTGGTCCAGATACCTTGGAAGGGCGGCTTTACGGCGAGCGGAGACCGGAACATGCCGCCAGCTTGCCAACCACACCAAGCCGGCAAGCAGGGACAGTGCGATGAAGACGCCCCGCCAGCCGATAAGTCCGCAGATGAAAATTCCCGCGGGAACGCCGAGCACCAGCGAGCCACTGATCCCCATGAAAATGATGCCGATGGCTCGACCTTTCATGTCTTTCGCGACCAGCTCGGTCGCCAACATCGTTGCCAGAAGGCAGACGGTCGCGCTCGCCATGGCCATGCCGATGCGGGCGACGACAAGCGTTGCGAAATTGGAGCTCGCTGCCGCACAGAGATTGCTAACGACGAACAGGCCCAGAGCACAAAGAAGAAGGCGCCTGCGCTCGATCTTCATCGTAAGGACGAGCGCCAAGGGCGCCGTCAAGGCAAACACGATCGAAAAAACGGCCGTCAACTGCCCGGCAAGCGCGATCGAAACGCCAAGCTCGCCGGCGACATCGGAGAAGATGCCGACTATGATGTTTTCAGCGGTTCCTGTGGCAAATGTCGCAAATGCGAGCAAGACAACGATAGGGTTCATGCGCCCGTTCTCCCTGCATGATGACCCATGCGGGCACGAACCAGCGATCGCCCCGACATGGAATGGACATGTCGGGTTTCGAGGCAGAGCTTCGGTTATCCCTATGGCAGCTTGACTAGCACGTCGGTGCCCGAGCCGGAAGCCCCTCTCGGCCACCTATGCGAGCACTGCGCCGTCAGCCACCCGCGTGCCGTCGCGGCCGATTGCACCGCAGAGGCCAGGTCACGACACCTCCTGCAAAGACAGCGACCCAGACGACGACCGGTTGGAGCGGCAGCCTGACGGCGTGATACAGCCACTGCCAAGGAGCGACTTCTGGCGCACTCAGGCTGTCCAGCGCATGCTTGATATTGGCCGGAAAGACGAGCACCGCATAAAGGGCGAGCGCAATGCCGGCATATTTGCGAAGAGCCGGGATCAGCAGACCGATCGCTCCTGCGATCTCGCAAAGTCCTGTCAGCAAGATCACCTCTGGCGCGTCAGGCACCCACGAAGGGGTGATGGCGACAAAGGGCGCTGGAAAGGCCACGTGCAGAACGCCCGCCGTTCCATAGAGCGCGACCATGCCTGCCCTGCACCTCAACCGCCAGAGATCAACGCTCGCCATCTGCCGCGATCCGCTCTTCGAGCGTCCTTGCCACGGCGCTCAGATCGACTTTCCGGCCACTGATCTTTTCGATCGCCGCGACGGCCAGATCGCTTGCGACATAGTCCGACTTGTGCCCGAGGTTGTGCACGACCATAAGCCTCGCGCCGCGGATATCCCGGGCCAGGTGCCGTGCATGCACATTGGGTGAGACAATCCTGTCGACATCGCCGGTGATGATGACCGTCGGCGCCTTGATCTTGCGGTATTTCCGACTTGCCGTCCGGGTCCAGTCGTTGAGTGCCGCCACTTCCTGGGCATTGTGCCGGAAGGCTGCGGGCCTGAGGGCCTGCAGTGTCCGGGCTTCACGCAGATAGTTTTTCGGCATTTTGTTCGGCGCAAATGTCGCGCGGGTCGCGCTGCCGATCGCAAGAAGGCCGATTGGCGGGGCGATCAGAGTGCTGAAGAGCGCACCCGACACAGGAACGGCTGCTGCGTCATAATACCAGGCGACGCCGCCGTTCCAGGGGTAGACGGCTGGCGACAGGAAGACGAGACCGACAACCCTTTCGGGATGACGCACGGCAAGGGCCGCTGCGATCGCGCCGCCAAAGGAGTGGCTGACAATGATCGCCTTCGGAATCCCGCGCCTTGCCATAAGACTTGCGATGGCGTCCGCCTGTCCGTCAGGCAGTATGTTTTCAGGTCCGCCGACATCCGAGCCGCCATGTCCCGGCCGATCGACGAACAAAAGTGTCGCTCTTCCTTCGAGCTTCCCGCGAAAGGCATACATCGGGTCGTAAAGACTGGCGCTGGCACCGTGGATGAAAACGATCGGTGGCAGGCTCGTCTGCTTGCCGGGTTTAAGAAGTACGCTGTTCAGACTGAAGCCGCCGACATCGATGCGAACCGGCCGCGCCTCGTCCGCGATCGCCCTGAGCGGCTCGAAAATGGTCCCGATCAAAATCAGCAGGCTTAGGACTACCTGAAATCTTGCGCGCGCTTTCATGTTGCTCCTGAAGAATAGCGACCTCCAGGAATATACGTGTGAGAAGCGCAATCGGTTTTGGTCTCTAATCCGGTGTGGTTCGCGACAGCATCGAACACTATCCAACCGTCTATGCGGCGGAACTCCGTCGCATCGCCGAGAGCAGCGTCAAGGTGCGATGCCGAGTGACGTGTCGCGAGCCCGCATTCCTACCGGCTCGCCGGCGCGCGACCATAGAGCAGAAGCATCAGGATAATCACCACACCGTAGATGATCTGGCGCCCGGCTTCGGGCATCTGCGTAACGGAAAGGATCGATTGCAGGAGCGTGATCAGAATGACGCCCGCCACCGTACCGAGATAGGATCCCTTCCCGCCGAGGATTGACGTTCCTCCAAGGACGACCGCCGCAATGGCCGGAAGAAGATAGGCATCACCCATGGATTGCGCGGCCTTAGAGGCATAGCCCGCGAGCAGCACCCCGCCAAGGGCCGAAAGCCCGCCCGAGGCGGCAAAGGCAATCATGACGATGCGGCGGGTGTTGATGCCGGAGAGATAGGCCGCACGCTCGCGATTGCCGATGCCGTAGACCGCGCGCCCGAAGCCCGTCCGGCGCAGAAGAAAGACCATTGCCGCGCCGATCAGCGCCCAGATGAAAACCACGTTCGGAATACCGGGAACCAGAGCACCGGTGGCGAGATAGCGCATGGCTGCGGTGGCGGAATCCTGTGGCGAGAAACCGCCCGTGTAAACCACCATCACGCCTTGGGCGACGGCATTGGTCGCCAGCGTCACGATCATCGAGGGGATGCGCAGATAGGCAACCCCGACGCCGTTGATGAGCCCGATGCCGATGCCGCACAGGACGCCGAAGGGAATGGCAAGCGCTGTCCCGACCGGACCGTAGGCCGCGGCGGCACAGGCCATCATCGCGCCCGTGGCAACAGTCCACGGCACCGAAAGATCGATCTGGCCGAGCAGGATGACGAGCATCATGCCGGTGGCGATGATGCCGAGGAAGGACGCCACCTTCAATTGTTGCAGCAGATACTCCGGCGACAGGAAGCTGCGCGAATAGAGGCTGCCGAGCACAAGCAGCAGCAGGATGCAGCCGAACGCAGTGACCACCGCCGGGTCGAGATTGCGTATGAAGGTCGATTTGCGTCCGGTTGCGCCAGTCATTGCCGTCTCGCTCACAGGAACCACTCCAATCTATTGCGCACCCTGAAGAGCGCAAGGGCCCCGAGGCTGATGGCCGCCAGCAGGATCAATCCCTGGAACAGCGGTTGCCAGAGCGGATCGAGATCGAAAACGAACAACAGGTCGCCGATCGTGCGGAATGCCAGCGCACCGAAGACCGCGCCGATGGCGCTGCCCTTGCCGCCGAACAGCGAAACGCCTCCCAGCACCACGGCTGCGATCGAAAACAGCGTGTAGGCGTTGCCGCTGGCGAGTGCTGCGTCGCCGGTATAGGTAAAAAAGGTGAGAAACAGCCCCCCGAGAGCGGCGACCAGACCCGCAAGCGTGTAGGCGAGCAACTTGCCGCGGCGGATCGGCATGCCGGACATGTAGGCGGCCGTCTCGGAGGAGCCCACGGCATAGGCTGCACGCCCATAGACCGACCGGCTGAAGGGCACCCATATCACGACGACTACCGCTGCAAGCGCGACGAGGCTCGCCGGCACAACTGCGAAAATCCGGCCGGTCAGGGCATCCGCGAGCCCCTCGTTGACGGATCCGCCGGGAAAAGGCCGCAGCAACAGGGCAAAGCCGAAATAGACCGCCCCCGTTGCGATCGTCGCCACGATCGGCTGCAGCCGCCCATAGATGACAATGGCGCCATTGATCGCGCCGCAGGAGGCCCCAACACTCAGGACGACGAAGACGCCGAAGGCCGTCTCAAGCGGCGAGCCAACGACCAGCCACGAGGCCAGGCAGTTGGTGAGAAGGAAGATCATGCCGACCGAGAGGTCGATGCCGGCGGTGATCACCACCATGGTTTGAGCCATCGCGACAAAGGCAAGCAGCACGCCTTTGTTGGCGGCCGTCTGGATAACGTTGGCGGTGAAGCCGGCCGGATGGTTCGATGTGTAGATGATGAACATCACCACGAAGATCGCAACCGCCGCCAGCGTGCCCCGATGCTCCGTCAGTCGGTACCGCCAGTCGTTCATTGGATGGGCTCCCGGTGGCTTGGGTCTGCGGACGGAATGTTGAGTGCGCTCGCAATCAGCGCGCGCTCCGTTATCTCAGGGCCCGCCAACTCCCGTTTTACCGCCCCGTCATAGAGCACGAGGACCCGGTCGCAGCAGCCGATGAGTTCGGCATAGTCGGTCGAATAAAAGAGGATAGCCGCGCCTTCGTCCGCCAGACGCCGCAAGAGCTGGTAGATCTCCTGCTTGGTGCCGACGTCAATGCCGCGCGTGGGGTCGTTGAGAAGGACGATGCGCGGCTGCCGCATCAGCCATTTCGCAATGACGACCTTCTGCTGGTTGCCGCCCGAAAGCGCCCCGACCGGCGCGTCAATGTTGCCCGCCTTGATGGACAGCAACGTCATCATCCGGTCGATAGCGCTCTCTTCTTTGGCGCGATCGATGATCCCGCCGCGCGTCAGCCGGTCGAGAGAGGCGAGCGAGAGATTGTCACGCACCGTCATCGGCAGCATCAGCCCCTCGGTCTTGCGGTCCTCGGGAATGAGCGCCATGCCGATGCCGTGCCGGCGCGCCTGCGCAGGGCTGCCGATGCTGATCGCTCTGCCGTCGACGAGAACCGTGCCGCGCAGCCCGCGCAAGACCCCGAACAGCGCCAGGAGGAGGTCGCGCTGTCCCTGCCCGTCCAGCCCGCCGAGACCGACGATTTCGCCTGCACGCAATGAAAACGAGATGTCGTGAAGACGGTTCGCCCAGGACAGATTTCGCGTCTCAAGGACGGGTGCCGCTGGTGCAAGCGGGCCCGGCTTGGGTGGATAGACGCTATGATATTCACGACCGATCATCATCTCGATGACCTCGCTGTCGCTCCTCGTCCCTGCCGCGTAGCTTGCAACCTTGCTGCCGTTTCGAAACACGGTGCAATCGTCTGCCAGTTCCGCAATCTCGTTCATCCGGTGCGAGATGTAGACAAGCGCCAGCCCTTCAGAGCGCAGCCGCTTCAACACGGCAAAGACCTTGGAAACATCGGCCGCCGTGAGCGCCGACGTCGCCTCGTCGAGAATGAGGATGCGTGGCTTGCGCGCGAGCGCCTTGGCGATCTCGACGATCTGCTGGCGCGACAGCGGCAGGTCCTTGACCAGCGCCAGAGGGTGGATGTCTGCCGCACCGGCGCGCGCCAGCGCCTCTTCTGCCAGACGCCGCTGGGCCTTGCGGTCGATCATGCCGAACCGGGTCGGCGGATTGAAAATGACGATGTTGTCGGCAACGCTGAGTTCCGGGATCAGCGACAGTTCCTGGAAGACGCAGGCAATGCCGGCGGCGTTGGCGGCGGCCGGTGACGCAAACGTCACGGGCTGTCCATCGAGCGTCATCTGCCCCTCGTCGGCGGCCACAACGCCCGCCATGATCTTGATGAGCGTCGACTTTCCGGCACCGTTCTCGCCGAGAACGGCGTGAATGGCGCCGGTCCTGACGGACAGTTCGGCATTTTCAAGCGCCCGCACCCCGCCGTAGCGTTTCGATATGCCTTCCATGCGAAAGAGCGGTGCGCCGCTTTCCATTGCGCTCTCCGGAAAACCGTTGTTGACGACAGGGCACTGCACAGCTGTGCGGTGCCCTGATCCTGATCGAACTACTGGTTATCCTTGCTCTGCTTCATGATCTCCTGGGCGGAGAAATTGATCCCGCAGGTGGGGAACGAATTGCCGACGAAGAAATTGTCGGACTCCGCCTGGAAATAGTCCTGGCCTTCCTTGAAGTTCGGATCTTCGACGATGGCCAAGGGCAATTTGACCGACTGCGGCACCACCTGGCCCTCGAGCGCGGCAATCGCCGTCTTGATGGCGACGGCCACTTGCGCGGGTCCGGTTCCAGCCGACGAGCATTTCAGGCCGTCGGCGGCATGTGCCGCACAGAACTTGCGAAATCCGTTTTCGGTTTCGCCGCCGAAAGGCACGAAGGGGTGCTTTGCGTCGATCATCGCCTGAACGATGCCGGTGTCGCCGCCCTGCCCGGTAATGCCGTCGAAGGGGCCGCTGGTTGCGATTGCGTCCGCAGTCACCTTCTGGGCGACGCCGTCGTCCCATTTGCCCATGACCTCGACGACCTCGAACTTCTTGCCCGACGCCTGGAGCTTCTCATGGATGCCGTCGTGCCTGTCGGTATCGACAGACGTGCCGGCGACACCGCGCACCTCAAGCACCTTGCCGCCATCAGGCAGATGTTTGACGAGCCAGTCGCCCCACAATTGCCCGAGCCCCTTCTGGTCGACGTTGACGTTGATGGCGTCCTCGGTGTCGAGGATGTTGTCGAAGGCGACCAACACCACGCCAGCTTCCTTCGCCCGCTTGATGACCGGCGCAAACGCCGTCGGATTCTGGGCATTGACGACGATCGCGTCATAGCCGGAGTCGATGAAGTTGTTGATCGCCGAGATCTGGGCCGGCACATCCTCGCCCGTCGAAACGACCTTGAACTCCTTCAGTTTGGCTGCGACGTCGGGTTGAGCGGCATAGGCCTTGGCGGTCTGCACCATCTGGATACGCCAGGTGTTGGCGATGTAGCCGTTGGCAAGTGCGATGCGATACGGGCCGTCCTTTTTCGGGAACTTGAAGAATTTCGTGTCCGCCGACCACGGCGCGAAACATTCCGGCTCGGCTGCAGGCCCTGAAACGATTTCCGGATCTGCATAGGCAGCAGATCCCAGCATGAAAAAGGCAGTGGCGGCAACGATGCCGCCAGCGAGTGACTTCACCATCGACATTTCCTCCCATTGGCGCGCCACTTGTTTGTTCTCCAGCCCGGGGATGAACTCACCCTCGAGCGGCACGAACTCCTGCGGCACCGGCACGCTGGATGCCTGCGTTCACCATTGACGAGGCGCTCTGGTCTCCTCCCGAAAACACCGCTGTCTCTTAATTAGGTAGCGCTACCACATGCGATTGTAAAGTAACATTTGCGGATTATTGAGAACCGAATATCACCGGTTTAAGATCAAAATCAGCGTGATTTCGGCGTCTTCGAAGGAAGCCTATTCCCTTCCGCAATGATAGCGCTATCATATCGCGACGCTTAAGAATGCGTTCTTTGCCGCATGAGAGACCCCATGGCCGAGGATTTCGAGATCGTAGACCCGCGCTTTGCCCGGCTGGTCAACCACAGCGCCCGCGTGGAGCAACTTTATACGGGGTGTCGCTGGACCGAGGGGCCGGCCTATTTCGCCGCCGGGCGCTATCTCGTCTGGTCGGACATCCCCAACGACCGGATGCTGCGCTATGACGAAACCGATGGGCATGTGAGCGTCTTCCGGCAGCCGTCGAACTTTTCAAACGGCAACACCACCGACCGACAGGGCCGCCTGGTAACCTGCGAGCACGGCGGCCGCCGCGTGACCCGCACGAACCATGACGGCAGCATCACAACCATCGCCGATCGCTGGAACGGCAAGCGGCTCAACTCACCGAACGATGTCGTCGTGCGCTCCGACGGGTCGATCTGGTTTACCGATCCTGCCTACGGCATCGAGAGCGATTACGAAGGCCACAAGGCGGAAAGCGAAATCGGCGCCTGCCATGTCTATCGCGTCGACCCGGCGACGGGCGCGGTCACTGCCGTCATTAAAGACATGGTGCGGCCGAACGGCCTTGCCTTCACCCTTGACGAAAGACGGCTCTACGTCGTCGACACCGGCCGGACGCACGGCCCTGACCTTCCGGCGCATATGCGTGTCTTTAATGTTGATGAAGCGGGCTCCGTGTCGGGCGGCGAGGTCTTTGCCGATTGCACCGCCGGGCTGTTTGACGGCTTCCGTCTGGATGACGAGGGCCGGATCTGGACAAGTGCCCGCGACGGCATCCACTGCTATCACCCGGACGGCACTCTGCTCGGCAAGGTCAGAGTGCCTGAAAACACCGCCAACTGCGTGTTCGGCGGGCCGAAGCGAAACATCCTCTACATCTGCGCAACCAGTTCGCTTTATGCCGTTCGGCTGATGGTCAACGGCGCACGTCTCTACTGAGGCAGGAGGTCAATCATGCCGTTCGGGCGGATCACCATCGTACGAGAGGTCCTCGGCGACGATCCTTCGGTCAAGAAAGCTGCGATCGCAAGCAAGGTCGTAACGGCGATTGCCGAAGCGACCGGGCTTGCCGAGCGTGAAATTTCCGTCGTCTTCGATGAGGTCGACGCAAGGAACTGGTATGTCGGCAACACCGATGTGGAGACCTTGCGCGCGCGCAACCGGCAGGGATCGACGTGACGGACGACATCGTCTCCAGAGACCAGGGGCGCAAGGCAAGCCGGCGCGGCAGTGGCAGGCCGACGATCGCCGACGTCGCCAAACTGGCCGGCGTCGCGGCGATCACCGTCTCGCGCGCGCTGCGCGACCCATCGCTCGTTTCGGCCGAACTGCGCGCCGAGATCGATACGGCGGTGATCCAGCTTGGCTATGCGCCCGATCCCAATGCTCGCGCGCTCGCGTCCGCGCGAGCCGATGTGATCGGCGTTCTCGTGCCGTCGCTGACGAACATCGTCTTCGCCGACACCCTTCGAGGCATCTATGACGGGCTCGGCGACGGCCCGCTGCAGATCCAGATGGGCAACACCCACTACTCTCCACGGGAAGAGGAACGGCTGATCCGGATGTTTTTGGGCCAGCGGCCATCGGCGTTGATCGTGTCCGGTATCGACCAGACCGAAACGACCCGCAAACTGCTCGAGAGCGCGGATTGCCCCATCGTGCAGATCATGGAATATGGCGAGGATCCGGTCGATATGCTGGTCGGCTTCTCCCACTTCGATGGCGGCAAGGTGGCCACCAATCATCTGATCGAGGCGGGATATCGCCGCATCGGCTTCATCGGCGCCCGAATGGATCCACGCTCGCAGCGCCGCCTCGCCGGCTACCGCTCGGCGCTCGAGGCCGCACAGTCCTTTGATCCCAAGCTGGTGACAACCACGTTGACGCCGTCTCGCGTCTCGCTCGGCGGGCAGCTCCTGGCCGACGCATTGGCAAAGGTCGCCGATCTCGACGCCGTCTTCTGCAACAATGATGACTTGGCCATGGGCGTGCTGTTTGAATGCCAAAGGGCAGGCATCGCCGTGCCGCACCGCATGGCAATTTGCGGCTTCAACGACCTCGACATGATGCACGTCGCCTATCCGTCGCTCACCAGCATCCGCACGCCGCGCTATCAAATCGGCCGACAGGCTGTACAGATGGTGCTTGATCGACTGGCTGGCCTGCCAATCGCATCGCCAATCGTTGACCTGGGCTTCGAGCTCAAGGTACGTGAAAGTACGATGCAATGACAACGCACCGCGCTGGAACCGAGCGGATCGGAACATCCGGAAACTTGCCGCAGACACCTCATCGCCTCGTCAATACCTCTGCTTCGAAGGCTGAGGCCTTGGTGGTATCGTCGGGCGGCTAGCTACCGCCCACTGAAGCGTCCGCAAATTGCCACCATGAACTGAGCTTTAGTGCCGATGTGCGGAATGTTCACCGAGCACGGCTACGGCAACGTCGAGTTCGGCCTAACTGCGCTTTGTTCGCGACAATGATTGTCGAGGATGGGTGGTGCTGAAGCCGAGCGCGACGATCAGGCAATTGATTAAGCGGCCCGTTCGTCTGGATTTCATCCTAGCCGGCTAAGGATCTTCACCGCGGCTCGATGGAGGTCGGCGTTTGCAGCCATCAACACGGTGTCGTACCGTGTCGCATCCGCAAGAGGCTGCCCATCCCAGTCGGTCACGATGCCGCCTGCAGCCAGAATAATGGGCATCTGTGGCAGGATGTCGTAGTCGAAAACATTGCTTTCGACGAGTAGGTCGATGCCGCCCAGCGCCAGCAGCCCGGCCGCGTAGCAATCGTGAGATATGCGGGTGAAGCGTACCTTGGCAGTCAAGGCATCGAAGCGCTCGTGGCGCGCGCGGTCGAACTGCTCAAGGGCCGAGGTGTAGAGGATCGCCTCGCCGAGCGCGGTCTTTTCGCTGGTGCGGATCGGCTCCTCATTAAGGGTCGCGGAGGAGCCTATGCCGAACCATCGTTCGCCGGTGATCGGCTGATTGATCATGCCGAGGACAGGTTTGCCGCGATGGAGCAATGCGATCTGTGTGCCGAAGGCGAGCGAGCCGGAGATGAAGGACTTCGTGCCGTCGATCGGGTCGAGCACCCACACCCATTCGGCATCCGTTCGGCATGCGCCGAATTCTTCGCCCCTGATCCCGTGGTTGGGAAACTGCGCCTCGATCATGCGCCGCATCGTGGCCTCGGCGTCGCGGTCGGCAATGGTGACGGGGCTGGAGTCTGCCTTGGCGTCGACGACAACACGCTTGCGGAAGTGCGGACGGATGACGCTGGCAGCGGCATCGGCCATGGCGTGCGCAAGTGCCATGTAGGGCGGTGGGCAGTCAGGCTCATGGGTCATCGTTCTATCCTCAAAGCTTCGGCAGCAATCTGATTGAGCATGGTTCTTACGGTTTCGAGCTGCCGATGAGCGGCGATGGCCTCTTGGCGCAGCCGCGCGCCAAGGTCGGTGGTCCCGATGTCCGTGAAACTCGCGGAGCGAGCCGCGATGAACGGGTCGCTTTCCTCCGAGGGGAAGCGCAGGGCGGGCGCGAAATAGCCCTCCTCTTCCTCGAGCCCGAAGCTTAAGACCTGCGCACGGTCCTGGCCAAGCAGAAGCAGGTCCACGAACATCGCATGCAGCGGCAGATGGCCGGTGCCAGTTTGGCAGGCGAGGTGCGCCCAGCCGTCGCGATCTTGCTGGACGAGGCAGTCTTTGACATGCACTTCGGTCACATAGGGTGCCTGTGCGGCAAGCGCCGGCAACGGCAGCTCATAGGCATTGATCATGTTGCCGAAGTCGAACAGCAGGCCAAGGCGCGGATTGGCGACAGCCTTTACGATGCCGATCAGCTCCTCCGACTTCAGGTCCTCGTGCTGTTCGAGCGTGTAGCGAAGCCGCCCCTCGGGATCGAAGGTCTCCAATCGTCGCAGATCAGCAATCGTTTGTGAGACAATTTCCGAGACGCGTCCCTCGTAGCGCGGATAGCAACGCAGCGACGTCGCGCCAGTGGCAAGCGCGATACGTACCGCATCAAAGAGACCTGTCTCCTGCGTCGTGCTGGTCTCGATATGGAGCTCCAGTCCGAACTGCTCGACTGCGGCACCATATTCAGAAAGCGCTGCGTCTGACATACCGGCGAGACTGGCTGCCTCGCCGTCCTCGACATGGACCTTGAGGCCGACGAGCCGCTGCTCATAGGCGAATTCGGCAAGCTGCAGCGGTGTCACTCCGCCAAAACGCATGTTGAGATGAAAGGCATAGGCGTGCGCAAACAGCGGCGCGTTGCGCGCCCGCTCCGCCAGCCGGGCGCGGGCCGGGCCGGAAAGGGTGGCAATTTTTGCGCGCCAGTCCGGCGACGCCAGATCGTCAAACGTCGTTTCGGTCAAAGAGCCGGCTCCTTCACAGGCGACTTCAAAGCTGAGGGAACATCAGGCGGCAAGCACCAGAAGATCGCGATGCGGCAGGCTGACCTCTACGGTGGTGCCAACCGAGGGCGGCGGCCTGTCGGGCTGGTTGAACGTATCGAGCGAAACGAACTGGCCCCCGACCGCCACTTTGATGCGGATCACTGAACCGAGAAAATGCACTGCTGCAATTTCGCCGGAAAGGACGACGCGATCGCAGTCGCTGCGCCCCAGTTCGACCGATTCTGGACGCATCGCCAGGCTGATGCGCTCGCCGGGCCGACCATTAAGCGGCTGGTCCAGCGCCACCGGGACACCACCAAGCCGCACCTTGCCGGTGGTCGCATCCAACACGTCGGCGTCGAGAAGATTGAGCGTACCGACGAATTGCGCAACGAAGCGCGTCGCCGGCCGGTTGTAGATCTCGAACGGCGTGCCGACCTGGTCGGCGACGCCCTGGTGCATGACCACGACGCGATCCGAAATGGACAGCGCCTCCTCCTGGTCATGCGTCACGAAAATGGCGGTGATGCCGAGATCGCGCTGGATTCGACGGATCTCGTCACGCAGGCTAATGCGAACCTTCGCGTCCAGAGCCGATAGCGGCTCATCGAGCAGCAGCACTTGCGGGCGCGGCGCCAGTGCGCGCGCAAGCGCCACACGCTGCTGCTGGCCGCCGGAGAGCTGGAACGGATAGCGCCCCCCGAGTTGAGGCAGGCCAATCAGATCCAGCATTTCACCGACGCGCCGTGCAATGGCCGCCTTGCCCTCACCCGCGACCTTGAGGCCGAAGCCTATGTTTTCCGCCACCGTCAAATTTGGGAAAAGTGCATAGGACTGGAACACCATGCCGATATTGCGCCGGTTGGCGGCAAGCCCTGTCACCTCCCGTCCGTCGATGCTGATCGCGCCTGATGTCGGCGTCTCGAAGCCGGCGACCATGCGCAATACCGTGGTCTTGCCGCAGCCAGACGGGCCGAGGAAGGAGACGAACTCCCCTTTTTCGATGTCGAGGTTGAAATCCTTGACGACACGGGTCGGGCCAAAGGATTTTTCCAGGTGATGGATATCTAGAAAAGCCATGGTCAACGCCTCACGGTGGAGAATTTGGAGAAATGGGTGACAAGCTGGATCAGGGCCATACAGGCCCAGGTGATGGCGAAAGCGACAACGGCGAGCGCCGAGGGTTCGTAGGCGCGGTTGCCACCCATCCAGACCATGTAAGGGCCGAACGAGCCGACGTTGAGCAAGGCGGCAAAGACATATTCGCCGATGACGATCGCGAAGGTCAGGAAGGCGCCGGATAGCACCGAGACAAAGACGTTTGGCAGGATGACGACGGCAAGGATCCGCGTCCAGCCGGACCCCAGGCTCTGGGCCGCCTCCGTCAGGCTGCCGACATCGATGGTGCGCAGGCCCGTGTCGACGGAGCGATACATGTAGGGCAGCGACAGTGTCGCATAGCCGAACAGAAGGAGGAGATTGGTACCCCACCAGCTTCCTGTGAGCGGCAGGACGGAGGATGTGTTGTAGATGCGGATGTAGCCGAAGACGATGACGATCGGCGGAATGACCAGTGGCAGCAGCGTCAGGAACTCGACGACGGGGCGCAACCCGGGAAACCGCAGCCGGACAAAATAGGCCGTCGGCACGATGAGCAGGATTCCAAGAACGATCGTGAGCAAGGCCAGAACGACGGAGTAGCCGAAGGTTTGCTGGAACTGCGGATCGGCCAGCACGACGCGGTAAGCTTCGAAGCTGTAGCCATCGCGCTGCATGCGCATGGAGAAGTCAAACATGCCGACGAGCGGAAGGAGGAAATAGAGCCCACCCAAAGCGACGGCGAGCCAGGACCAGACGCGCCTTTCCCTCATTTGACCCACCTTTCCGCGCGCATGCGCAGGAGGATATAGATTGCGTTGGCAATGGCGGTGAGAAGGATCATGGCAAAGGCGATCGCATAACCCAGATGCGGATCATTGAGCACGTCACCGCGGATCTGGGCGAACAGGACGATCGGCGCGATCGAGAGCGATGAGCCGGTCAGCGCAATGGCGGTCGCAACTGCTCCAAAGGCATTGGCGAAAAGCAAAGCCAGCGTGCCGAGAAGCGAGGGCCAGAGCACTGGCAACGCCACCAGGCGCCAGTACTGAAAACCGTTGGCGCCGAGACTTTCGGCCGCCTCTCGCCATTCGCGGCGCAGCCCCTCCAGTGCCGGCGTGATGATCAGCACCATCAGCGGGATCTGAAAATAGAGGTAGGTAAGCGCCAGTCCGAGGAAGGAGACGATGTTGAAGCCGGCGCCATAAAGATTGATGCCGAACCAGTGGCGCAGCAGCATCGTCACGAAACCAAGGCGGCCGAGGGTTGCGATGAAGGCGAAGGCGAGCGGCACGCCGGCGAAATTCGAAGCGACGCCTGAGAAGGTCAGGATGGCATTGCGAAGGGGTCGCGGAAGGCCGCCGAGCGTGATGGCGGCGGCCATGAGGAAGCCGAACAGACACCCGAGCGCCGCTGTCAGCAGGCTGAGCTCGATCGAGATCCAGAAGGCCGATCGTATGGATGGCGCAAGAAGCTTGCCGAGGTTCTCCAGCGTCATCTGTCCCTCAGCGTTGCGGAACGCGCCGAGCACGATGTTGAGCGTGGGCAGGATGAGGAACAGCGTGGCGAAGACGAAGAAGGGGGCGACCCCGAACCAGCTGAGAACCTGTCGTGGCCGGAAGACGGCCGGCAGGGATGCGACGCTTGTCGTCATCGGATTTGTCCCTGGGAAAATTGCGCCAAAGGGGGGCGAGAGGCTTCACGACCGGTGAAACCTCTCTCTCAAGCGGAGGATTACTTCACGTTGGCGCCGACCACCTTGTCCCAACCCTCGACGATCGCCGTCTTGTTGGCGGAAAGCTCGTCGACCGTCGGGAAGATCGCCTTTTCATAGGCTTCGGCAGGCGGCAGCTTGTCGAGCAGCTCCTGCGGGAACTTGCCAGCCTTCAACATGGCATTGAAGCGCGCCGGGTGGCAGTAGCCCTTCAGCCAACCGGTCTGGCCTTCGTCGGAATAGAGATATTCCATCCAGAGCTTGGCGGCGTTCGGGTGTGGCGCGTAGGCCGAGATTGCCTGAACATAGACCCCGGCGACCACACCGCTTGCCGGTACGACGACGTCCATCGGCGGGTTGCCCTTCAACGCGTCACGCCAGGCCAACAGATTGTAGTCCCAGGCGGCGACGATCGGGGTCTGCCCCTGCGCGATCGTGCCGGCCTTGCCGAGCACAGGCACGAAATTGCCGGATTTGTTCAGTTCCGCAAAGAGCTCCAGGCCCTTGCCGCCCGATTCCGTTCCAGGCTTGGCGCCCCGCGAGATGCCTGCCGACATCAGCGCCAGGATGGCCTGTGCCGAAGACCGTGGATCGCCGGTGAGTGCGACAGCCCCGGAGTACTCCGACTTCGACAGATCCGACCAGTCGGCCGGTACAGTATCAAGCAGGTCCTTGTTCACACCGAAGGCCATGACGCCGTAGTAGTCGCCGTACCAATAGCCTTGCTCGTCCTTGATGTTTTGAGGAATTTCGTCCCAGGTCGCCACCTTGTAGGGTTGAAGGAGGCCCTCCTTGGCGGCAGCCGGCGCAAAAGCCAGGCCCAGATCGACGACGTCAGGCGCCTGCGAACCCGTGTTGCCCTTGTTCGCGCGGATGGCTTCGAGCTCGTCGGCGGTACCGGCGTCGGGGTTCAGTTCGTTGACTTCGATGCCCGGATACTTCGCCTTGAAGCCGGCAATGACGTCTCCGTAGTTGCACCAGTCGTGCGGAAGCGCAATGACGGTCAACATGCCTTCCTCCGTTGCGGCAGCGACCAGCTCTTGCGATGCCTCAGCCTGGGCAAGACCCGGCAGGGCCGCCGCCAGGGCGAGTGTGGAGACGAAGGCGCGACTGGTTGCACGCGATAGAAGCTTGTTCATGAATTCCTCCTGTTGACCGTCGACGACGGATCGTGGGCGATGGCTGCTTTTTGTCCTTGCATCCGGTCGTCGGCACCGCCGCCTTTCCCGGTTCCCCCGCACCTTGTCTGCGTCCTGCGAAGGGCTGCATCGGTGCGTTTTCGTGTAGGGACAGGATGTAACAATTGGACGACGAAGAAACGTCCATTATGGTGCATTCTACTGTACCAATTTTTGGAGGCGCACCGGTGGTCAAACAGCTTGAAGGGCCAATCCTGCCTTTCCTTCGCCTCGACGCGGCAGTCGCCCTGCCGAAATTCCGCCAGGTGCAGGACCAATTGCGCATGGCGATCCTGAAAGGGCACCTGCGCGCCGGAACACGGCTCCCTGCAAGCCGAATCCTTGCCGAGGAGTTGGGACTGTCGCGCCAGACGCTGGTGCGGGTGCTCGATAACTTGAAGGCGGAGGGCTATCTGGAGGCACGACAGGGTGCCGGTACTTTCGTCTCGGCCGCCTTGCCGCGCCAACCGGCAAAGCCGCTGTCGAGGCCCACCCGCCACGATGTCGCCGACCGCGCGCCGCCGCGGCTATCGCGAATTGGCGACCTGTCATGCCGGATGTCGGCCGATATCGGCCAAATGGAAGACAGGCCTTTCCTCCCCAACCGTCCGGCGCTCGACCGGTTTCCCTTCGCTGTGTGGAGGAAATGCTGGAACGCCGTGACGCGCGGCGGCAAGGCCGTGGCCATGGGCTATGGCGACGTCGCGGGCGAACTGGTGCTTCGCCAGAGGATCGCCGAATATCTGGCCCTGCACCGGCGCGACCCTTGCGATCCCGAACAGATCGTCATCACGCCCGGGGGGCACGCCGCCTTCACGCTTTCGGCTTTGGCGCTTGCCGATCCTGGCGACGGGATCTGGTTCGAAGATCCGGGGCCGGTGACCACCAGCAACCTGTTTCGCACGCTTGGGCTGCGGCTGTGTCCGGCCGATGTCGATGCAGACGGCATGGATGTCGAGGCTGCAATGGCTCGCTATCCCGACGCGCGCCTCGCCTTCGTCATGCCGTCGCGCCACCACCCGCTCGGCATCACCCTATCGCTTCCACGCCGGCTTGCCCTGCTCGAATGGGCGCGCGCGAGCGACGCCTGGATCATCGAGGACGACTACGACAGCGAATTCCGCTACGACGGCGCGCCTTTGCCTTCGATGCGCTCCATCGACAGCGACGACCGGGTGATCTACGCGGGCAGTTTCAGCAAGGCGCTCTATCCGGGCATCCGCGTCGGCTTTCTCGTCCTGCCACCCCAACTCGTCGGAACATTTCGCACGCTCTCGGGGCTGATCCACCGCAGCGTCCCGGTGGAAACCCAGCTCGCGCTCGCCGAGTTTATCGGCGGCGGTCACTTTGCCAGCCATCTGCGCCGGATGCGCGGCCTTTACGCCGAGCGCCGCGAGGCTTTCATGTTAGCCGGGCGGGATGCGCTTGCCGGACTTGCCCGCATCGACTGCTCCGAAAGCGGGCTCAATGCACTCGCCTGGCTGGAGGGCGGCCGAGAAGACCAGGCCTCCCACCGCGCCGTGCTCGATGCCGGACTGCAATGCTATCCCCTGTCGGACTACACGATCGCGACACCTCAGCCGGCTGCGCTCATTCTGGGCTATGCAGGCGTTCCGGCGGATCGAATGAGGCCTCTTCTTTTCCGGCTGGCCGATGCGATCGCCCGATCGCAAGGCCGCATCGGGCGATCAGGCGATTGAGGAGCCTTTCGACCGCCATGGCCCAATCCTCCGGATCCTCGTCATCGCCGCGAAGCCGCCGGGCGACCACGTAACCGATACCGCGCAACATGACGCACCGCCCTTTCCAAGGATCATTATTGCCGGACGGCGCGAAGCGGCTTTCCACTGCGCTGGGTGACGCCAACGCCGGGGGCGACGCCAACTGCGGCGTTGCAAGCCGCAAGCAGTGGCTTGCCGCGCACCATGTCGGAGGCGCGTTCCGCCAGCATGATCGTCGGCGCATTGAGGTTGGCGTTCGGCTCTGACGGAAAGACGGAACTGTCGATCACCCTCAGCCCGTTGATGCCGCGGACCTTGAGCTCGCTGTCGACGACTGCCATTCCGTCCTCACCCATGCGGCAGGAGCCGCAAGGATGGTAAGTGCTTTCCATTGTCTCGCGCACCCAGGCGTCGATCTCGTCGTTGCTTCGAACATCCTTGCCCGGCGCCATTTCCTCGCCGCGAAAGCGGTCGAAGGCCGGCTGGGCGATGATTTCGCGCGTCAGCCGCAGGCAGCGGCGGAAGCCCTCGCGGTCCTCCTCGCGGTCGAGATAATTGAAAAGGATATCCGGTTGCTCATGGGCTTCCGGAGAGCGTAGCCGGACATAGCCGCGGCTCTTCGGCTTGTTCGGACCGGTCAGCACCATGAAACCGTGGCCGTCGAGCGGCTTCTTACCGTCGTAGCGCATGGCGGCCGGCAGAAAGTGGAACTGGATATCCGGCCATTGCAGCGACGCGTCGGAGCGAATGAAGCCGCCGCTTTCGAAGTGGTTGGAGACCGAAAGCCCCTTCTTGAACAAGAGCCATTCGGCCCCGATCAGAGCCTTGCTGAAGAGCCCCATCTTGCCGTTGAGCGTGATCGGCTCCTTGCAGGCATACTGGATGTAGACCTCGGAATGATCCTGCAGGTTCTCGCCGACCCCTGGCAGATCGTGCAGCACGGGAACACCGGCCTTCTGCAGCACGGCGGCTGGCCCGATACCGGAGCGCTGCAACAGGTGCGGCGATCCGATCGGTCCGGAGGAAATCAGCACCTCGCGGTTGGCGCGCGCGACATGACGCTCGCCGCCGAGCTCGTACTCGACGCCAACGGCGCGCTTGCCTTCGACAAGCACGCGCCGCGTCATCGCATGGGTGATGACCGTGAGGTTCGGCCTCTCCATCGCCGGCTTCAGATAGGCGTTGGCCGTCGACCAGCGCACGCCGTCCTTGACGGTCATGTGCATCGGCCCGAAGCCCTCCTGCATGTGCCCGTTCGGGTCGTCTGTGGTGATGTAACCCGCCTCGCGGCCGGCATCGACGAAGGCGCCATAGAGCGGGTTCTTCATCCCGTTGCCGGCATTGGTCGCAAGAGGCCCGGAGGCGCCGCGATAGCTGTCGCCTCCGTCCTGCCAGCTTTCGGCGCGCTGGAAATAGGGCAGGCAGTTGGCGTAGCGCCAGCCGCGCGCACCCAGTTCCTCCCACTCGTCGAAGTCGCTGGCGTGGCCGCGCATGTAGACGAGCCCGTTGATCGAGGACGAGCCGCCGATGACCTTGCCGCGCGGGCAATGCACGCGCCGGCCGTCGAGACCGGGCTCCGGCAGGGTCATGTATTTCCAATTGTACTTCGTTCCGTTCATCGGGATCGAAAGCGCCGTCGGCATCTGGATGAAGATCGACTTGTCGCTGCCGCCGAATTCAAGAACCAGCACCCTGGTCGACGGGTCCTCCGAAAGGCGGTTGGCGAGCACGCAGCCGGCCGATCCTGCGCCGATGATGATGTAGTCGTAGGTGTCGCTCATGGCGGTCTTCTCCAGGCGTTACGGGTATTGGCCCCAACCACGGCCACGGGCAAAAAGCCGCGTGAGCACGTAGTGGGTGGCGCCTGCGGCAAGGCAGGACGGCACGGAGGCGGTCAGGTATTTGAAGGCCGGCAGGCTTGCCAGCGTCTGCGGATTGAAGACGGCGACATAGACGATGAAGCCGACCGCAAGGGCAAAGAGCCCGATGGGGTTGAAGCCCGCCCAGAACCGATAGGGTCCGTTTTCCTGCGGTCCGTGCAGGCTGCGCATGTCGAGCTTCTGGCCACGCAGGAAGAAGTAGTCGGCGATCCCGATACCGGCGAGCGCGGAATTCAGCGCCGAAGTCCAGACGAGGAAGATGAAGAAGCCGTCATACATCTGCGGGTGGAAGACCACGAGCCCGAACGGGATGAGGCAGAAGAGGAACAGGATTGCGCCCCAGGAAATGGCGCGAACCGATGCGGTTCCGACCTGCCTGAGGCCGACGATCGACGTGTAGAGGATGTTTGCCATCGAGGTCATGTTGGCGAAGGCGACGAAAAGCAGCGCGACGATGCCGATCATCGGACCGGCGATCTTCGTCATCCAGATCGTCGGATCGCTTTCGCCGAGTGCGACTGCTGCAAGCAGGCCGACAATTTCGCCGAGTGCTGCCGCCCCGAAGATACCGAGAACATTGGGCCAGAAGGCGGTGCGCTCGTTCTTCGTCAGCCGCGCCAGATTGCCGATATAAGGCCACCAGGAGAAGCCGGCTGCCAGATTGACCTCGACCGCGACGATGAAGTTCAGCGTCTTGTCCTCGAAAGGCGGCGCAAGGGCCGGCAAGGCCAGAAGCTCGCCGATCGAATGATGGCTGAGAATGAGGTAGAGCATCGCCACCATCAAGAGGACCAGCGCCGGCGACACGACCATGTTGAAGAACTTGATCGAGGTCGGCCCCTTGGCGACGATGAACCAGGTGAGCAGGATTGCGCCGATCGCGGCGATGATCATCTTCGCGCCCGTCGGATTGGCGGCCTCACCGGCGCTCAGCGCCATCAGCCCGTCGATCGAGCGACCGAACATCATCGCGAGAACCGCAAGCCACCCCATGGTGAGAATGACGACGGCGAGCACATAGACGACGCGGCTGCCGTTGTAGCCAAACTGGCTGCGCAGCGCCACGAACTGCTCAACGCCGTAGCGGCCGGTCATGGTGGTGGTGGCGAGCGCCGTCAGCACGACGCCGACGATGTTGCCGATGATAATGGCGGCGATACCCTCCTTCGGCCCGACGAAGAGGCCGACAGAGCCGCCGATCAGAAAGGCCCAGGTGGCAATCGCCAGTGCCGAATTGGCATAGGTGAACTCCCAGAAGCCCCAGAGCCGTTCAGACGGCAAGAGGGGCGCATCGCCGCGCTCGGCGGCAGCACGATTACGGGCGGCCTCTTCCTGTTCCGTCTTCAAAGTGGAGAGATGTTCGAGTGCGACATGATCGGTCATCTCAAGCCCCCCAGAGCCAGAAGCCGACGACCAGCACGAGCGTCAATACCGTCATGCCGGTGTAGTCGAGCGCAGTCATCGTGCCCTCGAAGCGGTCGCCCGCCTCGATATCTTCATAGATGCGGGCGCGCCGCGCCAGTTCGCTCTGCCAGGCGATATCGTTGTTTTCCATCGTCGTTCCCCTTTTCGCGTCGCGCCTTCTGGCGTCTTTCCGCGAAGTCCATTGCGGCTCCATCAGCCGCCGATCTTCGGAAGCGGATAAACCCGCTGCCGGCTACCGAACCGTGACGGGCTCGGAATAGAAGGGCAGTCGGTCAATCCTCGGCGACCAGCTGCCGTTTTCGACAACACGCCGCACATGGGCGGCAATCTCCTCCATCGGCGCGAACCAGACGTCACCGCGCGTGAGAACCTGTTCGAGGAAGCGATGCACCACCTCCCAGCGGGCAAGCCGGCCGGTGGCAAAGGGATGCACGACCGGCACCCACAGCGCGCCGTGGCGATAGGCCGCCTCGAACTCCTGCGAAAAGGCGGCAAAGCCCTGCTCCGGCGCGCGGATTGGCATCATGTAGTCGAGGTCCATCGACTGGACATATTGCGGCCAATCGTCGAGGCCCCAGTGCGACGGCAGCTCGACGAGGGCGCCGGCGTCGCATTCAAGCAGATAGGGAATGTCGTCACCCATCAACGAAGCGTCGTAGGCAAAGCCCCGCGACACCAGGAGGTCAGCGGACCGGTGGGAAAAATTGTAAAGCGGCGCCCGCCAGCCACGCGGTCGCTTGCCGCTCGCCTTCACGATCACCTCGATGCCGCGGTCGAGCCAGTGCGCCTCTTGCTCGTCCGAAAGTTCGCGGGGGTGCTCGTGCAGGAAACCGTGATGCGCCAGCTCGTGGCCGCCTTCCAGAATGGCCTCGATCGCCTGCGGATATTGCTCGATGCACCAGGCCGGCACGAAGAAAGTCTGCTTGATGCCCAGTTGCCGATAGCTCTCGACAATGCGCGGGATCGCGACCTTCGGCCCGTATTGCAGCATCGAGATCGCCGATACGCGGCTGTGGCCATCCTTTGGATGGGCGATATGGACGAGGCTGTCGGCATCCATGTCGAAGGTGATGGAGGCGGCGCATTTGGCGCCGTTCGGCCAGGGAATGGGATTGGCTATCATGGCATGATGCTCCCGCCGTTGCTGCCGATCCCCTGGCCGGTGAAGTAGCGCCCGCCGGAGCCGGCGAGAAACCGTGCGAGTTCGGCGATCTCCTCGGGCTTGCCGAAGCGCGCAAGCGGTATCGCCAGTTCCCTGGCACGCCATTCGGCGCTCATGTTCGCCGCCCCAAGCATCTCGGTATCGATCGGACCGGGGCAGATCGCATTGACCAGCACGCGCGGCGCAAATTCCTTTGCCCAGGAACGCACCAGACCGAGCACGCCGTGCTTGGACGCGACATAGGGCGAAAAGGTCTCGCGGCCGTAATAGGCCATGTCGGAGGCAATCATGATCAGCCGCGCGGGCTCCTCAGCCGTTCCCCCCATCAGCCCCAATGCCATCTTGCCGACGAGGAAGCTGCCACGCAGGTTGATGGCGATGACCCGGTCGAAATCCGCAACGGGTGTTTCAAGCAAGGGCGCTTCATGAATGACGCCGGCGCAGTGGACGACGATATCCAGTCCGCCGAACGTCCGTTGCACCACCTCGCCGATGGCGGCGACCGAACCTTCGTCTGAGACATCGCAGGCAAGCGTCAGGGTTTCCGTAGCCCCTGCCTGTACGGCCGAAATCGCCGTCTCGTCCGGTTTGCGAATATCGGCAAGCGCAACCCGAGCTCCTGTCGCTGCGAATGCCAGGGCGCAAGCAGCCCCAATACCGCGATAGGCGCCGGTGACAAGAACGCGCGCACTCATGCCATCACCTCGCCGCGGTCGAGCATCAGCGCCTGGCCCGTCATGTCCCTTGCGCCATCGGAAGCGAGGAAGAGATAGGGTGCAGCGAGGTCTTCCGGTTCCAGGAGGCCCGGCAGAACCTGGGCTCCCACGATCTCGTCCAGCAGGTCCTCCTCGCTGCGCCCGGTGCGCAGCGACATGTTCTTCAGCGACAGCATCGCCGCCTCGGTGCGCACCCAGCCGGGGCAGACGGCATTGACACGAATGCATCGTCCCCCAAGTTCCTTGGCCATCACCCGGGTGAAGCCGAGATTGGCATGCTTGGAGGCGATATAGGCGGAGAACTCCGGCACCGCGACACGGCTCCAGATCGACGCGGTGACGACGATGCGGCCCCCCTCGCGCATGTGAGGCAGCGCGTGGCGGGTCACATAAAAGGTGCCGTTGGTGTTGATGTCGGTGATGCGTCGGAACGTGTCTTCGACACCGTCGTCTTCGTCGGTCACCGGCGTAATGCGCTCGAGCCCGGCATTGTTGACGAGCACATCGATGGGACCCAGCGGCGCGAGTGTCGCCTTAACGGCAGCACTGTCGGTGATATCGCATTCGAGGGCCTCGATCCTGCGACCGAAGCGTTCAGACATCTCGCGGGCGGCCTCGTGAATTCCACGGCCGGAGGAAAGAATGGTGACCTCTGCCCCGGCGGCGGCAAAACCTTCCGCGACCGCGCGGCCGATGCCGCGGCTGGCGCCCGTCACCAGCACGTGTTCGCCGGAAAAATCGTAAGCGATACGACCCATGGTCTCAGCCTCTCTTGGCGTGCATGACGCGGCCGATGAGGTTCATCAGCACCTGGGCGGCGAGGATCGAGGTCGAGCCTGAGTGGTCGTAATCCGGCGCAACCTCGACCAGGTCGATGCCGACGATGGTGCCGCGCCTGGCGAGTATCGAGAGGATCTCCAGCACCTCGTAATAGATGAAGCCGCCATGGGACGGCGTGCCGGTGCCCGGCGCAATCGAGGGATCGAAGCCGTCGATATCGATCGTGACGTAGTAGCGGGCTCCGGCCGGCACGCGCGAAGCAACCTTCTCCGTGCCGAGCGCGCGGATCTGGCGCACGGACAGGATATCCGAGCCCATTGACCGCGCATTCTCGTAGCCTTCCTTGGCCGTCGAGGAAACGTTGCGGATGCCGAACTGCGAGAGCCCGGAGACATAGGGCTTCTCGGCGGCCCGGCGCATGGGATTGCCGTGGCCGTAGCGAACCCCGTGCCGCTCGTCGACGAAGTCGAGATGCGCGTCGATCTGGACGATATGGATCGGGCCGTGTTCAGCACAGTCGTCTTCAAACGCGTTGATGCAGGGGATGTTGACCGAATGGTCACCGCCGAGCACCACCGGAAGCGCGCCGGCGGCCAGGATCTTGCGCACGCCGAATTCGATGTTGGCATGGCTCTTCATCGTGTCGGTGTGGACGATGTCGGCGTCACCGATATCGACGATCGAAACCTTGTCGCTCGGCAGGTAGGTGACGTCGTCCTCGTGATCGTAGGCGCCCCCATGGCCGAAGGAAAACAGCGTCGATGCCTCGCGGATGGCTCGCGGCCCGAAGCGGGTGCCGGCGCGCCATTGCGTACCGCAGTCAAACGGCGCGCCGAGGATCGCCACATCCGCATCGATCGCATCCCAGTCCGGCTGGTAGGGATATTTGCCGAAGGTGCAGATGCCGACGAACGGCAGGTTCAGCCGCCCGGTTTCATAGGAATTACCCGCCATGTCTCTCCTCCTCAGGATGAAGGGAGTGTGTGGAAGGTCGATACGCTTAAAAATATCTATGATTGGATGTTTAGTTATGACTTAATCAATGAATGATCAACAAGGTTCGCCATCGCATCCTCAATCTGTCGCTCGGCGATGCAGAGTTGAGATTGTTGCGTGTCTTTGCCTCCGTCGTGCAGCATGGGGGGTTTTCCGCCGCGCAATCATCACTCGGGATGACGCAGGCGACCATCTCCACCCATATGCGCCACCTTGAGGAGCGGCTGGGCTTACGCCTCTGCAGCCGCGGGCGCAGCGGTTTCCTTCTGACCGACGAAGGACGCCTCGTTTATGAGGCGACGCTGGATCTTTTCGGCGCGCTGGAAAAGTTCCAGAGCCGTGTCGGCGAAGCGCAAGGGGAACTGACCGGCAGCCTGACCTTCGGCACTGTCGACGCGATGATTACCAACCGGGATCTCGATCTCCAGGGGGCGCTCGCTGCCTTCCACCGACAGGCGCCGCGTGTGCATCTGGAGATCGACGTCGCCGCGCCGCAGGTGCTGCATCAGGGCCTTCTAAATGGTGGTTATCAGATCGTGCTGATGCCGACGGTCGGCAGCGCGACGCCGCATTTGCGCACGCAGCCCGTTTTTTCCGAGGTGCAGAAACTCTATTGCGCGCAGGGTCACCCGCTATTCGACCTGCCCGACGATGCGCTCACCGACGCAGTTCTGGAAGCGCAGTCTTTTGCTGGTCGCACCTACATGCTTACCGAGACGATCTGTGGGGTAAACTTCCACTGGGCGGCGGCCACGCCGCACATGGAGGGCACGCTGCTATTGCTCCTCTCCGGCGCCTATATCGGCTTCTTGCCCGACCACTACGCCGACGAATGGGTACGCAACGGTCGCCTGCGGCTGCTCGCCCCCGAGCGCATGACGTTCGAGGACATGTTCCACATCGCCCATCCCCGCAGCAAGCCCTCGCGTGCCGCCGAGACGCTTGCCCAGGCGATCCTCGCAAGCGCGCGCCCCGGCTAGACTCGATGGCGATTTCGGGGTGATCCTCGACACGCGGATTGGATGTGTCGGACGACTCAATCGTGGTAACGATCTGTTCGGTGAACTGCGGCAACGCCCATAGCGAACCTGAATCAGCCGGCGGCACCTTTCCGCTAGCGCCCTCGGCATGATCATGTACCCGACGCGCAGGGATTGCAGCAGCGTCATGCTGAAGGCGCCGATATAGATGACCTGGCTGGCCTGATCGAGCGCTTTCAGCGGTGGAATCGGACCGCCCCGATAGCCAAACTCGCTGCCCAGATCGTCCTCGATGATCAGCGCCTCGTGGCCGGAATGTCGGACATAATGCAGTCATGCAGGTAATCGGCGAAGGTGTCGCCATTCTGTCGGACAGCGCAACGGTCGCCATGGCGGTGCCAAGAGCAATGGCGGCATCCATCAGTATAACCCCGCACGCAAACTCGACGGCATGCCAGCTTGCTGCATTCGATGAAGGCGGGCGCATTGCCCATAAGCTGACGACGCGCTCTACAGTTCGAGGCTCGGCGTGCCGGCCGGACCGGGCGAGCGAACGTATGACAGAACGCTTTCGCGCGCTATTGCCCGAGCCATGCGGCACAACATGCTTGAGCAGCACTCGAAGCTGACGCTCCGGGGTTTCGATTCCATCTGGCAGGGCAATCACAGACGGCTCACGCCGCATAAGCGGGTAGGACGGGATGCGTTCTCCCGCCCGCCTCAGGCAAATTTCTGATCGATGGCTCGAAAGCCGAAGAGGGCTTTCCTCGTTGTTTGGTATTGGACACGATGTTGTCCACGGCAGGCGCTTCCGTGCCGGGCAAGGTGCGCGATCTCTGATCTGTCAGCCCGTCTTGTGTATCCCCAGCGCGTCCGCGATGGACTTCACGCGTCTGCCAAGCTTGATGTAGAGCTGCACGGCTCTCATGCGGTCTTCGTACGAATACATGAACTATCTCCTGTTAGTCCAAGAATTCGTCCGCACCTCCAGGGGATCAGTTTTTCATTTCGCCCGACACTGCGACTGCGTGAATGTCTTCATATCGTCTTCCTCGGTTCAGTTCGGCTGGCTAACTCCCCGTTCGAACCTCAAGAGCGGGCGAACGCCAGCAACGGTCCTATGTCGTGGTTATCAGCCGCCCGAAGGGCCGCAACATAACGAGCGCGGGTCTCGCCCGCATCCACCAGATCAGCTCTGCCCCAGGTAAAGGGCGGCCGGCCAAGCCGACGTGCCAGCAGATCACCAGCCAGCCGGGAAAATCTGCCGTTCCCGTTCGGAAAGGGATGAATGGCCACGAGCATATGACTGAACCGCACGGCGATCTCGTCGGGTGGAAAAGTTTCCTGTTCGACCCAGTAGCGTACGTCGTCGACCACCTGCCTGACTGCCACTGAGATGCGATAGGCATCGATACCGATATTGCGAGGCGTGGTTCTGTAGTCCCCAGCCCAGTCCCAAACGTCCCCAAACATGCGGCGATGCAGCTCACAAAGAAAAGCCTGGTCGAGCACGTCCCTTTTTCGCGACGTTGCCCACCGCAGGCCCTCGCCGATATTGACTTGCTCGGCCTCATTCAACTCGTGCCGCAAGGTGATGTAGGAAGGGATGAGCCGCTCCCGCTCCTCAGGGGGTAGAGGGGTGTTTGCCTCGTCGTCGTGCTCGAATAGAGGATCTTCAGCCATGGATCTCAATCCTCATCCCAAAGGCGCCGTGCAGCGTCGGTAAGCAGGGATTCCACGAGCCGCCGACGTTCTGCCTCCAGGTCCGACTTAAGCAGCGCCTGATTCTCCAGCCGCATGGTGTGGTCGAGCCTCGTCATATCCTCGCCCACCTTTTCGGCGGCACGCTCGTAAAGGATATCGTCGAGCGGTTTTATCGGCACGAAAGCGTAGACGAACGTGCAGTTCATTGCCGCAGCGGCCTCACGAAGGGTCTTGATTGTTGTCGCTCCGGAAACCTCGGCCTTCTCGATGGCCGGTATGCGAGACGGAGCCGCTCCCATGCGGTGGGCAAGTTGTCGGGTGGTCATACCAAGAGCTTCCCGGATGGCCTTCATCCAACCGCGAGGCGGCGAGATGATTTTGAGTTCTCGCACGGGCGCGAGACGTCTTTCCAACTGTTTTCGCGCGAGCGCGGCTTGCTTTCTGTTCATATATTTATGTCCATAAAGAAGAAAATTATCACAAATAAATGATCATGGTCAGCTTAATAGAACATATAAAGATAATCAATATTCCCATTCTTGATCATATATCCATGAGCAGTGGCCGCAATTTCAACGTGACTCTCTGGTCGCAGTGAACGCTTGCCGGCTTTCCAACCCGACATCAACAGCTGCATGGCGCCTTTTACCGCTGATTATTTCTACGCTACGAGCTCCACCGCCGGCTCGCGGACCGCATCTCGACCTTGCAATGGGATTGGAGGGTCTACACGTCATGCGCGTTTTTCTGATAACGGGCCTGTTGCGTTTCCGATGAAGCGACATTTCCGCCTGCTGACGGCAGCAAACTTTTGAGAGCTGCTTGATTGTGCGGAACCGTTTGGTTCAGATGCTCGACCACCAGTTTCGAGCCGCTGGAACCGCCACCTTCTTAGAACGCGTCGCGAACTCTTCGCGCAGGGATGGTCAGTATGGTCCAATATCAAGACTGGTGCGACTACAACGACGGGGCTCTTGGAAAAGACTACCTCCGGGTCATGACTGCGCACGGGGCCGATGTTGCGCCGTCCAAATGACAGCAAAAGCCCTGCCCGCTCACTACGTCGCCGAGGAACGGATCGCCAGACCGCTTGCAAGGATGGGTAAGAGCAGCGTGGCCAAGATAATCACCGATCTACTGCCGAAGATGCCGCAGATCCGCTCCGGCGACCTTGGTGCGACCGAAGGGATCAATGCCTATAGCGGCTACAAAGCGCCCATGTCGTTTTGCATTTAACCGCAAGACTCCGACAGCAATAGTTTCAACAAGATAGCCTGGCACTAAATTTAAGAGTTGGCAGTTAATTGAGATTGCCCCTTTGGAGACCGGTAACTTCTCGAGGGTCCGGCGGCGCAAAGGGGGGTGGCTTGGGTTTGAATATCGAAGGCACGTTCGGGTCTGGCTGTCGGAATGGTGCCCTGAAGCGATCGCGAAGTCCGCCGTTCAACGCGGTCGTCCGGACCTGCGTGAGCATGTGAGCGCCGTGGAGCGACCATCGCGTCTGCTGCTTCTTGACCATCCGCTTTCCAACAAGCGAATTACCGCCGACTCGGCAAGTGTCGTAGGGACGCGAAGCCCAGCCGGGTAGCGCTTTCCATAGTTGATGATCGCACCGCGGTTGGAACGGATGTAGGTCGGGAGCTGCGAGCCAAGGCTGTGAAGCCGTGCAAACTAGAATTCACCTTCCCGCTGCGACTGCTTGAGACTGACCAGGAGTTGCTCTAGGTCGCGGATCGCCCAATCGACGCGACCGTGCCACAGACGCCACTTCACGGCCGTGACGTCCCTGTCAATGGTAAGCAGTACATCGGCACGGTCAGAGTTGGAGCGGCAGAGGTGATTGGCGATCTGCTGCATCGGCTGGATCTTCATGGCGATGTGGAACAGTCAGATGTGAGCTGTCGGCTTCGGCATCGCCCGGGGCAGGCGCTTGAGGATTTCGGCGCCGTCCGAGATCACGGTGACGTCGCCGAAACCGCGATACCCTTCCTGCCGAAGGGCATGCAAAGTTCGATCCCGGATTGCGGTTTGGTCGGTGCTGCTCGTCGCGAAATAGCGGCCGCTGACATCACCCCGACCGCCGTGGCCGCATCGGGCCACAACGAGCTCGAAGTTTCGCCCTGAATTAGGATCAGCACTTCGGACATGAGCCGTGTCGATGCTGATGACGAATTCCTTGCGTCGGTCACCGGGAAGCTGCATTTCAAGCGAAGCGCGTTCCATCTTCGACAGCGTCACTGTTATCCTGCGCTACATAAAGTCGGTAGATGGACGGGCTTTCGAGGAGTCGGGGCGGCCGGAACGCTGGTGCGGGTCGTTTGCGCCGCCTTATGCGCAGCACTTAGAGCTGGCGGAGGAACTACAGCAAGAGATTTTAGCAGCTTGTTCGGCCAACCAGCGGTCCCGAGGCTTGCAGCTCGCAGGCCGTGGCGTCAACGCGACCTGGAGAGTGCCGTCTTCCGCGACAGGAGTATTCGCGCAGAACAACTGCATCGGCCCGACGCCATCGCTCACCTCGAAGGTCAGCTTGGCGGACCCGTCGAGACGGACGTGTTCGGAAACCTTGCGGACGATGGCCGAGAACTTCCCGGCCGTCATATGGGTCCGCTCGCCCTCCTCGATGTCCCATAGCTGCACGAAAATCTCCGACCAGGCTTCCGGATTTGCCCCGCAATCAAGCGCGGAGAACTGGCCAGCCTTGACCTCGGTCACGTGATAGCCGGGCTTCACGGGCTTTCCGTCATACAGGAAGACCAAGGGCAGGTCCGGTGTCTCTGCGGCTCTGCCGAGCAACTCCCCAAGCGAGATATCGGTTTTGTGGGATTGGCTATTGTCGATCGCGCTCATTTGCGGTTATCCTAAATTTCAATGATTCAAGGATTATTGAAATATGGATGATCGTCAAGCCCTCTCCTCCTTCGCCGCGCTTTCACAGGAAACCCGACTTTCCATCGTGAGGACCCTGGTCATCGCCGGCCCTGAAGGTCTGGCCGCCGGCGCGATTGCCGAACGCATGGGCGTCTCTCCATCAAACGTCTCGTTCCACCTCAAGGAACTCGAACGATCAGGCCTCATCTCCCAACGCCGGGAGTCGCGCTCGATCGTCTATAACGCAAGTTACGACACGCTGGCCGATCTGGTGACTTTCCTGATGGAAGACTGCTGCGCGGGGCATCCCGGCATCCGCGGGTCCGTCGAGCGATCCGCCAGTTGCTGTTCAAGCGAAGCATAGCCCGTCAAGGAACACGTCATTGCATACGATCAAGGTTCCGGCGGGCATCGTCTCCGCTCTCGGTGTCACGCAGATCATCGGCTACGGCACTCTCTACTATTCCTTCAGCATCCTCGCACCCGGAATGGCCAAAGACCTTGGCATCAGCCTGGAGCGGGTCTTCGCCGTCTTCTCGGTCTCGCTGTTCATCGGCGGCCTGTCTGCTCCGTTCATCGGCAGGCACATGGACAAGATCGGTGCGGCAACGGTGATGACGCTGGGGTCGGCCCTTGCGGCGTTAACGCTGGTGCTTTGTGCATGGTCGCCGTCTGTGTCGCTCTTTGTCCTTGCGATTGTCCTGCTCGAAGTGTCCTCCGGGATGGTCCAGTATCAGGCGGCCTTCGCAACACTGGTCGAAAGCGAACCTCGCATGGCGTCCCGCAGCATCACCTATCTGACACTCATCGGCGGCTTTGCCTCCACCATCTTCTGGCCGATCGCCGCGGCACTGACCGGATATCTCACCTGGCGGGAAATCTATCTGGTGTTCGCCGTCCTGAACCTTATCGTCTGCATGCCCCTACACTACTGGATCATGCGTGCCGGAAGGCTGAGTTCCAAAACGGACGAGACAAGAATCCGCGAGGTCGTTGTCGGCGCTCTCGAACCCCAGGCGCGTCGCCGTGGCATGCTGCTGGTCTCCTTTGCCTTCTCTCTTTCGGGCTTCACCCTCGCCGCGATCCTTGCCCACATGGTGCCGATGCTCGGCGCGATCGGACTTGGCAGTGCGGCGGTCGTGATCGGTTCCTTGTTTGGTCCGGCCCAGGTCATGAGCCGCCTGATCAACATGGTCTTCGGAAAGAGCCTGTCGCCGCCCGCGCTTGCGATTGTCTCTGCCGCTCTCATGGTCACTGGCGCGGTAATACTCGGGGTGTCAGGTGATTGGCTGCCAGGTGCGGTGGCTTTCGCCATCTGTCTTGGCCTTGGGTCAGGGATCAACAGCATCGCTCAGGGGAGCTTGCCCCTCTATCTCTTCGGGTCCGCTGGCTACGGCGCGATCACGGGCAAGATGGCTGCGGCAAGGTTGGCGACTGGCGCGGCCGCCCCGTTTGCGTTCGCGGCCGCTATGAACCACTTCGGGACAACCCTCTCGCTTTTCGTGATCGCCGCGCTGGGTACGCTTGGGATCCTGGCGTTCGTCGCTGTCGCCTCATCGGTGCGTCGCGACCGCGTTGCCTGATAATGGAAGAGCGTACATAAGAGTCCGCGGATCATTGCCATGAAAGCCGAGCCTTCGTGAACACTCCGATCAAATCGACGACGTCACGCAGTCATCCGGCCGCTTTCGGCGGCGGCGCCATCATCGGCGCACTCGGCGGGTTGATAGGGCTTGGAGGGGCAGAATTCCGTCTGCCGCTGCTCATCGGCGCATTCAATTTCGCGGCCCTCGAGGCGGTGATCCTGAACAAGGCAATGAGCCTTGTCGTCGTGTCTTGCGCCCTGCCGTTTCGAGCCGGCACGATCCCTTTCAGTCAGATCGCATCGAATTGGCCGATCGTACTGAACCTTCTTGCAGGAAGCCTGATCGGTGCCTGGTTCGGCGCAGGATGGGCCGCACGGTTGAAATCTGAGACCCTCTACAGGGTGATATCCGTTCTTCTTGTCGCAATCGCCGTCGTGCTGGTGCTTGGCCACAGCACCTCGGCGGGTCAACCGCTTCTGACCGGAAACTGGCAGATTGTCGCCGGAATATCCGCCGGCTTCGTGATCGGCATCGTTGCGTCGCTGCTGGGCGTCGCCGGGGGCGAGTTGCTCATTCCGACGTTGGTTCTGCTCTTCGGCGCGGACATCAAGCTCGCCGGTAGCCTCTCACTGGCGGTGAGCCTTCCCACAATGCTGGTGGGCTTTACCCGCTACAGCCGCGACCAGAGCTTTTCGGTTCTGGGTCGCAACAGGGTGTTCGTCCTCATCATGGCCGCGGGATCGGTGGTGGGGACGTTTGTCGGCGGTCTACTCCTCGGCATTGTCCCGAATTCGATCCTCCTTCCCGCACTCGCGGTGATCTTGTTGGTGTCAGCCGTGAAGGTCTGGCGGCACGGCTGACAGGATTTCTTCCCTGGATCATTGACGCGCTTTTCGAGTTCGGCCCCGTGGCCTCAGGCGACGGACCATCCGCCGTCCACCAGCAGGTTCGCGCCGGTGATCAGGCTCGCAGCCGGCGATGCAAGGAAGACTACGGCACCCACCACATCATCGGTTTCCCCGATCCGGCCGAGTGGAATGTGATCGACCGTCGCTTTGCGATTTTCGGCATCGGATAAAAACGGTGCTGTACCATCCGTGTGGATGAATGTCGGCGATACGGTGTTTACGGTGACATTATAGCGTGCCCATTCGGCTGCAAGGCAGCGCGTGAGGTGATTAATTGCCGCCTTGCTCATGCAATAGATTGCCTCACCGCGCAGTGCGACCGTACCGGCCTGTGAGCTAATGCTGATGATCCGGCCACCATTTCGCGCGATCATGTGAAGGCCCACTGCCTGTGTCATCAGGAAGGTGCCCTTGATGTTGACATCGAGTATCTCGTCAAGGTCCTTCTCCTCAACGAGTTCCGCAAGATTGCCCGGGGCCACGCCTACATTGTTGACGAGGACGTCGATCCGACCGAATGCAGAAACCGCCGCGTCGACGGCTTGTGCGATATGGGCCTTGTTGGGAATGTCCAGTTCAACAGGGAGAACCTTTCGTCCCGCGCCCTCGATTTCGGCGATCAGGCCCGCTGACGCTGCGACATCGCGGACCCCCAAGACAATATCTGAGCCTGCTGCAGCACAGGCAAGTGCGCAAGCACGTCCAATGCCACGGCTCGCGCCCGTCACCAAAGTCACCTTGCCCTCAAGGCTGAAATCCGGCGCACTCTTCCGCATCATTGCCTCCCTCGATGAAGCTCAATTATTGCAGCGTCGGCGTGCGGATGCCAGTTGTTCTGCTCATGTCGCGCACGTGAAGTCCGTCCGACGAACGTCATGCTCGTCGAGAACGACCTTGGGGCAGTGGTGCGCGGGCTCTAGGCTTGGCTCGGTGGGGAGATAGAAGCTTCCGGCTCAGTGCGGGCGCGATGCCTGACCGATCTTGGTCTCATTGATGAGTATCGGCCTGGGCGTTTCGATCCATGCTTTCGCCAGACCTATGGAAGGTCGATCTCACCGTTCACCACGTGGTTGAGACCAGTGCCCTCCGCCGCCAGCGTCATGCGCACCTTCAGCTTCTCGCCGCCGAACTGCCCCTCGCGCACGGCCTCTTCGATCTTACGCTGCGAGGTGACACCGACTTCTTTCAGGAACTTGCGGATCGACATGTTGAAGGCGTCTTCGCTCATCGTGGAACTCCTCGGCGTCCGTGAGGGAGCAGCGTGGGCGCTTGTCTATCGCCCGGAATGCGCCGGCATAGCCCGATGGGATGTCAGCCTTGCCTCTCATCCCACGTTAGGAACCGACGCAACAACTTGCGGCTCCGTTGTTATGTTTGGCCTCCTGGATTGGCGGGCAAGGCACGTCGCCAAAGGAACAGAACACACAGCAGTCCCCGGATTTTGGCCGGAGCATCATACCGCATCCATTGCAATCATAGAAAAACTGTCAGGCGCCGGTGGGCATCGTTTCCGTAGCCCGCTGGCCGCAATTGGGACAGGTGACGGTTGATCGAAGCTGTATGGTCACACTTTGTGCCTCGGCAACGAATGCTTTCAGATGACGCCCGTCATCCATTGCTGAATAGCCTATTGGAAATATCGCCTCGTGCATAGTTTTGCGTCATGAGCGCTAGGTCAGTCTTTCGAAAGGCTGCAATGGGCCACCATAAGCAAACAAGGCGTTGGTTCGCTTTGGCCAAACAGCGGCCATTGCGATTGCAAGATGGCCGCTATCGGAACATTGCCGATGGCCTTTGACTAAATCGATCTCAGTGACACCCGCTTCTCCAACACGGCCGCGTGCTCCTTCCGCTCGCTGTAGCGGTCTGTAAGGTGGGCCGAGGCGTCCCGTGTCAGCAGCGTGAACTTCACCAGTTCCTCGCAGACATCCACGACGCGGTCGTAGTAGGACGACGGCTTCATGCGGCCGTCGGCGTCGAACTCCTGGTAGGCCTTGGCGACCGACGACTGGTTCGGGATCGTGATCATCCGCATCCAGCGGCCGAGCACGCGCATCTGGTTCAGGGCGTTGAAGGACTGGCTGCCGCCGGAGACTTCCATGATCGCCAGCGTCTTGCCTTGCGTCGGCCGGATCGATCCCAGCGACAGGGGAATCCAGTCGATCTGGGCCTTCATGATGCCCGTCATCGCGCCGTGGCGCTCGGGGCTAACCCAGACTTGGCCTTCCGACCATTGCGACAGGTCGCGCAGCTCCTGCACTTTCGGATGGCTGACCGGCGCCTCGTCGGGAAGCGGCAGCCCCCTCGGATCGAACATCCGCACCTCGCACCCCAACCGCTCGAGAAGGCGTCTGGCTTCGTGCGCGAGCAGCCGACTGTAGGAAACCTCCCGGAGCGAGCCGTAGAGGATCAGGATGCGCGGCTTGTGCGTCGAGAACGCCGGACGCAACGCGTCGATGTCAGGTTGGCGAAGATGCCGCTCCTGCAAGGCGGGAAAAGTCTCAGACAACGCGCTTGCCCTCCTGATCGAGGACCTGCTCGCCGTCTTCCTTGAAGAAGGCACCCTTGAAGGCATCCGGCAGGATGTCGAGCACCGCCTCGGAGGGTCGCGCAAGCCTGGTGCCGAGTGGCGTGACGACGAACGGACGATTGATGAGGATCGGGTCCTTCAGCATCGCGTCGAGAAGCTGGTCGTCCGTCAGCTTCGGGTCGTCGAGACCCAGTACCGCGTAAGGCGTGCCCTTCTCGCGGATCGCCTGTCGGACGGTCAATCCGGCATCGGAGATCATCCTTGCCAACTCATCGCGCGACGGCGGTGACTTGAGATACTCGATGATATCAGGTTCGATCCCGGCTGCGCGGATCATCTCCAGCGTGTTGCGGGACGTGCCGCAGGCGGGGTTGTGATAGATGGTGGCGTCCATTGTCATGTCCTTTCAGTGATGGTGTTCCGGGAGACAGCGGGAGCTGCCTCGTACCAGCCCTTGGTGCGGTTCACGGCCCAGACGACCGTGAGCATCACGGGAACTTCGATGAGCACGCCGACGACGGTTGCCAGCGCAGCACCTGACTGGAAGCCGAACAGGCTGATGGCCGCGGCAACCGCAAGTTCGAAGAAGTTGCTGGCTCCGATCAGTGCTGAAGGCCCGGCGACGCAATGGCGCTCGCCCGACATCCGGTTCAGGAGATAGGCCAGGCCTGAGTTGAAGTAGACCTGGATCAGGATGGGCACGGCCAGCAGCGCGATGATCGTCGGCTGTGCGATGATCTGCTCGCCCTGGAAGCCAAAGAGGAGAACGAGCGTCGCGAGCAGGGCGAGGAGCGAAAGCGGCTGCAGTTTCGTCAGCATGGTGTCCAGCGCGTTCGCCGTGCCATCGGCGGTCAGTCGCGCTCTCAGGACCTGGGCGATGATGACCGGGACGACGATATAGAGGACCACCGACAGAACGAGCGTGTCCCACGGTACGGTGATGGCTGACAGCCCAAGCAACAGCCCGACGATCGGCGCGAAGGCGACGACCATGATCGCATCGTTGAGGGCCACCTGAGACAGCGTGAACAGCGGCGCGCCGCGCGTCAGGTTGCTCCAGACGAACACCATCGCGGTACAGGGGGCGGCCGCGAGGATGATGAGGCCGGCGATATAGGAGTCGATCTGGTCGGCCGGCAGATAAGGACGGAACAGCCAGCCCACGAACAGCCAGCCGAGCAGCGCCATGGAGAACGGTTTGATGGCCCAGTTGATGAACAGGGTCACGCCGATGCCACGCCAATACGTGCTGACCTGCGCCAACGAGCGGAAGTCGATCTTGATGAGCATCGGGATGATCATCAGCCAGATCAGGATGGCGACGGGCAGGTTCACCTTCGCGACCTCCGCCGCGCCGATGACCTGGAAAACGCCGGGCATCAAATGACCGAGGGCGACGCCGACGACGATACAAAGGAAGACCCAGATGGTGAGGTAGCGTTCGAAGGTAGACATTTCACTCGACCTTTGCGGACTTGACGGAAGCGCCTTCGAGCGAACCGATCTGACGGACGTGCTGCTCGAGCGCCAGGCGGTCGATGGAGGCCAGAGGCAGATTGATGAAGGCCATGATGCGGTTCTTGAGGAAGCGAGCGGCCTGTGCAAAGGCGCGCTGGATTTCGGTTTCGGAGCCGACAACCGCAGCCGGGTCTTCGACACCCCAATGCGCCGTCATCGGATGCCCGATCCATACCGGGCAGGCCTCGCCGTGTGCGCTGTCACAGACGGTAAAGATGAAGTCCATTTCGGGCGCGCCCGGCTGTGCGAAAACGTCCCAGCTCTTCGACGAGAAGCCGGTCGCCGGATAACCGAGGACGTCCAGTTCCTTCAGGGCATGTGGATTGACTTCGCCGTTGGGCTGGCTGCCAGCGGAAAACGCCCGGAAGCGCCCGCCGCCTTCCTTGTTGAGAATGGATTCGGCGAGAATAGAACGTGCGGAATTGCCCGTGCACAAGAAGAGCACGTTGTAAGTCTTGTCGGTCATGGTCGTGTTCCGTGGTTAGGTCGGAGGTCTGTCGAGTTTCATGATCGTTGCCGATGCCGGGCAGATACCCGACAGTTGACGGGTTGCGAGAACGGCGGGCGGCACATCGGCCCGCTCGACCACAACGAAGCCAAGGCTTTCAAAGAACGGTGCGGCGGAGGTTGTCGCCAGGAAGACTGCCGAGCTCACATTGACGGTCTTCAGGGTTTCCCTGGTCAGCGATTTTCCAAGCGCCTTGCCACGATGCTCGGGCAAGATGACTATCGACCTGAGAAGCACGTCGTCGCCGCACGCCTCGATGCCAGCATAGCCAACCGTGCCGCGATCTGAGGAAACCGCCCTGAAAAACGAGCGCCCAGTGTCTTCGAGGTCTTCGGTTGGAAGACCGGAAGCCGACAGCGCCAGTTTCAATTCGGGATCGCTCCCCGTGACTGGCTCCAGCCTGATGTTGCTCATGACAGCTCCACCTCGGGAGCACAGCAGGATGTGAGTTCTGCGATGAGCGGCGCGCAGAGTTCCGCCGAGCCGCCGCAGCAGTCTTTAAGCAGGAAGAGGGTCAGGTTGCGCAGCCCCTGAAGGTCCGCCCGATAGATGATCGAACGGCTCTGCCGCTCGCTTGAAACCAGGCCCGCACGGGACAGCGTCGCAAGGTGCGCCGACATGGTGTTTTGCGGTACATCGAGAAGCCGGGCGAGTTCGCCGGCAGGAATGCCATCGGGTTCGTGTCGGACGAGAAGTCGAAACGTCTCGAGCCTGGTAGACTGGGCGAGTGCGGCAAGCGCCGCGATTGCTGTATTGCTATCCATATATCCAGAATAACGGATATGTTTTTCGTGTCAACCTCCGTCGGCTTTGTTGAGTGCCAGAAAACTTGGCGGATCGAAATCCGCCAAGGCCCCCTCTCGATTTCACGCTGGCTCAGAACCGGCATCGGCTGGTTTTGAGCGAGGTCTGCCGGACGGCTCCTGTGTGGATGCTGAAGGCTTCATCTGGAATTGCCGCGTCGCCGGCGGCGGATGTGTGGTCCGATTTGCACCCGCCGACGGCTCCGCTGGAGAGCCTGTGGCTGGATCCCGGTGCTCAACGCCGTTTCACGCCGCCCGCCGTAAGCCGACTTTAGTCGGATATAGCGGCCACAGAACTCTTAGCATTTTGAGCCAGGCTTACCCGCCATCGGCGACGCTCTATTGCAATTCGCCGGGGCGGATCACCCGCGTTTTCCCGACATCAGGCGCCGGTGTTTTGATTTCAGTGTCGCCGACGCGAGGGGGCTTCAACACCCCATCGCAATCGTCCAGTTTTTCTGAGAGATTCTTCTGGTTCGTGTCGTCGCCCGAAGCAACGCGGCAACGATCCTTGTCCTCAGCGTTCGCCGGCTGGGTAAAGACCGCCGCCGAGACCAAAACGGTCACTGCTGAAAGTGCGTGAAGGACGGATCTAAAGGCGCCGATCGGATTCCCGCTGCTTCTGAAAGCGGGTGAAGTGTTGACACCCACAAATCAAACCTTCGGGTGGCCGGATTGGTTCCAATTTTTTCGGCAATGACCCCTGAGCTTGTCAGTCGTTTCCTAGTCGACCGGGATGGGCGATGTCTCTATGGCTGCGGTCCCGCAAAGCAGTATGGCATCCTTCAGAACGTGACGGGTGACCGCATCGACGCCGATCTTTTTCGTGGGCACTGTGACGACATCCTGCGCCTGATGACCTCCCTTGGCACCCCGCACCGTCAGCGCCTCGGAACACAATCTACACCGGCCGCGTCGTCCATAAACGCGGCAAGCTTTAGAAGTGCTCGGCGAACTTCGCCGAGCACACAATGCTACGGAAGCTGGCGCGCTCCAAACGAGCCGAACACGGATCGAGTTTGAAGAGCGTCTCTTCGATCAATTGGGGAGCGCGCCGCTCTTCTTGGCTGCCCATGTGGCGATCACATCCATCAGGACCGGGTTGAGGCAATCATAGGGTTCAAGTCTTAGCTCGCGCAGCCGCGCGCGCACACCGCCCATCTTCGCTGGATCGTAGCCGCTTTCGATGATCGAGGAGACGAAGGCGGCAAACCCGGGCTTCGCCCAGCCGCTTTCCTGGAAGCGCTCAGGAGGGCTGCGCGCCCCGGCCTCGAGCTCGTGCTACTGCGTCACGCGAAACGTTATATCGAGGCTCGCCTCGACGCCAGCACGCTGAACATCGATGCGATCTGCAACATTGTCGCCGTATCCCGCCGGACGCTTTATCGCTTGTTCGAAACGGAAGGTGGCGTTGTCCATTACATCCAGACCCGTCGGCTCGAGCGGATTAGGTCTATTTTGGCCAATCCCAGGGATATGCGCCGCATCTCCGACATTGCGGCCGACTTCGGATTTTTGAGAGGCGATCATTTCGCCCGCGCCTTCAAACAGCAGTACAGGCAAAGCGCACGGGAGCTTAGGCAATCGGTGAAATCAGACGGACGACCGAATACGGGTCTGGCGGTACAGGCCCCACACGCTGGATTCGACGATTGGATAAGGCAACTTCCGTCATAGGAGGTTGACCGATTTGCTGCTTGGCACGTTTCTCAGCGTCTGCGAGACGATTCCCTCGCCTTGAAGGGAATCGAACCTGAGGCCTATTGGTTATCGAGACCTTGGAAGTCTCAAAAATGCTCGGGTCTGAATACTGAGCGAAATTCTCACGCGCTACCGCCACAACGCGGATATTGGCACAGCGGACAAACGTTCTCCGAAAGGGACCACTTTGTGGTGGTCATACAAGACCATGCCCGAAACAAACCGTTCTCCGGATGCTTCGGCCAAAATTCGCAATCCGGAAAAATCGGAATTCGAGACGGATGCTGCCGCCTTTATTTCGATACCGACGATCCGCCCCCTTGTATCTTCGATGACGATATCGACTTTGTTCTGCTGCTTGTCTCGAAAATGCGAAAACTGAAGGCGGGTTTGCCCGCCGCTGGCGAGTTTAAGGATCTCGGCAAAAACGAAAGTCTCCAGCAATGCCCCGAACCGACCCCTGTCGTCGTGGAGACGGTCGAGAGAGAGGTCACGAAGGGATGCGAGAAGACCAGAATCGAGGAAATGTATTTTCGGTGTTTTCGTGAGGCGTTTTAGTTTGTTCGAAAACCAGGGTTGTACGGTTCGAGCGAGGAACAGGCTCTCGAAGATGCCGACATATTTTTGCGTTGTAATGTGGTTCATCCCAATGGCCGCGCCAATTCCAGAATAGTTGACGAGCTGTCCCGAATGCTCTGCCAGGATGCGTAGGAGGCGCGGCATTTGAGCAATCTGCTCGATTTGCGCGACATCGCGAACGTCGCGTTGAACGATCGCCTGGATATAATCCGCATACCAGTCCTGTCTGCGGTTCAAGGTTTTGCGGGCCAGCGCCTCGGGATATCCACCGGCCAGAACCGCAGCCATGAGGTCGTCTCCGAAGAATGGCTCTCCGGCCTTGGCTTCGTTTTGGAAGGCGTCGCGCAGGAAGCTGCTGCCGGCGGTTCTGATCTCGCTTTGCGCAAGCGGCAGCAATCGAACAACCTCCATTCGCCCTGCGAGCGAGTCTGCCACGCGTGGCAACGTCATGAGATTGGCTGAACCGGTCAGAAGGAACCGCCCTGGGCGCTGGTCGGTATCCACGCTTTCCTTGATGGCCAACAGCAGTTCGGGCGCGCGCTGAATTTCATCGATGATGGCGCGATCCATACCTCTTACAAAGCCAACTGGATCCTGTCGCGCTGCGTCCAGGATGGTTGCATTATCCAGCGTGTAATACTCCATCCCCTCGGTGGCCATCTTCTTAGCCAACGTCGTTTTTCCTGATTGTCTGGGACCTACGATCAGTACGACTCGCGTGTCTGACAGGGCGTCGGCAACGCGTTGCTCAACGAGCCTTGGATACAGCGCCACAGCTTCCTTCCTTTGATGACTGTTTGAAACTACGGCGATGACCAATTGAAAGTCAAGGAGTGACGATTTGAAATCTACGTGGCGACTGATTGAAACTCGAAACCAGAAGTGGGTGGCATGTCAGATTGCGGCATGAGGGAAGCCACAGGCCATGCAAGGGGAGTGGGAAAAAGGTGGGGGTAAGAAATTTCGGCTAAGCAGGAGCCTTTTCTGAAGGGGCTTTCGTTGGCGTACGACATCCACAAAGAGCGGCGGCAGCGCCTGAGGAAGCTTGTGCGGCACCCGCAATTGCGCGAGCTGGTGATCGAGCAGCTGAAGACACCTTGGTCACCGGAACAGATTGCCGGTCGTCTGCTCGCCGATGGCGTCAGCGCCGTGCGGGTCTGCAGCGAGACGATCTATCGCTTCATCTATGGCAAGGAAGATCAGGCGCTGGAACTCCATCAGCATCTGGCGGAAGGCCGCAGCAAACGCCGCCCCCCGCAGCTCGAGGAAACCCCGTGACGGCACTTTTCCGGCTGCCTGCAGGATATCGCAACGCCCTGATTTCATTGATGATCGTTCGCAGTTCGGGCATTGGGAGGGCGACTTGTTGATCTTCGAACGTGATTTCGGCAACGCCAACCTGATCTCGTTGGTCGAGCGCAAAAGCCTCTACACCGTGATGATCAAGAATCCGAGCCGGCGCTGGAGACCGATCATGGACAAGATCATCGAAACGTTCTCACCTTTGCCAGCCTTTGCCCGGCAGAGTTTCACCTTTGATCGCGGCACGGAGTTCGCCGCTTTAGGGCTTTGGAAGATGGCATCGGCGCGCGGAGCTGGTTCTGCGACCCCAGTGCGCCGTGGCGGAAAGGTGCGGTGGAAAAACGCCAACAAGCGCAGCCGCCGCTTCACGCCCAGCGATACCGATCTCACCGCCGTCACCCAGCAATAGCTCGTCGCGCTCGTCCACCATCTGAACGCGCTGCCACGCAAGTGCCTGGGTTACCGCACACCCGCCGAGGTCTTCATAGCGCATTTGCGAGAGTGCGCGTGATGCCCTACCCTTCACACGGAAATGTTGCACTTGGACTAGATTCTCCAAGGTTAACATTGGACCTGGAGGCATTGGCAACCAGAGCCGCTGTGATAACTGAGACCCTCGGATCTTATTCCGCACCGAGGCTATGTTCGACGAACAGAGAGCCGCTCGATGTTCTTCGTCTTGGCGGAACCACGGTCACGCCCAGCTCTCCTCCCCAACGAGCCTGGCTAAGGCTTTAATGCCGCAGTTCCTCGGGAGCGAGGCCTACGTACCGGCCAGTTGTATGGTCCTGACGGATAACAGCCAAACGACACCGTCAATCGACTACGATTGAAGGAAACATGGGTTAGTTATCGTCCGGTAATGCCCGGGAACGCGATCAACATGGAGACGGCGAGGATCTGTAACATGACGAACGGAACAAGAGCCCGGAAGATGATCCCCAGCGTAATGCCCGGAGGGGCCACTGACTTCAGGTAGAAGGCGGCCGGCCCAAAGGGCGGCGACAGGAACGACACCTGCATGTTCATGCAGAAGAGAACGCCGACCCAGACCGGGTCCATGCCGAGCGACTTGATGATCGGTACGAAGATCGGCATCGTGAGAAGGGCTATCCCGACCCAACCCAGAAAGGCGCCCAGCACGAACAGGATCAACATCATCACCAGCACGATCACAGTCGGATTATCGGAAATGCCGGTGATCATGCCAGAAACGAAATTCACGCCGCCCATCAAGTTGTAGACGCCCACGATGGCCGTGGCACCTATGCCGATCCAGACGATCATGCCCACAGTCGATAGCGTCTGCATCGCCGCATCGCGCAGCAGTCTATATGAGAACTCCCCCCGCAGAATGGTCGAAAGGATGACCCCACCGACTCCGATTGCGGAGGCTTCAGTTACGGACGCGATGCCGCCATATATCGAGCCGAGAACAACGAAGACGACAAGCACCGGCAGGGCAAGACCCTTAAGGATTATGGCCGCGATACTCGACCGCTCCGGCATCGCACGCGACCTCATCGATGCCATGAAGCTTTTTGCCAGCCGAATACGCGGCGGCGTTGCGGTTCAAACCGTCTTTGTGTCGGTGATCCTCGCTGCCATGAGCGGTATCATCGGCGGCGAGATCGTTCTTCTCGGCCTTATCGCTGCCGCAGATGCTGCGTCTCGGATATGATCGCAACCTGGCGATCAGCGTCGTCTGCGCGGGCGGTTCGCTCGGCACGATGATCCCGCCTTCCATCGTCCTGATCATCTATGGCCTGACGGCGAACGTTTCTATCGGTGATTTGTTCACGGCAGCCTTCTTGCCTGGCTTCATGCTGGCGATGTTCTATGTAGCCTATATTCTCGTGTGCGCCAACTTTACGCCCGGCGTTGTGCCGCCGGTAGATATGACGCCGATCCCAACAGAAGAGAAACTCCGGCTAACTTCGTATTCGTTTCGGTGCCGATGTTCGTCCTACCCTGCGCCTGATTGACCGAGAATACGGAATAATCGGCCGCATCGACGACGCCCTTCTCGATCGACGTATAGACTTCGGAGGACGGCAGATTGACCGGGGCAGCGCCAAAGGCTGCAAACACGTTGGCAATCGGACCTTCCGGGGCGCGCATCTTCAGCCCCTTGAGATCATCGACACCATCAAGCGGCACACGCGAGACGAACGCTTCCAGCCCCGGAGTGGAAACGCCGATAAAATGCAGGCCGTAGGAGCCCAGCAATTCCTGCATGATCTCCTTGCCACCGCCGTTCTCCACGAAGTCGATCATCTGCGCCGGATCGGACCAGGCGCCGACCGGATTGGAGATCAGGCCGAAAGCCGGATCCTTGCCGGCCCAATAGGACGAATCGCAGATCTGACCATCGAGAATGCCGCCTGCAACCGCATCAAGCGTTTCGTTATATTCCACGACCGAACCGACCGGCAGAAGCTCGATCTTCACCTTGCCGCCGGAGCGCTCGGCGACGAGGTCGGTCCAACCTTTCTGATATTCGAAGTTCGGGTTGCCCGCCGGGTCCGAAGACTGGAAGCGGAACGTGAATTCCTGCGCAAGCGCAGTGCCGGCAAGGCCGATGGCCGTGACGACGGCAAATGCACCAATAAGAAAACGCTTCATGCCTACCTCTACCCCTTCGTCGAAGCCCTTGCAGGTATCCTGATGATCGCTGGCGTATGGTTGTGGCTTGCAATTCCGGTTGCGTTCGTAATCGGCACCATTGGTGCCATTTCCGTTTTCAAGGCCGTTTACATTGACCGCCGTAAGCTGAAATGTGCTTGCGTCGGCGGCGACAGCAATGTCCCGTTGGGCCTTATCTCACTCACTGAAAACCTAATGTTGATTGCTATGGCGGTCTGGATGCTCATCAATCGAATAGAGGGATAGCATGTCCTATGTAACGGGGCTGGTAGGGCTCGGCCATGGGTTACGATGCGACGGCTACGAGGAGAAAATCAAGCTGGCAAGGAACCAATTTCAACCTCAGAGATTGAATAGGTGGGCTGGCGAGTTCCATCCTGCCGGCCCGGCAGAAGGACGACACTCTCATGGCCCCTTAATCGCCTTTCGGGGCCATTCTTTTTCTGGCCTGCCCTTGGAAGCGAATTCTACGCCTCCTATATAAGCTAATGCGCATTTAGATCCCCGCCCTTCGGAGACTGAAGGCGCCTGACGGCTTCACCATTAGTGAAGTCGTGTAGCCGGCCTCGTCGCCCCCCACGACGAGGCCGTTTCTTAGAGTCGCCTTTCCGAGCACACCCGTAGAATCTCTGAACCATTGGGCGCATAGTATAGCGCGTTAGAACTAGCGCGGGCCGCCTGCCGCCCCACGCGAAGGAGGCCGCTTGTCTTCCAAGGATCCAGATCTAGATATAGACGCCGAAGACATCAGCCTTTTGGTTGAAATACTAAAAGCTGCTGGTTATCTCGAAGCCAAAGAAAGAGATGAACGCGCCGAAAAGCTTGCTCTGGCGCGATTCCTGACGGCCGCCATTCAGCGGGGCGAACTGACAAAGGCGCAACTGACCGCCTTTCTTGGGAAGAGCGGCGCGCCAGGCGGACAAAATCAAATTGCAGCCCAAACGAAAACGGAAGCCATCAATCGGTGGGAGAATGAAGGTGGCGCAATCGCACGTTCACCTTTTGAGCTTCCTCCAAGTCCGGTTCGACGCGCACCCGCTTCATTCATAGGAGGTGTCAGTGCACATACCGCCCAAACTCGCAATTCAACATCTTGGTCCCCGAGATCTTGCCTTGATACGAAAAGTCTTCGAAACGGCCTGTGCCAAAACTCGCATTCCACATCTCAGCAAGCGCGCCGTCCGCCTAGCAAGCTTCATCGCTGATGAATACCGGCTTGGGAACAAGGATGAAACTTCCCTTCTAGAGTGCGCTATCTGGTTCGGCACCGCCCGCATTCCCTTAGCAACTGAGGACAAATCACCCAGCGACACCCAAGTTGCAGCGACGAGAGAGGGTAGAGGTCGGGCGGGCTTGCGCAAAACCGGCGTGCCCAAAAGCCAGGGCTAGACACGCTCCGGAACATGCGCCATCGCCACCCACTTAGCCGCCGGATTGGCGATACCACCGCCCAGGACGCAGCGGTAGAGGAGCTTTTCCACGCAGGTGAAGAGAATGCTCAAAGTCTTTACAGCCGCGGGCGAATATCGAGAAGTTCAATGAACTGATTTCGAAGGAGGGGGCCCGCTAATGGCTTTCAGGCCTCACGTCTTTGCAGGGTCTATGCCCAATGCATCACAGATTTTCTGCCACGATTTTGCGCCCATTCCCTTCATCCGCAACGCGTCCGTCGTGGGAACGTGCTTCATGTCGTCGACGGTCTCAAACCCCCGTCGTTTGAGCTCGCCGAGGAGCTTTGGGTTTCTCAGCCTCAAGTCTGAAAGCTTCGTGGTCATGCCCGCACCAGATCAGGCTTTCGCCCGACGCGCAATTTGTAGGATTCTCCAAAAGGCTCGGAATTAGTCGCCGCACGTGATAGTCTTAGAATGAGCCCGTGTGGTCCTTTCGCCTGCCCGGGCTTCTTGGCACAGCACACTCTTCGGCCCCGTTGGTTGCACTTTGGGGCCATTTTTTTGCGAAGGCAGGAACTCAATGACGCCGTCGGCGTTTCTCGCCTGTGGCAGCCCTGAGTCCCCCCATCAGGATGACGCCTTCACGATCCGCCCGGATCTGAAAGCAACGAAAGTGCCCCAATGGCCTCGCTCTCCCCGGCGAGGCCATACTTTTTGGCGGGGACCGCATTGCTCCTTTGAGGAAAAGCGTCTTTCCCGCCCACCCACAATCTGGCATTGTGCGCGGCCGAGAGGGGAAGCTCATGTCCTACGATTGGGAACGCGCCAGACGGCAACGGTTTAGGCACGCTCGGGTTTGGATTTTGATCGCCTTGACAGCTTGGCTTATCGCCCTCGCGTTAACGCCGTAGCTGGAACGAACCAATGTTCCGAAAGATCGCCGTCATCGCCTGCATTGTGGCTACTGGATTAGCTCTGGCGAGCTGTGCGGGTCGCTCTTGCCGCGATTGGCCGGGCACCTGCATTATTCAGTGATGGGGGTCCCAAAGATAGGATCCCCCGCGGCGGCATCAAAGCAGTTGCGCCCCCAAATTGATTACGCGACTACCCCTTTCGCATAGTTGCGATCGGTCCGCATTTTTGCGACGATACAACCGTGATCGCGCACTAGAAATAATCCATGGTTGTGCTTCTCATTGCCGTGCGATCACTGAATAATGTACGCATTGCGTTTTTTATGGTTTGACGACCTTCCACGATGAGGCCCCGCATCCCCTGCGGGGCTTCGTTCGTTTGAGTGCGCGCGAGTAGATGACGCACAACCTCTTTCGTGGCCCGTTGGCTGCAATTTTGGGGCCTTTTTTTTGCAGAGACGGAACTCAGTACCGCCGTTTGCGTTTCTGGCTTTGTGGAACCCTTCCCCGATCAGGGTGACACCTTCACAATCCCTCCGGAAGTGAGGTCTGCTCAGTGCCGATGGCCTCGTCGCCGCCCGACGGGGCCATTTCTTTTCAAGCCCCCAAAATTTCCGGGGAGTATTCTTGCTCCTGTCGGCCATGGCAGGTCTCGTCATAACCTCAACGGAGGACCTGACATGACGGAGAATGACCGCCGCCAAATGAACGCCAGCGAGATCCCCGCATTCGTCGTCGACGTGATCGAGGCCGGGTGCAACATCTGCGCAGTCGGGCATGAAAGCTACGTGCTCGGGGATATAGACGAGCAACATGCCGCGATCGAGGAGCTTGAGCGGATCAGGGAGAAGTACGGCGACCGTGATCCGCTGAAGCTGGAGATCGTCGCCTATCTCTGGTCGATCGGACGGTTCATAAACGTCGCCCCTGCGGGAACCAGTTATAAAGCCCCCGTGCAGGCTTCCCTACTCAATTTGGAGTAAGTGAAATCGAGCAGTGGTTGCGGTACGGTCACTACGAGAAGGGCATCCGTGGGGAGGGAGAGTTGCCGTTCAAGCCAACGTGGGCGTGCTGCCTCGGCCTACTATCCGGCGCAATTGTGGGTTATCTCACTGGCTTCGGCGCCGGCATGGGTATGCCCGAACTGGGAACGGAACTTGTCGGGCTGATTGGCGCTGTTGCCGGAGGCGTCGGTAGCTTGGTCGCCCTTGGCTGCTTTGAGCAGGAGTAACGGTGATGTCTCTTACAAACGCCCGAGTTCAGATTCTGCTGGGGTGGCTGCTGATGATTGTCGGCGGCATCGTGGGCTGGACCGCGAACTCCAGTGTCGGAACGGGTATATGGGGCGTTGGGGCGGCATTGCTCATCGTGGTCTCCGTTCTCTACATCATTTCAAAGTTTGGCGGTCGCCTGGGTGGGGCGTGAATCGTCATTGACCTCATGGCACGTTGAACCCACCCTTCATCATGAAGGCAACGACGCCCGCAACCATCGCGCTTAGAGCAGCGCCGATGACGATCTTCCCCAGCCAGCGGATATTCCCGCCGAGCTCATCCATCTTCTTGTTCAGGCTTGTGTCAACGGTATCGATCCTGCGATCCATCAGACCGAATTTCTCGAGCAGGTTTTTCCATTGCTCGTCCTTTCTGGCGTCGGTCAGGTCGGATTGCTGCCGCCACTGTTCCTGGCAAGCCTGCGCTCCGTGTCCGAAGCCTTCTGTTCCAATGCAACCACTCGCGCGCGAAGGTCGGGTTCCATGTCGTCGATCCTGCCGGTCAAAATTTTGCCCCTCGTTGGTCTGCACTGCCGCACGTGATGAAATAGGCCGGCTCCCGAGGATGAGAGACGGCCAAGATGATGCTTACTGCTGGTTCTTCGGGCCACATAGGTCAGGACCGCCGGCAGGGCGATCGTGAGCGCGTAGAGCGCCAGATAGCCGTACCAGGGCGTGCCCTCGGGCATGAACGGGACGCCGGCGCTGCCAGCAAACGCGCCGCCGACGCCGGCGCCAAGAGCTTTCGAGATGCTACCCATTATTGTGCTTCCTTCAGTGCGAGAGATATGGTCGCGTATGCGGTCGCAGCGACGACGAGCGCGTTGGCAGCCGTGACGCTTCCCGGATCGGCGCAGATGACGATGAACGCCGTCGTAGGTGGCCTTTTCCTTGGCGATGGTCGAAGCCTTGATGTTGCCCGAGACCGAGGCCGCGATGAACGCGGCGTGCGCCGTCTCGAGCAGAGCGCAGGTCTTCGGAAGGCTGGTCTTGATCGCGGTGTCGATCGAACCAGTGGCGGTGCAAGCGGACAGCACAAGGGCCGCCGCCGATACGATGATCAGCGAACGCATGTTCGTTTCCTTCGATGTTGGGAGGTTGGTTAGAGGCGTGCTTTGACGTCGGCGCGCATCTTATCGCCGCATGCTTTGGCGCCGATGACGTTCGTCGCGAACGGGAGCCGGGTGAAATCCCACTTCCCGGCCTGCTTGATGCCCAGATTCGTTTGAACCTCGGCATGGGAAAGGATCGTCTTCGAGGTGACCGGGATTTTGTAGAACTCGGCCAGGTGCGCGATGACGTCCATGGCGCGATGCCACTGCGTTTCCGTCATGGGATATTTGCCCGCATGGAATGGACTTTCGATCGCGCCGGCCATGCAGGCCAGCGAGACGCCGATCGAACCGGTGTTGCAGCCCCGCGTATGGGCGGCGTAGTCGTCATCGGCAGTGCTCACGTTGTCGGCGATCGTGTGATCACCGCGGACCACGTTGCCGGAGCCCTCGACGATGAAGTGGTAATGCTCCTTGTCGAGATCGGATGCTCGATAGGCGCCGGCGCTCCATTGCCGAAGCGAACCTGGGATCTGGATCTGGTATTGATCGTTGTCGTGAACAGTGGCGCGTTGCTGGCGCCTTGCTATTTTTCACGATTTGACAGTGAAGGGCCCGAATGCCGAAGACCCCGACAGACGCATACAGCTATCCACCGCGTGGGATGCGCCGAGAAGAAGCAGCCAGATAAGTGGGCGTGAGTGTGACAAAGTTCGACCAGATGGTTTCGGACCGGCGAATGCCGACCGGCTGATGATCGACGCGGCGTTCTCCGATTTGCACGACGAGAACCATAACCGTATTGATGAGCTTCTATCCGGAGCCGCCGATCGCCGAGCGAACGCGTTCAATAATGCTAAGAAGCGTTAGGGCATTGATGCCGTCGATTTGGCTCTGTTCAGGCGCTCACTAAAAGGCGCGCGCCTCGCATAGGCGAGCAACGTCGTTCTGTTCATCGGGTTTTCCTTCGGTTGGGAGAGTGATAAATAGTTGTGGTGTATGCGCGGAGGCAGCCGTGGATTGCTCAGACACCTTCGATATTCAGTGCCTGACGGGCAGTGGGCGGGAGAGGTTCTCTTTCAGACCAGGGAGCGGGTTCAGCGCACCCATTGCGGCGCTGCCCGCAGCACGAAAAAAAGAAGACATTCTGGAATCTGTCGTGACGCGGCAAATATGACGCGACAAAGGCTGTGACAAATGTCGTTGGTCAAGCTCGGACGGGCGCAGCTCTCCTTGGTATTGCCCTATCACCGTGAACAGTTGCGAGCAGCCAAGAACCCGACGCTGTACGATCTGTTTGAGTCCTACGCGTTGGCCGCGCAGACCCTCGACAATCTGCTGACGGAGCACCGCCGCCGCGAGGAACTGATCAACGAGTATCAGGCGCTGTGCCTGGACATGCAGGCCGAAGTCATCGCGCTGCTGAAGCAAATTGAGCTAGCGGCACCTCAATCCCGAACCTGAGATTTTGAAGGATAGCCAGCCCGCCTCCAGAGGTGCATACTCAGCCCATCGCCGGACTGTAAAACAGCCTCTGGCGACTGGGAGATCATAATCGCTTTCGGCCCGAGTGGAGGAGATTGCGCTATGATTAGCCATCCGCAATCTGGGTACATGCTTCCTGACGGCTTCCGTGTTGTCTCTTCTGTATTTGAGAATAGTGAACAGCCGACATATTTCTCGGCACAGTAAGGAAAGTGAGTGCCTGGCGCGATATGCGCTCAAGTTTTGCATGAACGGCACGGGGGATGCGTGGGAACTTGAACAGAAGCTCAAGAACGTTTGTGTGTTCGTCAATCGTCCGCCGCAACCTGCCCCTCGCGACGACGAGTTCTCGGCTTTTCTGCCTGAGCTACTGGCATGGGCGCGCAGCCTAACGACCTCACCGGTTGAGGCGGACGCTCTCGCCGAACAGACACTCGGTTACGCCATCGAGCATTTCGACGAGTTTCGCGAAAACACCGATCTACGAGAGTGGCTCGTCGGGCTGATGATGGAGCGTCGCTTTGGCCGCGGGAGTAACCGGCGCCCACATTGACGTGAAGCAGAGCCGAAAGGCGCTCGCGCTATGGTGATTTGCATGCGACCGGAGGCAGTTGATATGTTGTATTCACGATGCGATAAGCTGGATCTGTAGGGTGAAGCGAAAGAGTTCTGGGCGCTTCACCTTTTTTTTTCTCGTAGCCTTGTCAGCGAAAGACGCGGCAACGGCTTGAAACGCCCCCAAGATCACGTCCGTGTGGAAACACTAAATTAACCCGCTCCCGCGCAATCTACGGTCGGTTGCCATTGTCCGTGCACGTTACAACTGGCACTCAAAACCGCAGCCACCGACCCCGGGGTTGCGGTTTTGCCGTTGGGCGCGGGGAAAAATCGGCAGGAGAGCTTGTCGTTTTAGCGAGGTCGCTCGCAATTGAAATTTCGATTTAATGCGGATTTCGGATTAACGGGACAGCGATTCCGGTAAATCCCGGACAGTCGTTTCACTAAATCGCGGACAGTCTCGCGGGATCGACTTTCGTTCGCCTGGTTGATGTCATTTGTTATTGATTTCGGCGTTTCGCGTTTCGGTCAAGAGCGAGGTTTGCTTTTGCTTCCTCATGCTATCGCCTTCGAGCGCAATTCGGTGAGAGTTGTGAACGATGCGATCGAGGATGGCGTCAGCGATGGTTGGTTCGCCGATCATCTCGTGCCACTGCGCCACGGGGAGTTGGGCGGTGATCAGAGTTGATTTCCTGCGGTAGCGCTCTTCGAAGATTTCCAGGAGATCCAGCCGCTGCTGATCGCTGAGCGCATGGGTTCCCCAGTCATCCAAGATGAGCAGTTGAACACGTGCGAGCTTGTCGACCAATCGAGGGAACCGACCGTCGAGGCGCGCCAGTGCCAAATCCTCGAAGAGACGAGGCATTCGGACATAGAGAACGGAATAATCGAGGCGGGCTGCTTGCCGTCCGATGGCACAGGCAAGCCAGGTTTTGCCGGTTCCCGTTTGTCCGGTCAGGATCAAGTGCTCATGGGCTTTGAGCCATTCGCCTTGTGCCAGGGAGAGAAGCTGTCTGCGGTCAAGGCCGCGATGGGCGGCGAAGTCGATGTTCTCGATGCAAGCGTCGGGGAAGCGCAATTTGGCGATTGCAAGCCGGTTGGTCAGGCGCTTGTCACCGCGCACGGCCATCTCCCGGTCGAGCATCAGACCCAGCCATTCGTCGCGGTTGAGATCGCTGCCCTCGGGCTGATTGGCCAGTTCACGATAAGCTGCTGCCATGCCGGATAGACCGAGTGCGTGCATCTGGTCGAGGGTTGGATGTGTGAGCATTCAAGTGTCTTCCTTTCTTCACTGGTAATAGGAACTGCCGCGGATGTTGCCATGCGGCGGGGCTGGCTTGACCGGCTCGGCGGCTGGTGGAGCTTGATCGAGGCCGGATTTGAGGATGGTGCTGACGGAGGAATAGCTGGTCGCATTGATCGTCAGCGCCCGATCGCACGCGGCTTCAAGACGCTCAGGTCCGTACCGGCGCGCGAGTGATAGAACGCCTTGAGCGGCGCGGTATCCCTGCTGGGGATGGGGCCTGTCGCGCATCAGCCGTTCGATCAGGATCGCAGCGTTGCGGCCAATCTTTGCGGCCTGCTTGATCAGGCTCGCCGGGGTGGTGTTGGCATAGTGCTGATGCGTCTTGGGCATGTGTTCGTTGACGGTGACGTGACCAGCCCGCTGCGACGTCCGGCGGTGACTGGCGACGCGTTGGTGATCATGGAAGACCTCGACGATCCGGCTTGTGAGCCGGACATCGACCTGGCGGCCAATCAGGCGGTGCGGCACGGAGTAGAAGGCCTTATCGACCTCGACATGATAGTCGGGATGAACCTTTGCCGATTTCCATTCGGAATATTCGAATGGCGTTGCTGGCAAGGGGGCGAGCGCGTCGCGTTCGATCGCTTCGAAGAGTTGATGTCGGGATTTGCCAACACGCCGCATCGGCCGGTTATTGAGATCGTCGAGGAGCTGGCTGATCCGCACATTGAGATCAACGAGGCTGAAGAAGCGCTCATTCCTCAGTCGCGCCAGGATCCAGCGCTCAACGATCAGAACGCTGCCTTCGACCTTGGCTTTGTCCTTCGGCCGTTTTGGGCGGGTCGGCAGGATCGTCGTGTCGTAATGTTCGGCGAATGCTGCAAAAGTGGCGTTGATGGTCGGCTCGAACCACAAGGGCTTGGCAACGCCGGCCTTGAGGTTGTCGCAGACGATCGCTTTCGTTACGCCACCGAAGAAGCTCAAAGCCCGTTGCTGACCCTCGATCCAGTCTGGCAGCCGTTGAGTGAAGCTCGCATAGGCGAAGGTGTACAAAGAGGCCGGCAGAACCGCGACGAAGATCTGCGCCGGCCGGATCTCGCCCGTCGCCGGATCAATGACGGGGACGGTGTGACCAGCATAGTCGGTCTGCATCGCCCCGCCGGCGGTGTGGCGATTGCGGAAAGTGGCGCTGGCGCGCTGTTCGAAAGCGGCGAAGCGCTCACAGAACCAAGTGTATCCATAACCGTTCGGGTGCCGCTCGCGATATTCCTGCCACAACAGCGTCAGCGTCACGCCCTTTCGCTTCAGTTCACTGGCGATCTGGCTCCAGTCAGGCGCGTGCATATCCTGGGGCGGGCGGCCGCGACGATGGAACAGGCGACGCTGCAACACAGCGTCCTCGTCAAGGCCAGGCGGCAACGGCCAGCCCGTCAGCCCGGCCTCACGCGCCCGCAGCAGGTAGGTCGAAATGGTCGTTTTGCTGATCTTCAGCCGTTCCGATATCGCACGAACCGAAAGCCCCTGTTCGTGCGTCAGTCGCAATATCGATCGAATGTCCTTCACGTCAGTAAGTCTCGCCTGCTTCCGTCTCGCCATTCCCCGCACCCCTCTCAAATCGGGGTCCAGAATGGCAAAACGGCGCGTGCGAAAGTCGATGTTTTAATCGCCGAAAGACTGTCCGGGATTTACCGGAATCGCTGTCCGGGAATTAGCGGAAATGCTGTCCCGGATTTAGTGAAATCGCTGTCCGGGATTTAATGGAAACCCTGTCCGCGAATTACCGAAACCCGCAGATTTAACCCCTCCTTGGTTGCGCCATCTTAAATTGCCCTGAAATAGGGGGAGAAAATGCAGAAACTCAGGGAACTAGGACGACGGCGTTTATTGGTGAGACTACCGAAACTTCGAGGGGCGCTCGAAGGTGATGTCTGCCCGGCGGAGCTGGATGACCTTTTCGAGGCGTATGCACTCGCAGCCGAACGGTTAGAAGAATTCCGTGAAGCAGAACAGCCAGATCAACGTCTTGTATTCGAGTACGAGGTAGCAAGTAGAGGGATAGAAAAGGAGGTTTCCCGCCTCCTGACTGCTATCCAGGGCAATGCCGCGAACACCACCATGCCTGTTGCATCGCTCCGAGACGCAAAAAGGCCTCAGAGTCCCACGAGGGTGATCCGGAGCCTTTCCGTCTGAGCGTTCGACTTCTACAGACACAACATTTTACGCCGCCAACCAGTTGGGTCGCAATCGGTACGCCCGGTCAGTGCCAGGGGTTTGATCGCCCATAGACTGCAAGCTCAGGGTCAATCATTAGATGCTCTTGCCGAGCGGCCTCAGGGGCCTGGTTCGTTCGGTATGCCTGAATGAGCAAATGCCGATCGTCGTTCAATTCAGGCGCCTGCTCTGTCGGACGCCAATAGAGCAAATCAAGAACGGCCTCGCCGAGATCTCGCATATGAATAGACATTTGATTCCTCACCGCTTGGTCGGGGGGATAACGCGCGAGCACGAATGGGGTTTCACGACATTCCGGTTGCCCGACGAGGCATCGCGAACCCGCTAGCGGCGATGGCGCTCATCGCTCGCGGGCGCCGCATGAAGATCGCGCGTATTGGAACGGCCGTCGCGCTAGCGGCCCTGCTGGTGTTCGTCGCGACCGAGGTGGTGACCCGATCGCTGTAACCGTTATGCGGGTTGGCCCACGCCGCCCGGCGCTATGAGAGCCTCGAGGGCTTCAATCCGAGCGACGAGATCCGTCGTCTGCGTAGCAAGAGTTTCGATCTGCGCTCAGCAACTCTATCGGATGCCACGCTGCTGTCATGGCCGAGGAGCAGGTCAAGACCATCGCGATCGGACCCGACTGGGCAAGCAGGCGCTGGACTTTCCCTTGTCCTGTTTTGTCGCAGTGCCGTCGTTTGGCACGGTTGTAATTAATGCCCGCTCTTCACATTTACCGCTTGCCCAAGCCGCACAGCCGCACGGCGGTAAGTCGGCTGCGGACTCTTCGCCTTGATGAGAATCGAGCGAACTTTTGTGCCCACCGTTTATTAAGCGAGTACGGTAATAAACAAAACTTCCGTTTCGTTTATTAAGAGACGGTGCGATTTAACTTCAGCGCAACAATCGACTTAGGAAGGCCATGGACAGCAACGATTCCAACACCAACGGGCGAGTGGACCGCTTTGTGGAAATCGCTGTCGGTGGTGAACGATTCGCGGCCGAGATAAACACCGTGCTTTTTCAAAGCTGCGCCCGTTGAGGCTGCAACTGCCAGATCCCCGGTTACGGCCGATTCACTATGGCCTTGGACGTCAACCCGTCTTCGTCGCCGCCGGCAGAACCCACGATCCGTCGAGGATCGACGGGTTTCCTTCCTTCGGCCAGTACAGCCGCATCATCAGGATAAACTTACCCTTCGGGGAAGGCAGCCAGTTTGACTCCTTGTCTGCGCCAGGAGATTCGTACTGGATGTAGATATCGGTCGTCCCGTCAGCATTGGCTTTGAGCTCCTGACGGGCGCTAATTGAATAGCGGTTCAGCGGGTTGTCCACGAAGAAGTATCCCGCGTCATACATCGTTATCGACCAGAACCCGTTTACCGGAGGCAGATGTCCCTTGGCAAAGTTGATTACATAGTTTTCCGAGCCGTTATAGTCGCGAGTAAAAAGGCCACTGCCCGACTTCGTACTCGTTGGATAAATCGCATCCTGAGGGCGATTGGCGCCAAGTCCGATGGCGGTGATCAGAGCGCGTTGCAGATAATCCGTACCATAGAGACCGGTTTTTGTCGTGTATGCCCACCCGTTGATGTCCTCGACGTCGCCCCCGCTATCCTTGAAGTGCAACATAATTCGCGCGTACGCAATCTGTGGAAGCCGCTTCTGGAGGACGACATCGAGTTTGCTCTCGTCGAAATCCTTGCCAGGAACAATCCCTATGGTGGCCAACTGCTCCAACAATGGAGCATCGGCCGCGGCGGGGGGATTAGTCTGCAGCAGGTCGCAGAACAGTTTGAAGTAGGCGACCGCATCCAGCGCGTTGACCTGCTCACGAACTGCAGTCTTCATGTCGATAGCTGGATCGGTCTTGCCGGCAGGTGGGGTGTAGTCCGTCCCGTAGCCACTCAAGGGAACGAGCTTCACCTCATCCTGAAGCCTGTGGACTTCGGCATAGTCCTCAGGCGTTCCGGTGCAATAGATACGCCCGAGCAGCCACACCATGCTGGTGGGTGATTTGTATTCAGTCACGCCTTCAGGCAGCGCTCCCGTCCAGCCCGGGCCGGTGATCGCATATGTCTGCGCACCCGGTCCCGTAGTTCTCTTTCCGGGTACTTCAAAGACGTTGGTCCAACCATCGAGCATCGGGAAAAGCGCATAACGATCGCCAAGATCTGGAAGGCTCAAGACATAGGGTTCCTTGGCGACATCAAAGAAAGCATAGGTGTAGAGAGTATCGGCATTAGGAGCGGTCACGTCGCGAAACGATGCGTCGGGGTAGGCGCGCAGTCGACCAATCTGGCCCATCGGCGCCTTCGTGCCTTGGGGTTCGGCGACGTTCGTGATCACGCGCCGCGTGTACTCCATGGTGACTAACGGATAGGCATAAATGTAAGCTTCAAGTGCTGTCCAGAAGTCTGTCCGTCCTAGCAACTCGTCGCCAATCGATCCGTCCTGCGCAACAGCGGGTCCCGCAATCATCCCCATGGCTAGTCCCGCACAGGTCGATGTCGCAAATGCCCGACGCGAAATATTCATGTTCCCCTCCGAACAGGATGTGTATTAGCGGCGAGATGCTAACTCATAACGGGAGGGAAATCGAATCCGAAACTTAGCGTGGAAAATGACCTGGCTGGGCCAGAGATCCGCAAGCGTGCCATACACAGCGACTGCTGATTTGACGATGCTGCGACCATCCCGACTCAACACCCTGACCTGATCATCGGCGGCGGCCGCCGTAATCATCGGCGCATACATCTATCGGGAGGAAACGAAGCCGGCCGACGCTGCATTTTGGTTTCATCAGAATGGTGTGCCCGTTCAGGAAAGCGGATGTTGGAGACAGAGGGAAGAATTGGCAGTTGAACTCGCGTTCATCAGGCGTTTCAATGGTCGCGACTTCACCCCTTGATGCCTTTAGCACATCGGTGCCCACGGGTTCTGGCGATTGCCATCCCAACGGCGCCACGCTGACTGTTTAAGAAGGGTACTCTTCGTGGTATTTTGCAATTCGAGCCTGCACCAGGGACCCGTGTGACCGGAAGAGATCGATGAGCGGTGACAATTCGCCAAACGTCTCCGAAGAGGAGATCGCTCTCTACGATGCCATCGAACGAGCGATCGCGAATGTTCGCGCGGCTCTTGTTGAAATCGATCGCGCTTGGGTTCGCATCACTGCGGAACGGCCCAATCCGACTGCCGCTGCTTTCGGCGCTCTGGATAGAGCAGACGAGATGCTGACCGTCGCCCGAGCAGATCTCGCCCGCGCCCGCGCTTCGCTGATGGCCTATCCACGGACGAGACCTCTGCAGTAATCGCTAAGAAATGCGGCGGTTTCGCCCGCCGCATGTCACGACCGTGAAGTCGATGTCAGCTCGCCTTCACCTCGATCTTCCTAACACGCGACAACGCTTCCTCCGTTTTTGGAAGCGTCACGGTCAGGACGCCGTTTTTGAACTGGGCGGCGACTTTGTCCTCGTCGACGCCCGACGGTAACGGGATCGAGCGGTAGAACGACCCGTAGGAGCGTTCCAACAAGTGATACCCCTTCTTGCTCTCTTCCTGCTCACTCTTCTTTTCTCCCTTGATCGTGAGCGCGCTGTTCGTCAGGGAGACATCGACGTCCTTCTGGTCGATTCCAGGAAGCTCCACCGAAACCTCAATCGCACTCTCGGTTTCGGTGACGTCCATTCGCGGCCCGCCGGTATCCCAGCGCCCGAAGGCTCCGAACGGTTGATCGAGCCGCTTCCAGAAATTTTCGAAAATACGGTTCACGTCGCGCTGCAAGGAAAAGACGGGGTTTCCCTCGTCTGACTTCGCAATTTCGCTTCCCTTGTTACTGCCCCAGGGGATCAGATCTCTAATCTGCATGGTCAACCTCCTTTCTCCGCACGAATTACGCCATCTTCAGCTTGATCTTTCTCGCCTTTGCCGGCGCGACCTTCGGCAGGACCAACCGCAGGACGCCGTTCTTCTGCGATGCCTCGATACTGTCCCGATCGATATCTTCGGAGAGGGTGAAGACGCGCTCATAATTGCCCGCGCCGTATTCGGCATAGATTTGGCGATAGTTGTCGTGCTGTTCGTCCGTCGCGTAGCCCCGAATCGCCAGCGTCCGCTTCTCGAGCGTGATGTCGACACCCTCTGAAGCGACGCCCGGCATGTCCACGAGAACAACGACATTGTCCTCTGTCTCATAGATATCGGTGCGCGGGACAAACACCGGGCGCGAACGGGTCGGTTCGCCACCGTCAAGCTTGCTTGGAGCCCGGCGTTCAGTCGTTTTCAGTTCCTGAGCCATTTTGGCCTCCTATCCTTTGATCTGGATCTTCTTCGGTCGATCCGTCTCGGGCCGGTGTAGTTCGACTTCAAGAAGCCCGTTTGCGAAACGCGCCTCGACCTGTTCCGGATCGACGCGGAAAGGCAATTGCACCGTTCGAGAGAATTTTCCGTACACTCGTTCGCGCCGGTGCCAGACGGATCTCTCATCCTCCGTTGGGGATCCGCGTTCGCCCCTCAATGTCAACGTGTTCTCGCGAACCGTCAGATCGACCTCGTCAGGCGCGATCCCAGGCAATTCAGCAGTCACCGCTACGCTGCCCTCACCCATCCAGAGGTTGACGGGTGGAAACTCGTGGGCGGCGTTGGCAGTCATGTCGGACAAACGCTGATTCATTTCCTGCTGCATTCGCCGCATTTCCAGAAATGGGTCGAATCCCATGCGGCCAAAATCCGATATCAGCATGTGCATCCTCCTTCGTTTCATAATCAGCCTTTGTTGTTGCTTACAACGCGCCAAGTACGTGCATGCCGGAGGCCGCAGGATCGGAGACGGACGGAACTGACGATCAGAAGATCGAGACGGTCGATCGCACAACAGCTACGCAAGGGGGTCGGGCAGACGCCGGACCATATCCTCCTTGCGAAGAGATATGAACCGAACCAGTCCAACGCATAAATGGACCATCGTTCCCGTGCCAGGATCCGAGAGGGCATCCGGCAAAAATGAGGTAGGTGAGAAAAGCGCGCGTTTCAAGGGCCGACGTTTGCTTGAGAGTAGGACACACTGGAGATGGTTGCGAACCACTAAGGCCGTTCCTTGCCGCAGGACGACGCGGCGCTTGCTGCCAGGATCTTGAACCAAGGGTGGGAGGCGGCAAGTCTCCGCGATTTTTCCCGACAACTTGATAGGTGTAGCACCTAGTGCTATATGAAGCGATGCAGACGGACTTTCAGAACAGCATGATTTTTCAAGGCAGCGAAGAAAGCGCGGATCTCAGACAAGGCCCTCCGCAAGGCGATTGAGCAGGCCGCGCGCGCACAGGCTGACGATCTCGGTGGCGGCGTGTTCAAGAAGCGCTCAACGATAAACCTGCACCGTTCGATCGTTCTGGCGAAAGCCGGTGAGGGTTGTTCGCCTATCTGTTCGCGAAGAAGGACCGCGCAAACATCGATGACGACAAGCTCCTGGCTTTTCGGAAGCTCGCCGAACTCTAGCGGCGCAAGACGCAGGCGGAGCTTGATGCCGAAATGGGACCGGCGCCTATTGGAGATTTGCAATGACGACTAAGCGCAAGTTCAAGAGCGATGCCTTTGAGGCGATCCATAGCGCCGTCGAAGACATGTATGCGGCAGGCACCATCGACAAGGAAACCATGAAGACCTTTGATGAGACTTGCTTGTCCATCCCGCAGCAGCTGTCGCCGGGTGAGATCAAGGCGCTGCGCGAGAACAACCATGTCAGCCAGCCAGTCTTCGCGCGCTATCTCAACACCAGCGGGTCCACCGTACAAAAGTGGGAAACCGGCGCCAAGCGGCCGAGCGGCCCCGCATTGAAGCTGCTCTCGATCGTCCGGAAACACGGTCTCGAAATGCTGTCTTAGGAGACGGCGCTGCGGACTGGTCGTGCGACCTTCATGCAGCGCCTACGTCTCACCTGCCCGGCCGCGCCAGGGATCGGGCGGACCCTGCGTGCCCTCCTGAGAACCTTGTCAAAGTTCATCGTCCTTTCCCGGGCCTTGCGACTGGAACGTTACCCAGCTTTGTTGGGGGCCATCAGCCACAGCCTTTACGATGAGTGACGTTAATACGGACGTGGCGATTTGCTGGGATATCGCCCCGGCTTGTGCCTCGGAGGCAAGGGCCTCCGCTGCGCCCAGAAGACCGACGCACACGGGGCGCAAGCGCTCATCTTCTAGGCCGGAGAACGGCCGAAGCGCGTCACACATCAGCTCGACGTATACGTTGAGCATGAGCCGTTGCTGTGCGGCCATCTCCTCTGTCCCTTTTAGTGCGGCGGAGATTGCGAGAGCTTCTGGACCAAACTGGGCAAGGCACTTGAAATACGCATCGCTGATGACGTCAGCTACGTCGGTGAGGTCAGTTGGCGCTTCACGGAGAGCAGAGCGGAGCCAGTGGACATAGTTGTCCTCCAGCCGCTTGAACAACGCCACCAAGAGGCCGGCCCGGGTAGAAAAGTGTTCGTAAGCAATTGGGCGACTGACCCCTGCTTTTCCGGCCAAGGTCCCGAGCGTCAGTTCATCCGCCCCCTGATTGCGGACGATTTCCATCGCGACATCGAGCATCTGTTCGCGACGCATATCTCTCTTGAGCTTCATATTTCCCTCTTGCGCAGGATCCTACAATCCGTAGGTTACAAAATGTAGCATCTTAGTCAAGGATGACGTGATGAGTCACATAGCCGTGAGATGCATGTGCCACCTGAATTTCCTGTGATTGGAATGTCGCTCAACCAGTTCTCATGCAGGAATCTTTTCTTGGAAAGTCCGATTGCCAAGTGGGACTCCCGCAATCGTCAAGGCATTAAAGCCAATAGAGGATATTGCTGATGAACTGCCGGGGGCAGACGATCTGGCGTGGCGCAAAGGTAGGGTGCAGTTCGTCTGCTTGGCCGAGAAAACCACCTGATGCTCCTCGAAGGCGAGACCTGGGCTATAGCCGAACTCATGGCGGATTTGTATGGCGCGTCGCAGGAACCACGGCCGTCGATACGCACCGATCTCATCAAGTCGCCGCAACGCCTGTAGCGTCCAACAAATACGCCTCCCACTCATGATTGGCGGGCAGACTTGACGTACTTCCTGACGACTTTCGCCACATCTTCATCGCTGGCGAACTCACCCCGGTCGGCCTCGGTCAACCCGGCTTCAATCTCAGCAAGTTGCCATTCTTGCTGCTCAATTAAAGCTTCGATGGCCTCTGCAGCCCTATAGGACGGCGACCGATCCAGCTTCTCAGCGAGCTGATCCAGTTTGCTCGCGGTTTCATCTTTTACACGCACGGTAAACGCGGCGGTCATGGGATCTCACCTTTCTTGGTTCGCTTTGATATCGATGAACCGCACTGGTGCATCAAGGTCTAGACACTTCTTCAAAGCATCCCATACGCGACTGATCCTCGGTTAACCTGTGCTTAGCCCTGGTGGGGGCTGTAGCTCAATGGTCAGTGCCGTTGGCGCTTGTCCGAGTGGTTGCAGGATCGCGTCCTGCCGCGCCCACCACATCCTGATCGCCAAACGCCTGGTGTCGGAGGTCTTGAAAACCAATCTCAGCATTCCCAGATGATTTTCCATCTTCTTTCATCCGGTTAGATAGGAAGGAGGGAAACATGTATCTTCCGGAGATGCCATGGTCTGTACCGTTGCAGGTAACGTTCCAGAACGGCAGCAATCGCACCTTTTCATCGGTCTTCGACGCGCTCGTTTTTCTGGAGAACGAGTGGCCGCGACGTCGCGGACGACGCTACGAGCAAGCCGTCGAAGCCTGTCGGCGCACCCTTAACCGAAAGATGCCGGTTGCGATCGCGCGTGAAGCTTTCGTCGCTGCGTGTATGGAGGCCGGTCTCCCAGCGAAGCCGGTAGCCCACCGCACCAGCTCGAGACGCGATGACAGGCGCTCCGCCGCATAGGTCAGGATGGGAATGCTCCGATGTTTGACCCCGTTGAAAGTGCCTGGATAAGCCCGACCGAGTTGAACTTCCTGCAAAGGATCTTCGACCGGGTTTGCATGTGGTGCCAGATTGATCGGCCCAGCAAGCGTGCCGACCACCTCGCGACTTACCTGTTGCATGAATATCGGGCTGGTATTCGCGACGAGACAGCTCTTTTCGAAGCAGCAATGTGGCGCGAGGCGCGCCGTTCAAAGTCCGGCCTCATGCATGAGCATGACAAAGGGCTCGACGACACAACAATCAACTAGACATTTGGCGCGCCGTGCTCATGGAGCGCCTATCGTCTGAACCATTCGCCGTCGATGATGCTCCAGTTGACGATGGGGCGCGATCGCCGGCGATACACTGCCGTGACAATCATTTCCGATCCCCGCGCTAGCGTGCGGCCGACATTTACGCGGCTCGTTTTACTCCGAGATTTTCCAAGCTCACCCCCATGGTGAGGTGCGCAAGCTTGGCGGAGATGGGAGAGCTGTCAACGATACGGCTGAAAGCGATAACCGAAACCAGCGCGCCAAGCCTCCTAGCGTCAATCCCGGACGTTCTGCACACCTGAAACCGCGCGTCAGGGGCTGACCGTGACTTCGTTGATTTCCGGGAGCCGTGCGGCATCGTCCGGCGGTCGGATGCTGACGACCCCGATACCATCTGCGCCGTAAGGAAGGAGCAGCAAGGTCTTCTTCAACAACTTGTGCCGACCGTCCCTGTTCTTCGCGTAACCATCCTTCCGGGCCAAGGTGCTGGAAGAACGGGTGCAGGCCGACCTCCCATTCGTGTTCATGTTGCGTGAAAGGGAAGCAGCAGGCGATATTGTCTTTATTCCACGACCCACGTGCCGGCGGATTCATCCGCGCTTCTCAGTGCCATTCAGCTATGCCTTCGCTGAGCGAAGGCGTTAGTGACGCACAGCACCCGATCTCGGTGGCGGTTCGAGAGTCTCGTGACCTCCGAAGATTTAAGATGGCGTTCAGCTATATTAGCTAAGAGACACGAATGTGAATCGGGGCGACACATGAGCGAATTTCAAAACAAAGCCGTTCGTTTGACGGCAGCTTGCGATGGCACGGCTGCCGCCGGCGATATCGTGGAACGTCGGAAAAGATTCTTGGGAGCCGCACTCGAGCTTACTCAGGCATTAGAAGCCCCGGCTCTTGGTGGCAAGAACCTGCCCGTTGGCGGAAACACCACTCGATCTCCAGACCTTATTATTGGCGACTTGATGAAAGAACTGGCAGTCATTGGCCACCTCTTGGATATCGACGTTATGCAAGCCGGTCATAATACCCTTGACCGTCGGATGAGAGAAATTAGGAAGGCTTTCAAGGCGGCGTCGGTGAGAACAAAACAATCCGCCTGAAGGCTACCGGGCAATGAACTTCGAAACGTGGTCGCCGGAAAGCGAAACGCCTTACAGCCGCTCGATACGCACACGCTCCCGACGTCTTTGCGTCGGTGTTGTCCGGGGGAATATCCAGTGGCGGGCGGAGAGAGCGGAATGGGTAGAGACTGCGCGTGCAGTAGCGCGCGCCTTCGAGGAGGCTTGCAACCTGAACCGATGCCAGAGGCAATTCGTCGCGCCCACGTTGTGCTGCTAACCAGAAATTAAGCATGGCCGAATATTCTCATACTCAATCGCTTCGAGCGCAAAGCGGAGTTTACGATGACTATTCAGGCAAGAAATTCTGACCTGCAAGACCGCCTCGATTTTGTGGGTCTTGATGAACGCCAACGCCGCAGCTTGGCAAACGTGCAGCCCGTCATAGGCACGGCTATCGGTCATGCGCTCGACGCGTTTTACACGAAAGTGTCGAAACATCCGAAAACGGCAAGATTCTTCTCGAACGATGCTCATATTGCTCACGCCAAAGATCGCCAAGTCAAGCATTGAGAGATTATCGCCTCCGGCACATACCAGTCTGATTACGTCGAGGGGGTGACAACAGTCGGACGCGTTCACGCCCGTATCGGGCTCGAACCCCGCTGGTACATCGGCGGATACGCCATGATCCTGGACGGCATCATTCGCGCCGTTGTTAATCAAGAGCTTAAAGGTATCCTGCATGGCCGCAAAGCTCAAAAGGTCGGAGATGACCTAACGGCAGTAGTGAAAGCGGCCCTGGTCGACATGGACTATGCCATTTCGGTCTATCTCGATGCACTTGCCGATGAACGCGCCCGTCTGGAGGAGCAACGAGCGAGAGAAAAAGAGGAGCAGGATCAAGCGCTTTCCGCACTGGAAACCGTTCTGGCAAGACTGGCGGGTGGCGATCTGACATCCGAGCTCAATGAGGCGCTTGCGCCGAGCTTCAGGGGACTAAAAGACAATTTCAACTCATCGGTCGCCGCGCTCGATCGCGCTATGCAGGAGATCGCTTCGTCAGTTGACCAGGTTCGCTGTGAAGCTGCCGGAATCGCTTCTGCCGCAAATGAGATTGCCAAGCGGACCGAGCACCAGGCCTCAGCGCTCGAGGAGAGCGCGGCGGCGCTCGAACAAATCACGACCATTGCCGGACAGTCAACTCAGAGAGCCCAGGAAGTCCAGACTGTGGTTCGGGAATCAACGGTCGAGACGAATCGGTCCGGAGAGGTGGTGAAACAAGCCGTCGCGGCCATGGGAGATATCGAAAGCTCTTCGCAGAAAATGACCCAGATCATCGGAGTCATCGATGAAATTGCGTTTCAGACAAATCTACTGGCATTAAACGCTGGTGTGGAAGCAAGGCAAGGGGTTCGCTGTTGTCGCGCAGGAGGTGCGGGAACTCGCGCAACGTTCGGCTGGGGCCGCAAAAGAGATCAAAGAGTTGATCAACCGCTCGTCGTCAGACGTGCTTCGCGGCGTCCAGCTGGTCAACGAGACGGGTCATTCGTTATCACACATTGGAGATCGTGTGGCTTCGATCAACAGCAGCATCAGCTCGATGGCTCGGTCGGCCCAGGAACAGGCGTCCGGGATTGAGGAGATTAATTCTGCGGTCCGGAGTATGGATCAGATCACGCAACAAAACGCCACAATGATGGAGGAGACAAACGCATCTGCCCAAACGCTTTCACAGATCAGCGACCGGCTAGCGGTTTTGGTCGGCCGTTTCCGAACGAACGGTGCTGAGCACGGCCAAGAGGAAAGAGCAAGGCATCTACCGGCTGCTTAGCGGCTTGCCCGACGGCCGTTGATCTCCCTCCAGTCCAACGATGGTTTTCTGAGCGACCGTCCCTGCAAGTTCGTCCGCTCTGAAACGGAAAGGTGGTGGCTTGCCGCCACCTTTCTTGCGGGTTCACGCGGTCAAGCGGTGCACCCGGCTGAGTGCGAACCACCGCAGTCTCGATTCGTGCGTTCTACAAGGGGCGAGATGCGAGAAAAGAAAGCAATTCGAAACAGATCAGGCTGGCGTTTGAGGTCGCCGGAATCCTGTTCCAGAAGACGGCGACTGCTCAGCGGCGAACTGAGCGTTCGTTTGCCCCCCATCCGTCGCCGCCGGCTCACAAGTTGCGTCGATCGGGTTTCGACTCTCCAGCAGTGAGAAGATCCGCTTCCAGTCGATACATCATGCAATTTGGAAACCCAAAACGTAAATTTACAGCAACAAGCCGTAGCCGGCTCGTGGGAGCCCGGTCTGTCCGCCCCCTAAGGCGACGTCCACGCTTAAGGCTGTGACAGGCTCTGACGCCGCCTTGCACTCGGCAATATGCTGTCCGGTATGGTCCCTAGATTCGGGAAGGACTGGTGGCTCTGTACTGGATGAAGCGCGCGCCCGTATCTCCTCACGCTAACGGCGGGAGGAGATACGGGCCGTCTCATTGCCCTCAACGTCAGTAACATTCCTGGGTGAGGCAATAGGCGGGGTCAGATCCTCACTTCGTTTGACAGCTCGCTGAGTCTGCGAAATGCAAGAGCCCGAGGTCGCGCTGGAATCCATGCCGCAGGCGAGGTCGGGTCGTCGAGGACCTATTCCCGTACCGGCTGACGCTTAGGGCGCTCCGCTGTCGCTCCTCCGTCAAGACCTAACGCGAAGCGGACCGTTTCGCGCGCGGAGGCCAAGGGTGAACGCGACTGTCGGGGGGCAGCAGCTTGATTCTCGTCAGCGGCGCGACAATCGCAAGGCCGCCGTGCGGCTATCTACAAACAAGACTTGGACATAGATCCGTTCAAGGTGAGCTCCCGGAGCTTCCATTGAGTTTCGGCTGCTTCTCATGTGGTGAGCCACTGGGCGACGAGCCAAATGTGGTCTAAGGGCGTCCGTTCATTTTGCTGCTGTTCTGCGATTGACCCGCACCCGGGCCCCCTCGCGAAACACCACGCCCGTGGCTGCTTCCTCTATTTGTCGAACTCGGCCCGTTACCCCACCCATTGTTTCCTTTGCTGCCGCCACCGCCACCACCCGAAGAGGCAATCGCTTGCGACGTCAGGCTGGTTGACAGAAGCATTGTGACGACTGGTGGGGTTACGGCCGCAAATCGACCGCAGCTTTTCAGAAACTCGCGCCGATCGTGGTCACTTCGAGATTGGTTGAGTTCTTCGGCCATCTACCCTCCCACCCGTCCAACGGATGCCAGATATATTAGGACCAACTACTTTTACATTAAAAGCTACGAGTTATCCATATATCTTTAGATGTAGCTGGGTGCCCTCCGCACATCCACCCACTGTCAATGCTCGGTTGCAAACTCCACAGGCTTCCCCAATCGGCTACAGTTTTCCGGGAGGCTTGGCGCGGAAATTACGCCGCAATTCGCGAGCCTTTCGCACAAGCTCCCGGCGCTTAGAAGGATAAGGCTCGCCCCCGAAACGATCCCAGGAGCGATAGTGGGCAACTTCCGAGATGAGAGTCAGGAGCGTGAGCGGAGTCCGCAGGTAGTCACAGCCGAGCTGAAGTCGCCGCCGGGCAAACTGGATCCTGGCCGTCGATCCCACTCCCCTAATCGCCGTTCGGTCTAGGCCGAGAAGCGCGGCGGCTGTTACGATTTGGGTCTCGACTGCGTTCCTCTCATAGCCGTTCGCGAAAAGCGCTCTGAGTCCGTTCCAGTCGACCGATGACGCGCGGGCGAGCGTTGCTATGTCCAGCAGATGGCGCAGGTCGAGTAGCCCGCGCCAATAGTCACCATCTTGAAACTGATCGTGAAGAATGAAAAGAATGATCTGCGCAAACGCCGTTGGAACGCGTACACGGCCTCCGCCAATAGCGACCACGCAACTATCGCCATAAAGCCACTCCGCGTCGCCGAAGGAGGCCGGCCCTTTCGCTCGACACTGAAGATCAATGCTTCCGACATCCGTTGGACGGATCAGGACGACTGGGAGATGATATTCCGCATTCCCTGGCCAGGAACCTTCACCGGAAGATAGCGCAACCTCATATCCCTGACGGCATAGTGCTTTTGATGCCTCTCGCATATCCTGGGGGCAGACAAGAATGTCCAAATCGGTCAGGAGCCGTGCACCAAGCGCTTCAGGGGCCGCACTCGCAAGGATGGCTGTTCCCTTCAGCACGACGGGCTCTATACCGATCTCGTTCAGAGATGCGGCCGCCTCCCCCAGCTGAGCTTTCAGTCTGCAATTTCGGTCAGTGTTCCGCCGATATATCATCGACAGATAGTTGGAGAGATCCTCCGGCAAGTGCGGGTTGGCTTCCTTCACCGCGCCTGCAAGTGAGGTGATCGTCAGGCTTCTGTTCGCAAGGGCTACGATCCCGTCCCAGTTCGCCTCTTTCGGTATGTGCCCGTTGAGGCAGGAGGCGAGCGTAACCAGATCGCGCCAACTATTGCCTGTCATAAAGTCGCCTCAATGTCTCTACGGCTCTGTCGAGGGAAGAGTAGGTCAGCTCGACGGTGCGCGCCTGTGAAACCATATCGAGGAGCCGCTGAAACTGCGGCAAGGCGAGGCGACGCTCTGGCGTGTGCGCACCGGCCAGTAGTTCCGAAAGGGCACGCATGGGCTCAACGTCGCAAACCTCGACTGGCCCGGTGCGACGACGGCGGATCAGCACGACAGCTGCAGGCTGAACCCGCACGCGTGCAGCATAGGGCAGCCCTGTCGGATAGCGCACACGCTTATTGTCGAGCCGCCTATGGATTGGCGCTGCCAGAATTGCATCTGACATGTGGCCGAGCAGCCCCCAAGACCCCTGCTTCAATGCGGGCGAGAAGGGCACTCCCACAAGCAGTCCATCCTCATCCATCAGCGCGATATCATCTCCGCCGTAGGTGAAGCCTGCCCCGAGCAATGCCACGGCGAGTGTCGTCTTGCCGGCCCCCGCCGCGCCACAGATCAGGAGGCCTTTTCCGTTCTTGACGAGCAATGCCGCGTGAAGTGCGACATTCAGGCCAAGGTTGGCAAGAATGTCGTCTGTCACAAGCGCCTTGATCGCTGGGGCAACCTCCAAGTCAGCGACAATCATACCCGCGGAACGATGTCGGCTGATGCATACGCGCTCGCCAAAACGCGCCACGTCGTACGCAGCCGTGTGTGACGTAGCGGCAGCAGCCCCATTGTGGGCGAAAATCGGGACAACGAGGTCGCGAAGCTCTCGATCATAAAAGGCGAGCGATACGGCGGTACCTTCGAAATCAAATGTCTGGGTGTCTAACGCAGTGCCCTCGTTCTCATCAAACATGATCTCCAGCAGATTCCATCGTGACAAATGGGCCAGATAGTCTTGCACCGACGCGTGCGCACGCGCTCGGCTTACGCCCCGGGCCACCAGGACGCCTTCCAACTGATGCGCCGGCGCGGCCTCGGCGAGGAGGCAGGTAAGAAAGGCGCTCAACTCATCCAGTTGGAAAATCTGCTGGGACGCTTCGTCAAAGATAGTCTTCCGTTCCCCAAGCAAGAAGAAACTTGCACCGGCGGAGAGGCGGAACTTCATCGGCGCTTCTCGTTCGCTAAAGACAATTGAATCCACATTCTAGTCGACAATAGGGTTGCAAGAGCCGAGCGCCCTCGATTTCATGAAAATAGTCGCTCATCTGTGAGCGTGAGGAGGACGACGACCTCTGCCTGCAAGTCCGAGCACACCTGTCTGTATTCGCTGATCAGCTCTACGCGCGCCGGGTACTCCTGCATCAGGTCGTCGAGAGTCGTCGCGGCGAGCGCGTACGCCTCGAAAAGATCTAGGAGGCAAGGTTCTCTGGCTTGGCGCAGCTGAGGGCGATACCGGACGGGCTCGACCTAAATGCATCAATCTCATGGTTGCTCCCTCGCTAAAGCTCAAGGCTATTTTGACGTTGGGGCGGGTGGGGGAAGGACAATGGCACTGGTTTGGTGAGGATCGTTCGAGAGCGCGCTGCCCACGAAGAGATAGGCTCCGATGACAACTATCGCCAAGAGCGTGATGCCGATGGGCAACCCTCTAGACAATTTGCGCGGTGGCTCGCCGTAGCAGTATGGTTCGTACATTCGATCCTCCTGTCGGCAACGACACCAGAAGGAACCGAAGGGCGGGTAGGCTGCCCCGGCGTCGTTGTCGGACTATGGAGCACTGGATGGATTGTCCACAGGCTAAAGCTAAAATAACGCGACGATATGGGACCGCTACGGATTAGGACCTTTGCGGCCAGATTATGGGACTAAAGTCCAATCGCCGTTCTTCCTCGCGTAGCTCGCGAAGACGTCCCTTCCCCGAAAGGAAGGGACGTGTCTTCAGTCATTCGATAACGCGAACGATCTTGCGAGTGCCTGGATCTACCAGCACGGTGCGATTATCGATGACCACATAGCGGTATTTGATGTCCGGCGCATCAATGGTGTGCAATTCCACCGTCTCGGGGAGTGCGGAGCCCACATTCAGCTCAACGCCCGGAAGATTGATGGAAGCGAGGGGTTTCTTCTTCACGTATTCGCGAACGACCGTTTCCTGCTCTGGCGTGACTAGGACCGTTTGAGCAAAACCAAAGCCGGAAGCCCCGAGCAGAAACAAACCTGCAAGGGCAGAACTGACAAAAACCTTCTTCATGTACGTCTCCATCTGTTTTGGATTCCCTGCTCTCAAAGCGGGAACACTTTGCAAACGCTCTTGAGGAATTACCGTTCCAGGGTCAGACTTCAGTCGCACGTACTTCGACTTAGGTCTTGCCGGCCGCCCAGACCATAGTCTGGCTCGGATCGGCTAAACGAGGTCCAGGCAGTTCCCTCCTCCGCCTCCTTTGACCCTGCAACGCCGCGGTGCAACCGGCCGCCGCGAGGTCCTGAATGGCCTTCGAGGTGGCACGGCTATCGCCTCACCATGCTGAAGCGGGCAACGTGAGGGCAATCCCCCGTGGCGGTCACGACGACGAGAAGTTCGGGTCGCCGAGCCTCGCGAGTACGGCCATGTGGCGAGGCGGTTGTTCTCGACGACCAGGGTCCGACTTCGGCCTGCTTCAGCGCAGCGGTTGGCAGGCATCCGAGCCTGCACGATGCCGCCGAAATCATCTTCTTTGCCTTCGTTGTTCCGCATCTATCTCGGGATGATGCGTATCCGTCCGGTGAGCACCACAGGTAGCTCGAAGGTGACTTCCGCCTAGCGGTTTGATCGTAGGGCCACGATTGCTGCTGCGGCTGTCTCGGACAGCTTCGCCATCTCGCGATTGGGCAGCGCCA